>CAVYSS010000013.1:0-216360 GCA_963771195.1 uncultured Acidobacteriota bacterium
GACGAGTGGTGCTCTATTCGGAAGTTACCCCAAGTCCGGACCAGTCCTGCGAAGCCGCCTACTCCTCAGCCATACTTCCGGCCCCAATCCGACCTGAATTTCGCACTCCGGGCGCCCTGTCGCCCACGGGGGAATACAGCCTTCCTTCGATGCGAATTCGCCCCCAATCCGATGGCGGAATTCAACCCCAGTCCCCGGCAGCAATGTAAAGTGAATGGTGGCAGCAAAGCCCGTAACCGCACACCGGGAGCCCGCCACAATGCCCCTCCCATTGACGCGAAGTAGGCCCATGCGTATAAAGTTGCCCTGAGCGCATCAAAGGCGTGGAAGGCGCTTCCTGTGCCGCGCACAGGGCTTCCGCTCTTATCCTGCGTCCATTGAGATCGCGATGCCACCAAGCAAACCCGCGGTATCGAGCCGCAAGAAACCCGTTGCCGTCCCCAAGGCCAGGCCCGCTGCACTGCCTGAAAGCGGCCCCGCGTTCACGCAATACCAGGCCGCCGTCCACCTGGTGCAGCAGGGAAAGTACGACAAGGCCCTGGCTGCCCTCGAAAAACTGATGCCCATTGCGCCGCCGCATATCGCCGAGCGCGCCCGCATGTACCTGGCCACCTGCCGGCGTCAGCTCCAGCATTCGTCGCTCTCCTTCGCCTCTCCTGAGGAACGCTGCGACTACGCGGTCTCGCAGTTGAACCAGGGCCTCTATGAAGAAGCGCGCGAGCATTTCAATGCCATCATCGCCGCCCACCCCAAAGCCGAATACGCCTTCTACGGGCTGGCCGTCCTCGATAGCATCACCGGCCGCAGCCACGATTGCCTCTCCAACCTCTCCCGCGCCATTGAACTCAATCCCAGGAGCCGCCTCCAGGCCCGCTCTGACAACGATTTCCTGAATATGCTCGACGATCCGCGCTTTACCGAATTGCTGTACCCGGAACTCCCTTGAAGTATCAGGCTCCTTGGTAAACTCTGGTTACGCGGAGTGGATTTTGCAAAAGGGCCGGTCTCTAGGTTTCGAAGTCGAAGAGAACGGGAAGCCCCTGCGGGTGGTTGCCCTCGGCGGCGGCACGGGGTTATCCACCCTGCTGCGCGGACTGTGCCGCCACGTGGCTCCTCCCCATCAGCCTGCGGATCTCCAGGCTGCCATCTCTGACCTCGCCGCAGTCGTCTGCGTTACCGACGATGGCGGATCCTCCGGCCGTTTGCGCAAAGGCTTCAACATGCTCGCCCCCGGCGACTTGCGCAACTGCATGGTCGCCCTCAGCGAGGAAGGCGACCTGCTGGCCCGCCTTTTCGACCATCGCTTCCGCCGCGGCGCTTCCCTTGAAGGCCACAACTTCGGCAACCTCTTTGTCGCCGCCCTCACTGAGATTACCGGCGACTTTGCCCATGCCGTCCAGCTCGCCTCCAAAATCCTCGCTACCCGCGGCAAAATCTATCCCGCCACCACCACCAATGCCACCCTCATCGCGCGCATGGACGACGGCTCGCTGGTTCGCGGAGAAACCAACATCAACGCCACCCAGCGGCACATTGAGGAGCTGATGCTCGATCCCCCCGATGCCGCCGCCCTCCCCGAGACCCTGGAGGCGATTCAGCACGCCGATCTCATCACCGTCGGGCCCGGTTCTCTCTACACTTCGCTCATTGCCAATCTCCTGGTCCAGGGCATTCCCTCCGCATTGGCAAAGGCGGCCGGCATCCGCGTGTTTATCTGTAACCTGATGACCGAGGCCAACGAAAGCCTTGGCCTTGCCGCCTCCGAACACATTGAGCGCATCTACGAGCACACCCGCGCGCCCATCTTCGACTATGCCCTCATCAACACCTCTCGCTTCCATCCCGATACCCTCGCCCGTTACGCCGCTGAGGACGCCTCCCCCATCGAGGCCGATATCGAGCGCATCGAGAAAATGGGCGTCCGCTGCATCGTCGGCGATTTTGCCGTGGAAGGTGACGTGGTGCGCCACGAAGCCGGAAAAGTAACCGGCGCCTTGCTAGCCCTGGGCCACGCCCGCGCCGCACAACGCCGCTGACGCCAGCAAAGCCGGGCGCGCTGTGCCCCGTTCATCGCAGTTTCATCGGTCGCCGCGGCGACAGCGGGCGGAGGGAGCAGCAGCATTCAGGCTGCTAATAGAGCCACAGAAAAGCCGGGCGCCGTGCCCCGTTCATCGCAGTTTCATCGCGATGAACGGGCGGAGGGAGCAGCAGCCTTCAGGCTGCTGAAGAGACGCATAAGACTCCGGGCGGCTTTAGCCGCGGGCCCTACTCTTCCCTCGAGCCAAGTTCCCACGGAAACTCTATTTGGAGAAAGTTTTGTATCAGGGCACGACCTCGGTCGTGCCGCAAGCTGCCCAAATAAAGGACCTGGGCTTTAGCCCTTGAGGTTTTCTGCTTCGGCCTGGACATTTTCGCGAGTTTTTCGGCAGACTCTTTACCCCGGGTTTGTGTCCCGTCTCTAAAGTTCGGAACTCCGCTGAAACGCAGAAAAACGTTCGAGAAGGCGACATGAACGAAGCCGCTGCGGCGGCGGACGCATCCGCGTGCGGCTGAGCCGGCCGTTGTGGCTGCCGGGGTAGTTTGGGACGCAGAGAAGGAGGATTCTCTGTGAACCAACTACGTCAGCTCATGCTTGAGGAGTTGCATCGGCGCAACTTCGCCGCTACTACCATCCGCACATACCTGCACGGTGTTGAGCACTTCAGCCGCTACTTTCATCGCCGGCCCGATCAGCTTGGCCCTGAAGAGATTCGCAAGTACCAGGCAGCCCTGTTCACCCAGTTCAAGTTCAGCCCGAACACGGTGATCCTGCGGCTGGCGTCGCTGCGCTTTTTCTACATTCACGTGCTTAAGCGCAACTGGAGCATCGCCGAAACGCCCTATCCGAAGAAGTTGCGTCACCTTCCCGGGGTGCTCAGTCAGGAAGAAGTCGCGCGACTGATCGACGCGGCCGATACCCCTTTTCATCGCATCCTGCTGATGACGCTTTATGCCACCGGCGCACGCCGCGCAGAAGCGGCCCGCCTCAAGGTCAGCGATATCGACAGCCAGCGGATGGTGGTTCACATCCACGAGGGCAAGGGTGGCAAGGACCGCGATGTCATGCTCAGCCCGAAGCTGCTCGAAGAACTGCGCGTCTACTGGCGCGGACTGCGGCGCAAGCCCAGGGAGTGGCTATTCCCCGGCAACCGCTGGCACACGGCAAGTTACCCTGTCACCACCAAGGTCCTATGGTCTGCCTGCCAGATCGCCGCCGAACGCGCCGGCCTCGACAACAGGCGCATTCATCCCCACACTTTGCGCCATTGTTTCGCGACCCATCTTCTTGAAGCCGGGGCCGACCTGCGCACCATCCAGATCCTGCTCGGCCATCGCGACCTCGAAGTAACGACCATCTATCTGCACCTGTCCCAACGCCATCTCAGCGCGACCGCCAGCCCCCTTGATGCGCTCACCTTCTCTCGACAGGGAGGACGCAAGCACAGTTGAAGAACCGGCCTCTGGTGGAGATGGCCGACATTGTTCGCTGTGCGGGACAGGCATTTGTGGATCACAGCCGCAAGTGGATCAACTGGCAACACCGGAAGGTGCTGCTGGCCATCGTGCGCTGCCGCACCGCCGCGCTGGGCGGGCATCGCGATCGCTGCACCGGCTGCGGACACACGACCAGGATCTCCTACAACTCGTGCAGAAACAGGCACTGCACGCGGTGCCAGGGCAACGCGCGCCGGCGCTGGCTCCAGGCGCGCGAAGGGGAACTGCTGCCCACTCGCTATGTCCATGCGGTCTTCACTCTGCCGCGGGAACTGGCTCCGCTCGCATTACAGAACAAGCGGCTCATCTACAACCTGCTCTTCCACGCCAGCGCTGAGACTCTGCTTGAAGTAGCTCGTGATCCACGGCGTCTCGGTGCCGAGATCGGTTTCTTCAGCGTGCTCCACAGCTGGAACCAGCGCTTGCAGTTTCATCCGCACATCCACTGCGTAGTTGCAGCCGGTGGCCTGGCACCGGATCACTCCAGTTGGATCTCCGCCCGGAGTTCCTTCTTCCTGCCCATCGGCGTGCTCAGCCGTGTCTTCCGCGGCAAGTTCGTCGCCGGAGTCCGCAGCGCCTTCCTTCGCGGCGAGTTCCAGTTCCACGGCAGCCTGGTGCCACTCGCCGAGCCGCGCGCGTTCGCTCGATGGCTGCGGGTACTGTTCCGCCACGACTGGGTCGTTTACTCCAAGCCGCCTTTTGGCGGCCCGCAACATGTACTGCGCTATCTCGGGGCTTACACCCATCGCGTCGCCATCTCCAACTCCAGGCTGCTCGCTCTCGCCGATGGCAACGTCACCTTCCGCTGGCGCGATTCCGCGCACGGCAACAAGAAACGGCTCATGACCCTGGCTATCGACGAGTTCCTGCGCCGCTTCCTGCTTCACCTGCTGCCGCCGGGATTCGTGCGCATCCGCAACTTCGGGTTCCTGGCCAACCGCAACCGCGCTGCGCTCCTGCCGCTGTGCCTGCGGCTGCTCGATGAACAGCAAAACATACCTGCGCCGGCATCACCGTCCACCGATCGGACCCGCTCACTCTGGAACTGCCCAGTCTGCGGCGCAACCATGCGCGTCGTCGAACGGCTCTCCGCCGCGCAACTCCTGCTTCGCTCGCCACCTCAATCAGACCGGTGCGCCGCATGAATCTCTATCCACATCCTCGGCCTTTGACCGTGCTCCGGCGCGCACGCGGACTCCTTGGCTCATCTCGGCAAGACCCCTCCGATGCCAGCCTCTCCCGCCTCCAAATCACCCCTCGGCGAGCCACAGTGCCGCTCCATCCGGCCTTCATGCCATCGCATCCCAGCCGACTCAGTCGGTTCCTGATCCCTCTGCACCCGCTCAGACCGATGCAAAGTACATAGGCTTAAGTGGGGCGGCTTCCTTCAAGTCGCTGTATCCGAAGCGCCCCGCCAGAGAGCATGCAACTGCGCACCCTTGCGTCGCGGGGCGCTCCAGATACAGCACTAAGACATTTGGGGACCTATCTTTGGTCTGAAAGAGTGAGTTGGCGATTGAGCGCCAATTCAGAATCATCAATTCTCGTCCTGAGAATTGACGTACTTTCAAATCTGCTGAGTGGGCAAGGCTGCTCGGTGCCCTATACAAAATGAAGTAGACAATCTACCTCCAGTGGGAGTAGAGTGTCTACGTCTATGAGCGAAAAAGACCAGTATAAGAATCGGATTGAGCTGCTGCAGGGAACACTCGACATGCTCATTCTTCAGACCCTGCAATGGGGGCCGCAGCATGGATACGGCATTGTCCAGGCCTTACGTTTGCGATCCGGAGACGTTCTACAGGTGGAGACCGGATCCCTGTATCCGGCCCTCCATAGACTGGAACGTCAGAGTTGGGTGCAGTCGGAATGGAAGCAGTCAGAGAGCAAGCAAAAAGCCCGATATTACCGAATCACGGCCAAGGGGAAAAAGCAGTTGGCCTCTGATCTGGGCCGATGGGTGCGGATTGTGGAAGCGATTGGGTCGGTGATGTACGTCAAGCCGGAGGAGAGTGAGTCATGAAGGGTTTCCCGAGCTTCGGTTTTCAGCGGCGCAAGCGCGAATTGCAGGAAGAGATCGATGCTCACCTGCGGATGGCGATTGCAGATCGAGTGGCGCGAGGGGAGACGGCGGAGGCGGCGCGACATGCAGCGGCGCAGGAGTTCGGAAACATTCCTATGGTGCAAGATGTGACGCGCGAGATGTGGGGCCAGGGCTGGCTTGAACAACTGGGCCGGGATGTCCGTTACGCGTTACGGCAACTGCGCAAGAGCCCCGGCTTCACGATCACCGCGACGGCGATGCTGGCAGTAGCTATCTGCGCCAACAGCACCGTATTCAGTTGGATCGACGGCACCATGTTGCGTCCGATTCCTGGCGCGCGGGAGACGGGCGATCTTGTTAGCCTGCAGAGGGGAGAACGGAACTTCTCCCCGACTCCGCCTTTCTCGTATCTCGACTATCGCGATCTGCGCGAGCAGAACCACACCTTCACCGGAATACTTGCCTATCATCACGATTGGATCACGCTGACCGGCGGCGCACAGCCGGAGCGTGCCTATATCGCAAACGTGTCGGCAAATTATTTCGACGTGCTCGGCATAAAGCCGCTGCTGGGGCGTTTCTTTCTGGCAGAAGAAGAGACGCGTCCAGATGCGGTTCCCAACGTGGTCCTGAGTTACTCGCTTTGGAAGACGCGTTATGCCGCAGACCCGGCAATTGTGGGCAAGTCGATCGAGCTTGCCCGGCATCCTGTGACGGTGATCGGTGTGGCGCCGGAGGGGTTTGTTGGAGCAATGCCCGGGATCCGTCAAGATCTGTGGATAACGCTTGATCCCCTGGGGACGAACGTGTGGCGGATGACGCATCGCAGTGGTGGCGCGGTGTGGCTGAACGTGATAGGAAGATTGCGGCCGGGCGTGAGCATTGGCCAGGCAGCGCAGGATCTCGACACCCGGATGCACACTATTGTGGCGGCGTATCCGAACGAGCATCTGGGCGAGAACCGGATCACTCTGGATCCCATGTGGCGCTCGCCATTCGGCGCCAACGGATACATGGCGGCGACGCTGCCCATCCTGCTGGCCTTCGCCGCAGTGGTGCTGTTGCTGACCTGCGCGAACGTGGCTACGCTCACGCTGGTGCGGTTTGTATCCCGGCGGCGTGAGCTTGCGATCCGGCAGTCGCTCGGGGCGAATCGCATGCAACTGGTGCGGCAGATGGTGCTGGAGGGCGTGGTGCTTTCCATCGTTGCAGGAGCCGTGGCCCTTCTGTTGACATCGTGGACGTCGAAGACATTCTCATGGTTCTTTCCGGCGAACTCGAATCCCGTCATGCTCAACGGGAGCATGGATCACAAGGTGGTGATCGGGATTGCGGTATCCAGCCTGTTGGCCGGCATGCTCTGCGGCGCGCTCCCCGCCTGGCGTTCGTCCCACGCGCCGGCCGTTGAGGTACTCAAGGCAGAGTCTGCAAGTATCTCCGGCGGCTCCCGCAACCGGAAATTGCTCAGCGGGCTGGTGGTGGCGCAAATCGCGCTATCCCTTCCTCTGCTGTTGTGCTCCGCGCTATTTCTGCGAACACTTCAGAATCTCGCGGGCGCGAATCCCGGATTTGAGCAGGACCACATTCTAACCGCGACCGTGGGGCTGAATATTGCCGGCTACAGCAACGACGAGGAACGGGTGATCCGTCACAAGATACTGGATCGCGTGTCGGCATTGCCTGGCGTGAAGGTTGCGTCTTTTACGGACTGGATTCCGATGACCCTGAGCCACAAGGGGGAGGATGCGTATCCGGAAGGGTATGTGCCACACCCGCATGAATCGTTGCAGGTGTACCACGCCGAAGTGGCCCCGCGGTATTTCGAATCTCTCCAAATACCCATTCTGGAAGGACGCGAGTTTACACCGGATGACGATGAAAAGGCCCCGAGGGTACTGATCGTGGATCAGACTGCGGCGAGGCGCTACTGGCCGGGACAGGATCCGCTGGGAAAGAAGCTCAGGATATGGGGCAGCCTTTTCACGGTTGTCGGCGTCGCGAAAAATTCGATACATATGTTCATGAATGAGTCCCCGGAGCCTATGGTGTATATGAGCTTTTTCCAGGTGGGGTACGAGACGATCGTGCAGGTGAAGACCGAGGGAAATCCGGCCGAGCTTGCGCCAGCGGTGGAAAACGCGATCCACGAAATCGATGCACGGCTGCCGGTTTTCGACGTGCGTCCCATGCGGGAGAGTACCCAGATGGCGAGCAGTTTCGCTGTCATACAGAGCGCGCTGGCGGGAATGTTCGCGCTGATCGGGCTGGTTCTTGCGGTAACGGGGATCTATGGAGTCGTGGCCTATCGAACCCAAATGCGAACTCACGAGATCGGAGTACGAATGGCGTTAGGCGCTTCCCGTGTGGACGTGCTGCGGCTCGTGCTTGTGCAGGGACTATGGCTCACAGGCACTGGGGCGGCGGTGGGATTGGCGTTTGCGTTGGGACTGACACGTCTTATCGCCCGGCTGTTGTACGGAATCGGAGCCAACGATCCCATCACCGTCGTTTCCGTTGTCATGCTTCTGGGAGCAATGTCATTGCTGGCATGCTACCTTCCCGCACATCGAGCGATGCGCCGAAACCCTGTGACTGCGATTCGCGAACTGTAAGCTGCAGGGCAAACTCGCCGCGAATTTGGGCGAATCAGGGGTATGCGTAGCGCTCCACCTGGTTGGCAAGAAGGGTAACCGGATTCCACCGGTCACAGACCAATGTCCGCAAGGTGGATCTTCGTTGTGCGTTGACGTGAACAGGGCAAATCGCTCATCCAGCATAGTTTGCGGTGGTTTTATCGGATTAGTAACGGCAAACGCCGCAGCGTCCAGGAATCGGGTTATGCCTGGATTGTGGCCGACTCTTCCCCTTGACTTTTCTTCGCCGGCGAGTCTACCAGTTTTCACCGAATATGGGGCGCATTCTCGACTCCATCTGCAGCTGAAATAGCAGTTCGAGGCTCACGCCAAGGACGAATATTACCAAATGGTAAGCAGTTCGCGGTGGGATGGCCGCGTCGGTTGCTGTTTCCCCACTGCGCATGAGAGGTGAAGGGATTCCTCCGTATTCGGTGGGGCCTTACCTGTGAAACGACCGGTGGGATAGCAGTGTATTCACTGGCGGAATCGGTTGGTATTCGCAGATGCCACGCACTTCTGGGATGCGCCCTGCGCCCATCCCGCGAAACCGGCCCGCTACGGCCTTTTTCCCGCAGCCCTACCGCCGCGACGCATTCTTCCGCCGATCGCCAATCAGCCGTCGCGCCCGGCCAATCCGCCCCTCGCCCGGCTTGGAAGCCCCCACCGCAGGTTTGCCCGCCTCTGCATCCGCGGGAGGCGGCGTGCTCACCAGCCACAACACTCCCTTGTGCATCACCGGCACGGAGACGTTTTCAAAATGCAGCGTGTAGGAGCCTTCCGGCAGGTCCGCCGGCGCTTGAATCACCACTGGCTCGCTGTAGGTAAACCCTTCGGCCGTGCGCGACGGGCTTCGCTTTGCCATCAACTCGCATCCCGCCTCGCGGCCCATTCCCTTCAGCCGGCCCGTCAATAGCACGTTCAAATGCATGCCCTGGAAACCCTTTTCCCGAGCATAAGTTGCCTGGCCGACATACGGAATATGAAATTCGGAAGCGGGAACCTTCCCCGTTAGCTCCATGATCGGCCGGCAGGGGAAAGAACGTCAGTCCATCGCCATGCTGAGCTGGTGGCGCACATCGGCGCCGCGCACCCAGAAGATGACGTCGGTGGCGATGTTGGAGGCGTGATCGGCAATCCGCTCCAGGGAGCGCGACACAAACAGCCCGTTCATGGCTTGCTGCGTGTTCCGGGGCTGGTTCTGGATCAGGTCCAGCAGGTCGGAGTGGGCGCGCCGGTTCATGCGGTCCACTTCATCGTCCATCTCCCGCACATGGTCGGCTATCTGGGCATCGCCTTCAATCAACGACTGGATCGCCGATCGGATCATGTTCGCCGTGCATTCGCCCATAGCCGCAAAATCCACCGGCAGCTCCACTGGCCCAATCTCCAGCGCCTCCCGGGTGCGCCGCGCAATCGCCACCGACTGGTCGCCAATCCGCTCCAGATCGCCGTTAATCTTGATCACCGCAAGAATGAACCGCAGATCAATCGCCATGGGCTGCTCCTTGGCCAGGAGCTCGTAGGCCATCTCGTCCAGCTCGCGCTGGGTGGTGTTGATGGCGGTCTCGTTCTGGCGGACGTACTGGCAGAGACCGGCGTCGCGCTGCAGGTAGGCGTCGACGGCCGTTTCCACGGTCTGCTGCGACAGGGCGGCCATGGCCAGGATCTTGTCCTTCAGCTCGGCAAGTTGCAATTGAAAATGAATACGCGGCACGGCGCAGGCTTCCTCTCTATTGATTGTGCATCAGGTAATGTTACGAACCCGCCAAAATCCGCACCAGGCATCACCAAGGTCACGTCCCAATTCCCTGGAAAAGTCCCCAGACTCCTCTTTACACACGTACTTAGACGCACTATTGGATGCACGGTTCCAATAATCTTGTCCTATGATCGTTGTCGATGGCACACAATGACGCAAATCACTCTATTTTGACCGTGGATCCGGCCGGGATGAGGGATAAGGGATAAGGGATAAGGGGCCGCGGCACGGTGGGGTTGGGCGGGAATGACTCAAATTGGATCCGGAGCGCGTCGGTGGTGCCGCGTTCCGGGAAACTGTAAACCCCGGTCCCCGACTAGGCGCTGACAGCCTGCCGAAGTGCATTCACTATGAATTCGTTATGGAAGTTGCTGTCAGAGAGAGTGAATTCTTCGCAGGAGCATTCGGTTTGCACACACACATGATCGCCGCCATACAGGTGGATGTCGGCGCGATGGCCGCACTCGCAGAGCATAAAAGGATACTGAGCCTTTACATTCTGAAACGTCATACTTCTATTCCCCTTTCAGCCCATGACACAAAATCGAGGGCCGAAGACACCGCTCGGCCCGTCTCAAAACTGACGCAGAACCAGGGAAAGTTCCCAAACTGTAGCACTACATCTGGTGCGCAACAACGTCACCGAAGTGACTGATTCCTTGTTACTTGCGGAAACAGTGGTCAGTGGTCAGTGATCAGTGGTCAATGGTCGGGTTCAGGGTTCAGGGTTCAGTGATCAGTGGTCAGTGGTCAGGGGGCGAGGCGCGGTGGGGTGGGGCGGGAATGACTCAAATAGGATTCGGAGCGCGTCGGCCGGGCCGCGGTCCGGAAACTTCGCGCGGGGAGCGATACGACGGGAACGCTGAACGATGGCGCAATCGGCGTTTCTCGGGGCCGATCCTGCTAGACCGCGGGCTTCTTGCTGCGATTTTAGGTTCGCAGTCTCCCCGGTCCCTCCGCCGCGGCGGACGAGGGACCCTTCGGCTGGCTCAGGGCAGGCTCGGGGGCACCCTCATCGTGGTCTGGATAGGGCACCGGGACCGCCCGCCGCCCCGAGTTCGAGGTGGAGCCAGCAGCGCGAGCCGTGGGCCACCCCGCCCGACATGGTTATCTAATCAACCTAAAGTTTGCTCAAATACGTACGCTTTTGGTACACCGCGCGGCCACTGCGATAGCTCTCCGAAGACGCGCTCACACTGGTCCTCCGGCACTGAGAACTTGGCGAGGTCCAGAGGGTATTGCATATAAAAGCCCTTTCGCCCTGTGAATGAGCCGTCGTTTCTCTGCCGCTCAGCATAGCAATAGGTTGGATCGCAGTTTTCGAGGGTGAACCGCATGTGCACTCGTTGCATGGAGTCCTCCGACGCCGGATTACCGGCACGGCGAACCAATACCACATGAAGGCCAACCGGTAAAGGACACCTGCACACTCAAGGGAGATGCGACCGCCAGTTCCGTTGATCTCTAGCGCGGTTGTGAATCAGTTTCGCAGGCACACAAAAGGGCTGAGACCTGCGGCCTAGAATAGGGTTGAGGCGTTGGGAACTTCAGGAACGCGCACAGACGGTTCTGTTCCGAGGCGTGATGAGCATCTACGACTACAGACGTCAACCCGCTTATTTCCTGACTGGCGACCCCTCCTACTGCGCAAACTCTTACATATTGAAGTGGTGGTCCCACGCCCATGACCAGCTGTTAGCCCGTCAGATTCAGGAGAGGCAATGGGTGTGGGCGTGGGGGATTTCGGAGAAGATCGTTGCGATTTCGCCACCGGATGTTATCGCGTCATGGCGAGCGGAAGACCCGCTCTGCCTAAAATACGCTTGGTACAACATCCTGATGTATTTCTCGATCTCCCGAGCCGAAGGACTGGGGCTAACGGCCGGCATTCGAGCTTCGGAATGGAGAAAATGTCCCCTTTGCGGCCTAGAGTTCATCGAAAGCTCTCTTCCGGTGCCGTTGGTTGAACGGCTCGGGATCGACCAACTTGATTTTTGTGCGCCTTGCCTCGGAGGCCTGGTTCTTCAGAATACCGGTGACGATGCCGCATCGAAGGAAGAGATCCTAGGTTATCTGCGGGAGTTGGCGGAAGTGATCAAGCGAATTCCTTCTCAGGATTTCGGGTCCGGAATGCACGACCTGCGAGGAATGAGTACAGAAGAAAGACTGTTGGTCTTGCGGCAGCTAAGGGGCAAACCCGCGCTGCGGCGCGTAAAGGAGCTTTTCGGTTCATGGTTCAAGGCCCTTATCGATGCCGAATTGCTTGAAGATGGTGCGCGGAGGACAGGTCTGGGCACGCAGTGCTTGGCGAGAGATGGTCACATGTGTTTCTCATTGGGGGAAAAAACGATCGATGATCTGCTTTTCGCTTTGGGCATTCCTCACGAGCGTGAGCCTTTCTATCCGGAAGGAAATTACAGGGCCGACTTTCTTGTAAACGGGGTCCTTGTTGAGTACTTCGGGTTGGCGGGGGATGCGGAGTACGACGCCAAGACGAAAAAGAAAAAGCAGCTCTGCGAGGCGCACGGTATGAGGCTCGTCTCAATTCTGCCAAAAGACCTTGTGAGCTCGAAAAAGTTGGAGTCAACGTTGTTAGCCTGCTTGGGGCCGCGCGTCGATCCAGTGTTTGGACGCTCGGCTACCGCCTAGGTTCAGGGTTCAGGCCTAGCGGGATAGTCCTTCCAGTTCGACCGGTGTCCTGTTGGGCGAGCAGCTTTTTGGGTAGTGCGGATGGGATTTTTTCCCGAGTGACTCAGATCGCGGTGCGAGTTATTGGGAAAGCGGATTCCCTGTCGGGGATGACAGAAAGGGGAGCAGGAACAGAAGCGAGAACAGAGGCAAGAACAAAAGCAAGAACAAGGGCAAAAGCAAGAACAAGAGCAAGGGCAAGAACAACCGCAGGTCCTTCGACTGCGCAGCGCCGAAAAGCTGCGCTGCTCCGCTCAGGATGACACCTTTTTTAGATGACATCATTTCTAGATGACACCTTTTTAGATGACGCCTTTTTGGGTAGTGCGGATGGGATTTTTTCCGAGTGACTTAAATCACCGCGCGAGTTATGGGTTCGAGTCATCGCCTCAATGAGCGGAGCAGGGGCTAGAGCCGGAGGTTTCTTTACAGCAGCTTGTGGCCCGGCTGAAGCCGTGCCCTTGTTACAAAGCGCCGGTCCAGTGAGTCTTTCCGCAACCTGTTCAGCCTCCTGGAGGCAGGAGATTGACGGCAAGCCTTTAGAGCAGCTCCTGGGTTGGCGTGTCCTGGCCGGGAATGCATCGGAGCGCGGACGAGGACCCTTCGGCTACGCTCTCAGGGCAGGCTGCGCCACAGCCGGCCGGGAGGCCGGCGCTACAGGGTCCGGCCCAAATGGCCCGCGGTGTGATCTAAATCACCGCGCGAGTTATGGGTTCGAGTCACACTGGGATAACTATGCTTTTATCCGAAGGGGGACACGTTCATGGCTCGCAATGGTCCATCTGTATCCTGGTCAGCCAGCGCCATTTTGCAAGGGCTGGCGGAGAAGGTTGAGCGCGATCTTCGGCTGGCGCATGACTCCATCGGCCATTCAAGCAACCTGGGCGAAGCGAGCCAGCAAGTTTGGATCCGCATCTTCGATACTTACCTGCCGGAGCGGTACCGGGCGCGCTCGGCTACGGTGATGGACAGCGAGGGGAAGTTCAGCGACCAGATCGATATTGTGATTTTCGACCGCCAGTACTCGCCCACCATGTTTGAGTTTGAAGGCACGACGGTGGTGCCGGCGGAGGCGGTTTATGCGGTGTTTGAGTGCAAACAGATTTTCAGCGGCGAGGCGCTGACCTATGCGCAGGCCAAAGCCGCGACGGTGCGCAACCTGACGCGGACGAGCGTAACGATTCCGACGATCAACGGGAATTTCAAGAAAAAGCCGCAGTGGATCCTGGCCGGTTTTCTGGCATTGGATACGAGAAAGCCACCCGATGCGATCGCCATCCGGAGGCGCCTGGCGGCCGATGAGGAGGCGGGGAAACTGGACTTTGGGTGCTGCGCATCGGTGGGGACGTTTGGATGCGGCGGGGCGGAATCGACCGCTTTCGAGCTGGATCCGCGCGCGCCCGGAACATTTCTGATAGAGCTGATGGCGCGCCTGCAGGGGTGCGGCACGGCGCCGGCGATTGATTATCGCGAATACGGGAAGTGGATGGTCGAGAAGAAATAGAGGGGGCGGTGCGCGAGCGGTGCGGACCCGTGAGGGTCTCTCGCGCCGCGACCATTGAGAATAGCTCAACCCGCCTGTCCACGCAGCACGCGCCCGCACAGGCGGCCGTCATGCCGTCCCTACCGGACGGCGGGCGTCTTGCGCACTCCTTCCCCGGGTTTCACCCGGGGCTATTTTCACCAGCTCCCTACGGGAGCAACCGGCAGCTGTGAGCGGGCAAGATGGTGGACAGCATTCGGGCGCGGGTTCGGGCTGCCGGGAATTCTCCGTTAGGCTGAAAAGGACGGTTGAGATGCGTGCTCTCCCACCCTTCGCGCGATAAAGCTGCGCGAAGGATGGGGCACCCTCAGTTAGCTATGCCGGAAAAGAGCATTCCTTGCGGATGCTACTATTCCTGAATGTTCAATTTCGGAAATCCGAAAACGCCGGGCCAATGGATTGGTCATATCTTGGTCGCGATCATCGCGCTTTTTCTTATCTGGTGGATGTTTCGGATTTTTGTTCTTTGATGGTTATTACGGCGATGATGCCGCGATGAAAGGGGCACGGCCCGGTGGCGGATCGGACCGCTGACAACTGAGAACTGACGACTGAGTTAGTGATTCCGCCGGTACTGGCCGCGCCGCGAGGGGAGGATGTCCACGTCGTCGGAGTTTTCCCAGACTCGGGGCGACTTGATTGGAGTTTTCGGCGCTTTCGCCGCCTTCTCGTGCTCCGCGGCGTCGGGCTGGAAGCGCGGCGGAATGATCTCCGGACGCGCGGTAACAGAATCACCGGGAAGGTTGCCGCTGGGGTCGAGGCCGGCCGGCTGGGCTTGGATGGCGCGCTCCGGCACAGGCGCCCTTGGTGGCCGCGCATCGCTCTGGGCCTCGGCTTTGCGCTGTTCCACTTCCTGGTGAAGGGTCTGGATCCCCAGCGACACCAGGAGATTGCGCAACCCGCTGAGCCGGTTGGCGGCGGAATACAAGGCCTCATCCTGTTCTGTGATGGGCTCAGGGACTGTTGGGGCGGAAATCTCCACCGCGGCTTCCGGAGTGACGGACGCCGGCTCAGGCTCCGGGGCAGGCGCATGGGCCGTTGGCGCTTGTTTGGGCGGCGCGGCCAGCTCCTCCCACCACTCCTTCAGCGGCTCGCGGAACGCCCCTGCCTGCTTCATTTGTTCAAATGGATCGGGACGGCGCGGTTGCGTCCCCAGGCTATCCGCAAACGCGGCGGCCTGCTCTTCCACCGGAAAAGCCTGGTCCGCAGCTTCAGCCTCCGACCGCAGCAGTTCCCGCCACGCAACCGGCACTTCTTCCCCGGTGAGCGGAGCAGATTGCGGGCCGCCCAGGATCACCTGGACGCCTTCACGGCCTCGGGCCGGCTTGGCGGGTACGGTCTTCCAGCTTTGAGCCTGGCTCGCGCCGGAATCCGCGGGCATGGCAATCGCGTCGGCGGGTGGCGGCTGGACGGGCGCCGCAAAAGTGTCTAAGTGGGGGTGAGTTGGCTTGCCGGGAAGATCGCGCTCCGTGGTCTCCGCTGCGTAGAACGGGGATTCAGAGAAGTGCGCGGAGGGTTCGAGAGACTCCTCGAGGAAAGCTGCATTGGCCGTACCGGTTACGGATTCTTCGGTTGCGCGAAAATCTGATGGAATCGAAACGGCGTCTTCGGGACCGAAGCCGGGCGCGGTTTCGCGAAGGAAGGGATCGCTGCCGGGGTCGGAGGATTCGTCCTCGTAAGCCGTGGGCGCCTCCGCGGCAAACTGCGCACGAATGCGCGCATTTACTTCCGCTTCCCAGGGAAGGAAGCCGTCAGCCCCATCAGCCCATGGCTCGATGGGGGACACGTCGCGCCGCAGGTTTTCAGCGGCCGCGTTTTCTCCATTCTCCGGTCCCATGAAGCTCTCCGTTTCCCAGCCCCCGGGGGCATCGGCCAGGCCAACCCGCGCCGCATGTTCTTCCCTATCCGGCTGGTTCACAAACATCGTCTCACGAGCCGGGACGAATTCCCTCTCGTTGCTCGGTTCGTCCGCCTGCCACTCCGCGTCTGCAGGCCATTTGGCCGGCTCGGAAGCGGCTCTGGGGTGCGCCGCCGGGCGCTCCGCAGCCTCCGCGGCGGGAACAGAACTCCGCGAATGCTTGCGCTCGAATGCCCGCGCCTGAGCCTTCAAATGCTTTTCAACCGCGTGCACCGAGCCGCGAAACGCGGGATTGCCCTTCTCCATGGAAATGCGATTCAGCACAAAGCCTACCGCCGATACGTCGAGCCGCTCCAGGGTCTGCGCCACCTCCCGCAACTGCGCCTTGGTGGTGGTCCCGGACTCGATGACGACGATGGCGGAATCGACGAAGCGGGCAAGGTACTCGGTTTCTCCGGAGATGAGCAAGGGGGCGGTATCGGTGACCACGATGGAGTCGCGGTTGGCCCCGGTCATCTGCTGCAGCAGGGCCGTGGAACGGCTGCCGCGCGGCATGTGCACCAGATCGCTTCCGGGATCGATGTTGTCTTCCGGCGATACGCCTATGGCATCCACCAGCGCGGTGGAGCGGCCCATGGCCTGGAGCATGCTGCTGACCCGCGTGGATACGGTGGTGGTGCCGGCTCCGGGGGCGACTCCGGTGAAAATGCAACTGTTCAGATGGCCTTGCTGATGCGCATGTTCCACCGCCGCGGCCAGCCTGAGCATGTACTCTTCCGCAACGCCGGTGCCGACCTCGTAGAGATCGGGAAGCAGCGCCATGGGAGCAAATCCCAGCACCCGCTCCACGTCCGCGGCAATGTAGATGCGGGGGTCAAGATTGTGGGCAATCAGCGCCGCTGCCAAGGCAAAGATGAGTCCCGCGAGCAGTACGATGAGCGCGTTGCGGTAGACTTTTTTGCGGTCGGCGTGCAGCGGAGCGATGGCCGGAGCCGACAGATAGACCGCTCCCGGCGCGGCATTATCGATGGTCAGGTTGCGGTATTGCTCGTCCACGGTAGTAAAGCGGGCTTGCAGACGGGCAATATCCGTGGCCAGATCGTTGGCGCGCTGCAGGCGCGGGGTGGCGCTGCCGGCTGCGCTGGTTAACTGCGCAAGCTGCGCATTGAGGCGGTTTTCAACGCCCGCGGTGCGCTCGAGATCGGTCTTCAGCTTTTGCTCAATCTGCTGGGCGGCCTTGGCGCGCAGGTCCTTGCTCATGGCGTCGAGCGAAATGTTGATCTTGGCCAGTTCCTGAGCATCCTGCTTAAAAAGCGGGTGCTGGGGAGTGAGGTTGGCCATCTGCGAAATCAGGTCGGAGCGGCGCTTGTTGAGCGCCGTCTTCATGCTGATGAGCCCGGGATCGGCCGCGACAATTTCATCCGCGGCTGCGTCGAGCGCGGCTGAGGACAGCCCGCCGCCGGCCGTGGCCATCAGCTTGGACGCCGCTTCGTCATTTTCAGTGCGCGCCTTTACCAATTCCGTACGAATGGCCGAAATCTGGTCATCGTACGGATCGGGCGTGGCCGTTCCCACCGCAGCGACTCCCTGTTGCTTGTTCAGGGCGTCCTGCTCGGCACGGTCGGTGGCCAGCTCTTTCATCACCCGGTCGCGTTCCTCGCCCAGCAGCGCGATCCGCTGCGCATCGCCGGAGCGCAGTTCTTTGGTTGCGCTGTCAATGAAGCTCTCGGCCACGGCGTTCGCCATCTGCGCCGATTCTTCCGCGCTGCCTGCCGTCGCCGTAATGGCAATCTGGTATCCGGTGCTGACCCGCTCCACCAGGAGATTGCCGCCCAGCCGGTCCGCCGCCGCCTGTTCGTTCTCTTTGGCTCCCTGGAAACCGGGAATCCGGCGCACCGCTGCCTCCAGCACGTCCTCCCGGGTCACGTTATGAATCTGCTGCTGGATGTACGACTCGTAGGTATTGGAGTCGTGGGGCCAGCTTTCCTGTTGCGGCGAGTTATCCAGCAGTTGCGGGGTCGCGTGTACGTAAACCAGGCTTTCCGCCTTGTAGGTATTCCATCGCCGCGCCAGGTAGGCTCCCGAAAGCACCAGCGCCGTCAGGAAAATTCCCAGCGCCAGCCCGCGGTGCATTTCCAGCGCGCGCAGCAGATCGAAGTGGAAGAAGGTCTGCTCCGGATTCACCGCCGGCATGCACCGTATCGGATTGGCCTCGGCGGCTCCGCCCCTCATCGGCCCCCGCGGAGGTTCTTCATACGGAGCCAGTTCCCGCATGCTCTTCATAGCGCTCCGTTCACGGCCGCCAGCGTGGCCAGCTCGGCAAAGGGACTCAGGCTCGATACATACCAGGTGAAACGGTAAAACCCGCTCTGCGGCACGAAAATGATGTCGCCTGGCTTCAGCGTTATTTCCAGCGTTTTGGCAGGATTCATCAGGTCCTTGAATTCGATGGTCCGCTTGGTTCCGGTGGAGGGATCGACAATGACGATCTTGGGATGGCCCCCCGCCTTTTCAGTGACTCCGCCGGCATCGGCCAGCACCTTGGGCAGGGTGGAAGTTGACAGCAGCGGCACCGCGCCGGGATGGTTGACTTCGCCGAGGACGGACACGAACCGTTCCCTGGGATCGGGCACATAAATCACGTCATCGCGCCGCAGCCTCAGATCGGCCAGCGGGCTCCCTGAATCAATGAGGGCGCGCAACTGCACCGTCATCACCTGGCCGCTGCCGCGATAAATCGTGCACTGGTCGGGGATCTGCGGGCGCTTGTCCGGGCCCACCGTGGGCAGCCCGCCGCGGGTAATCGCCTCCAGCAGCGTGGGACTCCCGTCGAACGTAACCGGCCCGGGGTGATCGACCGCGCCCAGCACCAGCACGCGGTTCGCGGTGTATTTGGTTACTGTGATCATTGCGCTCAGGTTGGAGTAATACGCTGAAAGCGAGTCTTCCACCTTGCGCGCGGCCTGCTCCCTGGTGAGGTTCGCCACCATCACTTCACCCGCCACCGGCAGGGTAATGCGGCCGTCGGGACCCACAACCAGCTTGGCCTGCAACTCCGGCCGGCCGGAAAAATCGATAGTGATCTCGTCGCCCCGTCCCAATCGATATTCCTCGTCGGCCGCAGGCTCAAACTTCCTCAGCGCCTCCATCGGGTTGGGCTTGAGTTGTGGATCGGGAGGTTGCTGTTGTTGGGCGGCGGCCGGCGCGGAAGAATCGGGCGCGGCGCTGCCCGCCTGTCCCGCGCACACGGTCGCCATTGCTGCCAGGAACAGAAAAACCATCGAAATCGAAGAGTACCGGTTCATGTTTGCGCTCTTCCGCTCTGGACCTTCCCCATCTCCCGGAGATGGAGCCGGCCGGTTTTGGCGCCAGAAGCGCAGCACAATCCGGCTCGATGGCAGCGTGGTTTCCATTTTTTGGCTCTGATCCTTGTCCCCTGCATCCCCGTTTCCCATGGCCGGCGACACGGCTGGGTCACCTGCTGCGGGCAAAAAAACAAAAAATGCTCTCGCCGTACAGGCTAAGTCACTGGAATCGAAACCTCTATCCCACAAACAGGGGGAAAGCTCCATCCCCGCTTGGTAACCAGTGAAACATCTTGCAAAAGACAGGGGCAAATCAAAGCGCTTCAATAAGTTAAGCTACAACGCCGGGCCGTTCCCCTTGCGCCGGCAATGGTTACCCTTCCAACGCAGGCTCACTGTGCCCCGCCATAGCATTTGGCGGCGTTAAATACCAGCGGACTCGCCGGTCCGCCGTCCGATCCGCCCATGATCTTGGTATAGCAGGTTTGGGCAGGATTTCCAGCACTATGTCCCGCCGGGCCCCCCAACCCATTCATATCGGGACCGATGGCGGGAAACGGGAGCGAGCCCCACCAGGCCGGCTTCGCTTCGAGATAAAACGATGGCGGGAGCGTGCGGCTCGCGTTGTCGAGCCAATCCGTCCGTCCCGATATGTTGTTGAAGTTGCCGTTGATCCCATCCGTGCGCGACGTGCCCGCCGCATGGCATGGCGGCACGCCTCCGCCGCATCCATTGCCCTGGCCGTCGTCGCTTTCGCTTCCATAGCCAAATGAGATTGCCGTTGCCGTCTCATAAGTGCGATGCGCCGGGAACTCGATGATGGCGGTCTGCGGGACCCGACCGCCCGCTGTGCGCAACGCCTGCATCTGGGCGCTGCCCATCACATTTCCGATCACGTTGTTGCGGGTGGCAAGGTAAGAAAGCTGCACCGCGCGCGCCGCCTGAAATGCGTAATGCCCGTTTGCGCCCGCGCAGGTGACCGTGGCCCGCCCCTGGAGCGGCGCGCATACGCGGCTGGTCCCCACCACCCAGTTACGGAAGGCCGTGGTGTGGCTGGAACTGCCCCAGACCGAATCCGCATAAATGGACGCCAGCACGTTGCCTTCCAGCAGGTTGAACTGCGGGTGCGCGCCGTGGAAATCGATGCTTCCCATCACCACGTTGGGCGAGCCCGAGTCGAATTCGCCCATCATGTAGTTGTAGGCAACGACGTTGCCGGCCGCGCCCCACTCCAGCATCACCGAGTCGTGCAGCCGCTCCATGATGTTGTTCTCGACCAGCGTGGCGCTGGTTTTGAGAGCCAGGTCAATATCAGAGTCGTGCGCGCCCGGCTGGTGCAGGTAGGCGTTGGAGAAGTAGCTCGAGCGAATCTCGTCGTGGAATCCCCACTGCACGTCGACGTGATCGCCGTCGGCGTAATTGGACTCGACGCCCTTGATCCAGCAGTAGGCGCACATGGCCAGCTTGAAGTTGGTTTCGTATCCGGTGTTGTTGGCGCGAACCTGCAAGTCTTCCACGCCGGCGAAGCTGGCCGCCATGTCAAACGGAACCGCTTCGGGCGAGTGAAGATAGTCGCTGTAGAGTGCAGGCGAGATGCTGGCGGTGCGGCCGTTGATGGCCGTCACGGCCACAATCTGGCCGCGGGCCATGCTGCCGTCGTTGGTCCAGCCGCCGTCGCACCAGTTGCAGTTTCCGCCGCTGCCCGCCGCGGTCACAAACGCCGGGTCGTTCTTTTCCGCGATGACCAGAAATGTACCCGGCACCACGCCCGCGGTCGAATAGAGTTCGATGGCGACCGATCCGCTCACGGCTCCGCCGGTAATGACGATCGGCTTGTACGGCACGTCTCCGTTTCCCATCGCGATCACGGCCTCGCCCGCCCCGGTTGCGTTCAGGATAGTCCGGTCCGCGCCCGCGCCGCGCAGGGTTACGTTGGCGGGTATGTAGATGGTTCCCGCGATGGTGTACGTGCCGGCTGGGAGCAGCACGGTTTGACCGGGAGGGCACGCAGCCAGCGCCGCATCGATGTTGGTTACCGTGGCTGTTGCGGTGAGCCGGGCGCACACTGTTGTGCGCGGCGGAATTCCGCCTACTCCCGCCGCCGACCAGTCTATGGCGCGGCTCGCCTCCAGAAGCGGCTTCCAGGGCTGCGCGGTGGCAAGCGCCGGAATCAAAGTCCCAGCCAGAGCCAGCGTCCAGGCGCATCGCCTCACAGCGCCCATCTGCCTTTTGCGGAAAATCGGGGTTTCATCTTTATTCAAGGCAGCATCGCAAAACTTCGGCAAGTTTTAATGGTAACTCCGCGTGAGCGCGCTGAGGTGCGGGGTGCATCTCGAGCCCCTTGTACCTTTATGCGCTGGCCTCATCGGCGATGGTGCTTGGCCTTCCCACCAGCCGGTCCACCAGCGCGAAATATTCCTGTTGCTTTACGTCCCAGTTATTGGCGGCGATGAATTCGCTCGCGGCTTGCCGCAGCGCCGCAACACGGTCCGGCGATTGCATAAGATTCACGATCTTGCGCGCGAGGTCTTCCGCATTGCCCGACTCAAAGAACTCCACCAAATTGTCATTGAAATAGAACTCGTCGATGGGCGTGCGCGAGGCGATGACCGGTACGCCCATTGCCATGAACTCCATTATTTTGGTGCTGAAAGCAATGCTTCCAAACCCCTCGCCGCGTTTCGGCACCACGCCGGCATCGATGGTCTCCATGGCCTTCGACACCTGCTCCAGCGACACCGTGCCCCTCATCGTCACCATGTCCTCAAGCTTGCGATCGCAGATGAGGCGGTGCAGGTTCTCGCGCTCCGCTCCGTCGCCGATGATGAGAAAATGCAGGCCCGGCGCTTTGCTGCGCGCCAACGCCATCGCCTCCACGGCGACATCCACGCCCTGATGCCGGTTCAGCGTCCCGGGATAGCACACGGTGAACCCTTGGCGCGGTTTGGCCGCAAGCTTTCGTCCGGGAAAGAGCCGGCGGTCGGGGTAATTGAGCACCACCGAGCACTTTTCCGGGCGCACGCTGCGCCGCCCCAGCACCGCTTTCTCCACCATGTGGTTGACCACGATCACGTAGTCCACATAGGCAATCGAAATCCGTTCCACCAGCGCCAGCAGACGAAACATGAATGACCGCTCGCCGATTCCGAATTTGCTCGAGTAGAACTCGGGGGTGATTTCGTGCATGTCGAGGATCACGCGCGCTCCCATCAGCCGCGGGACGAGCGTGGCGAACACCTCGAAATCGGGCAGATTGTGCACGTGGATCAGCGCGTAGGGCGAACGGAGCTGGTTGGCGGCGAGGAACCATGCGGTGCGGAAAAAGAAGAAAAGCATTTTGACGAGATAGCTCAGCGGACCGCCCTCGTTGCGCACCCGCGTTTGCAAGCGGAAAACACGCACGCCCTCGATAACTTCATTGCGCGGCTGCCCGGGAAGGCCAATGGAGAGCGCATCCACCTTGTCGCCGCGCCGCGCCAGTGCCTCCGCGTAGCGGCGCACGCGGTTGTCGGTCTCGTAAAACGAGTACGCCACCATGCAGATTCTCATTGCTCTATTGTCCTCGTGGGGCTGATACCGGCGTCGCGCATGTCGGCGTAATTGTCCTTTCTATCAAAACATCAGAGTGCAACCTCGGATGGCAATGCCACCCCGGCGGGCAATTCTCCCCCGTAAGTGGTAAACGGCGGCGCCAATTTGCGCGGCCGATTCTGCGATTTCCAAACTACGAACTGTGAACTACGAACTAGGAACTTCCACACCGCCGCGTTTTCGTCCCCGCAAATCCTTCAGCAACCTGGCCGCGGTCCGCAACGGGGCCGCGCCGCCGTGCAGGATGACCACTCCCGCCAGATAAAGCACTCCAAACTCAAGCGTGACAAAGGCGATCCGCAGCGCTGCTCCGCGCGCTCCGGGCAGTTGATCCAACCCCGGCAAGTGGCCGAGGACGATGTAGGAGACCGCCGCTGCCGCCAGCGCCGCCGCAATATAGCGCCAGATGACGGCGATCACCGGGCCCATGCCCAGCCCGATGGGCCGCCCCGCATACCAGATTGCCGGCAGCGTCAGCACCCAGAACGATACGCACCACGCCACCGCAACGCCCTGCGGGCCCCACGGCAAGCCGGCAAAGAACAGCGAAATGGTAACCACCCACTCAAAAATGCCCCAGCGCAGCCAGCGGTCCGCGTGCCCCAGCGACACGTGGATCCAACCATGCACTCCGTTCACCATCATGATGCCGATGGCCGGCGCAAAAAACGTGAAGATCAAGCCCGCGGTTCCCCAGTTCGGTCCCAGCAGCAAGCGAATGATGTCTTTGCCGATCAGGGTGAAATCCCCCGCGAGCCCCATGCCCAGGAAGGCAAGCATGCCGGTGGCTCCCAGCAGGTAGCGCAGGAACTGAGGCCGGTCCTCGCGCACCCGGCTCAGCGCAGACACCGCAACATTCGAATTCATCGACACGATCTGCGACATCGGCATTGCGAACAGGTCGTACGCCTTCTTGTAGTAACCCAGCGGATTGGCTCCAAAGCGCCAGCCCACCAGCACATTGTCAAAGTTGCGCACAAAGTAATTCACGCTGTATCGGGTGCTGATGTGCACGGCAAAAATCAGCGTCTGGCGGGTGCCGGACCGCCGTTGCGGAAGCCCGGGAAGCCACGGGCACAGCAGCAATATGCCGATGAAGGTGCTGAGGTACAGCGCGCATTGTCCCATCACCAGCGCCCAGTAGCCCCAGCCCGCGATTCCAAAAGCGATGGACGCAATCACCGACACCGCCCGCGCCACAAGGTCGTTCTTGGCCAGCGCGGGAAACCGCATGGCCCGCCGCAGCAGCGAAGCGTGAATGCAGGGCGCCTGGCTGAGCAGGATGGTCACCGCGAGCGCCACTGTGATCCCCGCCACTTCCGGCTCGTGGTAGAAACGCGCCAAAAGCGGGGCCGCGGCGGCGAACACTCCGGCCAGCAGCACCCCCAGCCCCATGTTGATCCAGAACAGGTTGTTCGCCAGCGCGCGGTCAATATCCTGGCGCTGCAGGATGGAATCGATAAATCCATTGGGGGTGGCGTTGGTCAGCAGCAGGCAGAATGTAACCACCATCGCCACCAGGCCGAAATCTCGCGGCACCAGCAGGCGCGCCAGCACCACCGTGGCCACCATCTGGATGGCAATGCCGGTCGCGCCGGAGAAAATATTCATGCCCGCGCCGCGAACAGCCAGGCTGCGCAACGCAGTTCCCCCGCGCGGCACCGCCGGCGCAAACGCGCCGTTTGCGTCAAACGGCTTCACAGCTTCCCGCCCAATTCCATCTTCTTTCAGCCGGGGAAAAAGCCCCTCCCGGCGTTGCCCGTGTGTACATCTCGATGGACCCTAATACAGCACCCGAACTTCGTTGCGCTGCCGTTCCTGCTCCCGGGCCAGCGCAGGCAGCTTCTGCGCCGCCAGCTCCAGCCCCGCCGGAATCGCCATCACCCCGAGGAGAAACCCCGTCCAATCCGGACTCATCATGCGGAATCCGGCCTCGGTGAATCCGAAAACGATGGCTGCCGTCAGGAGCGCCAACCGCAGGCAGCCAGCCTGCGCGTCGCGCCGATAGAGTTCCAGGCCGTAGCGGTAACCGGTCACCATCATCGTGCCCAGCAGCGCAATGCCTACCCAACCCAAGTTGAGATACAGCTCCAGGTAGCCGTCATGCGCCTCCTGGATTCCCTTCTGGCTCATCGACCACACCGACTGCATGCGGTTACCCATCCAGAAGCTCTCGAATCCCTCGCCTACGATGGGGTTGCTGTGCTGCGCCAGCACCGCCCGCCAGATCGTCGTTCTTCCCGTCAGCGATGGATTGCGCCCGAGCTCCTTCACCATCTCGCCGCCGGAATCGAGGAAAAGCGCGAATCCGGCCATGCCGATGGCGCCGACGATCAGCGCCAAAAGCACGCCGCGGCGACGATGCATCCACGGGGTCGCCGCCGCCGCCAGCACCACCCCGCCCAGCACCAGCGACGAGAACGATGTCATGGAATCCGCCCGTAACACCAGCCCGACCGCGAGCAGAAGATTTACGCCATGCACAAAAATGTGCCGCTTGCGATCGGGATCTTCGCCGTGCTGCCAGGCAACAATCAGCGACCACAGCGACACCAGCCCGCACGCCATGCAGGTGATGCCCAGCAGGTTCTTGAACGTCGCCACGCCGGTGTACATCGTCACCTTTTCGATGGGATCGTAATTTGACCCCAGCGACGGATAAAACAGGATGAAGAGCACACTGAGCGGAAGCAGCACCGAGGCCACCACGGTGTACATCCGCCGGATGGCCGCCTCGTGATCCTCCTCGGTCAGTATCACCAGGATCACCACCAGGTCGCCAAGAGACTTGATCCAGCGCTTGAACCCGACTGCCGGATCGTCCGACCACGAAATGCTGACCGCGGTGTAGAAAAAGAACAGCAGAACCGGCCAGTTCGCCCTGAGCAGCGCTTTCAGCCGCAGCATCCGCCGGTTCACCACCAACAGCCCTGCCACCAGCAGCAGCGTATACAGCGACGCATCCAGGGGACTGCCCTCCGAGTACCGCTGCATGTAATCGCCCCCACCGGCATGCATCCACTGCGTCACCGGCCGCGAGCAGATGATGGCGAACCACACCATCGGGATCAGCATCGCCCACGACACACGGGAGTTCCGCTCCCGGCTCCAGCCGAGCAGCAGCACGATGAATGCAAGCGTGATGACGGTGGCGATCAGCTTCATGCCGTGTCCACAAACAGCCGGTGAAAATACTCGAGTGTGAGCAACTGGTTGATGGTCGGAGTGTGGTTGGCCGTTCCTTTCAAGTGCTCCTCCACCGCCGACTCTACGGCCTTCGCGTTCAGATAGGGCCGCAGCAGGGTTCGCCGGTCCAGCAGTACTTCCCTCACATAACCAGCCAGCTCTTCCCGGTACCACCGGGAGAAATGGGTAAACTTGTGCATCCCCACGAACTGCTTTTCCAATTGTCTACCCAGCAGCCAACGGTCCATCCACGCCAACCATTGCGGGTCCCCATGCTCGAAGGCATACTCGGCTCGCATGGTCCCGCGATGGTACAGGTACCAAAATGCCGTGGCCGCCTTCCCGCCCGTGCCCGCGTATCCCAGGTCGGTGCGGATGCGCCCCAGGCGCGTGCTTCCATCCTGGATCATCCGCACGCGCACGTCGTTGGTCGGGTAAACCGTCCCCCGAGCCCGGTACGCGGTCTGGATCACCTGGTTGTCCAAAAACGGCGAGCGCATCTCGATCTGCGAACCCTCCAGCGCCTGCAGGCCATGGAAGAACCACGAAATCTGCCGCATGGCCGCCCGCGCCGGCTCCAGCTGCCCCATGCTCCGCGCATAGGTTTCACCCGCTGCCGAGACCTCTCGCAGAAACTCCCGGTTGTATATCCCGCTGGCGGGCATGGAAGGATGGAAAACCACCCAGTGCCGTATGATTTCGTCGCCATAATTTCCCGTCATCCGCACCGGGGCAATATCCCGCGCCTTCCGGTTCACATAAAGCCCGGGGCAGCGCATCACGTTCGCCATTCCCTCGGCCATCAAGACCGTCCGTTCCGCGTAATACGGATAACTGCGCAGAAACTCCTGCCCCAGCTCAATCACCTGGTACGGCTGCGCGCATTCCCGGGCGATCCGGCGCGCGATCTTCACGTCGCGCGACTCCCGGTATCCGCTTCCGAACGTGTAGCAAGGCAGCTCGCCTGGCGCCGCCTTATGCCACGCCATGATGACACGCGTGTCCAGTCCCCCGGTCAGCGACATCCCAATCCGCCCGGTCTCGCGGAAATAGCGGGGCAGGTTGCCCACAAGCGCGTCCCGTATAGCCCCGTAATACTCCTCGCTCTCCAGCTCGCTTTGCTCTTCCCACTCCCGGTGCGAAAAATACTCTCCCTTTGACTCCAGCGTGCCGTTGCGGAAGCTCCATGCCGCGGCCCAGGGCAAAATGCCGATTCGTTCAAACAGCGTGCGATCCTCCAGCACGCACCCGCAGCTCACCAGCTCGCCCAGCGCCTTCGCGCTCGCCCGGCGCAGCTCCGGCCTCACCGCCAGCAGCGCCTTGGCTTCCGCCGCAAAGTAGAACGCGTCCTCGGCCTCGTGGACGTAGAGCCGCCGCGCCGCAGAGCGATCGTTAAACACGAGCGCCGTGCCCCGAGCACGGTCCACCAGCAATCCGTGAAACTGCCCGTTTACTCCCGCGGGAAATTCGCAATCCTCCTCCGCGGCATGGATCAGGTGCGCCAGCGTCCCTTCCCCAACCTGGTGTCCCCGCTCCCGCAGCCGCTCCGCTGTCCCGGGCTGGGGAAAATCGCTCCCCGAAAACACCAGCACCTTGTCCCCGGTCTCGTTGGTCTGCGGCATCGGCCCGCGCCCGGGATCTTCCAGCTCAACCCACCCCACGTAGATGCCCAGTTCCGCATCCGTCCATGTGCCGGAAACGTAAAACGGCTCATGGCACATGGCTGCCACCATCCGCCTTAGCTCGCCCGTGGCCTGCTCTCGCGGCCGCTTTGTGATGATCCCTGCGATTCCTGGCATGGCTGCCTTCTCAGGCCCCTGCCTTCGCTGCGCCATGCCTCCACTGGTACCAGTCCGCGCGCAGCCCGCGCAGCTTGTTCCCCAGTTCGTCCGGAAGCCGATCGACAAAGCTCCGGTGCAGCCCCAGCCGCAACGCCATTGTTCCCCATGCCGTCAGCGGCACCCAGTAGCGCGGCACGTCCACCCGCTTGAACCCCGTCTTATCCTTGAATTCCGATAGATTGTCTTTCGGCCTGCTGCCCCACGCATAATGATCGTAAAGCAGGTTCTTCAGCCCGTGCCGCTCGCAGATCTTCACCCCCTCGCACACCAGCGCATTGGTCGGTGCTTTGTCCCGGTGTGCCAGCTTCGAAAGGATATTCATGAGCCCGCCCTGCACCTTCTGGTCGTCCCATACCACCTTGATGAAGCCGATCAGCTCGCCCTCAAAATACGCGCCCGCAAACGCCGAGCAGTCCGGGAACGTAGCTTCCTCCCGGTGTACCGTCTCCAGGCTCTTGCCGTAATGGGGATATGGCCGTCCCTGCCGCAGCGGCGACTCGTTGTAAATCTCCCAGATGCCCTGCACCAGCTCGTCGCCGAACTCCACCTCGCGCAGTTCGACTCCCTTCTTTTCCGCCTGCCGCGCGCGGTTGCGGGCCACGCTCTGGATCTGGTCCTTGAAATAGGCTTCGGACGTGGTCACGGGAATGACCGCATAGTTGTCCCATTCCATCCGATAGGGGTAACGCCGTTCGGAAACGTTCACCCGCTCCACGAACGTCAACAGATCCGGCCGGTCCCGCCGCTGGCGAAGCGAGGCAACAAATGCTTCCGGATCGGGAAGAAAGCAATAGCCGTCCCCATCCAGCCGCGCGATTCGCAGCCACCGCCCGGCAACGTTCAAATCCTGATTCATTACCTGCATCCGCATCTCAGCTCCCTCGCCTCAAAAACGGCGAGCAGTCTCCTGCGCACAATCCTTTGTCGGGATTTCCCTCTGAATGGAACCCTAGCATACGCGAAACTGTGACGGAATAACCGGTTAGGGTGAGCTGAAACACCCGCCTAACCACGCTTGACTTCCCCTGTCCAATGTCAGAGAGTGTGTTTGAACTCTTAAAGCAAGCTGCCCTGATCGGTCCGAACGCGCCGGCATCCAAACCCTCATCCGCTTCGGGCTTTCTGTGGCGGGTTTCCGGGAGTACGACATGGCAAAGAAGTTCGGTTGGCTGCTGCTGGTCTGTTTGGCGGTGCCGGTTTTTGCGGCGGATCCCTCGGCCCCCAGCCGAGTTTCCGTTGAGGAACTGGAACATCTGCTGTCCGGCGCGAAATCTAAAACCGACGGCGAGGTGGCCAGGCAGATCTCCACCCTGGAGCTGACTGAGCGCCTGGGCGCAGCCCGCTATCAGCAGTTGAAGGACCTTTTGCCTGGCGAAAAGTCCCGGCAGGCACTTCTGGCGCTCGAGGACTCTTCGTCGTTCCTTGAGCCTCCCGCCTCCGACATTCCCGCCACCGCCGCGCCCAACCTGGCCGAGCAACGGCGTATGCTGGCGCTCACCGTCGGATATCTTGGCAAAACCCTTCCCCTGCTGCCCGACCTGTTTGCCACCCGCGACACCCAGCGCTTTGAGAGCCGCGCCGCCCCTGCCGACATCGCCGGCGAGAATCCCCTGCGCCCAATCGACCACTCCGCGATGACGGTCTTCTACCGCGAGGGCCAGGAATTTGTGGATACCAGCGCATTGGCGCATGGCAAGAAGCAATCTCCGGACAAGGGCCTGACCACCTGGGGCGAGTTCGGCCCCATCCTTGGCATCGTGGTCATGGACGCCGCCCATAGCCACCTTGCCTGGAGCCATTGGGAGCTGGACTCGAGCGGAGCCCTGGCCGTATTCCGCTACACCGTCCCCAAGGAAAAATCGCACTACGACGTCCGTTTCTGTTGCGTCATCCAGCAGCACGGCTTTGAGCTCAGCGTTCTCTCCCAGCGCGCCGGATATCACGGTGAGATCGCTCTCGATCCCGATAACGGAACCATCCTGCGCATTTCGTTGATCGCCGATCTCGACCCCGGCAATCCCATCGAGCACGCGTCTATCCTCGTCGAATACGGCCCCCAGGACATTGGAGGCAAAACCTTCATCTGTCCCGTGCGCGGCATCGCCCTCGCCCAGGGGCCCGATTTGAAATCCCTGAATGACGCCATGGCAGAGCGCCGGCAGACCGGAATCGAGCATCTGCAGCCTTCCATCGAAAAGGCGAGTCTTCAGGCGCTGGTTCACGCGCCGGAGCAAATCCTCCTCAACGACGTGAACTTCCGCGAATACCACCTCTATCTTGTCCAGTCGCGCATTCTGAATGAGAAAGAGGCCAAGCAAGCCACGGAGGCCGCTGCCTCCGCACCCACGCCCGCGCCGGCGCCCCCCATTGACAACGCCAGGCCGCTCGAAGAAGTGGCCTCGCCCAAGGCGCCGCCTCCATCGATGCCGGGGCTGGAGAATCTCGCCTCCAATGCTCCACCCGCGCCCCTCAATGCGTCTCAGCCGTCGTCCATTCCTGAGATCTACGTCACTCCGGCCGTTAGTCTGCCCGAGGCGCCCACCATTTCTCTCACCAGCGCTCCCTCCGGAACCCCCACCTTTCGCATCAACGCCCGCATCGTCGATTTGCCCCTGGTTGCGCTCGACAAAAAGGGCCATCCCCTTGCCGACCTCAACCCGGATGACCTTGAAGTCTTCGACAACGGGGTGAAAGTGGATGTGCGCTCGTTTGTGCGGCCCAACACGGCTGCCCCGGAGCACTCCGCCGCGGCTGCTGAATCTCCGGCCCAGAATCTGCCGGAATTCTCCAACCGCGAGGCCCTCGCCGCCAAATCCGCCGCCCGCGAAACTCAGGACACGCTCATCCTGCTGATTGACGGCACTCTCTCCATGGGCGATCTGGGAAATGTCCGCGATCAGATGGAGACGTTTCTCATGAAGCTCCACGACAACGATCGCGCAGCCATTTACGTCATGCTCAGAGGCGGATTCCAAATCCTCCAGATCCCCAGTACCGACCATCAGCTCATCGCCGCGACCCTTGCCAAGTGGACGCCGGCCGCCGACAGCCTCATGCTCGGCCAGGAACAGGAAGCCCGCAATCGCCAGCAGATGGACTACGTCCGCAACACCGACGATCTGCTCGCGACCAATGGCAATATTGTCATGGATCCTCAAGCAGATACGCAGGCTCAGGACCCGAAGCTCCGCGAACTGGGCGATCGTCCCGGGTCCGACGCGCTCTCCACCCTCATGCTGGTGGCCCATTATCTGTCCGCCATGCCGGGGCACAAAAACCTGGTCTGGATCGCCAGCGATAACGTCCTGGCCGACTGGAATTACTCCGCAATGAATATCCAGAAGGGCGACCGCAACATCGAGCCCGCCGCGCTGCGCGTGCAGGAGGCCATGAACGACGCCCACGTGAGCGTCTACCCGCTGGACGCCTCGCGGCTGGAAGGCGGCATGGTAAGCGCCAGCCAAGCCGCCATGAACGTGCAGTTGAATCCCACCGCCACCGCAAATCAACTTGGTGTGAACCCTGGGCCGGGCGGGGCAGGCGGATGCGGGCTTTCCAGCGGCCCCGGCGGGCCCGGAAGGACCTCCTTCGACCCCGCATTATCCGCCGGCCCGGACATTGACACCTGCAACAACGACATGAGGCCCGGCCGGTTGAGTGCTCAGATGCACCAGGACATGCTCTCCATCCAGGGCGTCTATCGTGAAATTGCCGACGCCACCGGTGGCCAGGCCTTCCGCCGCGCGTCCGACATCGTCACCGAGCTCAACCACGTCGCCGACGACGGCCGCGCCACCTACCTGCTCAGCTTTGCTCCCTCCGCCGCCGCCGACAACAAGTATCACCTCATCACCGTCAAGGTTCCGGGCAAAAAGAAAGTCACTCTCCGTTACCGCACCGGGTTCTTCTACCGCGAGGAGCCGTCCACCATCAAGGACCGCTTCAAGGACGCCGCCCTCCAGCCAGGGGATGCAACCGATATCGGCGTCACTGCCAATGTCGTGCCCGGTTCGAATGGCCATACCATCAAGCTCGGCATCGCCGCCACCGATCTCGAGATCGCGCAAAACGACTCGCTCTGGACCGACAAGTTGGACGTCTTTCTGGTCAAGCGCGAGGTCAACGGCATGAAGGCGCAGATCACCGGCCAAACCATGAATCTCCGCCTCCAGCCCGGCTCCTATCAGAAGTACCTGAAGGCCGGCATTCCCTTTGACCAGGCCATCGAATTAGAGCCAGGCGTCGGATCGGTGCGCATCGTTGTCCTCGATGAGAACTCCGGCCGCATGGGCTCGGTCACGATCCCGGTAGTCGCGCTGGGCAAGAGCTCCTGAGCCGGAAGTTCGCGGTCTGTGAACTTTATCCCTGCTTCATCCTAGCCGCTCGACGATCTGCGGTGCCAGCTGGCTTACGTTGCCGGCGCCGAGGGTCAGGATCAGGTCGCCGTCGGCGGCCGTGGCCGTTGCCGCTTCGATTGCCGCGGGGAAATCGGCTACGAAACGGACCTTTGGGCCCTCAATCCGCTCGACCAGCCGCTCCGCGGTGACGCCGGGGATGGGCTGCTCGCTGGCAGCATAGATGGGTAGCACGAAGACCGAATCGGCATCGGTGAATGCGGTGGCAAACCGGTCCATGAGATCGGCGGTGCGGGTGTAGCGGTGGGGCTGAAAGACCACGTGGATGCGCCGGAAGCCGCACTCGCGCGCAGCGGCCAGCGTGGCCTTGATCTCAGTGGGGTGGTGGCCGTAGTCGTCCACTACGGAGACGCCGCGCGCTTTGCCACGAAGCTGGAAACGGCGGTCCACGCCGCGGAAGTTGCGGATGCCGGCGGCGATGCGGTCGGCAGGCACCGCAAGCTGGTGGGCGATGGCGACGGCCGCGGTGGCGTTGAGCACGTTATGGCGCCCGGGCACGTGCAGCTCGAACGGGCCGAGGGTTCCGGATGCGGCAGTCACCTGGAAGCGCGAGGAGCAGCTTGCGTCGCCGGGCAGCGGCTGGAGGCGGTAGTCGGCCTCGCGTGCCGTGCCGTAAGTGAACACGCGGCGCTTTGCGCGGGGCAGGATGGCGGCAAGCTGGGGGTTGTCAATGCATGCGGTGACGGCGCCATAGAACGGCACGCGGTCCATGAAAGCAAGGAAGCAGTGCTCCACATCCTCCATGTCGCGGTAGCAATCCATGTGCTCGCGGTCGAGGTTGGTGACCACGGCCAGGATGGGCGAGAGCTTGAGGAAGCTGCGGTCGCTCTCATCGGCCTCGGCCACCAGGTACTGCGTGGTGCCGAGGCGGGCGTTGGAGCCGAGCGCATCCACGCGGCCGCCGACCACGACGGTGGGATCGAGATCTCCGGCGGCGAGCACGCTGGCCACCATGGAGGTGGTTGTGGTTTTGCCGTGCATGCCGGCGATGGCGATGCCGTACTTGAGGCGCATGAGTTCAGCCAGCATCTCCGCACGCTGGATGACGGGGATTTTGCGCGCGTGCGCCTCCACTACCTCAGGATTGTCCTGGCCGACAGCAGAGCTGGTAACGACCACGGTTGCGCCGGCGATGTGGGCGGCGTCGTGGCCCTCGTAGATGACGGCGCCGAGCTTGGCCAGGCGGTCGGTAATGGGGCCGCGGCGGAGGTCGGAGCCGGAGACGCGCATGTTCTGGTTGAGGAGGATTTCAGCGATGCCGCTCATGCCGATGCCGCCGATTCCGATGAAGTGGGCGTGCTGCGAGGTGGCAAACATGGCAGGGATTCAGGGTACCATTCGGGGTACTTCCTACGGCATGTTGCGTTGCTTTAACAGGCTCCGCGAATTCAATCGATAGAATGCAGTGGCGATGGTGAATCTGTACGGCAAGGGGTAGCAATGACGGTGATTCGGTTTGGAGCGAAGAGCTGTCTGCGCGATCCGCAGACGGTGTTGCTGGCGCTGGCGTGTCTCGCCGTGTTGAGCGCCGGCGCGGGCGCCGCGGCGCAGCACGCGGGTACCGCGAAGGCCCGGCCGGCGACGAAAGCAAGAATGGAAACGGCATCGCGGCAGGAGATGATCGCCAACCTGCGCGCGCATATTCATCACGTCTTTGTCATCTACCAGGAGAACCGCTCCTTCGACTCGTACTTCGGCACCTTTCCCGGCGCAGACAACCTGGCCACCGCGGAAGCAAGGGCGCACGGCTTCCGCCAGTGGGACGCGATCGGCAAGGAATGGATTACGCCGTTCCTGTTGAATGCGGCGGACACGCAGGATGCGGACCACTCGCGCGACGCGCTGCTGGCCAAGAGCGACCAAGGCCACATGGACAAGTTTGTGGCCTGGGAGGAGAAGAACCTGGTGGGGGCGTCGGGAGCCAGCCCGGGGTATGCGCGCCAGATGGGGATGCTGACCATGGCGCACGAGGACTGCAATACGATTCCGTTTCTGTGGATGTACGCGCACCGGTTTGCGCTGTACGACCACATTTTCCAGGCGATGTACGGGCCTTCGACGCCGGGCAATATCGACCTGATTGCGGGGCAGACCGGGCAGTCGCAAGCGGCGCGGCATCCCGAGGAGAAATTCGCTTCGACGTTTGCGACCGGCGAACCGGTGGTGAACGATCCGGAGCCTGATTTTGGCCCTTACGCGTTCGCGGACCAGGCGCACGGCTCCATCCAGCTCGACCAGAAGTACGCTACGCTGATGCTCTCGCTCAGCGGGCGAGACGCTAACAAAGCGACGGTGGATACCGACGACGTGACGGACGATATCGGCGAGCTGTCGCGGCTGAACAAGCAGGCGGTCTCATGGGGGTGGTACCAGGAGGGATTCGGTAACGGCCAGGGCAACGATCATCCGGCTTACATTCCCCACCATAATGCGCCGCAGTATTTTGGATACATTCGCCAGAACCCGTCGCTGTGGAGCGGCGAACACGACCTGCTGGATTTCTTTGAAGCGATGGGGAAGGAATCGCTGCCCGACAAGAGCGTGGTGTTCGTGAAGGGCGGAATGCTGAATCCGTTTGGGTGGAAGCCCGCCAATCCGCTGGCGGTGAACTCGCTGGGTGACGATGACCACCCCGGATACTCCGATTCCCAGCTTTCGGAGTCGCTGGTGGCGAAGGTGGTGAACACGATCGCGCGCGGCCCGTACTGGAAGGACTCGGCGATCATCATCCTGTGGGACGACTCGGAGGGCTTTTACGACCACGTTCCCCCGCCGCAGTTTGAAGAATGCCCGGACAAGCACCCGTGCGGCGACGGGCCGAGGGTACCGCTGATCCTTATTTCGCCCTATGCGAAGTCCGGAGGGATTGTTGAGAACCCCGGTGACCACGTTTCGTTTGCGAAGTTCCTCGACGTGCTTTTCGACCTTCCGCCGCTGGCTTCCCTACCGGATGAAAAGCCCTATTTGCCCGAGGGCCCGCGCGATGCGAACCCGCGGCTGACCGACCTTCTGGGCGGATTCGACGCAGCACGGCTTGCCGGAACCAAAGCTCCCATACCGGCAGCAACCGCGGAGATCCCCGACGACGTGGTCAATCATTTTCCGCCGACGATGAGTTGCAAGGACACCGGCGTGACCCCGGCGGCGGTTCCGGGGACGTCGGCGGGGCTGCCGAAAGGGTTTTTGAACCCGATGCCATAGAAGCAGGGAACAGGGGTCAGGGAACAGGGAACAGAAAAGCAGGGATAAGGGACAAGGGATAAGGGATAAACGGCAGGCAGATCATTGTTCGCTGTCGGGAAGGGTGTAGTCGAGATCGTAGAAGTGCTGGCCGTTTTCGATGCGGATGATGAAGGTGCCGGAGATGCCGGCTAGCGCTCCGGTGCCTGAGCCGGGAACGACGATGACCTGCATGTTGGGGCCGCGCGCGTCCATGGTGGCGAAGTGCTGGAGCGCAAAGCTGCCTGAACGGCCGCTGAGGACGCCGGTGATCATCTCGATAGCGACATAGCCGGCTGCGCCCTGTTTGGGATTGCCGCCGGAGAACATCTCGCCATGTGTTGTGGCTTCGAGGTCGCCGTGGATCTGCTTGTTGATGGTGAAGCGGGCGAGGCCCTCGGCGGGCGCGGGCGGGAGCGGGCGGACATCGACGGTGAAAGTGCCGTGAGCTTTTGGCATGAGCGGGTCCTCTGCTGAGGGGATTGTACGGCAGGCGCCAGGTGAAAAGGGAGCAAGTGAAGGAGTGAAAAAGTGAACGCGTGAAACACCGGAGCCGCAAAAAATTGCGGGGATTTATTTTCGCCGGGGGCCGCAACCTTCTTCCGCGGTTGCGGTTAGAGCGGACATAAGCGGCAGGCCCTGAGCCACCCCGGCGGAAGCCGGGAAAAAGAGCTCAGGAAGCCGGGCCGGAGGCAAGCCCTGAGCGGAAAGGCATGGGGCGAGTGGAAGGAGGAGTTATGAAGAACGCAGGGAAATGGATGTTGGGTGCGGCAGTGGCTGTGGGTGCTTTGGGAATGGTGGCAACGCCGGCAAAGGCAGCGGAGATTGGGATCTACGTTGGCGGCCCGGCAGCCTATGTTCCTCCCTGCCCCGGACCGGGGTATGCGTGGGTGGCAGGCTACTATGCCAACGGCTACTGGGTGCCGGGACGCTGGAACTTTGTGGGCGTGCACGATCGCTTTTACGAGGGGCGCCGGGACGTGGTGGTTCGCGACGGATACCGCGACCGTGCCCGGGACTTGGACCGTGATCGTGACCGGGATCACTTCCGCGACCGCCGGTAAGCCCTGAAGACGGGCGGCGGGGGAGAAACGGCCCTGGCAAAACTGCCGGGGCCGTTTCCCTTTAGGGCGTAAGATTCCAATCGGGCAGAGTCTGGCGGGGGTGGGGAATCGTGAAACGAACCGCAACTTTTGCCTGCGAGAGTTGTTCTAATGAGTGGAAGCCGGCAATGGACCTGAAAGACCTTGGCCGGAGGTGCTGAAAGCGCGGTAGCATCGCGGACCGACCCCAGCAAGACGGGACCGGGCAGCACAAGGAGGTAGTTATGAAGGGTTTGCGTTGGGTTTTGCTGGCTGCACTGTTGGTGTTGCCGTTCTCCATGAAGGCCAATGCCCAGGTGGCGGTTGGAGTGGGGATCGGGCCGGTGGTTGCGGCGCCCTATGGCGGGTATTACGGACCGCCGGACTGCGAATGGGGCTATTACTCTTATTATCCTTACGCTTGCGCGCCCTACGGGTATTACGGGCCTGACTGGTTTGCCGGCGGCGTGTTCATCGGCACCGGGCCGTGGTACGGCTGGGGCCGCGGATGGGGACGCGGGTATGGCTACGGCCGAGGATACGGCTACGGCCGGGGATACGGATATGGCCGCGGATACGGATATGGCCGCGGCGGCTACGCACGGGGCGGCGCTAACGGATATCGCGGCGGGTACGCGAGGCCTGGCGGCGCTGGCGGAGGACGCGTTGGCGGAGGCTTCCGCGGCGCGGCCGGCGGCGGATTCCATGGTGCAGCAAGTGGAGGGTTCCACGGCGGCGGCGGATTCCATGGCGGCGGCGGACGCCGGTAACTAACGTTGAACCGGGCGCTTGAGGCCCGGAACGAAAGGGCTCATCTGCATTGGCAGGTGGGCCTTTTTTGTTGCGATTGTGCGATCTACATCACAGCCAGCTGAAGGTGTAAGGAGGCACAATGCAAACCGGCGCCAATAAGGAGGCTGACCATGCCCGCCGAAACTCCTGAGGTGTGCGACGAGCTTTACGCACGCCACCTGAATGCAAAACACTTCGATTCCCTTGTGGCACTTTACGAGCCGGACGGGAGCCACGTAAGGCAAGACGGCACTGCGGCGCATGGGCACTATGCGTTGCTGCAGGATTTTAGACAACTTGCCGCCAAGGAGCCTGAGCTTCACGTGCGCGTGAGGAAGATTCTGCATGCCGGCGAGGACTTGGCCGTGATCTACGATCACTGGACGCTTTTTACGAATGGGCCTGGCGGAGTGCGCATGCAGACGAACGGGAAGGGCGTGCACGTGTTGCGGCGGCAGGTGGAGGGCGGGTGGTTGTTCGCGGCCACGGATCTGACGAACTGCGCGTGGTAGTGGGCGAGGGATCAGGTGACAGGTGTCAGGACACACGCGATCAGCTGTGGGAGGCGAGTGCTGCGAGACGATCGGCGATGCGCTGGGCGGCGTTGGGGTGGGCCTGGGTGCGCGCGGCGGCGGACATTTGGGCCAGCCTGGCAGGCTCGCGGAGCAGAACAATGAGGGCGTCGCGGAGGGTGGAGGGCGTGGCAAGCTCGGTTTCTTCCAGCATGACGGCGGCGCCGGCCTTGACCAACTCCTCGGCGTTGCGTTTCTGGTGATTGTCCGCTGCGGCGGCGAAAGGGACGAGGAGCGAAGGCTTGCCGGCGGCGGCGAGCTCCGCCACTGTAGATGCGCCGGAGCGGGCCATGACCAGGTGTGCGGCGGCGAAGCGGGCGGGCATGTCGTCGAGGAATGGCTGGACCTGCCAGCGGGCGGGGTTGGCGCCGGAGGCGCGATAGGCGGGTTCTGTGGACTCGAGGTGACGCGCGCCGCATTGGTGCAGGATGGTCAGGCCGGGAACCGCATCGAGGAGCGCGGGGACGATCTGCGGGAGGGTCTGATTGAAGATGCGCGCGCCCTGCGAGCCACCGAAGATGAGCAGGTGCGGCGGGGCGGCCGGCGGCGGAGCGGGGATGGAGAAGAACTCCGCGCGGACGGGGATGCCGGTGACTTCGGCGCTGTGGAAATAGCGAGTGGCGGCGGGGAAGTTGACCGCGGCGGCAACGACGCGCTTGCCGATGAGGCGGTTGGCGAGGCCGGGCATGGCGTTGGGTTCAAACGCCATGAGGGGAATGCTGGAGAGAAGCGCGGCGGCACTGGCGGGGCCGGAGGCGTAGCCGCCGACGCTTAGAACTGCGCCGGGACGGAACCGGCGCAGGATGCCGAGGCTGACGAATAGGGCGTTGGGAAGATCGACGGCAGTGCGGAGTTTGGTGAGGAGCGAGACGTTTTTGAGCTGGCCTACCTGGATCAACTCGAGGCGAAAACCTGCGGCGGGGACCATGCGGCTTTCCAGGCCTCGGGGCGTGCCGACGAAGAGGATTTCGGCGTGGTGGCGCTCGACCAGGGCGCGGGCGACGGCGAGAGCGGGGATGATGTGGCCGCCGGTGCCGCCGCCGGCGATCAGGATGCGGGGGTTGGGCAAGATGGTCCCTTCGGATTGATCTTAATTGTGCAGGCCGGGCGTGATGCGGTCAGGAAACGAGAGAAGCTCGACATCCATGGCTGCGCGGGTCGGGAGACCCGCGCTACAGCCGGCCGGGAGGCCGGCGCTACTAGTGACTCAATCCACTTTGCGCGGGCGCTACAAATGACTCAATCCACCTTGCGGGAGATGTTGAGCAGGACACCGATGCTGGCTAGGGTGATGAAGATGGACGTTCCGCCCGACGAGATGAGCGGGAGCGGGATGCCCTTGGTGGGCACCAGCGATAGGACCACGCTGATGTTGAAGAAGGCCTGAAGCAGGATAGCGGTGGTGATGCCGAAGGCGAGGATTCGAGCGAATGGGTCTTGCGCGCGAAAGGCGACGCGTAGGCCGCGCACGGCGAAGACCACAAACAGGATCACGATGAGCATGGCGCCGATGAAGCCCAGCTCCTCACCGATGTTGGCGAAGATGAAGTCGGTCTGTGCTTCGGGGAGGTAAAAGAGCTTCTGCATGCCCTCCATGTAGCCGCGGCCGGTGAGGCCGCCGGAGCCTACGGCGATCAGCGACTGGTTGATGTGGAAGCCGGCGCCCTGAGGATCGGTACCGGGATTCATAAAGGCGAGCATGCGGGCGCGACGCCAGGGCACCAGCAAAAGCAGGGCTGCGAGTGGGGGGAGCGATGCGGCGATGCCGGCAACAAGCCATTTCCAGTCCATGCCGGCCAACACCAGGATCATGGCGGTAACGCCGGCGAGGACGAGCGCGGTGCCGAGATCGGGCTGCTTGACGATGAGCAGGATGAAGATGAGCGGGATGACAATGGAGCGGAGCAGGGTGTTCTTCCAGTCGCGCATCTGTTCCAGGCGGGTGTGCAGGAACCAGGCGAGAAACAGGATGAGGACGGGCTTGGCCAGCTCGGATGGCTGGAAGCTGAAGAATCCGCCAAAGCGGATCCAGCGGTGGGTGGCGTGGGAGTTGCGGAAGAAGAAGACCATCACCAGGAGGACGGTGGTGACGGAGATGGCGGGATAGACGAAGCGGGGCGAGTTGTAATGCTCATAGTCGACGCGCATGAGCACGCACATGAAAAGCACGCCGGCGAGCGCCCATCCGGCCTGGCGAGCGACATCGATGTAAGGGGAGTGGTAACGCGCTTCAGAAACGACGGCGGAGGCGGAGAAGACCATGGCCAGGCCCACGGCGACCAGCACCATGGTGGTGAAGAAGATCCACTTGTCGACGCCTACGAGTTTTGCCATACGCCTGCGGTGATGATTTCACGCTTCAGGTGTGAAAGAGAGCGGGCGTGAGCGGCGGCGAATCAAGGTGGTCAAGTCGGCGGGCTGGAGAACGGCGACTGCAGATTCTTCGCTATGCTCAGGAGACTCCCTGCGGGGAATGACAGCAAGAAAAACGAAAGCAAATGCAAGAGCCGCCGATTGATCAGGAGCGGGCGCCATCGGCGACCTGGGGAAGGCCGCGGAAGCGGGGGGCATCGGCGACGAGTTCCTTGAAGACGCGGCCGCGATGTTCGTAATTCTCAAACTGATCGAAGCTGGAGCAAGCCGGGGCCAGGAGCACAACATCACCTGGATGGGCGGCGGCGGCGGCTTCGGCGACGGCTTTTTCCAGAGTTTCGCAAGAGCGAATGGGCACCACGCCGCGCAGGTGCGACTCAATCTTCTGGGCGGCCGAACCGATGGTGTAAACGGCGCGCACGCGCTGGCGAAGCAGCGGAGCGAGCTCCGTGTAATCGGAATTCTTGTCCTTGCCGCCGAGGATGAGATGAATGCCGGAGGGAAACGCGGCGATGGCCTTGGCGGTGGCGTCCACATTGGTGGCTTTGGAGTCGTTGTAGAACTCGACGCCATTGACAGTGGCGACGTATTCCAGGCGATGCTCGACGGCGCGGAAGTTCTCGATAGCGCGGCGGACGGCAGCGCCGGGGCAGCCGGCGAGGCGCGCGGAGCACACGGCGGCAAGCACGTTCTCAACGTTATGAGAGCCCTTGAGGGGGATGCCGCTCAAGGGGATGATGGGCTCCGGCGGTGCGGATTTCGAGTCGCGGAAGAAGATTTCCCCGTTCTCAACCCACGCGCCCTCGAGGACCGGGTGCTCCATGGAGAACCAGTAGACGCGGGCTGCGGAGCGCGATGCGGCAGCAGCGGTGCGCGGGTTGTCGGCATTCAGGACCAGACAATCCTGCTCGGTCTGCACCTCAAAGATGCGCTCCTTGGCCAAGGCATAGTTCTCGAAGGTGCCGTGGCGATCGAGGTGGTCAGGAGTGATGTTGAGGATGACGGCGATGGCGGGATGAAACTCCTGGATGCTCTCAAGCTGGAAGCTGGAAACTTCAAGGACCGACCAGGTTTTGTCGGTGCTGTCTTCGATAAGTGCGACAACGGGGACACCGATGTTGCCGCCGACCAGGGTTGGAAATCCGGCCTCCTTGAGGATGTCGCCCACCAGAGTTGTGGTGGTGGTTTTGCCGTTGGAACCGGTGATGGCCAGGAGTTTGCCCTTGATAAAACGGGCGGCCAGTTCGAGCTCGCCGATGATGGGCAGCCCGAAGTTGCGAACCTGGGCCAGCTCGGGAGTGTCGAGGGGGACGCCGGGGCTGACGACAATGAGGTCTTGGCGGCGGAAGGTGAGCAAGCCGTGACCGCCGGCTTCCACGTTGATGCCCGCCTCAAGAAGGCCGGGAATGTCCTTGGCAAGAGCCTCGTCGCTGCGGATATCGGAGACGGTAACCTGGGCGCCGCGGCGGCGGAGAAAGAGCGCGGCGGCCAGGCCGGATTTGCCCAGCCCGACCACCAGCACTTTCTTCCCCTTGAGGTCCATCATTTTCAACCCTCAGCCGTCAGCCTTCAGCTTTTAGCTCTTAGCGGTTAGCCCCTGTTTGCTGATCGATGCTTCCATTCTATTTTGCACCTTTGGCCCCGCGGGGCGCTTTCGAGCTAACGCAATTTGAGTGTGGTGAGTGCAAACAGTGCAAATACCAGGGCCAGGATCCAGAAGCGGACGATGACTTTGGACTCGCTCCAGCCGAGCTGCTCGAAATGGTGGTGTAGCGGGGCCATTTTGAAGATCCGTTTCTTGCGCAGTTTGTAGCTGCCCACCTGGAGCATTACGGAGAGCGCCTCAAGGACAAAGATGCCGCCGATGAAGGGCAGCAGCAGCTCCTGGCGAATGATGATGGCCACGGTGCCAATGGCGCCGCCGAGGGCGAGCGAGCCGACGTCGCCCATGAAAATTTCGGCGGGGTGAGCGTTGTACCAGAGGAAGCCGATGGAGGCGCCGACCATGGAACCGCAGAAGACGGTGACCTCACTGACGTTGGGCATGCGCTGGAGTTCGAGGTAGTCGGCGAAGACCACGTGGCCGCTGACGTAGGTGAGCACGGTGAGCGCGGCGGCGGCGATGATGGTGCAGCCGATGGCGAGGCCGTCGAGGCCGTCCGTGAGGTTGACCGCGTTGGACGAGCCCATAAGGACGAAGACAACGAATGCTACAAAGGGCAGGAAGGCCAGGAACCCGAGATGGGAAATGTGCAGCGGCCAGTGCCAGAGCAGATCCGGACGCAGGCTCTTGAAGAAGGGGACGGAGAGTTGCACGGAGAACATCTTGAACTGCTGGAGCACGGCCAGGGCGGCGGCGACAACGACGGCGGCGATTCCCTGCCCCAGCAGCTTGGCGCGCGCGGTCAGGCCGAGATTGCGGCGCTTGACCACCTTGATGTAGTCGTCGGCAAAACCCACGGCGCCGAAAGCGAGTGTGGAAAAGACGCAGATCCAGACGAATGGGTTGGAGGGATCGGACCAGAGAACCGTGGGCAGCAGGATGGCGATGACGATGAGCACGCCGCCCATGGTGGGCGTGCCGGTCTTCTTCTGATGGGACTTGGGGCCGTCCTCGCGAATGTACTGGCCGATCTGGAACTCGCGCAGTTTTTGAATCACGTAGGGGCCGATGACCAGGGCGATCAACATCGCCGTGCCGGTAGCAAATGCGGTGCGGAACGTTAAATAGCGGAATATGCGAAAGGAATGGAAGACCGGGTACAGCTTTTGATAGAGCAGCCAGTAAAGCACGTGGCCTCCAGAGCCGGCATGAGACGGGATCAGCTTGATTCTAGTTCAAAGTTTGCAGTTCACAAGTTCAGTTCACAGTTCGTAGTTCACAGTTCGCAGTACTCCGTTCGTACTCCATTATCCAAGGGCTGCGAACTGTGAACTAAGAACTAGATGCGGTGCGCCGGCCCGATAAGGCGGTAAAAGATGGCGAACCAGCTCAAGAAAAGGCAGGCGAGTCCAACCAAATCGAATTTGACTTTGGTGATCCAGCGGAGATCGCTGCGGAACCAGATGCGGATGGCGGCGAAAACGGCAAAGAAGCTGAGAAAAATGGCGAGGCCGGTAACCCAGTTGATGACGACAAACCATGGGAACCAAGCTGGAGTGGGCGGCAGCATGTCGTTGCCCTCGACGGCAAAAAACGCGAGTATGCTGCACAGAAAAAGGAACCAGATCCAGGCCGCCGAGCGCGGACCGAAAGTGAGCCAGATGGTGCCGGGCTGGGGTTCAAGCTTGGGACGCCGCCGGAAGAACAGACGGCGGACGAGACGAATGATACCGGCGATGAACACCAGGCCCAGGATGCCCAGACTGGTGAACAAAGCGGGGACGGTCCACTTGTTATTGGCGTACCAGGGGACGCGCTCGAACTGGATGCCGGGGAACATCATGGCAACGCGCACCGCGCGGCCGGAGCTGTCGCGCATGGCGAAGACGCGGTCCTGGTCATCCTGCGCCTGCCACAGATCGTTACCGATGAGCTTGAACTTTTCCTGATGGCCGCGCAGGTCGTCGAAGCCGCCGATGGTGAGCACGTTGTCCTTGTCCACGGCGGCCGTGGTCTGATCGGTGATGCTCAGGAGGCGGAGCTTGGTGGAGTCGGCGCGGCGGGTGCTCTGGTAGCGGCCGGCGATATCGCGGAAGCTGCCGGTAGGCTTGGCGATAAACGTAGCCGCCGGCGCGCCGGGAAAGTAGCGGTCGGAGAAGAAGTCTATGATCTCGGGGCGTGGCTTGGCGCCGCCGCCCGCGGAGTTATAGGAGACGAAAAGAACAAGCTTCTGCGTGGGCTCGACGAAGAACAGCGAGTGGAAAGCGATGAGGTCGCCTTCATGGCCGATCCAGTGCAGGCCGTTGCGCCAATCCTGGTAGAAACCCATGCAGATAGGAGGCATCTGCGGGCTGGCCTGATATTGCGGCGTCCACATCTCGGCAAGGGTCTCTGGCTTGAGGATGGCCCCACCGTCGAGAGATCCTCCATTTAATAGCGCCTGGCCGAAGCGGCCCATGTCCCGAGCGCTGGTTGAGAGACCGCCCGCACCGTATGGGGCCACAAACTCGAAGCCAACCGTTGGCTTGGTGGTGTCGCCGCGGTAGCCCTCGGATACAAATGGTGTGAGTGACTTCGGGACCGGCTGATAGAAGGTGGAGTGCGTCATCTTCAGCGGCGCGAAGATATGCTCCTGGACGTACTGCGCGAAGGGCTCGCCACTGGCGCGCTGCACAATGTAACTGGCCAGCGATACGCCGTAATTGGAGTACGCCGGAACCTGGCCCGGCGGAAAGAGCCGGCGCGGCTGGTTGGCGATCAAGTAATCGCGAAGGCTGGGCACTTTCTTCGCGTCGAGGATGATGATGTCGTTGAGGACTTCCTCGAACCCGCCCGTATGCGTCATCAGGTTGCGCAGGGTGATGGGCTTTTGGAACGCGGGCTTGATCCGGAAATCGAGGTATTGGTTGACGTCGGTGTCCAGATTGAGCTTGCCCTGCTCCACGAGTTGCATGACCGAGACCCAGGTAAACAGCTTGGAGATGGATGCGATGCGAAACATCGTGTTTGCCGGGTCGACGGGCTTCCTTGTCTTGACGTCGGCAAAGCCGTAGCCCTTCTGGAAAACGACGTTGCCGTCTTTCATCACCAGCACCGTGGCGCCGGCAATGTCGCTGCGCTCAAGCTGCAGCGGAAAAACACCATCGAAGAAAGCCTGAAGATCGTCGGCGGTGAGCGGATGCGCCTGGCCGGCAATGCCGGGAACTGGCGCGGCGGCTTGCGGCTCGGCCGGAGGAGCAGCGACGGGCGTCTTGGGTGCGATGGGTCCCTGGGCCGCGGCACCGAATGCGGCTGCCGCAATGACCGCGACCAGGATTGCGCCGGATAAGCTTCGCATGCGGACCTCTCCGCCGTGGAATACAAACAGGCTAAAGGATTGTCCTAAAGTGTCTCGTTTGGAAGGGGATATTGGCAAGAGCGGCGGGGCCGCAGCCGGCAAAACGAGTGCCACCTGACTGGCTTTCGGCGCGTCTACTCTGACGGGTGCACGGGATCGGCCGGATTTCCCGGAGCCGAACTGGGCCGGGGCGACAGGAAAGAGCGGAACCAAAGGTACCAAGTCATGTTCATCCGTCCTTGACGGGCCTCTTTTCATCGGCCTAGACTCACTGGGTTTGTGCTCGTTCCAGGTGAAAGGGGCTGGATTTGCCCCGATCCCAGGCAAAGAGCCGTCTAACGTGTGTAGTGCCTCCGCCCAAATGGCGGAGAAATCCTGTTGCGTGTTCAACTTGCCGTCAGATCCATTAAGGCGGCGGCGCCGGCAGGGGAAAGAAGGGAGTAGGAAACTGTATGGCTGTATTAACCCCGACCGTGACTTTGGACCAGGAGATCAATCCGTGGGAGGCGCAAAGCGCCCGGTTCGAATTCGCGGCACGCAAGCTGAATCTGGATGAAGGGATGTGGAAGGTGCTGCGCTCGCCATCGCGGGAGATCATTGTTCACTTTCCGGTGACAATGGACGACGGACGGATCGAGATGTTCACCGGCTTTCGCGTACAGCACTCGCAGGCGCGCGGCCCGGCCAAGGGCGGCATCCGCTACTCACCCGAGGTTACGCTCGACGAAGTGCGCGCGCTGGCCAGCTGGATGACCTGGAAGTGCGCGGTCGTCAACATCCCGTTTGGCGGCGCCAAGGGCGGCGTCATCTGCGACCCGAAAAAGATGAGCCACGGCGAGCTGGAGCGCATGACGCGCCGGTACACTTCGGAGATCATCGAATTCATCGGGCCGGAGAAGGATGTTCCCGCACCCGACGTAAACACCAACGAGCAGACCATGGCGTGGATCATGGATACCTATTCCATGCACATGCGGCAGACCGTCACCAGCGTGGTGACGGGCAAGCCGCTCAACCTCGGCGGCTCGCGCGGACGCCTTGAGGCCACCGGCCGCGGCGTGATGGTGGTCTGCAACGAGAGCCTGCGCTACCTGAACATGCCCGTCGACGGCTGCCGCGTGATCATCCAGGGCTTTGGCAACGTCGGCTCCAACGCGGCGCGGCTGATGATGGAGCACGGCTACAAGATCATCGGCATCGCGGAGAAGGACGGCGGGCTTTACAATCCCAACGGCATCGACATCCACGCGCTGCTGGATTACACGTACCGCAACGACACGCTGCTGGGCTTCCAGGGCGCGGAAGCCATGCCCAGCGACGAGCTGCTGGTACGCGAATGCGAAATCCTGATTCCGGCGGCGACGGAGAACGTGATCACCAGCCGCAACGCCGACAAGATCAAGGCGCGCATCGTGGTGGAGGGCGCCAACGGCCCCACCACCGCGGTTGCCGACGAGATTCTGGCCGACAAGCGCATCTTCATCGTGCCCGACATTCTGGCCAACGCCGGCGGCGTGACGGCAAGCTACTTTGAGTGGGTGCAGGACCGGCAGGGCTACTTCTGGAAGGAAGCCATCGTCAACGAGCAGCTGGAGACCATCCTGCGCGACAGCTTCGAAGATGTGGTCCGCTACGCCGAGGCGCACAACGTGAACAACCGCATCGCGGCTTACATGCTGGCCATCGACCGCGTGGCCTTCACCATCAAGCAGCGCGGGATCTACGCGTAAAGGCACGGAATGATCAGGATCAGTGGTCAGTGATCCGTGAGGAAGTGAAACGGGCGAGCTTGAGAGGGCTCGCCCGTTTTGTGTCTTGAACGCTGTTGCCTAACCGGAAACGAGCCATAGGCGTCAATTGAGCTGAGTGAATGGAAAGGAACTCTCCGCCATGAACCGCTTGAGGCGCTTGCAACCAATGGTCGCATTCCTGCTGATCCCGCTGGCCACGATGCCGACTCAATGCTATGCCGGGCCTAAAGCCGACAATCCGCTCACGACTCAGGACAAGATCGTGAAACTCGGCGTGGGACGGTGGATCTGCGTGGATGAAACGAACGGCATCACCCTCGTGGGCAAGATTACGGGAATAGGCGACCAGTCGTTTGGAATGCAATTGCACAATTATCCCGAGATCACAGACGTGCGTTATGCCGAGGTTGTGCGCGTGCGCGGCGTGGGATTGACGGGCAAGGGCGCGTTTGCGCTCATCGGCGCCACCGTTGGCAGCGCGGTCGCTGCGGGGCTGATCATGCATCATGAGTTCGAGGCCAACAAGCCCACCCTCCCCCAGCCCGTTAACGGCTTCCCGCAACCTTAGATCACAAAGGAATCATCTTCGAATTAAGGACGCTTATGCGAATTGCAGTTCTTGCGTTGCTCCTTGCCGTCGCCCCCGCGCTTGCTCAAAACCCGGCGGCCTGCGGGCCTGCGGCAACCAATTTCAAGGTCATCCTGGACAAAACGCGTCATGACGTGGCGCAGCCGGAAGCAGGCAAAGCGCGCATTTACTTTATTCACGATGCCGGCACCCTCTACGAGCATCCCGCCGGCTATCCCACGGTCAAGATGGGCATGGACGGCGCATGGAGCGGCGCCAACCATGGCGACTCGTTCTTCTGGGTCGACGTCGCTCCCGGCGAACACCATATCTGCGCGACACTGCAATCGTCCCTTATGGACGATCGAGTGGAACTGGCGCATTTCAACGCGGAGGTAGGCAAAATTTACTTCTTTCGCACGCGGCTGCTGTTGTCGGGCTCGGTTGAGGTGCTGGAATTGGAACCGGTAGACAGCGACGAGGGCGCGTTCCTGGTGTCACGCTACGCATTGGGCAAATCGAAACCGAAATAGCAGCCTGTCGGTCGAGGCTCCGATGCTGGCCGCTCAAGCGGACGCGACTGACAAACCTGCATAATCGCACACCAGAATCGTCAGGTCGTCATCCTGCGCCGGCGCCCATGCCTGCACGCTTCGAATGACCTCCCGCGCAGCCTCTCGCGGAGCCAGCGATGCGCCCGTCCGGATTGCCGAAATCAGCGCGTCTTCTCCAAAGAGTCTGCCCTCTCGGTTCCGCGCCTCCACAATGCCGTCCGTGTACAGAACGATCCGGTCGCCCGGCGCGATCATTACCGCCCGCTCGCTGTATTCCACCTCGCCAACCGCGGCCAGCAGCAAGCCGTTCTCCGCCACTTCCGTCACCTCGCCGCCGCGCAGCAACAGCATGGCGGGATGGCCCGCGGCCGCATAGCGCAGTTCGCCGCGCTGCGCATCCAGGTGCGCATACGCAGCGGTTACATACTGACCTTGCGTGTTGCCGAACAGCGCCCGGTTCATTCCCGCCAGCACCAGCCCCGGGTGCGCCGCCTGTTCCCGCTGCGAGATTGCCGCCATCTTTACCATGGAGGCGATGAGAGCCGCCGGGACCCCATGCCCGGAGACGTCGGCGACCAGCAACCCGGCACACGCTTGATTGGCGACCACAAAATCATAGAAATCTCCCGCGACCGAGGTCATGGGCACGTAAAGCGCGGCAACGCAAAATGAGGAAGAGCCGGGAAACTCTCCGGGCAGAAGAGAAAGCTGGATGCTGCGCGCCAGCAAGAGTTCTTTCTGGATTTCGTTCAGTTGCTCTTCGCGCTGCATGGTGCGCCTCGCCGCCACGTAGCCGAGCGAAGCCAGCAAAATGGCGAAACCGTAGGGTTCCAGGTCGAAGCGCAACAACGGCGCGCCGCCCAGGTTATCCCAGAAAGCGACGACGGCGAAACAGAGAAGCCCACGGCGCAGCACGATGAAGTCTCTGTCCCGCGAGCCCTGCAGGTACGCGCGGACAAGGACCCAAAGCAGACCGAGGATCACGATGACGTTGTTGATGTGGTGCACCAGCGGAATCGAACCGAAAAGAATGGTTACGACCGCCAGGCTGGTGAAAAAGACGGCAAGGATACCCGTGATGAGCTTTCCCCGGTGCGGGAGCAAACCCGTGGCCTGAAAGAAAAAGAAGGCCGGAATGGGAACAAGATAATTGATGCATATGCGGATGCGATGAAAAATCTCCGTTGGCGCGATCGCGATGCTAACAATGTCCGTTTGCAGCCACAAGCGCGTGCCGTAAAGTGAAGCGAACAACCCCAGCCATACCAGCAGCGCATTCCATCGGCGGCGAGCCAGGCAGAAGCCGATGCAGATCAGCGCCACCGTGTTAAATGCCGCTCCCAGAAACAAGGCGGGCTCTTCGCGATGAAAAATGCGCAGCACTTCCTGCGCTGTCAGTGGCGCCTGGGCAAGGAACATGCAACTGCATCGTACAACATACGAGGGATAGCAACCGCGCGAATAAGGCAGCGGGCGCTGCTGTTCCGGTGCGATAATGAAGCAGGCCGGGCCATCCTGAACCTCCGGCTACAGGCTGTGTGTGAACCTGCCCAACTCCATCACGATGAGCCGGATCGTCATGATCCCGCTGCTGCTGTGGATCCTGTCGGCGCACTTTCCGTGGCAGGCAGGCGCCGAGCAGGAAGTGCTGGCGTCGCTGCTTTTCGTTCTGGCGTCGATCACCGACGGCGTGGACGGCTACCTGGCGCGCAAACGCGGCCAGATCACCACGATGGGCATGCTGCTGGACCCGCTGGCCGATAAGATCCTGGTCACGTCAGCGTTCATTGCCCTGGTGGCGTACGAGCCGCAGGTGATCAAAGTGTGGATCGCCGTGGTAATTATCGGGCGCGAGTTCCTCATCTCCGGGCTGCGTTCGATCGCCGCCTCCGAAGGGTTCACCATCCAGGCCAGCGACCTGGGCAAGTTGAAGACGGTGCTGCAGATCGTCTCAGTGGTGTCGACCATCCTGGCGCATCACTGGTTCCAATGGCAGTTCGGCTGGCTCATCATCCCGGTCAAGTGGACGGCCATCACCGCGATTTACTTCACCGCCGCTGTTTCGATCATCTCGGCCGTGGATTATTTTATGGGCTTCTGGAAGCAGATCGACCACGCGTCCAAGGATCGGCGCAACTCCTTCGTATTGAGCAGGAACAAGGGAACGCAGCGGGCGAACTAGCGGACTTTGCGGGGGAATCTACCGCCGCTGGGGCGGCGTGCTGCCGTCGTCTCCTCGGTGATCGATCACTCGAAAATCCCCTGGGACTTCAAAGAACGCCGGATCGGGCTCGGACGTGGAAAGCTCCCTTACCGTGAAAACCTGTTTCCCGGTTTGCGGGTTATCCACCAGGGAACTGAGGTTGATGTCGAGCAGCGGAGAGAACCAGAACTCCCGCGTGACCGTCATTTCCTTGTCGTTGCCCATGGCGCCCGGATTGAACGCGATCACCTCCCGGTATCCGTGCGTGCCGAGTCCCTGGAGTGTGCCTTCGCCGAGATCGTCTTCCTGGCGATAGCCCTTGCCGTCGGGCAGCGGTCCGGAGGTTCCCTGCCGGGGCTGGTATTGCGTTGAAGTCGACAGGCGATACGGCAAGAGTTCACATACTTTTCTGCTGGGCGAGCAGTTATACCAGGTGTGCTGTTCCGGATCGGTGATCTGGAAGACTGTGATCTTCGATTCCGCATCGCCGCCTTTGGGCACCAGCGTTTTGCGCTCCTGGAAGATGCGGCCGCGGCTGTCACGGATAATGTGGCGCTCGTTGATGAGGGTGAAGGTACCTCCATTGGCCATGGCCCGCGACCACTCCGCGCCCAGCTTGAGGTCAAAGGGAGCGCCGGCTTTGGGCGGGATGAAGATGCTTTCCATGGGGCCGACGCCGCTGGGATCGGCGCCGCCATCGGCGAATTTGACGACCGGCTGCTTCTCCGGGGGATTCTGGGCCAAAGCGGCCGGGATGGGCCCCAGGCAGAGAAGGCAGAGTATGTACGTGCGGAGTTGCATCGGGACCTCCCGCGATGGAGGTGAGTATAGCCCGGGCAATAGGCAGTTGGCCCCGCATAATTTGACGAATGGCGGGATAGTTCGGCAGAAACACCACAGGCTCCGGTTGCCACCCCGGAGCCTGCGATTCAATACCAATTCCAGAACAATGTTCGCGAAACGCGTTTCTACATCATGGCGTGCACGGGCTCGGGGATGCGCACGACCGGCGCGCCGGGAGGCACAGGAGCATGGGTCGACGGAGCCGGCACGCCGCGCGTCAGCCGATGGACAAAGTGATACGGCGGCCACGGCCCTGAGAGCTGCATCTGGCAGTCCCGCAGCGTGGCGCTGGTGGTGGCAAACTTGTTCAGGTAGCGCTCCACGCACTTGCGGTCAATCAGGTGGGCGATATCGAGCAACATCTTGCCGTTTTCCGTGAGGCGGCAACTGACTTCTTCATCCATCGGATTGAAGAGCCGGTGCATCTGGAAGCTGACGGCCCTGGCGCGTGTCTGGCGCTCTCGCTGCCGCACGGCGTTTTCGCGCAGGTTGGTCAGGTATTCGCGCCCCACGCCCTCGGCGGGAATAAGCTTGGCCAGCTCTTTGCCGCAGAAGTCGTCCACGAAAATCTTGAGGTGCATCTCCGTCTTGCCGCGGAGTTTATCGATGTTGGTCTGGAACTGGCGCTGGTTAGAACGAATCGACTTGCGCAGCGATTCGTCGTCGTTGAAGACAGTCCCAAAGCGGAAGGGCAGGACGGTGGAGTGCTGGAAGCAGTCCGCGATGACCCTGGCATGATCCATGCCGGCCTTCTGATTCAGGTTTTCAGTGGGATTGTGCTCGGAAACGATAATGGCAAGGTCACTGGCGGGATAGAGGAAAACCTGATTTCCACTAACGCCAAGGACGGTTTCTAAAGGTACTGGTTTGCGATGTCTGGCTAATTCAGGAAAGGCTTGTTTTTCACCAATGCAGTAGGCATACCATGCCATCTTGGAACACTCCCTGCCGCGCCGGTAAGCGCAGCTTTGCGTGGAACTCCCGAGTCCCGGGGTTAAACTGCATGCTGGCGTACAGCCGAATTCAAATTGTGATACGCCCGGTCGAACTAGGAGGAATACTAGTCCCGCCTAAATACGACTGGCAAGGACCGGAATCACGTCTCATAAAAAAGGAAGCTTTGGAATGTAGATTCGTGTTGGTGTGGCTGGAAAGATGATTGGGGAGATGAAAATTGAACACATTAGGACAAGGGAGCAGGGAGAAGGGGGTGGATCGGCATTCTAACTCCCTACTCCCTATACGCTTCTCCCTTTTCCTTCTCTTCTAGACTTTGGCATGCAGGCTGGGCCATTCCGGCTTTCTATGTTCCAGGAATGCCCGCACTCCTTCCCGGAAGTCCTCGGCGGAACGTTGCTCTGCGTTCACCTCGATGGCGGCCTCCAGTTCCTGGTCGAGCCGCTGGCGGGAATGCTCGGCAAGCAGCCGCTTCACCTCCTGCATCGCCTGGGGACTGTTGTTCAGCAGGCATTGCGCCAGCGCCCTGGCAGACTGCATCAGTTCTTCCACAGCGACAATCTGGGTAACCAGGCCCAGCTCGAAGGCCTCCTGGGACTTCATGGTGCGGCCGGAGAGCAGCAACTCGCGGGTGCGTAGCTCCCCCACCTGGCGGAGCAGAAACGAAGCGGCAATGGCCGGCACAAACCCAAGTTTCACTTCGGTATAGCCGAATTTGGCTTCCGGCACGGCCAGGGTGAAGTCGGGAATGGTAGCCAGGCTCATGCCTCCGGCCAGGGCAGCGCCGTTGACCGCGGCAATCACAGGCTTGGGGAATTCATAAAGGGCGCGCAGCACCCGGGCCATATTCTCGGAGTCGCTGCGGTTTTCTTCCGGCGTGCGAGCGTTCATGGTGGCGAGGTGTTCCATATCCAGCCCGGCACAGAAAGACGGCCCGGCCCCGGTAAGGATGACCACGCCGCAATCGCAGGTTTCGGCGTCCTTGAGAGCATGGGCAAGCTCCTCGATCAGCAATGGACAGAGCGCATTGCGCTTGTCCGGCCGGTTCAGGGTGATGGTTTTGACGCCGTTTTGCGAGTGAGTGAGGATGTGGCGAAACTGGCTCATGGCCCTCTCCGTTCAACCGAGGCACATCGCGGCGAAGCCTATCGTAGCGCAGATTTGGGCGAATGTGCAGATGCGTTCCATCACATCATATGGATGCAGCGGTCACAGAGTTGAGGTGCGCAGGCGACTACAGCCCAAGTTCCGCCGCGCGCCTTTGCATTGCCTCAATGCAGAAGGCAATGTGGGCATCCAGGTCCACGCCCAGCTCCGCCGCGCCCTGAATCACGTCCTGGCGATTGACGCCCCGGGCAAAGGCCTTGTCTTTCATCTTCTTCTTCACGCTGGGAACCTCCACATCGGAGATGGCCTTAGTGGGTTTTACCAGCGCACACGCGGTTAGAAAGCCGGCCAGCTCGTCGCAGGCAAAAAGGACCTTGTCCAGGTGGGTGACGCGGGGCGTGCCGGAGTATTCCGCGTGACCAAGGATGGCGGTGCGCAGCTCCTGCGGCCAGCCCTGGTTCTCCAGCTCGCGAACCCCCACAAACGGGTGTTCCTCGCGCGTTGGGTGGCGCTCATAGTCAAAATCGTGCAACAGCGCGGTGGTCGAGTAGAGATTGACGAGCGCCTCGCGTTCATCCCCGGCCAATCCCAGGCGGTCGGCTTCCGCTGCTCCATAAGCCACCACGCAGGCCTCCACGGCCAGAGCGTGCTTGCGAAGGTTTTCGCTCGCTGTCCATTCCCGTAGGAGGGTCAGCGCCTGCTCGCGCCCGTATCGAGATTCACCGCTCATTTTTTTCTCCGTGTTGCTCAACTTGGTTCGTGCTTTTCCGAGTTTTTCCGGGTATGATGGGTGAAATTTAGGTTGGATCCTAAATTTCTACTTGACAATTATGGTTCCTTCCAATGAAAGTAGCACATATCGTGGTGCAACCGAGCACTCCGGAAGGCACGCTCTGGCCCTCCGCACACAACCGATGGCGACTACTTTGGTGAGTTTTGACTCTCGCGAAGTTGTCCACTGCGAACATTGCACCTTGGTGCAGTTTCGCACTCGCAACTCGCTTTGCCGCCGCTGCCACAAACCCCTTGATATTGAAGAGCCGGAAGCGCTAGGCCCCGTGCCAGTGCCGGATCCGCGCCAGCAACCAGCCTTGGAAGCCGGGATGCGGGTGGCCACCCAGGTTCGGGAAATCCGCCGCGCCCGCCATTTGAGCCAGCGCCAGCTTGCCGGCCGGATGCAGGTGCCGCGGACCTACATCTCCAAAATCGAAAATGGCAAGGCCATTCCCACTCTGGGGTCGCTGGAGCGGCTGGCCAACGCGCTGGAAGTGGGGATATCGCAACTGGTGCGCGATGCATGGAGCCTCAGGGAAGAGGAAATCGAAGCCATCCTGTCTGATCCGTTCCTGGCCGAACTGGCTTCTCTGCTGCCGCGGCTGAATTCGTTGCAGCGGACGATGTTCTACGGCGCCCTGCGGGAAAAGGCTGTAGTTCCAGGGCAACGGCGGACGGCGTAGAGCCAGCGGTCAGCCCTCCGCGGCGATTGCCTGGGGGTGGTGCGGCTGGTAAAGGCCAATCTTGCCGCCGCCGGGCAGCGGGATCGATGTCACGGAGCCCCAGCCGGCCTGGTGCACGGTGCCGCACGTCACGCCCTTGGCTTCGAGTTTCGCGATCGTCTCCGTAAGGTCGCGGCACATCAGGTAGACGGTGGTGGCTGCGACTCCTTCGCCGTCTTCAAGGCCGGTGCCGGGATGAACGCCCATCTCGGCTGGCGGCAGGCGGAAGATGAGCCAGCCTTCGCCGGCGTCGACAGAAGGCATTTCGATCACGTCGCGCAGGAATTTGCGGTCGGCCTCTGCGTTCCGGCTGAAAAGCAAAAAATGGGCGCCTGAAAACATGACGGGATTGTAATGCTGGGACGGATGGACCAGTGATTTACTGGATGAAACGCTAGTGAGGCGCGTCGTTGCTGAGGTCCACGCACTATGCTACGGTCGAAAGGAATCGAAGAATGGGTGCCGGCAACGATACTTTAGAGCGCCCGGGAAGATTCGCCGTTCACCGCCGAAGCGGGAGCGATACACTAGATCGGGCGTCTTTCCCGGTGTCGCGAATCGGATAGCGGACGCCGGACTTAGAAGGTGGATTCCTTGCACTCTGCAGGCAGATTGCGCATTCACGAGCTGACGCCGGAGGAACGCGCGGTTTACGCGACCCTGAAACCTGAGAGTCTGCCCCAACACGTAGCCATCATTATGGACGGCAACGGGCGCTGGGCGGGCAGCCGCTCCTTGAAGCGATTCCTGGGCCATCAGCAGGGCGCAAAAAGCGTGCAACTGGTCACGGAGACAGCATCCCGGATCGGACTTCCCTGGCTGACGCTCTATGCTTTTTCTCTCGAAAACAACTTGCGCCGGCCCAGGGCCGAAGTCAGCTTCCTGATGCGGCTCCTCAAGAGCTACCTGGAAGGCAACGTCCAGCGCATGATGGACAACAATGTCCGCATCCGTTACATCGGCCGAACCCGCGAGCTGCCGCCCGAGGTGCAGGACAAAATGGATTGGGCCGCGGAAACCACCGCGCGCAACACCGGAACCACCCTTACCCTGGCCCTGAACTACGGCGCGCGTTCGGAGATGGTCGACGCATTCCGCGCGCTGGCCTTGGAGATGCGCCACAAGCACATCTCACCGGAGCGGATAAGCGAAGAAGACATTCACCGTCATCTCTACACGTCGCACATGCCCGATCCCGACTTGCTCATCCGCACCTCGGGCGAGATGCGCATCTCCAACTACCTGTTGTGGCAGATTGCCTATACCGAGATATTCGTGACCGAACGGCTTTGGCCCGATTTTCGCGGCATTCACCTGCTCGAGGCGATTGCAGATTTCCAGCGCCGGGAGCGGCGCTTTGGCGGCCTCAGCGACAGGGTTGGCGAAGTGGACGAAGAAGCCGAGCACGCCAAGATTGCCGTCAGCTGAGCGAAACTGCCATCAGCCATCAGCTTTTAGCCTTCAGCTCTTAGCTCTTAAACATCATTTGTGAATGGTTGGAGTTTCGTGTCAGGGCACGACTTTAGTCGTGCCGAGAGACGCACAAAAATGACCGGGCTTTAGCCCCTGCGGGAGGCAATCTCCGCAATCCCGGTGATACATCCAGAACACGTTCCAGAGGCAATCCATATTCCCCGGCCCCGATGCCAGCGCCACAACCCTGCTGGCTCGCGCTCCTGCTTGGGCTGCGGATAGCAGAATTCGCACTTGACTTTGACAGAAAATCCACTACTATATGGTTGTGGATAGATTGGGTACAACATTTGCGGCTTTGGCGGATCCAACCCGGCGGGCGATGATCGAACGGCTCTCCCATGGGCCTGCCTCTGTGCATGGATTGACGGAACCGTTTGCGCTCTCGCAGCAGATGATTTCAAAACACATTGCCTACATGGTGCGGGCGCGGATTGTGATCAAGACAAAGCGCGGACGGGAGAGCGTGTGCACGCTGAGGCCGCAGGCGATTAAGACAGTCAGCGATTGGGCGGCCTATTATCGCCGGTTCTGGGAAGAGAGTTTCGACAAACTGGACGTAGTTGTGAATCAAATGAAAAAAGAGGAGGTCAGAGATGACAAATAGCACGGTGAACGAGACAGAGCGGATGGTTGTCACAAGAGTTTTCGATGCCCCACGCGAGCTGGTTTGGAAGGCGTGGACAGAACCGAAATACATCATGCAGTGGTGGGGGCCGAAGGGTTTTACGGCGCCTGCTTGCAAAATGGATTTTCGCGTGGGAGGGAAACTTCTCTGCTGCATGAAATCGCCGGATGGGCAGGAGTTCTGGAACGCGGTCGAATACCACGAGATTGTCCCGCACGAGAAGATCGTTTCCTTGATGTACTTTTCCGACCCGGAGGGAAACAAGATTGACCCTGCGCAACTCGGAATCGAACATGAGGCCATAGACGGCGCGTACGATGTGACACTTTTTGAGGATCTTGGAAACGGCCAGACGAGACTGACCTTTATTGGAAATGAGCCTTTGGAGAGCGCGAAGGAGAGCGGTCAAATGGAGGGCTGGAACCAGATACTGGAAAAAGTTGCCGAAGTTGTTGCGGAGCTGGCGCAGGGCCCCAATCACCTGGCTCGGTAATCGCCATCACATACACGCCCATCCCGCACTCGCTAATCTCAGCGAGTGAGTTGAGCTATGCCCGCCCAGAACCGGCGGGCATTCTCATTTAGGAACCAGACGGAAGTCCCGGACGCACCACTTGGGAGCCCTCTGGGACCGGGGTGGGCCTCTTCATTCCATGAAGGAGAATCATGTCGCAACAGAACGCAGCCGTGAACAAGGCGCCCCCCTCCAAAGGTAACCAGTTGGAGGGCCCACCTCGGCCAGGGGCCGTCGGCCCCAGCCAAATCAGGCGATCAGGAGGCGAAGAAATACCACCCCCCCCTCCCCTCCAAAGGTAACCAATCGGCGCTCCCACGTCGGCCAGGGACAGCCCGCTCCCACCCAAATCAGGCGGCCAGGAGGCGAAGAAATACCACCCCCCTCCCCTCCAAAGGTAACCATCTGGCGAGCCAGCGCTGCCCACCGAACCACAGGCGAAGTCCAGCCCAAATGCTAATCGTGTTACAACTTAATGATAATAAATAGTTTACATAGAAATCAGGCAACCGACTGCAAGCCCGAAGCTAAAAGCTAAGAGACTAATAGCCAAGAGCTAGCAGTTGGAAGCTAGCAGCTAGAAGCTAGCAGCCGACGTAAACGGCGACGCCGGCAATCCCTCCGCATTGAACAGATTGCATTGCGGGCTGTTGGCCCAGCCGTAACGAATGGCGACCGGCGCAGGCACTCCAGGACTGGAAGCAACCAGAGTATCGCCTTCAATGCGCGCCTGCGCCGCCAGGAACTTCCCGTCTCGCCCGGCCACTTCCACGCCCGTCACTTCTGCGCCCTTGGCGTTCAGGCCCTTGGCGTGATCGAACCACGCGCGAATCGCACCGTCTTCCGGCGTCGCCTGGCGGAACATCGGCCCGGAGTACTCAAGCGACGTCTCGCCATAGGTAAGCGCGCGCGCCGCCAGCGCCAGCCGGTGGCCAACGTCAACCTTGTCCGTGGGGTGAACGTCGTCCGGGTTGCCAATGTCGATGGTGACGGCCATCGCGGTATTGCGCAGCCCCAGCGTCTCCACCTGCTGCTGGCGCAGCGCGGCCCAGTCCTCAAGCGGCGTGGACTTGAAGCTCGAGATCTGCACGTAAAGGAACGGGAACGGCCCAATCGCCCATTGGCGCCGCCAATCCTCAATCAGCGTGCGCATGATGCGGTTGTAGAGCGGCCAGCGCTCCAGCGCGCTGTTGCTCTCGCCCTGGTACCAGATCACACCGCGGATGGGCATCGGCGTGAGCGGTGCGATCATGCCGTTCCACAGGTTGCCGGGACCCCAGCTCTCCAGCGGCGGATGCCAAGGAAACTGCGGTATGGGCTTGCCCTGCGCCTTGGCTTCGGACTGCTGGCGCTGCTCGTCCTTGACCTCCGCCGCGCCGTCGGCGCCGTGGTCCAGCATCTTGCCCCGCGACGCGAATAGCGGGTTAAGCGCAGCATCTTCGCCCAGCACGGTCAGCCGCACCCACGATTCGGCAACGGTCCCGCCCCACGTGGAGTCGATGACTCCCACCGGCACGTGCTCGCGTCGCTCGATCTCGCGGGCAAAGTACCATGCGATCGCGGAAAAATCTTTCGCGCTGTCCGGCGCGGAGGGCTTCCAGCCATCGGTGTCCACGTCCTCTTCGGCATAGTCGGCGGCTTTCTTATTCACCATGAGCAGGCGGATGCGATCGTTGCCGGCATGGAGAATATCCTCGGCCGCGGTGGCCGCGCGGCTCAAGGGAAACTCCATGTTGGATTGGCCGGACGCCAGCCACACGTCGCCGACCAGAACGTCGTGGATGGTGATGGTTGGTGGCGCGCCCGCATCCACCGTCCCGTTTGCGCCCGCGGCAGCAGCTCCCTGCACCGTCATTTCAAACGGCCCGCCCGCTGCACCCGGTTTCAGGTAAACGCTCCAGTGTCCAATCGGGTCAACGACCGCCGTTCGTGACTCGCCGCGAAAAGTAACTGTGACCTGCTCGCCCGGCGCAGCCTTTCCCCACACATGCACCGGCAGATCCCGCTCCACCACCATGTGATCGGAGAGCACCCGCGGCAGGGTTACCTGGGCTGAAGCGGCCGCAACTGGGATCAGAGCAAAAAGCAGCAACAATCGAAGATTCAAGAGCAGCCTCCACGGGCGCGGCCTCTACGAGAGCGCCGTCTCTGCGCAGCAGGTGCGCGGATTTGCCGGAAGTTTTCCCCGGAAAGCAAAACGCTATCAGAAACGGCCGAGGATCGTCACAAAGTGGAAGACTCGCCCGCGACCTTTCGCCTGCGGCCGGGTCTGAAACCAGAAAGGCAGGCAGTTTGTGGAACATGCGGCCAAGGAGTCCCGCGTTAACTCTGCCGGTCACCGCGGCACCGGCCACTCAATCGTCATCAAACCCTAATGAGGTATGCGGGATATTGGTATTGCAGACCTGATTTCCGGGAGAAGTCTGATGCGGTCGACACGCAACAGGAAAACTCTGCTTGGCCTGGCGCTGTTGATGTTCACCCTTCCCGTTTGTTGCCGGGCCCAGGCCGCGCTCCTTATGGAGGAGCCGTACGGATTCTTCGGCACTCTGAATCCGACCGGCCATACTGCCATTTATTTCGCGCGCATCTGCGCCGAGAGCCCCGTCCAGCTTAGGTCCTGCCGGCCCGGCGAGTTGGGTTCGGTCATCGCCCGTTATCAGGGCATCGCGGGCTACGATTGGGTGGCCATGCCGCTCATTCCCTACCTTTATTCCGTGGAGGATCTGGCAGACGTCCCGGACCATGTGAACCGCGAGACGGTGATGCGGCTGCGCGATCGCTATCACGAACAGCATATGGGCAGCCTGGGCGCCCATGTGTTTGAGGGCAACATTGTGCGCGGCGGCTGGACTCAATTGGTGGGCGTCGCCTACGAACGGCGGATCTACGCCTTTCGGTTCGATACCACCCAGGCGCAGGACTTGCGCCTGATGGCCATGCTCAACGACCGCGCCAACCGCTCCCACTTCAACTTGATTTACTCCAACTGTGCCGACTTCGCCCGCGGCGTGATGAACCAATACTTCCCGCGCACCTTTCGCAGGACCATCTTCCCTGACGCGGGCATGACCACCCCCCCGACAGATCGCTTACAAGCTGGTGAAGTACTCCAAAAAGCATCCCGGCACGGATCTCGAGGTCTTCGAGATCCCTCAGGTGCCGGGCTACAGGCGCATGAGCCAGCCCAATAAAAGCGTGGCGGCGTCGCTGGTCACCACCGGCTACGCGGTGCCGCTCACCATCGTGAATCCGTACCTGGCGGGCGCCATCTTTGTCGATTACCTGGTGCGCGGACGTTATCCTCTGATTCCCAAGCATCCGGATGTGCTCGGCCCTGATCGGATGTCCGCATTGACGTACGGCGATGCGAGGTGGCAAAATCCGGATGCCGCCGGCATCCAGTCCGGAGTGGCAATCAACTCGCCGCGATCCGGCATCGCCGCCGCGGACGCCCCTGGAATGAAAGTGATCGTGGACGAACATGAGTAAGACGCAAGCTCCGCAAAACCTGAAGAATCACGGCAGACTTCACATCCCCTTTCACGTGATCACGTTTTTCGTCCTGATTGTCAACCTCGTCTTCACAATCGGACACGATATCCGCCACTTTGGGCGATGGAATACCTGGCTGGTTGTGCTCTCCGTGGTGGTCTTCATCCCATTTTTCCTCATCCGGATGTACCCGCTGAAGGTGCAGGACCGCGTCATCCGGCTGGAAGAGCGGCTGCGCCTCCAGGCGCTCGCCCCGGCTGAATGGCATGCGCAGATTTACCGGCTCACCGAGGACCAGCTCATCGGCTTGCGCTTCGCCGCCGATGACGAGGTTGTGGAACTGGCGAAAAAGGCGCTCGAGGAGAATCTGAACCGCAAGCAGATCAAGGAGCGCATCCGGAGCTGGCGCCCCGACACCTGGCGCGTGTAAGCCGGATGGGATGAGCGCCGGAACCGCCCAGCGCGTCTCACAAGTACGCCGGAAGCATCGCGCGCGGCGGAATTGAATGAGGCGTAGAATCGCGTTATGAAGCATGCGGCTGCGGTCGCGGCACTGTTTGCCCTGCTGGCCTTGCCGGCCACGGCGCAGCACGGTGGTGCGCGAGGCGGTTCCGGCGGCCACGCTTCGGGCGGTTTCGCAGGACATTCAGGCGGGTTTGGTGGTCACGCCGGCGGCGGCTTTGCTCCGCGCTATGGAAGCTTCTCACCACGGTACGGCGGCTATGCGCCGCGAGGCTATGCACCGCACGCCTTCATGGGGCCCGGCCGAACTGGCTATGCGCCCCGCGTCGGCGCGCGAATGAACCCCATTCCCTATCGCGGCAACGCCTACGCCGCCAACGGTCGCATTCGTTACGGCGGTGACCGCGATGGTCATTTCCACGGCCGCAGGCCCTATTACAACGGATTCAACGGCCTCCCTTACGCGTATAACTACGGAGTCTACCCGTATTATCCCTACTACATCGATCCCTGGCTCTTCGGCCCCGACTGGAACGACGACTCGGATCAGTCTGCGCAAAATGACTACGGCGGCAACGTCCCCGCGCCTTATCCGGATTATGGCGAGTCAGCCTACGCCGAGCCGGGCCCTGAATATGACCAGCCGGCGCCGCAAGGCTACGCGCAGCAGCAGCCCTACCCCCAGAACGGCGACGAATCGTACCTGCCTCAGCCTGCGCCAAGTTCCTCGCCGCGCCAGCCTTACACCGGCGGATCCACTGCTCCTGGCCCGCAGCAGGCTCTCACCCTCATCTTCAACAACGGCCGCCCGCCGGAAACGGTCTACAACTACATGCTGACCGCAAGCACCCTCACCGTGCTCGACGCGCAATACCAGCAGATTCCCGTGAGCCAGATCGACTTGCCCGCAACCGTTTCGGCCAACCGTGCCCAGGGCACCAACTTCCAGGTGCCAAACGCCACTAACTGACCCGCGGGGCGCCTTCTACTCCTTACTCCCTGTTCCCTGTTCCCTGTTCCCTATTCCCTGTTCTCCAGTCGCCTCCGCGTCCAGTTCGTGCTCTTCGCGGTAATGGTCGGCCGGCATCTTCCCGTCCCACCACGCCGTGTTCATTGGGTAAACGTCGGGATCGAAAATCACCTGGTAAAAGTGCCAGACCAGAATGGCGAGCGTGGCCAGAATCGCCTCGTAGAAGTGCACCGCGGTGGCCACGTCCACCCACCAGCGCGCCAGCACATCGCCCACCCACACCTTGGCCCACAGCATGATCCCGGTCAGGCCCATCAGCGCCGTGCCCCACACCAGCGCCCAGTACTCGGCCTTTTCGGCGTAGTTGAAGCGGCCAAACTTCGGCTTGTCTTTGCGCAGCCCCAAATAATAGAGCATGGTGTGGAAGGCATCCGTAAGGTCGCGCGGTCCGGGCGCAATGTCGCGCAGCATACGACGTCCCTCCCGTGCCGCAGCCACGTAGAAGACGTGATAGATGCCCGCCGCAATCAGCGCCACGCCCGCCACGCGGTGCACGATGCTGCGCAGATGTTCGCTCAGCCCCAACAGTTGCGCAAACCACGAATCGGGATACTTGAGCGCAAACCCGGTGAGCACCAGCACGATGAAGCTGGCCAGCAAAATGAGATGCTGCCAGCGCTGATTCGGCGTCATGCGAACCACGGTGACCGTATGCGCCCGCCGGCGCGCGGCCAGCTTGCTGCGCCAGATGATCGCATTGTGCAGGAACATGCCGCCAATGACCAGAAGGATCAGCGGAATGTAAATGAGCCGCACCCAGTGGACCACCACCGAATCGATGTCGTGTCCGCGCCCGTCTTCGAGGTGCACCCGCGTCAGCGTGAACTTCTGGGTCACGCCCTTGTGGCATTTGCCGCAAGTGGCCTGGAGATTGGCGCGGTTGATGCTCGAACGCGGATCGCTCGAGGGCAGAATGTCATGCACGCCATGACAGCTTGAGCAGTTGGCCGCAACCACAGAGCCGCCCTCTGTGGCCAGCCCGTGATAGCTGTCCATGTAGCTGGAGACGCGCTGGCCGGGCACGCCGAACTCCTGCGACAAGCGCACCCCTTCATGGCAGCGCGCGCAAATGTCGCGCGACAGATTGCGCTCCGCCGCCGGCCCATTCGGATCGGCATGCGCCTTGATGGTGTGAATGCCGTGGCAGTCGGTGCAGACCGGCGCAAGTCCGTTTCCGCGCGCAATTCCCTGCCCGTGAATACTGGCCATGAACGTTTGCTGAATCGCCGCGTGGCACTTGCCACACGTGGCCGGCACGTTGAACTTGTAAATGGGCGATTGCTGATCGTTCGCCGGCAGCACCATGTGCGAGCCATGGCAATCCGTGCACACTGCCGCTTTGGTTGAGCCGTTCTCCACCGCGCGCCCGTGCACGCTCTCCTGGTAGGAAAGGAACGGCTGCGCGCTTTGGCCGTTCGATTCCATCAGGAACTTCTGCCCGTGGCAGCGGCCGCAAGTGGCCGGAATATTGACGTGGCTCACCGGCGAATGCGCATCGTCCGCAGCCAGTATTTCGTGCGCCGCCCCATGACAGTCGACGCAGGTGGCCGCCGGCATCTTCGCCGAGGTCAGCGTTGCGTGCGTGCTGTGCGCCCACGCCGCCTGCGCATCCGCGTGGCAATCCGCGCATGCCACCTTCTTTGGCAGAGTATCGTGCGCCAGGCTCTTCACGTCCTTGTGGCAATCCACGCACCCAAACATGCTGCCGTGGATCGACGATCGCAGCTTCTTCTCGTCCACGAACACGCTGACCTGTTTGCCGTTCACGTCCTCCGTCAGCGTGGCGTCGCCATGGCACGCCAGACAGTCCTGGTCCTTGAGCTTGTGTTGCGCCCCGAGGGTGCAGCAGATGAAGGGAAGACAGAGAGCAATGCTTCGTATCAGAAAATGCCTGGCCGCGTTCACGCAATAACCATGCGACTCTGCGCGAAATGCCGCAGTGACTCGGATCACAAACAGGGAAACAGGCCAATAATCATGCGAGAAGGTCCTGCTTAGGCGACGCGCAAAACGGAATCGAGGGTCAACCCGTTGGGACGACCCCGCATCTAGTCTCGGTGAATCCCCTGCTCACGTTCGCAGGGAAAACAAGACTCGGGCCATGCAAGCGATTCCTATCGGTGGAAGAGATAAATAGACCCTCCATGGAGTAGACGATGATGCGTACCTTAGCCATAGCCGGACTGGCGACAGTCCTGGCCCTTCCCCTTGCCCTTGCAGCACAGACACAGAGCCCAGGCGAGTCGCCGTACACCTACAACCACGGCGAGTTCACGGCCTTCGGCGATTACTTCCGCTTCAATCCGTCAGGCAGCGCCCATAGCACCAACTTCGTCGGTCTCGGCGGACGCGTGGGGTTCAACCTTCATCCCAACGTCGCCATTGAAGGCGAGATGAGCTACGACTTCGAACGAAACTACACCTCGGTGTCCAGCTCTGGAGGAACCGCCGGCGGCACCATCACCACGGAAGTGAGCCGGGTGCGGCCAATTACCGGCCTTTTCGGTCCCAAGTTCCAGCTCGGCACCAGCAGTCCCGTCCGCTTGTTCGTCACCGGTAAAGCCGGGTTCCTTGACATGACCGCCAGCAATGCCAGCCCCTCAACCACTTCCTTCGGCAACTCGTTCAGCTCGTTTGGCGGCAACTCGACCCATTTTGCGGTCTATCCGGGTGGCGGCCTCGAAATGTTCTTCGGACCTCTTGGCATCCGTGCCGAAGCAGGCGACGAGATCTACTGGTACAACGGCAACACGTATAACAACCTGCGCGTGGCAGTTGGGCCCAGCTTCCGGTTCTAGCGGCTGGCGAATGGTCGGCAACGCGTAGGGGATTACGGTCGAAAAGGGGGCGCGACTGACCGGTGAGGGCATTTCGGTCGCGTAAGGGCGTTAGGGACGCGCAGCGGTGTGACGGTCGCGTAAGGGCGCGACTTCAGTCGCGCCGAGCGCGTCCGTTCTAGGCTCCGGGCTTCAGCCCCTGTTCGGCGGTGGTCAATCCCACACGCTTCCTTTCCTTCAAGCACGCCGAGCCGTACGGATACGCCTCCGCAGATTTCGCCAGGCCTGCTTTCACAGGATTGTCTTCGATATACCTATGGTGCTCGATAAAACTACTCCTGTCCCTCACTCCCACCTCTGAAAAGCCTTTCTGCCATATCTCGCCGCGGAATCCGAGTTCCTTCTTTGCCCGAAACGAGAACCCGCCTTTGATCAACTGAACCGCCTTCTCGATGCTTAGTTCCCCTGGAACCGTCATGAGAATATGCAGGTGGTTGGGCATGATCACGAAATCGTGGATTGTGAATTTCGCGGAGAGAGCGTTGGTGCGGAGAACGTCGATCAACAGTTGTGCCATGCGTTCAGATTGAAACAGGGAACGGCCGCCGGCGGTCTGCGAAGTGACAAAAAACGTCCTCGGCTGATCGGAACCCGATCGATTGTCCGCCACTCGTGGTGGTCGCGCCATCGAGCGAAGACCTCAGGGGCTAAAGCCCAGTCCTGGTTGGGGTGGTTTCGGCGCGACTGAAGTCGCGCCCTTACGCGTTGCTCCGCATTTCGCCCTTACGCATTGTTACGCTTCTCGCCCTTACGCGTTCTTGCATCGTCCAAAGTTGGGTGGCCGGCTCCTTCTGTCGCCCGCAAGCTCGCCGCCTTGTCGCCCCTGCATCGCTCTTCTATCCGAAGTACGCAGTCAGCGTCAGCACCAGCAGCAGCAGCCCGAACGCGATGGCGACCGTCCCCGCGATCCGTGAGAAGTTCACGAACCACCGCTGCGGCTTCTCGCCAACTTTCCCGTCCAGCTTCCCTTCCCGCTGAAGCCGCTGATATTCGAGCGGCCTTTTGTGCCGGAACTCCTCTTCGCTCTCCACCCCGGTGAAGATCACCATGTCCATGGGAAAGCTGTCCGGCCTGAGGTGGGTGTTGACGAAATGAATGGCGAAGATAAACAGGATGGCCAGCAGGCCTTCCTCACTGTGGATGATCAGCGCCGCATTCAGCGCCCATCCGGGCAGGAAGTGCGCAAAGAACGGAGCAAACCACATGGCGTAACCGGAAAAGCCGATCACGATCATGCCCCAGAACACCGCCCAGTAATCGAACTTCTCCCAATAGGCGTAGCGCTCGAAATGCGGCTTGGGCCCGAGACCGACGAACCACCGCATGTGGTTGAAGATATCCTTCACGTCCTTCCAGTTGGCCACCATCGACGTGACGCCCCAGAAGATCCCTTTCTCGTGATGCAGCGCCCGCTGGGCAATATCCTTCACGTGCACCAGGAATGCGATGGTAAGCGCCAGCGCGCAAAACTTGTGAAAGAACAGGATGGCGCCGAATCCGCCCACCCCGCGCGCCAGCCCCCGCGCCCAGATGCTCTCACTGAAGCGCAGCGGCAAGCCCGTTGCTGCGAGGCCAAGAAACGTCGAGAACAGCACCGCGTGCAGGGTGCGCTGCGCGGAGGTGAAACGTCTGAAGTAGCGGCCCGTGGCCGGGGTTGGATTCGGCTCTACGGCCGTTGGTGTCTCAGGCATGGTGGTTTCTCCCCGCCGAGTTCTTCCTGACCTGGTCAAGCCGCGAGCGGACCAGCCACAGGATGGTGTGAAGGATGAAGAAAGTGAGCACGCTGATCAGCAGCACATTCATGAACAGGCGTATGAAGTAGAGCGCCGGATTCAGCTTGCGGTCATGCGCGTTGGCGTGCGGCTGATACTGCACAAAACTCAGGTTGGCGCCGGTATGGCAGCGCCCGCACGTGGTCACCAGGTTGGCCTTTGAGACCGGCGAAGCCGGGTCCGAGGCGGGCAGTATCTCGTGTGCCCCGTGGCAGTCCCAGCACCGCGCCGTCTCCACGTATCCGCCCAGCGAGCCTAACTGTGAGTGAAAGGTATCGCGGTAAGTGGATAACTGATCCTTGTGGCATGAGCCGCAGATCGGCGTGGACTGCATGCGGAATTCCGACTCGGTGGGCTGCAGGATGGCGTGCGCCGTATGGCAGTCCGTGCAGACCGGGGCTTTCAAATTGCCCTTCGCGATTGCCTTCCCATGCACGCCGAGCTGGTAATCGTCGTTGATCTTGGCGTGGCAGGTGCCGCACGTCTTGGGAATGTTGGCTTTAAACGTGGGGCTCGCCGGGTCGGTATGGCTCTTGATGTTGTGCGAGCCGTGGCAGCTTTGGCAATTCGCCGCCACCAGCAGCCCTTCTTTACTCAGCGCAAACCCGTGAATGGAGTCAATGTAATGCGGGTAGACGCTGGCCAGCCCGTGTTTCTGCCCCATGCCGTTGTTGCCATGGCACCGCCCGCATGTGGCCGGGATGTTCAGCGGATAAACTGCCGACCGCGCATCGGTCTTGGGAAAAATCGCATGCGCGTCGCCGTGGCAGCTTGTGCACGGATGCTCCTTCGAATCCGCGTGCACGCTGCCCTTCAGCGCGCTCGCCTGCTCGGCGTGACAAGTGGAGCACTGCACCTTCGCCGGATGATCCGGATGAGGATACTCCTTGATGTCTGCGTGGCAGTCGCCGCATTGCAGGCTGCCGTGTATGCTCGCGTGAAACTTGTCTCCGTCCACGCCGATCTTGTGCCCCGAGCCATCGGTCATCGTCTGGTCGGCATGGCAAGCCAGGCAATCGGTCTGCGCTGCGGCCGTCGCCGCACCCAACCCAAGCAGCAATCCCATTGCCCCCAGGCGCAAGGCCAGCGCAAGCAATGGCGTGATCCCCGGAATCCGCACACAGCGCAAAATCGGGTTTCCGGGATAGGTTTGGGGCTGGGTAACTCGTGGCCCTGTGGCTGAGCTCGATTCTTGCTGCGCGGCTTCCGCCATTCTGCCGTCTTCTTTCTCCGGGCGCCATTTCCGGCCAGCACACATCCTGCCTGGGCATGCGGCTGGAAGAGAGTCTCCAGATGTGAGAAGACTCCGCACAGCGATATCCAAACAGTGACTCCCATCACAATTCGTTGTGTCCGTTGACCAAACACGCCAAATGTTTATGCGATCTCGCTCACATACGGAGCGCCTGCGAAGGCCAGATTCGTGATCGCCAACACGATCGCCATTCGATCTCCTCGCTATGCCTGCGGAGGGAACAGGGGCATTCAGGCCCCTTACACACGAATCCGGAGGAGCTGGCCTTTAGGCCCGGGCGTTCGAAATCGAACAACCCCCGCGGAAAACGAACACCTGGGCCACAATCGCGCCGCCGCGCGACCCCGGTAATCGGTCTGGATTCATCAGCTTGCCGCATGGCGCCGATTGGTATTGCGATTGCTCCATACTGCGCGGACGCCCTTCCCCGTTTCATCCCTCCGGAGGCAATCCTTGTTCGATCTGCGGATTTCCCGGGCCCCTATCCGGCAAGCGACGCGCATCGCTAGCGCCCTTGCGCTCGCGATAATCGCCGCCTTCCTTGCTCCCGTATTTGGCCGCGCCTGGCGGCAGCCATCCACCGCAGTCCCGGCTCCGCAGACTTACCCCCTCACTGACGCCGCGGCGCTTTCCGTCATCGGCGGCAAAGCCGAACCCGCCGAATATCTCGGCCGCAAAGCCGTCCGCCTCACCGCGAGAGAAGACAGCGACATCTTCGGATTCGTCAGCGGGTCAGCCATCCAGGACGGCGTCATCGACGTCGACATTGCCGTCAAAATCACCACGCCGCCCGGCGTGCGCATGCCCGGGTTCACCGGCATGGCCTTCCGCGCCCGCCCCGACGGCTCGCATTACGACATGTTCTATCTGCGCCCGCGCAACGCCCAGGCCGACGACCAGGCCATGCGCAATCATTCCGTTCAGTACGTGGCCAAGCCCGGCTACGACTGGTACCCGCTGCGCCGCCAGTGGCCGTGGATCTACGAATCGTGGGCCGACCTGAAGCCCGAAACCTGGACCCACGTCCGTATCGAGATGCGCGGCCGCACCGCGCGACTGTTTCTGAACGGCTCCGATTCTCCCAGCCTGATTGTGAATGGCCTCAAGGGCGAAGACCTCTCCGGCGGCGTGGCGTTATGGGGCTATCCGGACGAGGAATCTTACTTCTCAAACCTCCGCATCACTCCCCAGAAGCCGGAGCCCATCCACAACGGCAGCGACGCCACCGGCACCTGGCACGTGGTCTTCTCCAGCGACTACGGCCGCTATCAAGGGACTCTGGAACTCCATCGTGAGGGCACAGCCCTTACCGGAACATGGACCGGCGACTTCGGCTCCAGCCTTCCCGTTACCGGCGCCTGGCGCGATGGCTACGTCGAGCTATCATTCACCGCGAACTGGCAGAAAGAATACGGCAAACCAGAAACCGTCCCCGTCCCTGCCGAGCTTGCCGGCTGGATCGATGGCGACAATGCCGCCGGCCGCATGAAGGTGGAAGCCCGCGCCGACGGTCCCTGGACCGCCGAACGCAAACCGTAGCGCAATCTCCACTAATTCATCGACTTCCCAATCTCAAGGAACTGTCATTCTGAGCGGAGCGAAGAATCTGCGGTTGCACTTCGCGGTCCCCCCGTAAAGCCGGCTATTCGAAAACATCGACTCGAGATTTAAGTGCTAGCTCGCTGTTTTTTGAGCCGAAGCCATGACCCCAGTGAGAATGCAACTGCTGCGTAGAGAGGGGCTATGAAGAGGCGATCGTAACAATCAGGGGGGCGGCAACTCGTCGAGCCAAACAATCGCGTCAAGGCGGTGATCCAACGGTTCTCAAATACACTCTCTGGCTGGTATGTGCAGAGATAAAGGATCACGACTGCCATGGGTGCTATCCATACCAGAAGAACTGTGCGGCTCCTGAAGTAAAGGGCGGTTAGGTACCCTAGCGCAAAGCCTGCTCCGATCTGGAGCGGGGAGTACGGTAAGTAGTTCAGTGCGGTGAACGATTCTTTCGTGAGGTTCGGCAGCATCACATGCTCGGTTGGATAGAACTGTCGAAGTGCGATTCCCACGGCAAGCATAGCTCCTGCCGTTGCAACAAAGGTTTCGCCGAAGTACAGAGCAACCGTCTCAACAAACCGTCTTTCAGTTACAGCCTGCTGAACCGGCTCCGAATCAGATTCGTTTCGGTACCTCACGAACAGTCTCGCAGCAGCGGCGGTTGCGATGGCCCATATAGCTAAGTCACCGTAACGAACAATTACGGTCGGTGTCCGGCTGGAAAGATCTGTTAGGAATCCGATCGCGAAGCTGGCGGCAAAGGCGCCCGAGATGAGGCGTTCTTCGAGACACCGCGAGGCACGAATAAGAGTTATGAATAACCAGACAAGGTAGGCATTCAATGCGAAGTTCAGGACAAGTACTACCCAACCGGGTATCCACGGAAAAACGCCCGACTGCAGAAAGGTGAACTTGCGATGACGGTATAACAACGGCTCGATGATCGCGTTGATCGCCAGGAGGAGCAAGTACGCAGATACGACCAACGCGCCGATCCTCATCGCACGACTTCGAAGAAGCGAAAAACACTCGAATTCTGAACCGTTCTCCATAGGACCAAATGTGAAGATAGTTTATCTATGCATAGTATGCACTTTCGGAACCCACGCGATAACAAGCGCTTTAGCCCTATCGCTGTCCTCTACGCTCGATTCCGACGGAGATTGCCCACCGAGCAAACCGTTCAGTCCCGCCGAGTGTACGTGATGCCAATCACAGGCTAACGTCCCTCCGCTCAAGCACAATAGGCGCGCTGCTGGAGGAACCCCTTATGGCCACGGCTGCGCTTTCGGGCGTCAGTTCGATGCTCACGCTTCCCACCGACGCCATTCGCCAATTGCAATGGCATTTTGCCGACCGCTTTGATCTGCAGATGCTGGTGCAAAGCGCCCGCGGCGTGGCGCGAACCACCGTTGCCCGCCTCGTAGCCGCCGGCGAGCGCAACACCCACGAGTGGACCCCGCTCAAGGAAGAAATGCTGGAGGCGTTCGACCGTACCGGCCTCAGCGCCATCTTCATGGAGCCGGACCAGGGCGGCTTTATCGCCGGCCCCAAAAATCTGGCCCTCGCGCTGGCGGCATTTGAGCTTGCCTGGGTGGATGGCGGCGCTGCCACGGCCAGCCTCGCCGGCTTCCTCGCGCTCTCGCCCATCCACGAGCGCGGCACTCCCGAGCAGGTGCAGCACTACATGTCGCTGGCCGCCCCGCCGCAACCCGGCGAAGACCGCACTCCCCTTCGCGGCGCTTTCTGCCTTACGGAGCCCATCCCCTACGTCGGCGTCGATACCGGCATGTTGGGCGGCAAGGTCCGCGTCATCCAATGGAACGACGGCATAGAGCCCTTACTCGAAGTGGACAAGCGTGGCCGCTTCATCACCAACATCGCCACCGCCAACTTCGTCACCGCCGCCGTCAACTCTGACGATCCCCGCATCAAGGGCACCTGCGTCATCATCCTTGAGGAAACTGACGAAGGCACCTTCGAGCGCGGCACGGCAACCAAAAAGCTGGTGCATCAGCTCTCTTCCACCGGCGACCCCGTCTTCAACCTCAAGGTTCCGGCCAGCCGCATCGTTGGCGGTTACACGGTGAAGGACGGCGTCATCGTCCCCAACTTCACGCACAGCGAAATCATCGAGGCTGTCTTCCGCCGGACCCGCGTCACCGTGGGCCTGATGACCGCGGCCAAGCTGCTCTCCGCCGTCGAGCCCGTCATCCGCTACCAGCGCTCCCGCTTCCGCGGCGCCGAGGGCGCGCGCCCCGGCACCATTCGTTACCAGCAGGGCATCCAGCAGCGCGAAGATGCGCTGCATCGCCTTGTCGACGTGTGGGCCTGCGGCGAAGCAGCCTCCTCGCTCGGCTTTGCCTGTGCGCGCCTGTTTGACGAGCTCGACCCGCTGGAAAAGGAAAAAGACGCTCTGCTCAAGGAGCGCGGCATCTCCGGCGGACGCGCCGAAATCAAAGCCCTGCGCGAATCCGAGCTTCGCGCCATCGACCTTCTCGGCATGCGCACCAATGATCCCCGCCGCGCCGAGCTGGAATCCGACCCCCTCGTCCACTTCGTGCTCAAGGACGCCGAGGCCAACGTCCTCTGCCCCGCCACCAAGCTCTGGAACACCGGCCACGGCGCCAACATGATGCGCGAAGCCGTCAGCCTCATGGGCGGCTACGGCATCACCGAAGATTGCCCCGGCTTCCTCGCTTCAAAGTGGATGGACGCGCAGCTCGAGGCCACTTACGAGGGCCCCGAAGCCGTGCAGCGCCGCCAGCTCACCGTCACCATGACCACCGACGTCTTCCTGGCTCTGTTCCGCGCGTGGACCGCGGAGATGCGAGCCATCGCCTCCACTCGCCCCGGAACAGGCGCATGCACCCTGGCCTCCGCCATGCAGATGTGGCTCTGGACCCTCAACCATCTCCAGAACTCCACCGACCCTGACGGCAGCAAGCTCTATCACACCCAGCGCCAGGGCGTTACCTTTGCCATGGCCGACGCCCTCTGTTGGCTGCTCGCCTCGCGCTGCCAGATCCTCGATGTACTCGAGCTCGAAGCCCGCGGCGCCGGCGACACCGCCCTCACCGAACTCCTCCCCGGCACCGTGCAGTTCCTCAGCGACCTCTGCCACGTGCAGGCCGCCCAGGCTGCCGGCGAGGTCAACCGCATCTCCGCCGAGCTCGTCTTCGGCTACAAGCGCCATCCCTCATGGAACGACGCCGGCTGCAGCGAGTGCTTCTCTGCCAACGAAATCGAGGAATTGGAAGAAACCATGCCCGGCATCACCGCCATGGTGCTCGATGTCCTCAAGGCCGACGGCAGCCATCCTGAGAAAGCCGGCCCCTGCGCCACCTGTGGCCGCGAGAGCGACTTCCTGAACCTGCAAAGCAAGCTCAGCCGCTGCCTCAGCGGGTCGCGCCTGGCCAAGGACCGCGCCGCAGAAACTGTCTCGACCGTCATGATTCCCGAAGCCCTGGACTATCCGCAATGAGGCCTCAATGACACGCGAGCGAGGTCCGCAATGAACGCACTCAGCCAAGCCGACGGATTGGGCGAAGACCTTCGCCAGACCATGGACGTTGACATCGCCTGCGCAGGATTTGGCCCCGCCATGGGCGGATTCCTCACCACGCTCACTCGCGCCTGGAGCCAGAATCCCGCCGATCCCGCATTCGAAAGCGCCGCCGCGCCGGGAATGCCGCTGCAGGTGGCCTGCTACGAGCGCGCCGACGATCTTGCCGCGGCTGTCAGCGGCGTGGTCACGCGCGCGCGCGGCATCCGCTCCAGCTTTCCCGATTTCAAAGCGGATGAAATCCCGCTCGCCACTGAGATCCGCCAGGAGCGCGTCCTCTACCTCCTCGATCCCATCGGCGCCAGCCGCCGCTCCTTGGGTCTGCGCATCGCCGACACGCTACTCCGCACCCTGGGCCGTGCAGCCGGCGTTCGCGACCACGCATTCGCCCTGCCCTGGATTCCCGGCTTCCTGCACAAGCGCGGCGGCCTGCTGCTTTCGCTCGGTCAATTCAACCAGTGGGTCGCATCGCAGCTTCTCTCCAGCGGCTTCATTCAAATCTGGCCCGGAACGCCTGTCGCCGAGCCGCTCTTCACCGATCGCGCCGTCGCCGGCCTCCGCCTCGCTGACCAGGGCGTAAGCAAGCAGGGCGCGCCCGCCGAGGGCTACCTGCCCGGCATGGACATTCAGGCCCGCCTCACCGTCGTCGGCGACGGCGCAGTCGGCGCCATCGGCCAGTCCATCGACGAAATTCTCGGTACCCCCAAAGGCCACTCCCGCCGCGACTGGGCGCTCGGCATGAAGTTCCTCATCGAGCTACCGGAGCAAAGCACCGAGCCAGCCCTCGCGCCCGGCACCGTCTGGCACACCCTCGGCTATCCCGAGCCGGAGATCTTCGGCTTTCTTTACACCCATCCGGATCGCCTCGTCTCCGTCGGCATCGTCGTCCCTTCGTGGATGCACGACCCCTCGCGCACTGCCTATCGCTATCTGCAGCACTTCATCCAGCATCCCGCGCTCTGGCGCTATCTCAAGAACGGCACGCTGCGCTCCTGGGGCGCAAAATCGCTGGAAGAGTCCGGTCGCCACGGCGAGCCATTCCTTTATGGCGACGGTTTCGCCCGCATCGGCGAAGGCTCCGGCTCCACCAATCTGCTCACCAACTCCGGCGTAGACGAAGCCTGGACCACCGGCGTGCAACTCGGCGAAGCCGTCGTCGAGCTTTTGCGCGCGGGCAAACCCTTCACCGCCGAAAATCTCGACGCCACCTACGGCGCCCGCCGCCGCGCAAGCTGGGTGGAACACGGCGCGCGTGAAGCGGAGAACTCCCGCATCGGCTTCCACAAGGGAACCATCCCCGGACTCATCGGCATCGCCCTGGCCGGGCTCACCCATGGACACGTTTCGCTCGGCGGCAGCGCCCCGCAACCTTGGGAACAGATTCGCCGCGCCAGCAGGCGTCCGGCCGATGTGCTCACCCGCCGCGCCGCCGCCGAGCTTGCCGTACAGGACGGCCGTCCCTTCCACGACGCCCTGCTCAGCGCACGCGGCTGGCCGGAAATCTCCTTCGATGGCCGCCTGCTTGTCACCCACCAGGACGCGCTGCTCATGGGCGGCAAAGTCCAGGCCGCGCCCGGCTTCGCCGATCACGTCCACTTCCGCGACCTCACTGTCTGCGCCGAGTGCGAAGACAAAACGTGCGTAGCCATGTGCTCCGGCCAGGCCATTACCATCAACAGTGAGGGACTGCCCACATTCGAGCGCGAAAAGTGCGTCCACTGCGGCGCATGCATTTGGAATTGCAGCCACTCCCACGACGGCGAGCACGGCAACATAGAATTCCGCGCCGGCTCGGGCGGCCTGCATTCCGCAGAGAACTAGTCGGGTGCCTTAACAGATTTGTCATCCTGAGCGGAGTGCTGCACAAGGATGGTTGTCATCTTGAGCGAAGGTCGCCGTGGCGACCGGAGTCGAAGGACCTGCGATCGTTGTTGACAATAGACAACTCCGCCAGAGTACGAAACGAGAATCCGCGCCGTAGGCGCAAAGTTTGTTAGCCCCGCGCTTCAGCGTGGGGGGCGAGATCGAAAACGGAACCCAGCCCCGTAGGGGCGACGGTAACGATGGCTTTGCAACAGGGCACGACTTCAGTCGTGCCGAAGAAAGGACAATCCTTTCCGGTTGTCGTTCTGAGCGGAGCACGGGGATGGTCATCCTGAGCGAAGGTCGCCGTGGCGACCGGAGTCGAAGGACCTGCGGTTGTTGTTGACAATAGGCAACTCCGCCAAAGTACGAAAAGAGAATCCGCGCCGTAGGCGCAAAGTTTGTTAGCCCCGCGCTTCAGCGTGGGGGCGAGATCGAAAACGGAACCCAGCCCCGTAGGGGCGACGGTAACGATGGCTTTGTAACAGGGCACGACTTCAGTCGTGCCGCAAAACGAACAGAACGTGAGAGGGCTTTAGCCCCTGAGGGAAGCTTAAAAAAATGCCGACACCTTTACACATCGTCGTCTGCGCCGGTATCGTACCTGATCCTCTTCAAACACTCGAACCGGTCACGAACGCGAATGGCCCCGGCATCAAGAACGAATCCGTCCTTCCAGCCATCCTCGACCCCTGGGCCGCCAGCGCTCTTTACGAAGCCGCAAATCTCGCCGCGAAGAACCCCGGCACAAAGCTCTGGCTCGTCTCCATGGCACCCAAGGCCAAGCTGCAGCAGGTCATGATGACCATTGCACAGAAAGCTCCATTCGAGCTCATCCCTATCGACGGCCCCGCCTCCGGCTTCACTGACGCGCAATCGACTGCAACCGTTCTCGCCGACGCTATCGCCGCCATCCCCGGCCTCGACCGCTCGCGCCTCCTGCTATTCGGCGGGTGGGAGTCGGCCAGCCGCGGCGCAGGCGTCACCCTCCAGTTCATCGGCGAGCATCTCGGCATCACCGACCAATTCCAGGGCGTAGATCAAATCGACCTTCACGCCGATGGCTCCTTCGAAGTGGTGGAGCGCGTAGAAGGCGGCCGCCACCAGGCCAGCGTTTGCCTGGGGCCCCCGGCCGTCCTCGGCTGGGCCACAGGCAACCTGCCTGAGCCGCGCAACAATCCGCAGATCGGCATGGCCAACATGCGCACCGTCATGCCCGCCCTGCAACGCGCCAAACCCGCAACCCTCGCCGCCAACGGCCTTAGCTACATCTCCGCCAGCTTGCCCAAACAGCAGCGCGAGACCCGCGTGGTCAAAGACCTCAGCCCCGACGCCATCGCCAGCGAGCTGGCCGCATGGATCGAATCAAACTAGAAACGCGTCAGGGCGGGACTTCAGTCCCGCCGAAAAATCGCAGAGATGCTCGGGCTTTAGCCCCTGAGAAACGGCTCGGAAATGGAATCCATCCTCGTACTCACCCACACCGACGAAACCAACACGCTGACCAAGGCATCCCTCGAAGGCGTCACCGCCGGCAAGGAGCTCGCCGCCAGGATTGGCGCGGACCTGGCCATTGGAATCGTGGCGAAACACGCGACCATACCGGCCGCACAGCTGGCAGGCGCAACCAAGCGGGTACTCGCCTTCCAGGGCGAGGCCTTCGCCCAGCCGCGCTTTGCTTCCGATGCCGCCGCTTGTGAGGCCCTGTGGAGGGCCACGCTCGCCACCATCGTCATCGCTCCGCACAGCTCGCGCTTTGCCCGCGTGATGGCGGCCGTCGCACATCGCGTCGGCGGAGCCATCGATACTCACGTGACCGCGATCGGGGGAACGGAGAACATTCAGGCCTCGCGCTGGTTCTACCGCCAGCGCATTGAGTCCGTCCTCACGCGCGAAAAGCGCCCATGGTTCCTCATGCTCGATCCGGGCACCAACGCCGCTTTCACCAGCGATGAGTCGCAGCCTCAACCGGAGGAGATTGCCGTTACCGCCGTGCTCCCGGAGCTGCGCACCCAGGTCATCGGGTTGAAAGCAGCAGAGACCAGCACCCAGACCATCCGCCCCGACGCCAAGCTCCTCTTCGTCGCCGGCGCCGGCTGGACCCGCAAACAGGCCGATGGCCAGACCCACCCCGCTGAAGCCGCAGACCTCATCCTCGGCTTCATCAACGCGACCAGCGCATCGCTCGGCAGCAGCAAATCGCTCGTCGACCAGGGCAGCGACGGCCAGCCCGTGCTTCCCTTCCTCACCCACATGAACCAGGTCGGACAAACCGGATCCACGCCGCGTCACCCCAAGGGCCTTTCCACCTGCTGCCACGGCGAGGAGCCCCACGTTGTCGGCTGGCGGTTCATCGCAGAGCGCCGCGCCATCTCCCTCGACCCCAACTGCGGCTGGACCCGCGGCAAAGCCGACGTGGTCTACATCGCCGATGCCTTCAAAGTAATGGCCAAGGTGAATGAGTTGCTAGCAAAAATCGGCTGAAACCTTCAGTGGGTGCGAATCCCCCAGTGGGCGCGAATCCTCCAGTGGGTGCCCCATCCTAAGCGCGCTTTTTGCGCTTAGGGTGGGACGGGCCATCGCCGGCGCTCCTGAAACCTGAGCTTCTCATCGGACTTGGGTACCGGCCACTCGGCTCGAAGAGACGTAGCGGCAAAATCCCCTCTGCTATCCTGAAACATGAACCAGCTCTTCCTCGATTGCGACGGCGTTCTCGCCGATTTCGACCACGCAGCCAGGCAAATCTTCGCCATGGAATCGCAGGAAGCCGAGGATCTTCTCGGCACCGAGGAGTTCTGGCGCCGCATCCGCACCAGCGGCAAATTCTACCGCGATCTTCCCCTGCTCCCCGATGCGCTCGAGCTTTATCGCGCCGTCGAGCACCTCCATCCCATCATCCTCACCGGCTGCCCCCGCGGCGGATGGTCGGAGCCGCAGAAAATCGCCTGGGCCGAGCAGCACTTCCCCGGCGTCCACGTCATCACCTGCGCCTCCCGCGACAAGGTCCTGCACATGAAGCACACCGGCGACATCCTGGTGGACGACTATCACCAAGTACCAGAAGATCTGGGAGCAGGCCGGCGGCATCTTCGTCCATCATGTCTCGGCGCGCAAGTCCATCCTCGAGCTCCGCAAGCTCGGCTTCGACGTCCGCGAGCCGAATCCGGTCTAGGGCGCCTTCATGTCTTCTGCACCCGGAAGTTGGGTGCCCCATCCTTGCGCCTTCTTTTTGGCGCAAGGGTGGGATACCACGAATGCTGGGTATACCCAGATTGAATTCCGCCCCTAGATGAACTCCCGCCGCGTAATATTCAGCTTCTTGATCTTCGAGTTCAGCGTGGTGCGTTTCAGCCCCAGCCGGTCCGCCGCGCCGCCCGGCCCGCCGATAATTCCCTTGCACTCCCGCAGCACCTTCAAAATATGTTCGCGCTCCGCCGAGTGCAGCGTCACTGTCTCCTCGCCCTCCGGCTCGTCGTCTTCCAGCGGCATTTCCAGCTCCGCCAGCGGCACGTACAGCACCGGCCCTCGCGTCAGGATTACCGCCCTCTCCAGCAGGTTTTCCAGTTCCCGGATATTCCCCGGCCACTTCCATTCCGTCAGCGCGTCCATGGTCGCGTCCGGAATCGTCTCGATCGTCTTGCCCATCCGCCGGCTGTGCGCCGCCACAAAATGCCGCACCAGCACCGGAATGTCCTTCTTCCGCTCTCGCAGCGGCGGCGCAAAAATCGGAAACACCTTAAGCCGGTAATAAAGGTCCGCGCGAAACGTCTTCTGCTCCACCATCTGCGCCAGGTCGCGATTGGTCGCCGCAATCAGCCGCACATTCACCTGGATCGGCCGCGTCCCGCCCAGCCGTTCAATCTCCCGCTCCTGCAGCGCCCGCAGCAGCTTCGGCTGCAGTTCCAGCGGCATCTCGCCCACCTCGTCCAGAAACAGCGTCCCCTCGTGCGCCAGCTCCAGCCGCCCCATCTTGCGCGCAATCGCCCCCGTAAACGCGCCCTTCTCGTGCCCAAACAGTTCGCTCTCCAGCAGCGCCGCCGGAATCGCCGCGCAGTTCAGCTTGATAAACGTCCGGTCGTTGCGCGTGCTCAGCCGGTGGATCGCCCGCGCCAGCAGCTCCTTGCCCGTGCCCGTCTCCCCCTGGATCAGCACCGTCGCGTCCGTCGGCGCCACCGTCTCAATCTGGCTCAGCACCCGCTTCAGCCCCGAGCTCTCCCCCACAATGTCCTCGAACTGGTGCTCCAGGTTGATCTCGTCTTCCAGGTACTGCTTCTCCTGGTTCAACCGGTCCCGCAGGTCCGTCACCTGCCGGAACGCCACCGCGTTCTTCACCGCCATCGCCATCTGGTCGGCAAACTCCGCCAGCACCTCCGCTTCCCGCGTTCCAAACGCCCTTTCCATCCGGCTCGCCACCGCCAGCGCCCCAATAGGCTCGCCGCGATAAAGCAACGGAACCCACAATCCTGACCGCATCCCGATCCCCGTCAAATGATCCACCGTCCCCGCGCCAAAAGCCGCATCCGGCATCCGCTCCAGAATCACCGGCTCGCGCATCCGGTACGCCGCCCCCGACGGGGATCCTTCCACCGGCACGCGCAGATCCATCCGCCGCAATCCCTTCTCGTCTCGCCCCAGAAACTGCACCGTCATCGTGTCGCGCGTCTCGTCGTACATCCCCAGCGTCGCCGCGTCGTGCGGAATCACCTCGGCAATACTCGCTGAAAATGCCTCCAGCAGCTTGCGCACATCCATGTTTTCCAAAAGCGCCGCGCTCAACTGCAGCATCACCGCTTCTTCGGCTCGCTTGCGGTCCGTGTGGTCCCGCGTCACCTTGGCAAATCCCGTTAGCTGCCCCGTCTCATCCCGGATCGCCGTCAGCACGCTCTGCGCCCAGAACCGCGATCCATCCTTGCGCACCCGCCATCCTTCTTCTTCAAACGTCCCCCGCTCCGCTGCCTGCCCCAGCATCTCCTGCGCATGTCCCCGGTCCTGATCCCGCTGCTCGAAAAATCGCGCAAAGTTCTTCCCCAGAATCTCGTCCGCGGTATACCCGTGAATCCGCTCGCCCCCACGGTTCCACGTCACCACGTGCCCTTCTCCGTCCAGCATGTAGATCGCGTAATCGTGCACCGCTTCGATAATCGACCGCAGTTGCAGGTCCTGCCGCCGCAGCTCTTCCTGCGCCGCCCGCTGCTCTGTGGTGTCCCGCACAAAGCTGATGGTCACCGGCCCCGCTGCCGTTCCAATCGGCCGCAGCATAATGTCCACCGGGAATTCGCTGCCGTCTTTGCGCAGCGCAAACAGCTTCTGGCTCGCGCCCATCTGCCGCGTCCTCGGGTGTGCATTAAAATTTTCGCGATGGCTGGGATGACGCCCCCGGAACCGCTCCGGAACCAGGCTCTCAATCGCCATTCCGGTCAGCTCGGCCCGGGTGTAGCCAAACAGCTCCGTGGCGCGTGGATTCGCCTCGCGGATCACCCCTGACGCATCCGTCACCAGGATCGCGTCCGGCGAAATCGCAGAGTGGTTTTCGATCGCGATGCGCGCAAACTCGGCACGACCCTGCCGAGCCTGCTCCGTCGCGTCCGGCTCCGGGGAATCAGAGGGCCGCATAACTAGGGGCTTACCCTAGGCGCAACCATACCCCCTCGCACCTCTCCTCCGCAATGGGAACAGTGCCCCTCCACCTTAATCGGAAGCTGAGCAGGCGCACGAAATCATTTCCCAATGGGAATGGGGCGGGAGTACGATGCAGGAACTCCCCCCATCCCCGGAAACATGCCCAAGGAGGCGAGAATTTGATGAAGCTCCGTTCTGGTTCCATTGCCCCCCTCTGCCTGTTGTTGACAGGACTAGCCTTCACCCCGGCGCCCGCCGCGCTCGCACAGCACGAAGCAGGACAGGCCCAGGGCCCCAGCAAATACCTCTACCTCTCCAATGTGGAACTGAAACCCGAACAAGGCGGCGCGTACGCAAAGCTGGAAGCCGATGAAGTTGCAGCACTGCGCGCAGCCAATGCGCCCAGCCATTACCTGGCCATGTCGCCCATCACCGGCGGCACCAATCTTCTCTACATGCATGGCTTTGATTCGTTCGCCGAGATGCAGAAAGATCACGACGACACCGCGGCCATGTCCAAACTGCAGGAAACTCTGGCAACGGACAATGCCCAGGAAGCCTCTCTGGTCGCTGCCCGTCACGCCAGCATTTACTCCTTTGAGAAGGACCTCAGCCTCAACCCTGCGGTCGACTTGGCAAAGATGCGCTTCATGCGCATCCTCCTCTTCCACGTCCGCTCCGGCCATGATCAGGATTTTCGTCACCTGGTCAAGGTCTACATCAAGTCCTATCAATCCGCTCTTCCTGAGGCGCGCTGGGCAATGTTCCAGAAGATGTACGGCGTGGGCAGCGACAACACCTACATCCTCGTGACCCCATTTGAAAACCTCTCTTACGTGGACGGCATGGAGGCCGGCGGCAAGAAGTTCACCGAGGCCGTGGGCGAAGACCTCATGCAGATGCTGGAGAACGGCGGATCGTCCTCGGTTGAATCCTCCGAGAGCGACCTCTTCTCGTTCAGCCCCAAGGTCAGCTACGCTCCCGATTCGTGGATTACCGCATCTCCGGATTTCTGGGGCAGCAAGTAACCGGGCCAACCACCCCATCCAGAATTGAGAAGGCCCATCCCGAAGAATCCTGGGATGGGCCTTCTTGTCTGCCCGTGCGCCTTTGCTCTTGCTTTCCTCGTCCGCAATTCCCACAGGGAACCCCAAAAGCCCGCACCAACCACCCATTCCACACAAACCCCTTCCGTCTGGTCCGCCGTGAGTTCGGCCTTCCATCGATAAAGCGATTCACTTGCTTGCCGAATGTTGTGGACGCTCGATAGTATTTGGGCGTCCACAGGCAGCACTTCGAGGCCGGGCCGGAGATACGCAGTGCCCTGCCCGATCCGAGTACCACCAATCGAAGCTGCCTCCGAGACCGCAAAGGAAAACCGCAATGTCGAAATCGAAAACCGGGAATCCCCTTGTATTGAGCCGTCGCGATGCACTAAAGCTTTCGGCGGGCGCCGGGATGGCCGCCGCTATCGCAAGTACGGCTCACGCCTCCGACAGCATCAAGACCGGAGTTCACCAGCAGCAGCCGCCGTTCTGTTCTACGCCTCCTTCCGCGGTGACCCATACCAAACACGGCAAAGTGCGTGGCTTCGTGTCCGGCGATGTCTTCACCTTCAAGGGCGTTCCCTACGGTCAGGACACCGGAGGGGAAAATCGCTGGCTGCCCGCTAAGCCGCCGGTTGCCTGGGACGGGGAGTACCCCGCGCTCATCTACGGAGCCAATTGTCCCCAGCGCCTGCACGACTGGCATAGCCAGGAGCAGGTGTTCCTTCAGGACTGGGACGACGGCTGGCAGCGGTGTGGACGAGGCGAAGGCCGCCGTCTCCCGCGCTCAGGCCGCGGTCGTCGCCGCGGATGCGCAGCTCAAACTGGCCAACAACGACCTGCACCGCATCGAACCTCTGCTCGAAAAGAACTACGTGACCGTTGAACAGGTTGACCATGCGCGCACGGTTGTGCGCGTTGCACAAGGCAACTACGACGAAGCCCTCGCGGCACTCACGCAGCAGCAGGCGCAGGAAACACAGGCTGTTTTCCAACGACAGGAAGCAGACGAACTTGCATCGGTGTCGCAGGCACAGTTAGGCCAGGCGATCCACAATATCGATACGGTGGACACGTTGATGTCCCTGCGCGCGGCCAAGGCGGCGAAGGTGGATACTGCGCGGCTCGACCTGGAGCATTGCCGGGTTGTTGCACCCTTCGATGCCTATGTAACCAATATGAATATCTCCGAAGGCGCCTACGCGCACCCCGGCGCACCGATGTTTACTCTCATCGATACGCGCACATGGTCGGTGATTGCCAACTATCGCGAGACGAAGGTAAAGGCGATACGGAATGGAAGCCCCGTCGACGTTTACCTGATGGGCCATCCCGACAGAAAGTTCCATGGGGTGGTGGAGAGCATTGGTCACGGCGTGCTTCCGGAGGATGCAAAGGTCGTAGGCGGCCTGCCGGACATCGAACGCACCCTCAACTGGGTACACCTCTCGACCCGGTTTCAGGTTCGCATCCGGATACAGGACCCAGACCCGGAACTCTTTCGCATCGGTGCAACCGCCGTCACAGTGGTGAGATAGAGGATGATTACAGATACGCCATTGATGATACGGGATTTCTGGCGGGATCAGCAGGCCTCTCCGGAGCGGATCAAATGCGCGCTACGCATTGTTCTTGCCTCCGTCATTACACTCGTGTGCATTCTTGTCTGGCAGATGATGTATTTGCCGCTCTGTCTTTACATCCTCTTTTTCGTTGCCCATGAGAGCCCCGCCATCTGTTTCAAATTCAACATGGCTATGCTGGTGACGGGGACCATCGCGGTGGCTGCCTCGCTTATTGTCATTGGCCTCACGGACAACGATCCGATGGCTCGTGTCCTAAGTATTGCGGGGATTGGCTTCGTCTGTGGAATGGGAATTCAGGCCTGTGTCATCCCTTTTCTTTTTGTAGGCGGGGGATTTGTATTCGTCACATTGATTGCGATGTGGGAACTGCACGCACCCGCAGACACTCTCGTCAAGAACTCTCTCTGGTTCATTGCCACCCTTTCTGTTTCGCTCGGTAGCTCACTGGCGGTGGAGTACCTTTTCGGCGCGCGCAATCCCGCTGCCGATTTACGCAAACAGATCGCGATGCGGTATCGGGCGCTGCAGAAATTGTTCAGTCTCTATGCCGAAGGAGCCGTGACGGGCGAGTGGTCCCAAGCCGTGTCGCAGGTCGCACGCTTCGCTGCTGCCGGCCCGAGGGAGATCCAGCAACTCTACGAATCCCTCGTGGCCCGCAACCTCGACCCTGGAGATCTTCGAATTGGAACAAAGGTTCGAATGACGCTCGGGTTGCAGCTTCTGGATCTTTCTGCAGCCTTTGCCGCCCAGAATCCGCAGACCGTCGACCCGGAATTGCGTGGCCGTTGCGCTGCCATAGCGGCTCACTGCGGCGCCTTGGCGGATTTAGAGACCAAGGTACAGAGCGAGGGGGAGTTGAAGCTGAGGCCAGGCTCGCCTTCAACGTTGCTGGACCGAATTGAAGAGACGCTGCATGAGCTTCTCGTCATGCCTCGCAACAGGCCCTCTCTGCCGAACAAGGAACTGGCTGCACTGCCTGCCAGGAAAACAGAGTTTATCAACAAGGCGGCTCTGACCAATAAAGACTCCGTCGCCTTTGCGTTCAAGCTGAGCCTTTGCGCCACGCTTTGCTACATCTTCTATTTTGCCGTCGATTGGCCCGGAATCTCCACCTGTTGCGGGACTGTCCTGATCGTCGGGCTCACCAATTCCGGCGCAATGAAGCAGAAGTTCGTATACCGTTTCATCGGTTCGGTTCTGGGCGGAGCCTTGGGACTTGCAGTCGAGAGCCTTCTTCTCCCCAACATCGATTCGCTCACCGGAGTCGTGCTCATCGTCGCGTCAGTAGTATTTGTCACGGGATACGTCGCTCAAGGGAGACGATTCAGCTACATCGGCATGCAGATGTGCTTCTCGTTTTACCTGGTAGCGATTACGGGGTATCACGCGCCCACGCAACTGGCGCCGGCGAGGGACCGTCTCATTGGTATCCTAATAGCCCTGTTCGTTATGTGGGTTGTCTTCGATCAGTTATGGCCGGTGCGCAGCGTTACCGTAATGCGCGAGGCGCTCGCATCGGCCTTGCGTGACGTAAGCGGGTTATTTCAGCTATGCAAGGATGGCCGAAGGCATGGAGCCCTGCTGCACCGTGCGGACATTCTGCGCGAGGAATTTGGAAAGAAGATCGTTAACCTCCAGACCCTGAACGACACCGTGAAATACGAATTCGGGAAGGATCGGGAGCTGTATGTGCGCCAGAGTGAAACGATTCTCAGAGCTTCGTTGGCAGCGGTCGCTCTTTTCTGGAACGAACTAGTTGTCCTTAACACTCCGGAGGACGATGATTTCTTCAGAGATCCCGAATTGATCGCAATGCGCCAGACCATAGCGGAACACCTGGAGGCTATGGCGAATGCCTTGGTTCGTTCGCTTCCTGTTCCCGTGGTGAGTGCTACCCTATTCGTCGGTACGGAACTGGTCGGCAGTCCCCAGTTTGGGGAGTATGTCCGGAATGCACTTTCACGCCTTGGAGAAGTTAACAACGTCATCAATGAACTGGACTTACAAGCTAGAGGTCTTGAAGTGAAGGGTGGAGTTATCCCCTTGGCGGACGCGAACAGTGGCGCAGGGAGGGCGTAGCGACTTCTGGAATCGATGACGACCTCAATGCGAGGCTGGGATCTAAGGATGCTCCTGGAGCCTGGGGCGTTTGCCGTTACCGATCCTGCCTGCCCGGCCTGAACATTGACCGATGTTGGCGTAGCGGGACGCTGAAACAGACTTCCATGCCGGCCCACAGCTAGCGCCCCTAGCGGCGGCTATTCACCGATTAGTTACTGACGGTTTGGCGACCACACGCTCAGGATGCTGCTTTGTGCGCCTTCGGGCGGTAAAAGAATCAACTGGTCAACCTCAATTGACAGAATCTCGATGCGGCTTAGACCTGCTGTTCGGCCAGGTAAATTGTCCTTACCCTGGGCCCCGATCGCCCAGGCATTCTTCTCTCTTCTCATCTGAAGTCAGGTCGGTCCTGCTCAGACGCAGACGCATATAAGGCGTTCCAGGGCATCCACATCGAGGTGCAGATGCCCTTGTGGTGGTCACAGCGATAATGCTTGTTGCGGTTGTGCTCTGGATTACTATGCCAAGTCGCTGACAGAAGGAGATGGACCGGCGGCCGCTGCGGCTTCGCGCGGCTTCGGTGGGCGCACCACGATCGGCAGAACCACCGAGACAATCATGATGATCGCGATGATGTGCAGTCCGCTGGTATAGGCGCCGGTGGCTTTGAGCGTATTGGCCAAAAGCAGGGGGCCAAAGGCGCTCGCCGTGCCCCACGCGGTGAGCATGAGCCCGTAGATGGGGCCCACGTTTCTGCTGCCAAAGTAGTCGGCTGTAAAGGCAGGCATGGTGCCGAACCCGCCGCCGTAGCACATGAGAATCGCGAACGAAACCACCGTCATAACCTGGTAGTTCGCGAGCGAGGGCAACATCAGGAAGAGCACAAACTGCAGCAGGAACATGGTTACGAACGTCCAGCGCCGCGTAATGCCGTCAGAAACCCACGCCCAGAAGATGCGGCCCACCGCATTGCCGATGCTGACGATCCCCACCATGCCCGCAGCCACCGCGGCCGTAACCACAGAGATTTTCTGGAACATGGGCGATTCCTGCGAGATGAGCGAGATGCCGGCGGTCACATTCAAAAAGAGCACTAGCCACAACGCCCACCACTGCCATGTGGAAAGAGCCTCGCCCAGCGTGTAGTCTTTTGTCGCCCGCTGTGCCTTCTGCGTCGCGCTGGGCGTCCAGCCTTCAGGCCGATAGCCTTCCGGTGGATTCTGCATGAAGAAGCCCGCGATCATGGTGACGACGAGGTAGGCAATGCCCAGGTAAGCGAAGGTCTTGAGCACGCCGACGGTCTGGATGAGATGCGAGGCTACGGGCGCAGTGACGAGGGCGCCGGCGCCGAATCCGCCCACCGCAATGCCGGTGATGAGGCCGCGCTTATCGGGGAACCACTTCAGCAGCACAGCCACCGGAACAATGTAGCCAAATCCCAGGCCAATGCCGCCGATCACACCGTAGGTGAGATACAGCCACCCCAGACTGCTGGTGTAGCTGGCGAGAAACACGCCCAACCCGTACAAGAATCCACCGGTGAGCGCCACAACGCGCGGGCCTTTTTTGTTGAGCCACAGGCCGCCAAAGAATGCGGCCACGCCGAGCACAAAGACGCAGATGGTAAAGGTGAGGGTGACGCTGGTGACTGACCACCCGAACTTCTTAATGAGCGGATTACGAAATACACTCCACGCGTACACGGCGCCGAGCGCCACTTGCATGAAGACACCTGCTAGAGCCATTCCCCATCGATTTTTCATTGACTTTCTCCTGCGGAGGAATTGGAGTGGCACGGGGGATTCTCCAACTCCCGTTGCGATTTGATTTGATTGCCGAGGCTTTCCAGGAAACGGTTGATGAGCGCTACGCTCCGCCGCAGTTCTTTGTGCCGGAATTGGCTGAGCAATGCGAACAATCCCGGAGGCTCGATGACAGGTTTCTTATAACTCCCTAGCGTCTCGCCCACCGCTGCCACAATGCCCTCAAGAATCTCCGGATTGATGCTGGCCAGCATCTTGCCCAGCAGAATCGCATTGCGCGTCGCGCAGACGGCTTCGCAAGAACGCGCCGCATCCACCGCGGTTTCCAGAATCTGGTTGCCCGCGCCAAGCGCACCCGTCAACAGGCGCAGTGTTCCAGTTGTGTGTAACTGTTGCAGCAGCTCATAGCTTTCGAGCAGCGCCTCCGCGTGCTCAATTGGCGCCGCTTCCAGCCGCTTGCGCAGCGATTCGCGTGGATCGTACGGCGGCACCTCAAATGCAATCGGACGCGCCATGGCTATCTCTCCTGCCCGGCTGCATCGGGCGCAGCGTTCTTGATCTGGATGAGATTCTGGCCGGGCTCGTGGTAATCCGCGCGCGCCCATTTGCGCTCGACCTCTACGCCCATTTGCGGCGTGGGAGCGCCGTAGCGCGAGTTGGTGCGGGGCAGCGGGTCCGCGCCATCGGGCTCCAGGACGGTCATGCGCACCGATGTTTCCTTGTAGGCCGGCGTGTGCGTGACCTTGTCGGTGTAGCTGCTGGTAAGCCGGTTTACCGGCTCAGTCAACAGAGTTCATGGGCATATAGAGTTCCTTGCCGCTCACGCGTGAAGTGACCACCGCCTGCACGGTGACCTTGCCGTAGCGCGAATCGAGCTCCACCAGGGCGCCGGTGTGGATGCCGCGCTCATCCGCCAGCTCGGGCGACACCTCCACAAATGTGCATGGCGTCTTCTCGCGAATACCCTTCGTGCGATAGGTCATGTTGCCTTCATGGAAGTGCTCGAGCAGGCGGCCGTTGTTCAGGTGCAGATCGTAATCCGCGTTGGGTTGATCGCTCGGCTCGGTCCACGGCACCGGGATAAAACGTCGCCTTGCCATCCGCGGACTTGAACTGCTTGGTATAGAGCAGGGGCTGATCGCTGCCATCCGGCGCTACCGGCCATTGCAGCGTTTTGTAGCCTTCGAGCCGCTCGTAGGTCACGCCGGCCATCAGCGGCGTCACCGACGCGATCTCCTCGTAAATCTCCGAGGGATGCTTGTATGTCCAGTGCGCGCCCAGCCGGTTGGCCACATCGATCAGAATCTCCCAGTCCGGCCGGCTGTCGCCCAGCGGCTCCATCACGCGGTAGAGCCGCTGAATCCGCCGTTCCGTACTGGTAAACGTGCCTTCTTTTTCGAGGCTCGGGCTCGCAGGCAGAATCACGTCGGCATAGCGGCACGTCTGCGAGAAAAAGATCTCCTGCATGACGAAAAAGTCGAGCTTCTCCAGCGCGGCCGCAACGTAGTTCGCATTGGAGTCGACCATGCTGATCTCTTCGCCGAACATGTACATCGACTTCAATCGGCCGTCGTGAATGGCATCGATCATCATGTGGTTGTCGAGCCCGGGCTTGGGCGGCAACGCGACGCCCCACGCTTTTTCAAACCTGGCCCGAATCTCCGGGTCGTCCACCTTCTGGTATCCGGGGAAGTAGTTGGGCATCGCGCCGTGATCGCTCGCGCCCTGCACGTTATTGTGTCCGCGCAGCGGATACGCGCCGGTTCCCGGTCGCATATAGTTGCCGGTGGCAAGCAGCAGGTTGGAGATCGCCGTCGAGGTATCTGATCCCATCACGTGCTGCGTAACACCCATGGCCCAGCAGACGCACACGCTGCCAGCTTCGGCTATCATGCGCGCCACTTTTTCAATGGTCTCGATCGGCAGGCCGGTGCGTTCGCTCGCCATCTCCACCGTGAAGGGCGCCAAGCTCTTGCGGTATTCATCGGCGCCCTTTACCCACTTATCGATGAACTCCTGTTTCGCCAGGCCGTGATCGAAGATGTACTTGGTCACCGCGGAGAGCCAGACCAAGTCCGTGCTGGGGCGAGGATGCAGGTAAACGTCAGCGCGCTGCGCCATCTCGTTCTCGCGTAGATCGGAGACAATGAGCTTCTGACCGCACAATTTATGCGAACGTTTGATTCGCGTGGCCAACACCGGATGGCTCTCCGCGGTGTTGCTTCCGATGATGATGACCAAGTCCGCTTGCTCGATGTCGCTGATGGAGCCGGAATCGCCACCGTACCCGACGGTTCGAAAGAGGCCAGTGGTTGCCGGGGCCTGGCAGTAACGCGAGCAGTTATCCATGTTGTTGGTGCCGATGACCGCGCGCGCCAGCTTCTGCATCAGATAGCTCTCTTCGTTGGTGCACTTCGACGAAGAAATAAACGCTAGAGCATCTGGCCCATGCTCGGCCTTGATCTCGCGAAAGCGGCGCGCCACCAGGTCCAGCGCCTCATCCCAGCTTGCCTCGCGGAATCCGTTGCCTTCGCGGATCAGAGGCTTGGTCAGCCGGTCGGGGCTGTTCACAAAATCCCACCCGAACTTGCCTTTGATGCAGGTGGAAACGCCGTTCGCCGGGCCGTGCGCGGGTTCTACCTTCAGAATGTGACGATCCTTGGTCCAGACATCGAAGGTGCAGCCCACACCGCAATAGGTGCACACCGTCTTGGTGCGCCGGATGCGGGATTCGCGCATTAGCGCTTCCATCTCCGATACCTTCATGATTCCGCCGTAACCCACCTCCGGCTCCACGTCCTTCACAATGTCGATCATGCCGTTGAGGGTCTGTTCCGGCAGCGCGGTAAAGTAGCCCGCCTCGCCGAGCATCGACTTTTCCATCAGTGCATTGCACGGGCACACGGTCACGCAATGCCCGCAGGAAACGCAGCTCGATTCGTTGATCGACGCGCCGCCGTCCCAGAGGACGCGCGGATGCGGATCTTCCCAATTGATGCTGAGCGTCTCATTCACTTGCAGATTCTGGCACGCCTCAACGCAACGCCCGCACAGAATGCACTGCTGCGGATCGTAGCGGTAGAAGGGATTGCTCAAATCCACTTCGTAAGGCTTTGATCGGAACGGGATCTCCTGGTGCTCAATCCCGAGAACCTTGGTCGTGTTATGAACCGTGCAATTGCCGTTGTTGTTGTCGCAGACCGTGCAGTAGAGCATGTGGTTGCTCAGAATCCGGTCCATGGCATCGCGCTGCGCAGCCGACGTCCGCGCCGATCGCGTCTCCACGCGCATGCCGTCCGCGGCCTGGGTTGCGCACGCGCGCAGCAGCTTGCCGTCGGCTTCCACCATGCAGGTATCGCAAGTTTGAATGGGGCCGAGTTGCGGGTGATAACAAACCTGCGGAAGTTGGTTGCCGTCGCGCCCGTCGTCAGTGCGCCCGGCAGCGCGATTGACCACATCGATCAGGCGCTCTCCCGGCGCAAACTCGAGGACGATACCATTCACGGTAACCGGCATGCTCAACGACCTCCGTCCGCAGCCCGATTTCAGGATGCTAGTACGGCCCTTTCCGTGCCGTAAAGGGTTTTTCGTGAGGAAGAAAGCGGCTTTCTTTAATTTTCTGTTAACGGAAGGCCGGCGTTGCGGGGCTTGCCTTGCCCCGGGATCTCGTCCCTGGTCTCATGGGAGGTTTCCCTCCGCGCACGCACGAATGCCGGAGAGATGCTCGGCCCCATGGTAGGTATTGAATCGATCGTCTCGCAAGAAGCCAACCAGGGCGATATCGAATTCTCGTGCGATCTGGACAGCAAGGCTCGAGGGAGCGCCCACCGCGGCGACCATCGATACGCCGGCCATGAGCGCTTTTTGCAGGAGTTCGAAACTAGCACGGCCGGAGAGCATCAAAAGCGTGTTTTCGAGGGGAAGGCGATCGTGAAGGAACTGATCGCCGATGAGCTTGTCCACAGCGTTATGGCGTCCCACGTCCTCCCGCATGACGATCAGCCTGCCTTCCGCATCGAATAAGGCCGCCCCGTGCAGGCCGCCGGTGCGATCAAAGATAGCCTGTGCCTGGCGCAAGTGCGACGGCAGAGCATACAGTGTCTCGGCGCTGATGGAGAATCGATTCGGCAGGGGCTGCGGACACACAGTCTGCAGTGCCAGTAAGGAAGCTTTCCCGCAGATGCCGCAACTGGATGTCATGTAGAAGTTGCGGCTGAACTGCCCGGTGTTGATCGCCACATGTGGCGCCAGTTGGACACGGACGACATTGCTGTTCGTCTGATATCCAAGAATGCGAAACGGCCTTTCCGGTTCTCCCGCCTCGCGCTGAGTTCCGTCCTCCACGTATCCGTATTGTTCCACATCGACTGGATTGCGCAGGATGCCTTCCGTAACCAGGAAGCCTATGGCGAGCTCCAGATCGTGACCTGGAGTCCGCATGGTAATGGCGATGGATTCTATCTTTCGATCTTGCGCCGGTCCGTATTCCAGTTGAATTTCAAGCGGCTCCTCAATGGCCAGCAAGTCAGTGGCAGGGACGGAAGCAGTTCCCTTCACTCTCTCCACGGCTGTTTCAAAGATCGAGCTGCTCATATGCTGCCTCCATCCACCACGCGGCGTCGCGACAGGCGTGCGGATTGCGCATTTCTCCTCAAACTACGCTTACGCTGCTTTCACGATAATGGCCTGCATGGCCGGCGCAAAGCCCCACCCCATGGATCGATCGCACCCATCCGTATTGCGAATCTCTTGCCAAAGTGTACTTGAATCCCGCAATCCGAGTTGTTCTCTCCTGTCAGATGCTTGATCCTTAAGCAGACGCCAGATTTAGGCAGCCTCCTCCTGCGAGGTAACTCCATGGCAACCCTTCGAATTTCCGGAGGAGTCGTACATAACCTCCCGACTGATCTCCGACAGGCGCTCGCCTCCGACGCGAAGGCACGGGCGGCATGGGAAGACATAACGCCGCTCGCGCGCAACGAGTGGATCTGCTGGACCATCTCCGTAAAGAAAGATGAGACAAGGCGGCAGCATGTCGAAAGGGTGTGCTCGGAGCTTAAAGAGGGAATGCGGCGGCCTTGCTGCTGGCCCGGCTGCCCACATCGATGAGCATCCTGTGGTCTGATTCGCGAGCTTACTAAGACATACCCGGATTGAAACAGAGGAAACTGAACCCAACAGGATGAAAGCCTATGGACTATCGATTTGTTGTCACCAGTTCCAATGGTCCTGGGCGGTTAACCGGCTACTCTTCAGTTACCACTTGTGCAATACCCAACACGCCTGGCGCGAAGGTCGTTCTGTTTATCCGACAGCGTTGGTAGCGGCACTTCGTCCTTTGAGGCGGATGTGTTCATTCCACCCAGAATCTCGCAGCCAATCCATGGAGTAGAACAAGAATCTGTATAACAATAATGTTTTCTTCTTACTACCGGCTCCTCAGAGGATTACTCCCCAAATGTCGCCTTGGCGACTGGAATTCTGTGCCTAGTCGCCGGGTTGCGGTACGGGGATGCTCCCGGAGCCTGCGGCGTTTTTCGGGACCGACCTTCTGAATGAGGGCAACCCCATATTCAATGAGTGATTTGGGCTGTGGGTGTTGAAAAACTCATCCTCTGAGAACTCGCGGAATATTCATCGCGCCAGGATGCCCTACAAACGATTCTCTCGAACCTTGCAGACATTTTCTATCACCGGATTTGAGGCCATTTGTGCAGAAAGCAAGTTTTTCAACACCCACGGCTGAAGTCGTCAGTCGAGAGCACTTGGTCACTCTCCTCGTATCAGGAGTTGACAATGCACTTCGGTTTTCAGCTAACTTGTTCGGAGCTTTGTCCTCAAAATGAGTCACCTCAGTGGGCCATTAGGCGGCCCATTCATCGAATCGGCGCATGATCTCCATGAGCCAACATCCCAACAGGATGACAGAACCGCACAATATGAAGGAAGCGCCGTAGAGTATGAGTTGCTTCCGGGAACGGGCCAACTCAAACACTCGTACCTTCACAATCGCGTACACGTTCACTGCGAGATAAGCAGCAACCAAACAGCTCACTACAAAGTTGTGCATGTTCATACTCCTCATTTGGATGTGGCGATGTAGTTTTGCATCCAGAGGCGCGCCGATCAACGCTCCTTGAGGACACCGCGCTTAAGGATGCTGGGCTAGACAAGTCGATACCGGAGACCTTGACGACGGCCTGCCACGCGGCTTCCTGGCTGGCGCGATCGTGGAGGTGCGGGTGGTGCTGCGCCTCAATTGGGCCTGAGAACTTCCCTTGAGCTGAGGCGAAGAATTGCCCTGAGACGTCGGCTCCGAGCGCCTAAGTTATGAAATGGTGAATTGCCTCGTTGGCGTTATCTTGAAATGAAGTATTTTTCAAATCAGTAAAAAAGGTGCTCTGGTCCACCATGTCCCCTGATAACTTACCCTCTTTACTGGCATAAAAAACGCCGCTCTTATACCGCTCATCCGAAATGGCATCTACAAAGCGCTTTGCACCTACTTCCAGGGTATGCACCATTCCACCCATCAATGGGAATACGATAGGCATCATCACAAATTTCAACATAAACCGCATTGGCGGGGGAAGACTATCTGGCGCCTGAGTTCCTTTTGTATTTCCTGGGCTCACAACAACAAACTTGAGCTTGGGGTACTTTCTTGCCATTGATAACGTCCACATGGTTTCCGCATACTTGACATATGCGTATGCTTGCAATACGACGAACTTCTCACCAAAATATGATCCATCAAGAACAGCAGCAAACTCATCTACAGAAGAAGTCCTCATTGAAACCCGTTTTACTCCGAGCATCTTTACTCCTGGAACAGCTTCCGCACTGACTGATAGAACTGTTTTCCTTAACTTGTCCCGTTTAATTAATTCCTCCACTAGAATTACATTACCTAAAATATTCGTAGCAGCCAATTGATTCATACCGGAAGGCGTAGATTTCGCAGCCGTTTTCCCAACTACTCCACCTGCATTTAAAACTATTGCATCAATAGGCTCCTTTATTTCTTCTACTGCTTTTCTTACAGAATTTGCATCCGTAACATCTCCGATAACAATTGCAAAAATCTTTTTCCCCGTTTTCTCCTCAAGGTCCTTTTTTGCTGCCTCTGCTCTCGCACGATTTCTGCAAAAAAGAATTACCTTTCCTGTTTCTTTTTTCAATGCTAACTGTCGGGCAGTCTCTTTCCCAAGCCCAGCATTTGCTCCGGTTATCAAGATACTTTCGTTCATGTTTTTCTCCTTCTTAGGTTTTTAATTACTGGCGGAATGGAGCAACCCGACAGGCAGTTGATGATGGCCGCTCAGCGGGGCCTGATCCGCCTCGACGCCCGCCGCAGTGAGCACGAGCTTCTTACCTGGGACCATCTCGGCATTGTGCAGTAGGAAATCGACCGGCCGACCTCGCTTGACCAGCTCGGCGAGCGCGATCGAATGCTCCATGGGCGTCTCCGTGGTGAAGGGTGAAGGTCGTGCTGTTCTTCCTTCGAACCTATCCATGTCGTCTCCTGTGTTTATCTGTCTTGAAGTATTACGAACGCCAGAGTACGATAAGCGCAGAGACAATGCAAGGAATTTCGTACGCTATGGTAACTAATCATTTGAAGCGTCCCCGAGGACGTCCAAAAGGCTTTATCCCCGACGAAGCACTTGACCGTGCCGTTGAGATGTTTTGGGAGCATGGGTATGAAGGAGTCGACGTGGATCGGATCGCGCGCGCCGTTAACGTCACAAAACCCGCGCTATACCGGGCCTTCGGAGACAAGTCCACCTTGTTGCTCAAGGCGGTCGAGCGCTATGCGCTGACGTATGGAACTCCCAGAATGGCAGCATTTCAAGCGGAGCCGGACATCCACAAGGCCGTGACCGCCTTTTGCGAGGCTACCGTCGACTCCTGTACTGGCGAGGCTCGCAACGGCTGCATGATGGCCGCTGCCGCGCTGGGACAGTCGGAGCGGGTGACGGAGATCCGTTCCCGGCTCAAGAAGGGCCTGACCGGATCCGCTGATATTTTCGCGAAACGTTTCGAGCGGGAGATGAAGGCGGGGCGCCTGCCTCGCACACCCTCTGCCGAGGTGCGAGGCAGTTTGCTCGTTGACTTGCTGCAGGGTTTGCAGCTTCGCGCCAAGGTTGGTATCACTCGCGAGCAATTGCTGGAAGACGCCCGAAGCTATGTGCCCCTGATTCTTGGCAAGTAAATCTAACGCACTTCTCGGGGGAAATGCGTCTGGACGATTGCCAAATCGCCAACGCACTCACCAATGGCCAATTACTCCTGAAATGTCTTAGTGCTGTATCTGGAGCGCCCCGCGACGCAAGGGTGCGCAGTTGCATGCTCTCTGGCGGGGCGCTTCGGATACAGCGACTTGAAGGAAGCCGCCCCACTTAAGCCTATGTACTTTGCATCGGTCTGAGCGGGTGCAGAGGGATCAGGAACCGACTGAGTCGGCTGGGATGCGATGGCATGAAGGCCGGATGGAGCGGCACTGTGGCTCGCCGAGGGGTGATTTGGAGGCGGGAGAGGCTGGCATCGGAGGGGTCTTGCCGAGATGAGCCAAGGAGTCCGCGTGCGCGCCGGAGCACGGTCAAAGGCCGAGGATGTGGATAGAGATTCATGCGGCGCACCGGTCTGATTGAGGTGGCGAGCGAAGCAGGAGTTGCGCGGCGGAGAGCCGTTCGACGACGCGCATGGTTGCGCCGCAGACTGGGCAGTTCCAGAGTGAGCGGGTCCGATCGGTGGACGGTGATGCCGGCGCAGGTATGTTTTGCTGTTCATCGAGCAGCCGCAGGCACAGCGGCAGGAGCGCAGCGCGGTTGCGGTTGGCCAGGAACCCGAAGTTGCGGATGCGCACGAATCCCGGCGGCAGCAGGTGAAGCAGGAAGCGGCGCAGGAACTCGTCGATAGCCAGGGTCATGAGCCGTTTCTTGTTGCCGTGCGCGGAATCGCGCCAGCGGAAGGTGACGTTGCCATCGGCGAGAGCGAGCAGCCTGGAGTTGGAGATGGCGACGCGATGGGTGTAAGCCCCGAGATAGCGCAGTACATGTTGCGGGCCGCCAAAAGGCGGCTTGGAGTAAACGACCCAGTCGTGGCGGAACAGTACCCGCAGCCATCGAGCGAACGCGCGCGGCTCGGCGAGTGGCACCAGGCTGCCGTGGAACTGGAACTCGCCGCGAAGGAAGGCGCTGCGGACTCCGGCGACGAACTTGCCGCGGAAGACACGGCTGAGCACGCCGATGGGCAGGAAGAAGGAACTCCGGGCGGAGATCCAACTGGAGTGATCCGGTGCCAGGCCACCGGCTGCAACTACGCAGTGGATGTGCGGATGAAACTGCAAGCGCTGGTTCCAGCTGTGGAGCACGCTGAAGAAACCGATCTCGGCACCGAGACGCCGTGGATCACGAGCTACTTCAAGCAGAGTCTCAGCGCTGGCGTGGAAGAGCAGGTTGTAGATGAGCCGCTTGTTCTGTAATGCGAGCGGAGCCAGTTCCCGCGGCAGAGTGAAGACCGCATGGACATAGCGAGTGGGCAGCAGTTCCCCTTCGCGCGCCTGGAGCCAGCGCCGGCGCGCGTTGCCCTGGCACCGCGTGCAGTGCCTGTTTCTGCACGAGTTGTAGGAGATCCTGGTCGTGTGTCCGCAGCCGGTGCAGCGATCGCGATGCCCGCCCAGCGCGGCGGTGCGGCAGCGCACGATGGCCAGCAGCACCTTCCGGTGTTGCCAGTTGATCCACTTGCGGCTGTGATCCACAAATGCCTGTCCCGCACAGCGAACAATGTCGGCCATCTCCACCAGAGGCCGGTTCTTCAACTGTGCTTGCGTCCTCCCTGTCGAGAGAAGGTGAGCGCATCAAGGGGGCTGGCGGTCGCGCTGAGATGGCGTTGGGACAGGTGCAGATAGATGGTCGTTACTTCGAGGTCGCGATGGCCGAGCAGGATCTGGATGGTGCGCAGGTCGGCCCCGGCTTCAAGAAGATGGGTCGCGAAACAATGGCGCAAAGTGTGGGGATGAATGCGCCTATTGTCGAGGCCGGCGCGTTCGGCGGCGATCTGGCAGGCAGACCATAGGACCTTGGTGGTGACAGGGTAACTTGCCGTGTGCCAGCGGTTGCCGGGGAATAGCCACTCCCTGGGCTTGCGCCGCAGTCCGCGCCAGTAGACGCGCAGTTCTTCGAGCAGCTTCGGGCTGAGCATGACATCGCGGTCCTTGCCACCCTTGCCCTCGTGGATGTGAACCACCATCCGCTGGCTGTCGATATCGCTGACCTTGAGGCGGGCCGCTTCTGCGCGGCGTGCGCCGGTGGCATAAAGCGTCATCAGCAGGATGCGATGAAAAGGGGTATCGGCCGCGTCGATCAGTCGCGCGACTTCTTCCTGACTGAGCACCCCGGGAAGGTGACGCAACTTCTTCGGATAGGGCGTTTCGGCGATGCTCCAGTTGCGCTTAAGCACGTGAATGTAGAAAAAGCGCAGCGACGCCAGCCGCAGGATCACCGTGTTCGGGCTGAACTTGAACTGGGTGAACAGGGCTGCCTGGTACTTGCGAATCTCTTCAGGGCCAAGCTGATCGGGCCGGCGATGAAAGTAGCGGCTGAAGTGCTCAACACCGTGCAGGTATGTGCGGATGGTAGTAGCGGCGAAGTTGCGCCGATGCAACTCCTCAAGCATGAGCTGACGTAGTTGGTTCACAGAGAATCCTCCTTCTCTGCGTCCCAAACTACCCCGGCAGCCACAACGGCCGGCTCAGCCGCACGCGGATGCGTCCGCCGCCGCAGCGGCTTCGTTCATGTCGGCTTCGCGGAACAAACCAGGAACGAACGCCCGAACGGAAGGCGACCGGAACCCGCCTGCCCGCCCTATTCCCTACTCCCTGTTCCCTGCTCCCTACCTTCCCTGTGTCCTCCCCTTCCGCTCCCTCTCTTCCAGGTCCCGCTTGATCTTCTCCATCGTCATCCTGCCCACGTCGTACCGGCCAATATCGTCGATCAGCTTCTGCACCCCCGGCGAGTTCGGCGGCCTCACCGGCAATCCTGGTCCCTCACTCCCTTGTCCCTCTGTCCCTTGTCCCTCTGTCCCTTGTCCCTTTGTCCCTTGTCCCTCTGTCCCTCGCTCCCTCTCCGCCTGCTGCTTTAATAGCTGATCGCGCCATTCCAGAATCCCCGCTTCCCTCGGATCCGCCCTCCGCATCCGCTCCACTTCCTTCTTGTACTGCTCCATGTACTCCTTGGTCTCCTTCTCCCGCACGCTCCGCGTCTTCCGCGGAGACCCCTTCCGCCGTTCCACCAGCTCCGCCACCGTCCCCCGCTCCGGCACAATCGCGTACACCAGCTTGCACTCCATCGCACCCGCCAGCGCCTCCAGCTCCCCTATCGTCACGTTTCCCGCCTTCTCCGACCCCTCCGCCCGGTAAATCGTCGACCGGTTCACCTGCGTTTCATCCGCCATGAATTCCAGCGAAATCCCCAGCGCCCGCCGCATATCCCTCGCCCACTCCCGCGTCCGATAGCGCCTCACCGCCCTCTGGAACCACTTCGCCTCGCCATCCAGCTCCGCCACCAGATCCGCCCGCTTCTTCCCATCGATCGGTCCGCCCAAAATCCACCCCCAAAATGTCCCGCCCGGCGCCTGCCCAAATCTGTTCCCGCCCGTGTCACCATTCCACCCCCTTCCTTCGCAACATTCGGTGAGCCATATCACACCCCGTCATCACACCCGTCGCGGCCCCGCCCAAACCACCCCGCGCAACCCACCCCGGATCGTCTCAGACGGGTGAAACATCTCCCCCCGGATCGTCTCAGACGGGTGCAACAACTACCCCCGGATCGTCTCATGCTATTTTCGCCCCATATTCGCCTTTGGCACGCTATAATGCTCCTCATGGATTTCCAGCTTGTCACCCAGTACAAGCCCCGCGGCGACCAGCCCCGCGCCATCGACGAACTCGTCCAGGGCCTCCACGCCGGCGAGCAACATCAAGTGCTGCTAGGAGTTACAGGCTCCGGCAAAACCTTCACCATGGCCAAGGTCATCGAGCAAGTCAACCGCCCCGCCCTCATCCTCGCCCACAATAAGACGTTAGCCGCCCAGCTCTACCACGAGTTCAAACAGTTCTTCCCCGGCAACGCCGTCGAATATTTCGTTTCTTACTACGACTACTACCAGCCCGAGGCTTATATTCCGGCGGGGGACCTCTATATTGAGAAGGAAGCTACCATCAATGAGGAATTGGATAAGCTGCGGCTGTCGGCTACGCGGTCGCTGTTTGAGCGGCGGGATGCCATCATCGTCAGCTCCGTCTCTTGCATCTATGGGCTGGGGTCGCCTGAGGCTTACTTCGGGATGCTGCTGCTGCTGGAGAAGGGCCAGCGGATCAGCCGCAAGGACATTACGCGGCGGCTGGTGGAGATCCTCTACGAGAGGAACGACACTGACTTCCGACGCGGGACTTTTCGGGTTCGCGGCGACATTATCGAGGTATTTCCCACTTACGACGAAAATGCTTACCGGATCGAGCTGTTTGGGGACGAGATTGAGAGCCTTTCTCAAATTGACCCGCTGTTTGGGACGGTGAAGCAAAAGTACTCCCGGCTGCCCATTTACCCCAAGAGCCATTACGTTGTACAGCCGGAGCGCAAGTCGCAGGCTGTCCAGTCCATCATCGACGAGCTCGCCGAGTGGGTGCCGCGTCTCGAATCCGAGGGACGCATGGTGGAAGCGCAGCGCGTGAACCAGCGCACCCGGTTCGACCTCGAAATGATCAAGTCCATGGGCTACTGCCACGGCATCGAGAACTACTCGCGCCACTTCTCCGGCCGGCTGCCCGGCGAGCCGCCGCCCACGCTGCTCGACTATTTCCCCAGGGACTACATCCTCTTCGTGGACGAGAGCCACGCGACTATCCCGCAGGTGCACGGGATGTGGCACGGCGACCGCAGCAGGAAGCAGAACCTGGTCGACTACGGCTTCCGCCTGCCCTCGGCCATGGACAACCGGCCGCTCAAATTCGACGAGTTTGAGACTCGCGTGCACCAGACCATCTACGTCTCCGCCACGCCGGGGCCCTACGAGCTTACTCGCTCGGCTGGAGTGGTGATCGAGCAGGTCATCCGGCCTACAGGGCTGGTGGATCCCGAAGTGGAAATCCGCCCGGTCAAGGGCCAGATCGACGACCTGCTGGCCGAGATCAGGGACCGCGCCAAGCGCAATGAGCGGGTGCTCGTCACCACGCTGACCAAGCGCATGGCTGAGGACCTGGCCGGCTACTACACCGAAGTGGGAGTGCGCTGCCGCTACATGCACTCGGAGATCGAGACGCTGGAGCGGGTGAAGCTGCTGGCCGGGCTGCGCAAGGGCGAGTTCGACGTGCTCATCGGCATCAACCTGCTGCGCGAAGGCCTCGACCTGCCCGAAGTCTCTCTGGTCGCCATCCTCGACGCGGACAAGGAAGGCTTTCTGCGCTCGGCCGGCTCGTTAATCCAGACCGTCGGCCGCGCGGCAAGACACATTGAAGGCCGCGCCATCCTCTACGCCGACCGCATGACGGACTCCATGCGCCGCGCCATCGATGAAACCGACCGCCGGCGCACCGTGCAGCGCGCCTACAACGAGGAGCACGGCATCATCCCGCAGTCGATCATCAACAAGATGGATATGGGTCTCGCCCACATCCTGAAGGCCGAATACGGCGAGATCAGCGAGGAAGAAATCCAGGGCGTGCCCGAATTCCAGTCCGCCGAAGATGTCGACCAATTCATAGCCAAGCTGGAAACCGAAATGCGCGAAAGCGCCAAGAAGTTCGAATTCGAAAAAGCCGCCAAGCTACGCGACCAGATCAAGGAACTGCGGGAAAAGGAATTTCTGTTTGGGTAGCCGCTATCAAAGCGATCTTTTTCATGTAGGCTTTCTATATTCGTTACAGCAATTCTGGAATGGTCAAGAGCATCCGACGAATCGGGAGCCTGGGTCGCAGGTCCCGGAAAGGTGAAACGATGCGGGTAGTTGGGCTCAGTTCAAGCGAATGGGCAGGCAGATATCTATTCCACGAACTCGCGTTATCAAAGGTGGGTCTAACAGACGTGGTTTTTGAACGGGACCCATTGGATCGTGCCCGATTCAGCGTCAAGGGTGCGGTTGAGCTGGCAAATCGATATGGCAGGGTTCCCGCGGCACGCGCATTTTTTGGTTTGCATGCCGGATTGAGAAAAAACATCCCTGGGGTTCGCAGCAAGCGTGATGACCCTGCGATCGACCTCATCCGGAACACAGGCACCCGCGTCCACCTTGTTTCCGACGCAAGATCGCCTGAGTGCCAGAGTCTCTTAGGGAGCCTACATCCGGATATTGTCGTGATCTGCGGAACGGCCATTTTGCCGGAGCGGATCCTGGAAATTGCAAGGATTTGCACTCTGAACATCCACACGAGCATTCTGCCTCATTATCGCGGAGGAGGATCTCTTTTCTGGCCACTATTCTTCCGTGACACGGAGCCGGTCGGCTTCACGATCCACCAAGCGGTTGCAAAGGTGGATGCTGGGCAATATTTAGTCCAGGAACAGATCCATGTGAAGGCGGGCGACTCGCCTGACTCACTCTTGCGCCGGTGCTTCAGGGCGGCGGCGCCACGTCTCCGGGAGGTCCTTCGTGAGTTTGAAAACGGCTGTCAGCCGCAGTGAAAAAAGACAGCACGCGAAGTGGAATTCGCATGGAGGGCGCCTGATCCCGTGTTGCGCCGCTATCTGTGGGGCAGGGGACGCTCGCCTTTTTTTGCCATTGCCAAACGGCTAGCCCTTAAGGCGTATTCTCCAGGTCCCAAAGGGGAGGGGGTGGGCATCTTTTATTTGCACCGAGCGCTTGATCCCGCTACGCCTGCGAAAGATTGGCGCAGAGTTCTTGGCCACCCGGATACGGAAGAGATCCTGCTGCGGATAGGATACCTGAGGCAGCACTTCGATGTGATTTCCCTCTCGGATGCGCTCGATCTGCTGAGCGCTGGCAAAAAAATCAGGGGACGCTTCGCAGTGCTGACGGTCGATGACGGTTACCGAGACTTCTTTACAAACCTCAAGCCGATTCTCGAGGCGGAGCAGGTACCGGCGACCCTTTTTGTCTGTTCCTCAGCAATTGAGAGTGGAACGATCTGGTACCAACAACTTTACGACCTGATTGAAGGAATCAAGTCGGATCGCATTTGCGTCCCATTTGCGGATCGGCATCTATATTTCGGCGATGTGCGGCACCGAGTGTTGGCGATAGAGCGATTCCTCGCTGCTCACCTGAAGCGCCTGAAGATGGCAAAGGCGCGAAAGCACTTAAGTGAACTGCTGGAATCCAACCGGGTAGAGACTGCGGCGGGAAACTTGGACCGATTTTGCACGTTAGACGACTTGTCCTCGATGAAGCAATCAAGATGGATCGAGTTGCACTTGCACAGCCATTACCACCATCCCTTTGAGAGGCTATCGACGGAAGAGGCCGCCGCCGATTTATCCCGGTGCACCCAATTCTTTTCGGACAATCTGGGCGTAAGGTCGCGGGTCTTGTCTTACCCGAATGGGGAGTCGCGTGAAGAGCTGATACCCACGCTTCAGTCCAACGGAATCGAATGGGCTTTGAGCACGCGCGCCGGCATTGAGCGAGGCGGCGACTCTTCCCGCTTCTTTTTACGCCGGCTGGGCCTCGACAATGCTCCGTTCGACTGGTTCCGCTACATGGTGTCGAAGCAATTCCACCGCACGTGAAAGACGTGGATCAGTTCATCCAGAAGTTAGAAACCGGGGGAATAGGGGGGAATTAGGGGGGAATAGGTAGGGGGGAATAGGGGGGAATAGGGGGACATGATACCTATTCCCCTTATAGTGCCGGGTGGCGGGTGGCCGGGTGGCCACGATCTCAACTTAGTTTGTTTCTAGGTGTTGCTTGGTGGGCCCGGGCCCAAAACCTGGGGCCGGTTTGTCGCCTTGGTCGGAGTGCGAGCGAAGAGCAACCACAGATCCTTCGCGCCGCTTACCCCATCGCATAAAGCCGCGATGGGGCCCCAGGCGTGCGGCGCTTCAGGATGACACTTTGTGGAAGGGGTCGGGCGAGGAGGTTAACGGCGGCATTTTTATTGTGAACTTCAGGGACAGGACGCTAGGCCACTTGTGAAGATAACTCCCGCGATGGTTCTCGCCGGCTGTGCCACGGCCTGCCCGTTGACCAGACTCCCCTCTGAAGGCAGACAAACGCGTTTTGATCCAGGAATTCGAGCTCGTAGATGCCGTCTGGAAGGCGCTGCTCCGTGCCAAGAACCGTGCAGTGCGAGTAAACCGCCGGAAGATTCGACGCCGAGGCGTCCAAGGGGAACGCGACCAGGCACCGGGTTTCGATGCCGGTGCGGACGAGAGTCCCGGGCACGACCGCGGAATAGGAGATGGAGTTGGCGTCCTTCATCGTAGTAGTCAACCCAGAATGGGGGAACCTGTGTTCGTCCGTCTGTGATTTAAATCACACGATTCGGGCGTGTGTCCGAACACGTCCGCCTGCTGGAGCGTGATTCAAAAAATGGAGGCAGAACGGTGAGAAATCCTTCCCTCGGGGGCTAAAGTGTCTGCGTGAGAACCAGTTCCGGGACCGCGAATCGCAAACAAAAGGCCCGCGGCTAAAGCCGTTGCCGAAGGTTTATGCGGCTTTTCAGTGGCCTTTACAGGCTGCGGAAAAAGTCTCTTTGTAGGTACTTTTTCTGCACAGCAATTTGGGTTAGTAAAGAGACATGCGTGGAGACGATGAGAAGCAGTCGGCGATGTATAGCTACGTGACGATGGCACAACGGATTCCGGCTGGTCATCCGGCGCGGCAGATACGGGCGATGGTGGACCGGGCTTTGGCACGGATGGATGCGCAGCTGGACGAGCTTTATTCGACTACCGGTCGCCCATCGATAGCGCCGGAGCGGTTGTTGCGATCGTCGTTGCTGATGGTTTTGTACTCGATTCGTTCGGAGCGTCAATTGATGGAGCAGCTGAACTACAACCTGCTGTTCCGCTGGTTTGTTGGTCTTGAGATGGACGACCCGGTGTGGGACGTGACGGTGTTCACCAAGAACCGGGAGCGGCTGATTGGCGGCGTGGTGAGCCAGCAGCTACTGGAGTCGGTGCTGGTGGAGGCGCGGGCGCACGATCTGTTGAGCGAGGAGCATTTCACCGTGGACGGGACGCTGATTCAAACCTGGGCCTCGGCGCGCAGCTTCGAGGATAAGTCCGATCCGCCGTCTCCGGGAGCAGGCTCGGGCTGGGGTGGCGAAGTGCTGCTGCGCGACAAGGTGGAATCGAAGACCGACCCGGATGCGCGTTTATACAAGAAGGCGACGGCGGACAAGTCGGTGCCGTCTTATCAGGGCCACGCGTTGACGGAGAACCGCAACGGGTTGGTGGTGGCTGCCGAGGCCACTCTGGCGGCAGCCGATGCCGAAGCTCAGGCGGGGATCCAGATGCTGGACCGGGCGCTGGGTGCGGCGGCCGGAGCGGCAGAGGAGCAGGCGATCACGCTGGGCGCGGATACGGGTTACCAGCAGGAGCGGTTCGTCGAAGCGCTGCGCAAGCGCAAAGTGGCGCCGCACGTCAGCGAGTATGTGAAGGGGAATCTGCAGAAGAATCGCCTGCGCCCGGAGGAGCGATCCGATGTGCGAAGTGCGATCAGTCAGCGGAAGCGCAAGCTGATCGAGCGAGTTTTCGGCTGGGCCAAGTTAAGCGCGGGACTGCGCCAGGTGAAGTTGCGCGGGCTGAAGCGAGTGGATTGGTTCTATCGGCTGGCGATAACGGCTTATAACCTGGTGCGAATGCGACGACTGATCCCGACTGCGGCGCTGGCCGGTTAGGGCCGAGGTGCGTCTGCAGGCCGATGAAAGCGGCTTGCAGGGGCAAGACAACAACAGAAACTCAGCAGTAGCGCAAGACAAAAGTCACCAAAAATTTCACCCAGGCGCAACCGAGCAAGGAAACACTAGTTTTTCCGCAGCCTGTGAAGGCCCCTGCTCCTTCCGCATTGACGTGAAGAGAGCCTGCGATTGGAGTTCCCACGCAGACACTGAAGCCCAGATTGTTTTAGCGCCGTTTTCGGCACGGCTGAAGCCGTGCCCTGATACAAAGCCGGGGACCTCGGAACCGGCGGGATTGGGCCGAGTCACGGCGTGTGGCGCTGCAGGCGAAAGGCAACTGCAGATCCTTCGTGCGCTCAGGATGACACTTTGTGGGATGGGCAGGTATTTGGATGTGAGGGATGCCTGGCCGGTGACGCCCGGAGAAACACTCAGGCGACGAAGCTCTTATCGGAGCGCGGGCCGCCGAGGCCGGTTGCGAGACCAAATGAGCGGTGGTGTTGCGGGCGCTATTTCGCCACAGATGCTAATGGGCGGGTGTATAAGTGCGTGCATGGGGCCGGTCCATGCGGAACTGTTGCGTATGGGGGTCACGGTGTCCGGGCAGACAGACTCCTGATTCGGGTGGAGGACTATATGTTGCCGCGTACGATTTTCCTGAGCAAGTTGTTCGGGCTTTACTTGATTCTGGTTGCACTGGTGATGATGCTGCACAAAAATGCCGTTGTGGATATGGTCACGGGGCTTCTGCACGACCCACCGACGATGTTTGTGATGGGTTTGCTGGCAGTGATTGGCGGGCTGGCCATGGTTCTGGCGCATAACATCTGGTCGGGCGGCGTGCTGCCGGTGGTGGTAACCATCGTGGGCTGGATGGCGCTGGTGAAAGGCCTTATGTTCTTGTTCCTGTTTTCAGGCGATGCGGCCGGGTTTTACCTGGGGACACTGCGCTACAGCCAGCTCTTCTACGTGTACATGGCAATCTGCCTGGTGCTGGGCTGCTACCTTACCTACGGTGGATTTACGGCGAAAAGCCGTTCGTGAACGGGGCAGCCTGGGCGGGTGGCCTAGTGTGTTGTCCCAGAAGTTCATCGCATCCGCAGGCAGCGCGAAATGCAGGTCCCCTTCGGCAAGCTCAGGGCAGGCTTTCGACTGTGTTTGCCGCACAAAACGCGGCAAACTTCGCTCAGGATGACGGCGGCATTTTTGTTGCGAACTTTAGGGTCAGGACACGATTACTTCCGCTCGTACGCGATGCGGCCATCGAAGATGGTCAGGTCCACCTTGGTGTTCTCGATGGCTTCGGGCGGAATGGTGAAGATGTCGTCCGAAAGCACGACCATGTCGGCTAGCTTGCCGGGCTCGATGGAGCCCTTCACCTTCTCCTGATGCTCGGCGAAGGCGGAGCCCATGGTGTAAGCGTGGACGGCCTGGGCCACGGTGATGCGCTCGCCGGGGACCCAGCCGTTGGGATTTTTGCCGTCGAGGGTGCGGCGCGTGGCGGCGGCGTAGATGCCCATGACCGGATCGAGCGGGGCGACCGGCCAGTCGGAGCCGAAGGCCAGCGTTGCGCCGGCATCGAGGAGCGACTTCCAGGCATAACTGGTCTTGATGCGCTCGGGGCCGAGGAGGGTTTCGGCCCAGCGGCCATCGTCGATGGCGTGGTAGGGCTGCATGGAGGCGATGACGTGGAGCTGGCCGAAGCGGGCGATGTCGGCGAGATGCAGATGCTGCGCGTGCTCGATGCGCAGGCGGCGGTCGGCGGGGCCGTCGTCCTTTTCGAGGCGCGCGTAGAGGTCGAGAATGGTGCGGTTGGCGCGGTCGCCGATGGCGTGGATGGAGATTTGGAGGCCGGCTTTGTCGGCGCCGTGGAGCATGGCGTAAAACTGCTCGGGGTGCTCGAGGTCGGCGCTGGAGATGCCGCTTGAATCGGGATGATTGGCGAAGGGCTCATCCATCCACGCGGTTTCGGAGCCGAGCGCGCCGTCGGCGAATTCCTTGAGGTTGCCGAGGCGCAGCATGGCGTTGCCGAAGGGCGCGACGACGCCTAGATCGGCGAGAGTCTTCCAGTTGCGAAGGGGCATGGACTCGTAAATGCGGACGGTGAGACGACCCTCGCGGGCGAATTTTTGAAACTCGCGGAAGTTGGCGGGCTGGGTGGGGTCGTCGGGACTGTTGGCCATGTTCTGCACGCTGGTGACGCCGTGGCGGGCGGCCTCATGCATGGCGGCTTCCATGGCGCGGTCCTGCTCTTGCGGCGAAGGCGGGGGCATGATGCGCTCGACCAGCGCGGCGGCGGCGTCGCGGAGGATGCCGGTGGGATTGCCGTCGTTGTCGCGATCGATTTCGCCGCCGGGGGGATTGGGGGTGTCGCGGGCGATGCCGGCGAGCTTGAGCGCAAGCGAATTGGCGAGGGCCATGTGGCCGTCGATGCGCTGGAGGAAGGCGGGATGACCGTCGCTGGCGGCGTCGATGAGCTGGCGATCAGGCAGGACGGGAGGATTCCAGCTTTGATGGTCCCAGGCGCCGCCGCGAATCCAGGCGCCGGTGGGGAGGGTTTTGGCGTAGCTGGCGATGCGGTCGCGGAAATCGGCCTGGCTGGTGGAGTCGCGGAGCTGGACGGCGATGAGGGAGCCGCCGCCGGGCAGGAAGTGGACGTGAGCATCATTGAAACCGGGCAGAAGCAGGCGGCCGGCGAGGTCGATGGTGCGGGTGGCGGGGCCGGCGAGCTTGCGGATCTCCGCGTCGCTGCCGACGGCGAGGATGGTGTTGCCGTCGAGGGCCACGGCCTGCGCGACGGGCTGCGCGGGATTCACCGTCCAAACCTTGCCATTTACGAGGATCATGGTTGCCTCCTTTGCCGAAGCCGCCGAGCAGACACTCAGCATGCACAGGATGAACAGGGCTAAGGGCCATTGCAATCGAAACCGGTTGAGCATCATTCCTGAAGAGTCCTCCATGCGGCCCATGCCGTATCTGACAGAATAAAGCGATTTGTTGGGCTGCCTATTTCGATGGTGAACCAACCCAGGGCGATGAGGCGGCCATCTGAGCAACACGGGAAGATATATTTTTTGATTAGAGAAATCGATTTCGTGTCCCGCCCGGAGCGCCTCTTCCGGTCCATCCTGGTTGCCGACGACGACCCGTTTCGCGCCTTTGCGCGTTGCGCCGCACTGGAGAGGATTTTTTCCGGCGTGACCCGCGCCGCGAGTGCGGCCGAAGCCTTTATCAAACTGGAGCAGCCTGCCTTTGTGGCAAAACTGGCGCTGGTGATCGCAGGGCTGAACCTGCCCGGAATGGCTGGGCCCGCCTTTGTGCACGAGCTCAGCCGACGCCTGCCGCACACGCTCATCCTGGCCCTTGGCCGTCCCGGGGAGAGCGCGCAGGACTATCCCAGCAAAAATGTGCGCTTTCTTCCCGAGCAGGCAAACCCGTCGGAGATCCTGGGAACGGCCGTGAAGATGCTGTCGCACGCACGGGCGGCGTAAGAAGCAGGGAACGAGGGACCAGGGAACAGGGATCAGGGGAGAGGGATGCCCCGCGGCATTGTTGATTTCTCGTTTGGGCATAAGAAAGGCCACCCAGTGAAGGATGGCCTTTCCGTGAGGCAGGAAACGGGTTCAGTTGATGACGATGATGGTCTGGCCGGAGCAGGCAAAGGTCACGCCCTCGCCGTTGCCGTAGTACGTGTCGGCTCCGGTGGAACCGAGCAGCGCACCGGCGGCGGGGTAGTTGGAGGGGCTGTTGTAGGCAAAGCCGCCGACGCTGCCTGCGGATTTGGAGGCTGGCACCATCTGCATGGCGACAACCGCCGTGCCTGTCTTCACGCATTTGACGGTGAAGCCTTCGGCGTCCCACCAGTTTCCGCTGCCCATCTGGTGCGGGTTGGCCACGGTGAAGGGTCCGAGGGATGTACCGTTCGGGAACGGGTCCGTGCCGCCGTCTGCGGCGGACAGGGCCATGGAATCCACCTGCACAACGTCGGAGCCGGAGAGCACCACGATGGACCACCCGCCGTTATCGTAGGGAGCCTCGCTAGACTGTGCAGGCCATCCGCCAAGAGGTTCGCTGTAGCCGACCACGGGGTTCCCGTTCTCATCGGTCGGGAAGGCCGCATAGTGGTAGGTTCCGTCCGCGTCCAGCGGCCCCGGAAACGTGGAGCAATCGGTGGTGTCTTCGAGGTTGCAGAGATACCCGGCTTCAAGGACGCCGCCCAAGGTCAGAGTCAGGTCGTTGTTGGCGGGAGGTTTGGGGGTGGTGAAGCTGGGCGTCTGGCCCTCCGCCATCACGTAGCCGTCATTGGTCGCGAGACAGGGATCGGGACCCACGCACGGGCCGTTGGTTTGGACGACGCCGAATTTGTAGGACTTTCCTGCGATGGTGTTGAGTGTGGCGGTGACCGAGAGGGTTGTGCCGGTCAGCGAAGAGGCCCACGAGATGGTGCTGCCATCGCTGGCGGTTGCCGTGCCGGTCAAGTCTCCGGCGGGAATGGTGGGAGCCGTGGCGTCGGTCCAGTCGATGAGGCTCAGGTCCAGCGTCATCACTAGCTGGCTGTTGAGATAGCCGTAGATGTCGCCGTTGGCATAAGTATCGATAAAGTCCGCGCGCGGATGCAAGCCACGGCGCGAAGCGAAGCGGCCCGGAAACTGGCTACCGGGTTTATGCAGCGCAATGCCGAAGGTGACGGCGCTGGTTCCCGGAGGGCCTTGTTGCTGGGTGACGGTTTTGGTTGTTACTCCGCCGCATCCAATACACAGAACGAACGGCACGATCAGGGCAAAGGTTCCAATGAATTTCAGGATCTTCAAGGAATTGTCTCCTTTTGTTTCCAGGTGAACAGGCGTAGTCCGGCAGAACCGGGAGGTTACCGGGGGATCCGCTCGTCGCGGCTCTCATGAGATCGCGGGCGCGGCTCTTGGGGGAGAAGGGGGCCCTGTGAGATTGGTAAGACGGCGATGATGGTTGCAGCCTTGATTCGTCGCGTCAGTGACCGCCATCACGTCAATGGGAACCTGGATTCGATTCGCCGATTGGCGTCTCTTAAGAACGGTCCTCCGGCGCTGTCAAAGCCGGCATTTCCTTGCTCCGGGAAACCCGGGCTTCCGGCAGGTGAATTCCATGCGGCGCTTATCCTCTGAATGGTCAAGAATTCTTGCCGATGTAACGCATAGACACCAGCTTCAGGAGCATCTATGCGTAACGCCCATATTCTGTTGTTTCTGGCTTGCATCTCCCCTTTATTGCTTGGGGAAACCCCGGACGCGCCACTGGCTGCGGATCCTGTGGCGCCAATCGTCAAGAGCGCCGCATTGGTGAGGGTGAATAGTGGAGAACAGGCAGGCCCGAACTATCGAAAGATGGTGATCGCAGGTTTCATGCTCGACTCTGCAGCGCGCGCGCTCGACGCCTATTCGACTCATCGCGCTCTTCAACCGAAGGGCAACGAGGAAATGTTTCTTCCCAGCGCGATCGCCAAGAGCCAACCCTCCCTCTATGGTTACAGCGCATCGGTCGTACTGTCTGAATACCTGGGGTACAGGTTCTTGGCTGCGCACCACCACGAGAAGATCGCGCGCTGGCTGCCCTACGTCGATTCCGTGGTCGTGCTGCCGTATGCGATCCATAACCTCGTACTCAGCTCCCAGGGGCAGTAGCGTCCTGGCAAGAATTTCAGCCCTCAGCCCTCAGCCGTTAGCTTTTAGCTATTAGCTTTTAGCCCGTTGTCCTTTGGGCCTTTGCGGCCCACACTCGCCAGGCGTTTCGGGTTTGGTCGGTCGATCGCTTGTTTTTTCTGTTCCCTGATCGCTGTTTTCCGCCTCCACCGATGGTGTGAGGCAAATCACATGCAGAAAGCCTAAGATAATAAAGAATGAACCTGCTGGCTTGTTCCCTGGTTTAATTGGCCCGCGACGTTTCCTCTGGAGCTCAAATGGCAACACTTGGCAGTTTTGCCCTTCTGATTGCGCTGGCTCTGGCCGCGTACAACCTGTTTGCCGGAGCGGTGGCGCTGCGGCTGCTGGCTACCGGACAGCCCGCACGCGTTCCCCCGGAGCGGCTGGCTGAGACGGCGCGCCGCGCGGGAATCGCCGGATTCATCGCTGTCTCCGCGGCTGCATTCGCCCTCATCTATTCCGTTTTCACCAACGATTTTTCCATCACTTACATCCTGGAACACTCGAACCGCGCCTTGCCGGGTGCGTACAAGTTTTCGGCGCTGTGGAGCGGCCAGGAGGGTTCGCTGCTGTTGTGGGCGTGGCTGCTGGGCGCGTACGGATTTGTGCTGCGGCTGAGGCACAAGACCGACGTGAAGCTCTATGCCTATGCCGGGACCATTCTGGCGGGCATCCAGGTGTTCTTCCTGGCGCTGATCAATTTTGCCGCGCCGCCATTTTCGCTACTGAAGGGCGCCATTCCGGCGGACGGCAACGGCCTCAATCCCCTGCTTCAATATCCGGAGATGGTGATTCACCCACCGATGCTGTACCTGGGCTACGTGGGATTCTCGGTGCCGTTTGCCTTCGGGCTGGGCGCGCTGATGATGCGCTATCCGGGCGAGAAGTGGATCAAGATTACGCGCAGTTGGACCATGGTGACGTGGCTGTTCCTGACCTGCGGGATATTCCTCGGCATGCACTGGGCCTACGCGGTGCTGGGCTGGGGCGGCTACTGGGGCTGGGACCCGGTGGAGAACGCCAGCTTTATGCCGTGGCTGACGGGCACGGCCTTTCTGCACTCAGTGATGATGCAGGAGAAAAAAGGCATGATGAAGAGCTGGAACGTGTGGCTGATCTTTTCCACGTTCCTGCTGACGCTGCTGGGGACGCTGCTGACGCGCGCCGGACTGGTGAGCAGCGTGCACGCGTTCGCGCAGTCGTCCATCGGCACGTGGTTCTACGTGTTTATGCTGACCGTGCTGGCGGTGTGCATCTTCACTTACATTCTGCAGCGCGGCCATCTGAAGACCGAGCACTCGATTGAGTCGCTGGTAAGCCGCGAATCGAGCTTCCTGTTCAACAACCTGCTGCTGCTGACGGCGTGTTTCGTGATCCTGTGGGGAACGCTGTTCCCCATCCTCAGCGAGTACGTGGAGGGCACCAAGGTGACGGTGGGCGCGCCGTGGTACAACACGGTCGCGATTCCGGTGGGGCTTTTCCTGCTGTTTCTTACCGGAGTTGGCCCGCTGCTGCCGTGGCGAGCCACCTCGCTCAAGGCCATCAAGCGCAATTTCATTGTTCCCGTGATTGCGCTGTGGGCAACGGTGATTGTGGCGTACATTGCGGGCGACCGGCCGTGGCACGACGGCGCATTCGACCGCGGAGCATTTTATGCGCTGGTGGGATTTGGGGTGGGCGCGGCCGTGTTTGCTGCGATCACTTCAGAATTCCTGCGCGGCGCGGGCGTGATTGCGCGGCAGACCGGCAAGAATCTGTTTGCGGCCATGGTGCTGCTGACGCGGCGCAACACGCGGCGCTACGGCGGCTACATTATCCATATCGGCGTGGTGCTGGTGGTTATCGGCCTGTGCGGGGCGGCGTTCAATCGCAGCCAGGAAGAGGAGATGGCGCTCAACAGCAAGCTCGCCATTGGACCGTACACGTTGCAGGAGATCGGCGCCAGCGACGACTCGAACGCGAACTACGATTCGTCATTCGCCATACTGGACGTGTACAAGGGCGACAAAAAGGAATTCCAGATCACGCCGGAGCGGCGGTTGTATCACGCCAGCAATCAGCCGCAGACGATGGTCGCGATCCACTCCACGCCGGAGTGGGATTTATACGTGGTGTTTGAAGGCACGAATCCCGATACCGGGCAGCCGATCATCAAGGCATTCCTGAACCCGCTGGTGAGCTGGCTGTGGATTGGGGTCGTCCTGATGGTGCTGGGGACGTTTATCGCGCTGGTGCCGAGCATCCAGCCCTCCAATGCGGCGTCAAAGGCGGCCGCGGATAGAGTGGCGCCGGAGGTTGTTGCGGGAGGCCGGTCATGAAGTTTCGCGCCGATTTCGCTTTCTGGATCAAGGGCGCGCAGGCGCTGCTACTGGCCGTGGCCGTGTGTTTCAGCCTGGGCGCGTCGTCGGGCAGTGGGACGCGCATTAACGGGTTGAGTCATCGCCTGATGTGCACCTGCGGCTGCTCGCAACTGCTGGGCGAGTGCGACCACTATGGCTGTCCCGATCGCGACAAGGAGTTGGCCGAGCTAACCACCGGGATCAACACTGGAAAGAGCGACCAGCAGATCCTGGACCAATTCGTGTCGGAGTACGGCGTGGTGGTGCTGTCCGCGCCGCCCAAGCATGGCTTTGACCTCGTGGCGTGGATTGCGCCGTTGGCCGTGTTCCTGGCGGCGCTGCTGGGAACCATTCTTCTGGTGCGCAAATGGGGCGTGGGCAAGAGAGCGCTGGCATACGGCGGTCAAGTCCCCGAGACCCCCGAGATGGACGCGATCCGGGAAAAGATTCGCCGGGAGACCGGCAGCGATGGAGGCTATTGAGCGATGAGCGAAACCCTGGGCCTGCTGACCGGATGCCTGCTACTGATTGCGCTGTTCCTTTACACTTTCTGGCCGGAACACGGAGCTGACCAGACGGAGAAGTCGCAGCTCGAATTTCTGCTGGAGCGCAAAGAGCAGCTCTATGAGAACCTGCGCGATTTGAGTTTTGAGTATCGCGCCGGGAAGTATCCGGAAGAGGATTACCGCGCGCAACAGGCGCAGCTGGAAAATGAGACGGCGCGGCTGCTGGCGGAGATTGAGCATTTGCAGGGGGCGTGAAGGGCAGCGGAGTTAGCGGAGCTAGCGGAGTTAGCGGAGCTAGCGGGGCAGGACCACAAGGCAACATGAGCTAAAAACAAAGAACAGGATTCAACGACAAACCATGAGATCGACAAAATTTGCTTTCTTTCTTGCTGCACTCTGCTTTCTTCTCTCCGGCGCCGCAGCGCATGCAGCCAGCGTGTCCGGCACCGTGACCAACAAGACCACCGGCAAGCCTTCAGCGGGCGACAAGGTGGAACTCGTCGACGTGCAGGCGGGCATGGCCGCGGTGGCCACCGCGACCACCGATGGCGGCGGCCGCTACACGCTGAATGAACCTGGCGCGGGGCCGTATCTGATTCGCGCAACCCACGAGGGCGCGGGATATTTTATCGCCGCTCCGCAGGGCGCGGGACCGGGCGATATCGGCGTTTACGATGCGGCCGCCAAGGTGAATGGCATCTCCGTGGAAGCTGAAATCTACCAGGTGGAAACGCAGAACGATCAACTTTCCGTCAGCATTTCGTGGGTGGTGCACAACGCCAGCTCGCCGAAGTTGACGGAGTTCAGCAACAGCACCTTCGAATTCGCGCTGCCGACGGACGCGGTGTTCGACGGAGCGCAGGCCACGCGCCCCAGCGGGCTGCCCACGATGGCGGTGCCCAAGGAACTGGGCAAGGGACACTACGCGTTCAACGTGCCCATTGAGCCGGACCAGGACGGAAAGAGCACCGAATTCCAGATTGGCTTTCACGTGCCCTACTCCGGCAAGTACACCATCAAGCCAAGCATTCTTACGTCCGTGGACAATCTTGCGGTGGAACTGCCGAAGAGCATGAGCTTCACGCCGGGTTCCGGTGCTTCGTTTCAATCCATCCCGCAGGATCCTTCGCTCAACACGTATCTGCTGAAGAATGTGCTGCCCGGCAAGGCAGCGGATTTTACGGTGTCGGGCACCGGTTCAATGCCGCGCGAGCAGCAACAGCAGGAACCGGGCGCGCAACAGGCTCCGCAGCAAGGACCGGGCGGCGGCATCGGCGAGCCCATCAACACTCCCGACCCGCTGAGCAAGTACAAGTGGTGGATCCTGGGCGGGCTGGCGCTGCTGCTGGCCGCAGCCGCGGCGTTTCTGCTACGGCGTCCGCCGACTCCGGTTACTGCGGTGGCGGCCGCGCCGGGCGCAGTGCCTACGCCGCAGGCTATCCCTGTTGCGAATGCTCATGCCACTCCAGCCACGCCGGCGGCAAAAAACTCCGCGCTGCTGAATGCGCTGAAGGAGGAGCTGTTCTCGCTCGAAAGCGAGAAGATCTCCGGGACAATAACACCGGAAGAGTTCGCGGAGCAGAAGGCGGCGCTGGAGACGGTGCTGAAGCGGGCGCTCAAGCGCGGATAGTCATCTCAAACTCCAAAGCGTGCGTCAGGATTCAGTTGACCGGGTCGACGGAATTCTTGACGCGCGCGCAGTTCTCTGGTCTACTTCCTTTAACGTCAATGCAGCTTATCCGCGCCAATGCGATGTTGTTTGCAATGGAGAGCGAAGCTGCGCAGATTCCCGCCATTCGAATTAGCGGCGACAACGAGTGCGGGAAGATGAGCCTGACGTAAGGGATCGAGAGCAGCAAAAGCAACACAGGCCACCACCCGCACCAGCGGCTGGTGGCTTTTCACATTTTCAGGGGAAAGAACGGCATGTACATTCCAAAGTTCAATCGCGTGAAAGACCGCGCGCTGCTGCTGGAGGCGATGCGGCGCTACTCGTTTGCCATCCTGTTCGGGCCGGTGGGCGCGGCGAACGGCGCCACGGCTACGCATCTGCCGCTGCTGGTGAAGGACGAGGGCGAGCATGGGCTGCTGGAGGGCCACTTTGCCCGCGCCAACAAGCATTGGGAGGAATTGGCCGGGCGCGAAACGCTGGTGGTGTTTCCCGGGCCGCACGCCTACGTCTCGCCGCGCAATTACGTGGAGGAGCTGTCGGTGCCGACGTGGAATTACATCGCGATTCACGTTTACGGCACGCTGGAGCTGATCGAAGGCGAAGACGAAAAGCGCCGGCTGGTTGAGGAACTGATCGCGCAGCACGAGCCGGCATACGGGGAACGCTGGCGCGCGATGCCGGAGGGTTTCCGGCGCACCATGCTGGCCGGCATCATGGGATTCCGCATTCCCATTGCGCGCGCTGAGGGCAAGTTCAAATTGAGCCAGAACCGGGCCGAGCAGGAGAGACGCAACGTGCGCGCGAGCGAGACCGCGGGTTCGGACGACGAACGCGAGCTGGCGCAATGGATGGGCAGACTGATGGATATGGGAGGCAGGGAGCAATGAACGATCACCGCACACCACGGGTTGAACTCTTCGACACCAGTCTTCGCGATGGCATGCAGCAGCCGAATTTGGAAATTTCTGTCCCCAACGCGCTGAAACTTCTGCAGCGAATGGGCGCGTTCGGCGTGCATTATGTGGAGATAGGCTTTGCCGGCGCTTACCAGTTCGTCGAACAGCTTACGGCGTCGCTTGTAGACGTGGACACCGGCGCGATGAAGCTGGCGCTCTTCGGGCGGACGCGCGGGCGCGGGATGAAAGTCGCGGACTGGCCCGATGCGCGCTTTATGGTGGAGCGCAAGCGGAGGGTGCCGGTGGCCGTGGTGGTGGTGAAGTCGCGGCTGCTGGACGTGGAGCGATCGCTTGAAACTACGCCGGAAGAGAACCTGGCCATGGCGCGCGAGACCATCGCTTACCTCGAGGACGCGGGCCTGGAAGTGATGGTGGACCTGGAGCACGCCCTGGACGCAGCCTGGGGACGGCGCGAGATGGGCGCGGCGTGCGATCCGGATTATGCGCGACGGACACTTGAGTATCTCGACAGTCTGGTGCGGCAATGCGCGGCGCAGCGCGTGAGCAGGATCGTGCTGTGCGACACCACCGGCGGGGCCAACCCGGAAGAGGTGAGCGCAACCATCGCGCAGATGGTGCGTGACTTTCCGCAGGCGCGGTTTGGCTTCCACGGGCACACCGACCGCGGCCTGGGCGTGGCCAACGCGCGCGCGGCGGTGCTGGCCGGCGCGGTGCAGATCCAGGGCACGCTGGTGGGCACAGGCGAGCGTTGCGGCAATGTGAACCTGACTACAGTGGTCGGCGGGATGCAGCTTCGCGGCGAAGCGGAGTTTGTGCCGGAGGAGTCGCTGAAGGGGCTGGTTGGCCTGGCGCACGCGGCCTACGACGCCTTCTCGCTCGATGTGCCCCACGGCGCACCGATAGCCGGACCGGGCGCATTCGGCACGTGGGCAGGCATGCATGGATCGAGCGAGCGCAAGAATCCCGGCGCGTATTTGTGGTGCGACCCGGCGCGGGTGGGCGCGTCGCCGGCCATCGGTGTCAATGCGCAATCAGGCCGCGCCAATGTGATGATGCTCTCCGAGGCGCTGGGCGTGAGCTTGAACGCGGCAGAGGCTCAGGAGCTACTGGACACAAACCCGGCAATGGTGGAGGGCGGAGGATTCACGGCGAGCGAGGAATCGTTCCGGCTGGCGTGCATGCGCGTGTTGCGGACGCTGCCGGATTTCTTTACGGTGCGCACCTGGCGGGTGATGGACGAGTCTGACGAGGCGGGCACACGCTTTGTGCAGGCGTTCATGTCGTTGGGGCTGGGCAACGGAACCATTGTGACCACGCGCGCGGAGGGCGCCGGGCCGGTGGATGCGCTGACGCGGGCCATGCGCAAGGAATTGGAGAAATGGCATCCGGCGCTCAAGCGCATGCACCTGGGACGCTTCAGCGTGACCGCGCTGGACGTTTCCGCGCACGACTCGGCCGCGCATGTGCGCGTGACGGTGAGCTTCCAGGCCGCGGGGCACGAGCCCTGGGTGACGGCCGGCGTCTCGAGCGACCTGAACCAGGCCGCACTGATGGCTATCGTGGATGGATTTCAATTCTGGCTGTTGAAGCACCCCGCCGGCCAGGATAAGCAATTTGTCGTATCCGAACCGGAACGCGCCCCCACGTCCTGACCTCGCGAGTACCATAGGATTCGTCCTGCGCTTGATTTCGATGGGAGGAAAGCTCCATGCGCCGTGCAGTCACTCAATGGAATGTCTTGTTCGCAGTCCTTCTGTTTGCCGTTGCCCCGGCCATGGCACAGACCTCGTGGCGCAACAAGGTCGAACAGGCCCTGCCCCTCATGGGCCACCGCAACTGGATTCTCATCGTCGACTCCGCCTACCCGCTGCAGGCCTCGGCTGGCGTGGAGACCATCGAGACCGGCGCCGACCAGGTTGAAGTGACCCGCTTTGTTCTGGACGCAATCCACCACTCGATTCACGTCCGGCCCGACATTCTAATGGATGCGGAGTTAGCCTTCGTCCCGGAATCCGATGCGCCGGGCGTGACCGCTTATCGCGCTGCCATCGGCAAATTGCTGGGCGGAATTCCGGTTGAATCCCTCCCTCACGAGCAGCTGATCGGACGCGTCGACGAGGCCGGCCGCACCATGCGTGTACTGGTCCTCAAAACCACAATGACGGTGCCGTATTCCTCGGTGTTTATTCGTCTTAACTGCAAGTACTGGAGCGACGATGCCGAGGCGCGGCTGCGACGTAAAATGGCCGATGCAAAGCCGTAAGTTCTACAACCTACGTGCCCTTGGCTTGATGTTGCCCTCTGCTATACTTTTAGAGGTTCACCTTGCGGAGGTGGCGAAATTGGCAGACGCACAAGCTTGAGGTGCTTGCGCCGCAAGGCATAGGGGTTCAAGTCCCCTCCTCCGCACCAAGATTCCCCGCGCCCAAGTGGCCGGAAAGCAGTGTTGAAGATGCAGATTCTGTTCTATTTCATCGTAACCGTACACGTCATCGTGTGCCTGTTCCTCATATGCGTAGTTTTGATCCAGCAGGGCCGCTCAGCTGACCTGGCCGGCGCATTCGGCGGGCAAGGCTCGCAGACAGCGTTCGGGCCGCGCGCCGCAGCCAACTTGCTCACCCGCCTAACCACCTGGTCGGCGATCATTTTCATGGTCACATCGCTGAGCCTGACCGTTCTTTACGTGCGCGGCAGCGGCACTCACGTCAAGTCAGTGCTTTCCGGCACCACCTCGCAGCAGGCTCCAGCCAAGTCGGGCAAGTAGGATCGTTTCGCGGTTTGGCATCCAACGGCAGGCATCGGCCAGCCGTTCGTGCTTCTCTGTGCGAATCTCTTTCTGGCAGCCGGGATTCCCCGCCGACACACCCGCTCAGAAGCTACAGACATCAGCTTTCCGAAACACCAGCAGGCGCAAGGGGCGGCATTTTGTGCTGGTTTCCACCCTGCGGGCTTGAGCCTGCCACACCGAAAAACCGCAAACCATTTTTGCCCTCGCTCTTTGCCGCATACATTGCTTCGTCGGCATGCCGCATCAGTGTTGGAGCGTCGGCTCCACCTTCGGGATAAATCACCACACCGATGCTCAACGTGATCTCCACTTTTATCTGATCGATGGAAAGTGGATTTGCCGCGACAGCTACCATCTTGCCGGCGATAAACCCGGCCTCGGCGGGATCGCGCAGCTCGGTGAGAAGAACGAGAAACTCATCGCCCCCAATCCGAGCCACCGTATCTGTCAGCCGAACACATTCGCTGAGCCGCCGCGCCATTTCGCACAGTAAACGATCGCCCGCGGGATGACCCAACTCGTCGTTGACAGCCTTGAAGCCATCCAAGTCCGTCATCAACAGGCCCAGATGGGTACCGTTTCGATCCGCGGTTTCCAGCGCCATTCGCAGCCGTTCGTTGAGGAGAACGCGATTGGGCAGACCGGTGAGCGCATCATGTTCTGAAAGGAACCGGAGCCGTTCCCTGCTTTCGTGCAGCTCGGAAGTGCGCTGCTTGACGCTGTGGCGCAAAACGATGATCCAGGCGAACGCGCCGAGGACGATGAGACAGACAACGGCAAAGCTCACCACTGCGTGTTCGGGCGTCCACCAGGACGGTGCATGAAGAACGGCAATGTCATCGGCCGACCGCAACAGGATGCGGACCGACTCGGGCTGCACCCTGCCATTTCCCAGGCTGATGCTCCAAGCATCCACCTGAACGCTGCAGATGCCGGTGACGCGCAACAGGCTCCCGTCCCGCCACGTGTGCCCTCCTTCCGCCAATGCCTCTTTGGAGATCATGGCGGGAATCAGCACACCGCCCGCGTTCAGCATCACTTTGGGTTCCGCGGCGGCAAGATCCTGGCCGATCAGTTCCGCATCGAACTGGATCAGCCGGCCATCGAGGCTGTCGTTGATTTCCTGGTTTGCTGCAATCCGCACCGGCGGATCGGGCGGAGGCACGCTGCCGCGCGAGGCGCGAAAGCTGGCCTCCTCCAGTGTCGGCTTGAACGCATCCACCGAGGGGAAGCCCACGACCGCCACCGGCGTGCCCAACGCAATCGTGGTCTTCTGGCGTGTTTCCATGCACAGGGCGTCCGCTCCGGACTGGATGCAGATCATTCGCCCGGGCCAGTCCAGAGTCAGGACGCCTTCCAGGTGAACTCGATGGGAAAGGCTGGGGCCAGCCGAGACACGGAACATGTCCGAAATCCGCATCGGCGGCAATTCGAAGGGATCGTTGGGCGCGGCATGGAGAACGCGAATCTGGCGAAGCGAGGGGAAGAATGCATGCACGCCCACCATCTGGCGGCGCGAGTTGAAAACCGGAGACGTGTTGGCTACTAACCGTATTTGCGAATCAATCAGCGCATCGTAATTGGCTCCCGGCTCAACCACGGAAGCGGCGGGAAACGAGCGTCCGTTTGACTGAATCTCGAGAGCCACCGTGCCGGCCCCGTAATGCACGGCGCGAACCAGGCCATCGACCTCGATCCAATCGCAATCGTAGATGCCGGAAAAAAGGTCTTCGCTGCTGACCTTGAGAGGCGCGGGGAGTGTTGATTTTCCGATCACGCGGACTTCGCTCGCATCCACGATGGACGCATAGTCTCCGGGGCCGGTTACACCGGTGACGTCCACCAGATCCCCGCTTTGGAGCGGCAGGATGGGCCGGTGAGGGATAGAAACAAACACGCAGCCCGATCGGTCGCATACGAAAATCGCGCCGCGTCTCGGATCAATGTACGGATCGTAGTAGGTGAGCACCGCGCGAAGGTGAACAGGATACTTGCTCGTGGCCTGATCCGGGGGCAGGCTATGAACTGCGCGCGCGGTGACGAGGGAGAGTGGGCGCGGCGGGGAAGCATTCGCCGTGAAAGCAAACGAGGCCAGACCGGCTCCCAGCCACAGTAGGTGCGCGCGGAACCGCCGCCGGAGCTCCATCCAGTAACTCCTTGTATCCCGATGATCCAGTGGAATGCCGTCAACCTCTGGTGACGTACGGCACTCTACCGGGCGAGGCCCATTCCTCTTATCGGCATAATCTTACGGCACATTCAGGGGTTTTATGACTGGGTCTTGCCGGGCGGGCCAGGGGGTTCCCTTTCAGCAGGTCGGGTTGAGGGCCATCGATGGTCTCTTGACAAAAATATCTCATAGATATATCTTTTAGATATATGGACGTTTCGCGCACCGCCTACGTTGTCCTGGGCATGTTGGCCATCGGCGGCGACCGCTCCGGCTACGACATCCGCAAGGCCATTGAGACCAGTGTGGGCTACTTCTGGGGCGAGAGCTACGGCCAGATTTACCCGGCTCTGAAGCAGTTAGCCGGGCAAGGACTGATTGAAGCGGGCGGCGAACCGGGGAAGCAACGGCGCCAGGCATACCGCATCACTGCCGCTGGCCGCGCGGTCCTGCGCGACTGGCTCGCGGCTCCGTTTCAAAACGACCCCCCGCGAAACGAGTTTCTCCTCAAGTTGTTCTTCGGCGCGGAGGCAGACCCAAGTGTCGCAATCAGGCACATTCGCGAATTGGAGCAGCGTAATCGCCAGTCGCTGCGCGCGATGGAGGAGATTGAAGCTCTCGCGCCCAAGGTAAACGCCGGCGAGCCCGGCCTGAAGTACTGGATGCTCACTCTTAGCCTCGGCATGGCCATTACTCGGGCTGCGCTGGACTGGGGCAAGGAAGCGCTGGCCGAATTGGAAGCTGACGGCAGTGGCACAACCGCAAACCCTGCACCAACCCTTCTTCCCCAAGCACATTCGAGAAAGGCACGACGTGACGCAATTTGAATTGAGAGTCCGGCAGGGATTCGGGTGGCTGGTTTTTGCAACTTTTGTTTGCGGCTTTTTCTGGAGCCCTGTGGGCGGATGGACCGGGCCCATCATGGGCGTCTGGTTTATCGGCACGCAGCGGCTCCGCGCGGGCTTCTTGTGGATTCTCGCGATCGCGTTTGTTCCTGCTGCTTTGCGCCACTGGCGGATGCTGGGTGCGCACGATGGCTTGGGCGCCGTTCTCCTTCTCGCAGCGGCCGCCGTCGGCGTACTCCCATTTCTGGTTCATCGGCTGGCGAGCCCTCGCCTTAATGGAATCGCCTGGACGTTGCCATTTCCGTTGGGAAGTTTGGCGCTTGCCTGGGCCGTACCAGCTTTGTTGCTGCCGCTCAATGCCGGCATACTTCGCTCGCCTCTTGCTGTCTTCCTGCCGATCGATGCCCTCAACGCCTCCAGCGCACTTCGTGAATTCGGCGTGGCATGGTTTGCAGCCATCGTCGTGTTCTTGTGGGATCGGGATTTTCGTCCGATCGAACTGTTTCGGCCGATTGCCAGCCGCGCCCGGGCCTGGAACGAACGCGCAGAAACAATGGCATTGCTCCGCAGCACCGCAACCGGCGCTCCTGTTCACGTGGCGGGTCAAGGCAACCGCCTTTATCTCGAAAGCACCGCCGGCGAACAGTTTCCCATCCGCGACGGCATGCCGGTCTTCATTGACCACGAGAATCTGACCGGACAAAACCGCAAGTACAACCACTTCTACGACACCATCGGCGGCTTCTACGACGATTCCCAGCGCGTCATGATGGCGCTCGGGGGCGTGGATCGAAAGTCCTACTTGATGGGGTACATGGGCCTGCTGGATGTGAAGCCGGGCGACTGGGTGCTCGAAACCTCCGTCGGGACCGGGCTGAATTTTAAATACCTCCCGCGCCAGATCCACCGCGTCGGACTCGATATCTCGCACGGAATGCTGCTGCGCTGTCAGCAGAACCTGAGCCGCTGGGGGATGGATGCGGATCTGGTGGTGGGCAATGCCGAGGCGCTGCCCTTCGCCGACGAGAGCTTCGACGTGGTTTTTCACGTCGGCGGCATCAACTTCTTCTCGGACCGCGCCGCGGCCATCCGCGAGATGATCCGCGTAGCCAAACCTGGTACGCTGCTGCTGATTGCAGATGAGACCGAGGAGCATGTAAAGGAAGCTTACGAGAACATCCCCTATACTCGCGAGTTCTACAAGGATCGCGAGAAGGCCGTGTCCGTGCCGATTGACCTGGTGCCCGATGCCATGGAGGACGTTCAGGTGAAGATCCTCAGGATCGGGGGAAAAAACCGGTTCTACGCTCTCACGTTCCGCAAGCCGCGCGTTCTGGCGCGGGAGCCGGCGGCTGTGTCGAGCTTAGAGGCAGCCCGCCCTACAATGAATGCATGATTTTGGAGACGTTTCCGGTCGGGCCGCTAGCTTGCAACTGCACCATCCTGGGCGACGAGGAGGCCTGCGAGGCCATCGTCATCGACCCGGGAGAGGAAGTCAGCCGCATCCAGCGAAGACTTGGGGAACTGCGGCTCAAGCTGAAGCAGATTCTCATTACCCACGGGCACATCGATCATGTGGGCGGAGCGCTGAAGCTGAAGCGGCTGACCGGTGCGCCCATACTTCTGAACGAAAACGACCTGCCGCTGCTGAAGATGATGAACGCGCAGGCGGCGTGGGTGGGAGTGCCTTCGCCGGAAGTTGCGCCGCCGGACGCGAGCCTGGAGGAAGGGCAAAAGGTGGGGCTGGAGCGCTATCCGGCCCAGGTGTTGCACACGCCCGGGCACACGCAGGGATCGGTGTGCCTGCATTTCGCCCCGATGAAGTTGCTGCTGGCCGGAGACACGCTGTTTGCGGGCAGCATCGGACGCACCGATTTGCCCGGCGGTGACGGGCGGCAGATTATCGATTCGATCGAAACCCGCCTGCTGGCGTTGCCGGATGAGACGCGGGTAATACCCGGACATGGGCCCGAGACAACGATCGGCGCGGAGCGGGAAAGCAATCCATTCCTGCGCGCAAGATGGTAAGCAGTGCTTTAATATCAATTATTTACTCGTTACAACCTGAAGTTAAGGTTGAGCCGAGGCCTCGGATTTGTTAGGTTCCTGATTCGTTCCCAGAAAGTTAATTAGCGCCTCCATACCCGTTTGAAATTCGTCTACAGGCGCGAGTAGGCTCAGGACCAGCCAACCGGAGTCTGGCAATCCAAAAAAGTAGCCAGGATGGACCCAGACGCCGCATTCGAGCAGCATGCGGACGGTGACTTCATCCGGGCGCAGAGCGGGAATACGCAGCACGGCGTACCAGCCGCCCTCGTGCTCGAGCCGCCGCACTTCGGCCTGGGCCGCGAGCTGGCGGTCCAACTCGGCCAGATTGGCCCAGACCCGCTCCTGGATCTGCCGCTGAATGCCATGGCGGCCGGCGAGCCATGCAGGCAATGCCAGTTGCACCGGAGCGTTCATGGAGAGGAACGTGTCGGCAATAACCTCCAGGCGGTCCAGCGCGGCTTCGCGATGAGGCTTCGGACCTGCGGCGACGATCCAGGCGGCCTTCATCTGCGGCAGGCCGGCAATCTTGCTCAGCCCGCTCACCACAAAGACGGGCACGTCTGCCAGGCTGGAAGCAAATGTCGGAATCCGTGCCTGGCCAGCTTCGGTGTTCCCACCCATCGGCGATAAAGCTGCCGATGGATGGGCCACAACCGGTGCTGGGTAATCCAGAAATACTTCGTCGACGATGAGCGACAGATCATGCTCGCGGCACAGGCGGGCGAGTTCCCTCCGCTCCCACGCCTTGGTGAAGTGGCCGGTTGGGTTGTTGGGATGAACCAGGACGATGGCGCGCGTCTGGGGCGTGATGGCGCGGCGGAATCCCTCCGGGTCGATCTGCCAGCCGTAGTCGTAGACCAGCGGCGCGGGCTTGAGGCGGACGTCGTCGAGGGTGGCGAGGAAGTCGAACAGCGGATAGCCAGGCTGAGGAACCAGGATTTCGTCCCCGGGTCGCAGAGCAGGCGGAACAGAAAGCTGTAGGCCTCGCTGGTGCTGGTGGTCAGGATGACCTGCTCGGGAGAGATTGCGGCGCCGTGATCGGCGTAGTAGGCGCAGACGGCCTGGCGGGCGCGCAGCAGGCCGCGCGGGCTGGGGATCGTAGTCGAGGGCGGCTGGGATTGTCGAGGGCCGCGAGGAGATCCGGGCGGGTAGTGGAAGCCGCAGCGGGTGGGATTGGAGGCGGTGAGGTCGGCAATGGGAAGGCCGGCCTGGAGACGCGCGCGATGGGCGCGGGCCAGTTCCGTCTCCTCCGTGTTCCAGGCTGTGCGACTTGCAAAGCGCATGATCTTCCATGGTAGCGCCGGGCGCTCGCGGCAAACCGCGGCGATCCGGAATGCCAGAATGGAAGAAGTGCACACCGAGGAAGCGGGAGGACAATTGGGACTGCGGGCGGTGATTTTCGATTACGGGATGGTGTTGACCGGACAGCCGGATGCGAAGGCGCATGACGCGATGGTGCGCATAACGGGTCTTGATGCGGCGCGGTTCGAGACGCTCTACTGGGCCGATCGGCACGCGTACGACGAGGGCAAGCTCACGGGCATGACGTTCTGGGAGAAGTTTGCGCGGGAGAGCGGGCTTGCGCTGTCGGCAGGCGACCTGGCCGAACTGAACCGGTTGGACGCGCGCATGTGGACCACCGAGAATCCCGCCATGGTGAAGTGGCAGCAGCAGCTGAAGGCGCACGGGCTGCGCACTGCGATCCTCTCCAACATGGGCGATTCGGTACTGGAGAGCGTTCTGTGCGCTTTTGCGTGGATCCAGAACTTCGATGTGCTGGTGTGGAGCTTCCAGCTTGGGATAGCCAAGCCCGATCCGGCGATTTACCGGCACACGCTGGAGCGGCTGGGAACGCGGCCGGAAGAGACGCTGTTCATGGATGACAAGCGCGTGAACGTGGAGATGGCGCGGGCGCTGGGTTTGATGGCGATTGAGTTCACTACGGTGGAGCGGCTGCGGCAGGAGCTCGTCGCCATGGGATTCGAGGGCGAACTGCTCCTGCCGGAGTGACGTTAGTAGGCGACGGTTTTCTCCAGCGGCAGGTTACGGGAAGAACTGCCGACGTGGAGGACGTAGTTGCCGGGGACTAGCTTCCAGGAATCGGAGGCTTCGTCGTAAATGGAGAGCAGATCGCGGTTGACGGGAACCGAAACCTGCTTCGATTCGCCGGGAGCGAGGTCGACCTTGGTCCAGCCCACGAGACGATTGGGTGGCTCGGCTGCCGCTTCCGGCAGGCTCGCGTAGACCTGCGCCGTTTCCATCCCGGCGCGCTTGCCGGTGTTTTTCACCGTGAAAGTGACGGAGGTGGTTTCGCCGGGAGTCACGGAGAGGCCGGAGTAGGCGAAGGTGGTGTAAGAGAGGCCGAAGCCGAAGGGGAACAGGACCGGCTTGTGCTCGGCGTCGTACCACTTGTAGCCGACTTTCAGGCCCTCGTCGTAATGCACGTCGAAGTCGGGGCCGATTCCCATTGCCATGCCGATGATGCCGGGCGCGCCGGCGAGCCTGGGCACGGGGTGCTCGGCGTCGGCCTTGGGCGGGGCGAGATGGATGGGGTGAGGAATATCGGCTTCGCTCCTGGGGAACGTAAGGGGGAGATGGCCGGAGGGGTTCACGTCGCCTAAGAGGATGTTGGAAATTGCTTCCGATCCGCGAATGCCGGGATACCAGGCTTCGAGGACGGCGGGAACGTTGTCGATCCAGGGCATGAGCACTGCGCCACCGGTTTCCAGCACGACGATGGTGTGCGGATTGGCCGCGGCGACGGCCTCAATGAGCGCGTCCTGATGGTCTGGCAGGGATAGATTAGGGAGGTCCATGCCTTCAGAGGCGTGCTGGGTGACGAAGACGACGGCCACCTGGGATTTTTTGGCGAGAGCGGCGGCAGATGCGAGGTCGGTTCCGGGATCGAATTGCACATCAGCATGGGGCGCCATGGCTTGAATGCCTTTGAGCGGCGCGGAACGGTGGTAGACGGCAAGGAGCATGAAGCTTTCAAGGGGATTGGCGGAGAGCCCCGGCGGAGGCGGAACGGGATTGCCGCCGGCGGGCGAGACCTGTGACGAGCCGCCGCCGGACATGACGCCTGCGTCGGCGTGGCCACCGATGACGGCGATGGATTTGACGGTGGACGCGTTCAGCGGCAGCACGCCGGCTGAGTTTTTGAGGAGAACCGCGCCGCGCTCCTCAGTCTTCTGCGCGATCTTGAAGCCCTCCATGACGTTGGGCGACTCGGGCTGCGGCGGATCGTCGACGATGCCGGAATCAAACATGGTGCGCAGGACGCGATGCACCATGTCATTGAGGCGGTCAGTGGGGACCTGGCCGTCTTCGACGGCTTTCTTGAGCGGCGCGCCGAAGGAGTCGTTGCCGGGCATCTCGACGTCGAGGCCGGCCATGGCCGCGGGCACCGTGCTTTGGGTGGCGCCCCAATCGGAGACGACAAAGCCTTTGAAGTCCCAGTCCTTTTTGAGGACGCCGAGGGTGTAGGGATTTTCGCAGGCGTAGGTGCCGTTGATCTTGTTGTAAGAGCACATGAATGCGCCGGCGCCGGAATCGCGGAGCGCGATTTTGAAGGCGAGCAGGTCGCTTTCGCGCATGGCGCGCTTGGAGATGATGGAGTTGACGACAATGCGGCCGGAATCCTGGTCGTTGACGGCGTAGTGCTTGAGGTCGGTGATGAGGTGCAGGGCCTTTTCGGCTTTCAACTCGGAGCCGGCCAGGGTGCCTGCGAGCAGCGGCTCCTCGCCTTTGTACTCGAAGATGCGGCCATTGCGGGGCTCGCGAGTGAGGTTGATGCCGGAGCCGAGGGACATGTTGAAGCCCATGGCCCGCATCTCGTGGCCGATCTGGGTGCCTATCTGATAGGAGAGCGCGGGATCCCATGCGGAGGCCATGGATTCACCGGAGGGGAAAGCGGTGGCGTAGCGGCCGGTACTTCCGACGCCGGAAATGCCCTGGTTGGAGTCGGTCATCTGGAGGTCGGGGATACCAAGGCGCGGGATGCCGGGAATGAACTCAAAGAGCATAATGGCGCGTGTCAGGGGACCGGACTCCGGCTTTGCCCCCATGAAAACCTGCCAGCCGGGGCCGTGGAGGAGCTGGATTTTTTCGTCGAGGGTCATCTCCTTGATGACCAAGTCGGCGCGCTGATCGGGCGAGAGCGATTTGTCAGACCAGGGAAAGTGTTTCGCCGCGCCCATACCCGGGAACTGGGCAAAGGCCGTGGCGCCAGATAATAGAGCGGATGCGAAGATGAGCGTGAAAGCTAGACGCGACTTCATAGCGGACTGCCTTTCTTCCGATTGCTTGGACAGTCCTTTATAAACCAGGAGTCTGGGAATGGGCCGGAGCCGTCCCACCCTAACCGCAAAAGACGCGGTTAGGATGGGGCACCCCATCTCAGAGATTTGGCGGGATCAGTAGAGGCGGAAGTTGACCTCAACCGTGATCATGACGGGGACGGGGATGTGCCCGTCCTTCATGGCCGGCTTGAACTTGTATTTGCGGACGGCTTCCATCGCCTTTTCGTCGAGGCCCATGCCGAGGGGGCGGACCACGCGCGGGTTCTGCGGATTGCCCTGGGCATCGACGATGAGGGAGATGAGGACCACGCCCTGGTACTTGGCGCGGCGGGCTTCGTCAGAGAACTCGGCTTCAGGAGTAATGAGAGCGATGGGCGCGGAGATGCCGCCGCCGACGCGGTAGACGCCGCCGCCGGTGTTGCCGCCGTAGCCGGGGCCGTAGCCATTGCCGGTGCCGGAGCCGATTCCGCCGCCGGAGCCGGTGCCCATGCCGCCGCCGGAACCCTGTCCATTGGAGAGGACCACGTTCTGCCCGGTGTGCACGCCGAAGTTCTGCAGCTGAGGATTATCGGGGAGCTTGATGTTGTCCTGAACGTTGATGGCGGGAGTAAAGGCCAGCTTGGGGTGGTCGAGGATGGGCACCATGGGCGGCACGATGGGATCCTTCATGCGCGGGGGTAGTTTGCCCTTGGATGCGTCCACAATGTCATGCGAGCCGCCGCCACCGCCGCCGCCGGCGAGGTTGGCCTGCTTGGGAGCCATGTAGGTGCCCACATCAATGTCAGTGGCGTCGAGCTTGGGTTTTTCGATTGCCTTTATGACCTGGCGGGCGCCGATGATCAGGATGATGGCCAGGATGGCGCCGTTTATGAAAGTGGCGGAGCCTACGGCCCAGGGGTTGGTCTTGAACGCCATGCGGTCGATGACCGGGATGGGCGTGGAGGTGAGCTCGAGGGGCGGGAGCTTGGGCGGGAAGAAGACATCGCGGATGCTCTCGTAGAGATCCCTCCAGAGGGGCTTTTCCTCGAAAGCTTTACCGAGAAACGAATCGAGTTCGTGGCCCTCTATGGTGGGCAGGGCTGCTGGCGCTGAAGTGGCGGACTGGGTCATAGTGGTGTTGCTATCTTGGGTGGTGGCGCTCAAGCCCATTCCTTCCCGGGACCGGATGGCAGGGTCGCCTGGGTCCAATACTTCATTATGACGGAACGGATCGAATCCTGTCCTGCTTGATCGGGCGCCGGAAGGAGCCGAGGTAGCCGCTGGGTCAACGGGCGAACTCATAGGGCAACCTAACTCCAGAATCTCATATTCGGCGGCCGAGCTGTCTTCCATACACAATAGACGGCAAGTGAGATCAGTTGTTACCGGAAAAAAGTTGCCTGTTTGCCGGTTACACTGGAGGGGAACGCCCGACCAGGAACAATGGAGAAGCGATGCCCGCAGCGCCGGAATTGAAGGCGACCCTGAACCTGCCGCAAACGGCCTTCCCGATGAAGGCCAACCTGCCTCAAAATGAACCACTTCGCCTGGCTCGCTGGGCCCAGATGGGTCTCTACGACGAGCTGCGGGAGGCGGGCAAGGGCCGGCCCTCGTACATTCTCCACGACGGCCCCCCCTACGCCAACGGACCCATTCATTTGGGGCACGCGCTGAACAAGGGCCTGAAGGACTTTGTCGTGAAGTCCAGGACGATGGCCGGGTTCGACGCTCCCTACGTACCGGGCTACGACTGCCACGGGCTGCCCATCGAAATCAAAGTGGATGAGCAGCTGGGCCGCAAGAAGCTGGAAATGCCGGCCACTCAAGTCTTGGATGCATGCCGGGAGTACGCGCAGAAGTTTGTTGACCTGCAGACGCAGCAATTTGAGCGCATCGGGGTGTTCGGGCGGTGGGCGACGCCCTACAAGACCATGAGCCGGGAGTACGAGGCGCGAACCCTGGAGGCGTTTTACGGGTTCCTGGAGAAGGGGTTTGTTTACCGCGGGTTACGGCCGGTGTACTGGTGCACGCACGACAAAACCGCACTGGCGGACGCAGAGATCGAGTATGAGCAGCACACCAGTCCGTCGATCTACGTGCGCTACCGGATGACTTCGGACCCGGGAGCGCTGGACGCGGCGCTGGTGGGACGGGAAGTTTACACGATCATCTGGACGACGACGCCGTGGACGATTCCGGCCTCGATGGCGGTGGCGTTTCATCCGGATTTTGATTATGTTGCGCTGGAGACCAATCCCACCCTTGCTGCAAACAGCGGCGGCAAGGATGGGGCACCCGCGAAGGGGCCGGTTTACATTGTGGCGGCGGAGCTCGCGGGCCAGGTGATTGCGGAATGCAAGCTGGAGGGCGCGCGGGAAATTGCGCGTTTCAAGGGCGCGCGGCTGGAGCGGACCACTTTCCAGCACCCATTTCTGGAGCGATCGATCCTCGGCGTGCTGGGCACTTACGTGACGGCGGATGCGGGCACGGGCGCGGTGCACACGGCGCCTTCGCACGGCGCGGACGATTTTTATACCGGGCAGAAGTACGGGATTGAAGTGAAGACGCGGGTGGACGCGGAGGGGCGGCTGCACGTGGACGAGGCGGCATGGCCAATGGCTACGCCGCCGCCCTACGACGGGCTGACGGTGTGGAAGGCGAACCCGGTGATTGTTGCGCTGCTGCACGAGCGCGGCGCGCTGATGGCCGCGGGCAACCTGGAGCACAGCTATCCGCACTGCTGGCGCTGCCATAACCCGGTGATCTTTCGCGCCACGGAGCAGTGGTTTATCAGTTTGGACAAAACGGTGCAACGAAAGGACGGATCGGAGACAACGTTCCGGCAGTTGACGATTGAAGAGATCGACAAGGTGGTGTGGGACCCGGCGTGGGGCAAGGAGCGGATCACCAACATGATGGCGACGCGGCCGGACTGGTGCATCAGCCGGCAGCGGATCTGGGGCGTGCCGATCGCTGTGTTTATGTGCGAGGGCTGCAATGAGCCGATTGTGGACGCGGAGCTGAACCGTTTCATCGTAGAGCTAGTCGAGCGTAAAGGGATCGAAATATGGCACACCCTTGGGGCAGCAAGTATGCTCCCGGAATATGCGACCTGTGTGCATTGCGGTAGCAAAAAGTTCCGCAAGGAGACGGACATTCTGGACGTGTGGTTCGACTCGGGCTCAAGCTGGTTTGCGGTGTGCGAGACGGACGCGGATCTGAAGGGACCTTATGCGCGCTTTCAGCACGGGGAAAATGTGCCGGTCCTTTATCTGGAAGGCGGCGACCAACACCGGGGATGGTTCCACTCGGCGCTGCTGACCAGCGTGGCGCTGCGCGGAATCGCGCCATATTCGCACTGCAACACGGTGGGCTGGACGCTGGACGAGCAGGGGCGGGCGATGTCGAAGTCGCTGGGCATCGGCGTGGACCCGGTGGACATTGCCGAGCGCATGGGGGGGAGATTGTGCGGCTGTGGGTGGCCAGCGTGGACTTCCGCGAAGACATGGTTGGGGGCGAGAGCCTGATGCAGCGATGTGCGGAGATCTACCGCAAGATCCGCAACACGTTCCGGTTCCTGCTGGGGAATTTGAATGGCTTTGACCCGGCGCGGGATGCGGTGGCCGAGGCGGATCTGCTGCCGCTGGACCGCTACATGCTGGCGCGCACGCGCGAGCTGACCGAAAAGATTCTGGCCTGGTACGAGGCGTTCGAGTTTCATCGCGTGTACCACGCGGTGAATGAGTTTGCGATTGTGGACCTGAGCTCGTTTTACCTGGATGTGCTGAAGGACCGGATGTACACATTTGCGCCGACGAATCCCGCGCGGAAAAGCGCGCAGACGGTGCTGTGGAAGATTGCCGAGGCGCTGGTGCGGCTGACGGCGCCGATCCTTAGTTTTACGGCGGATGAAGTTTGGGAGTATCTGCCGGTGGTTGAGGGGCGGGAGAAGAGCGTGCATCTGGCGCTGTTTCCGCGGCCGGAGGAGGTGTTCTCGCAGAGTCCCGTTGAATTGCTGGACGAGTGGAAGAAGCTGTTTGCGGTGCGCGACGAAGTGATGCGCGTTCTCGAAGAAGCTCGACAGGCTAAACGGATCGGCAAGGGGCTGGAGGCGGAGCTGGAGATTGCGGCATCGGGCAACATGCTGGAGTTGCTTCGGCGGCACCAGGCGGGCTTGAAGGAGATTCTGAACGTCTCGCGCGTGACCGTGGTGGAGGGCGATGAGGTTGAGGTGACGGCTCTTCCGGCCAGCGGGCATAAGTGCGCACGGTGCTGGAACTTCATGCCGGAAGTTTCAAACTACGGGGCGTGGAAACACGTGTGCACGCGGTGCCATGCGGCGTTGCGGGAAATGGGGATTGAGCCTCCGCACAATCCTGCCGAGCCGGCGGCTGCCGGCCACGCGGAGGATGCGGCTTGAGTTTGCCTGCTCCTAAGAGACTTCCGTTCCTGCTGCTCATCTCGGCGGCCATCTTTGCGCTGGACCGCTGGACCAAGACATGGGTGACGCACCACATCCAGTACGGCGGGGCGATTCCCGTCATCGACCACGTGCTGCGGATTACGCACTGGACCAATGGAGGCATGGCATTTTCGCTGTTCGCGTACACGGCGCGGCCCGAGGTGGTGCGCTGGGCGCTGGTGTGCTTCGCGTCGCTGGCGGGGATTGCGGTGCTGATCGCTATGGTGCGGCTAGGCAGCCGGATTACTGTGACCACGATGGCGCTGGCGCTGATCCTGGCCGGCGCGGCGGGCAATGTGCACGACCGCGTCCGCTACGGCGAGGTTGTGGACTTCATTGAGGTGCACATCTTCGGCTATCACTGGCCGGATTTCAACGTGGCGGACTCGTCGGTGGTGACAGGGGCATGTTTGATGGTGCTGGTGTCGCTGCGCGAGGGAAGGAAAGACAGCTTCTAGCTTCTCGCTTTTAGCTTTTAGCTCCTAGTGGCTGCTTGTGAATGCTTCGCGGTCTGTTTTGCGCCGAGCCAGACAACCAGAAGCGCTCCCAGCGCGAAGATCCCTTTGCCAATCAGGACGGCGGGGCCGGGCTTGCCGACGATTTGCGGCTGAATGAAGCTGTGCCAGGCGTAAGCGAGGGCCGCGGCTGCGCCTAGCGCGAAAGCCTGGGGCGACGCCCATCCGGGGCGGACGGACCAGCGCAGCGCCAGGGCAAGAAAGACCAGATCGACGGAAAGCAGGCCAAAAAATGCCAGCCAGCCCCAATCCTTGTTGACGAGCAGCGTGGCCGATGCGGCGAGGAATGCGCAGATGCCGGCGAACCACGGGCCGGGTGCGTGAATTGCGGCAGTGCGATGGCGGCGCGGCCGAATGGCGAGCGCGGCGCACAGGAATACTGCGAACAGCGCTCCGCCGATGGCGAACTGGAACGGCCGAGCCAGGAAGTGGTCCTGACGCCAGCCGATCACGGTGTTCGCAACCAGGCCACAAGCGAAAACGGCGCACACGATGATGCGGCCGACGGGCGAGAGCCAGGGGCGATGGGCGCGATCGGGAAACAGCCCTTCAGCCAGCACGATGGGCGTGGCGATGCTCCACACGGGATGGACATTGAGCATCCAGAGCGTCCACCACGCGCCCATGCCAAGTGCGGGGATGTAGCCGGCATTGAGCAGGCCCATGTGCAGGTGAAGGTAATCGGGATTGAAGAGCGATTGCGTGGTGAAGGCTTCTTCAAGCATGGCGTACGCGCCGCCGAGGAGGAGGATGGAAGGCCAGCCGCGGCCGGTGGCGCGGACGATTTCGCGGATGAGCAGCGCGCCGGCGCCGTACATGGGCGCGAGCAAAACGAGTGCGGGAAGAAGTGTGATGGGCAGATCGCCGAGCAGGTACTCAGCCACCAGCGGCGCGAGGAAGAAGAGAACGATCGCCGGCGCGAGGGTGAAGACGCGCGGTTTCGCGATGATCGGAGCATTCATGGCGGACCCTTATTCCTTCCGATTCGCAATTGTACAGCCGGTCCAAAGGGGAACCGATGGGGGCTGCGGCGCGTAGGGATGAGCGTGAGGGGCGCGCGTCTACAATACTTGGGGCGGGCGGCGCGAGAGTTGGAGTGCGTTGCAGCCGAAGGAGCGCGCGGGAGAATGGCGATGCTGCGCGAGGCCCAGTCCCCTAATCCGAAATAAACGAGGATCGAATGAGAATCTGCGATTCTGCTTCCTTGCTGCGCATGGCGTGTGGCCTTGCAGCGGTTTTGTCGTGTCTTTTTGCGTTTCCTATCCCGCAGGCGCGGGCGCAGCGGCTGAGCAACGAGGCATTGCCCACGCACTACGACCTGAAACTTGCGCCGGACCTGAAGACGGCGACGTTCGCAGGCGTGGAGACGATCGACATGGTGCTCAAAGATGCGAGCAAATCGATCACGCTGAACTCGCTCGAGATTGAGTATCAGGGCGTGACGGTGACGGCCGCGGGTAAGACGGAGACGGCGACGGTGACCAGCGACAAGGAGAAGGAACAGACCACGTTCACGGTGCCGGACGAGATTCCGGCGGGACGCGCGGTGCTGCACATCCGCTATACGGGCATCCTGAACAATGAGCTGCGCGGGTTCTATCTCTCGAAGACAAAGCGCCGCGATTACGCGGTGACGCAGTTCGAGTCGACCGACGCGCGGCGGGCGTTTCCCAGCTTCGACGAGCCGGCAATGAAGGCGACGTTCACGGTGACGCTGGTGATCGATAAGGGCGATACAGCGATTTCGAACACCGAGATTGCCAGCGACACGCCGGGGCCGGGCGCGGACCGGCACACGCTTAAATTTGAAGAAACGCCCAAGATGTCGACCTATTTGCTGGCATTCCTGGTGGGCGACTTCAAATGCGTGAACGCGGAGCAGGACGGGGTAAAGCTGGGCGTGTGCGCCACTCCGGACAAGATGGATCTGACGGCGTATGCGCTGAGCGTGGCCAAGTTCACGCTGCACTACTACGACGAGTATTTCGGCATTCATTTTCCGCTGAAGAAGCTGGACATGATCGGGATTCCTGACTTCGAAGCGGGTGCGATGGAGAATTTTGGCGCCATCACGTACCGCGAAACGGCGCTGCTGATCGATCCAAGGACTGCGACTATCGCGGCCAAGAAGAATGCGGCCGAGGATATTACGCACGAGATGGCGCACCAGTGGTTCGGCGACCTGGTAACGATGCAGTGGTGGGATAACACGTGGCTGAACGAGGGATTTGCCACGTGGATGTCATCCAAGCCGGTGGCGGCAATGCATCCGGAGTGGAACATCGCCGAGGACGATGCCGAAGGCCTGGACGGCACCATGAATTACGATGCGCAGCCGACGACACGGGCGATCCGGGCCACGGCCAACACCCGCGAAGAGATCGAGCAGATGTTCGACGCCATCAGCTACGGCAAAGCCGGCGCGGTGCTGAACATGGTGGAGAACTACCTGGGCAAGGAGACGTTCCGGCAGGGCGTGCACAAGTACCTGACTGAGCACGAGTACGGAAACGCGACGGCGGAGGACTTCTGGAACGCGCAGACCGCGGTGAGCCACAAGCCGGTGGACAAGATCATGGACAATCTTGTCGCAGAACCGGGCGTGCCGCTGCTGACATTTGGTGCCCCGGAGAATGGAACGGTCAGCGTGGAGCAGCGGAGGTTCTATCTGAGCCCAAGCATCAAGACGAACGAAACGCAGAAGTGGACGCTGCCGGTTTGCTTCAAGACCGCGGGCGGGCAGGACTGCGAAGTGCTGACTCCGGCGGCGACCAGCCTGAAGGTTCCCTCGGGCGGGCTGTTCTTTGCCAATGCGGGCGGAGTGGGCTATTACCGTTCCAGCTATCCGGCGGACCGGTACGCGGCGCTGGTTGCAAACGTGGAGACGGGGCTGAAGCCGGCGGAGCGCATCAACCTGATTGGCGACGAGTGGGCCAAGGTGCGGGCGGATAAGGCGACGGTGGGAGACTATCTGAATCTAGTAGCGGCGGTGAAGGCTGACGCCAACGCGCCGGTGATCGGATCGGCACTCAGCGGAGTGGGGGCGATCTACCAACGCGTGGCAGCCACGGAGCAGGAAAAGGAAGCGATTGCCAACTGGCTGCGGACGACATTCTCGGCGGAGTACGCGAAGCTGGGGCCGCCAGAGGCGAGCGACACGCCGGACAAGAAGGAGCTGCGGGCGGAGCTATTCGGAGTGCTGGGATACTACGCCAAGGATCCAGCAGTGCTGAAAGATGCACACGAACTGGAGGAGAGTTTCCTGGACAATCCGGGGTCGGTGGATCCCACGCTGGGGCAGACGGCGCTGGCGATTGCCGCGCGGAACGGGGATGCGGCGCTATTCGACAAGCTCCAGCACGTGTATGAGACGTCGGCGAATCCGGAGCTATCAGAGACTGCGCTGCAGTTGCTGGCGGAGTTCGAGAATCCGGCTCTGGAGGAGCGCTCGCTGGAGTATGCCACCACGAGCAAGGTACGCAACCAGGACGCGGCGTTTCAATTTGCCATTGCGCTGCAAATTGACGCCACGCGGGAGCGGGCGTGGGATTTTGTGAAATCGCATTGGGACCAGGTCCATGCGCTGCTGACGCCGGAAATGGGCGGCGCGCTGGTGGGTTCAACCGGTGCGTTCTGCTCGGAGGCGGCGCGCGACGACGTGCAGAAGTTCTTCGCGGCACACCCGGTGGCGCTCGACCGACCAGGCGCTGAAGCACTCGATTGAGCAGATCAACGGGTGCATGGAGTTACGGCGGCTGCAAGAGGGGAACTTGCGCGCGTGGCTGGAAAAGCAGGGATCAGGGGTCAGTGGACAGTGAGGCGCGTGGCAGTGAAGAAGTGAAAGTGTGAAGAAGTGAACAGAACGGGCGCCGCATAGCGCGCCGCCTTTCATTCTGGGATCGCGGGCGGAGGCGGGGATTTTTTCGCGGTGAGGGTTGCACCCCAGCTTCCGTCGGAGGTGCCGAAGGTGAAGTCGATCTGGCCGGGCGAGATCTTGCCGGTGTAATTCAGGGTATAGGTCTGGCCCTGGTAGTCGGTGTCGATCCAGAAGGTGACGGTGTTGCCGTCGATTTTGCCGTTGTGGATCTCAATGGGAGCCGCGCCCATCCCTCCGACGTTGCCGGTGATGGTAGCGCCGGCGGACTGGAAGTTGAACGTAACCGGCAGACTGTTGCCGTTGAACTCGAAATCGCCTTTCCAGATGCCGGAGATATCTGGCGCGGCGGGAACAGCGGAAGGCGAAGCGGGAGCAGTTGCGGGCGTGGGCGCGGCGGCGGGCGCGCCTTCGTGTTTTACAGTCAGCGTGGTGCTGAAGGTGCCGTCATCGGTGCCGAAGGTGAAGTCGATCTGGTCACCGCTGGTCTTGCCGGTAAAGACCAGCTTGTAGGTCTGGCCCTCGTAATCGGTGTTGGCCCAGAACGTGACGCTGTCGCCGGCGATTTTGCCGTCGTGGATGTCAGTAGGGGTGGTGGGCAGGCCTTCAATGGCGCCGGTGAGCATGGCGCCGTCGGTCTTGAGGTTGATGGTCACCGGGATGCTTTGGCCATTGAAGTCGAATGCGCCCGTCCAGGCGCCGTTTAAATCGGCCGCATGGGCGGGAAGCATCATCCCGACAAAAACGAATAACGGAATCAAGCGAATTGCAGCTTTCATCCTGAACGGTCTCCTTCCAGATCAACTGCCGAGTGTAGCATTTTGCGCTCGCCCGAATCGAACTGCTGCGGGTGCGCTCGCCGGCCGCTCCGTCGCCGGATTGGATAGGCAAAAGGCCTCCCGGGGTTGCGGGAGGCCTTCTTCATGCATTTTTTACGCAGGATGGGATCGCGCTCAGTCAGTGTGACCGGTGCCCGGCGTGGATGAGTAAAGCGCGGTCAGGTTGGCCTGGCCCAGGATCTGCCCTTGTTCGCCGGCAGCGATGAGGGCATGGTAAAGCGTCTCGCCATTAGCCGGGAAGTTGGCGCTGCCGGGCAGGTCAAGCGTGGTGCTCAGCGCATAGACGGTGAAGACGTAATGGTGAATCTCCGGCGCGTATCCGGCCGGAGGACAGGGGCCGTCGAACTGCTGGCCGTAGTAGAAGTCGTTATAGATCTGCGAGCCGTAGGGACTTCCGGCTACGCCGGCGTTCTGCGGCAGTCCGTTAGCGTTTCCAGCAATGTTATACATGCCCCAGTGGGTGAAGGCCGCAGTAGTGTCATAAAGGACGACGACAAACGTGCGCGTGCCGCGAGGAGCGCCGGTCCAAAAGAGCTGCGGCGATTCATCGAGCCCCGCAGCGCCGCTGGCGGTGCAGGAGTTCACCCCATTGGTTGGATTATTCAGGATCATTGACAGCGGCGGCGTGCCATTTTGTGAAAACTCCGTGCTGTGAAGCTGGAACCCTTCCTGCGCCATGGCGGTAGAAGCCAATAGCGCACATGCGGCGGCGAGTGAAAACAGCTTGCTCCTGGTGAATCTCATCGTAACCTCCATATTTAGAGTGATTCGACTTGCCCAACCCACTTTCTCGGGTACCGGAACGCACGTCAAGCAAAAAAACGATGAAACGCAGGTATCGAAAGGACAACGACCAAAGTTATGTATCGGAAGGTTGAGGCGCGCTCGGATACGATCGAATCATGGCCAGAATCGCGCCCGGACAGACGCTGCTGATCGACGCCGACGACACGCTTTGGGAGAACAATGTCTATTTCGAACGCGCCATCGCCGCGTTCATCAGCTACCTGAATCACCACGCGTATTCGCCGCACGAGGTGCGCACGCAACTGAACGCAGTGGAGCGCGAGACGATTCTGTCGCACGGCTACGGCTTGTCGAGTTTTGCGCGGTCGCTGGAGACGTGTTTTGAGCGGTTGACTACGGAGCCGGTGACGGAACCGAAGCGGGAACGGATTCGCGCCCTCTCCCAGGCGATCGCGGACCAGGAAATCGAGTTGTTGCCGGGAGTGGCCGAGACTTTGGCCGACCTGGCCGCGCGGCACCGGCTGATCCTGATGACCAAGGGCAACCATGCCGAGCAGGCGGACAAACTGGCGCGCTCCGGAGTGGCCCGGGGTTTCTCAGCGGTGGAGATTGTGAAGGAAAAAGATCCGGCCGCGTATCGCGCGGTGATCGCGCGGCACGAGCTGAAGCCGCACACCGGCTGGATGATCGGCAACAGCCCCAAGAGCGACATCAATCCGGCGCTGGAGGCGGGACTGCACGCTGTGTTCCTGTTCCACAAGGACACGTGGGTGCTGGAGCACGCGGAGGTTGCCCAGCCGCCAATGGGACAGAAGCTGATCGAACTGGATGCTTTTGCCAAGCTGGCGGAGATCTTCTGACGCAATTCGCCGGAAATACAAGCATGGACTGATATTCTTCCCACCATGAAGACGCTGCTTCGCTCCCTGCTCTATCTGGCGCTCATCGTGTGGCTGGGCGCGGAAGTGTTTTTCCCCGTGGTAGCCGCCGTCACTTTCATGACCGTGCCGGATACGCATCTGGCGGGAACCGTGGTTGGTCAGACGCTTCGCATTCTTCACTCCATGGGCTTGGTGGCGGGAGTGGTGGCGCTGATCCTGCTGGCGCTGGCGCCGGCGTGGAACATTTACAAATCGAAGAAAGTTCTGGCGCCGATGGTGCTGCTGTTGGTGATGATCGCGTGCACCGCTTACTCGCAGTGGGGGATCATTCCGGCCATGGAGCGCGACCGCATCGCCGCCGGCGGGGCGATCAACACGCAGGACCGCGCCGACCCGCAGGTTGCCGATTTCAACCGCCTGCACAATCGCAGCACGCTGGTGGAGGAAACCGTTCTGCTGCTGGGCGTGATCACGGTGGTGCTGGTGGCGTACGCGGAGTCAGCGCGAGCTGACTGATCGCGTCACTGCGCCGCCGGCTCCGCGTAACTCGCCGCGCCGATGTCCTACACTGCTGTTTCGGAGGATTCTCCTGTGCGAGTGGGCTTGATGACGCGCGAATACCCGCCTTATGTCTACGGCGGAGCCGGTGTGCATGTGGAATACCTGAGCCACGAACTGGCGAAGAAAATCGAAGTGGAGGTGCATTGCTGGGGCGATCAGCGATCCGACCATGGCAACCTGCACGTGCGCGGCGCCGAGCCCTGGCGGCTCATCAGCGAAGGCACGCAGGAGAAGTTCAAAACAGCTCTCGAAACCATGAGCCTGAACCTGGCGCAGATGATTGCGATCGCGCAGATCGACATCGTCCACACGCATACGTGGTATGTTTCGATGGCCGGATTCCTGGCGAAAAAGCTCTTCGGCATCCCGTTTGTCATGACCACGCACAGCCTGGAACCGCTGCGCGCGTGGAAGGCTGAACAGCTCGGCAGCGGCTACGCCATGAGCTCCTGGATCGAGTCCACGGCCATCCACGATGCCGATGCGATCGTCGCCGTTTCGCGCGGGACCAGGGACGACATTCTGGCTGCCTATCCCGACGTGGATCCCGCGAGGATTCATGTTATTTACAACGGCATCGATCCGGATCAATATCGCAAGACCAGCGACACAACAGCGCTGCGCGCCTACGGCGTCGATCCCGCCATTCCCTACGTGCTCTTTGTCGGCCGCATTACTCGGCAAAAGGGCGTAACCCATCTGGTTGACGCCATCCGCTACCTGCCGCGCGAAACGCAGGTGGTGCTGTGCGCGGGCGCGCCGGACACGCCGGAGATCGCCGCGGAGTTGCGCCGGAAGATTGACGAGGTTCGCGGCTTTAACCCGCACATCGTCTGGATCGAAAAGATGGTCACCAAAGAAGAGACCATCCAGCTCTATTCGAATTGCGCGGTCTTTTGCTGCCCATCGGTCTATGAGCCATTCGGCATCATCAACCTTGAGGCCATGGCCTGCTCCGCGCCGGTGGTTGCCAGCGCCACCGGCGGAATTCTTGAAGTTGTTGTGGATGGCGAAACCGGCTGGCTGGTTCCCTTCGAGCAGGATCCGGTCACGCGCTTCCCTTCCCAGCCCTACGCCTTTGCGCAGGCGCTGGCCGAGCGCATCTCCGACCTGCTCGACGATCCAGAAAAGGCTCGGCAATTCGGCCAGGCCGGCCGCGAGCGTGTGGAGGAGCAGTTCGCGTGGTCGGCCATCGCCGATCAGACCATCGCGCTTTATCGCGAGCTGATTTCGATCAGGAGCTGATTGCGAAGGCAAAAGCGGCAAACTCAACACGATGAGAATTACGCCGCCGTCCATCCTCCATCAATCGCCATGCAAGCCCCACTGATAAACGCTGCCTCATCCGACGCCAGATAGCGCACCAGCCAGGCAACTTCTTCCGGCCGTCCCAGCCGACCCACCGGCTGCCGCGCCCGCAGTTGCGCGCGCGTCTCTTCCTTGTTCTCCTTGTGGAACTTTTCCAGGTAGCCCTCGACAAACGGCGTCTCCACCGTACCGGGGCACACTGCATTCACGCGCAGCGTCTTGGGATACTCCACGGCAAGCTGCCGCGTCATCGCGATCACCGCGCCCTTGGTGGTGCAGTAGGCAAAGCGCTCCTTGATCCCCACCTGTCCCGCCACCGACGCGATGTTCACAATGGCGCCCACGCGCTCGCCCTCCTGCGCCGCCAGCAGAAGCGGAAGAAACGCCCGCGTCACCAGGTACACGCCACGCACGTTCACGTCCAACAGCCGGTCAAAATCCGCCGGCTCGGTGGTTTCAATCGAGCCCACGTGGCCGATGCCGGCGTTATTCACCAGCAGGTCCAGCCGATCCACCTGCGCCCGGGCAGCGGCAATCGACTCCGCATTGGTCACATCCAGCCGCACCGCCCGCGCCGAGCCCGTCAGCTCGCCGGCAAGATTCTGGGCCGCGTCCAGGTTGATGTCAGCAATCCACACAAACACCCCCGCCCGCACCAGTTCCCGCGCGGTGCACTCGCCAATCCCGCTGGCCGCGCCGGTGACCAGCGCATGGCGCCCGTCCAGCCGGAACGGCTGCCCCTTCCCTGTTCCCGATTCCATCACTGTGGTCATTCCAGTTCGCTCTCTCGCGGCGTCCATCTGCCGCGTCCCATCCAGCATAGCCCGTCGATTTGCGCCCCTATTGCACTTGCACCATTCCGGCATTTCACTCTCCGGTGCGGATGAACGATACTGGTACGTTGCCTATCGCACGCCGAAGGGAGATCCAGTTGGCTCTTCTTGACGAGGACAGGCTCTTTCCTGCAGACGACCGCTCGCGGGCCATTGCGCGCCGTCTCTATGAGGGCATCCGCGCGCTGCCCATCATCAGCCCGCATGGCCACACCCAGGCATCCTGGTTCGCGCGCAACCAGCCCTTCCCGGATCCGGTCAAACTTTTCGTCCAGCCCGACCACTACGTCTTCCGCATGCTCTACAGCCAGGGCGTCACCCTGGAAGAGCTGGAGATTGGCGAGGACGAGATCGAAGAGCCGCGCGAGGTTTGGCGCATTTTCTCGAGCCATTACCACCTCTTCCGCGGCACGCCCACGCGCCTCTGGCTCGACTACGCCTTTGAGAAGCTTTTTGGCCTGACCGAACGCCTCTGCGAACGCACCGCCGAACACTTCTACGACACCATCGCGCAGAAACTCGCCACGCCGGAGTTCCTGCCCCGCGCCCTTTACGAGAGTTTCGGGATCGAGGTGCTGGCCACAACTGATTCCCCGCTGGACATGCTCGCCGATCACGAAGCCATCCAGCGCTCCGGCTGGAAAGGCCGCATCCTGCCCACTTTCCGACCCGATCCGGTGGTCGATCCGCAGTATCCCGGTTTCCTTGACCACGTGAGTGCGCTCGGAGCGCTCACCGGCGAGGACACCTTGACCTGGCGCGGCTACCTCAGGGCGCTTGCCGATCGCCGCGCATACTTCAAGGAGATGGGCGCCACCGCAACCGATCACGGCCATCCCACCGCGTTTACCGCCGACCTGAGCGAGACCAGCGCCGCCACGCTTTTTGAGCAGGTCATCAAAGGCACGGCTTATGCCGCCGATCTGGAAATCTTCCGCGGCCAGATGCTGACGGAGATGGCGCGAATGAGCCTGGAAGACGGCCTGGTGATGCAGATTCATCCCGGCTCCATGCGAAACCACAACGCCAGGCTCTACGCCCGCTACGGCCAGAACATGGGCGCCGACATCCCCGCACCCACCAATTACGTGGAAGGCCTGCGCCCCCTGCTGAACCGCTTCGGCAACGAGCGCGATCTCACCATCATCCTGTTCACGCTGGATGAAACCACCTATGGCCGCGAGCTGGCGCCACTGGCCGGCCATTATCCCTGCCTGCGCCTCGGCCCGCCGTGGTGGTTCTTTGACAGTCCCGAAGGCATGCGACGCTTCCGCGAGTTGACCACCGAAACCGCGGGCTTCTACAACACCGTCGGCTTCAACGACGATACCCGCGCGTTCCTCTCCATCCCCGCGCGGCATGATGTAGCCCGCCGCTCCGATGCCGCTTTCCTCGCTCGGCTCGTCGCCGAAGGCCGCCTGGACATGGACGAAGCCGAGGAGCTGGCCAACGAGCTGACCGTGGGCCTGGTGCGGAAGGCGTACAAGCTGGCGTGAAAACAGTGAAGAAGTGAAAAAGTGAAGGAGTGAACAGCGGCCTCTTTTCACTCCTTCACTCATTCACTCTTTCACTCCTTCACCAACACTGGCTCCTATTGGCTGAGCATGGCCCATTCGGAAAAGGAGAGATTCGAAAATGAACTGGATGCGATTCGCTGCAGTCGTAATCGGCGCCGGTATCGCAACGTCGCTAACAGATTGGCTCTTCGCCGGAGACTGGATCCATCGGCGATTTACCTATCCTGAAGTTTGGCGCACAGGCGCTGAGGGCAAGGCGATTGCTTTGACCAGCCCACTCCCGTTCCTTACTTGCGCGATTTTTGCCCTCACCGCGCTTCAGTTCAACCACCACTCCGCGCGCAACAACTTCACGCTCGCTGCGGAAATATGGCTGATCGGTCCGTTGCCTCTTATCCTTACCAATGCTGCCTTTATGAAACTCCACCGCGTATTTGTAGCGTTCCAGGCTCTCGGGTGGCTTGTGAAGTTGCTCGTTGTTGCAGCCGCATTGAGCCTCATCTTCGGGTAGACTTCGCCTCGCCGCCCAACACGTCGAGATCACCGGGTGGCATCTTTGGGCTGCGCATAACCGGACAGCATGAGCATTCTTAAGTGAATGATCAAATAAGGACGCAAAGACTGACCGGCACTACCCGTCTCGACCGGAGAGAGTGCGAAAAGCGGATGGCTGACCGTGGGACTGGTGCGCAAAGCGTACAAGCTGGAGTGAATACAGTGAAGAAGTGAAAAAGTAAGGGAGCGAACCGCGACGGCCTCTTTTCACCTCTTCACTCCTTCACTCTTTCACTCCTTCACCAACACTGACAACTAAGGACAAGTCCCGTCCAACCCTCAGTTCTCGCTAAAATGAAGCTGAGGTACCTCGTGCTCCGTTCCGCAATTGCTGCGCTGCTTTTTGCCTGCGCTCTCTCTGTTTTGGCCCAGAATCCTCCCGGCACTACCATCCCCGACGCAGGCTCTGGTTCGCCCGGCATTGACCCCGCCGTAGCCGCTGCCGAATCCGCTATCGTCAAGTCCGACTGGGCGACAGCCGAGAACAAGCTCGCTCCGTACCTCGTCTCCCACCCCAACGACGCCCGCGCGCTCTTCGACGCCGGCTACGCCTCCGACGCCGACAACAAGCCGGACCAGGCCGAAGCCTTCTACGGCCGCGCCGTCCAGGCCGATCCCAAATCCTTTGAGGCGCAACTAGCCTTCGGCCTGCTGCTCGCTCGCGAGAACAAGCTGGACGACTCCCGCTCGCACCTGGAGGCCGCCACGCAGCTTGATCCGGGCCAGGCCGGCCCCGCCACAAAAGCTCGCGCCTGGCGCGCCATGGCGCAGATTGACCGCCGCACCGACCCATCCGAGGCCTCGAACGACCTGCTCGAAGCGCTCAAACTTTCGCCCGAAACGCCGGAGGACACGCTGCTGGCCGCTGAACTGGCCGAACAGGCCGGCCAACTGGATGCCGCGGAAAAAGCCTATCGCCGCGTGCTTGCCGAAGAGGGGAAAAACACGGATGCCGCCGCCGGGCTTGGCCACATTCTCCTGGTGCACAAGCAATATGCCGAAGCCGAAACCTTCCTCAGCGCGGCCCTGGCCCAGAAGCCCGACGACCCGGTTCTCACCGCTCAGCTTGCCGCCGCCCTGGCCGGCCAGGATAAAGGCGAGGCGCTGCCATTGCTCCAAAAACTCCACGATGCGCGTCCCGAGGACGAGAACATAACCCGGATGATGGCTCAACTGTTGTCGGAGGCAGGCAAGGCAGCCGAGTCTGACCAGCTCTATACCCAGCTGATTGCCGCCCACCCCGGAGACGCCGGGCTCTATACCGCTCATGGGGAGAACCTGATCAGGGAACAGAAGAATCAGGAAGCGTTTGCGGCCTTCTCACGCGCTACTGAAATTGATGCCGCCGACGCCGATGGCTGGAGCGGCCTGGCATTCGCGGCATCGAAGGTCGGGCAGCCTTCCATCGCGTTGCATGCCCTTACCATGCGGTCAAAGTATCTTCCGGAAAATGCCTCTACATACTTTCTTTGGGCTACATCTTACGATACGTTGCACGACCGGAACTCGGCCATCACGTACTATCACCATTTTCTGGAGGCATCGGCCGGCAAGTTCCCGGATCAGGAATGGCAAGCCCGGCAGCGTCTTCTCCTGCTCGAGAAGAAGCCATAGTGGGCGATGATGTAGACACCTTGGAGCAGCCTGCCGTAGTAATGAGCTGGTGGTAACGGGCAAGCGGGTTTTTCGCTTGCATATTGCTCAAAAAGCTCCTATCGTCTCAGCCCAAGAGTGCATCCAGTTTCCGCTAGCTGACTCGGGACCGGCTTTTGGAGGTTTTTTATCCGAAATGAGCCGGATTGCACAGCAGGATGCCCGCCAGCTGTGGAAACCTCAACGAACCGCGATTGCGGAGGTTCGTATGCGTATTGCCCCGACGGTGTTGATTCTCTTCACAGCACTCTCAATCCCCGCCTGCGCCGCGTCCTTCGACGACAGTAAGATCCCCGACGAGCAAATGATCAACGCGCTGGAGCAGCGCGCCGCCACCGCTCCCGCCAAGGAGCAGTGCTTCCTCTATGCTGTGCTGGTTCGCGATATGGTGGAGGTCAGCGCCCAGCAGTACCAGGCCGGCGACGTTGCCAAGGCAAACAGTTTGCTCCAAAGAGCACAGATGTTCACCCACAAGCTTCGCGCCGCGCTTGCCGTCAACGATAAGAAGCTCAAGGACGCGCAAATCATCCTTCGCCGAGCCGCCTTCCGGCTCAATGAGCTGCTGCACTCCTCCGATTTCGACGACCGCCCCCTGATGCAGCAGACCCTGGCGCAGGTGAACCAGGTCCAGGTCGATACCATGATGCAGGTGTTCAAGAAATAGGGCTCAGGTTTCAGGTGACAGGTATTAGGGGCCGTGCTACGGCCCCTTTGCCGTTTCCGGCTCCTTAACGCACCGGTAGGCAAGGTACCCCGGCCAAAGCCGCTTCGCAAGGGGATGAACGTAACCGTTGTTGGTGACGTAGTAGGCCTCTTTGCCGTTTGCCTCCGTCGCCGTCCACCAGTAGATCACCTTGGAATGCACCTTCCACAGCGGCGAGTCCTTGTCCGGCGTTTTTCGAAACTCGGCCCGCTTATGCGCCGCGTCCCACGTTCCACCCGAGTTTTCCCCGCGAAACACCAGCGACCGCACCGTCTCATCCACGGTCGGCAGCCGCCACAAGTTCAGCGGCGAGGCGCTGAGAGTGCGCCCGTCCGCGGCAAGGAAGGCGCAACTCCGCTTCGCTTCATACCACGACACACCGTCGTCCGGCCAGCCGGGACCCTCCGGCGCCCACTCAAGCGTCAGGCCATTGCCAACAATCAGTCGCGCACCGTAGTTGCCGTCGTCGAACCGGTGTATCGCCGTCCAGCCGGGATAGGTGCCGGACGCAACTGCCGTAATCAGCGGCAGCCCGATCAGTCCTCTCCACGCCCACCGGCGCGGCTCCGGCCGTCCGAAGTAGAACAGCACTCCAAGAGCAATCAGCGGAAGCCCGATGAGTTCGACGGCGGCGGAACGAATGCGGAAGCCGCCAAAGAACCAGGCCGAGCCGATAGCACCGATCACCATCACCGGCATCGCCAGCCGCGGCCGGCGAAGCGCCACGCTTGAAATCGCCATGACCAGCAGCATGGGGCTCAGGTACTGCACCAGCAGGAGCAGCAGATTCCGCCAAAGGCTCGGGTGATACCAGCCCTCGTGGAAGTTCTCAATGGCGCCCCACCATGCCCACAGGCATGCGAATCCCGTCGAAACCGCAATCGCCGCCCACCCAGCAATCTGCGGCCCAGATAAGTTCCGATCCGTCATTTGGACAGCGAGTCTACCACCGGGAAATTCGTCACGCAGTGACGCGCCCTTTCCCTGCTGCCCGTTCCCATCTGCTGGCATGTTCCCTTGTTCCCTCAGTCCCTCGGTCCCTACAATCAACTCATGTTCACCGGCATCATCGAGCAAACCGGCACGCTGGTCAGGGTTGAGCCGCGGGGGGGCGTGCACCGCATCACCGTCGAGGCTCCCGGAATCGCCGCACGCCTTCGCGAAGGCGACTCGCTCGCCGTCTCCGGCGTGTGCCTCACCGCGCTTGATCCCGATCCGGTTTACTTTCACGCAGACCTGGCCCAGGAGACACTCGACCGCACCTCGCTTGGCAACCTGGCGGCAGGCTCCAAGGTCAATCTGGAACTTCCGACCACCGCTGGAAGTCCGCTCGGCGGCCACGTTGTGCAGGGGCATGTGGACGGCACCGGGACACTGGCCGCGCTCGATCCGGTTGCCGATACTTCCAGCCCCGGCTTCGACCGTCAGACCACTGACTGGACCCTTAAAGTTAAGGTTCCGGAAAATCTCCGTAAGTGGATGGTTCCAAAAGGATCTGTTGCCATTGAAGGGATCAGCCTCACCATCGCTGGAATCGATGAGGATAGCATCTCCATCGCTATCCTTCCCCTCACCTACTGGCGCACGAATCTCCACGCGCTCAAGCCCGGTGCCCCGCTCAATCTTGAGGCCGACGTTCTGGTCAAGCTGGCCTGCCAGCAGCTCCAAGAACGCTCCAGCAGGGCCTCCGAGCTGACCGAAAGCTGGCTGGTCGCCAGCGGCTACTGACGCCTGAGGGCCGCCACAAGAGACCTGGCTCGCACTTTACTCCCAACTCCCTGTTCCCTACTCCGTGTTGCCATGAGACAATCGGCCCAGCCATTTCCCCGTCCCAAATCTTTCCCTCCGAGGATGACATCCGATGCCGAATGCAGCCGCCGCCAAGACTCTGACTTTAGAAGTGGAACAGAAGGGCAGTCAGGCCGTGGTGCACTGCCATGGCCGCCTCGTATCCGATAGCGGCAACAGTCTTTTCCTGAAGGTCCGCGAGCTGCTTCCGGTGAACAAATGCATCGTAATCGATCTGACTGACGTTGCCTTCGTGGACAGCATGGGCCTGGGCACACTTGTCCGCATTTACGCCTCGTGCAAGTCGAACGGCGCCACTCTTCAACTTGTCAATCTCGGCAAGCAGATTCGGGAGATGCTCGGCGTCACCAACTTGATGTCAATCTTCTCTGACATGTGCGAGCACGGGATCACGCCGCGATTCTGAGCGGCCGCGGCCCCTGGGGAGCGTATACTCAAGCCGAAAGCACGGCATGCAATGCGCACCACCCGCGATCTCGGCCTGAAGATCACCCCCGCTCAGCGTGAGTACTACCGTTACGCCGGCCCATCCGCAGATGTGGAGCGGCGCGGGGCCGGTTCCTCGCGCCCCGAGCAGGCGTGGATCCGCCGCATCTCCGCACCGAAAGATGGCGCAAGCACTCTCGGCCGTTCTCCATCCAAAACTTGACAAGTTGCCCTCCGGCGTCTTGCACCACTGCCCCTGGCCTCCGCCCCCGGTTCCCTGGCTTTCGGCGAACGCTGCGCCTCAAATCAGCGTCTATTCTTGTTGCAGGCGCTGTTACCCTTGAATCAGAAAGACTTGTAGAGGACCCCCGGGCCAGGCCCGCGCCGGCCCGGCACTGAAAACGCATGGCAGAATTCGTCATCAAACTGGCCGATGAACGCGGCCGCATACAGGAGCAGGTGCAGACCGCCGCGACTGCCGATGAGTTGCGCGCCCGCTTCACCCACGCCGGCTACCATGTTTTTTCCGTCAGGGTGCGCAGCGGCTTCAAGGGTCTCTCCCGCCGCAAGGTCAAGCTCGAGCCGTTCCTGGTTTTCAACCAGCAGTTTCTTACTCTCATCCGCGCCGGCCTGCCCATCCTCGGCTCCATCCAGATGCTGGCCAAGACACAGAAGGACCCCCGCTTCGCCGCCCAGCTCGACGACATCTCAAACCGCGTCAAGACCGGTGAATCGCTGTCCGCCGCTTTTGAAGCCCAGACCGGGTTCCCGCTCATGTACACCACCACCCTGCTGGCCGGTGAACGCTCCGGCAACCTGCAGGAGGTTCTGGATCGCTACGTCAGTTTCCAGCGCATCTCCCTAACGTTCCGCAAGAAGCTGGTCACGTCGCTCATCTATCCGTCGGTGCTGGTTGTGCTGGTCAGCTGCCTCATGATCTTCATGTTCACGGTGGTCATTCCGCAGTTCGCCCAACTCTATGACCAGCTCGGCAGCAAGCTCCCCGTCCTCACCACAGATCTGCTCCGCTTCGGCAAATGGCTCCAGAGCAGCCTCATTTACATCGTGCCCGCGCTCGCCATCCTCGCCTTCGCCGCATGGCGATTCTTCCTCACCGATCGTGGCCGCGACGCGTTCGACGGCTTCCGTACCCGCTTCCCCATCCTGGGCAAAATCTGGGTCAAGTACCAGGTGGCTCTGTTTTCGCGAACGCTTTCCACGCTGCTCACCGGCGGCCTGCCCCTGGTGCCTTCGCTTGAAACCGCCGGCCGCTCCATCTCTTCGCGCCGCGTGTCCAGGGCCATCCTGACTTCCATCACCACGGTGCGCGAGGGCAAAAGCCTGGCCGACTCGCTCATCAGCACCAAAGTCATCCCCGATCTGGCCGCCGAGATGATCGCCGTCGGCGAACAGACCGGCGCCCTGCCGGCCATGCTCAACTCCGTGGCAGAATTCTACGAGGAAGACGTTGCCACCTCCCTCACCGCTGCCCTCGCCCTCATTGAACCAGCCATACTGCTCATCATGGGCGTTGTCGTGGTCTTCATTCTCATCTCGCTCTATTTGCCCATCTTCTCCATGGGTCAGTCTCCATCCGGGGGCGCAATGTAAAAACTATGGCCGATACCGTGCTCGCAATTCCGCTTCCGAATTCTCAGGACGAACGCGCCACCGCCGAGCAGCTCGCCCGCCGCTACCGCGCCGACTTTGTCGACCTGAAGAACTTCCGCATCCAGCACGAGCTGCTCCGCACCGTGCCGGTGGAGCTGATGTTCCGCTACAACTTCGTCCCCATTGAGCAGCAAGCGGACGCGCTCGTCATCGCAGTCTCCGATCCCTCCCAGCTCATGGTCCTGGACGAGATCGCCGGACTCCTCGGCCATCGCGTTATCGTCCGCGTCGCCATGCTCTCGCAGATCACCGACCTGCTGAAGAAAACCGAGCAGTCGCAGCGTGTTCTCGACGAAGCCAGCGAAGGCCTGACCTTCGACGTGCTCTCCGGCGACGAAAACGCCGACGAGAATATCTCCATTGAGAAGCTCACCCGCGAGGAGGACATCAGCCCCATCATCCGCCTCGTGGACACCACTATCTTCACCGCCCTCGAGCGAAGGGCCTCCGACATCCACATCGAGACCCTCGACGACTCCGTCATCGTCAAGTACCGCATTGACGGCGTCCTGCAGATGGCCATGGCTCCCATCGCGCGCGAGCACCACCAGACCATCCTCTCCCGCATCAAGATCATGAGCGAGCTCGACATTGCCGAGCGCCGCGTGCCCCAGGACGGCCGTTTCCGCGTTCGCTACAAGGGCCGCCTCATCGATTTCCGCGTCTCCATCATGCCCACAGTGCATGGCGAAAACGCCGTCCTCCGCGTCCTCGACAAGGAGTCGATGAGCGAGAAGTTCAAGAAGCTTACGCTCGACGTGGTGGGCTTTGCCGACGCCGATCTCAAGCGTTTCCGCCGCTACATTCGCGAGCCCTACGGCATGGTGCTGGTCACCGGCCCCACCGGCTCCGGCAAAACCACCACCCTCTACGCAGCCCTCAATGAGATCAAGTCCGACGAAGACAAGATCATCACTATTGAGGACCCGGTCGAATATCAGATTCGCGGCATCACCCAGATTCCGGTGAATGAGAAGAAGGGCCTCACCTTCGCGCGCGGCCTGCGCTCGATCCTCCGCCACGACCCCGACAAAATTCTCGTGGGCGAAATCCGCGACCAGGAGACGGCGCAGATTGCCATCAACTCCGCGCTCACCGGCCACCTTGTCTTCACCACCGTCCACGCCAACAACGTGGTGGACGTCCTCGGCCGCTTTCTTAACATGGGCGTGGAAGCGTACAACTTTGTGTCCGCGCTCAACTGCATCCTGGCCCAGCGCCTGGTGCGCACTGTTTGCGAGTACTGCGCCCGCACCGTCCACTACGATGACGAAGCGCTCCTCGCCGCCGGCCTCGACCCCGCGGAGTGGCGTAACTTCGACTTCCGCGAGGGCACTGGCTGCATGGAGTGCGGCGGCACCGGCTACCGCGGCCGCACCGCTATCCACGAGCTGCTCGACCTCACCGACCCCATCCGCGAAATCATTCTGGAGAAGAAGCCCACGTCGGAGATTCGCAAGCTGGCCCAGAAGGAAGGCATGTCGTTCCTCCGCGAATCGGCCCTTGACCGCGTCCGGCGCGGCCTAACCACCATCAAGGAGATCAACAAGGTCACCTTCATTGAGGCGTCGCGATGAGCCGATCGCTTTTCACTTTTTCACTCGTTCCCATTTTCACTCTTTGACCAACTAACCGAAAATATCAACAAGACTTTCGATGACGCCGCTCAACCTCAAACTTCCGAAGCCGAAATTCGCGACCGCGACCACGGCCGCGCGCCCGCACACGGCGGTCGAGCTCACGCCTGAAGGCGCACTCGCCGCCACGCTGCCATCGGCCGGCGCCGCGCCGGTTTACGCCTTCGCTCCTTTGCCTGCGGGAACACTCGTTCCCGGCATTGCGGAGGCCAACATCAAGGCGCCGGACGCCGTCGCCGAAGCCCTCCGCGCCGCACTGGATCCCATCGAACCGAAGAAGCACTCCGTTTCGCTGGTCCTGCCCGATACCTCCGCCCGCGTCTTCGTCCTCGATTTCGATTCCCTTCCTGCCAAGCTGGAGGAAGCGATTCCCGTCCTCCGCTTCCGCCTGCGCAAGATGGTGCCTTTCGACGTGGAGCATGCCGCCGTCAGCTATCAGATCCTGGCTCAGAACGGTGTCTCGGCGGCAGCGGGCTCGCTCAGGGTGCTGGTCACCGTAATGCCCGGCGCAACGCTCGCCGAGTACGAAGCCGCTGTCCGCGCCGCCGGTTACGAGCCCGGCGCCGTGCTGCCCTCCAGCCTGGCCGCCATTGCTGGAATCGATTCCCTCGAAGCCATCCTCGCCGCCAACCTGTCCAGCGCCGCTCTCACCACCTCCATCACCCTGGGCGACGACCTCCTGCTCTACCGCACCATCGAGCTGCCCGCCGAAAACGCGGCGCGCGTGGATGAAGTGCAACGCAGTATCGCCGTGGCCGCCGCCTGGTTTGAAGACAAGCTGCAAGTTCCCGCGCGCCGCCTTCACTATGCCGGCGCCGTTCCGGCCTCTGAATTCGCCCGCGCCATTGCCGACACCGGTCTGGACGTGGTCGAAATTGCGCCAACGCCCTCCACAGGCGCCACCACAACGGCCGGCCCCATCGGATTCGCCGGCGTCGCCGGCGCTCTTGCGGGGGTGGCCTGAGCCATGCGCGTATCCGTCAATCTCGCCACCAAGCCCTTTGCCAACCTGGGCCCCACGCTCCACCGCCTGCGCATCGCCATGGGTTCGCTCGCGGTGGTTATCCTCGGCCTCTGGCTTGGCCTCCATCTCCTCCACGGCCGCGCTGACAAGGTCCGCGCCCAGGAGCGCACTCTCGACGTGGACATCAACCGGTACGACTACGAGCAGCAGGGCTATCGCAGCCTTGTGGCCCAGCCCCAGAACGCCGCCATCATCGATCAGGCCGGCGCGCTCAATGCCTTGATTGACAAGAAATCCTTCTCCTGGACGCTGGCCATGGAGGATCTTGAGACCGTTCTGCCCGGCGGCGTCCAGGTCACTACACTGGAGCCGATCGTCGACAAAAAGGACGGCCACGTCGCGGTTCATATGCGCGTGGTGGGACCGCGCGATAAGGCGGTCGATCTCGTCGCCAACCTCGAGCATTCCCGCCGCTTCCTTCAGCCGCGGATCATCGGAGAATCCGCGGAAGCCACAACCAGCGCCAACCCCAACCAGCAGCTTGAGCCGGTCAGCGCCTCCAACCGTGAGAACTTCGACCTTCTTGCCGACTACAACCCGGCTACGGCCGCAGAGCAGGAAGCGGCGCGAAAGAATCGGCACGCGGAACATGGCGCCGAAGCGGATCAGAACCTGCCCGCGCCGCGCATCAATGAAGCAGCGCCCGCTCACGGTATGAGGCCTAAACTCATCGCCCCACGCCAACGCGACATTCCCAGCGGGCCGCGTTCCATCCCTCCCAACCCGCTCCCGGAGGGTCCGCAATGACAGCCAACACCACCTGGCGCGAACACCTTACTTCGCCGCTCACCTGGCATTACGCCGGATTCGCCATCCTGCTCGTGGCCGCCATCGCCATGAGCGTGCGCTTTGGCCTCGACTGGGCCGCCATCAGCGCCCACACTCACGACACCATCCTCGATCGCCAGATCCGGCTGCACGCTCTCAAGGCTCAAACCGAGCCACTGCGCGGGCTCGACAAGCGTCTGCTGACCACCAGCGACGAAATCAAGACTTTTTACGCAACCCGCGTCCCCGCTAACTATTCCACCATTGCCAATCAGATCGGGAATCTCGTGGTGGCTTCAGGCGTCCGCCTCACCAGCGTCCGCTATTCGCAGCGCCCGCCGGCCAACAACCTGAGTGAAATCGTGATCGACGCGGGCATCACCGGCGAGTACCCGCAGATCATGAAGTTCATCAACTCCATCGAGCGCGACAAGATCTTCTTCATCATCACCGGCATGTCCCTGACTGGCCAACAGGCTGGCGCGGTGAACCTGCGCCTGGAAATGTCCACCTGGCTGCGCCCGGCCGATGCCGCTGCCAGCGGACTGCCCGCGGCACAGGAACCAGGCCAGCAACCGGGAGCAATTCCGGCCGGAACTCCGGGCGAGGAGGGCCAGCCGCAATGAAAGTGGGAACAGAAGACAAGAAGAAGGTCATCATCGTCGCGGTGCTGTTCGCCATCATTGTCCCGGCAGCCATCTGGGAGGTATACGGCTATTTTGCCGCGCCCAGCCAGCCACCGCGCCCCGCAGCCGTAGCCGCACCGCCGCGCACCCGGGCTGTGCCCGTTAATCAAGCCTCCGCTCCGACGCCAAATGCTCCAGCAGCCCCTGAAGCCGAACGCGTCGGCGGCATGGTCATCGACCCAACGCTGCACCTGGAAAAGCTGGCGCAGAGCGAGGAAGTGGAATACGAAGGCACCGGCCGCAACATCTTCTCCGCCGAATCCGCCCCCATCCGCATCGAGCAGCCTCTCAAAAATGCCCGCAACACGCCGCTGGTCACGGTCCCGCAGGGCCCGCCGCCTCCGCCGCAGGCCCCCAGCATCGATCTCAAATACTTTGGCTACGAGCGAGGCAATGATGAGCCCATCAGGGCTTTCCTCATCCACGGCGAAGACATCTTCATGGCCCACCAGGGAGACGTTGTCGACCATCGCTACAAGGTCGGCGTCATCTCCCCCACCGGCATCGAGATAACCGACCTGGCCTACAACAACACGCAGACCCTGCCGCTGAGCCCGGACTGACGGTCCGCCAACACCTGAAAGCTGTAAGCTGCCTCTGGAGCGTTCCCCTCCCCTCCAACGTCCAATACTTTAGTGGCCCTCCACCCGCCAATCCGCGACCGCAAGCCGTCTGAGGACGGCTTCATCCTGCTTGCTGTGCTCATCCTGCTGGCCTTGTTCCTCATCGCCATGGCCGCGGCCGCGCCCAAAATTGCCGCCGACATCCAGCGCGACCGCGACCTGGAGACCATGCACCGCGGCAAGCAGTATGTGCGCGCCATCCAGCTCTATTACCGCAAGTTCCACGCGTACCCACCCAACCTGGACGCCCTGGTCAAGACCAACAACATCCGTTTTGTGCGCAAGAAATACATTGACCCAACCACCGGCAAGGCGGACTGGAAGCCGATCATGATGTGCCAGAACAAGACCCCGATGGCGATGGGGTTCTTCGGCCAGCCGCTGGGGGCGGCGAGCGGCTGCGGGGTAGTTGGCGGCGGGCTGCCGGGCGGCGGGACGGGCCTGCCCGGGAGCCCGCTCCAGGGCGGGTTTGGATCCACCGGGACGACCGGAAGCTCCTTCAATAACTCCCCGACCGGCGGAGGCAGCATCTTCTCGAACTCCCCCACGAGCGGCACGGGCACAACAGACGGCGGCACTGGAACCACGCCCACCGGGACCAGCGGCACTGGCACCGGCGATCAGTCCGGTTCGGGCAGCCCCGGAGGACTCACCGGCGCTAACGGCAACCCCAGTCAAGGCCAGACCTTCGGCGGCGGAGGCATCGTGGGCGTATCGCCCGCCAGCCCGAACAAGTCCATCTACGTTTACAAAAAGAAGGACCATTACAACCAGTGGGAGTTTCTTTACAGCCCGCTGCAGGACATGCAGCAGCAGATGGGCGCCGGCGGGCAGCCAGGCGGAGGTATGGGTCAGCCCGGCACCGGCATTGGCCAGCCTGGGACGGGCACGTTTGGGGGCCAGAATCCCGGCGGCTTCGGCCCGGGCGGCATTGGCGGCCCAACACCAATCCAGCCGACGCCGACGCCATCGCCCAATCCGCAATAACTTTGCCGGCCGATCTTGTTCGCATTTCCTGTGGAAATGTGGAAAACTCGGCACAAATCAAAATCCGGCGAGCTAAAGAATCGCATTAACTTTGTTGTTTCTGTTGGTTACCCTGTGGGAATCAAGCCTTGATTCGGACCTCGTAATGATGGGCTTCGTTCTCGATGCGCGAGAGCAGCGCTCTGGCTTCCGGTTCGAAGACGGCTACGGTATATTTCTCGCCGGCGAAGCGCTGGACTGCCTCGATCGAGTCGAAGTAGTTGATGACGACGAACTCGGTTTCGTGGGCAAGATCGCGGCGAAGAATTTCCACACCGCGGTGGCCGTCGATTGCGCGGAGCTGAGGAATCACCTTCTGCTTGAGGAAGTTCTCATAAGCGTCTGCGTTGGCGAGAGTTGTCCATCCACGCCAGGTGCGTGCGATCATGCGTTTCCCTCCATACGGCCTGGGATCTACAGACCGAGCAGAGAAATGCTTTCTCTGGTGGCAGCGGCGCGTAGTTGACGATCGAGACTTGCCAAGGGAATGGATCGCCGGAGGGCCAGTTCAAGATACGAGGCATCGTATGCAGTCAGATTGTGCTTCTCAGCCAGCCGAATAGTCGCTCCCCATGCATGCAGCGAAGTGTCCGGATCCTCGCGAATCGCAAGTCCGGCCAGATCCGCAAGGGTGGAATCGAGAAACGCCGCATCACCTCGGCCGCGACGAATTCCCACTGAGAGTGCGTTAGCCACTTCGAGCCTCCAAATCCCAGGAACCCACGCGCCGTCTGTGACCAACGTTCGAAGAGCTTCGCTCACTGCTGGCGTGGTCTCATCGCTGTACGCCCAGGCGAGGGTGACGGAGCTGTCCACTACGATACTCATGGACGGCCTTCGTCGCGGTCGGCTTTGACTGCCTCCCAGGAAAAGCTCGTGCCCGCAAATTGCGCAGCACGCCTGCGGATGCGATCAGCGGCAGCCTGCGCCTGCTCGCGATCGATCCCACCGTGGCTGGGAACTAAACGAGCAACAATCTTCCCATGGCGCGTGATCTCGATCTCCTCGCCTTGCTGAACGCGATCGAGAAGTGCACCGAGCGTGTTTTTGGCTTCAAAGGCTCCGACCTGCATGGAATTGCGCCCCCATCAATCTAGCTTAAGCTAGTCTAGTATAGATCCAAACGAAGGGAATGAACTCCCGGTACAATGAAAAGGTGAGCAAAGTCACTCGACCCACGGAGCCCACCGTGGGCTTTATTTCGTTAGGCTGCCCCAAAAACCTGGTCGACTCGGAAGTGATGATGGGGCTGCTGGACCGGGCCGGGGCGCGGCTGACGGGACGGCCCGAAGAGGCCGAAATCCTGGTGGTGAACACCTGCAGCTTTATCGACACCGCCAAGCAGGAATCCGTGGACACCATCCTGGAGATGGCACGGCATAAGACCGAAGGCCGGGCGAAGAAGCTGATCGTGACCGGATGCCTGGTGGAGAGGTACCGCGACGAGATTCGCAAGAACATTCCGGAAGTGGACGCGGTGGTGGGCACAGGCGAGCTGGAGTCGATTCTGGAGGCGGCTGGTATGGCGCCGGCGGCAAAGCCGGTGTCGCCGTTCAATATTCTGACCGGCGCGGCGGCGGCGCGGACCGGACAGGAGTCGCTGGCCGGGACGCACAAGGAGCCGGCATTCCGCGCAGAGGGCGATGCACGCGAGCGGCAGGGGCGGTTCACGCGCGAGGAGTGGCAGGGCGCGGCGCATCTGCTTCCGACGTATCTTTACGACGAGAACACGCCGCGGCTGCTTTCAACCGGGCGCACGTCGGCCTACATCAAAATTGCGGAGGGCTGCGACCATCCATGCACCTTCTGCGTGATCCCGAATTTGCGCGGAAAGTTCCGCTCGCGGCGGTTTGAATCGGTGGTGACTGAAGCCCGGCGGCTGGTTGGCAGCGGCGTCGGCGAGATCACGCTGATCGGCCAGGACACCACCTGCTATGGCGAGGACCTGGGCCTGAAGGACGGGCTTGCGCTGTTACTGGACGAGCTGGCACAGATTGAGGGACTGAGGTGGCTGCGCTTCCTCTACGCCTATCCGAACCGGATCACGGGGCGGCTGCTGGATACGATCACGAAACACTCGAACATCTGCAAGTACCTGGACCTGCCGCTGCAGCATGCGTCGGCGGCAGTACTGAAGGCGATGAAGCGCGGCGCCGGCGCGGAGATCTTCCTGAAGACGCTCGGAAAGGTTCGAGCGGCGGTTCCGGGCATCGCGCTGCGCACGTCGTTCATTGTTGGGTTCCCTGGCGAGACTGACGCGGACGTTGCGGTGCTGGAGGATTTTGTGAAGGAAGCCCGCTTCGATTGGCTGGGCGTGTTCAGCTACTCGGATGAGGAGGGAGCGGGTGCGCACGGAATGCAGGGCAAGGTGCCGAAGCGGACCACCGAAGCGCGGCGGCGGCGGTTGATGAAGCTGCAACAAGGGATCAGCAAACGCGCCAAACAGGAGTGGGTGGGGCGCGAGCTGGTGCTGCTGGCCGAGGGCGAGAGCAACGAGACGCCGCTGCTGTGGGAAGGCCGGACGGAGTTTCACGCGCCGGAGATCGACGGCAAAGTCTACATGAACGACTTTGGTCCGCTGGAGGCGCTGGAGGCGGGCCGCTTCTATCGCGCGGAGATCACCGAGGCGCACGAGTACGATGTGGTGGCGCGGGTGGTGAGCGAGGCGCTGTAGCGCTCTCTGGGAACGGTCTTGCTCCCGAATCCGGGGGGATGAAAAATGTCACATCAGAGTGCCCGATTTCCGTCGCCGTCTCATTTCGTCGATGGCAGGCCAGCCGCTTCCCGCGTGCTCCCCTTACGCTATTCCGCAGGTACGCATCCGCGTGTTCGGGCCTGGTGGCGCCGGCGGCTAATTCTCCGATGGCTTTTCGATGTGCACGATCTCGAGAGCTTCCACGGGGCCTTTTGTCGACTCCAACTTCAGCCCGAGTTGTTCCTGAATGGCGGTGAAGATGGATGGGCCGGAAGCGTCGGGCGGCGGCGCCTCGGCGGAGGGCGATGGTCCTGGCATCGGTCCCGGTTCGTCGAAGGCCGGCGTCCACTTCAATTCGAAGCTGTAGTTGCCGGTGAGCCCGGTTTGATCCACAATGGGGCGGTCCAATGAGAGTTGGAGCACTCTCACAAGGCCCTTAACCGGCAGTTCACATGCCACCAAATCGCCGGGACGGCCCGTAAGTTGTGGTCGGGTCCGAGCGGCCGGCCCCTGGGACGCCACCGGAGAAGCGCCCGGAGGCGGAGGCGGAGGAGGTGGTGGAGCAAAACCCGGAGGCGGAGCGGTGCACGGAGTTGTCTCATTCATTTTGAGGCCGCCCTTGGCGATCACCAGAGCGTAAACAGGGCGCGTCTCTGTGGTGTTGTTCACTACGAGCTTGAATCGATCGGCAAGCAAGCCCTGCACCATGCGGCGAACTTGCAGGATCCGATCAAGGTCAGATAACTTTTGCAATTCCGCAACTTGCGAGTCCTCCAATTTCGCATCGATATCGTACCGATCGGAATCGATCCAGTTTGGCCCTCCTGATACTTCATAGTCCGGCAACGGAAGAGAATTTCCAGCGAAGGCCCAGCCCATCAACTGCTTGATCGACACGTTTGCGGCGATGAACCTATCCAGCGGCGCGCCATGTCCGGCAGCTCCAAAGAAAATGACGCCAGGCCCCGAATGGTCTGGCTTGATGGTGGCCACTTCAAAGGATGGCAATGGGCCTGTGGCGCGGAGGATCTGGCTGGCCGGTGGAGGCTCCTGCATAAGCCCAAATGCAACTGGGGCGGCAACGACACCCAATGCAAGCGCCGCAAGCAGCAGCCGCTTTCCGGTCCCCAGATCGGTGAATCGATGCAACACACCTCGCATTACTGTGACTCCTGTCCTTCCAATTAGGACACGTGTCGTAATGCATGTAAAGAAGGGTATTCGGCGGCGAGAGCGGACGACGACAGGATTGCGGCTTGGCGATGGCGGCCCGGCTGAAGCCGTGCCCTGGTTCGAAGCACGCGCTAGGATAGTCTTGACGGTTGTAGCGATGGCCCCAAAGAAAAAATCCGCGAATGTGTTGCGCTGCCCCACCTGCGGCATGCTGGTAAGCAAGAAGGACGAGGATTTCCCGTTCTGCAGCGACCGCTGCCGCAAGATCGACCTGGGCAAGTGGGCGATGGGCGTGTACAGAATCAGCTCTCCGGTATTGGATCCGGAGGTCCTGGAGGATTTGGGCGGGCTGGCCGGCGGCGAGGACAAGGGCATCGATCGTGAGTAGTCCTATGAGCAGCGAAACCACACCGGACACGCGCCGCACGGCTTGGGCGTGGACGGTGGCCACGTTCTTTGGATCCGGTCTGCTGAAGCCGGCGCCGGGAACGTGGGGATCGCTGGCAGCCTTGCTGCTGTGGGCGGCATTTGCCTGGGTGGTGCAGCCCTCCGCATTTGCGCTGAACGCGGCGCTGGTTGGCGGCATCGTGGTGGTGATTGCGCTGGGCGTGCCGGCGGCGACAATCACCGAGCGGGAGAGCGGGGGACACGATCCGGGATTCGTAGTGATCGACGAAGTGGCGGGGCAGTGGATTGCGTTGCTGGGCTGTCCGCTGGACTGGAAACATGCGCTGATCGCGCTCGTCCTTTTCCGGCTGCTGGACGTAACCAAGCCGCCGCCGGCGCGGCAGCTGGAGCGGCTGCCCGCGGGCTGGGGCATCGTCTTCGACGACGTTGCCGCAGGGTTGTATGCTTGGGGTGTAGCCGCGCTGTTGCGCTTGTGGTTTTAGAGCTTAGGATGCCGCGCATACGATCCCAATCCGCCCAGGAGACCGCGGCAGAACCGCGTATTGACGACATTGTGCCGGCGGCGGCGCTGCCCGGCGGCGAGATAGAGCTGACGGGCGCCAACCTGGGCCCGGGGAACGACGGCGCTCCCACGGTGCTGGTGGGCATTGCGGAAGCGCACGTGACCATGAGCCGGCCCACTCGGCTGGCGTTTCAGACGCCGCAGCTCGCATCCACCGGAATGGTTGAGGTCCGCAACGGGAAGAGCGTGAGCAATCATGTTCCGCTGCGCGTTGCGCGCGAGCTGAACTCCGGACTGCACCCGGTGACGAGCCCGGCGGTGAGCCGGTCGGGAATGATCTACGCGACGATCTCCGGCCCGCGCGGCAAGTCCACGCCGGTCTCCGTGGTCCGCATCAGCCCGGACGGGCGCGGCACGCCGTTCGTGGAAGGAATCATGAACGCGACGGGGTTGACATTCAATTCCGACGGGGATTTGTTTGTGACCTCGCGCGCGGAGGGGACGGTGTACCGCGTGGATGCGGCCGGCGAGCACACGGTGTATGCAGAGGGCATGGGCGTGGCCACCGGCGCGGTGTTTGACGGCGAGGGCAACCTTTACGTCGGCGACCGCAGCGGGACTGTTTTCAAGATCAATCCGGAGCGCAAGATTTTTGTGCATGCCACGCTGGAGCCGAGCGTGAGCGCCTATCACATGGCGGTGAACAGGGCGGGGACGCTGTTCGTGACGGCGCCGACAGTTTCCTCGAACGACGCGGTGTGGGCGATCGAACCGAATGGGGAAACGCGGGTGTGGTATCGCGGGCTGGGACGGCCACAGGGACTGGCGGTTGCGCGCGATGGCAGCCTGTGCGTGGCCGCGTGCCTGAAGGGGCGGCGGGGGATTGTGCGCATCACGCAGATGGGCGAGGCGAGCCTGGCGCTGGCGGGAAACGACCTGGTGGGGATTGCGTTTTCGCCGCTGGGGACCGCGGTGCTGGCCACCAATCAAGCCGTTTATGATGTGGATTTGGGAATCGAGGGGCAGAGGCTGTTCTAGCTGCGAGCCGTCAGCTTTCAGCCGTCAGCCAACAGCTTCGACTGCCAGGCGCAGATGGAAAAGAATGACCGCCGCGGTGTGGGGGAAACGAGCTGGAGGCTGAGAGCTGACGGCTAATAGCTGCACTTATGAGATCGGAAATCATCGCCATAGGCTCCGAGATGCTGACGCCGTACCGGCACGACAGCAATTCCCTTTTCCTGACGGAAATGCTGAATGCCATTGGCGTGACGGTGGCGTTCAAAACGGTGGTTGGCGATCGGCAGAAGGACCTTGTGAACGCCGTCCGCGGCGCGCTTTTGCGAACCGACATTGTGATTTTGATGGGTGGCCTGGGGCCAACCGAAGATGACATGACGCGCGAGGCCGTGGCCGAGGCCCTGGGGTTGACGCTGAAACGCGACGCCTCGCAGGTGGCGGCGCTGCACGCACGCGCTGCCATGTGGCGCTTTCCGATGCCCGATAACAATCTGAAGCAGGCGGACGTGATCCAGGGGGCGACGATTTTGCCCAACCCAAACGGCAGCGCGCCGGGGCAATGGCTTGACGTAACCTACGAGGGCTACCGAAAGCTGGTGATGCTGATTCCCGGGCCGCCGGGCGAGTGCAAGCCGCTGTTCGAGGAACAGTGCATGCCGCTTGTGAAGGCCATTGCGCCACAGCGGTTTATTGCCACGCGGACGCTGAAGGCGGCGATGATCGGGGAATCGCAGGCGGACAAACTGCTGGCGCCGATTTACACCGCATACAAGGACGTGGAGACGACCATCCTGGCGCACAACGGCGACATCCAGCTCAGCCTGATCTGCGCCAAGAAGACGCTGGATGCAGCCGAGCAGCGCGTGAATGAGCTGGCGGGCAAGATGGAAGAGGTTCTGGACGACTGGCTCTACTCGTCGGAGGGCGAGTCGCTGGAGCAGATTGTGCTCTACTACCTGGGCCTGCGGCAGGCTACGCTGGCCACGGCGGAAAGCTGCACCGGAGGGCTGGTGGCGGAGCGCATCACGTCGGTTCCGGGGAGTTCGCGCTCGTTCCTGGGCGGCGCGGTGGTGTACTCCGACAAGCTGAAGACGGATTATGCAGGCGTGCCCGCGGAGCTGATTGAGAAACATGGCGCGGTGAGCGAGGAAGTGGCGCGGGCGCTGGCCGCGGGGATTCGCGAGCGCACCGGCGCAACCCTCGGGCTGGGGATTACGGGCATTGCGGGGCCCAGCGGCGGCACGGAAGCCAAGCCGGTGGGGCTGGTTTACATCGCGGTGAGCGACGCGCAGAATACCGACGTGCTGCAGCGGAACTTTCGCGGGCCGCGCGATCGCATGCGGCAGTGGACTGCGCAGCAGGCGCTGGACCTGGTGAGACGAAGATTGATGTAGACGCGCACGAGAATGTCGGTCTGGAGACCGGCGGTACGAATTCGCCGGCGTTACAAAGCTAAGCGGCAGGAGCGCGGGGCTCCTGCCGCCGTTGTTTTGCGCTGGCCGACGATCAGTCCGTCGCTTCCTCGGTCACCGTTGCGCCGCCCATGGATGCCAGCACCGCCGAGACCTTCACCACTTTGCGCGTGTCCTTGGTCACCCATACGGTCTTCTTGTCCGCGCCGCCATCGGCTGAGGTTACTTCCACCTTCCATGCATCGAATGTGCCCGCCGGGACGGTGACGCTCTCCGCCGCCGCCACCTTCAGTTGCAGCAGCTTCACCTTCTGCTTCTCCATGTCGAAGTTACGAAATGTGGAGGTGTAGCCCTCGGCCAGCGGCAGGCACGCAACAACGCTGTCGCTTGCAGCATCATCGGCGAAGAGCGGTCCGCCCAGGTCAACATTGATGGGCCGATCCGTGCCATTCATACTCATTTTGCCAACAGCCTTGTTGCCGGCGAAGTCAACATCGATGCTGGCCGGGCCCTGCTGAATCGTGCGCTTCTGGAGAAGCAGGGTGACCTTTTCCAGAGTGGACTTATCGGTCGCACTGCCCTGCGGCGTGTCCATTACATCCGCGGCTGTCCAGGATCCGCCCTCATCCGCTATGGTGGTGGTGATCTTGATCTTCATCTGTTGGCCGCCCATGGAAATAGCGACGTCGAAGTGGTGCGTGCCGGGTGTGAGTTCAACGGCCGGCTTGGGCGCGCCCACGACGCCGGCATCGATTTTTGGCGCCAGCACGACGGTCTTGGGATCGACGGTGATCTCCTTGAGGCGAGCCATCTCCTCAGGCGAACCGCCCTGCTCATAGCGCCCGCCGAGATGGTCGGCGAGGAACTCCTCCGATGCGGCCATGAGCGCCAGCATGTTCACCGGGCGGGCAAAGCCGTGGCCCTCGTCGGGAGCCAGGATGTACTCGACCGGGAAGCCGCGGTCGCGGAGCGCAATGACAATCTGCTCGGCCTCGCGGCGGTTGACGCGGGGATCGTTGGCGCCCTGCGCCACCAGCAGGGGAGTTTTGATGTGGTTGGCGGAGTTGAGCGGCGATGCCGCTGCCAGCAATGCCCTGCCCTCCGGCGTGCCGGGATCGCCCATGCGCACGGCAAACATCTTGCGAATGGACTCCCAATACGGCGGGATCGATTCGACCAGGCTGATCAGTTGCGACGGTCCGCAAACGTCCACGGCCGCAGCGTAAGTGTCCGGAGTGAAAGCGATGCCGGCCAGCGTGGCGTAACCGCCGTAGGAGCCGCCCAGAATGCCCACGCGCTTGGGATCGGCGATTCCCTGCTCCACCAGGTACTTGACGCCCCAGGTCACGTCGTCCTGCATCTTCTTGCCCCACTCCAGGTTCCCGGCGTCGAGGAACTTGCGCCCGTAGCCGGTGGAACCACGGAAGTTGGGCATGAGCACGGCATAACCGCGGTTGGCGAGGAATTGCGCGAGGGAGTTATAACCCCAATCGTCGCGCCCCCAAGGACCGCCGTGGGGAACGATCACGGTGGGCAGGTTCCTGGCCGGAACGCCCCTGGGTAGCGTGAGATACGCGGGGATCTCCAGGCCGTCCGAGGAACGATAGGAAATGGGCTTCATCTGGGCGAGGGCTTCCCGCGGGAGCTTCTCGCGGATCTTGTACTGCGGGGTGATGGTGCGGGTCTTGCGCTCAAAAATGAAGGTCTCGCCGGGCTCGGTGTCGCTTGTAGCGGTGACCAGCCAAGTCTGTTCGTTGCGCGTTGAGGAGGTTACCAGGATATCTTTGCCGGTATATTTCTTTTCCAGCCAGCGATAGTCGGCGCCGTATGCCTTGTCGCGGAAGTAGGTCTTGGTCCTGGCGTCGGTGTACCAGGTTTCGATCAGCTCGTCGTTGGATTGGTTGAAGAGCGCGCCGCCGAAGTCCACCTTGCCCAGCGGGTCAGACTCGGCCACAGTGGTGTTGCCGGTGGCGGGATCGAGAAGCTGGAGGGATATTAGGTCGGTTCCCTTGTTGCTCTCGATGTATGCCTTGCTGTTGTCAGGCAGGAAGTGCAGCGGATTGCATGTCTCAAAAACGTTGCAGGAGTAAATGGGCGTCAGTTTGTCGGGATCGACGCGCAGGATCTCGGTGTCGCCATTTTCGGCGTTGCGGACGGCCAGGCGGAGTTTGTCCTTGTTGTCGAAGCTCCAGCCGGTGATGCGGTCGGTGTTCTTGCGCAGCAGGGTCTTCTCGCCGGTGGAGATTTTCAGTTTGTACAGGTCGTGCCAGGCTTTGTCGCGATCGTTGATGCCGACATAGAGCGCGTCGGGCTCGCTGCGGGGCGCGGCAAACAGCTCCACTCGTACGCCTTTCAGCCCGGTCAGGTCGCGGGAGGGCGGCGCATCGGCGCCGGACGCGGGCTGGGCCGCGGGATCGACTGCGTAGACGTTGTAGTTTTCGTCCCCGGCGTTGTCCTTGACATAGACGATGTTCTTGCTGTCGCGAGTCCACAAGTAGCCGGCCACGGGCCGCTTGATCTCCGTGGTCATCAGGCGGGCGGCGCTGAAGGGCTCGTCGACGGCTTTCACGTAAATGTTGCGCGTCTCGTGCCACGGCTTGAGGAATGCGAGGTAATGTCCGTCGGGCGAGATCTGCGCGCCGGCAATATCGGGATCGCCGAAGATCAGGTCGCGGTCTATGATGGGCGGCAGGCCAGCGGCGGATTTTGCCGGAGCAGCGACTAGGGGAACCGAAAACAGAATGCAAAACAAGCTGAGCACAGCTTTGTTCATGGAGCTATCTTCCTTTCTCTTACCGGGGCAGATGCAGGTTTGGCGACGGAATGGGAGGGTGATCGGAGGTCAGGGGTATTGTCCACCTGCGGGTACCCGGGAGACAAGCGGGCAGTTGCGGGCTGGCGGCATTTGTATGCTCGATTAACGGTCAACATCGGATTCCGGTTAACAGGAGAAGCAGGGAATGCAAGCTGCGGAACGACACGGGGAGGTCCATCGAACCAAATTTCGTGACAGGGTATCCCTGCAGAAGTAGAATCCTGTCGCTCGTTGTCGCTTTGTGATTTCCCAGTTATCCTGCATGGTTCAGCGAACTGCAGTCCCGTTTCAAGGGGGTCTGCAAGCTGGAAGGGACAGAGATGAATGACTCTTCAAAACGCGATCCGATCAACATTGAAACCTATTCTGCCTCAGATGCCGAAGAGATGACAAAGCTCCTGGCCGATGTCTTCCCACGACACGACCCCCTCGCCGTGGCGCCCGGAGTGACTCCTGCAGATTTCGAGCCATTCGTTCGGACACTGCTGCCGCAGGCCGCCGAAGAGGGTTTGACAATGGTAGCGCGGCTTGCAGAGACAGGCGAGTTGGTAGGCGCGATGTTGACCAATGATCCTGCGCGAGAGAGGGGCGAGGGCATGGAGGCATTGAGCGAGAAATTCGCGCCGATAGCAAGCATCCTTGGCGAGCTGGTCACAACCTACAGGGCAGGCCGGGAACCCCGTCCGGGGGAGATGCTCCACCTTTACCTTCTCGGGGTGTCAGACTCGGTAGCCGGGAAGGGCGTGGCGCAGCAGCTGGTTGCCGCTACCGTTGAAAACGGCGCACGCAGAGGCTTCAGGGTTGCGATTGCCGAAGCCACTAACCCAACTTCTCAGCACATCTTTCGCAAGCTGGGCTTCGTCGAACGCAATTGGATTTCTTACCGGGATCACGTCTTCAATGGGCGGCATGTATTCGAAAGCATTGCAGCGTTCGGCGGGCCAATCCTGATGGAGAAGATGTTGGCCGCCCCGGATCGGGAGTGAATACGGATTCGGCGGGCATGGGATGAGCGACGGGTTGATGCGTCCAGGTGCGCTCATCCGGGCCGCTTCTCAGTCCTCTATCTGGAGGGCTCCGACGACTCCCGGAATTTGAGGATTGGCAAGGTAGGTCTTGCGATCGAACTTTGCGAGCAGCCGCCAGGCCAGCAAGCAGGTTCCGATGCAGATGGATGCATCGAGAGTAAAGCTTCCTGCGATTCCGTGGGCGGAGTAGGCGTGTCCATCGGCGAGCATCATGTAGGTGATGGGTATATTGGTGGCAGCGGTGAGAAAGCTGAACGTCGTGGCCGCAAGTGGATTGTCGGGGCCGATGGCCTCGAAGACGATTCCAATCTGGATTGAGAAGGACACAGCCTGGAAGAGGAACTCGCCAAACAGGGCTAGGACGAATGTACCGGTCGTATGCGGCAGGACGATCAGGCTCAGGGTGAAGACGCTGCCCACAATGCCGTTCGCGAGGTAAAAGGCGCGGAGAGGCACACGCCTGGCGACTATGGGGAACAGCGCGCAGCCAATGATTCCGGGAACGAAGGCGCCGATGCCGCCTGCGATGCTGACGGCTTCGCCAGAGGCGTGAAAGTCGCCGCCAAGACCACCCAGCAGATTGGTAAGCGCAAACGAGCTGCACGGCGACAGAAAAAGCAACAGCACGATCACGACTTCGCGGCGACGGAGAAGAGAGAATATCTCGCGATTGAACTGAACGAAGCTTTCACCGGCAAGGCGGCCGTCGGGGCCCGGTGCGGGAACGAACGCGAAGATCGTCGCGGGAAGAAATACGATCACTCCGACAACAAATGCGGCCAGAACTGTGGGGAGATGGCGAACCACCTGCCCGCCGAGCATGGAGGTGACCCCGACGCCGGAAATCAGCGAGATGTTGACCCATTTGCTGAGAAGATTCTTGTCCTTGTGTTCTGTGATGTTTGAGAACCAGCCTCCCATCGCAGCGCTGGAAAGGTTGGCGGCCGCCGTAGCGATGACCATGGCGATTTCGAGCAGTACCAGGTGATGCAAGCTCAGAATCGCAGCTCCAGTGAAGATGGCGCTCACGGCAGCCAATACGGACGCATACCAGCGGCGGCTGAAGCGCACATCGAGCATGGGAGCGAAGAGGACGCTCCAGAAGTTAGGAGAAAATGCCACCGCCGTAAGGGCGGCGATTTGCGACTCAGGAACGTGCTCGGCGGCCAGCAACTGGGGCAGCGCAAAGAGCACAATGCCATTGCTGAATCCCATGGTGGCATTGCTCATGCCCATTATCCAAACGGGAGGAGTTCTGCGATTGGATATCAAGCGGACCTCTCGAGAGCTCAAACTCTTGGCGAATTACGGGGAAGCATTGCAATGGTTGCATGGCGAATCGAAAGATAGCAATGGAAATTTGTCCGGAACTGGCACTTGTCCGGGGCGATGCTGGCGATGCCTGGTAGGCCCGCAGCAACACCCCGGCCAATCGGAGAGCCGCGTTAAACCGCTCCCACTTCTTTCTCTCTTGGTGGCAGCGACGGCACTTCCAGTATCCGCATGCGGAACGGCAGCCCCGCGACGATCCCGGCCACGCTGGGCACCAGCAGGAACAGCCACACCTGTTGCATGGCCTTTCCGCCCGCAAAGAGCGCCGGTCCCAGGCTGCGGGCCGGGTTCACGCTCACGCCGGTAATGTGGATGCCGAAAATGTGAATCACTACCAGGGTGATGCCGATGGCCAGGCCGGCAATCTCCACCGGCGCAGGCTTCTGCGTCGAGCCCAGGATCACGATTACAAAGATCAGCGTGGCGACGAACTCAAATACGATGGCCGACGTCACGTTGTAGCCGCCCTGGTAGCCGGGGCCCCATCCATCCTGGCCCAGGCCGCTGGTCATAACGTTATAGCCCCCGCTGACTCCACTCACCATGATGTAGAGAACCGCGGAGGCCAAAATCGCCCCGGCAAACTGGCCGATCCAGTAGCCGATCATGTCTTTAAGCGACATGCGGCCGGCCGACCAGAATCCCAGGCTCACCGCCGGATTGATGTGGCATCCGGAAATGGGGCCAATGCCGTACGCGGCTGCGATAAGGCCGAACCCGAAGGCAAAGGCGATGCCCAGGATGCCCACCTTGTCGCCGGCAACCACTGCCGTTCCACAGCCAAATAGCACCAGGATGAAGGTGCCGATTGCTTCCGCAAGATATTTCTTCATGTTTTTCTCCTTCATTGGAAATGGGGACGCGCCCGACGGCGCAGGGGAAAATCACACGGGGCCCGGTTGGGGGAGCCGCCACACTCATCCGCAAGTTTCAGAGGGGTCCGGCGCAGCGACAAGATGCGTTACGAAGTGTTTCAAGAATGCGCGCTCCCGGTCAAGCACATTTCTCAGGGGTTACGGCTTTGCTGGACAATCCTGGCCGCGAGCCTGCATCCGCAGCCCCGGGCGTCATCTAATAACCCAAGGGAGGCCTGTGTTCGGCCTGAAAGGCCGTAGCTCGATGACCGTGGTTCAAGCCATCCAACGTCTAATATCCAAAGGAAAACCCCTGCCCCGCATGGTTCGATGAATGTAATTCAAGCCATCCAACGTCCCCGCCTTGAACGCCGGCCCGAGCTGGACGCGCTGCGCGGGCTGTTCCTTGTCTGGATGGTGCTGACGCATCTGCCCACGTGGTACAGCGACCTGGTCAACCAGCCGCTGGGCTTTGTCACGTCGGCCGAAGGGTTTGTCTTTGTCTCCGCGCTGCTGGTCGGCCGCCTCTATATCCGCGACCTGGCGGAGAATCCGGCTAACGTCCGCGCCAGGCTGTGGAAACGGACGCTGAAGATCTACTCCTACCACCTGGTGATGCTTGCCTTTGCCTTCACCGTGGGGGCCGAGGTGGCCATTCACACGCACAAGGCCGCGGTGGTGAACCTGCTGGATTTCTACCTGGCCCACCCGCTGGTGGCCATCGTGGGGTCAGTCCTGCTGCTCTACTGCCCTCCCCTGCTCGACATCCTGCCCATGTATGTAACCTTTCTCTTCTTAACCCCGTTCGTGCTCTGGGCGGCGGTGAAATGGGGTTGGAAGTGGATGCTGGCGGGCAGCGGGCTGGTGTGGCTGATGGCCCAGTTCGGACTGCGCGACCTGGCGCACAACTGGATTGTTCACGTCACCCACCTGCAAATTCCATTGCAGGAAACGGGAGCTTTCAACCTGTTTGCATGGCAGGCGGTTTGGATCGTGGGGCTTTGGCTCGGCGCGTGCTCGGCCATGGGCACCGTGCCGCTAAACAAGATTCCCGGCTGGCTGGCGGCCCTGGCTGGCGCCATCTGCATCGTGTTCATCGGTATTCGTTTCGGCTGGCTCGGGCCGCACCTGACCGTGCAGGCGCTGGGCGTGAAAGTGGACAAGTGGCAGATCGGCTGGGTGCGCGTCATCAATCTCATGGCGTTCACCATCTGCGCTTACTGGTCGCGCAAGTACCTGCTCAAGTTGATCCATCGCGAGCCATTCCTGACTCTTGGCATGGCGTCCCTGCGCGTGTTCTGCGCCCATATTGTCTTTGTTTTCCTGGGACTGCTGATGCTTTATGGCGATTTCGATTCCGATGGCCTCGATCAGCTCCACGGCATCCCCGCCTTCGTGCTGCTGGCAGGCACGTTTATTTCACTCTTCATCCTGGCCCGCCGCGAAGTTCGCGGCAAGCGGCTGGAGAGGGAGCGCAAGCGGCTCGCAGCGAAAGCGGAGCCGCGGAACGCTGAGGACATCCGTCAAGCCGAAGAGCAGCCGGGGGAGCTGGAGCAGACGGCAACGTAAGCAGCCGGTGAAACCAATCCTCCAAATCCATCCCCTTTTTCCTCAAAGTTCCCTCTCCATTCGCCGCCCATTGCAATTACATTGAAATCATTCTTTAACATTCGTGTGCCCGGTCCATCAATCCGGGTCCGGAGATTTTTCTGTCTAGAGGGATTAGGGATGGAAGAAGTTTCCTGCGGACGCATCGTTCGCGTTGCCATTGCTCTATTTGCACTCTGCCTGCCGGCATTCGCGTCCTTTGCGGCGCATGCCCAGTCTACTTACGGTGCAATCGTTGGCACGGTGCGCGACCAGACCGGCGCGCTGGTGGCCGGCGCGTCCGTGAGCCTCATCAACACCGGGACCACCGCTGAGCGCAATGCCCAGACTGACGCTAGCGGCAACTACTCGTTTACCAACATCGATCCCGGCGATTACAAGCTAACGCTGGTAGCGCCCACATTCCAGACCGAGACCGTGCCGCACGTTCCGCTCACCGCGCGCGAGGTGCGCCGCGTGGACGCCGAACTGCGGGTGGGCGTGGCCACGCAGACCGTGGAGATCATCGACAACGAACCGCCCGTGATCAACACCGAAGCTTCCAGCCTCACGCAGACCAAGGTGGGCGATGAGCTGACCGCGCTTCCCATCGCCGTCTACTCGCGCTCCACAGGATCCACCAGCCCCATCGCCACGCTCACCACCGAGGCCGGAGTGCAGACCGATGACAGCGGCGAGCTAGATGTGATGGGCACCACGGCGGCGCTGCTCAGCGTAACCATCGACGGCATTTCCAGCGTGGGCGTTGAGTACTCCGGGCCAGTGAACGAGATGTTCCCGTCGTTCAACTCCATCGAAGAAATCCAAATCAGCGAGTCAAACAACAACGCCGAATTCTCCGGAGTGGCCGATATCACCACCGTATCCAAGGCCGGCACCATTCACTTGCACGGCGGGCTGTTTGAGAACAATGAAAACACGGTCTACAACGCGGGCGATCCGTTCACGCTCTCCAAGCCGCGCATTATCATGAACGACTTCGGGGGCACGCTAGGAGGGCCGCTCCGCTATCCGAGCCGCATCACGGGAACCGACCAGTCCTTTTTCTTCGTCAGCTTTGAAGGCCTGCGCTTGCCGCGCCAGACGCCGACTCTGCTCAGCGTTCCCTCCAGCGATATGCGCAAGGGCAATGTGGCGGCTTACCTGGCCGGGCAAGGTGTTTCGGCCATTTACGAGCCGGACGGCGTTACTCCGCTGGATCCCACGAGCGTGCCGGTAAGCCACATCTCGGCGGCGCTGATGCAGTCCCTGATGCCCATGCCCAACTACGGCCCGGCCGGCTCCTGGGTCAACAATTACCAGATCAACTATCCCATCGCCGATCAGCTCCAACCAGGGCGATGTGCGGCTGGACCACATTTTCTCCGCGCGGCAATCGGTCTTCGCGCGTTTTTCCTACAAGAACCGCCAGGTAATCACGGCGCCCTCGGCCACATGCGTTTTTACCTATTGCGCTGAGGCGGGCAGCCCGCTGCAGGGCGCCTACAACACGCCGGAGATCGACGAGGGACTGACTTTCGCTCACAACTTTGTCTTCAATCCAAAAATGCTGAACGAGTTCCGAGGCGGCTTCAACGCGCAGCACACATCGGAGACGCAGAGTTACTCGACCCCAACCTTGCTCCAGCAGACCGGCCTCACCGTGCCGCAGCCGGACCTGCAATGGTCTGAGGCGCCGCAGGTGCTGATCAACGGATTCATGTCGACGGGCGCGGGCAATCCCGGCACCCAGCGCGGCCAAATCGTTCAGAGCTTCTCGACAACTTTTCGTGGTTCCGGGGCAATCACAGCTTCAAATTCGGCGCGGACGTCAAGCGCCTCACCGACCACGACGACAACGTATTCGGCAACTATCGCTCCGGCTGGTATGTGTTCGACGGCAGCTCGCAGGTGGGCGCAAACATCGGCGACCCCTTTCACCTCGTTCCTGCTCGGCTATCCCGACTACACCGAGGTGAGCACCACCAACAAGCCGGCCATGGACGGCCTTGGGTACTCCTATGCCTGGTTTGCGCAGGACGACTGGAAGCTCACAACCAAATTGACCCTCAACCTGGGCCTGCGCTATGAACTGCATCCGCCAATCGTGGAGCAGCACGGCAACACTGCGTTTTTCCAGCCGGATTACGATGGCGCGGGCACCGACGGCTCAACGGTGCATGGAGCGGTGGTGGTTCCGAACCAGGCCGCGCTCGCCTTCACCTCCAGCGACTTTGCCGCCGCCATTGCGCCCACGCCGATCATGACCGCGGCCCAGGCAGGCATCCCCAGCGGCCTGCACTTCACGGATCACACCGACTGGGGCCCGCGCCTTGGCTTTGCCTGGCGTCCATTTCAGAAACGACAAGACTGTTTTTCGCGGCGGATGGGGCCGCTTCATCGAAACCCCGCTCGGCTTCTCGCTCGTCGCCGGATGGGCCGTCCACGCCAGCTACGTCGGCACTTACAACCAGGGCTTCGAATCGGACGGCGTTACGCCGCTGCTCTCCTTCTCCAATCCGTTCAACACGGCCGCGGGCAGCTCTACCGGAACCGCCGGCTTCTATTACGCCTTTCCGATCCACTACAAGGACCCATCCGTGCAGCAGTGGAACATGACCTTCGAGCAGGACCTGGGCCACGCCGTCGGCATGCGCCTCTCCTATGCCGGCAGCCACGGGCAGAACCTCGAGGCTATGGTCGATCTGAACCAGGTTCCAGCCAATCCCCTCGGTTATAACAATACCGACACCGCGCCGCCAGCCACCGGCTCCTGCATCGTCGACGATGGCTCGCTGGTTTCCGATCACCGCCCCTATCCCTGCTGGAGCATCATTCAGAGCGTGGTGAACGCCGCCGAGAGCAACTACAACAGCGGGACGGCGGAAGTGTCGAAGCATAGCTCCTCAGGTCTCAACTTCGACGCCAGCTACACCTTCACCCGCGACCTCTCCGACGCCGGCGGCGCCACGCCCAGCGCGTTCGCCGTGGCCGGCGGAAGCTACCTGACCGACCGCTTCCATCCCGGCCTTGATTACGGCAACGTGATCTACGACCGCCGCCATCGCTTTCTGGCCACTTACCTCTACGACCTGCCCTTCGGCCACGGCCAGCACTGGCTCAATCATGGCGCACTGGTGAATCGGCTTGCAGGAAACTGGCAGCTCGGCGGCGTCACCGTCCTCCAATCGGGGCCGTTCCTCACGCCCTATCAGCAGTCGGTCGACCCGGCCAACACCAACATCCTCACCACCGTTGGCCAGGCGCGGCCCGACCAGCTCCGCAACGTCTCGCCTTACGCCTCTTCGCGCAATACCACCGCAGTGGCTCAATCCCAACGCTTTCCCTTACCAGAACCTGGCCCTCAACTACGGCACGCCCAACCAGTTGGGCATCGGCCGTTTCGGCAATGCGCCCGTAGGCGGCGTGGTAGGCCCCGGCACTGTCAACTTCTCCTTCTCGCTGACCAAAGCCATCCCGGCCAGCGAACACGCCCGCATGCTGTTCAGCCTTGGAAACAGCCAACGCCTTTAACCATCGCAACTACGAGCCGCCCAACATGCAGGTGGATTCCGGCGCCTTCGGCTCCATCACCGCTCTGCAAACCGCCGAGGGCGCCGGCCCGCGCAGCCTGGAGCTAGCCGGCCGCGTGAACTTCTAGTCCCAGCCTTCAGCCGTCAGCTTTCAGCCCTCCGCTTTCAACCCAGCAAACACGGCGCTTTAGCTGAAGGCTGACGGCTGAAAGCTGAAGGCTCGCCCCGCCAAATTCACACAACGTTTGCACTTTATTTGCCTGAATGCAGTAATCTGAAGCCGGTTCCGTGCGGCCAGAAGCACCCGAATCCAAACGGCCGCCGGCGAGAGGCAGACCGGTTGAGCCAATCCGTATTTGTGCTGGAAGACGATGCCGATATTTCCCGGCTTGTGCAACATCACCTGGAGGCCGCAGGATTCACCGTCCGGCCGTATCTTACCCCCACTAATATGATTCCCGATGCTGAGCGTCAGCCGCCAGCCCTTTTCCTGCTGGACATCATGGTGCCGGGCGGCGACGGGCTTGATGTTTGCCGCCGGCTGCGCACGAACCTCTCGCTTTCCACCATTCCCATCATTTTCCTGACCGCTCGCGCCAGCGAAAACGACCGGGTTCTGGGCCTCGAGCTGGGCGCGGACGATTACATCACCAAACCCTTCGCCACACGCGAGCTGGTGGCCCGCGTCAAGGCGGTCCTGCGCCGGTTTGAGCGGCCTACGTCGCCCTCGGTCATTCGCTTTGAAGAAGTGGTGATTGACGGCAACTCAATGCAACTAACAGTGCGCGGGCAGCTCACCACTACCACGGCCACCGAGTTCCGGCTGCTCGATTACCTGGCGCGGCATCCGGGGCGCGTGTACAGCCGGGACCACCTTCTCGACGCGGTCTGGGGCGATGCGCGGTTTGTGACCCCGCGTTCGGTCGATGTATATGTGCGGCGGATCCGCGAGAAAATCGAAGTGGACCCGGAAAACCCGCGATACCTGAAGACCGTCCGGGGAGCCGGCTACCGGTTCGAAATCCCCAAAGGCGAGTAGCCCCGCAGGCCGGCCGGCACCAATCTATCCTTATTGCGGCGACCGCATGACAGGCGGCGCCTTCCTGAATTCCCGGCCAGGGGGAAACTTGGCATATGGAGCGCGAACCCACCATGGGAGCAGATCGGACGTGACCCGCAAAGTATTCACCAGGCTGCTGGGCCTGTTTGTGCTGCTGCTTGCCTTTCACACGGCGGTGATGGAGATCGTATTTCGCCACATGGCCGCGCATTCGGCCGGGGAAACGCTCTCGCGCATCGGCCAGGAGGCACTTTGGTCGGGCGTCATCGCGCTGCTGGTGGCACTGCCGGTGGCTGCCTGGGTCTCCATCGACATTATGAATCGCTTGCGGCGGGTGGTAGATTTTGCGCGGCGAGTCGCGGAGGGCGATCTGAGCGCGCGCCTGGAGCGTTCCGGCACCGACGAATTGGCCGCGATGGAATCGGCTTTGAACCAGACCGCTGAACGCCTCGGCAGCAGCTTTGCCGAGATTGAAAGCGGCCGCCAGGAGCTGGCCGCGATGCTCAACTCCATGCAGGAAGCGGTTGTGGCTGTGACTAAGGAGGGCCAGGTACGCTGGTCGAACAGCGTGATGCAGCGCATGGCCGGTATGCAGGTTCGCGCCGGGCGTCCATTGGCGCATTCCATGCGCGATCCAGACCTGCTGGCATGCATCAAGGGCGCTCTCGAGACCGGCGAAGTGAAGACGGGCCGAGCCAGCTCACTGGCGCCTGGGCGTGTTTTCGAGGTAAACGCCGCGCCGCTTCCCTCCGGCGCCGCATTGGCGGTGCTTCACGACGTTACCCGCATCGAGACCGCAGAGCGCTCGCGCCGAGACTTCATTGCCAATGTGAGCCACGAACTGCGTACGCCGCTCACGTCGATCCAGGGCTACGTGGAGACGCTGCTCGAGGAGCCTGCACCCACCGGCGAGACCAGCCGCGAGTTCCTTGCCGTCATCCAGAAGAGCGCGCGGAGAATGAGCCGTCTTACCGAGGACCTGCTGGCGCTGGCCGGTGTGGAGAGTCCCGACTACAAGCTCGCCCTCCAGCCCACCAGCGCCAGCGCACTGCTGGAAGACGCCATCGAGTCGCTGGGCGGAATTGTGGCCGATGCCGGAATGGTACTGGAAAACGCCGGAGCTCCCAATGCGCAGGTGCTGGCCGATCCCGACGCCATGAACCAGGTCTTCGGCAACCTGATTGAGAATGCCATCAAATACGGGCGCAGCGGCGGCAGGCTGCGTGTTGCCGCGCGGCTGACGGAAGACGCGGTCGAATTCCAGGTACAGGATTTCGGCCCCGGAATCGCGTCCGAACATCTGGAACGCATCTTTGAGCGCTTTTACCGCGTGGACAAGGCGCGCTCGCGGGAGATGGGCGGCACCGGCCTGGGCCTGGCCATCATGAAGCACGTGGTGCAGGCGCACGGCGGCAGGGTGCGCGCGGAAAGCGAACTCGGCTCCGGAGTGACGTTTTATTTCACGTTGCCGCTGTCGCAGGCGACAGCATAAACCGCTCGCGCTGTAAGTGCAGAGTCTTCTTCAGTCTTCTACCGACGCCATTGCTGAAGATCTTCCCCCATGCGCCCATATGAATTTGTCAATTTCCTTGAAGCTGAACTCGCCCAGTCCATAGAAATTCCTGAAATTAGTCATGAGCTCAACAAATTCAGGATAGTAGTTCCAAAGAGGGCCGCGAGCGGTCAGGAACCTTGCGAAGTCAGTTCGCCTCAAAGAAAGAAGGTACTTCCCCACGATAGAATCCCAGATGGGATACGCTGTTTGGTTGTGCCAACTGCAGTATTTGCTCGCAAACGAGTAACTGATCCTTGGCTTGCCGGTCGCGGGGACCGTGAAGGTCGCGATCACACCGGCAACTTCCGGCGCACCCTTCACAAGCCCCGAGTCAATTTCGTGAGCTTTGCTATAAATGTGACGCGCCATGTCGAACACGGCAAGGATGTTTGTAGAGTACAGGCGATTGAGGGCTACGACCTTCAAGAGCACGTGAGCCTCATTGTCGTTGTGAGGGTATTGATTGAACAGATTGCTCAAGGCGCTCTCTACAATCGAGTTGTTTTCATCAAACTCGTTACACGCAGCCCTAACTAGGTTGCGGGTCGGAAGAGTTGGCGCCGCCGCATCAGTCATCATGGGCGCGATGATACCATCCGCTGCATAGACAGGAATTCGCCGCAGCATCGCCTTTCTAGCCCGACTGTCAATTCGTCCGATAATGTAGACATGCGCGAGGTTCCCATGACTACACTGACCATCGGCACTCGTGGTCGGATCACCCTCCCGAAAGAGGTGCTTCGGTGCCTCGGCGTCAAACGGGGTGACAAGATTGAGTTGGATCTGTTGCCGAATGGACACGGGCTGCTTCGCGCGCCCAATTCCTCCGGCAGCATTGATGCCTTTATCGGCCTGCTTGCTGGCCGATCGGAGATAAGCGCCACCATCGATGAGATCAATACGGCGATCGCGGAATGTTGGGCGAACCGGATGAAGTAACACCGCGGACACCAACGCGTCGCCGTCGTACAATGGGCTGTTTTCGAAATGCCGTAAACTCCGAGGCTCCGGTGAACTCCACTTGTGCGCGATTCGCTCGTTTTGCTTCCATGCTCTTTCTCGCAGCTCCATTCCTAACCGCCCAGCCGCAGCGGCCGCCGGCGGTTCCGCTGATCGCACACGATCCGTACTTCAGCGTCTGGTCCTTCAGTGACAAGCTGACCGACAGCGACACAATGCACTGGACAGGCAAGCGCCAACCCATCCACGGCCTGGTGCGCATCGACGGCAAGCCCTGGCGCTTCATGGGCTCCGATCCTGAGGACGTACCGGCGATGGAGCAGACCGGGCTGCGCGTCACGCCCACCCACACTTACTACGACTTCGAAGCAGTTGGCGTAAAGCTGACGGTGGAGTTCTTCACGCCCGCGCTGCCGCACGACCTCGACGCGCTGTCGCGGCCGGTCACGTACCTCAGGCTTACCGCGTCCAGCGAAACGCCGCACGCTGTCTCCGCGCTCATCGACGTCGACCCCATCATCGCCGTGAACACCGCCGACGAGCCGGTTACATGGGGCCGTTCGCGCGCGGGAAACCTCACCATACTCAACGTCGGCTCCCGCGACCAGCAATACCTGCATCGCCCAGGCGACGATGTGCGCATTGACTGGGGATATTTCCATCTCGCCGTGCCGGACTCGGCCGGCGCACGCCTTGCCGCGGCGAGTGGTGCGATGGAGCAATTTGCTCGCGACGGTTCGATCCCGGCAAGCGACGACATGGATATGCCCGGAATGCCTCGCGCGGGCGCAGCACACCTGGCCGCGTTGCTGTCCTTCGACACTGTCACTGCGCCGGTCACCCGTCACCTCCTGCTGGCCTACACCGAGGACTTCAACATCGAGTTCCTGAACCGCCGCCTGCATCCTTATTGGCAGCGTAACGGTCAGACCGTTCAGGACATGCTGGCCACAGCCGACCGCGACTACCCTGACCTGGAACTGCGCGGCCAGGCGTTCGACCGCGATCTGACCGCGGATCTGGAGCACGCCGGCGGCCCGGTCTACGCGCAGCTTGCCACGCTGGCCTACCGCCAGACGCTGGCCGCACATGGATTCGCCGCCGACATCGACGGCACACCCATGCTTTTTCCCAAGGAGAACTTTTCCAATGGCTGCATCTCCACGGTGGACGTGCTCTATCCCTCGGCGCCGTTCTTCCTGTTCTTCAATCCAGAATTGCTGCAGGCGCAGCTCAAGCCGGTAATGGAGTACGCCGCGCTGCCGCGCTGGAAGTGGCCCTTTGCGCCGCACGATCTCGGCACCTATCCTCTCGCCAACGGCCAGGTCTACGGTGGCGGCGAGCGTACCGAAGAGGACCAGATGCCGGTGGAAGAAAGCGGAAACCTGCTCATCCTGGTCACCGCAATGGAGCGCGAGCTGGGCAACTGGGACTTCGCTCGCCAGTACTGGCCGCAGTTCCTCAAATGGGCCGAATACCTGCGCGAGAAAGGACTGGATCCGGCCAATCAGCTTTCGACCGACGACTTTGCCGGTCATCTGGCTCATAATGCGAATCTTTCCATTAAGGCCATCGAAGGCCTTGCCGCATTCGCCGAGATGGCCCGCGGGATGGGCCATGAGGACGTGGCGGAAGACTACGGGAAGCTGGCGCACAACATGGCTGGCAAGTGGCAAGCCATGGCGTTGGATGGGGACCACTATAAGCTGGCCTTCGACAAGCCCGGAACCTGGAGCCAGAAGTACAACCTGGTCTGGGACCAGATCCTGGGGCTCAACCTGTTCTCCCCAGAGGTGCGCGAAGCCGAGATCGCCTTCTATCTCAAGCACTTAAACCGCTTCGGCCTGCCGCTGGATAACCGCGCGACGTATACCAAACTCGACTGGGAGACGTGGACCGCGACCCTCGCCAGCCGTCCCGAGGACTGGAACGCGTTGATGGCGCCTATTGGCCACTGGATCAATGAGGGACCTAGCCGCGTGCCCTTGACCGACTGGTACGACACCGTTACGGGCAAACAGGAGGGTTTCCAGGCGCGGTCGGTGGTTGGCGGGGTCTACATCAAGATGCTGGCTGATCCCGATCTTGCCCAAATATGGCGCGCATCCGGTGGAAAATAGGCCGGTTTGTTTCATTTTCGCAAGCTCCCGTTCAAACGCCCGTAACATTCAGGTTGGAGAATCGCTTACGGCAGTTAATCTGCGAGGGAGCGACACGTGAAAAAAACTGCAATTGCAATTGGTTTGCTATTGTTTGCGGGCTTCGGCGTGGCTCAGGCCCAGAGGCTCACGGCGGCGGGCGCGACTTTCCCGTACCCGATCTATTCCAAGTGGTTTGCCGAGTACAGCGCGGGGCATCCGGGCGTTGAGGTCAACTACCAATCCATCGGCTCGGGCGGCGGCATCGCGCAAGTAACGAAAGGCGTGGTCGACTTCGGCGCCTCCGACATGCCCATGACCGATGCCATGCTGGCGGCTTCGCCCATCAAGCTGATTAACATTCCTACCGTGCTGGGCGCGGATGTGCCTGCTTTCAACGTACCCGGCGTCAGCGTTCTCCAGTTCAGCGGCAAGACGCTGGCGGACATTTACCTGGGCAAGATCACCAACTGGAACGATCCGGCGATCGCCAAGGATAATCCGGGCGTGAAGCTTCCCGATCAGAAGATCAGCGTTGTGCACCGCTCGGAAGGCAGCGGCACCACTTTCATCTGGACCGACTACCTGAGCAAGGTGAGCCAGGAATGGGCGAACGGTCCGGGCAAGGGAACGTCGATCAACTGGCCTGTGGGCATAGGCGCCAAGGGCAATGAGAACGTGGCCAGCATGGTCCGCCAGCTCCCCGGCGCCATCGGCTACATCGAGCTGATCTATGCGCTGCAGAACCACATTGACTTCGGCGCCGTGAAGAACGCTGACGGCAACTTCGTGAAGGCCTCCATCGACGGCGTGACAGCAGCGGCGGCGAACGCCAAGATTCCGCCCGACTACCGCGTCTCAATCACCAACGCCCCGGGCAAGGACGCGTACCCGATTTCCAGCTTCACTTACCTGCTGATCCCGTTAAAGCCGATCCATCCCGAGAACGAAAAGACGCTGAAGGACCTGCTGAGCTGGGTCGTCAAGTCGGGCGAGGCCGAGGCTTCCCGGCTTTCCTACGCGCCGCTGCCGCAAAACCTGGCGGACAAGGTGCTCAAGACCATCTACTCGCTGCCCGAATAATTTGCCCCGAGACGCTAAGACCATCCAGTAGCGCCTTTCCTTAACTCCGCATTGCAACCTGCCGGTCCGGTACACCGGACCGGCAGGTTGTCGAGTCCTTGCAGCCAGCACATTTCTCGCATCCACCCAGCGGGTTGCGCCGTCCAATCCGTATGCCCAGTCAGGAAGCAGAGCATACCCCAGCCGCGAAGGCCGCCCTGCGGGAAGAAGCCGCGGTCTTGCTCGACAACCCCATTTGGCATTCTCTCCGCACCGAGCATGCGGCGATTGGTCTTGGCGACGGGCGCGCGCGGCGGTATCCATCGTCCATTGGGCCGCTAGCCGGGATCCCCGTACACGGCGAAGAGAATTACCGCGCGCTGGCTGCGCTTGCTCTTGAAGACGTAGTGGTGCTGTTCTCGCTGGAGCCGTACCGCGTGCCGGAAAGTTGGACCGAGCTGCGCAGGCTGGACATTGTGCAGATGGTGCGGTCGCCGGAATTGGCCGATGGACGGAGTTCGATACCGGTTGCGGACGGAGCAAAAATGCACCGTCTGACTGCGAACGATGCGCCTGCGATGGTAGCTCTGGCGGAGCTGACCGAGCCGGGTCCATTCCGGCTGCGCACCCTGGAACTGGGCGGCTTTTACGGCATCTTCGAGGGCAACCGGCTCGTCGCCATGGCGGGTCGGCGCATGCACCTGCCCGGATGGATTGAAGTGAGCGGAGTGTGCACGCATCCGGAGGCGCGCGGCCGGGGTTATGCGCGCCTGCTCATGATCCAGGTGATCGACGAGATCGAGCGAGATGGCAAGGCAGCGTTTCTGCACGCGCTCATAGACAATCCAGCCATCCGCATGTATGAGCGGCTCGGATTCCGATGGCGCCAGACGTTCCGCTGCGGTGTCTTCAAGCCCAATTCCGCTTGACACTGTGGAAGACGCGCGGCGCGTGCCCGATCGTCTATGCTCGTAACGGCAAATGCCCGCGAAACCCAAACTCGGCCAGAACTTTCTTCACGACGACAGCGCCATCCGGCGAATTGTGGCTGCGCTGGGCGATATTGCCGAAGAAACCGTGGTTGAGATCGGCCCGGGCAACGGCGCCATTACGGCAGTTCTGGCACACGACGCAGCTCGACTGATCGCCATCGAGCTTGACCGGGAGCTTGCAGTCCGGCTGCGCTCGCTCGCAGGGTCGGAACGCGTTTCCATCCTGGAACAGGACGTGTTGCAGTTCGACTTCGCGGCCGCAGCGAAGGACGCAGGACGGAAGCTTGTGGTAGCCGGAAACCTGCCCTACTACATCACGTCGCCCATCCTTCTGCACCTGGCCCGCAGCCACGCCGCGCTCGATCGCGCCGTGTTGATGGTGCAGCGCGAAGTGGCGGAGCGAGTCGCGGCTGCTCCAGGCTCACGCGATTACGGGCTGCTCACCGTCACAGCGCAGATGTATGGAACTGTAGAAACGCTGTTCACGCTGTCCCCCGGTGCGTTTTCGCCGCCGCCCCAGGTGCATTCCACGGTCTTCCGCTGGCGGTTCGCGCCGCGCTTTGCCTCGCTCAACGTTGGCGAGCACGAGTTCCTGGCGTTTGCGCGAAAAGCATTTGCCCAGAAACGCAAAACTCTGGCCAACAACCTGCGCGCAGCGGGATACGCGCCGTCCCAGATTCGCGATGCGCTGGCTCAAGCTGGTATCGACCCGTTCGCCCGCGCCGAAACGCTTTCGCAGGAAGCCCTGGCAAGCGTCTATCACGGTTTATTGCATTTCGCGCAAACCTGAAGGGCCGCTCAATGAGCGGCCCTTCTGTTTCAACGCAAACTTGCACCCCTGCATCAGAATCGCAGCGCCGGCATGCCTTGATCGAGGAACAGGTACCGGTCGCGCACCATATCCGGGCTCGACGTGATGGTCGTGTTCAAGTGGATCAGCGGATAGCCATCGTCGTTGTACTTGGGCCAGTGCGGAACGCCTTCGCCGTTCGGATCGCCGTTCTTGGCGAAGTTGGTCCAGTAAGTCATCACGGCTTCGCTCAGGGTGCGGTCTTCCGGCCGAACGTTGAATCCGGGACGCGTGTCCAGCGTTCCGAAAATGTACTCGATGTCGTCCGAGTGGAATGCAAACGTGCCCGGATGGAACTTGCTCGGCGTGGCCGCCAACTCAAAGTGGTACCGGTAAACGGGCGAGTCGCCGGTCTTGCGATGCGCCTCAAGCCAGCTCCACGTGGTGAAGGCGATGAACTGGTCGCTGCCAAAGTCGATGGCCGAGCGTAACGCCTGGGCGTCGGTGTCGCCGGGGTAGAGCTTCAGGAACTCCGCCGCGCGATCGCCAAAATTCTTGTCGGCAAATTCCTTCCACTGCGCCACGGTCATTCCGCGCATGCCAAAGAAGCTGCCCTCGTCGGCGTTCCAGCCGGCCAGCAGCGGAACATGCGCCTGCTTGCCTGCAGTGTAGGTGTCGGTAACGGGCTCGGTGAGCAGCTTGCCGTCCACGTCAGGCGGGAAGCCGGTACGCTTCACCCCGTCGAGAATGGTCTGCGTGGGCAGTGCGCGAAGTGCGGCGAGAGTGCTGACGTTGAGGGACGCAACCCACTTGTCGTCTTTCACCACGCGGTCGGCCAGCGGCTCATAGTTCAGCGGCCCTTTGCCCAGCGCCGCGCCGCTTTCGCCAATCGCCTTTTGGAACAGCCCCTGCGCCATGGGCGAGGCCATCAGCGTGCTAACGGCGAACGAGCCGGCGCTTTCGCCGAAGATGGTCACATTATTGGGATCGCCGCCAAAACCTTTGATGTTGTTCTTCACCCACTGCAGGCCGGAAACCATGTCCATCAGGCCATAGTTCCCTGCACTGCCGCCCTGCTCCTTGGCGAGGTCAGAGGAGGCCAGAAAGCCGAAGACGCCGAGACGGTAGTTGATGGTGACGAGGACCACGCCCTTGAGCGGCAGAAAATCGCCATTGTGGCGAGGCTCGTCTCCCGATCCGCCGGAGTAGCCGCCGCCGTGAATCCAGTACATGACGGGCAGCTTGGTGTTTTTGTCCGCGGTGGCAGGCGCGTAGACGTTGAGGAAGAGGCAGTCTTCGCTGCCGCCCTTCACGGCATCCTGGAAAATCATGTCCTGGAAGACGAGGTTTTGCGCGCAGTGAGGGCCGAACGTGGTCCCGTCGCGCTCACCCTTCCATTTGACTGCGGGCTGGGGCGCCTTCCAGCGCAGATCGCCCACCGGCGGCGCAGCGTAGGGGATGCCCAGCCAGGCGCTGACCTTGCCGTCGTTGATGGTCTTGCCATGCACCTTGCCGTCGACGGTCTTGACGGTCAGCGGATCGGCAGATACGGATACGGAGAGAGCTAGAAAGGCCGCGGCGGCCAGAGCGCAGGCAGCCTTGGAAACGGAAAACATCATGGAAATCCTCCGGTGATAACGATAAAGGGACGAAGCGGCGCGCGGGGGAGTTTCAGGTTACAAAATCATGCGATGGCTGTAATCGGAATTCGTGAAGCAGTTCACAGTTCGGAGTTCGAAGTTCGGAGTTCGAAGTTCATAGTTCACAGCTCGTAGTTCACATTTGTCAGTCGTCAGAGCTAAGGCATTTCCGTCGCCAGCAAGTCCGCAATGGTTTCGCGGCGGCGGATTAAGCGCGGCTTGTTGCCCTCTACGAGAACCTCGGCGGGGCGCATTCTTGTGTTGTAGTTGCTGGCCTGGACCATGCCGTAAGCGCCGGCGTCTAGCAGGGCGATGAGGTCGCCGGGCTGGACGGGGGCGAGCTTGCGGTCACGAGCGAAGAAGTCGCCGGTTTCGCAGACCGGGCCGACCACGTCGACCGTCCTGGCGCGGCCGCCCCGCGGGCGCACGGGGACGATTTCGTGGTGCGCCTGGTAGAGCGCGGGGCGAATGAGGTCGTTCATGGCGGCATCGACGATGACGAAAGTCTTGCGGCCGTTCTGCTTCACATTGAGCACGCGCGTGACCAGCGCGCCGGCCTGGGCGACGAGGAAGCGGCCGGGCTCGAGGAGCAGGCGGCCTTCAAAGCCCGAGAGCGCGCGCGTGACGGCGGCGGCGTAGTCGCGGACGCGCGCGGCGGGATCGGACGATTTGCCGGAGTAGTCGATGCCGAGGCCTCCGCCGGCGTCAATGGAGCGGATTACGATGCCATCTCGTGCAAGCTGGCGGACGAGCTTATGGACGCGTTCGAGCGCGGCGCCGAACGGCTCGGCGGAGCGGATCTGCGAGCCGATGTGGACGCTGATGCCGTGAGGTTCGAGCCATTTGTGTTTTGCGGCGCGGCGGTAGAGCGCGGCGGCGCGGCGGATGTCGATGCCGAACTTATGCTCGCGCAGGCCGGTGGAGATGTAGGGATGGGTTTCGGCGAACACATCGGGGTTGACGCGCAGTGCGAAGCGAGCCTTGTGCTTGAGCTTTGCGGCGCGCGCGGCGAGCAGATCGAGCTCGGCTTCGCTCTCCACATTAAATTCAAGGATGCCGGCTTGGAGCGCGTAGTCGATCTCGGATTGCGTTTTGCCCACGCCGGAGAAGACTACTCGAGCTGCAACTTCGCTGGGGGCTTCGGGCGCTGCGGCCAGGACACGGTCGAGTTCGCCGCCGGAGACGATGTCGAAGCCGGCGCCGTGCGCGGCAAGGAGCTTGAGAATCGCCAGCGACGAATTGGCCTTTACGGCATAGCAGACGAGGTGATCGCGCCCCGCGAGCGCGTCATGAAAGAGCTTGAGGCGCTCGAGGATGGCTTCGGAGGAGTAAACGTAGAGCGGCGTGCCGTAATCGCGGGCGAGGGATTTAAGCGAGACGCCGTCGCAGTGAAGCGGCGCAGCGGCGCGCGGATGCTGGAAGGGACGCGGCGAGCTGGAAGATGTGCGCGGCAAGATGAGGTCCTGATCAAGCGAGACTGATTCGAGCGTACAACATGAGAGAGCGAAGCGGAGTTAGCGGAGCTAGTTCCCTCCTTATTGCGGCAGGGCCCAGTCGCCCATCTCGATGCGAAGCGGGACCGAGCCGATGGCTTTGCCACCGCTCTGCGCCGTCACCTTGAACTGCTGCCATCCCGAGACAAGGATCGGCGGAGCCTGCGCGCGCATGCGAGTAAACGCGCGACTATGCGGAAGAACGGTAAGCGGCGCAATTGTCGCGACGATGAAATGGGAATCCGAATCGACGGTAAAGGTGACGTTGATGGAAGCGGCGGTGGGATTCTCGATGATGAGCGGCAGCGAGAGGTGATCGCCGGCGGCGACGGTTAACTCGATGGGGACCAGGCCGGCAAATACGCCCAGTCCGTGGGCGCGCCAGAATTCGCGGTAATAATTCCAGACGCCGCCGACGAACAGTGTGGGCTCGGTAACCGGCATGGGTTGATAGCCAGGCGACGGCTGGAACGGGATGCCGGCGGGATCGGTTCCAGCGAGCACGTCATCGGTGATGGCCGCGGACACTAGCGACTTGCCCAGAAGAAACTCTGTGGGTTTCATGAAGGGCAGCGGCCGCTGCACCGGGTCCTGCGCGTGGCGATCGAACTGGTCTCTTACGGCGCGGCCGCCCTGGGTTTCCTGAATGGCGAACGCGCGCGCGGCAATCTCGCCGTAGGCCATGTGGCGCGCGGGCGAAACGTCCGTCGCATCATAGCTGGGGCCGCGGCCATCGAGAAATCCGTTGTCGCCGGCGTTGGAGAAGAAGTAGAGCTTCTGCGGCTGCCATGGGCGCAGGCCCGCGAGGTCATTTGCGTTCTGACCGGGTTCGGAGGCGGGCGTTACCTGCTCGGGAAACGCTGTCGGGTCTCCGGCCATGTCGAACGCCTCGGTAGCCATTATCGCGGCGGCCTGGTGGTCGCCGTGATTTTCGCCGGTGACTGGTGCCGGAAGCCAGGTGAGGATCACCTCAGGCCGTGTGAGCCGGACCAGGCGGACGATTCGCTCGAGGCAGCGCGCGTGATCGCAGGTGGCCAGCGAGTTGAGCGGGTTCTGCGTAGGAGTGTCCGGTCCACCCAGGTTCCACATGAGCTTGACGCCTAGCGACGCGGCCGCCTGCATGCCTTCCACTTCGCGAATGTCGCCCATGGCCGGGCCCTGCTCAGGCCCGACTTCGTTTTGGCCGCCGCCGCCATTCGTGGTCCAGACGATGGCGACGCGTTTGCCCTGGTCGATGGCGCGGGCGATGTAAGCCGAGGCCATGCCTTCGTCGTCGGGATGAGCCACGACGACGAGGATGTCGGCTTTGAAGCGGTCGTCTGGAGGACGATTGTTGGCGAGATAGGGATCCTGATTTTGGGCATAGGCGGCGGTGAAACAGAAGAGGGTCAGGGCTAAGACGGCGCGGTTACGTTTCATGGTTCGCAGATGTCCTGCGAAGAAGTTTAGATCATGAAGCGGTTCTGCCCGCGGTTCATGGTTTCCCACCCTAACCGCAAAGTACGCGGTTAGGATGGGGCACCCAGGTGGTTAGGATGGGGCACCCAGATCGTAGAAGAGCCTGCGCCTTAAAGCGAGGTGATCGTGACGTTGCCGTCGTGTGTATGGATGGTGAATGGTGGACCGCCGGCGTTGAGGCGGCCGCGGATCTGGTGGCCTTCGCCGTGGGAGTCGTAGCCGTTCATCACCAGGGGCAGATCGCAGTTGATGTGGCCGTCGCCGGTGCGGATCTCGAGATCAGCGGCCAGGTTCTTGGGCACGCGAATGACTACGCGGCCGTCAGAAGCTTCGACGCTGGAGGCGCTGGTGAGCTGCGAGCCATCGTTCAGGTTGAGCTCGAGGCTGCCGTCGGAGGTGCGCACCTGGACGCCGGTGAAGCGGCCGTCAATGTGCACGCTGCCGTCAGAGGAATGCGACTCGAGGGTGCCGCTGGCGTTGCGGACGCGAATGGAGCCGTCGCTGGCCTCGATGCGGAGCGAGCCGCTGACATCGGAGACGTCCATGGAGCCGTCGCTGGTGCGGAGCTGGAGACCACCTTGCACACCGGAGACGCTGAGCGCGCCGTCGGCGGTGCGAGCTTCCAGATCGAGAGCGGCGGGAGTTTCGATGGTGACGTGCGGGCCGCGATGGTTGCCAATCTGGATGTGGAAGCCGAAGCTGGACTTCTCATGGAGCTGGAAGTTGACGGTGTTGCCGGATTGAAACTCACTCAGGTTGTAATCGGAGGCGTGGCGCTCATTCCACTCGACGCGAATGCTGATTTGGCGGCAATCGCCGCAGGAGCGGACCTCGGTGGAGGTATCGCCGGTGGAAAAGGTGAGGGAGGGTTTGCCGGAGACGGGATAGGATTTCTGCCAGTCGGCGTCGGCGCGGGCCGACAGTGGCAGCACGGCGAAGGAGATGACGGCGAGGGCGATGGCGGATGCGCGCAGGGATGGCATGGGAGCTTCCTCTGGGAGGATTGTACGTTGGACGGAACGGGATGGTTCCCGGTGCCGAGCCAGTGATGGCCCGCCCCGCCCGGTCATTGTTCGCTGCGGCGAACGATGAACGGAGCACAGTTCGGGTTGCGGGGTTAGCGGAGCTGGCTTGGGATTCTGGTGAGTGATTTTTATCACCTGCATATCGCGGAGTTTCGCTGGTGATTCGCCTTTTTGTTCCAATTTGGGAATGGGGTGGGGGTAGGGGGGTGGGTATCTTCTCGCGCGACCCGCCGCTTACAGGCGCCGGCTCGATGCTGGCCTGGATGGTGGGGATGGTGGCCTCCTGGGTTCCCGGGTCCGGTTCGGTGGGTGAGGCGGATACGGGCGCGGGAGTTGACTGGGGATCCTGAGCGGCCGGGGCGGGGCCGGATTGCGACTGAACGTCGCTCGCTGCTGGCGGCTCGGGGCTGGGTGAGTCCTTGGCAGGATGGACCGCGGGCTGGGACGAGCGGGAAAGGCCGGTGAGCGCGACCTGGGCGACGTAGACGAGCCTGGCGCCCTCTTTATCCTCGAACGCGCCGAGGATCATGCCCTCGGCCACGGAGGCGATGAAGCCGCGGATATTTGCCTCGCTGGTAAGGAATGGCATGGCGTGGCGGTAAGCCTTGGCGGCGGCTTTTACGGCGTCCCAGTCATCGCTGCCTTTGTCTTTGGTCAGGGTGAGGGTGCGATTCCAGGCTTCGCAGCAGCGTTTTACGGCAAGAAAAGAGGCCCCAAAGGGGCCTTCAGAAGAAGACGCAGGCATGACTTTTACCTCTGATTCGATTGTGTGCTTTTCAGTACTTAAGACTGCACGAGGCGGAGGCCTTGAAGTTACTTTAGTTTGGTATGGGTTATTATTCTGATTCTGTTAGGTTTGGCATCGATTTGGTGGATGTTTTTCATATATGTAGTTTTCTATATAGACTTGACAGGCCGGGCGGTAGGTCGGTTTTGCACTGGTTTTGGTGCTGGCTCGAGCAGCGGATTCCCTTCCCGGTTCGCCGGAGGGGTGGGCTCCTTGTTGCCCACATCTCCAAAACCTGGAGATGTGGGGCACCCATCTGCCACTCTCAGGATATCAGGAGGACTCGGGCTTGCCGCAAGAGGCCTTCGTTGCTCATGATCGTGCGAGTTACTTCGCGACTTACGAGACGGGAGCAGCAAATTTGTGACTGTCAGCGCAACCCAATTTTGCCAAACGTATTTCCACGGCACGCGCGCCGACCTGGGACACGGCGATCGGATAGAGGCCGGGTACACGTCCAATTACGGCGAGGGCAAGCCGCTCTCATGGGTCTATTTTACGGGCACGCTGGATGCCGCCATCTGGGGAGCAGAGCTCGCCTCAGGCGATGGGCAGCAACGCATCTACCTGGTGGAACCGACCGGCCCCATTGTCGACGACCCCAACCTGACCGACAAGAAATACCCCGGAAATCCTAGCCTTTCCTACCGCTCCCGCGATCCTCTGCGTGTCGTCGGCGAGGTAGCGAAGTGGCAGGGACACGCCGCCGAGCAGCTCAAACAGATGCGGGATGGGGTGAGACGCGTCAAGGCGGAGGGGGGCGCCAAAATTATCGACTGAGCGAACCTTGCCCGCGGCTCAAGCCGCACGCGCGCCTGAGTTGCGCTTCGCGAAACGGGGAACAATCTGTGAACCATATCCCGGCCTGATGGGTAAGGTAAGTCCTAGGCTGGACAACAGAACCTGTTCCGTTAGAGGGCACGGGTGCATTCTTCGATGGGGATGGGGACCTGCTCGACGATTTCGAGGCCGAAGCCTTCGAGGGCGGGGATGTGCATGGGAGTGTTGGAGAGGAGGCGGATGCGCTGGATGCCGAGATCGGAGAGGATCTGGCCGCCGAGGCCGATGGCGCGGAGGATGCGGCCGGAGCGGTCCTGGGCGGCCTCGCGGGCGCGAAGCTCGCCGTGGAGGATGAGGCGGCCAGGCTGCGCGGGATCGACATCGCCGGGTGCAACCACGCCACCGGGGGCGAAGGCGGCGTGAATCGATTCCGACGCGAGCGGTGCGTGATCGATGGCGAAGCCGCGGGAGGTGTTGTGCAGATAGAGCAAGGCGCCGCATCCTTCCTCGGCGATCATGCGCATGGAGTGGTCGAGGATTTCGCGGCAGTGGCAGTCCGCGCCGAAGATGTCGCCGGCAGTGCAACGGGTGTGGACGCGGACGAGGACGGGATGGGGGCAGGGCGGGCGGTAGTTCGGCGAACCGGGCAGGCCGGCAGAGCCTCCGATGAAAGCCGGGCAGCCGCCGGGGCACAGGTCTCCGCGGACGAGCGCGAGGTGGCTTTCCCCGCCGTTGACTTCGGACTCGTAAGCGATCATGCGGAATTCGCCATAACGGGTGTGGATGCGGGACTCTCCGGCGCGCACGATGTAGCGCTCATGGCGGAGGCGGTAACGGATGAGTTCGGCGACGGTGAGGATGCGCAGGCCGTGCTCGCGGCAGAAGGGGATGAGGTCGGGGATGCGCGCCATCTCGCCGTCGTCGCGCATGATTTCGCAAATGACGCCGGCGGGGGTGAGGCCGGCCATGCGGGCGAGGTCGACGGAGGCCTCGGTTTGCCCGGCGCGGACGAGGACGCCGCCGCGGCGAGCGCGCAGGGGGAAGATGTGGCCGGGACGGGCGAGATCGGATGCGGTGGATTTTGGATCGATGGCCACGCGGATGGTGTGGGCGCGGTCAGCGGCGGAGATGCCGGTGGTGACGCCTTCGCGGGCCTCAATGGTTTCAGTAAAGGCGGTGCCGAAGCGTGAGGAATTCTGCTGCGTCATGGGGAAGAGACGCAGGTGGTCGGCGCGCTCCTCAGTGAGGGAGAGGCAGATGAGGCCGCGGCCATAGCGGGCCATGAAGTTGATGGCCTCAGGTGTGACGAACTCGGCGGCGAGGGTAAGGTCGCCTTCGTTCTCACGATCCTGGTCATCGACGACGACGACCATGCGGCCGGCGCGAATTTCATCCAGGGCGTGGGGAACGTCGGTGAACGGAGGCTCGGGCGTGGGGAGCTGAGGCATGCGGCTGCAGTTATTGTCGCCGAAGGTGCGGGGAGTGGGCAAAGGATGGGGACCTGGTGGTTGGCCGACAGCATCCCCGGCGTCAGAATCGTGGGCGCCCACCCTTGCGCCAGAAAAAAAGCGCAAGGATAGGGCACGGGAGTTTGGAGGCATAAACAACAAAAGCGCCGCCCGCAGGCGGCGCCTTTGCAAAGTGGACGGAAGAAGGCCTACAACGTCGACTCGATCTCAAAGCCCCATGCTTCAAGGAGGGCCTCAGGGATGTACTTGGAATTCTTGTTGCGACGAGCCCACTCACGAAGACGGGTCGACCGGATGTACTGGTCCGGGGTGAGCTTGAACTCCTTGACGATTTGTTCAAAGGAGGTCACTGTGGGCACAACGGGGCCAATGGGCTCCGGCTTGCCCCAATTCGGATTTCCACGACGCTTTGCCATTTTTTGTCCTTCAGATGTGGGTAAATTTGCTGCAAACGGCCTGGGAAGTGCGGAGGGGGGTCGCTCTGAAAGGTCCCGAGGCTCAATCACTTGTGTTATTTTAAGGGTTTTTCCTTCAAAAATCAATAGCAAAATGACACAAAGTTGCGGCAAATGGGAGATTTGTCGAGGTTTAAATCTGGAACTATCATATTTATTTTTCAATAGTTTATGTTGATTCACTGCGAGGAGTGCGGCGGTGAATTTGGCGATGAACGGGCAAAGGTGGCAGCATGGTTCCATGTGGAAAAAGTGGAGACTTGCTGCACAGGGGGTGGTGCTGGCCCTGGCATTGGGCAGCTTGCGTGCAGGGGCGGTGGAATTGCGGGTGAGCCAGGAGGCGCTGGAGCGGACGCTGCGCCAGCAGCTCTTTAGCGCACCGGACGGCCGCTACTACCTGAAGGGAGCGGCGCAAAGCTCCTGCTTTGTGTATGTTGAGGATCCCCAGGTGAGCTTCAAAGATGGCCGGATGGTGGTGCGGGTGAAAACCCACGCGCGGATCGGCAAGCCTGTGCGCGGGACCTGCCTGGGGATTTCGCTAACGCCAACGTCGGAGGTGTCGCTGGCTCCGGACGGCGAAGGGGAGACAGTAGGCTTCCACGACGCGAGGTTGGAGCACGTGAGCGAGCAGAGGGAGTTGAACTTCCTGCTTGCGCCGTTTCTGAGCCACACGGTTCCAACGAACATGAAAGTGAATGCGGCGGAACTGCTGCGGAAGGCGCTGGAGGGTTCTACGGCGAGTTCCGGGTACAAGGTGACCCTGGAGCGGCTGAAGATCGTATCGGTCCAGATTGATGGGGATGACCTGGTGGTGGAGGCGGACGGCGGGTTGAGCGTGAAGTAGCGGGGTTAGCGGGGTTAGCGGGGTTAGCGGCGTTAGCGGCGTTAGCGGGTGTTCCCTACCCAGGTCTCCAAAACCGGGAGACCTGGGGCACCCAGTCAGGGTTGACTGGTATAGTTTTCTTTCCGCGGAGGTTTTCCCGAGCTGCTCGCGGGTGCGAACGGCCAGGGTTCCGCGGCTGAGGACTGCGAACGATGGCGATTGTGGCGGGAGTGGATTTTGGGACGTTGAGTGTGCGGGTGTCGATCCTGGACACGGAGCGGGGGCGGCTGGGCTCGGCGGTAGAAGAGTACCCGTTGCACCGGAAGCGTGACGATCCGGACTACGCGACGCAGGCGCATGCGGACCAGATGCGGGCGCTTGCGGCAGCTACGCGGAAGGCTGTGTCATCGGCGGGAATCGGCGGCGAGCAGGTGGAGTCGATTGCGCTGGACACCACCGGATCGAGCGTGGTGCCCGTGGACGCGCGGATGCAGCCGCTGGACGACTACTACTTGTGGTGCGATCACCGCGCCAAGAAGGAAGCGCAGCAGATCACGGAGCTGGCGCACGCGGAGAAGCTGGAGGCGATCGACTGGTGCGGAGGCGTGTACTCGCACGAGTGGGGATTTGCCAAGCTGCTGCACTGGCTGCGGAATAATCCTGAGAAGCGCGGGCGGTTCGTCTCGGCGTTCGAGCACTGCGACATGGTGGCGGCAACGCTGTGCGGCATCAGCGACCCGAAGAAGGTGAAGCGCAGCGTATGCGCCATGGGCCACAAGTGGATGTGGAACCCGAAATGGGGAGGGCTCCCGGCGCAGGAGTTTCTCTCGAAACTGGACCCGCTGTTTGACGGGATACGCGAGAAGCTGGACGGCGACTACCGCACGTCGGATGCGATTGCGGGGAATTTGTGCGCGCATTGGGCCGGCGAGCTGGGATTGCGCGCGGGGATCCCCATTCCGGTTGGCGCATTCGATGCGCATTGGGACGCGCTGGGCGCGGGCTGCCGCGAAGGTGACGTGGTGAACGTGGTGGGCACGTCCACGTGCATTATGGCGATGGCCAAGAAGGCAGAGCTTGTGCCGGGAGTGTGCGGCGTGGTGCCGGGGAGCGTGCATCCGCGATACACGGGAATTGAAGCCGGATTGTCGGCCACGGGAGATATTTTTGAGGCGATCGCAAGGCGCGCCGGGATGAAAGTGGCCGAGCTGTCAAAAGGTTTGGAGAACTATGGCGCGGGACAGACTGGCCTGCTGCGCATGAGCTGGGACAACGGCGACCGGACGGTGCTGGTGAATTCGGAGCTGGGCGGAGTGACGCTGGGCTGGAACCTGGTGCACACCGCGCAGGACGAGTTGTTCGCGGCGATCGAGGGCACTGCATTCCACACGCGAATCATTTTGGAGCGCATGGCCGAACATGGAGTGCGGGTGGATCGGGTGATCAATGGCGGAGGCGTTCCGCAGAACAACCCGGTGCTGAACCAGGTGTACGCGAATGTATTGAACAAGCCGGTGCTGGTTCCGTCGGGGATGCCGACGAGCCTGGGTTCGGGGATTTTCGCGGCGCTGGCGGCGGGTGCATTCAAGACTGTGGAAGAGGCGCAGGACGCGATGTGCCTGGGGTACGCGACGGTCGAGCCCGATGCGGGAGCGGCGGCGGTTTATGAGCAGCTCTATCCGCTCTATCGCAAGCTGTATTTCGGGCTGGGTGCGCGGACTGCTGCGCCGGTTGCGCTGGGGGATGTGCTGCCGGAGCTGAGGCGGATCGCAGAGAGACAGCGGAGTTAGCGGCGCTGGCAGGGTTAGCGGAGTGAATGGGCCGACAAAGAGGCCGCGGCGAGTAGACTGAGTCGCGCGGGCGATTGGGGGCAACTTCATGCGGTCTATTTTTGTGGCCTTTTGCGGGCTTGTTGGGACACTGGCGATTTCGGCAATCGGGGCGCGCGCGCAGCAGTTGAGCGCGTATGACTCGGTGGACACATTTATTGGCACTGCGGGCGGCGGGAACACGTTTCCGGGCGCGACGCTGCCGTTCGGGATGGTGCAGTGGAGCCCGGACACCAACCACGATGCGTGGTACGACTACAACGAGAAGTCAATCCTTGGGTTCAGCCTGACGCACATCAGCGGCGCGGGCTGTCCGCTCTACGGCGATTTCGCGGTGCTGCCGGTGACCAGCGAGTTGACGGCCAGCCCTGGCAAGGACTTTGCGCCCTATGCGGTCGCATACGATCACGCCAAAGAGGAAGCGCACCCAGGCTACTACGCCATCACGCTGGAAAACGGCGTGCGCGTGGAGATTACGGTGGCGGAGCGCGCCGGCATTGCGCGTTTCACGTTTCCGGCGGGCGTGCAGGCGCGGCTGCTGGTGAATGTGGGATCGAGCGCGGAGTCGCTTCCTCCGGGCTCGCAGGATTACAACCATAACGGCATTACTCTAAACGGCAGCGACTCTTTCAGCGCGTTTTCCCGTGCCGGACATTTCTGCAGCTCCGACTCGCATTACAAGATCTACGCAGTGGGCAAGTTCAACAAGCCTTTTGTCAAAACGGCGGCGTGGCAGGGTGACGCGGTAATGCGCGATGCGAAATCCGCCGAGGGACGGCGCTCCGGCGCGTGGGTCGATTTCGGCCAGGCACACGAAGTCTTGCTGAAGATCGGCGTTTCGTTTGTGAGTGAGGATGGGGCGCGCAACAACCTGGAGAAGGAGATTCCCGGGTGGGAATTCGAAGCGGTCCGCGCGAAGGCAAGAGCTACGTGGGCGGAATTACTGGACCGCGCGGCGGTTGAAGGCGGTACGGAGGGGCAGCGAAAGATTTTCTATACCGGGGTGTATCACTCGTTTCTTTCGCCGAATGTTTTCAGCGACGAAGACGGCCGGTACATGGGCTTCGACAGCAACGTGCACTCGCTTACAGGCTCGCGGCAAAAGGCGCAATACGCCAATTTTTCCGACTGGGATATTTATCGCAACACTGTCGAGTGGCAGGCGCTGTTTTTCCCTGAACGCGCGTCGGACATGGACCAGTCGCTGGTGAACGACGCGGAGCAGAGCGGACAGCTTCCGCGCTGGCCGGCGGCCAACGATGTGACCTACGTGATGGGCGGCGATTCGCCTGCGCCGGTGATTGCGTCGTCGTATGCCTTCGGCGCGCGGAATTTCGATGCGGAGACGGCGCTGAAGTACATGGTGAAGGCTGCGACGGAGACGGAGAACAATCGCGAGCGCCCGTTCCTGGCCGATTATCTGAAACTGGGCTACATCCCGGTGGAGAAGGATACCATTGACGCTTCACGCACGCTGGAGTACGCCAGCGACGACTTCGCCATTTCGCAGATGGCCAAGGCACTGGGCCATGAGGATATCGCTGCGCGCTTTCAGAAACAGTCGGGGAATTGGAAAAATCTGCTGGATCCAGAGACGCACTGGATCCGGCCGCGCAACAGCGACGGCTCGTGGCTCGCGGGGTTCGATCCGGAACACTCGCTGCCGAAGCGGGACAACGCGCCGGTGTCTTCAGACCAGCTTGGTTTTGAAGAGGGCAACACGTGGCAATACAGCTTCATGGTCCCGTTTGACTTCCCTGCCCTGTTCCAGGCAATGGGCGGCGAGCAGACTGTGATTCCGCGGCTGGACAGGTTCTTTGTGAAGCTGCGCTGCTGGGGACAGCCCTGCTACAACATTGAGAACGAGCCGGACTTCGTAGTTCCCTACGCGTACATTTGGGCGGGTCAGCCGTGGAAGACGCAGGATGTGGTGACTCGCATCGCGCAGGACACGTTCAAGGCAGCACCGGATGGCATACCGGGCAATGATGACCTTGGCGCAACATCCGGAGTTTACGTCTGGGACGCGCTGGGGATGTATCCGGCGGTACCCGGCGTGGGCGGAGTGGCGCTGGGCACGCCGATGTTTGACCGCGCCACTCTGGAACTGGCGGGTGGTCGAACCCTGATCATCTTGCGGCGTGGAAAGGGCATTTACGTTTCCGGCGTGGAATTACACGGCGCACCCTACGCGAGCGACTGGCTACCGGTAATGCGGCTGCGCAGTGGCGAGAATCACCTGGTATTCGTCATGCAGGAAACGCCGGAGACGCACCGCGGAAGCGGGGCCGCGGACCGGCCGCCTAATTTCCGCTGAGCTGTTGGATCGCGAATACGCTACTTTGATTTCGGTTTCCGATTTCGCAGGAAGAGAAGGAATCCGGCCAGGCCAGCCTTCAGAAGCGATGGCACACTGCTTCCCACAATTTCTCCTGGATCTGGAGATTCCCGGTACCATCCGAGAGGACGGTGAAACAACCGGCGCACAAGAAAACGGACAAGGTTCTTACGATGATGAGGGTATTCCGAGAATAGAATCAGCCAATAAGCAAAGGAGTTCCGCGCTTCAAGAACTACATCGGCGCACCTTTGAGATGTATGAACGACCACAGCATCCGGCACGTGTGCGGCTCGATTTCCGCGGTACACAAGTCTCACGAATGCGTGGTGCTCTTCCATGCCCTCAAGCGGTGCTCCTCGCCCCATTCGCTCATCGAACACCGTCCAGCCTGTGCACCGGTCTCTGCGAATTGCCATGTTGGTGCCAATGCCCAAGCCTCCGTAGGCTGCAATTTCAAACCAATCGGGATCCGAATTGTTGAGGATGCCACACATTTCGTTTCTATGACTGGGGAGCTGAGCGATTGATTCGATGACCGCACCGGTCACGAGTCCGATCTGGAGATTGGTAAATGGCTCGAGGAGAGCCCCGAGCCATTTCTTTTCGGGAAAGGCATCATCGTCCAGGTAAACGACGATTGCCGAATGGCTCTCTCGCATTCCGCGATTCCGCGCATGGCTCAATCCTTTAATCGGTTCGACAATATAGGCTGCGCCAAATTCACGCGAGACACTTTCCGTCTCTTTGTTGCCGGCAGTGTTGTCGATGACTAATACTTCATCCGGGACCCGCTCCAAACAAGAGATTGCATCGAGGCAACCGCGCAATTCGACAGGCCGGTTGCGAGTGCAAATAACAATGGTTGCCGTCAAATCGGGGCTCTTCGGCACGAGCGGATGCACCTTTTCGGTAGAGATCATTGATTCCTGGCGTGTATCGGCTCGCGGACTCCAGTCCAACTCCGGCGTTTGTAAACTTCTAGCCATTCTAGCATCCTGTGGTGAGCGTTCTGATTCGTTAGGGCGGGCGGTGGGTGCGATGAATTCGTGATTTTTAGACATAAGGATCGTGATGAAGAAGCTCGCAGGAGGGCCAGAAACAGATCTCGACTACAAGGGGGGGATTAGCGGTTGTCCAGTGTTCCTTTTATCGGAGCGGCTGATTCGACTTTTCGGTGCAACGGGCCTATTCGCGGACGGGGCTTATGCGGAACACTTTCGGGCCAGCGCGCGACTCCAAAGATCCCATCCCGCGCCTTTGTCGAGCGAATGTCTCAAGGACATCTAAAACATCCCGCTTTGATGTCCACTGGCGGCCCTCCATCCTTTCAAAACTTCCTTTCACGAAGCAATGTTGCGCACATACCATTGATAAGCATCCCTTACACCCGTATCAAAGTCTGTACGGGCGGTCCAACCCAAATTCGTCAAACGGCTCACATCCATGACTTTGCGAGGCGTTCCGTCAGGCTTTGACGAATCAAAAGTGAACGAACCGTTCCATCCGACGATCCTGGCGATGCGCTCGGCGAGATCAAGGATCGTCATATCACTGCCGGTACCCACATTCAACGCCATTTCCCCCGAATAGTTCTTGATCACGAAGACACAGGCATCGGCCAAGTCCTCAGAGAAAAGAAACTCTCGGCGCGGCGTGCCCGTTCCCCATAGCTCCACAGTGTCGCAGCCAGCTACCTTGGCTGCGTGAATCTTCATGACGAGTGCTGCAACAACATGTCCGCCCTGGGCATCGTAGCGGTCACCTGGCCCGTACAGATTGGTCGGCATAACTGCAACAAAGTCGCTTCCGTATTCACGCCGGTACGCTTGGCATAGCTTGATACCGGCGATCTTGGCGATAGCGTACCATTCGTTCGTCGGCTCGAGTGGCCCCGTTAGCAGCGCCTCTTCCCTCATTGGCTGCGCAGCGTCGCGTGGATAGATGCAGGACGAGCCCAAAAAGAGCAGTTTGGCGACTCCTGAAACTGAGGAAGCATGTATGATATTGGTCTCGATGACGAGATTCTCGTGAAGGAATTGAGCGGGATGGGTGGCATTGGCGAGGATACCGCCGACCTTCGCGGCAGCAACAAAGACAACGTCAATCCGTTTCTCCGCCATCCAGTGGTTTACATCCGCCTGGCACAGCAAGTCTAACTCGGACCGGGAGACGGCAACTATTTCGCAATTCTCAGTGTGTAGTCGCCTGAGGATCGCAGAACCCGCCATTCCACGGTGGCCCGCAACCCACACGCGGCGGCCAGCAAGCTCAAATTTGTTCACGGCCGACCTCCCGTGTCTCCGACTCCTGCTTGATAACCTTCAAATCCGACTCGAGCATTTCATGGACCAGGTCCCGGAATAAGGTTGTATGTTTCCATCCGAGCACGCGGTACGCTTTCGATGGATCGCCGAGCAACTCATCCACCTCAGTAGGCCGGAAGTAGCGGCTGTCGACGCGCACCAGGACTTTCCCATTAGCAGCGTCTAGGCCGACTTCGTCCACTCCCTGCCCGCGCCATTCGATGGTTCGGCCTATGCGAGCGAACGAAGTCTCAACAAACTCACGGACGCTATGGTGCTCTCCGGTCGCGAGAACGTAGTCGCCCGATTGTTCCTGCTGCACGATGCGCCACATTCCCTCAACGTAGTCGCGAGCGTGTCCCCAGTCACGCTTGGCGTCCAGGTTGCCAATGTAAAGCACATCCTGAATGCCGTGATGAATGGCGGCAACGGCGCGGGTGATTTTGCGTGTAACAAAGGTTTCTCCGCGGATCGGACTCTCATGATTGAAGAGAATGCCGTTGGAGGCATGCATGCCATAGGCTTCCCTATAATTCACCGTGATCCAGTACGCGTATAACTTAGCCACGCCGTACGGACTTCGAGGATAAAAAGGCGTTGTTTCGCGCTGAGGAACTTCCTGAACCTTGCCGAACAATTCGGACGTCGATGCCTGATAGAAGCGGGTCTTACTCACCAGCCCCAGTATGCGAATAGCCTCCAGGATGCGCAAAGTTCCAAGTGCATCTGCATTTGCCGTATACTCTGGCGTTTCAAAACTGACCTGCACGTGGCTCTGCGCAGCAAGGTTGTATATCTCGTCGGGCTGTATGGACTGAATGATACGGATCAAATTCGTCGCATCCGTCATATCTCCGTAGTGAAGGTGCATTCCGCCTTCGGAGAAATGAGGATCTTGATACACCTCATCGATCCGTGCGGTATTGAACGATGAGGAACGTCTTTTTATTCCATGGACCAGGTAGCCTTTTGTCAATAGCAGTCTTGTTAGATATGCGCCATCCTGGCCAGTAATTCCCGTTATTAGAGCAACCCTTCCCATTCTTTCTCCTCCAAAGAGCTCATGTCGTAATTCGGCGAGGTTCAGATACAACAAGCGCCGAACGGGCGTCCCAGGTGGCCAGACAAATCTGAATTGCCGAGAGGGCGTCGGAAAACGTGTGCCTATCTCAGATTCTCTTCGGCAACATTAGCTGTTTGTGTGCTGCCTGCCCTGGAACAGTACGCCGCTCTGCTCGCGTCTGGCGAGTAACTCGGTGCCCGGAGGCTCCGCAGAAACATTGGACTTTTGGTGCCTAACAAACTGTCCCACAAGTATGGCCGCCTATTGATTGCGCATCTTCCCAGGTAAGAATGATAACTCTAGTTCACGGTGAGCGTTACGGCAACCGCCGGCGCTGGGGTGATGGCGGGATTACCCTTACCGGTCACCGTGAAGGTGTAGCTGCCAACCGGAGTTCCGAGGCTGCCGCCTCCTCTGCCATTGCCACTGCTAGTACTTCGACCGCCACAGGCACCGAGACTGCCAAGAACGGCCATGACCACCACTAGACCGAGAAAACCGCGCCAATTACGCCGCTGGGTTGGAATGCCCATTAGAAAAAGCAGAGCAAATACCATTCCGCCAGCGACCGTTGCCCATCCGGAGCGGTCGAGACCGGACGTTCTCTCGGCCGTGGTATCGATAGTGATCGTAACCGTGCCGCTGGCAGTTCCATTGTTGATAGTGACCGGGGAGCCCGAAGCGACCGAGCAAGTGGGGAGATCCTGAGCGCCGGACGGGCCATCCGTAAGAACACAGCTCAGCGATACCGAACCCGAGTAGCTTGGATTGGCGCTCACGGTGACCACCGCGGACGTGTCGGTCCCCGGGCTCACCGGGGAAGGATTGGTTGTTGTCAGCGAGTAAGGCGCGTTCACGGTGATGCTTTCCTCGCCGGATCCACTGGCATAGATGGCGTCGCCGCTGTATGTCGCAGCGAGGGTAATATTCCCGGCGTTGGTGAATTGGTTGGCCGGAATATCGATGGTTGCGCTTCCCGAAATGAGCGGGGCTGCTGATGAAGAGAATCCGCCGCCAGTCAACGCAACGGTGCCGCTGGGAGTTGGGCCTACGGACGCAACGATGATGGTGACTGTTTCAGGCTGCGATGAAACGAGGGTTCCATTGTTTGCCGGCGTAACGGTTACGGAAACGGCGGATTGCCTCACCGCCACTGTGCCGGTGACCTCGGCTCCTGAATAGATTGAGTCTCCACTGTAGCTCACAGTGTATATATCGGTTGAGGGCGGCAACGCACCTGCAGGAATAGTGATAGCCGCAGCGCCCTTGGAGAGGTCCATTCGGCCCGACGCATACCCGCCATTGGCGAGCGCGACTGCACCCGTAGGTATTGGACCACCAGCTCCCCCGGTCACGGTGACCAAGACCTGAAACAACTGCGTAGTTGTAATTCTCGAAGAAGGGGGCGTCACCTTCAACGACGGAGTTAACTTACTTACCGCGACCGAACGTGTACCGTCTGCCCCGTTATAGATTGTCGAACTGGCAGTGTCCGGTGTGTAGGTTGCCGTCAGGGTGTCGGTGCCCGCAGCCAATACCTCGGCCGGAATCCGGATCGTCACCGAGCCGCTCGTAAGCGTTACCGCCGGTGATGTGTACCCGCTCCCGCTCAGCACGACCGTGCCCGTGGGCACAGGCGCGCCAGTGCCGCCGCTTACCGCCACGGTGATCGTCACTCCCTGGATCGTCGTGATGCTCGTTGACGACGGCATCGCCTTCACCGACGGAGTTACCTTACTTACCGCTATCGAACCTGTATCCGCTACGGCGTTATAGATTGCCGAACTTCTCGCGTCCGGTATGTAGGTTGCCGTCAGGGTGTCGGTGCCCGCAGCCAAGACACCGGCCGGAATCCGGATCGTCGCCGAGCCGCTCGTCAGCGTTACCGTCGATGATGTGTACTTGTTCCCGCTCAGCACGACGGTGCCCGTGGGCTCAGGCGCGCCAGTGCTTCCGCTCACTGCCAAAGTGACTGTTACCCCCTGGATCGTCGTGATGCTCGTAGACGACGGCTTCACCGTCACTGACGGAGTCACCTTACTCACCGCGACCGAACCGGTACCCGCTACGCCGTTATAGATTGGCGAACTGGTTGCGTCCGGTGTGTAGGTTGCGGTCAGGGTGTCGTTACCGAGGGCGAGTGACCCTGCAGGAATGGTGATGGTGGCGCTGCCTCCGATCAACGGCGTCGACGCAGAGACATATCCGCCACCCAGCCAGACAGACCCCCATTCGCCGATGTACTTGTAGGGAGTGTTGTTCTCCGGCTCCCAATCTCCGTACAATGCATCGATCTGCGTGATATCCGGATCGGTAATCACACGCGAAGGAATGCCGCTGGGCGGAATCACCTGCACCGTCCCCGCGGCCTGATTGATCATCATCTGCACCGTATATTCGCTGGTGCAATCCACCGCGAGGTTTTCGGCGCCTTCGAGCAGGGTTGTGTTGACGCTATGGACGGTCTTCCTCAGCCACCACGATGTCGGCCCTATTCCAATTTCGATGACGTCAGTGGAGTCGTGAAATGCGAGCATTCCCACCGAAGTATACGAAGGGCTATAAGTCCCCGATGCGGACGGGCACATGCGGATGGTGCCGCCCACCGTCGTGACGGGCTGGAGGGTTCCTCCTACCGATGTTGTATTCGGCAACAAGGCATTCATGACGCCCAGCTGATCCGGCGGGGCATTGTTGATTAAATGATTCCCCTCAATGACACCGAGACCGCCGACGTTCCAAACCGAGTTGCCGGATTGAGCGGTCTTTCCATTTAAGAGCGTGCCGTCCGGGTATTGGAAAGTGTCATAAACCATGGGAGCCGGGTTGTTGCTCATCAGCGTCACCAGCCCGGTAGGCGCGGGGTTGCCTGCTGTGCCAGCCACCGTTATCTGCACAGTGACTGCCTGGGAAATCGCAACCTTGGCAGTAGACACAGCGACCGTTATCTCAGGGGTAGCCAGGGGCAAGGGCGTAACCCGCACCGTCGCCGATCCCGAGTTGCTGTTATAAGTCGTTGCGCTATTGGTGTCCGGAGTGTACGCTGCCGTCAGCGTATCGGTGCCCGCCGCGAGCGATCCCGCAGGCACACTTAGCACCGCGCTGCCTGCGCTCAGTGCCACCGCACCCGACGAGTATCCTCCGCCGCTCAACACCACCGTTCCGGTGGCGATAGGATTGCCGCTCCCGCCGCTTATCAGGATCGTCACCGTAAGCACCTGTCCCGTCGTGATCGCGGAAGACGATGGCGTCACCGTCACCCCAGGTGTAATGGGAACCGCGCGCAGTGCAGTGGTGGCAGAGGTGCTGGCCATGAAGTTGCCATCGCCCGGGTAGCTGGTTTCAACCTGGTTGGTGCCCGAACCGGAGGGAGAGATCCCGCTGACGGCGGCCGATGCCGTCTCCGTCACCTGCGACAACAACGCGGTCACCGCGTCACCAGCCTGATCGACCACCGCAAGATCCGCCACCCCGTCGCCGTTCAGGTCTGCTGTCGCGAGGGATACAGGCGTGCCACTATACGGCAGTGGACTTCCAGCCGCCTGCGTGAACGCTCCGCTCCCGTCGCCCAGCAAGACGGTTATGGAGTCGGAGCCAGCATTCGCAACCGCGAGATCGGCATTGCCATCCCCATTGAAGTCTCCGGCCGCAATAGAAAACGGGTTGACGCCAACTGCGATTTCAGTCCGCGTGAAAGCAAAGTTCCCTTGGCCGACTAAGATCGTCACCAAGTTATCGCCCCAATTCGCGATGGCCAGGTCGGCCATGCCGTCGGAGTTGAAATCTCCAACCGCAATGGAAACAGGGCTATTGCCAACCCCAATCGTATTGTTTGTCAGCGTGAAGGTCCCATCCCCGTTGCCCTCAAGAAACATCGCCCAGTTATACCCGCTCACAACCGCTAAATCCAAAATGCCGTCGCCGTTGAAATCCGCCGTAGCCAACGCATAGGGATAAGGGAGGGATACCGGGCTGCCAGGCGCTTGGGTGAAGGTTCCATCGCCATTGCCCAGGAAACTCGTTACGGTGCCGGTTCCGGTCGTATCTACAGGGGTTGCAACAATCGCCAGATCTGCAATCCCGTCCCCGTTAAAGTCACCGGTTACCAGCGATATCGGATATTGCGGCAGGGGAATTGAACTGTTAGCTCCTTCAGTGAATGTGCCGTTTCCGTTGCCCAATAGAATACTTATCGACTCGCCGATGTAATCGGCCACGGCTAGATCGCTATTGCCGTCTCCATTGAAATCGCCCACTGCAATCGCCCAGGGAGCTGCACCGACGCTAATCGGGCTGCCGGACGCCTGCCGGGAGGTTCCGTTGCCGTTGCCCAGCAAGACGCTCACGGTTCCATCACCGGAGTTGGCAACTGCCATATCCGGAATGCCGTCCTTGTTAAAATCACCCACCGCAATCGATTCCGGATAGCTACCCGCCGGGGAATTCGAAGCACTCAGCCATCCCAGACCTTCCGTGTTCGCTCCCAGCGCTGCCGTACCAAGCACCGCGTTCCCGTTGCTCGTATCCAGAAAGGAAACCGTTCCCGTCGGCACCGTCCCGCTTCCTAATCCCACTACCGTCGCCATCAGCGAATAGTTGCCCGCACTGCCGCTTTGGACAATCGTTGACGTTGTGGGATAGAGTCCCGTCACATCCAGCGGAACAGAGCTGGAACTGCTGTTCGCATAACTCCTGGTCCCCACAAATACGGCTTGATAGCTGTGCTTTCCAATTCCCGGAATGAATTTCAATGAAGCCGTTCCCGCAGGCGTCAATTGTGCCAATCCAAGGAGATGAATACCCGTACAATGGGACGCCGATCCATCGCAGAATTCCACCTGCCCCGGGCTCACGGGCGTGCTCCCGGCAGTGACCGCTGCGTTCAGTGTCACCGCCGTTCCCGAAGACACCGTAGACTGCTCAATACCCCCGGAAACGATCGTCAGGGTAGTCGTTGTCGCTGTTTGCGCCGCGACAGTCGCCGCCACTCCCCCCGAAAGCAACACTGGAAGTAGACTTCGTGACCAGAAACCCCTCAAGGCCATAACCACGCTGTCTAATTCCTTCCCGTTCGATTGCATCAGATCGAAGCAAAAACAGTCGGTGCTTGCGATCACAATTGGATTTGGGGAACTTCTGTTTCCATCAAGAACTGCTCGGCGCTTGTATACCTATGGCCGATGATAAGAAGTTGGGATTCCGCCAGCTCAGCCACGGAAGATACAAGCAGCCTGGACAGATGTGGAATCATCTTTTCGATGTACGCCTTGTTGGATCCCGTCACATTCGCCAGCAAAACGTTTGGATCGTAGATCTTCAGGTCGTATCCCTTGCCCACGAGCAGCTCGGCCAATTCAACAAAAGGGCTCTCTCTCAAGTCGTCCGTATTGGACTTGAAAGCCAAACCTATCAATCCGATGTTTCTGACATTCCGCTGCACTACCTGTGCAAAGGCTCGTTGAATCACGCACTGATTGCTCGGAAGTAATGAGTTTATCAGTGGAAGCTCCAAGTCGCTCGTCTTGGCCGCATAAGTGAGCGCGCGTACATCTTTTGGCAGACAGGAACCACCAAAAGCGAACCCCGGCAGCAGATAGCGTTGGGAGATATTCAGTTTTGTGTCCTTACAGAAGACGGACATTACGTTCCGGCCATCGATGTTCAAGCCGCTGCATAGTGCGCCGATTTCGTTCGCGAATGTAGCCTTCAGCGCATGAAATGCATTGCTCGCATATTTGACGAGAAGGGCCTCCTTCGGAGCCAGAACAAGAATCGGGGCCGGGATCTCCCGATACAGCTCGCGAAGCTTCTTCTCTACCTGATCATCGTCCACCCCGAGCAAGGTGAATGGAGGATTTTCAAAATCGGCAATCGCAGAGCCTTCTCGGAGAAACTCCGGGTTTGCGCACAACTCAATACGGCCGGGAGCTTCCGTTTCGAACACTTCACGACAGCGGTCAAAAACGGTGGGCAGGATGCTGCTTCGTATTACAACGATCTGTCTCCGGTTAGCCGCCAGGGCTTGCGCAATTTGCTTGCAGGCGCGAATCAAGTGCGACGCATCGATATCCCCGTTTGCACGGCTTGGAGTTGCAACGGCGACAAAAGTCAGTTCGCTCCTTGTTATTGCCTCGCGGAGATCGCAGGTTGCGCGCAATTTACCAGCTTTGCGCGTGCGCCCGATCAACTCGCTCAGGTCAGGTTCGACAATTGGCGCTTTTCCCTCATTTATAGTCCGCACCTTTTCGGCGTTTATGTCGACTCCCGAAACGCTGTTGCCCGCGGCGGCCAGGCATGCTGCGGACACTGTCCCAACATAACCCATGCCGACTATTGTGATCTCCATCAACTTTTCTCCACGCGCATCATGATTTTCCCGCCGAGAGTGCTCTTGTGTACTGGAAGGCAGAATTGCCCCCCCATTCATAAGAACGAGGCGACCTGATTCTTCTACGCGTTTTAGCGAAAATAACCAGAACCCGTCAAATGGTGCCTTCTTTCACGTGAGCTCTCTCGAGATGGCCGAAACACCTTCGTCGAGCAAGCGAATGGACTCGGACAGCGCTTCCAGCTGCTCCTGCGGAATGCCGCGGGGTATCATAGCGCAAACATGCAATGATCTCGCACTGCATTTCGTCATCGCGCAGCGAAGTCTCCAGGCTCGTCCCTCTTCCAATCTTCGAATGCCTGCACGAATGAAAAATGCGGAACATATTGCAGGTCTCGCAGCATCTTCGGGTCAATTGAAGTCGAGCGGAAGAGCTTTCGCACGCGAACAGGATTTACAGGAATTTCGATCCCGAGCGGTTTGGCGAGGAACGAGATCGGATAAGAGATGCCAAGCAGAGCCGCTCGCGGGATGTTGAGCGGCCTTCTGCGGCGAATTCCGGCAACGAGTCGGATGGTCGTGACAAACTCCTCCATGGTTGGAACCGGATTGATGGAGAAATTGAGCAGGAGGAAAGACTGTCCGGTTCTGTCGAGGTGGTCGAGTCCGAACTGGAACACGCGGCAAAGTTCCTTGACATAGCCCCCTGCCTTGCGAGTCTTCTGATTGCCAACGTAGACGAAGTAGCCGCGAACGACGCTTCGAACAAGACGTGTGACATTCCCGCCTTCTCCAGCCCCGAAAACAACGCCGGGACGCAGAATGAGCAGTTTGTGACTGGGAGATGCAGCCAGCCATGCAAGGTGTATTTTCTCGGCGGCTAGTTTCGAACCGCCGTAAGGGGTTTCGGGGACCGGCAGCGAGTCTTCGTCCTTCATCTCTTCGGAAGTGCCGTAAGGCGAAATGCTACTCGTAAAGACTATTCGCGGACAACCAACGCGGCGGGCAAATGCTGTTACATGCTCGGCGCCCTTGACGTTGGTTTCGTAATACTCGCTCGGTTGGTGGCCTGGTTCGCGGTGAACTGCAGCCAAGTTGACGACCAAGTCCACGGCCCGTGGCAGCTCTTCATCCGGAATCGGGCGCCGCACGTCGATGGCGTGGTATTCGACCGTGCCTTTGGCAATTGCCTCATTCAGGAGGCTAGCGTAGGGCGCCGTACGCGGCGGCGCCAGATCGGCCAGAACAATACGGCGGGCCAAGTTCTCCCGAAGAAGGTGCTGAGTAAGGTGCGTTCCGATGAAACCGGTACCACCGAAGATTACGACGGTTTCGAACGCTTGCATCCGTATCTAGGCTCCCCTGAGTTTAGCCGGCATCAATGGACAGAAATGCCAGATTCGGCACGAAAAGAATCCTCATGCGTCTCGAGGAGCGCCGCGGCTTCCCCATCTAGAGCCGCCACAAAATCCTTCTCGAGATTTAAGAAGTGCGCCTCCCAGGTCCACTGTTGCAAAACGTAGTCGCGACCGTTTTTGCCCAGTTGCTCCGAGAGACTTGGGTTTTCGAGCAATTCAAGAATGTTGGAAACGAATTCGTCTGCGCTATTGGCTTCGAGGAAATGTTGTCCTGGGATTGCCCCGATGCCCTCGTTTGCAATGGTTGTTGCTACAACTGCTTTACCGCAGGCGAGGTATTCAATGAGCTTGTTTTGCATGCCGCCTGCTGCGAGCATGGGGTTGATGCAGACGGCGGCAGAACGAATGTTAATCCCAACATCTGCGACGGTGCCGGTAACAACAATGCCTCCATCTCCGTGAAGCCGCTTTATATTCGGCAAAGGATCGCAACCCTGGATCACCAACTCAGCTGAGGGAATGCGCGTCCGTATCCGATCCCAACAGTTCTCCCTGAACCACAGAATCGCCTGAACATTCGGTGCGTATTGCATGTTCCCCGAGAAGACAAGGCGGTTTGGCACAATGTCTGAAGAAATAGCCGGCCGGAATCGCCTCACATCCGTGCCGTGCGCGCAAAAGATCCAGTTGCCAATCTCCGCTACATTGCGTGTCCGGCACTCTTCCCTAATCGCTTCCAAATCACTCCGCCCGATCAGCACCGAGTGAGTGAAACGCGCCCAAATGGTGCTCTCGTAACGGCGCATGAGTTTCAGCTCGAAACCGTAGATTGCTTTCTTGATGAAGCTCTTAGAATTCTGATAAATGCGGCTGGTGTTGAGCATTTGAGAGAGCTGCATGGCGAGGTACGTAGCAACCGGCCGCCCAACACGCTTCGAGATCTGCGCGGCATCAAGAGCCGCTTCTATAACTTCCGCGGAGCGCAGGTAATATACATAGACGATGTCGAACTTGCCTTCGAGAACGCCCTTGCGCACATCACGATTCAATTTGCGGTTGGTAAAGATGCCAACCTGCATGGGAAGGCCGCGAAACAGTCCGCTCAGGATGCCGGCTACCTGCAAGAGCTTGCCATGAGGATAAATGCTCACAGTCCGACATGCTTCATGGAGCCAGCGCATTTGTTCTTCGCCAGGATGTCCATCTACATCCAGAGTGAAGAGATCTACCGCGTGTCCCCGAGCCGCAAGGAAGCTTAGCAGGTGAGCGACTGTTAGCTGATCGCCGCGCATCATTGGAAACGGCAAGCGGCTGTAAACGAAGGCGATGTGCAGCTTCCGTTCAGCTGGACCCACCTCCATCCGCTTTGGGAGCATATGGTCGAATCGAGAGATTAGCATGCCAGAGGATTACTCCTCACGATGGGAGCAGAAGGTAGCGTAGCGAGGTTGAAATGCTCCACTTCCGTACCGGCTGATGAATGGACCGTGATCTCAAGGTGAGCGAAATCAGGTGCCTCCACGGATTGAAAGCTCCAGGATGTGCATTGTTGTTCCGAGGGAGCAAGGAGATATCCGAATCGCGCCGGCAGCGAGCATGGAGCGTATAACTCGACTACCGGATTAGGAAACGCCGTTCCGAATTCCGGCGCATACCACCCCTGCACGGGCTCCGTTTGACCCTGTATCCACTTGACTCCAGCTCCCGACCCCAAATTCTCAAGCATAGGATACAACCGCATCTCACGCGATGGAGACCGCACCGTGACAAACTCATTTTCTACTTGACACTGAGTACCGGGAGCAAAATGAATAAAACTTTGAACAGTATGATTCCCCGTGCCGAAGACCTCATCTACAACCACCCATCGACGATTCGGCAGGGCGGCGAGAAAGCGGCGATGAGGCGTGGACTGCCTTTGTCCTGCAAATCCGCTGTGCAGGCCAACAAAAATGGCGGATGATTTCTGTTGCGAGTAGGTGTAATCCAACAGCCGCGTTCTCTGACCTACGCGAAACGAAGCCCAAATTTCGAATTGCTCAGCTCCATCAACAGAAACTGTATTGTGCGCCCGCGTGCTGCGCCAGAAGTCCCGCCATGCTCCCGCTTCATATTCCTGAACTCCGGAGTCAACAATGAACCTTTCGCGCGCAATCGAGAGTTCGTAACTGAACAGGCTGCAATGACCATGAGCGGGAAGATGATCCGGGCCCATGGGCTTGCCATCGACGATCAACTTGTCGCCTTCTTCACCATTACACAGGCTGAAGTATCCGGTCGCGGCCAGAGAGGACTGGCAAGCGCGCGAGTTCGAAGCACTCGCCACGGGTGCGGACGATACCTGAACGAGGCTGCCGAATGGCCCGGGAGCAGCACCAGACCATCTGCCAGGAACTTCCAACAGATGCTCCGCGGCAGCGAGGAGATCAAGCGGCTCGTATGCAATCCCGAACGCTGCATCCGCGAAGAGGGAAATCTTACCGTCCGGGTGAAGCATAGAGAAGAGAGAGTCCGCCACCAGGATTAACTTATCCCGCACCCAAGTTGGCGTCTGCAGCCCCTCCACATGCAGAAGATGGATTACTTCGAGATAGTCCTGCAAAACAATTGCCTGGTACATTGGGCTACGTTCATATTGCCCACCATCTTCCAGGATTTGTTCCTTGAGACCATCCCAAAGCAGGCGAAGCCCCTTCTCTCGCCAGCACGCGCCGACTGCGTTTCCCCAAAAGGCACCGGCAAAGAAGAGCGCTTTGCCATTCGCAAGAAGGTGATTACCCGACAAATCAACTTCAAGGTGATCTTCAAGGTAGCGCGCTTGTTGAAAGAGGCTTTGAGTCCAAAGTTTTCGAAAACCGCCTCCATCCCAATTGCACGCATCGGAGGCGAGGCTGCCAGCCTGCAACCAATTCACGATTCTGCGTGAAGTCGGATACGAATGCCAGCCGACCCCAATGCCGACCGGATTGGACTTGATCCAATCATCAATGAGATTCTTGAGTGTGTTTGCAGCCTGTTCGTCATTGCGCCACTTGGCCAAGACGCCGAGGTCAAGCGCGTAGTCGAAGTAGTGCAGATTATAGCGCCATAAACGCGTGGAGCTGTGAGGGTTCCAGTCAACCGGAAAACCTAACTTCCGTTGCCGATTCAGCAGAATGAACTCATTGCGTTTAAGCCGTTTCACGCTCTCGCACAATTCGTTCTCGTCGTGCCGAAACTCGGTTGTCAGCTGTTGAGATAAGCACGTGAGGCCGTTGGGTTCCTCCCCAACCGGAACTGTGTATCTCCGCCTATTCACCAACGGGAATATTCGAGTCACCTCTGATTCTATGTTGTATCGAATGCGGTACATCAATTGCGATGGCAGGTAATGCCTGGCGGTACGCAAATACAATCCGAACACTAGAACTCCCCCGCTGGATAGGTGAGCTCCTCGAGCATCTGCAGCGATATCTCCTGCGGACGCCCATTCCGTAGGGACTCAACGGCCTGCAGCGTGCTCAGTGTCGTTTGGAAATAATCCTCAGGACTGACCGGCGGTATCCCACCCCGCACGGCGTTAACAAATGCTTTCAGCTCATCTGCGTGTCCCTTGTCCTGCTTGAGCCAGCTTTTCTGCCGCTTCCGCGCCCCGTTGCCAACCATTTCCAGAGTGCGGAAATCGTCAAGCGCGGCAACATTGCCCTCGGAGAACACCTCAAGGCGTTCCTTTGGAAAGCCGGAGTTCCCTTGCGCCGTGTACACGAGCGTACCTATGGAGCCGTCCGCAAAATGCAATGTCAGCGATGCGTTTTCGACATCGGTCAGACCACTATCAGGATCAGAGATTGAGGATGCAAATACCTGTGTGGGCCAACTGTCAGTCAAGTAGCAAAGCACATCGACGAAGTGCCCGCATTCGCCGACGATCCGGCCTCCGCCCTGTTCGGGATCAAGTTGCCAATCGTCGGCCGGAAGAGGGCCTGCATTGACCCGATACGTCGCCACAAGGGGCTTGCGCCGCCCCTGCAGGAATCGTTTCATCTCCTGGACAAAGGGAGAAAAACGGCGATTGAACCCCACCATCAGAACACGCCCGGGATTACGGTGCACCGCTTGCTGAACCCGCTTCAACTGCTCCAGACTGACCGCAAGCGGCTTTTCAACGAATACGTGCTTTCCCGCATCCATGGCCTTGCAGACAAGATCGGCGTGGCTGTCGGGACGCGAGCAAATCAACACGCAATCCACCTTTTCGGAGTTCAGCAATTCGTCCACGTCGGAGGTGCAGAATTCAAATTTCCATTTGTCCCCCACGCTGCGCGCCGTCAGTCCTCGCTGTGAGCAAATGCCTCGAAGCGCGATCCCCTGTTGCCCGCGAAGAGCGGGAAGCAACACTCCGGTGCCAAAGCCGCCCGCGCCGATCATCCCAATACCCACCTCAACGCCGGCAGCGGGCTTCACGCTTGGGATGTCGAACGATTTTTGCAAGCGCACGATGCGCGAGTCGGCAGGATCGGTCTCGGGATACGCGAGCAACACACCCAAGTACCGCTCCTTGCCGGCGAGAATCATTTCGTATGCATCGAGAGCCCTATCAATGGGAAACTCATGAGTAATGAATGGCTTTACTGAAAGCTTACGCTGAGAAATGAGGCTGATAACTGCTTCCATGTTCCGGTTCTCTGTCCAGCGGACGTACCCGGCCGGATAATCGTTCCCCTTCTCTTCGTAGTTGCGATCGTATCTTCCCGGACCATACGACCGCGACATGGTGAGCGTAAGTTCCTTTTCGTAATAGAGCTTACGAGGCACATTCATTCCAATCTGTCCAACGACGACGATTCGAGCGCGATCCCGGCCAAGCTGACCTGCCATATAGAGGGGCTCGCTGGAAGACGTAGCTGCCGTTATCAAAACGACATCTGCGCCTCGGCCTTCCGATAACCTGTGGCACGCCGCCAATTGTTCCCTTGGATCTGAACTTGCTTCATTTGCACCGAAGTCGAGGGCCATCTTGCATTTTGCGGGGTCCAAATCCACACCGACCACCTTGCACCCGTTGGCCTTGAGCAACTGCACTGACAGTAAACCCACCAGCCCGAGGCCAATCACGGCAACAACCTCGTCCAAAGCCACGCAACCAGCTCGAACTCCCTGAAGCGCGATTGCGGCAAGTGTGGTGAATGCGGCCTCTTTCAAATCGATCGAATCCGGAACGGGAACACAGAGGCTCCTGGGAACATAGACCAGCTCGGCGTGATTTGCATACCCGACCCCGGCGCATGCCACTCTCATCCCGACGCGGAGTCCCTTAACCTCGGAGCCAACTGCCAGGACCATTCCAGCGCTACTGTAACCGAGAGTCGAATCGGTGGAAAGTCGCACCATCGCCTTGCTGTAAGCAGAAAGGAACCCTTCTGTCCGGGCTTTGTCGAGGACTTTGCGAACCAGGTCAGGACGTGACCGAGCCTTCTCGATCAGGCTCTTCCGGGCCATCTCCACCATGCTCCGCTCGGTTCCTGCACTGATCAGTGAATACGCGGTGCGAACCAGAACACCTTTAGACTGAAGTTGCGGCGCAGGCGTGTCACGAACCGACATGTCACCGGACTTATAATTCTGAATCACCTGCTTCATTGTGGAAAACTCCAGAACTTAATTCGGTTTTCTCTTCGCTATGACCAGCCCGAGTCCTCCCACGAATTCAGAGCCGGTAAGGAACCTCAGCGGCCGCACCCGCTCGACTGGGCCCTCAAAGTATTGCCGGGAACCAACTGCCTGAAAGTTGGCCTGTTCCAAAAGATCCTGGAACTGCGACCATGTCCAGGTGTGCTTTTGTGCGCCAAGATGCAGATTCCGATGCTGAAAGGGAGCGCGAAAGATACTTCTCGAATTTGCAAAGCTAATGACAAGAGTTCCGGAAGTGCGCAATACCGATTGAAAAGCCCTGAGCAAACGTGCGGGATCCGAGGAGTACTCGATCACACTGGAGCAAATAACTCCGTCATATTGTTCACCATTGGGGATGTCAAATTCAGCGGTAATGGTCTCAAACTTTAGCGACAGTTTCTCAAGGGACTGGTGCATTGCAACTGCGACCATTTCAGGTGATGGATCGAGCCCTAGCACGCGGAAACCGCTTTTTGCCAGAATCCGAGAAATTCTTCCGGGCCCGCAGCCAAAATCCAGGACGTAGCCGGCCGGCGGAAACTCGGCCAATGCAGCGTTGAGAAAGAGCTCGCCGCGCCGGTACTTTCTTCCTTCGATTTGAGAATCCGCTATGGCAGCGAACTTAGATGCCGTAATGTCGAAAACCGTTGGGATGTTCTGCATTGAAATACTTCCAAGCACCTTTGCGTTGACTCATTGACAAACTGGCCCGTTTTATGGCCCTGCGTTGGGCTGGCTAATAACTTTGCCGGTTCGAGAAAAGAAAGCCAGATGACGGTCGAACAACGCCAACCTGGTTTGTAAGCATGCGCTTTTTCCCGGAGCTTTCGATTTCAATCAGACTGAATTGTAATCGCTTTGGTCCCGTAAAGCGGGAACACGTCAGGCGGAGGTTGCGTCCGATGTACAATACTTTCGATAGTATTGGAAACCTTAATTCCAGTTTCGTGAAGTGAGTAACGATCTGCCAGGGTGCGCCCGCAAGCCCCCATTGCCGATCTGCGCGCCGGGTCGCTTATTAGAGAGTTGATCGCGGAAGCAAAGGCCTCAGGTTTCCTGGGTAGTGCAATTCCTGCACCACAGTCGGCAATCTCCCCTGAGTAGCTGATCGTTTCGCTTACGACAACCGGAAGGCCGCAGGCCATTGCCTCAAACACTGAGAACCCAAAGTTCTCTGCTTGCGATGGCAGCGTGTACACATCCGCGTCGGCAAAGGCCTCAAGTCGCATCTGTGCATCCGCGTTGCCAGTCACTACAGTCTGCTCTGCGATACCCGCAGACTTAATCCATGCCTGCACTTTTCGACCAAAGGATGGAGGATCAGGGGGACCAACGATTGCCAGCCGGACATCTGGCCTTTGCTCAATGACCAGGCGCATCGCATCAATAAGCAGATCCAATCCCTTCACTGCATGTAGGCGGGCTAGAAACAGGACTAGCGGGCCCGTGCTTCCACCGAGAAAACGCTGTCGAAAGCGGCCCCTCTCTGGAAGGTCTTTGAATTCGTCAGCGGAAAAACCGTCGGGAACAATAACAGAGAGTTGTGGCAGCTTCAAATCCGCAGTTCCTGCGCGCTCTTCTACCGAGGAGTAAAAGATGACTGCGGCATCACGCACAATGCGATCTGCAATGAGCCAATTGTAAATCTTCTTCTTGCGGACGCTGATTCCGCGCTGGATTGGAGACAAAACCCCGTGAGGCCGGATTCCAAATGGCCTCCGGTGCAACCGGGCTAACAAGTACCCCGCAAATACCGGAAAGGTGTATAACGAGTGCAAAGAAACAAAGTCGGCGTTACGTACAATCCTGCTGAATCTCCAGAGAATGGAGACGTTCACCAGCCAACGCGACCATGGCTTTACGCAAATGACGCCAAACGTCCCGTTTCCCTCGCGCCGTCCCATTGCCTCCTCGGAATCGGCAACGACATACTTCTCCTTACCTGGAGGGATGGACCCAGCCAACACCAGCGCGACCTCGTGCCCTGTGGCAGCAGTGCTGGCGAGAATTGTAGGGACGGACACAATCCCCACATATTCAC
>CAVYSS010000014.1:0-122099 GCA_963771195.1 uncultured Acidobacteriota bacterium
GACTTCTCATTCCCACGAGGGGGTCATGTTTCCAGTTTCTTCTATCCGCTTGGTATCAGTGCTGCTGGCTGACCATTTGCATTGTTGATCCACAAACCATAGCCATAAGTCTTTTCAGTCGGCGGTACGGCCAGACTGTAATGTTGCCGGATATAAGCGCACATCGGCAGGCGCACGCTCTCGAGATGGGCTGGAGCTTTCCAGTAGGGGAAAGCCAAAAGTATCTCCAGTGTCCGTCGTTGGGCGGGAACGTCGATCAGGCAGTTATCGAAGTAAGACTTGGGGAGCAGTAGCGCGTCGCCTGGATGGGTACGCATTTCGGCAACTTTCTCCGCAATTGCCGCCGGAGTATTGGCGTTCTCCACATCCTCATATTTCCCATAATCGACCTGCCTAGTTAAATCGGTTCCGAATCCATTGGGCCGGAAGCCAAAAGGCGCGAGATAGCCGCCGTGCCATTCCGGAAATACGACGGACAAATCCGCATTCTCCGGTTCCCCCTCTCGGGGAAGCGATTCGAGCCGCTGCTGCCATTGCTGCTTGCGATCGGCGGAGACAAAATGCTGGATGTAAATCCGGCCGCCGCCCAACAGCAATCTGCTCATGTAGCTGTCTTCTCCGCCTCCAGCAAGGGCGCGAATGGTGCCGCGGGCAAATAAAGGAAGGTAGAACCAGAGCCCGCTAAGCGACGCAATCACGAGCAGGATCAGAATGAATGCCGTCCTGGCAGGCTTCCAAAAGCGGGCGCTGCTGGATGCGCATAAGAGAAACACTGCATAGATGCCAAGGCTATTGAGCAGGGTGTGGCCCGGGTCGCATCTACCCAATGCGGCGGGAAGCATCACCACCGAATAGGCAATCAAGCCTAGAGAATTCCCCCGCATGCGGGGATCGATAATCTGACGGTATGCATAACAAGCACAAACGAAAATGACGACAAAGAAGAGCAGAATGTGCGGACAGAGGAATATGGGAAAGCTATCGGCTCCGCCGCCGGAGGCAAAGACTGTATCAAGAATGTGAATCCTTGAAGCAGCGACGAAGAGCGCGGCGAGAGCCGGCAAGAGAGTTGCAAACGCGGCAAAGAACGCGGCGTCCCGTCTTCGAGCCAGAATCGGAAACAGCGCCAGGGAAGTTATCCCGTAAGCAATCGCCGTTTCTGGAGAGTATAAAAGCAAAACAGCAGTGAAGAGCAGAATCTCGAGGTCAGCGATCGCATACGAACGAGCGTCTCCACGACTTATGCGGCGCTCTATAAGCAGGACAAAGTAAAGGGGCAGCGCGTATCTGGTCAGGGAATAGTGAGTTCCCAGGTTCAAGATGGCAAGGAACCATCCGCAAAACAGGAGCAGATAGATGGAGGTCTTGCGCTCTGAAGGGTAGTCTATTGCGTTCAGCACTTCATACAAGAGCCAGGCTCCGGCAAGGCAATTCAGGCACCAAAAAATGTAATAAGCCTGGGGAATGCTCAGGGACAAAAGGCGGTGAATGGCAAGAGGAACGTAAAGTGAAATAACACCGAAAGGCCACTCGAAATCGATATAAGGCCGCTTTCCAATGGATGTTAGCCAGATTCGATCAATTTCGTAACCGGACTCTCCAAATCCTCCCAGCCTGCCAGTAAGCAAATACAGTGCGGCGCACACCAGGAGGACAGCAGCCAGGGAATACAAAAACACTTTCCGTCGAATCGGCTGCGAGTTCGCTGCTGCCAAGAGACGCAGATGCAATCCACGCGTCCCGATTACTCCAGCAGCTACGAGGATCAGCAGAATCAAAACCGCAGCGCGGTTGTTGTAGCCGAAGAGATAGGAAGCCGAAGCCGACGGAGTCAGAGGGAAATAGTACGGGAAAAAAAAGATGGCAGCGAGCGCCGCAATTGTGTAAACCACGAACCATCTCGCGGCACGAACGTCTAAGTGCTCCCCCATTTTCAATTTCTCCGGTTTCATCCAATTCGCAAGAACGCGATCGCTTCGGCCTGTCCCCTCATCGAGCGCCTACCGGCCCAGTGCGGAAGGAAGCGTTGGAGAGAATATCCGTCCCAGGATGGGCACATTGACATAGAGCAGGGCGACCATCAATACGGAGAGCAGCGTGGCCTCAATCATCAACAAAGGTTCTCGATAGAGCTTTTCGGGATTCTGAACCGCGCTGTTTCGTTTGAACGCGAGGGCGAAATACGTTGACATGAGAAGGGCGATGAGCGGCAGCACAAGAACCAGTTCAATCCGATAGCGAATGATGAAAGCGCCGAGAAACAGCATCGCCGCGGCGGCGTAGAAACTCACCGATACCAGGAGCGATTCCTCGGTGTATCGCTGGAACGATTTTCTGTAGGCTCCGGCGACTTTGGCGTCGCCAATCTCGCGAAACTCACTGAACCTTTTCAGCGCCATCAGGTAGCATCCGGCCATCCAGTAGCAGATCAAAAGCGAGATGGGCGGAACGAGCGCGGATGTGACCATATACCAGCCCAAAAGCATTCGCAGCGGATTGTTGACAGATTCAGACAGGACGTCGACATATACCCGATCCTTTGACCGGACCGGCGGGATGTTGTACACGCAACCCATGATCCATAGCGAAGCGGCGGTGAAGGCAAAGGGAACGGAAATGGTCAAAGACAGAGCTACGCCGGCAGCCATCAACAAAATCCATTGCCCATAGGCGATGGGGGCCGAGATCAAGCCTTGAGCAGCAGGCCGGTGTTTCTTCGCTGGATGCAATCGATCGAAGGGAGCATCCAGAAGTTCGTTCAGCACATAGTTGCTGCACGCAATCAAGGTGGTGGCAATGAAACCCACAATAATATTTCTGAGCAGATGAAGAGTGAACGCGGAGGCGCCCAGAACGCTGAGGGGGACCACGATGCCGGGAATGACGAATATGTTTTTGATGGAGTGATCGAGCCGCATGATTTGAATGTGGGCAAGAATGCGAGTCTTCCACAGCGGCTTTTGATTTGGAATAGAAACTAGTTTATGGTTCCCAACGTGCACGCAAATCATCCCTCCAAGTTCATTGCTGGCATTCTGGCATCGAGCGAAGCAATCGCAGGTTACCATATGGCGAGCGATTGGCGAAATGCGCACAACCGCGGTGAATGCCGATGCGGATTCAAGAAGCGGTGAGTTAGGAACAGGCGGACGGTCCGGCGAGCCTCGCCCGGCTGCTTCGTTTGAGGATAAGGCGTAAGTGGGAGCGAAGTCGGGATGGCGTATTACCTGGCGGTGGATGCGGGAGGAACGAAGGCGGAGTTTCTGCTGGCCGATGAGGAGCGCGAGCTGGCGCGCGTGCGCTGCGGGACCATCAAGCGCACCAATGCCGACGATGCGCAGGCGCGGGCGAACCTGGAGCAGGCGCTCAGCGAACTGGAGCAGCGGACGGGCGTGAGTCCGCGGCAGGTGCGGCGCACCTGCATCGGGACCTCGGGCGAGACAGTTCCGCTGGTGACGGATTGGTTGCGGGAGAATTTTGCGGCGCGCGTGGGCGGCGAGTTGGTGATTGTGGGCGACGTGGAGATTGCGCTGGATGCGGCATTCCGTTCGGGCGGTGGGGGCGGCCGCGGCGTGCTGGTGCTGGCGGGGACGGGATCGAATGTGGCCGCGCGGGACGGAAACGGGACGATACTGCGCGCCGGCGGATGGGGGCCGATCCTGGCCGACCAGGGCGCGGGGCACTGGATTGGCGTGGAAGGCCTGCGGCGCGGGTTCCTGGCGCGCGACGAGGGCCGGGCGACGGATTTGCTGGAGCGCGCTCGGAAACTGTGGAAGCTGCCCAGCGAGAACGCGTTGATTGAGTTTGCCAACGCGCAGTTGCCGCAGCGGTATGGATCGCAGTTTGCGCGCGAAGTGGCCGCCGCCGCGGATGCCGGCGATGCGATTGCAGCGGAGATTCTTGAACAAGGCGGCCGCGACCTGGCGTATCTGGCCGGACTGCTGATTGAGCGCATGCGGGCGAACGAGGGAGCGGGTTTCACGGTTCCGGATGTAGCCGTGGCCGGCAGCATCCTGAAGAGTGTGCGCTGGGAACGGGGAGCGCTGGAAGCGGCGCTGCGGGCGCGGTATCCGGAGATCGGGTTTGTGGCAGACGCGGTGGACCCGATTCGCGGGGCGTTGTGGCGGGCGATGCAGCCATAGCGGGTTAGCCTAACCACAATTGCGCCAGAAAGAAGGCGCAAGGATGGGGCACCCAATGCACCTTATTTCACCCAGATCTCGGGTTGCGAGCCTTCGAACTGGCGCGCGTGGAACATGCCGAGGGTGTTGTAGCTCCAGATGGGCGCGCCCGATTCGCTGAGGACGATGACGCCGCCCTCGCCACCTTTGAGCGTGGGCAGGTCGTGGTGGATGAGCTGGTCCGCGGCCTGCTGCGGCGTGCGGCCCTGGCGGCAGAGCGCGCCGATAGAGTGCGCCAGCGAAAGGCGGATGAAGTATTCGCCCACGCCGGTGCCGGAAACGGCGCAGCCGCGGTCGTCGGCATAGGTTCCCGCGCCGAGGATGGGCGAGTCGCCGACGCGGCCGGGCAGCTTGCCCTGCATACCGCCAGTGGAAGTGGCTGCGGCGAGGTGGCCGTCAGAGTCGCGCGCGACCGCGCCGACCGTGCCGAAACGGTGAAAGAAGAGATCGCGCGGCAAGAGTGGTGCGCCGCCGCCTGAAGGTCCGGTCGTCGCCGGTTCGGGAGGAACTCCGGCGGGACGCGGCGGAATCGGACGGCCACTCGCTTTCATCACGCCTTCAAACTCGCGCCAGCGCATCTCGGTAAAGAAAAAGCTGGGCGGCTGCTGCTCGAGATTCTGCTCGCGTGAAAACGCATCCGCGCCCGTGCCCACCATCAGCACATAGGGCGTGTGCTCCATGACGGCTCGCGCCAGAGCGATCGGATGGCGGGTGGAGTGCACGCAGGCCACGCCGCCGCCCGCCAGATCGACGCCGTTCATGATGGAGGCGTCCATCTCGGTGCTGCCGTCGGCGGCAAAAGCTGTGCCGCGCCCGGCGTTGAAGAGCGGATCGTCTTCGAGGACTTCGACCGCAGCCTGGACGGCGTCAAGGGCTGTGCCGTGCTTTTCAAGCACGGCTGAGCCTGCGGCCAGCGCGCGGGCGAGCGAGGCGTGGTAGGCCGCGTCGGTTGCGGCGTCCATGTGCAGCCATTCTTCTTCGCCGCCGCCGCCGTGAATGGCGATAGCCCATGGGGCATGCGTGGGCGCGGGCTGGGCGTGGAGCGCGGAAAACTGGGATAACACCAGGAGGAAGAGAAGAGCTATCGACGGTCGGCGCATGGATTCTCCGGAAAGGCGCGAGCAAAGGCGTACTGCACGGTCGGAAACAGAATAGCGAACCGGAGTAAGGTGTATGCTTAGGCTAATTATGAAGCGCGCCAGGACCATTTCGATATCGGTCGCTCCGGAGATCATGGAGAAGGCGGAGAAGGCTGCTGCGCAGGCTGACATGACCGTGGACGAGCTTGTGGGAGAAGCCCTGCGGCGTTATCTTGACGCCGATCCGGAATGGGAGGCGCTGCTCACACGTACCCGCGCCACGGGCCGGGCTCTGGGAGTGACCAGCGAGGCGGAAGTAGAGCGGCTGTCGGATGAATTCAGGCGCGACAGGCTGGAACGCACGGCTTGATGCGCGTTGTCGCGGATACAAACATACTCATCTCTGCGTTGATGTTCGACGGATTACCGGGCCGAATTCTTCAGCTTGGTCTGGAGAAGCGCTTCAGGCTGGTCGCGTCCAAGGCATTGCTTGATGAGCTGGAAGAAAAGCTTGTGGCCAAGTTCGGCGTGAGCGAGGCGGATTCGCGAACCGTCCGGTCCAAGCTCGAATTGGCCGGCGAATTGGTTGAGCCGGAGTTCGCTTTGCATGTGGTTAAGGACGACCCGGATGACAATCGCGTGCTGGAATGCGCGATTGCGGGGAAAGCGGAATTCATCGTGAGCGGCGACCGGCATCTGCTGCGGGTTGGGGAGTACGAAGGAATTTCTATCGTGACCGTGCGGCAATTTCTGGAGCGCACCGGCTTGATTGCAAAGTGAGCGTCCAGCGCGGGCCTGGAGGCCCGCACGACAGCCGGTCGGGAGACCGGCGGTACGCGTGAGGGGTCGGCTACCAAGTGAGGGTGACGGTGATCGTCTTCCAGCCTTCGCCGGGCGGGAAATTGAGTATGAGCAAACTTGGCGCATGCGGATTTTCATACGCGTAAACATCATTTGCTCCGAGCGTCGCAACTTGTTCCCCTTGGCCGCTGGCAACCGAAGCTATTTTGGGAACAATCGGGCCACGCCGCATCAGCCCCAACTCGCTTTGGCTTCCCGCCTCTCCCTCAATCACCAGCGTCAGTCGGCGATCGCCGTATTCGGCGCTAAGAATTCGAGCTCTGGATGTGCGGGAACCAGGTAAAGGCTGACGGTCGGGTAGAGGCTTGTCATCCGGGATGCTAGCGGAGAATCGAGTTAGCTGTTGGTCGATGTCCAGCATCGGAAGCGGGATGTTCAATCCCGGCTCACCGTCAACCTCGGCAGATTTGGCCCCTGCAAGGTCGCTCCTGAGGCGCCAACTGCTGTTGTCCAAGGTGGTCATGTAGACCTTTAGCTGATCTCCAATACGGCTGAAGTGCAACATGTCGCTTTCGCCTCCGGGAAGCGGCAGATACCTGACGTCCGCGGATTCCCAGCTCGCCGGCAGATGCGGGTTTACCGTGATGGTCTTGCTTTGCGCGTCGACACTGATGCCGAAGAGGCCGCGCAGCGTGGGGGTGATGACCATGGCGCTCGACCATAACTGGTGGCTGGTGCTGCGGCCGAAGGGGACGTAGAAGTCGCCGCTCAGCAGCTCGGTGTCGGCGCCGAGGTCCTGTGCCCAGGTCAGGTTGGCGTTCTCCATCAGCATGCGGTAACCGGCCAGCGGCTGATTGCCGCGGAACTCGGCCAGCGCGGCCCAGCCGGTGAAGAGCGGCCAGACGGAGCCCTGGTGGTAGCTCATGCCGTCGTAGATTTTCTCTTCGTTGGAGACGTCGCGCAGGCCCCAGTCGGTGTCGAGCGAGGCTTCGGCGAGCTGTTGCAGGCATTGGTCGCCATGCTCCAAAATCGAACCAGTTCCGCCCGACCCCGTCGCGCCGCCAGTTGTTCCCGTAAGATCCGACCACCACGCCAGCGCGGGATAGACAGTGGTGGTGTGGTCAAGCGAGCCATCGGCGTTGCGGCTGAAGGCGTAGCAGCCTTTGTCGCCGTTGGGGAATTGCTGGTTGATGGTCGCCGCGATCGCTTCGGCGCGGGACTTCGCGGATTGCGATTTCTGCGCATCGCCGAGCAGCGACTCGATCTTCGCCATGGCCGCCGAAGCCTGTTGATCGAGCAGCGCGAGATAAATCTCCTGGTGCGGCATCCCGCCGGGCCAGCTTTCAACCCAACCGGTTCCCTGGCGGTTGTCGTAGATGCCGTTCGTATCGGCATGGCTGGTCTCGAAGTTCCACGCTTTCTCGATGGCGTCGCGGTTGTCCTTCAGGAACTGCGTGTCGCCGGAGGCGCGGGCGTAGTCGAGCGTGGCGAGGATGAAGAGCGGCGTGGAATCGGCGGCGGCGTACATATAAGGAAACGCGCGCCAGTCGATGGCAGGGGCGGTCTGCGAGTACTCGTGCATGATCTTGCCATCGTCGCGCTGGCGGTGGATGAGGAATTCGAGCTCGTCTTTGGCGAGGGCAAAGTCGCCGTAGCCGTTGACGGCGTAGAGGGAGTAGAGGGCGTCGCGGCCGAAGAACCAGCCGAAGCCGGGGCGGGCGGAGTCGCCAGAGGCGTAGTAGCCGGCGACGAGCGCGGTTTCCGCGGCGGCCAGCGGGTCCTTGGCGGGGTCGGGGACGAATGGTTTGGCCTTGAGCTGCTCGATGGAGATTTCGGCCCACTGGAAAGCCTCATTCAGCGCCTTGTCCGGCGTGTCGATGGAGACGGAATGCGCGAGCAGGATCTTGTAACTTTCCGCGTGGGCGGCGTAGAGCGCGGGGATTGACTGGTTCAGCTTCTCGAGAGCCTCGCCGAGCGTGCGGGTGTTGGCGGCCTGGGCATTGGTGCCGACGGCCATCAGCAGCGGGTAGAGGCGACCGCGGTCGCGCGCGGGATCGATGTGGATCTCCAGCTCGACGGGATGAACCTGCGGGCGCTCCTGATAGGGAGCCATGATGCCGGGCAAAGCGCCGGGGATGGTAATGGCGGCGGCGAGGTTGGGATAGTCGGCTTGGATGACATAGAATCCGCCAGGAACCTGTTCTGGATGTTCGCCGGGCGCAACCCATTCCGGCCCGGGATGGCCCTCATTGCGCTCGGGCCACATGTACTCGAGGTTGGGAGTGAAGCGGAGGGTGAAGTCGGTTGGATGGAGGCAATCAAACTGAAACAGAACAACCGGACCCGTGCCGGCCGGCACGCCATTGGGCGAGAACATGATCTGGCGGACGGTGAAGCCGACGTGCGAGTAGGTGATGATGGTGCGGTCGGGGCGGACCTCGATCTCGGCCGATTGCTGGTTGACGTCGATGGGGACGCTGTAGTCCTGGATGTCGGCCTCAATGGTCAAGTGGGAGAGGATCTTGACCGGCAACACCCACGCCTCGAAGGTCCCGTCCTGCTGGCCGAGCAGGACGCCGTGCTCGCCGGCGACCGTGAAAGGCTTCAGCGCCAGAGTATGGGCGCGGAGGACCGGGCCGGAATTGTCGAATGCAATGGGATTGATGGCGTTGAATTGCGGCGCAGGAGGTGGGGCTGGGGGTTGGGCGTGGATTGCGGAAGAAAAGGCCGGCAGCAGAACCACCAGGCTGAAAACGGCAGTGCGAATGCGCATGCGGGAAAATCCTCGGGAAGAAACTCTGGGCCATTCTAAGTTACGGTGGCGCAGAAAGAGGAGGCAAAAACGAAGGCCGCGGAGCGATCCGCGGCCTTCGTTTTTTGGGGTTTACGAGGCTTTAGAAAACGAACCTTGCTTCGAGCTCCACGTTACGGTTGCCGTTCTTGTAGGCCAGCGTGTACTGGGAGTAGCTGACGTCGTTCACGCCGTTGAGGTTCAGGAAGGTGTTGGCATGGTTGAACACGTTGATGAAGGTCCCGCTCAGATTGGCGGTGTAGCGCTCGCGGACCTTGAAGTCCTTGGCGAGCTTGAAGTCCTCAACCCAGGTCCCGGGACCGTAGTAGGCGTTGCGGGTGTCCATGTTCGTTACAAAGCCATCGCCACGGGTGCCTTGCGCGCTCGCCAACGGCATATCGCTGGTGCCGGTGAGCGGGTTCGTCCACTCGTTGTAACCAGAACCGCCATAGGCGGGCAGATCCTGGTAGGAGTAGGAGTTCGGCCCGTAAGTGGAGCTGACGTCCTGGAGCTTGCTGTTCTTCTTCGGCCGTGCGCTGCTGAAGGCAACGCGCGGACAGACAGTGTACGCGTAGCCGCAATCGTAGATGGTGTAGGGGTTGCCCTTCTGAGGGTAATTATATACTTGCCAAATCAACTGTAGTTCGCTATTATTGAACCATGAAAGCGCCTGAGACTCTCCAAGAAGCTGTTATCTACTTCGCCGATCCTGACAACTGCCTTGCCTACATGACCGCGCATCGCTGGCCTAACGGCGTGATCTGTCCTACCTGTGGACGCGATGATGTTTCGTTCCTTGTAAACCAGCGCAAATGGCAGTGCAAGAGTAGACATCCCAAGCGCCAGTTCTCGGCCAAAGTGGGAACCATCTTTGAGGATTCACCGCTCGGGCTGGATAAGTGGCTCCCTGCCGTATGGCTCATTACCGCTGCAAAGAACGGCATCAGTTCGTGCGAGATCGCCCGCTCTTTGGGTGTGACTCAGAAAACCGCATGGTTCATGCTTCACCGCATTCGAGCGGCAATGCACAATGGCTCCATGTTGAAGATCGGCGGCAAGGGTGGCGCTGGCGTCGAGATTGATGAAACCTTCATTGGCGGCAAGGCCCGCAACATGCATTTGAGCGTGAAGGCGCGGCGGATCACCGGCACTGGCATGAAGGACAAGATTACCGTGATGGGAATGCTTGAGCGGGGCGGCGAATTGCGGATCGCGGTCGTTCCCACTCGCAAGAAGGGCGTTTTGCAAGCTGAGGTTCGCAAGCATGTGGAACCGGGAAGCGCTCTCTACACCGATTTCCTGCGGTCGTATGAAGGGCTGGCGGGCGAGTACGGTCACAAGGTTGTAGATCACGCCGTCGAGTATGTGAACGGGCTGGTTCACACTAATGGGCTGGAGAACTTCTGGAGCCTATTGAAGCGCGGCCTGGGTGGAACCTATGTGAGTGTCGAACCGTTCCATCTGTTCCGGTATCTGGATGAGCAGGCTTTCCGCTATAACAACCGAAAAGACAAAAGTGACGCGGACCGCTTTTCTATGGTCCTCTCGCGCGTGGCAGGGAAACGCCTCACTTATGCCGAGGTCACCGGCAAGGTGGGAGAAACAGCATTCTAACCGTTTTGGGCGGAAGAAACGCGGGCCGCTTCCGAAGCCTCTTTGTCCGCCAAGGTCCAGAAAAGCCCCGTCGCAAGGATGATCCAGAGCACTGACCACGAATGCGGATGAACGATGTTCTGCTGTACCCCGTCAAATATCCCGGCGCAAAGCAAGACGCGGTAAAACATCGCTCCCACGTAGTGTTTCGAGGATGCGCTCACTGAGGTGCCTTTCTGGACACGCGGACGGCGGAAGAGCGTTTAGCTTTCCGCCGTTTCGCGCGGTCCTCTTTCTCTAGCTCCATTGCCCGCTTCACGGTCTCAGGTTTCGCCTTGAGAATTATATCCATCACACGATTAAATGTGTCGAATTCTGTGTTCTGTTTCATGCGAAATCCGTGTTCTCCTCTAGCGTCTGAAGTGGTTTTACAGTGACTCTAATTATCAACTTTGCATCGTTTGGGCTCGCTCCCTCTGCTGGAGTCAAAAGGGTATCTGCTCTTATCTTCACTTCAGTTATAAGCGCATCGTCCTCCAGTAGACAGAAAAATGGTTTTTCACTTTCAAGAAGTGGGAGATTCCCGGTTTCCTCCAAGGTTTTCGGAATCCTGAGCGCATCAAACAGGGTCTTCATGCGGTTGTCTATATCGCCGCCTTGAATGATGCGACCGAGCCCTACTTCGCGCCGCAGAAAAAGGATATCCAATTTACAGGCTAAAACAAGTTTTTCTGTTACTAATGGCACAAATTGAAACGGTCCCCTCTGGAAGTTCCACGCGATTTGTTCAATCTTCGGCGGTCCAGCTTCGTACCGCCTCACCGTAGCTGAGACGCGATTAGAAGTCATCCAATGCGCCAGCTTGTGTTCCCATAACAGCCGCAATTGGGGATGAAACTGCTTACGAATCGAATGCTTATGGGGCGCTCGATCCTCTCTATAAGCGAATAACTCTCCTTCGTAAACGAGCGTGAATTCCAAGTCCTCACCGCTCCCTTGGGGCCATTCGTCGGCTTTCCAATGTCTCTCTAATACGCTCTCCAATTCTTGTCCTTTCCGGATGATTAGTCAAGTATATAATCACCCTTCTGAGCGTTGAACATGGTGCTTGCCACAAAGCCGCCAAGCAGAGACCTTTCCATGCTGGAAGCGTTGTGGAAGAGCGGAACCTCCCACACGATGCCGGAGGTGAGACGCTGCTTCACATCGAAGTCCGAGGGTCCGCGGTCGAGTGCGTGGTCGAACGGATCCAGGTAGCCGAGGTAGAAGCCGCCTCCGGCCGCGTTGTTGCCGTCGCCGAACGTGGAGCTGTTGTTGTCGATCGACTTGCCCCAGGTGTAGTTGGCAATAGCGCTCACGCCGGTCTTGCGCACGTTGTTGGCGCGAATGCCCAGGTTGAGAGCGGCGTAATTGCTGTCCCCATCGGCGCCGCGGAAGTTGACGTTGCCGAACTGCAGGTTGAGCCGGGAAACGCCGGAGGCATCGCCGAGGTAGTTGGCGCCGGAGAACTGGCGGTTGATGTTGGCAATCGAATAGTTGTGGACCCCGCGCGAGCCGATGTACTGGGCGGTAACAAGTGTGGTGGGATCGAGCTGGTGCTCGATGGTCATGTTCCAGTTCTGCGAGTAGACCGGCTTGATTCCTGGATCGACCGCGCGAAGGGTGGTGTTAGGCAGAGGCTGAGGACCGGCGTCGCCGGCGAAGGCGCCAAGGTTGTTGGTGCTGACGGGAACGTCATAGAGCGCCAGCACTGCATAGTTGGGCGGGTTCTGGATAACGTTAAAGGTGACGTTGTCGAAGTTGCGCTCATAGCTGAGGGCGTAACCAGCGCGGAGCACAGACCTGCCGTTGCCAGTCAAGTCACAGGCAACGCCGAAGCGCGGTCCGAACTGCTGGAGGTTGAGATTCCACAAGCGGCCGTTGGGCGCGGTCACGCGTGTCTTCAGGCCTCCGTTGCGGATGCGTTGGAATTCGTTTCCCTGACCGAAGAAGAAGTTGGAGTCGTAAGACGCCTTCTGCGAGTGCTGGGGTCCATAAACCTCCCAGCGCAGCCCACCATTGACGGTCGTCCGCGGAGTGAGGCGCCAGTTATCGCTGACATACGCGGCGCCATCCTGGTAGCGGTTGCTGCGGGAGAAGTTGGGTGCGGTAGCCGGCGTCTCGATCATGCACTCCGGCGTGTGAATGTAAGCGTTGGTGTCGGGGTCGCGTTTGCAGGGATAGACCCCGTTGGGATTCACCGCAACGTTTTCGTAACCGAGGTTGCCGGCGATGAAGTTGACAAGGGCGCCCTTGGTGCCCGACTGCACCAGCGAGTCGACGGCCTCCTCATAGGCGCCGAAGACACGATTGTCCTTGATGAAGAGGAACTGGCCGCCGAATTTGAGGGTGTGCTTGCCTTTGGTCCAGGTGAGGTCTTCGCCCAGCTGGATGAAGTTCTGCGGGCCGCCGAAGGGGATGGCCGAACCGGGAGCGGTGGGCAAGTAACCGGGGAAGTTGATGACACCTTCGCCGAGCTGCACGGTGCTGCCGGAGTTGGGATACAGGGTGGGAGTCGGAGCCCCGTTTATGGGCTGCAGGTTGTTGAAGCGCGTAAGCAACAACTTGCTGTTCGAGGCAATATCCGGCGTGAAGGCGTGGGTCATCGAGATCAGCAGATCGTGATTTACCTGCGTCGACCCGGTGTTGAAGCCGTTGTACGGGCTGGAGGCATTGGTGCCTGGAAACCAGTCCGAACTTTGCTGGACATAGCGGCCGAAGAGCTGCGTTGTCTGGCTGATGGTCCAGTCGATGCGATCGAAGTTGATCCACTGATTGACCGGCGTGCCGCCGCCGGAGTCGCCCGGCACGGAATAGATGACCGTGCCAAAGAGCGGCGTGCTGCAGATGGGGGCGCCAGCCAGGGCGGGGTCGCTGCAGCTCGCGCCGGTCTTGCTGGTCTGCTGCTCGGCGATGGTAGTGATGTCGCCGGTCCAGAGTCCTTGGTTCTGGATCTGGGCGCCGGTGTAGGTGGGTCCGTTTACCGGATATTGCAGGGTGCCGTACTTGGAGAAGAAGTCCTGCATATTGGAGGCGGACATGGAGATCAGGCCGGGCAGCGGAACTTCAGATGTGGCGTAATAGCTACTGCGTATGCGCGTCCACTCGGTGGCCGAGGAGAAGAACAGCTTGTCGTGCTTGATGGGGCCGCCGACGAAGTATCCAAACTGGTTGTGCACGTAGCGCGGCTTCGGACTGCTCAGGCCGCTATGTCCAGGGGCCGCCCACTTGGCGTTGTTGTCGAAGCTGTCTGAGGCGAAGGTCGAGATGCGGTTGTACCCGTAAACGTCGCCGTGGAACTGGTTGGTGCCGCTCTTGGTGGCCACGTTGACAGTGCCGCCGGAAGAGCGGCCCAACTCGGCGCCCTGGCCGGCGACGACCACGGAGAATTCCTGCATCGCGTCCTGTGGAATCGACTGGCCCACACCCACTCCGAAGAGATCGGTGTTTTCCGCGCCATCCAAGAGAATGTCGACTGAAGCGGACCGCGCGCCGCCGATGTCAACGCCGACGCCGCGATCGCCGCCCGTGATCTGGCTGGAAACATTGCCGGAGAGACTGACCAGGCTGTAAGGGTCCCGGTCCGGCAAGGGCAGGTTCTGCACCTGACTGGGCGTGATATTCGTGGAAATCTGGGCATCTACGCTGTCTGGTACGGTGGTGTTATCGGAAGTGACCAGGACCTCCGTCAGACCGCCGGCAACGGCGAGCTTCAGGTCGATGCCGCGGCTCGAGCCGACCGTGAGGGTGAACCTCTGGGCAGCGGTGGTGAAGTTTTTAGCCGAGACGCGCAACTCGTACTCGCCCGCGGTCAACTGGGTTACGGCATACTCGCCGGCCGCGTTGGTTTTGGTGGCGCGCTGCGCACCGGTGGCGGGGTTCGTTACCGTGACGGAGGCATTCGGAATCAACGCACCGGAGACGTCACTGACGGTGCCCCTGACCGAACCGAGGTCGGCTTGAGCCCGTATAGCTTGGGGACCTGCTACGAACGCCAAGGCGGCGATGAGTGCAACCCACTGCAGAAGCGTTCTGAGAATTCTGGTTCCAGAGTTCATGGTCATGCCCTCTCATTTTGTTGTGGAACGGAACAGCCAACTGGAGTCCAACGTGATTTGCTGTGCGACGCGAAGCGCAGTTCCGGCTCTGAACAGAACCGGGCGGCAGTTTGAGTAGAGGAGTAACTTGCGGATTGGGAGGCAACTTGTCTTCCACGGGGAGCTCGGGAAGCGAATTGATTTGGGAATTACATACTTAACTCCCTTGGAGGGGAATGATGGAAAGTAAGCAAGCTGATGAAATTCTTGCCGCCCTACCTTGGCGGTGTTTCCATTGTGACTTCGTAACCTCTGATCCAGGGGAAGCATCGGCTCATTTCGGTGACCGCGACGACGGTGAAGAGCTTAAGCCCATTTGCAAATGGTGGGCAAACATGGACGATCACGAACGCCTTGAGGCCCTTCAGGATACGATCAGCGAGTTGAATCACGGCGCAGACGAAAATATGCGATTGCTGACGAAGGTTGAAGGGCTGGAATATCAGGTGAATTCGCAAGAGATCGCAATTCGCAGCTATAAGCCTCCCTGCTGCGCGCGATGCCACAGCATTTATGAGGTCTTCTGCCTTTTTGACAACATGGAAGGAAGAGCACTGGCGGCGGAAGAAAAACTCAAAAGGGAGTTAACTACATAATTCCCATTGATTTTGATGGCATGAGATTGGCATAGGTGTCGATACCGAGCGCGGCAATCGGCGACAAAAACGGGGGAACCCGGATGACCAAGATTGGCGGCACTGCTGCCCGGTCTATCGTCGTTGCCAGATCAATTGAGGGCGGCGAACGAGCTGGGCAGGAACCTGTCCAGATTTGGGAATTTGTATACATAAATCAGTAGGAAATGAGTCACTTCGACCCCAACTGAGCTATCATCCGCCACTGATTGTTGATCCTATAAAACTATATTATTCAGTGATTTACATCACAATTAGCCCCGACGTTGGCTTGCCAATAGAGGCATTCTCGCCGTTTGGCATAGAGATTGCACCTTATAACGCAACTGGTACTTCCCCTTTTTCCCGGGCCGTCGCACTTTTTACATTTTTCAATTTTGGCAGACGAGCTTTTCGGCAATGGAACCGATAGCTCTGTAAGTGTTTCACCGGTGGCGGGGTCGATTCGTGGACATCTTCCCCGAGGATGCCGCCGGAGAAGCAAAGACCTTTACCCCAGACTCAAACCTGTGGCGCCGCGGGGTAGCATTGCGGCGCAATTCACGGATCAACAAATGACTTCGAGGATAGCTGGCATGAGAAAACTGATCTTCTGGCGGGGGACCGCTCTCGCTCTGATCCTGATAGGCGCGCTGACGCTTGCCCATGCAGTCGACGTCAACGCCCGCGTCTCGGGCACCGTCACCGACCCACAGGGTGCAGTGCTTCCCAACATCCAGGTGACGCTGACAAGCGAATCCACCGGTGTGAAGCAGGTAACCACCACGCAGGCCAACGGAACGTATCTGTTCGCGCAGGTTCCGGTGGGCACCTACACCATTACGGTGGCGGCGAATGGGTTCAAGACCTACAACGCCAAGGGCATCGTGGTGAACATCGATCAGCAGTATGTGGAGCCGGTCCAGTTGCAGGTGGGATCGACCACGGAAGAGGTGGAAGTATCCGCTTCGAACGCTGCGCAGGTGGACACCACGGACATGGAGTTGAGCAACGTGGTCAACTCCGAGCAGATCGTCGAGCTGCCGCTGATCAACCGCACGTTTACCGGCCTGGAGCTGACCCTGCCTGGAGTGCAGGCGCCGAGCGACCGCTTCGGCACTTACTCGGTATCCGGAGGCCAGACGCAGCAATCGGAATATCTGATCAACGGCGCGGATTCCAACGACATTGCCCTGAATACGCTGGCGCTGTCGCCCAACCTGGACGCCATCGATCAGTTCAATCTGATTGACGGACCGCTGAATGCGGAGTATGACCGCAACTCGGGCGGCATTGTTTCGGCCACCATCAAGTCGGGGTCGAACCACTTCCACGGCGATGCATACGAGTTCTACCGCGACACCTTCCTGAACACGCTCACCTACTTCCAGAAGAACGTTACGACAGGCGTGGGGAAAGTGCCTCCTTACCACCAGCACATCTTCGGCGGCACGGTGGGCGGACCCATCATCCACGACAAGATCTTTTTCTTTGGCGCCTACCAACGTACCGTCCAGACTGTGCCGGATAGTAACGGCAGCGGCCAGTCGAGTGTGTACGACTCAAACAACCTCAAGGGCGACTTCTCGGTGGAAGATAACCCCTCCGCGAAGGGCACACGGCCCGGGGCCACCGACGGCTGGGGAGTATGGCTTCCGAATGCAATTCCGGCATCGGTGACTATTGCCGGTTGCGGGACGGCGGGCGAAACCTGGGCGCAATGCGCATACGATCTGGGCGGCGTGATGCCCACCGGGAACTTCAACCCGACGGCGGTGAAGCTCCTCAACAAATTCGTGCCTCCGCCGAACAATGGCACCTATGGATACATCTTCAACCCGTCGGACGTGACCAAGGAAAACCAATATCTGGGGCGCATCGATTTATCGCCCAACGCGTCCAATCAGATTTACTTCCTGGGCATCTACGACAAAGCTCCGGTGACCCAGGGTCTGCCGTTTACCGGCGCGTCGCTGCCCGGCTTCGGCGACATAAGCACGCACACCACCCAGCAGTACACGTTCGATTACGTTCACCAGTTCAACGCCACGCTGGTGAATGACTTCTCGGCTCACTACACGCGGTTCAATTACGACGCGGTGGAACCGCAGGGCAGCATTGATCCCGCCACCTACGGTTTCGCAATCCATCCCCAGGACACGGCGGCCGAGAGCATACCAACCATTTCCGTAGGCGGCAGCGACGTCGGCTTCACGCTGGGCTTCAGCACTAACGGCCCCCAGCCCCGTATCGACCAGGTGGCCCAGCTCGATGACTCGATCTCCAAAGTCATTGGCAACCACGCTTTCAAGTTCGGGTATGACGGGCGGCGGTTCAATGTCCACAACCCGTTCTTTGCGGTGAACAGCGGATCGTTCAGCTTCAGCAACACCGGCAAATACTCGTCCGGCGATGGCGGCGTGGACTTCCTGATGGGGGTTCCCGCAAACTACGACCAGAACAGCGGCGCGGAGATTATTGCCGAGGCATTCCTGAACTACGGGTATGCGCAGGACACCTGGAAGCTGACACCCACTTTCACCCTGAGCTACGGATTGGGCTATTCGATCGATACGCCGCTGCACAATGAGCAGTACGGCGGCGAAGCGATCATGTGCATCGTCAAGGGCGAGAATTCCACCATCTTCCCCGGCGCTCCCACAGGCTGGGTGTATCCGGGCGACGGCGGTTGCAACAACGCGGGCAAGGCCACCACGGTTTACAGCGAGTTTGGTCCCCGCTTTGGCTTTGCCTGGGCGCCGTCGAGCCTGGGCTTCCTCTCGGGCAGCCATCCGGGCGGCTTCGCCATTCGGGGCGGCTTCGGCATCTACTATGACCGCTCGGAGGAAGAGAGCTCATTGCAAACCCTGGCCACGCCGCCCTTCGGGACTTCGAGCCCCGGAGTCAACGGACAACCTCAGTTCGCCAATCCTTTCGCTGACCTCAACAGCACTTCAACGGCAAATGCCGTGTCGAACCCGTTCCCGTACGCCTTCCCCAAGAAGGGCGCCAAGATCGACTGGGCAACGCTGGAGGGGAACAACGGTGGCGGCCTTTACAACGTGAGCACGTACGGATCGGATTTCCGCGCGCCCTACGCCGAGAACATCCAGCTCAGCATTGAACGCCAGTTCCCGTCGCAGATCGTAGCCCGCGCGAGCTACGTGGGTTCGCTGGCGCGTCATAACCAGTCCGTCACGGATGCCAATCCCGTCACACCGGCTGGGCATGCCGCCTGCGCGGCCGGCAACGAGTACTCGCCGGTCGTGGGGGCCACCATCAGCTGCCCCGACAATGCCGTATTGGAAAGCGTCTATTTCCCGCAAAACACCTATCTGGACAATCCGCTGATCTGGGACGTCGGGCAGGTCGACTCCACAGCCTCTTCGAGCTACCATTCGTTGCAAGCCAACGTGGAGAAGGGAACGACCCATGGGCTCACCTTCCAACTTTCCTACACGTACGCGCACGCCATGGACACGGGCTCGAGCTTTGAGAATGCAGGTTTCGGCATCGCCCGCGGCTACAACCAGTTCGATCCGGCGCTGAACTATGGCGACTCCGCGTTTGATGTGCGCCAGCGCATCGTATTCTCGCCAATCTATGTCACGCCGAACCTGCCCGGACGCTCGTGGTACGACCCGCTCAACCTGATGGTTTCAGGCTGGGAAGTGAGCGGCATCGTGACTGCGGCAACCGGGGAACCGTTCGACGTTTCCTACGCCGGCGGCAGCTCGAACTCGCTGTGGTGCCCGTTCTACACCAACTTCTATGCCTGCCCGGATGTCCCCAACCAGGTGGCCAAGATCGTGAAATCGAACCCGAGAATGCGGGATCCCCTTCATGGTTCGAGCCCGTACGTGGCCAAGACCAGTTGGGTAAATGAACCGATCGGGGAATTCGGCGACACCCACCGCTATCCCGGCCACGGGCCCGGCATCAACAACACCAACATGATTCTTGCCAAGAACATTTACTTCTCGGCTGACCGCGGCAGGTACGTCCAGCTACGCATGGAGAGCGACAACGTCTTCAACCATGCGCAGTTCACCAACCCCGGGACTACCTGGAACGATGGCGTCTTAACCAATGCCCACAGCACCTTCGGGTATATTGGCGGGACGCAGTCTGGCCGCTTGACCCAGTTGGCGGCGAAGCTCTACTTCTAACCGCTGCAGCAACCCCAACTACGAAAGGCGCCTTCGGGCGCCTTTCGTGTTATTGGGCGGCGCAAGAGATTATTGCGGAGCCGGCGAGGCTGATCTACTGGACCGGACTCTGCTGAACCTGGAGAAAGTCCAGCGCGCGGATCAGGTAGTCCTTGAGATGGCGCCGGGAGACCACAGCGTCTAGGAAGCCTTTTTCGAGGAGGAACTCGGAGCGCTGGAAGCCTTCGGGGAGCTTCTGGCGGATGGTCTGCTCGATGACGCGTGGGCCGGCGAAGCCGATGAGGGCGCCGGGCTCGCCGATATTGAGATCGCCCAGCATGGCAAAACTGGCGGTGACACCGCCGGTGGTGGGATCGGTGAGCACGCAAATGTAGGGCACGCGGGCGTCGTCGAGCTGGGCCAGCGCGGCGGAGATCTTCGCCATCTGCATCAGGCTGACGATGCCTTCCATCATGCGGGCGCCGCCGGACGCGGTTACGACGATGAGGGGATGGCGCGATTCGCGGGCGCGATCGACAGCCCGGGCGATGGTCTCGCCCACGACCGCCCCCATGGAGCCGCCGATGAAGCTGTACTCCATGGCGCTGAGGACCACGGAATGCGGTCCGAGCCGGCCCAGGGCATTCAGGATGGCGTCGTCGAGGCCGGTCTCCTCCTGAGCCTTGCGCAGGCGCTGCTTGTAGGGCTTGAGATCGGTGAATTTGAGGGGATCGGTGGAACGGAGGCCGCGGTCCACCAGCTCATAACCGGGCTCAAGGAGCATGTCGATGCGCTGGCGGGCGCTCAGTTTGAAGTGATGCTGGCACTTGGGGCAAACGTTCAGGTTGGCGGCCAGATCGGCCTTCCAGATGGCCTGGCGGCAGCCCATGCACTTGATCCACAGGCCTTCCGTGCGGACCGTTTTGGCGGCATCGCCGTTGGCGTCAGGGCCCGATCCGCCGGGGGAAGGGTAATCGCCGTCTTCTCGTTTGAACCAGGACATAGCCAGAAGTCATTGTACGGGATGAGGTGCCAGGTGACAGGTTTCAGGTGTCAGGTGTCAGTGCGTTGGGCCGATGACCGGAAGAGCCAGCAACTAAACCCTGACACCTGACACCTGGTCCCCGTCTTTCAGTACTCGATGCCGCGCTGGGCGAGGACACCTTTTTGATAGGCATGCTTGACTTCGCGCATTTCGGTAACGGTGTCAGCCAGCTCAACCAGAAGGGGATGGGCGTTGCGGCCGGTCAGGATGACGTGCACCATCTCCGGGCGGCTGCTGAGGGCGGCGGCGACTTCGGCTGGATCGAGCATGCCGTAGCCGATGGCGTAATTGATTTCGTCGAGGACCACCAGATCCCAGTCGCCGGAGAGGATGGCGGCGCGCGCCTCGGTCCAGGCTTCCTTCACCAGGCGCAGATCTTCGGGATCGGTTTCCGCGCCGCCCACTTTTACGAAACCGCGGCCCATTTGCCTGATCACAAGGTTGCCCACGAAGTTGGGGCCGAAGGCCTCGACGGCGTCGAGCTCTCCGTAGTGCCATGAGCCCTTTAGAAATTGCAGTACCAGGACGCGCATGCCGTTGCCGACAGCGCGCAGGGCGGTGCCCAAAGCGGCGGTCGTCTTGCCTTTACCGGGACCGGTGTTGATGAGGATGAGGCCGCGTCGGGAGGATGGCTCAGAGTTCATAGTTCACAGTTCGTAGTTCACAGTTTACGGGTATAGATGCGGTTTGGGCGCTCAGCAACCGAGATCGCGCCGTGAACTGTGACTGGGAACTGTGAACTACGAACTGATCAGTGTCCGCAGTGATACGGATGTCCGGCGAGGATGGTGCAGGCGCGGTAGAGCTGCTCGGCGAGGACGAGGCGGGCGAGGGCATGAGCCAGAGTAAGGGGTCCAAGGGAGAACAGGAGCTGAGCCCGCGCGCGGGCACTATTGGTCCATCCGCTGGCCGGGCCCACTGCAAAAACGACGTGCTGAGCGCCCTGATCGCGGCGCTGGGCGAGCCAGCTGGCGAAAGCTTCAGACGGCATCTGGCGTCCGCTGCTGTCGAGGAGAACGACAAGCGTGGGCGTACGTCCCGGACGGCGGTCGATCCACTCGAAGAGTGCCTCTTCGGAGCGGAAGGACGAGGCCTTACAGGGGTAAAATGCTTCGATTCGCTCAAGATACCGGATGGTGAGACGGTCGAACTCATCTCCGGCCGCGGAACGGGCCGCAACATGGGCCAAAGTCAGGCGCATGATCCGCAGAATAGCGCAAATGGTCGGGCAAGGGGGACGAAGCGTGGCGGAAGTGAACCGAGTTGTCGGGATTTGCGACAGTTTTCCGAACTATTCTCCCATTTTTCATATAGAGGGTGCTGTCGTTCCAATTGCGGAAGATCTAAGCTCATTGTTTTCAGACCATAAACGTGTTGCGGCGGTGCGGCGGAATGGCACGGAAAGTGCATGTGTAGTAGCGCCTTAATGTCACCAATACTGACTGGCACGTGTTCAGCCACATGAAGAGTGGTCAAGTAAGCTGGCTGGCAATCGTTGGGTGCTTTGTGTAATTTTTCACTGCCTTTCCACAAACTGTCGCATCCGGCGACGAAAGAGCCGGAACGCGAGAATCTGCCCGAATTCCAATCCCGCCAGGGTGCGGCGTTCCTAAATTGGAGGAGTTGCATGCGTGGGTTTCCATTTCACATCAAGGCTTGGTTTCTAGGTCTTGCCTTTGTTTTCTGCTTTACCCAGGTCATTCCCGTGGACAAGCCGGCTATGGCACAGGAAACCACGGGAGGGCTCCAGGGCACAGTGACTGATCCCTCGGGGGCCGTGGTTGCGCGGGCCAAGGTAACTGCTACCGCGCCCAACCTGGTTGGGTCGAAGGTTGTCATCACTGACGCAGCGGGCTACTACCGCTTCGCGAATTTGCCCCCGGGGTCCTATACCCTCGAGGTCGAGGCACAGGGATTTGAGACGCTGAAGCGTGAAGGGCTGGCGCTCGAAGTCGGCCACCTTCCCACAGTCAATCTCTCGCTCAAGATAGGCGCTATCAACACGGTCGTTCAGGTCACCTCAGAGGGGCCGATGATCGACACCACCAGCGTGACCACGCTGACCAACATTCCCGAGGAGACGCTGAAGGAAATCCCTCATGGAACCTCGTTCCAGTCGGTGATCCAGTTTGCCCCCTCGGCCCGCAATGAACCTCTGGAAGGCAACAGAGGAATGAGCAACGGCTCGGGCGGGTCGTCCCCGGGCAGCATGAGCAACGGCGGCGCGTTCGGCTTCTCCATCGCCGGCGGCTCGGACTCTGAAAACTCCTACCTGGTGGAAGGCCAGGAGACTGCCAATATCATTGGCGGCTTCTCGCATACCAATGTACCCATGGACTTCATCCAGGAAATGCAGATGAAGACCTCGGGTGTGGATGCCGAGTACGGCGGCGCGCTGGGCGGCGTGGTTAACGTGATCCTGGACAAGGGCACCGAGCGCTGGCACGGCTCAGTGTTTACAAGCTTCCAGGACGCCGCCATGAACGGGGCGCTGTCGCCCGGGCTGCGCTACGATCCCAGTTCCAGCGGCACGGTCACAAGCTGGGGACAGATCGATCCCACCGCACAGGTCTACCAGCCAATCCGGCCGAAGTCCAGCGACTTCTTCCCTGGAGCTACCCTCGGCGGCCCGCTGGCAGACATTTTCCGGAGCCTGCACGTGATTTCGAGCTCCATGGACCAGAGGCTCAGGAACCGCGTCTTTCTCTTTGTCGCGTACAACCCTGAGTTCAACGCCTTTGAGGAGACTTTAAACTACGGCTCCAACGGCGGGAAGATTCCCTTCAGCCAGAATTTCCACACTGACTACGGCTATGGCCGCATCGACGCCGAAATCACCCAGAAGATTCGCGTCTACGGATCCTGGCTGGTTCAAGGCCAGAGGGAGAACGGCGAATCGCTTCCCAGTGCGGACTCGGTGCAGGGCTATTACAACGTGACCACGGGATGCTCAGGGAAAGGCGCGAGCCTGACTTGCGGAAGCAATTTTGTTCCGCCCTCGACCTTCGCACATACCCTGGGCTATACGGCGCCCAACATGACCCTCAACACCGGCGCCGATATCACCCTCACGAACAGCTTGGTTGCCACGTCGCGGTACGGCTACTACTTTGAGAACTACCACGACTTTGGTTTTCCGACCGACGGTGTAGTCAGTGCCTGGGAGACGAATGGAGCCAGCACCACGGACACCAACGGAAAGCCACTTTCGGTCACGGCCCCAGCGCTGGCCCAGGGCAGCGGCTACACCACTGGCCCATTGAGTGGAAACTTCACCCACTACAACTCCAACAAGGCCATCCAGTTCGACCAGGACATCGCCTGGTTCCATGCCGGCAAAGGCGGCACACACAACTTCAAGTTTGGCTATCAGCTTCACCGCAATACCAACCTGATCCAGCAGGGCTACAACGAGCCGGTGATCCAGGTCTATCCAGGCATATCGGGTCCCTACTCGCCCATCGACCCGAACGTGGGCGACAAGAACTGCGCCGCGGTTGAAGCAATCACAGGTTACAGCAAGTGTGTGGGCACCTACGGCGTGGTCAACATTAACGACTACGGGACCGCCGGCACCGCGACGGGCGTGAACCATGGGTTCTATGCCCAGGACGCGTGGACGCTCGGGCACGGCATCACCATCAACGCCGGTTTGCGCGTCGAGCACGAGTATCTGCCCGCTGAGAACCAGCCCGCCAGCCAGAAGATCACCAAGCCCATCAACTTCGGATGGGGAGACAAGATCGCTCCCCGTATCGGCGCGGCATGGGACGTGTTCAAGAACGGGAAGATGAAGGTCTTCGGCGGCTACGGCGAGTACTACGACCAGATGAAGCTGAATGTGGCGATCAGCTCGTATGGTGGCCAGAACTGGGAAGAGTGCTGGTTTGCTCTGATGCAGCCCAATCTGACCGGGGTCGATCCTGCTTTCAATAGCGGCGGCCGCTACTGCATCGGCACCGGCACCAGCCCCACGGTGAACTGGGGCGCAGGCGGCGCACCTTCCGGACTTACCTTCCTTGAAGGGCAGAACAACCGCGCCAACCCCACAACCTGCTCCACCTGCAGCGTGACCGAGGAAGGCACGGCGCCCGGCCTGAAGCCGTACGCCCAGCACGACTCGAACTTCGGTATCGACTACCAGGTCGCTCCCAACATCGCCTTTGAGGCGCGCTGGGATCGCAGGCGATTGGATCACGTGATCGAGGACTCAGCGATCTTTAACCCGGCCGTGGGCGAAACGTTTGTCATCGTCAACCCCGGCCAGGGCGTCAACAAGACCTTCAACGGGTTCTGGAACTTCCTGTACGGTACGCCTCCGGACTGCGTCCACAATACCTGTCCCGGAGCGCAGAAGGTAATTCCGGCCGCGCGCAGTTACGATGGAGTGGAATTCCGCGTGACCAAGAACATCAGCCGGCACTGGATGGGCATGGCGTCGTATACCTACAGCAACTTCCGCGGCAACTACACAGGCCTGACCAGTTCCGACCTCGGCGACGGCGGCGGCGGCCGCAACGCCCCCAACAACAGCCGTGCCTTCGACGAGCCGTACTTCTCGTGGAACGCCGAGGGGAGTTCTTCGAGCGGACTGCTTCCCACCGACCGGCCGAACGCGCTCAAGGGCTACGGCTACTATGAACTGCCCTGGCTCAGCAAGCTTGCCACCGGCTTCGGCGTATTCCAGGCTGCTTATAGCGGTACGCCGTTGACCACGGAACAGGACGTAGGCTACGCCTATGCGGGCCAGCCCGCCTTCCCGACCGCTATTGTCAATCGCGGCAAGTGGGTTGACGTCACGCAGAGTCCTGCCACCGGCGCCATCACTGTCAGCGCGCCTTACACCAAGCGCACGCCGTGGTTCACCGACACCGATTTCAACTTCAAACAGACGTATAAAATAGGCGAGGCGAAGGCGTTCAGCTTCGACGCCACCTTCTCCAACGTCCTCAACCAGCACAGCGTGGTTGCACGCTGGCAGAACTCTGACTCCGTTTACACGGGGAACAACTTCATCTTTGCCAACAACCAGGCGATCTACAACGGCCTGAACTTCTACTCGCAGGCCCTCAGCAAGTATGACTACGCCGCGGCTATGAACAGCGGCCAGCAAAACGGCACGGGAACCGGCCCGATGACCGTCAGCAGCCAATACAACCAACCCTACGAGTATCAGCTCTCGAGGAATGTCATCCTGGGGCTGCACTTCACCTTCTAACTCCGGCAAAACCAGCCGAAAAAGGGGATCCGCGAAAGCGGATCCCCTTTGTTCTTTGGCAATGATCGGGAAAGACGGTGCGGGAAGGGTGAGTGGATCAACCATGGCGCGGCAAGCGATACGGCCTCGCTCGCCGCGATATTTCGGCCGGGCGGGCGCTCAGCTCTTCCGCGACGACTTCTTTTTTGCCGGCGCGGGCTTGCCGGAATGGGCTCGAGACTTCTTCGCGGCGGACTTGCCAGCCGGTTTGGCAACGGCCTTTCGCGGTCTCTTTTGGGCGGCCGGCTTTGCATTGGCCGCAACAGGCTTCTTGGCGCGCGCGCCATCGATTCCGGCGCGTGTGCGGGCCGCGCGCGTCTTCTCCGCCAGCGCGTGCTTCAACTCTTCATCGAACTGCGCCGGAATGAGAGGACGCGCCGACTTGCGCAGCCGCTCGATATCGTAGAAGGCGCGACGCTCGGCCAGAAACACGTGGACGACGAAATCGACATAGTCGAGCAGGATCCATTCGCCGTGGCGGCGGCCCTCCACGGAATTCGGCATGACGCCGAAGTTGCGCTTCAGGCGCAAGTCGATCTCGTCGGCGATGGCGACGGCCTGGCGGTCATTCGAGGCTGAAGTTACCAGGAAAAAATCGGCTAACCCGGAGTCGACCGGGTCGAGCTCCAGGATGCGGGTATCGGCGCCTTTTTTGTCTTCGCAGGCCGCGGCGGCAGCCTGAACCAAAATGCGGGTCTGCTGGTGGGATTTGTTTGTCGCCATGCGATCGTGATCGGTCTCCGTGAACCATCGTAGCTGTTTGCGGGAACCGTGAGCAAGGAGCAAGAATCGAGCTTACGGCGGTTCAGTGAGAATCGCGATAGAGGCCGTGCTCCCGGATGTAATGGGTAACGGCCGCGGGCAACAGCTCCCGCTCGGCGGCCGCATCCGTTCCGCTCCGCTCCCCGCGCAATTGCCGCCGGATCTCCGATGCACTGATTTCGATGTCGAGACCGGGAAGCACGTAGAACTCCGCACCTTTGCCGGAGGGCGTGCGGACTGTGTAGGAACGCAGCTCAATACCCGAACCTGCACCGGGGGCCGACGCATCGTCGTAGTAGATGCTCAAGCCATTTGGAAGAGCCTGCTGGAGGTCCTCAAGGCTCTGGCCCGGCCGGGATGCGACCACCAGCGTGGCCGCGAAAGGAATTTCGGCCGCACCATGCCATTCATGGAGGGTGAGGAAGGAGTCCGCGCCCATGATGCAGAAGAGCCGGGAGCCGGATGGCAGGCTCGCGCGGATGCGAAGGAGCGTCTCAAGAGTGTAATTGGGATGGCTGGATGGATCCGGCGCGTCGATTTGCGAAACCTCGAATCCTGCTTCTCCCAAAATGGCGGCTTCCGTCATGCGCAGGCGATCCTCGAACGAGGCCGAAGAGCCCTCGCGCTTGAGCGGCTGCACGCCCACTGGCGCAAAAAGCACGGCATCGAGTTGGAGCGCGTCGCGAGCCGCGCGGGCCACGGCCAGATGGCCCAGGTGCGGAGGATCGAAGCTGCCGCCGAAAAAACCCACGCGCCGTGCTCCACCGCCCGCCATGCTTTCCATCCTATCGTGGGAATTCGGTTTCGCCGGGCGAGCGCACATCGGTGTGATCTGCGCCCGGGCTGGCGAATCTGCCCGCTGATAAACTTGAGGATTGGGACGCATGTTGAAAAAGAGCTACGCGCGCTGGATGTATCGCTGGGAAACGCGCCTGACCATGCGCGACGAGAACCGCGTGGTGCGGCGGATGGAGTGGGGTCTGGAGTGGATTGAGCCGTTTCTTCGCGCTCACGGGCTTGCGGCCGACGAACTGCGCCAGGCCACAACGGGAGACGATGCGGCCACCGAAGAAGCGATCGTGCGCATCAATCGCATCCTGATCGGCAAAAGCGATCAGTTCTTCGGATACCGGCGGCCGACCGATTTCCGACTCGAGGAGCGTTATCCCCAGTTGTTTCCCACCAACGTGCGCCCGGAGACTCTGGCCAAGGACGAGGAGCTGCGGCGGCGCGCCCGGAATGGGCAGTTGGGGCGCGCGCAGTTCTTGCGCTTCACTTCGCCTGAGCGCACGCCGTATCCGGAAAACGACCTGGTGAATGCGCGCTGGTTTCCCGCGCCCGCACACAAGGATCCGGCGCGGCCGAAGCAGGCCATCGTGGTCCTTCCGCAGTGGAACGCGGACGCATTCAGCCACAACGCGCTCTGCCACCTGTTCAATCGCATGGGCATCTCCGCGCTGCGGCTTTCCAAGCCTTATCACGATATTCGCCGGCCCATCGAATTGGAGCGATCGGATTACGCCGTGAGCGCCAACATCGGGCGTACGCTCTCGGCCTGCCGGCAGGCCGTGGTCGATATCCGGTGTTGCATCGACTGGCTGGAGGACCAGGGCTACGAGCACTTCGGCGTGCTGGGCACCAGCCTGGGCTCCTGCTATGCGTTTCTGGCCAGCGCGCACGATCCGCGGATTCGCGTGAACGCGTTCAACCATGCATCGACGGCGTTCGGAGACGTGGTTTGGGCAGGCCAGAGCACCCGGCACATCCGCGAGGGGCTGGAACAGGCCGGGCTCACGCAGGATCGTTTGCGCGCTCTGTGGGCGGCCGTCAGCCCGCTGAATTATTACCAGAAATTCGCTGGAGCGGAAGCCGGCGGCCCGGGCAAGAGAGTGCTCGTTGTCTATGCCGATTACGATCTGACCTTCCCGCGCGAGTACTCGCTCAAAGTGGTCGAGGCATTTCGCGAGCACGGCGTCAACTTTGAAGAGCGCGTGCTTCCCTGCGGCCATTACACCACCGGCGAAACGCCCTACAAGTACATGGACGGCTGGTTCCTGGGCTCATTCGTCCATCGCGCGTTCAAGCAATTGCGTCTGGAGAAAGCGGCTCATCCCAAACAGGGCGAAGATCAGCCTGAGGAAATTCTCTCGCGTTAAGGCAGCTCGCTCAGGTTCAGCCGGAGCAGCTTCAGCGGGTCGAGGTACGCGCCCTGCCAGCGCACGGCCCAGTGCAGATGCGGTCCGGTTACGCGGCCGGTGGCGCCGCTCAGGCCGAGCAGATCGCCAGTGTTCACGCGCTGGCCTTCCTTTGCGTCGATGCGGCTGAAGTGCAACGACTCGGTGAACAGCCCCAGGCCGTGATCGATGATGACGCAGTTGCCTTCAAAGTAGAGATGCCGCGCGAGCACCACAACGCCGCTGTTGCTGGCGTGCACCGGCGTCCCCGTTGCGGCGCGGAAGTCGGCGCCACGGTGAATGCTGGCGAGCTTCCCGTTGAACATGCGCCGGGTGCCGAAGCTATCAGTTGCCTCGGCTCGCACCGGTGCGCGGAAATCGCCGCTCCACAGCGGCTCCGGCGCGCTCGATGCAAACACCTTCGCCTTCAGCCTGCTCTCTTCCTCGATCTCCTTCAGTGCTTCCGGCGGTGGCTGCACAAACTTCGGCGCCACGCTGAGTGAGCTGGTCCGGTAATGCGCGGCGTGGATAAACACGCTCAGGCTCAGGTCGTCGCTGTGGCCGTTCACCTTCCAGGTCACGTGCAGCGTGGACTCCCCCACCGGCGCTTCCACGTCTACTCCAGCCAGCGCAACCCACGCTGATCCGCTCCGGAAAAACTGGATCTTGCGGCCCAGCCACTCGCCCTCGACGGATCCTTCGCCCGTTGCATCCACGCGCACCAACTCCGGCGAGCCCGCCACAACCTCCTGTGGAGTCAGGCTCACAGCCTGCAACGGCGCGCTCCGCACGTGCGCTGGTGCTGCCGCGAAGGCCGCGGCCAGCATCAACGTCATGAACCAACGGAGAGAGCCGGTCATGCGTTCAGCATACCGGCTCCCGCGATGAGGCTGACAAGAACGAAGAGCTTTGGTCCGTTTCAACCTCTCGACCCGCCGATTCAGAACAAGCTCGACAAGTTTTTCTTGAGCGGCATGCAAGCGCGGCTGTAATCTGCGACGTGTGGGACCGGTCTGAAGAGGATATGAAGCGATACTTCCCCGCGCGATTTTGTCCTGCCGCCATCATTGGCGTGATCCTGACGTGGCCGGTCCTCTCCACGGGCCAGGCGGCCCAGCCGGACTCGAGCACGGCGCATGCCACGCCCGTGCTGGTGGAGCTGTTCACCTCTGAAGGCTGCTCTGACTGCCCGCCCGCCGACAACCTGCTGGCTCGTCTCGATGCTGAACAGCCCATCGCCGGCGTCCACGTTATCGTTCTCAGTGAGCATGTCACTTACTGGAATCATGACGGCTGGACCGATCCCTTCTCGATGTCGGCGATGGACGGGCGCCAGAACGATTATGTCGCGCACTTCCGCCTCAGCTCGAGCTATACGCCCCAGGCGGTTATTGACGGCGCTGAGCAGGTGGTGGGCAACGATACCAAGCGCCTGGTGCAGGCGATACAGCATCAGACCGCGGAGCCCAGCCAGCCGCTATCGATTCCGCAGGCCACCTTGGACAGCGGATCCGTGCACTTCACGGTGCTGGCGCCGGAGAGCCAGGGTGAACACCTGTATGCGGCCGTGGCGCAGGATGTGTCCCGGTCCCAGGTCGCCAGGGGCGAGAACGCCGGCCGCACCCTGCACCATGTGGCCGTGGTGCGCGAGATAAAGGAGTTCAAGTCAAAATTTGCCGACGGGCATGAGATCGGCATTTCCACCGGCAGTCTGGATCGCCACCAAGGCGCCGGGGCTGTCCGGCTGGTTGTCTTTCTCGCGGACCCGCACAGCGGCCGTGTAGTGGCCGCGGCTGAGCAGACGTTGACGAATCAGTGAGCCGGCTTACCGGGCCGTGCCGCCATTACTTGAGGAATTCCTACTGGCTCGCGCGAGGGTGGGTCGCCTTCCACTTCTTCAGGCGTTCCTGCACAGCCGTAAGCTCATTTACGGTGAGGCGCGTGCCCACGTTCTGTCGGTTCTGGATGTAACGATCCTTGTTGGGTGTATCGGCTGAGGCAGCCAGGTCGAACCAGAAGTAAGCGTCCTCGTCGCTCTGCGGCACGCCCTGGCCGAGCGTGAACAACATGGCGAGCGTTCCCTGCGCACCGGCATCGTCCTGATCTGCGGCTTTCTGGTACCACTCCGCAGCCTTGGTCATGTCCCGCTCGACGCCGCGCCCGTAACTGTAAGCTTCCGCCACGTGAATCTCGCCAGAGATGTTGCTCTGCTGCGCAGCCTTTTCATACCAGCCAAAGGCCTGCTTCCAGTCGTCGTCTGCTTCATTGCGGTCCGATGTGGCTCCCGCCGCGTGCGCGTATTGCTCGCCCACGGCCACCTGCGCCGCCGCATCCCCGCCGTTCGCCTTGCTCAGCAATGCGGGATCGATGGACGGCGCCTGGGCTGCGGCGAACATAGAAAGAAAAACCGAAACTGCAAAATAAAAAGGAAGCCGGTTTTGCATAAGCGTGTGCGGCTCACGGCCGCGGCTTCTTCAGTGTACGCACTCGCCCCACCGTTAGCGAACGCCGGGCCGTCCTGCGCCCCCAAAAAATTTCCACCAAATCTCCCTGGCCGCAAAACCGGCTAGAATTCTTGCATGACCAATCGCATGTCGCTTTCCCTCGCCCAAGCCGATCCCGACATTGCCGCAGCCATCGAGCACGAGCGGCTCCGCCAGCACGAAGGACTGGAGATGATTGCCAGCGAAAACTTCGTCTCTGAAGCCGTGCTGGAAGCTGCCGGGTCTGTGTTCACCAACAAGTACGCTGAGGGTTATCCCGGCCGGCGTTACTACGGCGGATGCGAATTTACCGACGTGGTGGAGAATCTTGCTCGCGATCGCGCCCTGCAGATCTTCGGCGCAGAGCACGCCAACGTGCAGCCCCATTCCGGCTCGCAGGCCAATGCCTCTGCCTACGCGGCCGTGCTGCAGCCTGGCGATACCATCCTCGGCCTCGACTTGGCTCACGGCGGCCACCTTACCCACGGCCACAAGCTCAGCTTCAGCGGCAAACTCTATCGCCCCACGTTTTATGGAGTGCGACGTGACACCGAATTGATCGATTACGACGAGCTTGAGGCTATCGCCGTCCGCGAACAGCCGAAGGTCATCATTGGCGGAGGCAGCGCGTATCCGCGGCTGTGGGATTTCGCGCGGATGCGCCAGATCGCCGACAAGGTCGGCGCGGTCTACATCTTTGACATGGCGCACATCGCCGGCCTGGTGGCGGGCGGCGTGCACCCCTCGCCTGTTCCTCACGCGCACATCACCACCTCCACCACCCACAAAACGTTGCGCGGACCGCGCGCCGGCCTGATCCTGTGCTCCAAGGACCTTGCCGCTGCAGTGGATAAATCCGTGTTCCCGGGCCAGCAGGGCGGTCCGCTGGTGCATATCATCGCCGCCAAGGCAGTCGCGTTCGCTGAAGTTCTGCGTCCGGAATTCCGAGACTATGCCGCGCAGATTGTGGCCAACGCCAAAGTGCTCGCAGAAGAGCTTCAGTCAGCCGGGTTCCGCATCATCTCCGGCGGAACAGACAATCACCTGATGCTGGTGGATGTCTTCGCCAAAGGCATCCTGGGATCGGAGGCGGAGCTGGCTTTGGGCAAGGCCGGCATCACCGTGAACAAGAACGCCATCCCCTTCGATACCAATCCCCCGCTGAAACCATCCGGCATTCGCGTGGGCACCCCGGCCTTGACCACTCGAGGTATGAAAGAGGCTGAGATGCGCCACATCGCCCGCTGGATCGCGTATGCCCTCGAGAATCGCAATGACGACGCCGTGCTCCATCGCGTTCGCGGCGAAGTGGCCGAGATGGCAGATCGGTTCCCGCTCTACGCATGGCGGCGCCAACCCGTGACAGCAGGCGTGTAACTGGAGGATGTAAAGTGGCCGGCGGGTCTCAGCCGTTTTTTCCGTAGATTTCCGGGTTGTACCGTTCCATGAAACTCTCCAGATGAGCAAGCTCCGTGAAGCCGAATCTCCTGTACAGCCCGTGGGCATCTCCAGTTACCAGGATCCAGCGCCGCAGATTCTGGAGGCCGGGATGAGAACAAATGCATTCCATCAGCCACTTCGATAAGCCCCGGCCGCGAAATTCCGGCAGAACAAAAACATCACCCAGATATGCAACGGTCGCGAAGTCGGAGATAACGCGCGCAAATCCGATCTGCTCTCTTGCTTGAAACAAACCGAAGCAGAGCGAGTTCTTGATTGACTTTTCCACGCTCAAGCGGGGGATGCCTCTCGCCCAGTAACATTGCCGGGCCAGGAAGTCGTGGACCACTTCAACGTCCAGCCGTTCCTTGTCTGTGGTCACCAAATACTCCATTCCTTCAATTGTCCGTTGCCATGATTCGCACCCACTCATCCGGCTCAGCTCCTCCATCGCCAAAAGACTCCCGTTATGCCGCGCCCGAACGTTGTGCCAGGCATTCCAGAATGCCGCGCGAATCAACCAAAGTTGCAAACCGAACCGTGCAGCTGCTTGCGGACTTCATATGCCTCCGCGTATTACTTAACGGCGCGGCGTGTGCGGCGCATTGATCGGATGCTGCCGGCACTCCGGTAACTTACGGAATTCGCCAACCGCTTACTTACTGAGTTATTCTTATTCGTATGACGATTGAATCGATACTCTCCGAAATCGATGCTGAAATCGCGCGGCTGACACAAGTGCGGAAGCTAATCGCCGGCGCAGATTCCAGGACTGTCTCCACCCGTAAGGCCGCAACCACCCGACCGAAAGCGCACAAAGCGCGCAAGCTCAGCGCCGATGCACGCAAACGCATCGCAGACGCGCAGCGCCGGCGTTGGGCAGCGCAGCGGGCCAAGAGCAAGAAAGAAGCCGCGTAAATCTTATCTATCCCGCAGCGCCTTCAAACCAGCGGAGAAATCGGCGCGGGTTCCACAGCCGCTATGGCGGAGCGAAATCCTGTACCTTGCAGCTCAGTTGCAGAGTTGCCAGTTCACCAGGTTTCGACCGCCAGGATATTCGGCGGCCCGGGATGCCCCTCGATCACCTGCGTCTCAATCACCGCTTCCAGGTTCTTATCGGCCCAGTCGGGCGACGCCCGCGCGATCAGCGAATTCAGATATTCGGGGTTGTACAAAATCTCTCCCGCTGCTTCCGTGCCTTCTTCTGAGATACCAGCTGCGATAATCACCGGCTGCCCTGTTGTGCGGTCGTGGATCCGCGCCACAATTGCATAGTCGCGGGAGAGCTTCTCATAGGGAAGGTCCCATGCCGTTGCCCACGATGTCTTGCTGGGACTATTGCGGTCCACCAGCGAAGCCACGCCGTCCTTCGACTCAAACCCAAAGCGCAGTTTCTGAGTCACCCGCAGGGTCCAGATATTATCGAAGGCGCCGATCAGCACCACCGGCCCTTCGCGCAACTGGGCGAATGTGGCGTCGGAGGCGGGCACCACCCGGAAGGCCTTGTGTCGCGAGGCCAGCGCGGCCACCGTTCGCGTCAAAGTGATCACGTCCGCAAGGGCCAGGTTCCCGGAGTAATGGAGACGGAAGTAGAGCGGCTCCGGCTTTGACCCGGGAACCGGCGTATCAAACGAGTTGATCGACCCGACATCGATGTTCTTGGCGGGCTCCCCGAGGCAGAATGTGGTCGGATTCACGCTGTCGGTTACTGGCGCCCAGAAGAGTTCCATGTTCGACGGCGGCGGCGGCGGCGGATCGGTATGGAGCCGCCATCCGGCCATTAGTCCCACAGCGGCTGCCAGAATCACCATGAATCCCGCCGCACCGGCCAGGGCCCAACGCAGGCGCCACAGCCGGCTCCAGCCGGAAAAGTCGGGTGCCCCCGTTGAGGGCGCACCTTCCGCGGAAATCTCCTGCAAAGCTGGATCCGGCGCCCGCTCCGGCTCACGGAACAGGGGCACATACGACCCGGTGGGAAGCTCAATCACCAGCTGGCCACGGTGGGCCGGCTCGTAATAGTACTGGGTCAGACGCTTGCGCACCTCGCCCGCCGTAATCCGCACAACGGGGTCAGCGTTGGTGTCGTAGGCCGGCACCTTGCCAAATACCTCAACTCCGATGCTCCGCTCTTTCAATTCGCCGGCGTGTCCCAGCAGAGTTCGCTCCACCACATACGCCAGCAGGGCCGGGTACCGCTTGCTGTTGGCAAACAGAGGATGAGCCACGAGCCGGCTCAACTGCTCGCGGATTCGGGCAGCATCGGTCATCGGAGTAATCTCCAGGAGTTCCATCACCATTTTCTGCCCTGTGGCCATTTCCTGCCCCTCGTGTCCCCGCAATCTTGCATGTGGCCCGGGATTTTGCCGGCTCCGATTCCATGCCAGAGGTGCGTGTCAATGTGAGAACGCCCGGTCGGCTCCCGTATCCAACATATGGGACCCTGTATTACTTTGTATCGCGTATGATACTGGGACGTAATTTACTTGTCCAGAGTTAATTAAATACATTATTTTCAATCGGTTGCTATTGTTTCTCCAATTACTACCCGATGAAACCTTTCTGCGCCCGGGAGGAAACCCCATAATGGCATCCGGTCCAGAAGATGAGCCTAAAGCATTGGTGTGCGGTGCGGATACCGCTCTCGTTCTCCATGCCCTAAGCGCATTTTCTTGTGATTGCGGCTCCTCGCCCCTCGTTTGCCAGACCTGGATCGATCCAGGCAGGACTCACCGAGGGGCGCTTTTTTCCCTCCTCATGCCGCCGCACGGATCGAAGCGCAGCTTCCTCGAATCCGTTGACCTGGAGCCAGACCCCAAGGAAACTTTCAGCCTAATTCAGCGCCCGGTCCAGATGGACGTACCCCCCATCGACTACCACATGCTGGCCCGTGGTGTGCCCGGATTGGGTGGGAGAGAGGAGAAACACCACGGCTGCCGCTATCTCGGTGTCCATCGTCATGCGATGTCCGAGCGGAATCCTGGCCGTGATCTCGCGCAAGCTGCCCTCCGGATCGCCCGTCGCATCCAGCAGCCGGCGATAGAGCGGAGTCATCACCTCGGCCGGAATCACGGCGTTTACCCTGACCCCGTGCGCAGCCAGCTCAGCCGCCCATTCGCGCGTCAGCGCAAGCTGCGCTCCTTTGCTGGCGGCGTAGGCCGATGAGCCGCCTTGGCCCGGTAAATGCCACTTTCGAGCTGATATTCACGATTGCGCCGCGAGATTCCTTGAGGGCCGGGAGCGCGTAATGCGCCAGCGCAAAGTAGTGGACCAGGTTTCGATGCAGGCTGGCCACGAATTCCTCCACCGACCCCGATTCCAGCCCGATGCGGTCATTCACCCCGGCATTATTCACCAGCCCGAAAATGCCGCCATACCGGGCTTCCACCTCGGCAACAACCTCGCGGCAGCGCCCTGCGTCTTCAAGATGCGCCTCAATGAATGCGCAGTCCGCGTCTGAGCTTTCCATCTCGGCCAGAAATTCCTGCACATTTTTACTTCGCCGCCCCACCACCACCGTCCGCGCGCCTTCCGCCAGGCAGGCTCGCGTTATGGCCGCGCCAATTCCCGCGCCTCCACCGGTGACGAGGATGACTTTGTCCTTCAGTCCGAGATCCATGCGCTTTCATCCCTGCTCGAGTTCGGCGAATCGGTTTCTGACGAGAAGAAGACCCTACCTCAGCCCCGCCATCACCAGCATTCGCGGCTCCGTCATCTCCTCGATGGCTGAACGGACGCCCTCGCGGCCCATCCCCGAGTCCTTTTCTCCGCCATACGGCATCGGATCCAGCCGCCAGCTCGGCGTGTCGCCCACGATCACGCTGCCCAGCTCGAGCTCCCGGAACGCGGTCAAAATCCGGCCCGCATCCCTCGTCAGCAATCCCGCCTGCAAGCCGTAGCGCGAGTGATTCACCGCCGCCAGCGCTTCTTCGAAGTCCTCGTACGGCTCGATCGTCACCACCGGACCAAATACCTCTTCGTCGCGGATCTTCATTCCCGGCTTGGTCGCAGTCAAAATCGTCGGGTGCACAATGGAGCCCTGGCGCTCGCCGCCGGAAACCAGTTTGGCGCAGCCGGCAACCGCCTCCTTGATCCAGCTCTCCACGCGTTCCGCCTCGGCTGCGCGGATGAGCGGCCCCACGTCGGTGGCCTCGTCCGCGGGATTGCCCACTACCAGCTTAGTGGCGCATTCCACCACCTTCCACAGATAGGTCTGAAACACGCTTCGCTCTACAAACACTCGCTGCACGCTGATGCACGACTGCCCCGCATAGCCGAACGCAGCGTGTGCGGTACGCAGCGCGGCGTCGTCCAGATCGGGCCAATCGCCGTGCACAATCAGGGCAGAATTCGATCCCAATTCCAGCACCATGCGCTTGCGGCTGGAGTGCGCTTTGATCTCCCAGCCCACGCGCGAGGAACCGGTAAATGAAACCAGCTTGATGCGGTCTTCCTTTTCCACCATCCACGCCGTATCGGCGTTGGAAAGCGGCAATACCGCGATCGCCTCCTGCGGCCAGCCCGCTTTCAATACGATTTCTCCCAGCGCCAGCGCCGTGAACGGCGTCTGCGGCGCCGGCTTCAGGATGATGGGGCAGCCTGCAGCGATTGCCGGCGCAACCTTGTGCGCCACCAGGTTCAGCGGAAAGTTAAACGGCGTGATGGCCAGCACCGGCCCTACCGGAAACCGCTGCACCAGGCCCCACCGTCCTTCGTTTCCTTCGGTCAGGTCCAGGGGAATGGTCTCGCCGCCCAGCCGCGTCACCTCTTCGGCAGCGGTCTTGAAGGTGAGGATGGCGCGCTCCACCTCTGCCCGTGCCAGCCGCACCGGCTTGCCTGCCTCGGCCACAATCAGCTGCACAAACCGGTCTTTCTGCTCAATCAGCGAGGCGGTGGTGTCTTCCAGGATCTCCTTGCGTTTCCAGCGCGGCAGCGCGCGCGTGCGCCGCATGGATGCCACCGCGTGATTCACCGCCTGCCGCGCATCGGCGCGCGTCGCCAGCGTCACCCGGCCCACCAGTCCGTTGTCCCAGGGCGAGCGCACTTCCAGCGCTTCTCCCTCTTCCCATTCCTTGCCGCACAGCAAAAATCCCGTCTGCGCTCCCGGACGCATCTTCATAATGAGGTGGCTCCCGTTCCCTTACTCCACCTCCGATGGTAAATCGGCGGGCCATCCCGTTACGCGGCGGCACGCACCCGCGCCGATCCTCAGGAGCGATTCAAATCCGCAAGCCATCCGCCCGATAAAAACAGAATGCTGCAGCAGAACTTTCGCAACCTCGGCCTTTTTCAGTACAACAGCAGCATCTGCGTCCACAAATCGCTTCTCACCGGCTTCCTGCGGGACTAAAAAAGCATCCTCGTATCTGTTCCCTGTTCCCTGATCCCTGTTCCCTGTTCTTCTGCGATAGACTCCCGTAATGGCGCACCGCAGCCGCACCCGCAAGCAGCTCCCCTACGACCGCGATGAGGCGCTCGCGCATCTCCACGCGCAGGACCCCAAACTCGGCCTGCTGATCGATCGTGTCGGCCCATTCAACCTGCGCCTCGATTCCTCGCCCGAGCCCTTCGAGTCGCTGCTCGAATCCATCCTCTACCAGCAGCTCAACGGCAAGGCCGCCGCCACCATCCACGCCCGAGTCTGCGAGCTCTTCGGCGGCATCTGTACGCCGCAGGCCATGGTCGATATTCCCCAAGAACGCCTTCGTGGCGCCGGCGTTTCCGGCAACAAGATCAAAGCTCTCAAAGATCTCGCCGCCAAAACGCTGGACGGCACCGTCCCCTCGCACGCCGACGATCAAAAAAATGTCGGACGCCGACATCGTCGAGCGCCTCACCGAGGTCCGCGGCATCGGCTCCTGGACCGTCGAGATGCTGCTCATCTTCCGGATGGGCCGCCCGGACGTTCTGCCCGTCACCGATTACGGCGTGCGTAAAGGCTTCGCCCTCACTTTCATGCGCTTGCCCAAATCGCGCCCCATCGAAGCCGCCGATCTGCCCAAGCCCGACGTGGTCTTCCGCCGCGGCGAGCGCTGGCGTCCCTTCCGTTCCGTGGCCAGCTGGTACCTGTGGCGCGCCTGTGACCTGGCCCGCGCCACGCCTGCCTCCGGAAAAGCCTAAAATGGCGTTTTGCTTTGTTCTCGCCATCCAGGCGATGTGCGAACGGAAACTCTATGCCCCCAGCGAGCAAGCACTTCGTCTGCATTCACGGCCACTTTTACCAGCCTCCGCGGGAGAACCCCTGGCTTGAAACCGTCGAGACCCAGGACTCCGCCGCGCCCTATCACGACTGGAACGAGCGCGTTTGCGCCGAGTGCTACGCCACCAACGGCGCCGCGCGCATCGTCAACTCCAAAAATAAGATCATCCGCATCGTCAACAACTACGCGCGCATCAGCTTCAATTTCGGCCCCACGCTCCTGAGCTGGCTCAAGGAAAACGCGCCCCGCACATATCGCATGGTCCTCGACGGCGAACGACGCAGTCGCAAAAACTTCAGGGGCCACAGCTCCGCCATGGCGCAGGTTTACAACCACATCATCATGCCCCTCGCCAACACCCGCGACCGCATGACCCAGATCCGCTGGGGCATCGCCGATTATCAGCATCACTATGGCGGTCGCGCCCGAGGGCATGTGGCTGGCTGAAACCGCCGCCGACACCGACACCCTGGAGCTGCTCGCCGACCACGGCATAAAGTTCACGGTGCTGGCTCCGCATCAGTGCAAGGCCATCCGCCGCTCAAGGATGGCGGCGACTGGATGCCGACGCCCAATCCACCGTCGATACCATCGCCCTTACCTGATGCGCTTCGACTCCGGCGTCGCGCATCGCCATCTTCTTTTACAACGGCCCCATGTCGCGCGCCATCGCCTTTGAGGGGCTGCTGAACTCCGGCGAGAGCCTGGTGGCGAGGCTCACCGGGGGGTTCCGCGACAACGCCAATCCGCAGTTGGTCCACGTCGCCACCGACGGCGAATCCTACGGCCACCACCACAAGCACGGCGAGATGGCGCTGGCCTGCGTCGTTGCGTTTGCTCGAAGAACGACAAGTCCGTCAAACTCACCAATTACGGCAGCTTCCTCTCCCAGTTCCCGCCGGAATACGAGTGCCAGATTGTGGACAATACCTCCTGGAGCTGCTCCCACGGCGTGGAGCGCTGGCGCTCCAATTGCGGCTGCAACGGCGGCCGCGCAGGCTGGAACCAGCTCTGGCGCGCACCCCTGCGCCAGGCCCTCGACGAGCTGCGCGACGCCGTCATTCCCCTCACAGAGCGCGAAGGCAGCCGTCTCTTCCGCGATGTCTGGGCCGCTCGCGACGCCTACATTGACGTGGTCCTCGACCGCACCCCGGAAACCGTCGAAGAATTCCTGCGCAACCACTCCAGCCACACTCTCGATGCGGGCGAGCGCATTCGCGCTCTGGAGCTGATGGAGATGCAGCGCCACGCCCAACTCATGTACACAAGCTGCGGCTGGTTCTTTGACGATATCTCCGGCATCGAGACGGTCCAGGTCATCGCCTACGCCGCTCGCGTCCTCCAGCTTGCCGCATTTCTCTTCGGCAGCGAAGGCTCTGCCCTGGAGCCGGTCTTCATCGAACGCCTGGCTCATGCCAAATCCAACGACCCCAAAGCCGGCGACGGCGCCCGCATTTACAAGGAGAAGATCGGCGCCCTCCAGCTTAGCCTCGAACAGGTGGCCGCGCATTACGCCATCAGCTCCATCTTCTCCTCATTCACTGAGGAAACGGAGCTCTTCTGCTTCCGCGTCCGCCGCCTCTCCTATGACATCTTCACCTCCGGCCGCGGCCGCCTCGCCCTCGGCCGCGTGATGGTTTCAAGCAACATAACGGAAAACCAGCGCTCCTTCAGCTTCGCCGTCCTTCACTTCGGCGACCAGAACATCACCGCCGCGGTCAAGCCCTACTCCGAAGAAGATGCCCGCGGATTCGAGAGCTTCATGGCCGAGACCTCCAGCCCACGTCCTCCGCGCCGATTTCCCCGAGGTCATTCGGCTCCTCGACCGCTATTACGGCCACGTCGACTACTCTCTCACCTCGCTCTTCACCGACGAGCAGCGCCGCATCATCCAGATCATCCTCAACTCCACCCTCTGGAACATCGAGAGCTCGCTCACCACCATCTACGAAGACCACGCCAGCCTGCTCCACTATCTTTCCCAGGCCGGCCTGCCCAAGCCGCCAGCGCTGACTCTTGCCGCGGGCTTCGCCATCAATGCCGGCATCCGCCGCGCCCTCGACGGCGACCCCATCGACCAGGCCCAGCTCCGCTCGTTCCTCTCTCTCGCCAAGGCCGACGAAGTGCAGCTTGAAATTCTACCCTGTCCTACATCGCCGACCAGCGCATGAAGCGTGCCATGATCGAGCTGCAAATGTCTTCGGGCTCCCTCGAAATGCTCGACCGCGCCCTGTCTCTCTCCCGCACCTTTTCCGAGCTTCCCTTCGAGCTCAATCTCTGGCAGGCCCAGAACATTTGGTACGAAATCCTGCGCACTTCCAGCCTATGCTCTCACTGCGCTGGCCGCCGATGAACACCCCCAATGGGATAAGGATTTCTCCGAGCTCGGCCGGCTCCTCTCCATCGACACCGCCGCCATCACCACCCAGGAGCCCGCCGCCACCACTACCGGCGATTAGTAGAACTTGTTTTCTGTAATCCGGAAGGAGCAGCGGCCTTCAGGCCGCTGAATAGAAACGCATAGAACCCTTAGCGGCTTTAGCCGCGGGCTCTTCACCTGGCACTTTCTGCCCTCCAGATGAGTCCTCAGGCCGGCTATTCAGCCCCCGAGACCCTCCGTCGCGCAAACTCACCCACCACCGAAGCCCGTCCCCGCCCATGCCGTACAATCCACTTGAGCCGCCATGCCCGTCAAAGCGCTCTATCCCGGCACCTTCGACCCGCCCACCAATGGCCACGTGGACCTGATCCAGCGCGGCGCGCGCCTCTTCGATCACCTCGTCATCTCCGTCCTCAATAACCGCGGCAAGAATCCCCTGTTTTCGGTCTCGGAACGCGTGGAAATGCTCGAGGAAGCCACGCGGGCCATGAGCAATGTTTCGGTGGCAACTTTTGATGGCCTCATGGTGGAATTCGCGCGACTCCAGGGCGCATCCGCCGTGCTGCGGGGCATCCGGGCCATCTCCGACTACGAGTACGAGTTCCAGATGGCGCTCATGAACCGCCGCCTCGCCCCCGACATCGAGACCGTCTTCCTGCAGCCCGCCGGCCGTTACTCCTTCGTCAGCTCGCGCATGCTCAAGGAGGTCTTTTCCCTGGGCGGCGACGTCACCGGCCTGGTTCCACCCAACGTCCTCAAACGCCTTCGCAGCCGGATGACCGGGCCGTGAGAAATGCACCAACAACGGGGCAAATTTCATATCAACATATCATGATGCGACGGTAGAGTGCATATACATTATTTTATGCAGAAATCAACATATCATGATGTGTTGATGTGAAAAATGGACAATCTGAGGTTACCCGATGAAAGCACTGGTAAAGAGCAAAAGCGAACGCGGCCTGTGGCTGGAAGAAATCCCGGAACCCACTATCGGAATCAATGACGTCCTGATCCGGGTGCAGAAGACTGGCATCTGCGGCACCGACGTCCACATTTACCAGTGGGACGAGTGGGCGCAGAAGACCATCCGGGTTCCCATGGCGATCGGACATGAATTCGTGGGCGAAATCGTTCAGGTGGGTTCGAACGTCAACGATTTCCATCCCGGAGACATGGTCAGCGGCGAAGGGCACGTGACCTGCGGGCGCTGCCGCAACTGCCTGGCGGGCAGGCGGCACCTTTGCGCGCAGACCCTCGGGCTGGGAGTCGACCGCCCCGGCGCATTTGCGGAGTTCGTCTCCCTGCCCATGTCCAATATCTGGCGTCATCACACCGGGATCGACAAGGAAGTTGCCGCCATCTTCGATCCCTTCGGCAACGCCGTGCATACCGCGCTCTCGTTCCCTGTGGTGGGCGAGGACGTTCTCATCACCGGCGCCGGTCCCATCGGCCTCATGACCATTCCGGTGGTGCGCCACGCCGGCGCGCGGCATGTCGTCATCACCGACATGAATCCGTTTCGGCTGGACCTGGCGCGGCGCATGGGGGCAACCATCGCCGTCAATCCCAATGAGACCCCGCTGGCTGAAGTCCAGAAGCAGTTGCACATGGCGGAAGGCTTCGATGTGGGCCTGGAGATGTCAGGCAATCCGATTGCGCTGCGCGACATGATCGCCAACATGTGCCACGGAGGGAAGATCGCCCTGCTCGGAATTCCCGCCAAGGCATCGGAGATGGACTGGCGCCAGGTCATCTTCAACATGATTACGATCAAGGGCATTTATGGCCGGGAGATGTACGAAACCTGGTACAAGATGTCGGTCATGCTGGAGTCGGGGGTGGATATTTCTCCGGTCATCACCCATCGCTTCGACCACACTGAATTCGAAAAGGGATTCGAGGTGATGATGACGGGCATGGCGGGCAAGGTGATCCTGGATTGGACGACGTGCGGCTGAAGAGCAGGGACCGAGGGACCAAGGGAACAAGAGACCGAGGCTTCTGCGGAGGAATCGGGCACAGACTGCGTGGTACAACGGTAGCCATGCGCGAGGGATGGGTGAGGACCCTGGGAGTTCCGGGGAAGCAGATCGGTCTTGTTGTTCTTGGACTGGCAATGCTGGCGGGAACAGCGGCGCGGGCGCAGACGGCGGAGCAGGCGTGGCTGAAGTATATGGGCGGGCACGCGAATGCCGGAATCCCGCAGAACGTGCGCGCCCTGGGCGGCGGCGTTTTGGAAGAATCCGCAGTTGAGGAGCTGAAACGCGGGCTGGCCGGCATGGAAGGCACGCAGACGGGCGGTGGCGAGACCGTATTGGGCACGCTCGACGAGGTGCGAAAAGCCTATCCGCTGCTGAAAGCTCCCACGCATCTCGAGGCGCATGGATTCTGGCTGCGGCGGACGCTGTGGCGAGGACATCCGCTGGTGGTTGTCGCCGGATCAAACCCGCACGGCGCACTATTTGGGGCGTTCGATCTGCTCCGGCGGGTGGCCACCGGGCAGGATCTTTCGCGGCTGGACGCGGTTGACGCTCCGGCGATGGCGATCCGATGGGTGGATGAGTGGGAAAACGCGGATGGGTCGATTGAGCGCGGGTATGCGGGGCGATCGATCTTTTTTGACGCCGGCCATGTGCGCGAGGATCTGGCGCCGGTACACGAATATGCGCGGTTGCTGGCGTCGATCGGCATCAACGGCTGCAACCTGAACAACGTAAACAATGCCGCGCCGTTTCTGGAGCCGGAGATGCTGAAAGGCATTGCGCGGATCGCCGACACCATGCGGCCGTACGGAGTGCGGGTGGCGTTGAGCGTGGATGTGGCCAGCCCGCAGAAGATCGGCGGGCTGAAGACCTACGATCCGCTCGATCCCGCGGTGATTGCATGGTGGAAGAACAAGGCGGACGAAATCTACAAGCTCATCCCCGATTTCTTCGGATTCACGGTGAAGGCGGATTCAGGAGGGCCAGCCCGGACCGGCGAGCTACGGGCGCTCGCCGGCCGATGCCGCCAACACGCTGGCCAAGGCGCTGGCCCCGCATGGCGGGGTGGTTCTCTATCGGGCGTTTGTCTACAACCACCATCTGGACTGGCGCGATGCGAAGGCAGACCGGGCGCGGGCGGCCTACGACGTGTTTCATCCTCTGGACGGAAAGTTCGCTGACAACGTGATCATCCAGACCAAGGAAGGCCCGATCGACTTCCAGGCGCAGGAGCCGGTATCGCCGCTGTTCAGCGGCTTGGAAAGGACGAATCAAGCGATGGAGGTCCAGATCACGCAGGAGTATCTGGGGCAGCAGCGGCACCTTGTCTACACCGCGCAGATGTGGCAATGGGTGCTGGATTTCGACCTGCGGGCGGAGAGCCGGTCGACGCCGGTGAAGCAGATCCTCGCGGGCAAGACGTTCAACCGGCCGCTGGGCGGAATGGTCGGTGTGGCAGGCGTGGGGCAGGAGGCGTGGATGGGCGCGCCGCTGGCCAATGCCAACCTGTACGCGTTCGGGCGGCTGGCGTGGAATCCGAACCTGACGGCGCAGCAGATTGCCGAAGAGTGGACGCGGCAGACAATCGGCTCGGACCCGGTGGTGGTGAGCACGGTAACGAAGATGCTGATGCAGTCGTGGCCGGCATACGTGGATTACACCGGGCCGCTGGGGATGCAAACGCTGACCGATATTACGGGCAGCCACTATGGGCCGAACATCGAAGCTAGCGAGAACAACGGCTGGGGGCAATGGCATAGGGCGGACCACCTGGGCGTGGGCATGGACCGGACAGTTGCCACTGGGACGGGATTCGTGGGGCAGTACTGGCCGGAGGTGGCGAAGGTTTACGAGAACGCCTCCACCACGCCGGACAATTTGCTGACGTTCTTCCATCACGTTCCTTACACATGGAAACTGCATGACGGAAAAACGGTGATCCAGTACATCTACGACAGCCACTACCAGGGCGCGGACGAGGCAGCGGAGCTGGGGCGGGAGTGGGCGACGCTGAAGGGAAAGATCGATCCGGCGCTCTTTGACGATGAGGCAGCGCGGCTGCGATACCAGGCGGGACACGCGATTGTGTGGCGGGATGCGATTGTGCAGTATTTCCTGAAGCTGAGCGGAATTCCCGATGCGACGGGGCGCGCCGGCAACTATCCAAACCGGCTGGAGGCCGAATCGGCGCGGTTGACGCGGTACCAGGTGATCCATGTCAATCCGTGGGAGGATGCGTCCGGCGGCGAGGCGGCCACGTGCCCGTTGGCCGTGGAACACGCGGCGGCGAACGCCTGCATCGCGGAGTGGATACTATCCATCAAGCCGGGACGATACCGGGTGGCCATTCAGTATTTCGACTTGCAGGGCGGGAAGGCGCGCTTCCGGTTCACCGTGAACGGTCACGAGGAGGCAGCGTGGGTTGCAGATGCGAAGTTGCCGTCGTTCCGGCCGGATGGGGACAATTCAACGCGGTTCACCACTGGAGAGATTGAGCTGAAGCGGGGCGACATTCTGCGCGTGGAGGGTACGCCGGAGGGACGGGATCCGGCGGCGGTGGATTATGTCGAGTTGCTAGGGACTAGGGACTAGGGACTAGGGACTAGAGACTAGAGACGAGGGATAAGGGATAAGGGACCAAGAGACCAAGGGACGAGAACGGCTGCCAGCTCTCAAGCCAAAAGCTAAGTGCTGGTTATATTCGAATGCGCCCACTGCATACAACCATATGCTGCCACTTGCACGCTTAACAATTCACTTTTATCCCGCCACCCCGAAGGCGTCAGTCGATTCGATCGTCCGCTCTCGGTGCTTCCCCGCCTTTACGATTCAGGATGCGCCGAAACGCCTTGCGGTCCGCACGGCCTTTCCTCTCGGCAAAGAACCGCTCGGTCTCCATCGCAGCTATCTTCTCCGCCGCGGCGACCACCTGGAACTGGTTCAGGCTGGTACCGTCGCGCTTGCTGATTTCTTCAAGAGCGGCCTTCATTGAGACCGGCAGACGCAGGGGAAATGTGGAAACTCGCGTCGTCATTTCTTGATCCTCCTCGATTCGACGCAGCAACGCGGCCGATCCACCGAAGTGTGGGGTTGATTGTAATCCGCGCCATTAGCCAGGAGCCAGGAGCCAGGAGCCAGGAGCCAGAAGCTGAGAGCTGACGGCTGAGAGCTGACGGCTGGCTCACTCAGTCGCCGGAGACGGACTCCGTGGTTTCGTCCAGCAGCTCGGGGGCGCAGAGAGCCGGCAGGAGTTCGGCAAAGGCAGGGTGCTTGCGGCGGGCGAGCGGGGGAATGGCATCGGGCGGCAGGGGACGAGCCAGGTGGAAGCCCTGGACAAGGTCGCAGTCGAGGCCGCCGAGGCAGGCTAGCTGAGCTTCGGTTTCCACGCCCTCGGCGACTACTTTCTGATGCAGGGCGTGGGCCATGGAAATAATGGCCTGCACGATGGTCAGGGTGGTGTACATGCCGTTGGGCGCGCAGAGCTGCTCAATGAAGGAGCGGTCGATTTTGAGCACGGAGAGCGGCAACTGGTGCAGGCGGCCGAGTGAGGAGTGGCCGGTGCCGAAGTCGTCCATGAGGAAGACAAAGCCCAGGCCGGCCAGGCGAGTCATCTGCACCGAGACTTCCTTCAGGTTGCGCATGGCGGCGGTTTCAGTGAGCTCGAGGTGGATCCATTTGGGGTTGATGGCGTAGCGGCGGATCATCTCCATGAGGCGGTCGGCAAAATCGACGTGCATGAGCTGCAGGGCGGAGACGTTGATGGCGACGGGGATGACGCGCATGTCTTGATCGTCAATCCAGGAGCGGATCTGGCGGCAGACCTCCTCTATGACCCACATGCCGAGAGGGACGATGAGGCCGGTTTCTTCGGCAATGGGGATGACCTTGACGGGGCCGATGGCGCCGTAGATGGGGTGGTCCATTCGCAGGAGGGCTTCAAGGCTGCGGATGCGTCCGTTGAAGTCGTAAATGGGCTGGTAGACCAGGCGGAATCCGGCCTCCTCCATGCGCATGCGGAGGCATGCCTCGATGGCGATCTGTTCCTGGGCATCCTCTTTGGATTCGCGGGAGAGCCAGGCGATCTGACCACCGCCGGCTTGCTGAGAGCGGCGGAGAACGCCTTCGGCGCCGCTCCAGAGGGCGAGGGGATCCTCGCCGTCGTCAGGGCAAATGGCGAGTCCGACGCTGAAAGTGAGCTGGATGGGATAGCCCTCGACCAGGACCGGCTGCTGAAGAAGCGTAGTGAGCTCGGTGGCGCGTTGTTCCACGGTGGCGGCATTGCGGATGCCGGTAAGAATCATGGCAAACTCGTCGCCGGCGATACGGCCGACAAAGTCGCTGGCGCGAACCCGCGAGCTGAGGACGGAGGCGACGTGGCGGATGCATTCATCGCCCACGCGCGGGCCATAGACATCGTTGATGCGCTTGAAGCGGCAGATGTCGAGGCAGAGGATGGCGAGCTTATCGCCGGACTGGCGGGCATCGAGAACGGCCGGGGCGAGGTGCTCCTGAAAGAGCATGCGGTTGGCCAGGCCGGTGAGGGGGTCATGCTCGGATTGGTGCTGCAACTGGCGTTCGAGAGCCTCACGCCTGGAGGCATCGAGGGCAAGCACGAAGCGGCAGGGACGCCCGCGAAAGTCGATCGCGTGAGGCGTCAGGTCCATGGGGAAGATGGTGCCATCCTTGCGGCGATGGAGGGAATAGTGAACGGAACTGTCGCCGTCGCGGGCGTCGGCGATGGCCTGGACTCTCCTCTCCGGGACAACGATGTCTGGGAGGGTTAGCTGGAGAAACTCCTCGCGGGTGTAGCCGTGCAGTTCGGCGGCGACGTGGTTTACGTCGAGAAAGCCAAGGGTTTCCGTGTCGAGGATCCACATGGCGTGGGGATTGTTGTCAAAGAGCAGGCGGTATTCCTCGCCCAGGGCGCCGGCAATGCGAAGCTGCTCCTCAATGAGGAGCAGGACCATGCCCACGCCGGCGCAGTATGCGGGGAGATTCCAGATTCCGTCATCGACGGGCATGCGCGGCAGCAAGAGGAAAACGAAGTAGCCGATGGGAAACATGGCGGCCCAGGAGAAGAGGCCGAAGACCGTGGTGTGGAGGGCCAGAGTGCGTTCGCCGCCCCAATACCAGAAGCCGAGGGCGGCGGTGAAGTAGGTTTCCATCCAAAGGACATCGACGACCCAGTAGTAATGGCCGGCGCTGATGCCCGCGAGGGAGCCAACTGCCACGATGAAGGCCATGGCAATGACCATGGGGGCGAAGACCAGTTGGCGATCGCGAACGGCAAGATAGATGGCGATGGACTGGCGCAACAGTATGGCGAGGGTGAGGACGGCGGCGAAGCGGGGTCCGAGCGTGGAAAGGCCAATCAGAGCGAATGCGGAAAGGGCGATGGCCGAGCCCAGGCGCATGGCGAACTTTCGGCCGCGGACCAGAACGGTGGTGGAGACGATAAAGAATGTTGCGCCGAGGATGAGGAGGTCGGAGCGGAGCCAAAATTGGAGAGAATGTCCGAGCCAGTCGGTGGGAGTCCAAAGGCGTACGGCGAAGTAGGCGCAGAGGGAGACCCATCCGCCAACCCAGCAGCGGATGCGGTCGTCGGGGCGGGCATGGGAAATAGACCCAAATAAAAAGACAAACAGCCCCGTAATCACAATTCCAATGAAAAGCGCTTGCATTATCTGCTCGCTTGGATAGTTATCGGCAGCTTAGATGTTCTTGATTACCACTGACTATAACGATTTAGTGTTATTGGGGCGGGGAAGGAGTAGGAGTGGTTGCCGAAGGTGGGATGAGGTGGAACCGCCCCGGGATTTACCAGGGGCGGAAGTAGATACCGACAAGGGGCTCTGCCGTCTGCATGAATTTGCCGGTTGCAGCGTAGGGGAATTCGAGATTAGGCGCTCTGTAGAGGGTGTCGCGGAACTGGACGCGGAGGCCGAAGCGCGGCCCGCCAAAATCGGCGCCCGCATCGCCAACGTATCCGGGACGGACGACGGTGTTGATGGCGTAGGCGGTGCCGGTGGAGTAGTTGATGACAAAGGCAAAGCCGGCCTCGGCAAACGGCGTAACTCTGCCCATCCGCCGCGATACCACGTAATTCAACGTCACCTGGCTCTGGTCGTTGGGAATGGTGACAGTGGGGTTCTTGCACTGAAAACCGCAGGATCCCTTGTCCACCGAGTAGGTCTGGTCGAGGGGGCTGAAGGAGTAAGTGATCTCCGCGCCCTTCCATGGTCCGGGGATGTAGCGAATGCCCATCATGCCGCCGTAGGAATCGTTGGGGGTCTGCACCGTGCCATTGCCGGTGGTTGAGGTGCTGAAAGTCTTCAAAAAACTTCCCGAGAAATCGAACGAATTCACCGCCGACCCGGCCTGTGCCCTGGTTGGTGCGCTCTGCGGTTGGGCGGGCGCGCTCGGCGCCTGGGCGGTGGCGAGGCAAGGAACGGCAAAGACGGCAACAACCGCTATGGCATGCATCCACTTTATTTGCATCAATGGTCTCCGTATCCAGAATATCGCGTGCGGGTGGGCATCCCGCAAAACGGGAGTGTTGTGATTCAAGTCTTAGACGGAAACGGCGGAGAACCGGTTGCGGAGCGGAACCCATTGCCAAGGCCGGTCCAGAGGGCGCACGCGTCTCTCAGGGAGGGATAAAGCCCAGACGCTGACGCCATCTATAGGCCGAGAATGCGCGCGGCGCGGGTGTACGATCCCACGTTGTAAGCACGGGCGAAGCCCATCCGGGCCAGCTTCTTCTGGGCCGCGGCGCTGCGCATGCCGCTTTGGCAGTGCAACAGCAGAACCTGGTTGCGGTCCTTCAGCCGTTGCGGCGCAATGCTATCGATGCGATCAAGGGGGATATTGATGGCTCCCCGCAGATGCCTAGCCGCGAATTCAGCCTCGCTGCGGACGTCGACCACTTGCGCGCCCTGCTCGAGGTATGCCCGAGCCGCGCGTGCGGAGATTTGGCCGACTCGCCGGAGTAGCAGAAACACCACAAATATGGATACGAGGATCAGCCAACTGGTCGATGTCATGTGTGTCGCGCCCTTTTTCCGCGATGATCCGCTTTATCCATTGTCGCCGAGCCGCAGCCCTCACAGCACTTGTTTGGACATTCTCACCACGGGAAGCGACTCACCATTGCCGAGCGGCACGGAGATACGTTCGATCTCGACGTAGCCCCTGAGCGTGTAAAGCGGAACCCCGGTCAGCGTGGAACCCATCTCGAAGCGGCGAAAACCGGCGGCATGCGCTGCCTCTTCCACGGTTTTGAGAATCAGCGAGCCGAGACCCTGCCGGGCAAACTCGGGATGCACAAAGATGGCGCGCACCTTGGCGGCATCGGTGGCGGGATCGAGCAGGTCCGGCTCGCGTCCGGGACCGCGGTCGGCGCCGAAGAGCGTTTTGCGCCGTGACCAACCTCCGCAGCCGGCCATGCGCCGCGATCCGGTTCCGCATTCAGCCACATAGTAAGTGCCATCACGAATAAGCTGCGTGTCCACGCCAAGGACGGTGCCCAGCGCGCCTTCCATCTGCGCGGGCGTGTAGTCGCCCGCCTGCAGCCCGCGGACGGAAGCTTCAATCAGCGCATCGAGCGCGGGGATGTCGGCTTCAGTGGCGAGCCGCAATTGAAAGGCAGACTCACTTTTCATGACCATCTCGAATCTAAATCAGAGCCCTGCTGAACAGATTCAAGAGGACATCTACGCCCTACTCCCTGCTCCCTGCCTTTTCCACTTCGACGAGCACGGAATAGAACGTGGGCGCCGCACCGATGTCGGTCAGGCGTTCGCTGGTAAGCGCGTTGATGTTTACGGCTTCGGTATGGAACTTGGCCCAGTCCAGCCGCCCGGCAACCACTCCCGCGGGCAGGCTGCCGGTCAGCAGCGCCGTCAGGCGGAGCTCGCCGCGATCGTTGAAGATCCGCACGCGGTCGCCATCGGCAATGCCGCGCGCCGCCGCGTCCTCGGGATGCATCTCAAGCTTGCCCGCTTTGCGCGCTTCCATTTTGCGATGGCCCTCGAGATTGGCGAAGGTCGAGTTCATGTAGTTGTCGTTTTTGCGGCCGAGCAGCTCCAGCGGGTAGCGCTTCGCACCAGCGCCCCAACGCGACTCCGCCGGCGGCACAAACGCGGGCAACGGATCCAGCCTCTGCGCGGCCAGCGTATCCGAGTAAAACTCGACTTTGCCGGATGGCGTGGGAAGCTCGCCCATAACGTAGGGCTGAAACGGCGCAGTCTCCGGCTCGCGATGGAAGCTGAGCGGGACGTGGCCCTTCGCCTTCAGCTCTTCAACGGTAATGTGCTCCATGCCGGGATTGGTGCTGTGCCCGGAGCCGTTCGCGCCCAGCGCCTGCCGGATCATCTCCTCGGGCGAATCGCGGAAACACTCTTCGTCGAAGCCCATTCGCTGCGCCAGCCGGCTGAAGAGCCACACGTTCGACCGCGATTCGCCAACGGGCTCGATGGCCTGGTGCGACCACTGCACAAAATAGTGGCCATAGGCGCCCTGCGCATCCGTGTGTTCCAGGAATGTGGTCGCGGGCAGGATGTAATCGGCGTAGTCCGTGGTGTCAGTGAAGAACTGCTCATGCACCACAATGAAAAGATCGCCGCGCCTGAGGCCGCGCACAACGGCATTGTGATTGGGCGCTATGGCGCCCGGATTCGAGTTGTACACGAACAGCGCGTGCACGTCCGGCCCGCCGCTCAACACGTCGAATTCCGGTTCCTTGTTCTCCGCCGCGGCGGACCCCCTCAGTCCCTGCTTTTCCAGCGCCATGCCGAGCGTGGACATGTTGACGGTGCGCGCCAGGCGGCCCAGCGGCGAACCGAGCGCCAGGTCCGGCCGGCGCAGCGCGTCCTCATTCCAGCGAAACGCGCCCGAGGTGGAAAGCTGCGCGCCGCCGCCGCGATGCTTCCATGCGCCGGTGAGCGCGGGCAGCATCACGATGGCGCGGACAGCGGTGCCGCCGTTCTCGCCGCGCTGCACACCATAGTTGAGGCGGATCGTGGCCGGACGAGTGGTTGCGTATTCGCGCGCCAGCGCCTCCACTGCGCTTGCGCTCATGCCCGTCCACGCGGCAACTTTTTCCGGCGTGTATTCGCGCACGCGCTCGGCAAGCCCGGCAAAGCCATGGGTCATGGCGGCGATGTACCCGCGATCCTCGAGACTGTCGCGCAGGATCACGTGCATCATGCCCAGGGCCAGCGCCACGTCGGTGCCAGGGCGGATGGCGATATGCCAGTCAGCCAGGGCCGCGGTCCGCGTGCGGTACGGGTCGATCACGATGAGCCGCGCGCCATTGCGCCGCGCCTGCTCCACCATCGGCCACAGGTGAACGTTGTTGCCGTGAATATTCGCGGCCCAAGCGATGATCAGCTTGGCCAGGCGGAAGTCCTCAGTGGGCGTGGCCAGCTTGCGGCCGTAGACGAGGTTCCAGGCCTGGCCGCCGGCTTCGGAGCAGATGGTGCGTTCGAGCTGGCTGGCGCCCAGGCGGTGAAAAAAGCGGCGGTCCATGGAACCGTAGCCCAGCAAGCCCATGTTGCCCGCGTAGCTGTAGGGCAAGATCGACTCCGGTCCGAAGCGCTGGGCAACTTGCCGGAGGCGCGCGGTAATGCCGTCAAGCGCCTCGTCCCAGGTGACGCGCTCGTATGTTTCCATTTCGCGCCCGCGCGGCAGCGGTCCCTTGGCCGCACCGGGCTTGCGCTTCAGCGGATAGTGCACGCGGTCCGGCGCGTACACGCGGTCGAGATACTTGGCCACTTTGCCGCACAGGAATCCCTGCGTGACCGGGTGCGCGGGATCGCCCTGAACCTTTGTGGCGCGGCCCTCGGCGTTCACCGTCACCAGCACGCCACAGGAGTCCGGACAATCGTGCGAGCAGACAGTGTGCACGATGCGAAAAGGCGAGACCGGGGAAGCTGCGGCCATGGCCTCATTGTATGCTGAAGTGCAAAGTCTGGAGGTCGTCATGTATCGCTTGCTGGCCGCATTTGCATTGGTGTTTGCTGTGACCCTTGGCGTGGCGCAATCGGCGGAAACCGCTATCCGCGCCGCCATGGATGCGCAGGTGGCCGCTTGGAATCGCGCCGACATTCCCGCCTTCATGCAGACCTACGAGGACTCGCCCGAAACCACGTTCATCGGCGCGCAGTTGCGTAAGGGGTATCAGCCAATACTCCAGCGCTACCAGCAGGCGTATTCAAACGCCGCGCAGATGGGCACGCTTACCTTCGCCGATATCGAGGTTCGCATGTTGCCGTCGTCTTGCGGCGCGGCGGAATACGCCGTGGTCACGGGGAAATTCCATTTGCAGCGCACCACGCATGGCGCAGCGGCAAAAGACGACGGCATCTTCTCCCTGGTGTGGCACAAGGGCGCGCACGGTTGGAAGATCATCGTGGATCACACCAGCTGACGCGCACTGGCGTACACACCCTGGGAGCAACCGCGGCCCAATCGCCGAAGTTGTCCTTCGCCGATTGTAACTCCTGTACACTGATCCCGCATGGATTGCCTCTTCTGCAAAATCGCCGCCGGCATCATTCCCTCCAAGGCCATTTACCAGGACGAGCAGTGTTACGCCTTCTCCGACATCAATCCGCAGTCGCCGGTGCACTTCCTCGTCATTCCCCAGGAGCACATTCCGTCCACGGCGCAGGCCTCGCCGGCCCATTCCGCGCTGCTGGGGCATCTCCTGGTGACGGCGGCGCAAATTGCGCGGGATAAGGGGCTGGAACATGGCTATCGCATCGTCATCAACACCGGCCCCGATGGCGGGCAGACGGTCGATCACCTGCACCTGCATGTTCTGGGCGGACGGCACCACACCTGGCCGCCGGGATAGCTCCCGAGCTCGACCGGATTGGAACGAAATCAGCGGCGAGTGCCCGGAAGAACCGCCGCAAACTCCCATTCGCCGGTTAACCATTCAGGGTTCGATTTTCGGCCCCGTGAGCGAATCGGCGATCTTGCACAAACCCGGGGAGCAGCGACTGCCAGCTCTGGTTCGCTTATTACGGGCAATCGCCGGCCTGGACATGTCGCGGCCCTACGCCTGAGGCGGAGGAGGAGCCGGAGTCAGCCCGTGGCGGCGCATGATCTCCACCATCTTCGCGCGATCCGGCGGACCACCGGCCGCCGCGCTGACCGCCTCCGCCGCTTCGCGGAAATACTGCGGGCCGATTGCAGCAGGCGTAACGACGCACAGCACCTTCACGTCCACCGCGCCGTTGTTGTCGAACCGGTGAACCGCGCCCCGCGGAATGCACAGCGCCTGCCCCGGCCCAACGTCGATCAGCTTGCCGTCCACGGTCCACGTCAACACGCCTTCGATGCCGTAGATCGTCTCCTCGTAGTGGTCGTGGCTGTGCGCCGGCGCCATCAGGCGCTGCCCGGCGGGCACAACCACCTCAAAGACCGCGACCGTTCCGGATGAGTTCTCACCGGTGACAAGGAACCGCACCACGAGCGGCCCTAAGCGGATCGTCTCGTTGGCAGGATTGACGGATAGATCGATCGATTGCAGTGACATGGAGACCTCCCTTTCCTTGTTTCTCTTCCTTCGTCGGTCCTCTTGTGGACCCGATGAAATCCCGTTATGCCGGGGGAAGAAGCTCCATTCCGTACCTTGGGGCAGCCGCGAGCGCCCGGCCGATCAACTCTTTGCTGGCAGGCGGCGGCGGCGCGGAACGGTCCGCAGCAGGCTCGAAGACTTCGGCGAAAAATCCCTCAAGGCCCGCCGGAGTGATCAAGACAAGTGCCTTCGCATAGCCGTCGCCGGTGTTCTTGAACGAGTGAGCGATGCCACGGGGAAGAAAAGCAAAATCTCCGGCGGATGCAGTGATTGTATCCCCGCCCACCTGGATCGTCAGCGTGCCTTCGAGCATGCGGAACGCTTCGTCCTCGCGGTGGTGGATGTGCGGCGGTGTGCCTCCGCCCGGCGCGACAGAGATCTCCGCCATGAAGAGCGCGCCGCCTGTCTCTTCGCCGGTGAGGAGAAACGTCATCAGCTCGCCGGGACCCCAGTAGGCTGTGCCGGTTCCCGCGGGAACGCACTTTGCCTGGTTTGCCTGCGGCAATGTTGAGGTTTGGTGTGGACCTTCCGCTACGATTTCGTCCGACAACAAGTCGATGGTTTGCAGTGTCATTTTGACCTCCTTTTTGGTAAACTATGTTTACCGTGGCTGTATAGTAAACAGAGTTTACGGAGAATGTCAATGAGTTCTTTTGAAGAAAATTCAGCGCCGGTCAAGGCCAAAGATATGCTCATCGGCGCGATGCTGCGTGTTCCCTGCCGAGGCCATTCACCGGCGCATCGTCCGCGACCTGAATGCGGCGGGCTTCAAGGGGCTTAGCCTGCCGCACATAGCGGTATTCCGATTCCCAGGCCCCGACGGAGTTCGCCCCGGCGTTCTGGCCGAGCGCGCAGGGATGAGCAAGCAGGCCATGAACCGCTTGCTCGGGAGTCTGGAAGATCTCGGATATCTGATCCGGTCCGACGCGCCGGATGAGGGCCGCGCGCGCATTGTCCGCTTTACCAAGCGCGGACACGCCGCGTGGGCAAAGGCTCTGGAGGTGCTCCGCGAGATCGAGCGCGAATGGCAGGCCGAGCTTGGCCCGAAGGATTTCTCTCAACTCAAGGAATTGCTGTTTCGACGTTTGGGGGAGCCCGTTGGTCCGTTAGCCGTCCGCTTTCCCGGAGCGGCGATCCGGGGACAAGTCGCGAATTACAGGCTTATGGGCAGTTTGAGGTCAACTCTCAACAACAGTGTTGCGCGGCGCGACGGTCTTGCGTCCATCAAAAATCGTGGGGTTCGTCGCGGAGTTGTGTCAGGGAGTGGGTATGGCCTTCGCCGGCGATTGGGGCCGCGGGCGGATTGGCGGATTCAGCGCTGTCCCGCAGACGGGCCACGGCGAGCCAGTTGTCGCGGTGAGACTCGCTGGGGAACCATGGCGGGAGAGGCAGGTAGAAATGGGCGCTGAGAGCCTCGGCCCAGGGCTCGTATAGACGGCGCATCTCCGCAAGCCGCTGCTGGGCATCGTTGTCGCGGCACATGCTGACCCCGCCCTGGCAAAGGAGCGCGTAGAGCTGGTTGTAGCCCTGCGGCGGAAGGCGGTCGGGGGCGTTTAGCCGGGGCTTGAGCGAGAAGATCTGGGTCAGATCGACGAGGGCATGGCGGGCCATGGCGAAGGTAAGTTGGGCCTGGCGGGCCTCGTGGCCCTGCACGCCGGCAATGAGAAGGGATGAGGTGTCGAGGATGGAAGTGAGAGCGGAGAGCCAGGACTGGCTGGTGTGCTGGGAGCGGAAGTAGCAGAGCAGGGGAAAGGAAATGTGGGATTCGAGCAGCTCGGCGGACCAGCGTTCCCACTCGATAAGTAGGGTAGAGAGCGCTTCCGCAGCCCCGGGATAAATGTGCCGGCGGAGGAGTTCGGCCGCGGTGGGAGGCGAGCCGGCGCGGGCGTCCAGCAGCGAGATGGAGACTTCGCGGCGGGAGAATGCGCCGTAGAGGACGGGGAAATACCCCATGATGATGGCGAGGAAGCCGAACCCCGTGCCGGACTCGAGAACCATGAGCCAGCGAGCCGCGGGATGGAGCGGGCCGGCATCGGTAGGCCCAAGAGTGAAAAGGGTGGCGCCTGAGATGTAGAGGTCGCTGATGAGGCCTGGGCTCTGGCGGAGGTCGTAGAACGGAACGCCGATGGAATAGTAGACAAGGCCAAAACCGGCCACCATCACGGCGGCCCAGAGAGCCAGAAGCAGAATGAGCGAGAGCGGGCCGTAAAAGCTGAACGCGGTTTCGCGATTGCGCGGGGTGCGGACGCGGCGCGCGAAGAAGGACCAGGGACGCCAGGTCGCGATGTAGAACACGCGCGTGAGGCGGATCACACCGGTGGCGCGGCGGGGCAGAATAATGGTCTGGAAGGCGTCCCACAGGACTCCAAAGACGCAGATAAGACCGGCGATGAAGGCGATGATGTGCAATTGCGGTCTCCGGGCGGGGATTTGGAGCGGCCGGTACCAATTCCGGTCTGGTGCCGTCTTTGTATTCTAGCGGGGAAAAGAAGGACCGTTCGGCTTCGCTCTGGGCTGGCTTCGGGAACCAGGGTCCGATAGAAGGTAGAGAGAAGACCCACAAGATGGGCGCACAGGAACAGGAAGGCGCGGGAAGATGGTTGAGCTGGGCAAGGCGTTGGTGGGATTGGGGTTGCTGCTGGTGGTGGTGGGCGTCGGGTTTATTGTGGCCGGGCGGTTGGGGTGGCCGCTGGGGCGGCTGCCCGGCGATTTTGCCTGGAGGGGAAAGCACGTGCAGTTGTTTTTCCCGCTGGGGATGTCGATCGCGCTCAGCGTGGTGCTGACCGTGGCGCTTTGGCTGTTGTTCAAGCTCAGGCGGTGACAGCTTCCCGGAGTCAGGAGCCAGGTTTCAAGGGGTTCGACAGGAGACTTCGAGTTGGGCTATGCTCATGGCGGATTTTGCTTCGGAACGATGAAGCAGAATTCGAAAGTTCGGCTCCGACACCAAAGGAGGAGAACCTATGGCTGCTCCCACAGCGAAAAAATGCGCCAACGCGGCCTGCAATTGCGTACCGCCGGGAAACGCCAAATACTGCAGCGCACACTGCGAGGGCGTGGCGACGAAGGTTGAGATTCTATGCGCCTGCGGGCATCCGGGGTGCGAAGGCAACGCAATCCGCGCCTAAGCCGAAGCAGTGCAGCAAGAGGGTTTACTCCGCAAGGCGGCAGGGAATGGGTGTGTGCGCAAATGGGCGGAAGCACACCCGTGCCCGGGACGGTTCCGCGCCGTTGTGGCCGGCGCGGGCGGCAGATGACACTGGAGGGCAGTCCGCGTTAGCCTGATGGGGAAGCGCAAAATTTGTGTGCGCTCCAAGGAGTGCAAGGAGTCCCATGCCCATTCAACCGACGGCGAACATCTGGAAAAACGGCAATCTGATTCCCTGGGAACAGGCGACGATTCACGTGATGAGCCACGTGGTGCATTACGGATCGAGCGTCTTCGAGGGGATCCGCTGCTACACCCAGCCGCACGGAGCCGCAGTGTTCCGGCTGCCGGAGCACATGCAGCGCCTGATTGACTCGGCAAAGATTTACCGGATGGAGATTCCGTACTCGCTGGACGAGCTTTGCGCCGCGGTGGTGGACACCATCGAGGCCAATGGGATTGCGCCTTGCTATATCCGGCCGATTGTGATCCGGGGATACGGGGAAATCGGGGTAAATCCGAAAGGGTCTCCGATCGAGGTATATGTGGCCAACTATCCCTGGGGCAAGTACGTGACCGGAGGCGAAGCGGCAGACGTTTGCGTATCGAGCTGGAACCGGCTGGCGCCGAATACCATGCCCGCGCTGGCCAAAGCGGGGGCCAATTACATGAACTCGCAGCTGATCCGGATGGAGGCCGACATCAACGGGTACGCCGAGGGGATCGCGCTGGACGTGAACGGGCTGGTCAGCGAGGGCTCGGGCGAAAACGTGTTCCTGGTGCGCAATGGCGTGCTGTACACGCCGCCGCTGTCAAACTCAGCGCTTTCCGGCATCACCCGCGACAGCGTGTTGACCATTGCGCGGCACCTGGGTCTGACGGTGATCGAGCAGGCCGTTCCACGCGAGCTTCTCTACATCTCCGACGAGGTGTTCTTCACGGGAACGGCGGCAGAGGTTTCGCCCATCCGGTCGGTCGACCGTATCGAGATCGGTGACGGCAAGCCGGGCGAGATCACCAAAAAGATCGCCGACGAATTCTTCGGCATCGCCAACGGGCTCAAGCCGGATCGCTTCGGATGGCTGACGCCGGTGAAAGTGGCGGCACAGGAGACGGTGACCGCGTAACCCGATACCTCGTAGGCGCAGAAACGGGCAGCCCATCGATGGCTGCCCGTTCCCTTTTTTCGGCGCCAGAATCGACTGCGCGAGGAGTCTATTTCGTGCCTTCAAGGGAATTCAAGAGTTCGAGTTCCCTGCGCAGCTCGCGGCGGTGGTGGGAGCGCACTGCTGGAAAGGCAATAAGCCACAGCACGAACAGGATGCAAAACGGAGCAATCCTGCTCAGCGGCTGGTCCTGGGCCTGCGCCAATCCGGCGAGTACGAGCATAATGGCGACGACAGCCAGGAACACAGGGCCAAAGGTCCACGGCAGAATGCGGTGGAATACGGCCAGATTCTGCTGAATCTGCAACCTGTAAAACTCGAGGCCGGTGCGCAGCGTTGAGTCGTCCAGCAGTTCCGAGTGGCGCGATCCGCGCTTGATAAAGTAGAGGCCGGCAAGGGCCCATCCGCTGGCCAGAACAAAGACCGCCTGCAGGGCGATGGAGTGCGTGCGCGGGATACCCCACGCCGAGAGGGCGAGGACAATCACCGCCGCAAACACGGTGGCGAACAGTTGGCGGCGGCGCCTGGCATTCAGGTCGCGCACTCGTTGACGCAGTAGTTCCAAGGTCATTCTGGTTTCCTCGTTCTTCTGGCTCTGCCAGACGGTTTTGGGGTTGGCCGGAGAGTTATCCAGCATGATTGCCTCCCTGGCGGAATTGCTCCGCCAGCAATTTTTTTACGCGATGAATCCGCATAGCCACGTTGGCGGCGGACAGGCCGGTGATTTCCGCAATGGTCGCTGCATCCAGGTCTTCCAGATAGGACACAATAATCTGCCGGTCGAGCGGTTTGAGCCGCTGAATTAGGGCCATGAGCCGGCTCAGGTTGATCTGATGTTCCGCGGCAGAGGGTCCGGAGTCGACAGTCGGGAGAGCCTCAATTTCCTCAAGGCTGACCAGGCCGAAGAACCTTCGCCGCTCGCGCATCACATGGGAGGCGGCCACATTGTGAGCGACCCGGTAAGCCCAGGTGCGCAATGAACAGCGGCCGTCGAAGCGCTGAAGGCTGCGCCACAACTGGAAGTGAATGTCCTGGCTGAGATCGCGGCGACGGTCCGGATCGGCCTCGTACGCGGCTGCAAGGCGTTCGAGCGAAGAGCCGTACTCCTCGGCCGCCTGCAGGTAGATCTCGTCCTGGCTCAGCTCTTCCATCGCGGCCGTGTGAATTCCTTTCCCATGAAGGTAGTCGCCACGCGGACCGATTTCTAACAGATTCGCGACTTTTTCCGGCACGGCCTTCGCCTGCTGAGGGTTGCCTTGATTAATTGCGTAGGAATGCCAAGGAGACCCCTGCGGGCAATTCCCCGCCCCCTCCGACGCACTAAACTAAGGATGTGAAGCCCGACATGACAGTGACGCTGGCCGGGATGCGGCTGGCCAACCCGGTGATCGCGGCCAGCGGCACCTTCGGCTACGGCATCGAGTTTGAAGAGATCGTCGACCTGGAGCGGCTGGGGGCGTTTGTCACCAAGGGCATCAGCCTGGAGCCGATGACCGGGCACCAGCCGCCGCGCATGATCCACACCTCGGCGGGAATGCTGAACGCGATCGGGCTGCAGAATGTGGGGGTGGAGGAGTTCGTCCAGAAAAAGCTGCGGGAGCTGCGGCGCTATCCCCGCGCCAACGTGATCGTGAACGTTTTTGGCTGCACCGTGGGCGAGTACGTCGCGGTGGTGGAGCGGCTGAACCAGGCCGAGGGGATCGCGGCCTACGAACTGAACGTGAGCTGCCCCAATGTGCACGCGGGCGGAATGGCGTTCGGGTCCGATCCGGGGTCACTCGAGTACCTGGTGAGCCGGGTAAAGACGGTGAGCACGCGTCCGCTCATCGTAAAGCTGTCGCCGAATGTGACCTCGATCGCGCACATGGCGCAGATCGCCGCCGGAGCGGGCGCGGACGCGGTAAGCATGGTGAACACGTTCCTGGCTATGTCGATCGACGTGGAGACGCGCCGGCCGCGGCTGTCCAATATCACCGGCGGATTAAGCGGGCCGGCCATCAAGCCCATCGCCGTGCGGATGGTTTACGAGGCGGCGCGCGCAGTGCACATTCCCGTCATCGGACTGGGCGGAATCGTGACCCCGGAGGATGCGGTGGAGTTCCTGCTGGCGGGCGCCGCCGCAGTGGAAGTCGGTACCGCCAATTTTGCCGATCCGCGGGCAACCGAGCGGCTGGCCAGGGGACTCGAATCGTGGTGTCGCAGCCACCATGTGGAGGCTGTGACATCCTTGACCGGGGCGATGGAAAGACAGGGAACAGGGAACAGGGATCAGGGAACAGAAAAGCAGGGACAAGGGACTAGGGACAGAGGCGCCGAGGGAGCTCGGTCCTGACTTCAATCGAGAGATTGCTATGGGATTTCCAATCAAAACTTGCGTGGCTTGCGGAGAAGAATTCGAGCTGCGTCCGGGCAAGCCGGGGTTTGCCAACCGCTGTCCCGCGTGCAGCGAGCCGGAGGCAGACGTGGACAAGGGGAGAGGCGTCGCCGATGTGCTGGATCGCAAGAGTGAGAGCGAGCTGAACGAAGCGCGCCGGAAGACCATGCGGGATATGCTCTACCGCAAGGAAAGCTGAGCACGGCGCCGGTTAAAGCAGCGCCTGAAGCTGTTCCGGATGATGCAGCGTCACCATCGAGTCCTCAATGGTGATCCAGCCGTCCTTGCGGAACTGGCCCAGCGTGCGGGTCACGGTTTCGCGCGTGGTGCAGGTCATTGAGGCCATCTCTTCGTGGGTCAGCAGCAGCGGGAAGCGAGACTCGCCCGAAGGAAGCTGCTCCCCAATCTGATGGCTGAGATCCCACAGCAAATGACCCAGGCGCCCGGCCACCGTCTCCGCCAGGGCGATGCGGCACGCATCTTGAAGGGCAAACCTGTACTCCTGGCAGATGCACTGCACCGCGCGCATCTGCGCCTCTTTATGGGAGCGTAAAAACGTAGAAAAGCGGTCGCGTTCCACCGGGCGCAGCTGCGCCGGGGTCAGCGACTCGGCTGAAACCTCATACACTCCGTGGGAGAGCACCGCGTACAGGCCCAGCATCGATCCCGGCCCCGCCACCCGCATGATCATCTGGCGCTCGTTCGACCGCCCTGCCGTCAGCTTCATGTAGCCGTTGCAGATCAGGTAAAGGCACCGTGCATCCTCTCCCTGGGTAAACAGGGGCGCCTGAGCGGGAAGCGAAATGGTACTGGTGGCCAGCTCCAGGTCGGCCAGCACGGCGCTGCCCAGAGAGCAGAACCAGCCGGGACGCCGGTTGGAACAGGCCGCGCAACCTACTGGCGCCGGCCGAAAGCTGGTCCGGTGGTGTGTGTGAGCTACAACGACATTTGCAACATCCGCCATGATCTTGCCCATTCTCGGCGATGCGCCTGGTGTCTCTCCCTGCGGTGGCCGCGAGGGCGAGTCCATCCGCTCATCGGGCCCGAAAGTGACTCTCGTTACCAGTTATTTTGAAGAACCCCCCAGTTTCTGGATGTGACGAGGCTCACGTCTGTTCCATTTTGAACAGCCACGCCTGGCCAGTCCTCGGTAATCTCGGTTCGGCTGCCGCGGCCGCCGTTACGCAACGGCATGCCCAAAATGTGACGTTGGACGCCCAAATCAGGCTGGAAAGGCCATTTCATGTGACAAACATCACGGTAAGATGATTGCCATTTGCCGTAGCCTCCGGGCATGGAGTGATGCTCCGCACAGCATCGCGCCCATTTGGACAGACGATTTTAGCCGTGCGGACCACCCTTTGCCGTCAATTGCCGGCCAATCGATGGTGCAGCGATGTCTTATGGATCAGGTTTCACGCAAGGTGGTTTTCATGCAAAATGGTAGGCCTGAAGGAAGCATGCAGAGTGCGATCCTGCGCAACAGGGTGGGATTGCGAGCGTGTGGATTGTTGATGCTGGGAGTGCTGTGGATGGCATCCCTGGCGATGGCTGCGCCGGGCGCCAAGCCCGCCGCCGGGCAGGATAAGCAACAGCCGGCCGCATCCGAATACGTCGGTTCCGAGATGTGCGCGACCTGTCACGAAGATGTGGTCAAGGGGTTCGCCAACAATCCTCACACCAAAATGGCGATGATGCACGGCAGCTCCGGCATCACCTGCGAGAATTGCCACGGTGCGGGCAAGGCCCACGTGGACGGCGGCGGCGACACCAGCAAGATCTTTAATCCGGCCAAGGCCGCACCCAAAGACGTGGATGCGAAGTGCCTTGCCTGCCACGCCGGGACGCATCCCAACTTCGAACGCTCTCCGCACGCCAAGGCCGGCCTGAGTTGCATCTCCTGTCACGACATTCACAACGCCAAGACAGATGAGGCTTTGCTGAAGGCTTCGCAGCCAACGCTCTGCTATCAATGCCACGCCGACCAGAAGGCGCAGTTCAACATGCCGATTCACCACAAGGTGAACGAAGGCGTGGTGAAATGCTCTGACTGCCATGACCCGCACGGCACCTTCCAGGCCAACAATCTGAGGTCCACCGCCGATCAGAATGCGATCTGCACCAAGTGCCACACCGATGTCCGCGGGCCGTTTGTTTATGAGCACGCGCCGGTGAAGGCCGAGGGCTGCTTAGCCTGCCACACGCCGCACGGCTCGCAGAATGCGCGATTGCTGAACATGCCGAACGTCAACGTGTTGTGCAATCAGTGCCATAGCCCCGTGGCTGCGGCAACGGTGCACTCCATGAGCGGGGGGTCGTCTGAATTGCAACCCTGCACGAGCTGCCACACGTACATTCACGGCTCGAACATGAACGCGGCATTTTTGCGGTGATGGACCCATTGCCGCGCTTCGGCGCGGCGGGAGCGCCCGTGCAAGGTTTTTACGTCAGCAACGGATTGGTAAGCGAGGCTTCATAATGACGAGCATTGGTTGTTTTATCCGGCTGTTCGGTTCACAGCCATCTCCCGCAGGTATCCGGCGCATTGCCGGGGGTGGAATCGCCCTCCTGCTGACCGTGGGAATCGCGGTCGCCCAGAATACCCCGGCCTCCGCGATCCCTACCGCGGAGACTCACGTAACCGTTCCCAACGGCTATACGCTCCACCAGGCAATCGACCTCGGCGGGCGCATGACCAACAGGAACGGCAGCCCGGCGATGTATGACACTCTGGTCAATATGCAATCGGGCCCGCGCGTCCTGGGCGAGAGTTTCGAACTGCGCGCGCTGCCCGGCGCCAAGAACACCTGGGTCGACAACGTTTCCGCATTCGGCAGCGGATTCGGCGGCGAGCCCTACAGCTTCGCGCGGCTGAATGCTTCCAAAGGCAAGGCCTACGAGTTCTCCGGCGTGTTCCGGCGGGACCGGCAATATATGGACTACAACCTGCTGGGCAACCCCAACATTCCCGGCGGGCAAACCATTCCGATCGGTCCTTCGAGCGCGCCAACCGGCAAGTTTGCCTACCCGCAGGTGCTCGATTCGCCGTTCCTGTTCAATACCGTGCGGCGGATGACCGACACAAACCTCACCCTTCGCCCACTTTCAGTGTTTACCTACCGCTTCGGCTATTCCCAGAACGTGATGGAAGGCCCGTCGAACAGTCCCAGCGGCTACCAGATTGCCAGTTCGCACGATCTGCTGCTGCGCGAGTACCAGCGCAACAGCACCGACGATTTCTTCGGCGCGCTCGACTGGAAGCCGACACAGACGACCAAGATCAGCTTCGAAGAACAGGTTGACCACTATAAGGGCAACTCGTATTTCACCCTGGACCCGGCCTACCTCATGGTCCAGGAAGCAGACGGCACGCCGGTTGCGCTGCTGTCGAACTACGACGCCCTGTCCCCCTACGCGGCCACCAGTTGCAATACCGCCTCCATGGGCGGCAATCCCATGCTCTCCTCGCAACCGGGCGCAAGCCTGCCGGTCATCAACGCGGCCTGCTCGGTGGCATCCAGCTATCTGCGCACCCAGCCAACCCGGGTTCTCATTCCCACTGAGATCCTTCGCTTCCAGAGTTCCGCCATCAAGAACGTGGCCATGAACGGCGATGTGCGCTATACCCACGCCAACATGAACCTGCCGGCCTACGCCGACACGTTCAATGGCCTCGTCGCGGCCAACCCATCCGCAACCAATCACAGCCCGGTTGCCACCACCTCCATCGCCTACTTCGGCAATGCCAGCGCGCATCGCGAGGTGACCGCCGCCGATTACGGCATCGTCTGGCAGGCCATGCCCCGGTTCAGCCTCTCCGAGCAGGTGACGTTTTCCAGCCAGCAGCAGCCCGGAACCGCGGTGCTGACCAGCGGGACCACTGTGACCACCGCCGCTACAACTCCGCAAACCATCAATTCGACCCAGCTGGTCAGCACCAACGCCAAGACTGGCGCCAACGCTTTTGAAGGCAGCCCGACGATCAACACCCCGCTGCCGGACTACTTCGGCCAGCGGTTCGTGGTCAACAACATTACCGGGACTTGGGACGCGAGCGGAAGCGCCGTGTTCTCCCTCACCTACCGTTACAGTACGCACCTCATTGGCCAGGGCGCTCCGCACAATATCGCGCTATTGGTGGGGCAGACAACCAACGGCTCGGTGACGATCCACGAGAACGGCGGCATCCTGAACGCGGCCCTCCGCCCGGCACACAACTGGGACCTGAACGGCACGGTCGAGATCGCCTACGCCGACAATGCGTTCACCCCTGTAGCACCGCGGCAGTTGAAGCGCTACCGCGTGCACACCATTTACAAGCCGCAGTCCTGGCTCACCATCAACGGATCGTTCAGCGACCTGGAGCGGCACAACAACACCAACAACAATGCGGCGGCAGTGGCCGCGGGCGACGATCCCTATGAGGGCCCCCTCGACCATGTGGACCACAACCGCATTGTGAGCGTGGGCGCGGTGGTGACCAAGAACCAGCACTATGGGTTCAACTTCAACTACTCCTACAGCGACGTCTACGCGGCCACCAACATCTGCTTCGACAACGGCAACCAGTCGCCGAGCACCAAGCCGGGAACCTATCCGGGCGTGGCTACGCTGACTGCGAGCGGCGCGCCGAACGTCTGCCCAGGCGTGTTCGGCCGCGGTTCCACCACCCAGCTTGCCGACTGGTTCGGCCGCGACTTCATGAACGCGCCCACGCAGTATGGGTTTGCGGCCTTGATGCTGACGCCGACCCCGAAGGTGAAGTCCGATATCGGCTATACGGTCAGTGCCGTGAACGGCAGCCGCTTCTTCAACGACGCGCGCGACGTGAACGGCTCCCTGGTCTCCACTTATGAATCCCCTTACGTGGACATTGCGTACAGCATGCGGCCCAGCCTGATCTGGAAGGCGCAGTACAACTTTTACGGATACGGCGAGGGCGGGCCGTCGGGACCGCAGTACTGCAGCCTGTCCACCTCCGCCACGTCGCAGGTGTTGCCGTGCACCAGTTTCACCGGCGTGACCGGGGTAACGGGATTGACGGGTCCGGCGCAGGGAGAGACCGCGCCGCGCAATTTCCACGCCAACAATGTGGTTCTGGGCGTGCATTACGAGTTCTGAGAGCGGGAGCGATCCCCGCCTGGATTGAAGGGGAAGAAAGGAGAAGTTTCTTGAAGATTGCAAAAACAGTTACACTTGCGGCAATTCTTTTCTCGGCAACGACAATGGTGTTGGCGCAGGGGGCAGACACCTACAAAGCCAAGTGCCAGATGTGCCACGGGGCCGCCGGTCTGGCCGACACCGGGGCAGGCAAGGCAATGCACGTCAAGCCCGTCACCGATCCTGACGTCACCAAGCTGACTGAAGCGCAGATGATCGACGCCGTAACCAACGGTTCGGGCAAGATGCAGGGCTACAAAGGCAAATTGTCGGACGACCAGATCAAGGAAGCGGTATCGTACTTCCGCAGCTTCATCAAGTAACGCAGAAATCCGGCTCTCCTTGAATGCTTGCGCGGGCCGGCGAAGGACGGGGGAAGAATCCCGTCTGGCAGCCGGCCCGTTCAGCGCCTGGAGAAACACAAATCAACCATTGACAGCCCACTGCTCAGGCACACTGCGAGAGCCGGCCGTGGTAAAAACTCCAAAGGAGAATCGCATGAAAAAGCAGATTGCACTGGCCGTCGCGATTGCCCTGTCGGGCGCGATGGGCTTTGCTCAGGATGGCGCAGCAACCTACAAGGCTAACTGCCAGAGCTGCCACGGTTCGGCGGGAACGCCCAATCCGGGCATCGCCAAGATGATGAACATCAAGGCCGCTGCGGATTACAGCTCCGATGGCGAAAAGGCCGAGATGGATGCGGTCAAGAACGGAAAAGGCAAGATGAAGGCCTTCTCCACCAAGCTGACCGACGACCAGATCAAGGACGTCGTAACGTACTTCCGCACCCTGAAATAGCTTTTGGGGCAACAGGCCCGCTTCGCGACTTTGCCGGCGCGATTGTAATACCGGCTGGCGCGAAGCGGGACACCAAATATTCTTCCCGGGAAATTGGGGGTTTCATTGTTCGAAAAACTCCGTGAAAACTGGATTCGGCCGGCGCTGTTCTTCGGCAATAACCCATTAAGCCTGCTGGGCGGCGCCATCACCACGGCGTCCGGCGTCACCATGATCAGCTACTGGGTTTTCGAGCTGATCGGACGCCACAACAACAATCCCTACCTCGGCATCATCTTCTTTCTCATCCTTCCCGCCCTGTTCATCCTGGGCCTGGCGTTGATTCCCATCGGCATCTACGCACGCCGGCAGCTTCTCAAAAGGGCGGGCGCCATTCCCGCCGAGTTTCCCCGCATCGACCTGAACGACCGCATCTTCCGCCACGGGATCGACATCGTCCTGATAGCCACCATCGTCAACTTGCTGGTGGTCTCGGTCGCCAGCTACCGGGGCGCCGCCTACATGGATTCGCCGCAGTTCTGCGGGCAGTCCTGTCATGTGATGCACCCGGAATACGCCGCATACACGGTCTCCGCGCATTCCCACGTGGCCTGCGTGGATTGCCACATCGGCACCGGCGCCAGCTCCTACTTTGAAGCCAAGGTCAACGGCACCAAGCAGCTCCTTGAAGTCTCGTTCCGGCCCATCCACAATGTTGCCCCCAAGCTGATTCCCACTTATCCGCAGCCGATTCCGTCTCCGGTCCAGAATCTGCGCCCCGCGCGTTACACCTGCGAGGGCTGCCACACTCCGGACCGGTTCGTGGGGGAAAAGCTGCTGGTCAAGTCGAGCTTTGCCGATGACGCGACCAACACAGAGACGCAGACCGTTCTGGTGCTGCACCTCGGCGGCCGCGATTCCTTCTCCAATCTCCTCGGTATCCATGGCGTGCACCTCGGCCACATCGAATACATCGATACCGACAACACGCGCACCGACATTCCCTGGATCCAGCGGACCAATCCCGACGGCACCCAGACCACCTACACGGCCTCCGCGCTCAAAGGCGAAATGCCCAAGGGCGAGCGCCGCGTGATGGACTGCATCGATTGCCACAACCGCGCGGCCCACACCATGCAGACCGCCGAAGACGCTCTCGACCGCGCCATGGCCGATGGCGTCGTGAGTCCCGATCTGCCCTGGGTCCACAAGGAAGCACTTTCGCTGCTGAAAGCCGATTACTCCAGCACCCCGGACGCCACCCAGAAGATTCCGGCCGGCCTGGTGGCCTTTTACCGCACCCAGTACCCCGCGGTATACGCCGCCAAGTCCCCGCAGATCGACCAGGCCGGAGCTTCCCTGGTGGATATCTTCACTCACAATGTCTTTCCTGAGATGAAGGTCACCTGGGGCACGCATCCCAACCACATCGGGCACATGAGCTATCCCGGCTGCTTCCGCTGCCACGATGGGGACCACGCCACCAAGGACGCCAAGCAGAGCATCACCAACGATTGTTCCGCCTGCCACAACCTGCTGGTGGTGGACGAAAAGAAGCCCAAGGTGCTTCAGGACCTCGGCATCCGGCTGCCCAGTCCGCTACCCTAGCCCCTGGCCCGTGGATCGTGAAAGAATCACGACCCACGAGTCACGATTCACAAACCACGGCGCGCTACTGAGGCGGTTTCTGCGCGCCCTGCTTGGCCCCTTGCGCTGCGCCCTTGGCCGTGTTCTGCGTCTTGTTGTAAGCCTTCTTCGTTCCCTGTTTGGTTGAGTGGTATGCCTTCGTGGTCCCGTGCTCGACCCCTTTTCCTGCATCATGCGCCGCGCTCTTGCTCTCGCGGCCGGCTTTGCGCATGTCGTGCTTGGCTTGTGCGCTGTTGTCTTGTGCGGGTTGTTGCGTCCAGCCGGACGCGGGCAGCAGCAGCATTGCCGCCGCCAGGAACATTGCTGCGAATGGAACTCTCATCCTGATCAAGATGGGCTCTCCTCGCCCGGAGTTGGTTTCGATTTGACTCTCTGTGCCGAAAAAAGCCAGCAATCCCCTGAAGGATGTACGCCGCCTACATTCTGGTGAACGTGCTGCCCACCGGTTCCACAGGCGCCTCACTGCCGGCGCAGGGCGCAAGATGATAGGCTTTGGCTTGCACCCTTCCCGGAGCCGTTCTTCATGCAATCGAATCAGCCGTTGCACTTCAATCTCGTCGCCGCGGCGCACGAGGCCATGATCGAGCATGGCTTTCACCCTGATTTCCCCGGGGGCACCGACGCCGAGCTGACTTCCATACTCCAGGACAAGACGCCGCCTTCGGCCACGGCGGCTCTGGGCACTGACTTTCGCGACCTGCGCAGCCTGCTGTGGTCGTCCATTGACAACGACACTTCCCGCGACCTGGATCAGATTGAGTGGGCAGACCGCCTGCCCGACGGCCGCATACGCGTGCTGGTCGGCGTGGCTGACGTGGATGCGCGGGTGAAGATGGGCACCATCATCGACAGTCACGCGCGCAGCGAGACCACATCTGTGTACACCGGCGTGAAGACCTTCTCCATGCTCCCGCCAGAGCTGTCTGAAGGCGCCACCTCTCTCAATGAGAACGAAGAGCGCGTTGCCATTGTGATCGAGTTTTGCGTGGACCAGCAGGGCACGGCCTCCGACGGCAAGGTCTATCGCGCCCTGGTGCGCAACCGCGCTCAGCTCGCCTATAACTCCGTGGGCGCATGGCTGGAAAAACGCGGGCCCGCTCCGCAAAAGGTGGCCGTCAGCCGCGACCTGGCCGCCCAGCTCGCGCTGCAGGACGAAGCTGCCCAGCGCATGGTCGGAAACCGCTTCCAGCACGGGGCGCTCGATCTCGAAACCATCGAAACCCATCCCGTGATGGAGGGCTCGGATCCAATCAACCTGGCGCGCCTGGAGAAGAACCGTGCCACATCCCTCATCGAGGAGTACATGGTTGCGGCCAACGGCATCGTGGCCCGCAGTTTCGAGGATGCGAAGATCGCCTCCCTCCGGCGCATCGTGCGCACCCCCAAGCGCTGGGACCGCATCGTGGAACTTGCCGCCGGCCTGGGCACAAAACTTCCGGCTGATCCCGATTCGAAAGCGCTGAACGACTTCCTGCTGGAGCAGAAGAAGAAGGATCCCGACCACTTTGCCGATCTTTCGCTGGCGGTGATCAAGCTGATGGGCCCGGGCGAATACGTTGTGGTCAAGCCGGGCGAAACCGATCCGGGCCATTTCGGGCTGGCGGTGCGGGACTACACCCACTCCACCGCCCCCAACCGCAGGTTTCCGGATATGGTGGATCAGCGCGTCCTCAAGGCCTGGCTGGCGAAACAGCCGCAACCCTATTCAGCCGACGAGCTGAGCGTTATCGCGATGCGCTGCACCCAGATGGAGGACCAGGCGCGCAAAGTGGAGCGGGAGATGCAGAAGCGCATCGCCGCCGTGGTGCTGCACTCCAGGATCGGCCAGACCTTCCCCGCCATCGTTACCGGCGTGAACAACTATGGCACGTTCGTCCGCATTCTCGATCCGCACGTGGAGGGCAAGCTGGTGCACGGCGCCGCGGGCCTTGACGTAGGCGACCGGCTGAACGTGCGGCTGGTCAACACGGACCCCGCGCGCGGCTTCATCGACTTTGTGACGGTCTAACCTATTTCATCCGGCTCGCGGAGATGCAGCGGAAGCGGCCGATCGATTAGCCGGCGCGCAGGGTTCCGGCCTGGATAAGCCCGATGGCGCGGCCCTCGGGATCGCTGAACACAGCAATCAGAGGTCCGTTCGGCATCTGCTCGGGACCCATCACGCGTTGCCCACCACGGCCTTCCACCACCGTCAGCGTCTCCGCAATGTTGGCCACTTCCACATAGAACGTGACAGAACCGGGGCTGCCATCCATCGCGCGGCCAATGCCCCCGTTAATTCCCCCGCCGGGAGTCACGTGCGAGTAATTGTCCCCCGCCGGCGTAAGCTGCCAGTCGAAGACGGCACCATAAAACTCCTCCAGCTCGGCTTTGTCCTTGCCGGTTATCTCAAAGTAGACGATAGGGTTCGGCATTGAGGGGCTCCTCACCCGGTTTGGATGCGCCTGGATAATTCCCGTGCAACTCCGGACCAGGGCTCTCAACCGAGTCTGCCGCAAAGATATCAAAAATCATTCAGTTACGATTTCTCTTGACATCTATTGCAATTAGCAATAAACTTATTACGAATTGCAATAGCATCCGCCGCGAAATGCAAACGCCGGCGGGCAGCTTCCAGGCAAGAAATTGACTCTCGGCGAGAAAATCCGGTACCTGCGCGAAGTGGAAGGCTCCCTGCGCGGCCAGAACCGCGCCATGAGCCAGCCCGAGATGGTTCGCGCCATCCTGGCTGAAACCGGCTCCGCCCTCAGCCAGAGTTACATTTCCCAAATCGAGAGCGGGGCGCGGCCGCACTTGACCAATAAAACCCGGCAGATCCTGGCCAAATTCTTCAAGGTGCACCCGGGCTACCTGGTCGACGACCCCGAAGGCTATTCGCCGGAGCTGCAAAGCGAGCTGCGGACGGTCGAAGACAAGCTCGACATGTGGCTGGTCGGCGGCGCAGAGCGGTTCCAGCGCGATCCCGAGCTGAAGCAGGCGCTGTTGACCCTGGCGCGCCACGAGCACACCCGGGAGTGCCTGCTGCTGATGGAGTCGATTCTGGAAACGCCGGGACTGGTGGCGCGGCTCACCGATGTGCTTAGAAACAGGGAACAGGGAACAGCCACCCCAACGAGCACAAATCGCTCGTCGGGGACCCCGGCAGGGATCAGGGATCAGGGAACAGGACACGAGCAAGGGCCAATCGAGCGCGGAACGAAAAGAGGAGCGCGCAAATGATGACGTTCTACTTTGTGTGTTTTCTGGCAGGGCTGATGCTGAGCGCGGTTACGCTGCTCGGCGGGATGGGCCACTTCGGCGGGCATGCCCATCTGCACATTCCGCACGCACACGTGCACATTCCGCACGGCCCGCACGTTGCGCACGGCGCTTCCAATGGAGCGGCCGGCGCACGAAGCGGAGGCGGAAGCGTGCCCTGGTGGAACAGCTTCTCTCTCATGATCTTTCTCTGCTGGTTCGGCGCTGCGGGATATCTGCTCACGCGCTACGGCGGGTTTGTGGCCGGCGTGGTGCTGGTGCTCGCCGCCATCTGCGGCGTGGCCGGGGGAGCCATTGTCTTCCTGTTCCTCACCCGCGTGCTCATGCCCCATGACCGCGAGCTGACGGCAGATGAGACCGACGTGGTGGGTGCGGTGGGACACCTCACCTCGGCCATCCGTTCCGGCGGCACAGGAGAAATGGTCTACGAGCAGCTGGGGCAAATCAAATCCGCGCCCGCGCGCAGCGAAGACGGCAACGAAATTCCCAAACAGGAAGAAGTCTTCGTCGTGCGCTACGAGAAAGGCATTGCGTACGTGCGCAAGTGGGATGAAGGACTCAGGAACTGAGAACTAAGAACTGCGAACTAAGAACTACGAACTGGAAACCAACAACCCATTGTTGCCCGGCGCGAAAGGACCGGGAATGCAATGACGAGCAACAACGTGCTGATTGTGGATATGGCGATCCTGGTGGGAATCTTTCTGCTGGGATTGCTGGCGAAGCTCTTTCCGCGTAAGAGGTCAACGGGCCAACGGGCGAAAGATTGAGCGGCGACAGGTGCAGCATTGAGCAAGTGAAGAAGTGAAACCATCAACCATAAAACCTCCCGGGCGAAAGGGCCGGGAACCGAATGACGCAGACAACGATTCTCTTTGTCGGGCTGGGCGTACTGGCGCTGATCTTCATCATGGGCATTCTGGCCAGAATGTACCGGAAGGCGGGGCCAAACGAGGCGCTGATCGTATACGGATTCCGCGGGCCGCGCGTGATCAAGGGCCACGGGACTGTAATTTTTCCCATGGTGGAGAGCTGCCGCGAGCTGTCGCTGGAATTGATGAGCTTCGACGTGGCGCCGCAGCAGGATCTCTACACCAAGCAGGGTGTGGCCGTAACCGTCGAAGCTGTCGCCCAGATCAAGGTACGCAGCGACCAGGCCTCCATCCTGACCGCGGCCGAGCAGTTTCTCACCAAGCCGCCGCAGCAGCGCGAAGCGCTGATCCGCCTGGTGATGGAAGGCCATCTGCGCGGAATCATCGGGCAGTTGACGGTGGAACAGATTGTCAAGGAGCCGGAGATGGTGGGCGACCGCATGCGCGGGACCTGCGCGGACGATATGAGCAAGATGGGCCTCGAGGTAATTTCGTTCACCATCAAGGAAGTTCGCGACAAGAACGAGTACATCTCTAACATGGGGCGTCCGGACATTGCGCGGATCAAGCGCGATGCGGAGATGGCGACGGCCGATGCGGAGAGGGATACGGCGATCAAGCGGGCAACGGCGTTGCGCGAGTCCGCGGTGGCCAAGGCGCAGGCCGACCAGGAACGGGTGATCGCGGAAACCGCATCGCAGACGCGGCAAGCGGAGGCGCAGCGGGATCTTGAGATCAAGAAAGCCGAATATTCCGAGCAGAGCCGCCGCCAGCAGGCGCAGGCGGACAAGGCTTACGAGATCCAGACCAACATCATGCAGCAGCAGGTCACGCTGGAGCTGGTGAAGGTGCAGCAGGTGGAGAAGGAAGGCCAGATCAAAGTGCAGGAAGCCGAGATCTCGCGGCATGAAAAGGAACTGATTGCCACCATCCTGAAGGAAGCTGAGGTCAACCGTCTGCGGATTGAGACGCTGGCTGCCGCCGAAAAGAACCGGCTGGCTGCCGAGGCGGAAGGCCACGCCGCGGCGATTCGCACCCAGGGCGAAGCCGAAGCCTCCATCATCTTCCAGAAGGGCGAGGCAGAAGCCAAGGCCATGCACGTGAAGGCCGAGGCATACCAGGAGTGGAACCAGGCCGCGGTAGTGGACCGGTTGATGAGCAGCCTTCCCGAAGTGGTGCGCGCCATGGCCGAGCCGTTGAGCAAGGTGGACAAAATCACCATTGTGTCCACGGGGAACGACGGCGCCGCCGGGGCACACAAAATCACCGGCGACATGACCAAGATTGCGGCGCAGGTGCCGGCGCTCTTTGAAGCTCTGAGCGGCATGGACATCAAGCAGTTGATGTCCAACGTGCAGGCCATCCGGCAAAAGCCGGCGGATAAGGCGAGCTCTTAGCTTTTAGCGGTTAGCCTTCAGCTTCCGCGATGGGGATCAAGTTGCGGGAGCTGGAGCCGGGCAGTTCATCACAAGAGAAGCTAACAGCTAATAGCTGAAAGCTAATAGCTGTCAGCCGAAGGAGGATTGATATGTCGTTACTGGATAGAGTGAGCACGCTGTTGAAGGCGAATCTGAACGACCTGGTGGAAAAAGCCGAGGATCCCCAGAAACTGCTCAAGCAGATTGTGCTGGACATGGAGAATCAGCTGATGCAGGTCAAAACGCAGGTGGCAATCGCCATCGCCGACGAACATCTGCTGGAGAAAAAGCGCAAGGAGCAGGAGACGCTGGCGTCCGACTGGAAGCGCAAGGCGGAGCTGGCGGTGCAGAAGGGCCAGGATGACCTGGCGCGGGCCGCCCTCGAGCGCTCGCTCAGTTGTGAGCAGCTCATGCAGGGGTTTGCCGAGCAGGCCGACGACCAGAAGCACGAAGCCGATAATCTGCGCCAGGCCTTGCGCAAGCTGGAGCAAAAGCTGAGCGAGACACGGGCGCACTGCGAGATGCTTGCCGCCGAACATCGCCGCGCCAAGGTGGTGGGCCGGGCAACCCATGCGCGCCAAGCCGTGGGCACGGATCAGGCGCACACCATGGAACGGATGAAGAGCCGGGTGCAGATGCAGTCGGCAACCAATTCCGCGGCCGCGGAGGTGCTCGCCCCCGAGTCGCTGGAAGACCGCTTCAGAACGCTGGAGAACCAGGACAAAGTTGAGCTGCTGCTGAACGAGATCAAGAGCCGGCAGGCGTTGTTGCCTGGCGGCGGCCGGTAAGGGGCCTTTTCCCGGTAGATTTTGTCGCTTTAGGGGCCGGTTGTTCGTCTAACGGATAACGGCCCGCGAGCGTCTCAAGCGTCGCGGCCGTCCCTCGGTGGTGCCCTTAACGCCTCCGGGAAAGTTTCCCCTTGGGTCGCTCGCGCCCGGCATTCTCCCGGCCTGAGCACCGTCGGCTGGTGAATGCATGCGTTTTATGAATCGATCCATATGCTGGGCTCTTGCCCTCGTGTCGGCTGCAGGGACACATTTCCATTGTTTTGCGCAGAAGACGCCGGTCGTAGCCAGTAATGGGCTCGCGGCCGAGGACGCTGCTCTTCCCGATGCCCCCCACCCACAGGCCCCGGCAGGCCAATCTGAAAAGGACCCAAATACCACCAACCAGCAGGCAAACAAGAGTGTTCCTCCGGGACAGGAGCAGCCCAAGCGAATCCTAGGCATCATGCCGAACTACCGCGCCGTGAGCGCCGGCGCCATTCCACCTCCGCCAACGCCGAAAGAAGCGTTCAAGGTGGCCACTGACAACAGCTTCGATTACTCCTCATTCGTGTTCGTGGGGCTGACGTCGCTGATCGCCAAGGGCGAGGACGACCACCCCGACCTGGGCAAAGGCCCGGCCGGCTACTGGGCTTACACTTGGCGCGGTTTCGTCGACAAGACCGACGGCAACTACTGGGTCATTTTCGCGCTGCCCACAGTGCTTCATGAAGATGAGCGCTTCTATGCCAAGGGGCGAGGCAGGAAGTTCTATCGCGGCCTGTACGCGGCGAGCCGTGTCCTGATTACGCCCAACTACCACGGCCACGATACGTTTAATGCTTCTGAGCTTCTTGGCCGCGGTATCGGGAACGCTATATCGCTTACCTATTACCCGAGCGGCGACCGCACCCTGTCTGACTTCATGGAAAAATATGGCTACGCAGTCCTGCGCGACGCGGCGACCAACACCTTTCGCGAGTTCTGGCCGGACATTGCCAATCACGTCCTGCACCAACATCCGAGTCACACCCAATCAATGAAAGAATGAAGAAAAGCAACTTGAAGGGCTAGGAACGAATGCCAGTTGGAGTTCATTGCCTCTGCTGTTGGATTGCGCCGTTAGCACTGCTTCTCCCAGCCACTCACGTTGCGCTGGGGCAGAACCCACCGGACGCTTCGTCAACGGTCAGCACAGTACTGCCGGACGCTCCGGCGCCCTCCGGCGCAGGCGCGCAATCCCCGGCGCAACAGCCGCCCGCGACGCAGCAGACGCAAACCCAACCCCCGCCGCCTGCTCAACCCCCGCCACCCGTTCCGGCTCAGCAGAGTTCGAGTTCCAGCCTTGCAACCCAGCAACCGGCCCCGGAAAAGACCCAGCACGAAAAACAAGAGGAAGAAGTCAGGGAGCAGGAACATCAGCGGGTGGCGGGTATCGTGCCTTCGTTCAACGTCACCTACCACGCCGACGCCGTCTCTCTCACGGCAGCGGAGAAATTCAAGCTCCAGTTCCGTGCTTCGATTGACCCATACACCTTTGCCATCGCAACCATCGTCGCGGGTCTTGGCGAGGCTGAGGACACTAACTCCGGCTTCGGCTGGGGCCCCGGAGGATTCGCCAAACGCGCCGCCGCCGAGTATGCGGATAACGTCATCGGCAATACGCTCGGCAACGCCCTGTTACCGTCCATCCTCCATCAGGACCCGCGCTACTTCCGCCTCGGCCACGGCTCCGCTACCCGCCGCTTCTTGTATGCCGCCGCCACCACCTGGGTCTGCAAGCACGACAACACGCACAAGTGGGAGCCCAACTATTCCAACGTGCTGGGCAACATGATCGCCGGCGAAATCTCCAATCTTTACTATCCCGAGCAGAAAGGCCAGAACGACACCGTCGAGGCCATTGAAAATGGATTGACCGTTACCTTCGAAGGCTCCTTTGGCGGAGAACTCCAGGAGTTCTGGCCGGATATTTCGCGAAAGTTCTTCCACAAAGATCCAACTCATGGTCTCGATGCGCAGGCGCGCGCGGCGGACGCCGCCGCCAGACAAAAAAAGCAGCAAGAGCAGAACCAGGAGCATCCGTAAGGAGTATCTAGAACTGCCGCGCCGGCCAATTCAGCCAGGGATCCATCCACGTCGGTAAGGAAAGATAGCCACGAGGGCGCGTGATCCGCGCGGATCCGACCCAACGTTATGCCGCTCGGAATCGTCCAACGAAGATGAAACGCAGCCATCGCCTCTTTAGGAGATTTGTCTTTGCTCTTTGACTGCCGGAAATCGCTCTCCCGGGGACTGTTCTCATTGGTAATCGCCGCCGTTGCGCTGATCTCATTTTTCGGCGCCCGCATCAGCTTGGCAGCTCAGCAAGCCGGCGCTGACGATTCTCGCCCCGCCGCCGTTGCGGCCTCGATGCCCAGCGCTCCCGCTCCGGCCCCGCAGGCGTCCGCGCCTGCGCCGGACAAGCAGCCGGCGCAAACCGCGCAGAATTTCCCCAGCGGCCAGCAAACCAAGCGCATCCTCGGCATCGTCCCCAACTTTCGCGCTGTCAGCGTTGACCAGAAGCTGCCGCCCGAGACCGTGAAAGAGAAGTTCGTGGACGCAACCCAAGACTCGTTCGATTACTCTTCCATTTTTATCCCTGCAGCCCTTGCCGCCTACAGCATGGGCCAGCGTTCAACTCCAGAGTTCCATCAGGGCGCCGCCGGCTATGCCCGATACTTCTGGCATTCGGCCGTCGACCAAACCAGCGAAAACTACATGGTCGAGTTTGTCTTCCCCACCGTCACCCGCGAAGACTCGCGTTACTATACTCTCGGCCACGGAGGATTCCTCAGGCGCACGGGCTATGCTCTCAGCCGGGCCGTCGTCACCCGCTCCAATTCAGGAAACGAAGTCTTCAACGTAAGCGAGGTGCTCGGCTCGGGCGCTGCCGCGGGCCTCTCGAATCTTTACTATCCTTCCGCCTCGCGGTCCGTGAGCAATACCACAACGCAGTGGGCGCTCGATGTAGCGATCGACGCGGCCTCGTTTTGGTTTCGCGAGTTCTGGCCTGACATTAACAGTCGCGCCCTTCGCAACAAATATGGTCAGGCAGCCGCGCAAAAGTAGAATGCAGGCATAACGCTCGCGCATTCCCGCTCATTGCCCGCATCGCTGTGATTCGTCCGGCAAAGAATTCCCTTCCCTCGCGCCGCCTTCCTCGCGTACGCTGGTTCCGCGCGGGCCGGAGCGAGCCCGCAAATCTTGTTGGAGGATCTATGCGCACGTCCAGACTGTGGATCCCGGCCGCCTGCTCGGTCGCCGCAACAGCCCTGCTTCTGATGGCCCAACCGTCCCAGCGCCCCGGCCTGTATGAAACCACCAGCACCATGACCTGGCAGCAGTCGCCGTTCCCGGCGGGGATGCAGATGCCCGGAGGCGCAAACAATCCCTTTAGCGGCGCACCGCGCACCAGCCAGTCTTGCCTCACCCAGGAAATGATCGACAAGTATGGCGGCCCCACCCCGCAAGAGTCTCCGCGCTCCCAATGCCACCTGGCCAACATGAACAAGACCCCCACAGGCATGACCGCCGACTACGTCTGCACGGGAGGCTTTACCGGCACTGGCCACTTTACCTCCACCTGGTCAGGGGACGGCACGGCGAACATGAAGGTTCATTTCACCGGAACCATGCAGATGGGTCAGCGGAGTACGCCGATAGAGTGGACCATGGAGTCCACCTCGGCTTACAAGGGACCCGATTGCGGCAGCGTGAAGCCGATCCAGGTGCCGGCAAAGTAGCATTCCCTTCGCCAGGCTCGGGCGCTCTCTCGAATTAGGAGATGCGCCCAGCATCACACCTCAGGGCGACGGCACGTTCCGCGTGCGTGCTGCGCCAGACACTGCGAAGCTCCTAATTGGCTGCCGTGTCCGCGCGGCCGTCCGTTCCAGATGTCTCATTGGGAAGTGACTCAAGAATCGCCCCTTGCTCGGGTACCACTTACCGAGGTGCATAACCAGAGTGTCGATTGACAACCGGATGCGACGACCGATACGGTAGCAACATCCGTCTTCTCCTCGGATTCTTCCCGTTTAGCCCGATGGTGCAATGTGGGCCCAATATCCCCAGCGTTTCTCCAGTTCTCAAAGTGATTTAAGCGACTCCCCAGCCTAAATCAGTTCCGCGTACCGGCCTTGAGATGCGTCCAACTCTGCCCATTTTTTAATTACGTCTTCATATTCTCGTGAGGGAGAGAGCCATGAACATGCAAGGGAAGTGTGTGCTGATCGCCACGGCGTTGATTTCGACTGGAGCCGCGGCGCAGACCGGAACGTGGACGCCGCTGGCCAACCAGCCGACGTTCTTGAATCCTCCGAGCCAGTGCGCGATTTACCAGAACTCGAATTGCGCGCCGGCTGGCGACTACTCCTGGGGTGGAGTCTTCAACGTAAACCTGCTCACTGACGGCAGCGTCCTTGTCGAGGCCTGGGCGGTCGACAACAACTTCAACCCGAGCTGGGTCGAGTACAAACTGATTCCGGACAACTCCGGCAGCTACATCAACGGCACATGGACGCAGGTCGCGTCCATCCCGGGTGCGGCCACGGCAGCGAACCCCAACGGCTGGGGGCCTGACGCTATGGCATCGGCAGTCCTCCCCGACGGCCGGGTCATCTATGAGGGCGGCGAATACAGTGGCGCCTATTTTAACTTCGCCCTCAGCAATCAGGGAGCGATCTACGATCCAGTGCAGGACTCGTGGACACCCATCGCGCCTCCGCCCTTTGAGAACCTATACCCAGCTGACCCACCCGATCTGCCCGGCTTCAACACCGTGTACTCCTATCCGCGATACCCGGCGCCGTTGACCTCGGAGCTTGTCGACGCCATCGGCGATTCAGCGTCCGTCGTTTTGCCGAACGGCACCTTTATGCTGTTCAGCAAACTGAGCCGGCAGCAGGCGCTCCTCAATGCGAAGACCCTTACCTGGACGTTGACCGGCGAGGGCAAGAAGGATGTGAATTCGGAAGAGGGCTGGACTCTGCTCCCGAACGGCAAGGTGCTGACCGTCGACACTGACCTGGACTACTGGTTCGGGCTGACGCCAACGTACACGCCGGGAAACTCGGAGATCTACGATCCGGCAAAGGGAAAATGGAGCAGCGCCGGGAACACGGTGAATTTACTCACGGGCTTTCCCGATGGAGAAATGGGCCCTGCGGTGCTGATGCCCAACGGGATCGTCTTTGCAGAGGGTGCCGAGGGAACCAACTCGCTGTATGACTCCTACAACGGCAAGTGGTCTGCGGGACCATCGTTCCCTACCGTCGAATTCAACGGACAGACGCTGCAAATGACGGCCACGGACGTGGGAGCAGCGCCGTTGCCCAACGGCAACGTACTCACCGCCGCAAACACCTATGGCGAAGCGCCGCCGACCAAGTTCTTTGAATTCGATGGCCACAAACTGATCCCGGAACCCGACATCCCGGACTCCTCGATCGACGAAGGCGCCTTCTTCCTGGTGCTCCCGACGGGTCAGATCCTGGAATTCGATAACAACACCGACGTTGAGATCTACACGCCCACTGCCCCTCGCGTGCGTCCTGCGTATGCGCCGCTGGTGCTCAGCATGCCCCTCATTGTCTTGCCCGGCAATACCTACAAGGTGAGTGGCGTGTACCTGAACGGCGTCTCCCAGGGTGCTGAAGAAGGCGACGACCTCCAGATGGCGACCAATTACCCGCTGGTTCGAATCACTAACAACGCGACGCATCACGTCTTCTACAGTCCCACTTACAACTTCAGCAGCATGGCGATCGCGAATCCTTTTCCTGTTACTGCGAGTTTCCAGGTGCCCGCCAACCAGGAGACGGGCCCCAGCCAATTGGTCGTGGTGACTAACGGCGTCGCCTCGGCGCCGGTCCCGATTTTTGTTAAATAGGTGGGCTCGGTGGCTGCTGCCGGGCCCACGCGTAGCCCGGATATGAATTTGCTCTCGCTAGCTGGGGCGCAATCGCGATTTGCGAGCTGCGCCCCGCGTCAGCCGGCTTCCTGCTCGCCGGCGGGCGTAGCTATGGAGCTTGCCTGTTCCCATCCAAGCGTGTCGCTGGCATGGACTTCCTTTTACAATCCCTTCAAGTAAATCGCTTTTACATTTGCGCTACCGCGCATTGCCGACTACACTGTTCGGCAGCATAATGGACGAACATTCGAGGCGTCCGTCCGTCTCCACGATCCATCGGGAAGCACAGGCGGCCGAAGTCCGTCCGCTCGGCGAAGTGCCCGCCTCCAATTCGACCTTCGCCCCAACCATTCGCACTCTTACGGGAACGGATCGCATGAAAACAAAGACCGCAGTCGTTGCCAGCAAGCGCAAAGCCACTCCCGCCTACAAGAATCCCAGCCTTCCATCCGCGCGCCGCGTCAAGGACCTGCTCTCACGCATGACCCTGGAAGAAAAAGCGGCGCAGATGCTCTGCATCTGGCAAAAGAAGCCTGAAACGCTGGTGGACGCCGACGGCAACTTCGACCTGGCCAAGGCCAAAAAATCATTCAAGGATCGGCGCGGCCTGGGCCAGGTCGGTAGGCCCAGCGACGCCGGCGGCGGCCTCAACGCGCGCCGCATGGCCGAGCTCACCAACGCCATCCAGAAATTCTTCCTTGAGAACAGCCGCCTCGGCATTCCCGTCATGTTCCACGAGGAGTGCCTGCACGGCCACGCCGCGGTGGACGGCACCAGCTTTCCGCAACCGATCGCGCTCGGCGCCACCTTCAATCCCGAGCTGGTGGAGCGCATCTTCACCGCCACCGCAGCCGAAGCCGGCCTGCGCGGCACCCACCAGGCGCTCACGCCCGTAGTCGACGTGGCCCGCGAGCCGCGCTGGGGCCGCGTGGAAGAGACTTACGGCGAAGATCCGTTCCTGGTCTCGCGCCTCGGCATCGCCGCCGTCCGCGGATTCCAGGGCGACGCCACCTTCCGCGACAAGCGCCGCGTCATCGCCACCCTCAAGCACTTCGTCGGTCACGGCCAGCCCGAATCGGGCATGAACTGCGCCCCGGCCAACGTCTCCATGCGCGTCCTCCGCGAAACTTTCCTCTTCACCTTCCGCGAAGCCCTGCGCGAAGCCGGCGCCATCACCCTCATGGCCTCTTACAACGAAATCGACGGCATCCCCTCCCACGCCAACAAGTGGCTCATGCGCGACGTGCTGCGCAAGGAGTGGGGCTTCAAGGGATTCGTGGTCTCTGACTACTTCGCCATCTGGGAGCTCGGCTACCGGCCCGACACCCACGGCCATTTCGTCGCCAAAGACCGCAAGGAATCCTGCGCGCTCGCGGTCAAGGCCGGCATCAACATCGAGCTGCCCGATCCCGACTGCTACCTCTCGCTCGTCGAGCTGGTGCGTAAAGGCGTGCTCAAGGAATCCGAGCTCGATGACCTGGTCGCGCCCATGCTCTTCTGGAAATTTGCGATGGGCCTGTTCGACACTCCTTACGTCGATCCCGACGAAGCCGATCGCGTCGTCGGCTGCGAAGAGCATCGCGACCTCGCGCTGACTGCCGCGCACGAAGCCATCACGCTGCTGAAGAACGAGAACAACCTCGCCCCGCTCGATTTCAGCAAGATCAAATCCATCGCCGTCATCGGCCCCAACGCCCACCGCACCCTGCTCGGCGGCTACAGCGGCCGGCCCAAGCAGGAAATCACCGTGCTCGACGGCATCAAGGCCAAGGTCGGCAAGAAGGTCAAAGTCCTCTACAGCGAAGGCTGCAAGATCACCATCGGCGGCAACTGGAACCAGGACGAAGTGGTTGCCCAGCGATCCCGTCGAAGACCGCAAGCAGATTGCCGAAGCCGTCAAAGTGGCGCGCAAGGCCGACGTCATCGTGCTTGCCATCGGCGGAAATGAGCAGACCTCGCGCGAAGCCTGGGGCCTGAACCACATGGGCGACCGTACCAGCCTCGATCTCATCGGCCGGCAGGAAGAGCTGGTCAAGGCCATGGTCGCGACAGGCAAGCCGGTCATCGTTTTCCTCTTCAACGGCCGCCCGCTTTCCATCAATTACGTCACTCGAGAACGTGCCCGTCATCTACGAGTGCTTCTATCTCGGCCAGGAAACCGGCCGCGCCGTCGCCAATGTGCTCTTCGGAGACCATAACCCCGGCGGCAAGTTACCCATCAGTTTCCCGCGCTCCGCCGGCCACTTACCCGTGTTCTATAACTACAAGCCGTCGGCGCGCCGCGGCTACCTGTTCGACGATGTTACGCCGCTCTACGCCTTTGGCTACGGCCTGAGTTACACCAACTTCTCCATCGGCGAGCCCAGCCTGACCAAGAAGCGCATTGCGAAGCAACGGCACGACACGTGTAACAGTCGACGTAACCAATACCGGCAAGCGCGCGGGCACGGAGACCGTCCAGCTCTACATCCGCGACGTGGTCAGCTCCGCCACGCGGCCCATCAAGGAGCTGAAGAGGCTTCCGCAAGGTGCATCTCCAACCGGGCGAGCGCACGAACGTCACGTTCGACATCACGCCCGCTCTGCTCGCTTTCTACGACGTCAACATGAATTACGTGGTCGAGCCCGGCGAGTTCGAGTTAATGGTTGGTAACTCCTCCCGCAATGAGGACCTGAAGAAAGTCAACGCTTAACGTGACGGAGTAACAGCCGCCGGGAGCGCGCGAAAGACGAGGCAGTTATGATTGCAAAAGCTTTCCATTACTGAAAAGTTCGGATACGGCCTGGGCGACTTAGCCGCCAACTTCGTGTTTCAGGCGGTCATGGCCCTGCAGTTGGATTTCTACACCCAAACTTACGGCTTGTCGCCGGCCGCCGCGGGCACCATGTTTCTCGTCGTCGGCCTCGGATCGGCTGCTCTTCAATCCCGTCATGGGAGTTATTGCCGACCGCACCGTCACGCGCTGGGGCCGCTTCCGGCCCTGGCTGCTGTGGACCTCGTTCCCCTTCGGCATCATCGGCATTCTCGCCTTCACCACGCCCAACATCAGCCCCACGGCAAGCTCATTTACGCCTGGGTTACTTACCTGCTGCTGCGCCTCGTCTACGCCGCCAACAACGTGCCCTACTCCTCGTTCACCGCCGTCATGACCGACGATCCGGACGAGCGCAACTTCATCACCTCCTACCGTCAGTTCTTCGCCAACTCCGCCGGCTTCATCGTCGGCGCGCTCGCCGTTCCCATGGTCAAATACCTCGGCGGAGGCAACAGCGCGCTCGGCTACCAGTTGACCATGGGCAGCTTCCTCGCGCTCTCCATCGTGCTCTTCCTGGTCGCCTTCGCCGTCTCCAAAGAGCGCATCCAGCCCGATACCACGCAGGAAACCTCCGTCACCCGCGATCTCGGCGACCTGGTTCACAACCGCTCCTGGGTCCTGCTCTTTCTCGCCACCGTCTTCTACTTCACCGCGCTGCTCATTCGCGGCAACGTCATGCTGCCCTACTTTGAGAACCTGGCCCACAACCGGATTCTTTTCAGTTGGCTCAACGGCTTCGGACTGATTGCGCTGCTCGTCGGCGTCACCTGCTCCACCACGCTGGTCAAAAAATGGGGCAAGCGCAACGTCTTCTTCTGGGTAGCATGCTTCTCACCGCCATTTGCACCGCCGCGCTTTACCTCCTGCAGCCAACTGCGATCGTCTCCATCATTTCGCTTGAAGTGGTGCGGCAGTTCGTCTATCGGCTGCTCCGGCCCCGTGCTGTGGTCCATGATGGCCGACGTGGCCGATTACGGCGAGTGGAAAACTGGCCGCCGCGCCACCGGCGCCGCCATATCCGGCGTGGTGTTTGCCTTGTGGGTTGGCGTTGCCCTGGGCGGCGCCATCGCCGCGTGGCTGCTCTCGTTCTTCGGCTACGATTCTCACGCCAATGTCCAGACCGCGCGCGCGCAACTCGGCATCCAGCTTACGCCGAGCGTCTTCGCGGGTCTTTCTTTCCTGGGCGTGGCCGTGTGTCTCTGGTTCTACCCCATCACCCGCGAGCTGAATCACAAGATCGCCAACGACCTTGCCGAGCGCCGCAAGAAGTTCGCCCCGCCGGTTAGTTCGTAGCGCCACTCCCCGCCAGATACGTCAGGCTCTTGCGCTCCAGGCATTGGCGAATCATCGCACGTTGCTTCATGCGATCTTTGGTCCCTGGAGAACCCGTACAGCTCTCGGCCGCGCCGCCGCTCCTTATAATCTCCCCATGGCCGCTCTTCAAGGACGCATCGCGCTGGTCACCGGCGCATCGCAGGGCATCGGCCGAGCCTGCGCGCTGGAGCTTGCCCGCCAGGGCGCCACCGTCGCCCTCGCCGCCCGCAATGAATCCAAGCTCGCGGAGATCGCTGCCGAAATCGCCACCGCCGGCGGCCAAGCCTCCGCTTTCGCTCTCGACGTCTCCAGCGAGGACTCCATCCGCTCCGGCGCCAAGGCCATCCTCGACCAGTACGGCAAGGTCGAAATCCTGGTCAACAACGCCGGCATCACTCGCGACGATCTGGCCATGAAAATGAAGCGCTCGGACTGGGACGACGTGCTCTGCCACCAACCTCACCGGCGCGTTTCTCCTCACCCAGGCCGTCCTTCGCCCCATGCTTAAGAACCGTTGGGGCCGCATCGTCAACATCACTAGCGTCGTCGGCCGCACTGGCCAGGCCGGACAGGCCAACTACGCCGCCTCGAAGGCCGGCCTCATCGGCCTCACTCGCTCCCTAGCGCGCGAACTGGCCTCCCGCGGCATCACCGTCAACGCCGTCGCCCCCGGCTATATTGAGACGGCCATGACTCACGTCCTCTCGGAGGATCTGCGCAACCAGATACTCGCCTCCATCCCCCTCGACCGCGCCGGAACCGACCAGGACATCGCCAACGCCGTCGCTTTCTTGGCCTCCGACGCCGCCTCCTACATCACCGGCCACGTCCTCGACGTAAACGGCGGCATGTTCATGGGCGCTTGAAATCGGCCGAGACTGGGTTAAGCTTCCGGTTATGAGGATTCAATTGCTCATCGCGACAACGGCCCTGATCCTGGCGGCGACGCCCGCCGTCCACGCCTCTGGTCCCGACCAGCCGAAGACAGCCTCCAAACCCGGCTGGGATCCCGTCGCCGCCGCGCGCTACCTGGACACCCGCGAGTCCTATTGGCAAACCTGGGACCATGCAAAGCGCGACCACGGCACCCACTGCGTCTCCTGCCACACCCAGGCCACTTACTCCTTTGCCCGTCCCGCCCTGCGCTCGCGCATGGGCGAGCCCGGCCTCACCATCCAGGAAACCGCGATGCTGGCCGACGTGACCAAGCGCGTGCAGGCCTGGAAAGACATGCTCCCGTTTTACAGCGACGCTGTCTACGGCCAGGGCAAAGAGATCGAGTCGCGCAACGCCGAAGCAGTCCTCAACGCCATCATCCTGTCGAATTATGACGTGTCTGCCGGACAGCAAAATGATGTAACCATGCTGGCCTTCCGCCACGCATGGGATCTGCAATCCCGCACCGGGTCCGATGCCGGCGCGTGGGTGTGGCAGGATTTCAACTACGCCCCCTGGGAATCGAAGGAATCCGAGTATCACTGGGCGGCGCTCTTGGCCATCCAGGTCGCCCGCGAGCCCGGATCGTATCGGCAGCTCGAGGAACTCCAGCAGCCCCTCAAAGCGCTCACCGGCTACTTGAAATCCCATTACGAGGCGCAGCCGCTGCTCAACCAGATCGTTGCCCTGTGGGCCGATCATTGGTACCCCGGAATCCTGACCACGCCGCAAAAGAAATCGCTGTTGGGGCTCGTCGACACCCTCCAGAAACCGGACGGCGGCTGGACCACGACTGACCTCGGCCAATGGCATCGCCGCGACGGCACTCCGCTGGAGACGCGTTCTGACGGTTACGCCACCGGCTTGATTGCGCTGGTGCTTGAAGAAGCCGTCGGCAGCGCGCCGGATGCGCCGGAGACCACGCATGCACAAATCCAGCGGGCGTTGGACTGGCTGCGCGCCAACCAGGATCCGCAAACCGGATCGTGGCCGGCCTGGTCGCTGAACAAGAATCGCGACCCGCAGTCGGAACCCGCCAAGTTCATGAGCGATGCGGCAACCGCCTACGCCAGCATGGCGTTGCTCGAGGAAGCGCGCTGAAGCAGCCCTGATTCCGCCCGGGTCCCAACCCGCCGGCCCTGCCCTCAAGCTTTCCCCCCGCGCCGCCGATGAAGCTCGTGGAGGAGAATCTCCATGTCTCTCATTGCATCCCCGGCTGCGTCCCGATCGGACGACCGCGCCTCGTCAGGCGAGCTCCACAACCTGGCCCGGCAGCCCATCCTTGATTCTCAAGGCCAGGTTCACGCTTACGAGCTGATGTTCCGCTCCGGCCTAGCCAACCCCTCTGCCGGAGATGACGACGTCGCCACCCGCACCATCCTCGACAACTCCATCGTCTTCGGACTGGAGAAGCTCGCTCGCGGACTGCCGGCATTCGTCAAGTGCACTCCCCGTGTCCTCACCGAGGAGCAGGTGCGCATTCTTCCCCCGCGCATGACGGTGCTCCAGATCCTCGAGACCGTTGAACCCACTCCCGGACTGATCCAGGCCTGTATTCACCTCAAAACCATGGGATTTCGCATTGCCCTCGACGATTTCACCTGGCGCTCGCCGCTTCAGCCGCTGGTTTCGTTCGCCGATTTCATCAAGGTCGACTTTCTCAAGGCTTCAGAGTCGGAACGCCGTCTTCTCATCTCCAAGCTCCCGTCCCAATCCACCCTCATCGCGGAAAAAGTGGAGACCCGCGCCGCCTACGATACCGCCCGCGCCGAAGGGTTCTCGCTCTTCCAGGGCTTTTACTTCTGCGCTCCGTCGGCCGTGCGCGTCACCAAAATTCCCGCCAACAAGTTCTGCCATCTCCAGTTGCTCCAGCTTCTCCAGCAGGATCCCACCGATCTCCACAAGATCGGCGAGCAGGTCAAGCGCGATCCTGGCCTCAGCTACCGCCTCATGCGCATGGTCAATTCCCCGGTCTGCGCCATCCGCCAGAAGGTTTCCTCCATTGAGATGGCGCTGATCGCCGTCGGCGACGACCAGTTTCGCCGTCTGGCCTCGCTCGCCATCGCCAGCGAGCTTTCCAGCGGCGAGAACGGCGAAATCCTGCGCATGGCCTTCATCCGCGCGCGCTTCTGTGAGCTGGCCGCCCCGCTCTTCGGTCTCGACCCCGGCGAGCAGTACCTCATCGGCCTCTTCAGCATGCTGCCCGCCATGCTCAAGGTTCCCATGAAAGATCTGCTGCTGGCCCTGCCCCTGCGCTGGGAGGTGGAGCAGGCCCTGCTCGAACAGGAAGAAACCGTCCGCGCCCCGCTGCGGTGGGTTGAGGCAGAGGAGCGCCGCGACTGGGAGCGCTGCCAGCAGACCGCCAGCGACGCCGGCGTGGACCCGCCCGAGCTCGCCAACTGCTACCTGAACGCGATGCTATGGGCCGACCAGGTCCTCTCCAACGAACCGCCGCCGCAGGGCTGATTCCCGCCAAAATAAAAACGGCGATGTCTTATGGAATGATGAGTTTACGCCATACAAATGCACACATTGGCGCACCTTGGCTGCGGAGGTTCCGGAGTTCCTTTTGCTGGGCTGCGGTTTGCATTTCCGGGCTCCCTTGCGCCGTAAACGACGGCGCCCGCCGAGGGGCGGGCGCAATTCAACTCATAAATGGATTTTAGCCCGGATGGCTGGGCGGTGGATGTGATGGCGGATACGGGAGCGCAGCGGAGTTAGCGGGGCCAGCGGAGCCTTCAGTCCCCTCAGGGTCAGGAGCGATGAACGAGGCACAGCCCGAAAAGCAGATTCCCGAAGGGAATGACAGAAAGAAAAGCAAGGGCAAAGACGACGCACAGTCTTCGTCAGTTCTGCCGCCCCAGCCTGCATGCTTTTTCCCTTGGTCCCTTGTTCCCTCGGTCCCTGCTTTACTGCGGAGGGGGGCCCTGGCGGCGGGCTGGGCCGCCTTCCGGCCTTGGCGTCATCACGTTGACTGAGGTGGCCACGAACTGGCCGTTCTTGATGGCGCCCTCCACGCGCACGGGGTCGCCCACCTGGATATCGGCCATGGTGATGGGGTCGCGGCGCTTGCGGAAGTCGGTGTTTTCGTCGGCCACAAAGGTGTGAGCGGCGTTGTCCGGGCCGCCCTCAACCGTGACGGTGGTGTCCTTGATGGCGGTGACTCGGCCCGCCAGCCAGGTCTTGCCAAAGTTGGCGCGCATCTCCTCCATGCGCTTGGCGGTATCGGGATCGAGCTGCATGATCATGACGGCGCCGACGGACTTGGCGGCATCGTCCATTTCGCCCATGGCCGCGATGGCGTCGCCTACCTTGATGTCAGAGGATTTGATGGGCACCGGGCGGCCCGCCGCGCCGCATGTACATGCCGTTGCCTTCGCCCTGACCTTGACCCTGGCCTTGACCCTGACCCTGACCCTGACCCTGGCCGCGCGCCGGAGCATTGGCCGGGCGGGCAGGCTGCTTCATCATGCGGGTGTTGGCGCTGTAATGGACGGTCCAGGTCTCGCCCTGGTCGTTCTTCACCGTGTAGTGATCGGCCGCCACCTCAGTGACGGTGCCCATCACGCCGCGACCGAATCCTCCGCCCATGCCGCGTCCGTAGCCGTGGCCGCCCTGCTGGCCGTTCTGCTGCTGGGTGTCGGGCGGAGCGGAAGGCGACTGCGCCAGTACGCCGGCGCTCAACGCCAGGGCCAGCGCGGAGGTGAATAGAAAACGAGTCTTCATGGAAGTGCCTCAGAGGATTAGACGAGAGGATTGGCGGCGGGGACGAGGGCTAGGCGAGTTCGCAGTTCATAGTTCACAGTTGTCGCCTTTCGATTGCGGAGCTGTGAACTGGGACCTATGAACTGTGAACTCGTCTTTATTGCTGCACCGGCGGATGGGCGGAGATGCCGTTCAAGTAGACGCCCTGCGCCGCCATCATCTCCAGGAAAGCCGGCATCTTGTGGAGGGGATTGAATTCGGCGTCGGCAATGACCTTTTTGGGCGTGGTGAACCCTTCATTCAGCGCGAGGCGGAGGTATTCGATGGCGCGATCCGGCAAGCCCGCCTTCATGCATCCCTTGGCCATGTAGAAGTTCATGGCGCCGCGGTCCTGGATGGTGCCGGGATTCTCCACGCGGATGCTGGTGGAGTGGTCGAAGACTGCGGGGTCGAGCTTGAGCGCCTCCTGGTAGGCGATCCAGCCTTTTTTGTAATTCCGGTCGGCGAACAGCGCGGTTCCCAGGTTCTTCTCGTAGAGGGCGGATGTGGCGTCGAGCCGGGCCGCCTTGCCGAAGCTCTTCACCGCCCTTCCGTACTCTCTGTTGGCCATGTAGACCGACCCGATGTTATTGAGATATTTGGGGTTCTTCGGGTCACTTCGCAGGGCTTCCTTGTAGCATCTGGCGGCGTCATCGATATTGTCGAGGAGCTGGTAGGCGACGCCCATCTTGTTGAGGAGTTCAGGCTCGGGAGGGGCTTGTTTGTACTGCTCGATCGCGGCCTGGTACTGCTGGCGGGCCATCAGCGAGTCGCCCAGGTTCTCATGAGTGGGATGGAAGGCGGGGATACGAGACGGGGCGGGGCTGTCCTGGGGCGGGGCGGAAGCGGCAGACTGACCCGAGACAGCAGCCGCGGGGACGCCCAGAGCCAGTACGGCAGTGCCAACGAGCCACCAGTGCGAGGACTTGATGGGTTTCATGGGAAACCTCCCTGAAAGCCCGGGGGCCTTCGGAGCGGGCGCGTCTGCGTTTAATCCTCGATTAAACCACCAATGGATTTCTTTCGCCACTCTCATGCGCAACCGCATCCAACGGCTGTGCTCTACAAGACGAGACTGTGCCCCAGGTGGAAAGGTATGCTTTGCGGGGGCCGATCCGGGCCGATTTCGTTTCCACCCGGCGCTATTGCGGGTCGAAGCGGAACAATCCGTCACGTGCGAGATAGGGTAGACTTTTGAGCACGAGGGAGGGTGTGCAATGGGCATCTCCACCCCGATGACGGACCGCGGCCAGGGTTGCAGAGCGATTCCGCGCCGTGCGCCGGCGCACCATGAGCCTGTGCGAGCCGCTGAGCCCCGAGGACATGATGGTGCAGTCCACGGCGGAGGCTTCGCCGGCCAAGTGGCACCTGGCGCACACGGCGTGGTTCTTCGAGTCGTTTGTGCTGCGGGAGCTGGCGCCCGGCTACCGCGTTTTCAATCCCGATTATGCCTGGCTGTTCAACAGCTACTACCAGACGTTCGCATCGTTTCCTGAGAAGCGGTTGCGGTCGTCGTTCTCGCGGCCGGGGCTCGAGGAAGTGGTGCGCTTCCGCGCGCATGTGGATGAAGCGATCGAACGGTTGCTCGAGAGCGACGCCGAGCCGGAGGCAGTGAAGCGGATCGAGCTGGGCGCGAACCACGAGGAACAGCACCAGGAGCTGCTGCTGACGGATGTGCTGCATGCGTTTTTTACGAATCCGTTAAGGCCGGCGTATGAAAAGCAGGGAACAGGGAACAGCCACCCCAGCGACATGGACTCGTCGCCGGGGACCCCGGCCAGGGAACAGGGAACAGAAAAGCAGGACCACGGGTCCGAGCGCCTTGATCCGGTGCGGTTCTTGCGGTTTGAGGGCGGGATGCGGGAGGCGGGGCACGCTGGGGATGGATTCTGTTTTGACAACGAGCTGCCGCGGCACCGGGTGTGGCTGGAGCCGTATGGTTTGGCGGAGCGGCTGGTGACCTGCGGCGAGTATGCGGAGTTTATGGAGGACGGCGGGTACCGGCGGCCGGAGCTTTGGCTGAGCGACGGCTGGAACGCGATGCAGACCCAGGGCTGGCGCTCGCCGCTCTACTGGACCAGCGAGTCCGGCGAATGGGCGGTGTTCACGCTGCGGGGCCTGCAGCCGATGAAGCGGATGAAGAACGCGCCGGTGAGCCAGGTGAGCTATTACGAGGCGGACGCCTACGCGCGCTGGGCGGGCTACCGGCTGCCGACAGAGTTTGAGTGGGAGGCAGCGGCGGAGGGGTTGCTGATTGCGGGCAACCTGCTGGACGAGGGCTGGCTGATGCCGGTTGCGGCCAGCGAGAGCGCGGAAGCCGAGCCCGGACGCGCGGCGAAGGGGACGGCGCTGCTCAAGGAGAGCCCGGTGGAATTCCGGCGGCCGTGGCAGCTATTTGGCGATTGCTGGCAGTGGACGGCGAGCGCGTACCTGGGCTACCCGGGGTTCCGGCCGCTGCCCGGATCGCTGGGCGAATACAACGGGAAGTTCATGAGCGGGCAGATGATTTTGCGCGGCGGCTCGTGCGTGACTCCGAAGGCGCATATCCGGTCGAGTTATCGCAACTTTTTTCCGCCGGAAACACGCTGGCAATTTTCCGGGATCAGAATGGCATCCTGGTAACTCCAAACAGGCAAGGAAGCATCAAAACGCTCTGGTGAAATCCGGGGCGGAAAACGAGATTCGAACCGACAGGCCCCACCTTACGACATGACGACCTACTCTCTTCCCCTCAGCAGCACCAAGATCGATGCGCATGTGGCCACGGTAGTTACCGAGGGCCTGGTTTCCCGTCCGCGCTGGCTGCCTTCGTGGCTGTTTTACGACGAGGCCGGCTCGCGGCTCTTCGACCGCATCACGGAGTTGCCGGAGTATTACCTGACGCGCACGGAGCGCGGCATCCTGACGGAGCGTGCCGGCGAGATTGTGGCGCTGGCCGCCGGCGCCGATGCGCTGCACGTGGTGGAGCTGGGCGCGGGGAGCTGCGACAAGACGCGCCTGCTGCTGAAGGCGGCGGCGGAGCGGCAGGATACGGTGCTGTACGAGCCGGTGGACGTGTCGGCTACCGCGCTGGTGGAAGCGCAGGAACGGCTGGAGCGGGAGTTACCGGATGTGGTGGTTTGCCCGCGCGTGCTGGACTACACCCGCAACCTGACCCTGGATGCGGCGGTGTGCGGCGAGCGGCGGCTGGTGCTTTATATCGGCTCCAGCATTGGCAACTTTGAGCCGCACGAGGCCGAGACGCTGCTCAAAAGAGTGCGCGGGGCGCTTGCGCCCGGCGACAGCATTCTGCTGGGCGTGGACCTGGTGAAGGATGAGTCCATTTTGCTGCCGGCGTATGACGATGCGGCGGGAGTGACGGCGGAATTCAACCGCAACATTCTGCGCCGCATCAACCGCGAACTGGGGGCAAACTTCGACGCCGATGCTTTTGCGCATCGCGCGGCATGGAATCCGACGGCATCGCGGATGGAGATACACCTGGTGAGCCTGCGGCAGCAGACGGTGCTGCTGCCCAGCCCTCCCGATTTCGATCTGCGCATCCGCTTTGCCAAGGGCGAGACGATTCACACGGAAAACAGCTACAAGTACCGGCCGGGGCAGGCGGAGGCCATGCTGACTGAGGCGGGATTCACGCCGGCGCACACGTGGACCGACGAGCGCGGATGGTTCGCGGTGATTCTGGCAAAGGCAAGCGGCCGCGACTGAGGCTCAGGCAGCCTGGGAGGTTCCTGCTACATCTTCCTGTGGCCAAACAGCGCCATGAGGGCAAGGTCATTGTTTTGTTCGCATCCAAGAGTTGAGGAGAGTAATAGATGCGAAAGCAAACACTGGCAATCTGCTTCATGGCAGGGTTGGCGCTAAGCGCCGGCTGCAAAAAGAACGAAGTCGATAAATCGGCCTTCCGATCGGCCATCAACACTTATTTGAGTGCGAGGCAGGAGTGCGTGTGGAGCGCGCCGATTAAATTCCCGGCCCAGGCCGATACCTCGAATGAAGATCAAACCAAGGGCTTTGATGCGCTGACGGACGCGGGCCTGCTCACCCGGAAATCGGCGGAAAAGAAACGGTTCCTCGTGGGCTCCAAGCAGGTAAACGACTACGATCTCTCTGACCAGGGGCGGTCGAAGTGGACTGCGGACTCGAACCAGCCCGGATATGGCAACTTCTGCTACGGCCATCCCGAGGTGACTTCGATCGACAGTTACTCGCCGCCGGAAAGCGATGCCGCAACTTACACCGTTGCCTATCACTACGCGGTCTCGAGCTTGCCGGATTGGGCCAACACGGCGGAGATGAAGACCGCATTTCCGAGCCTGGCCACGGCCGCAAGCCCGCAATCCGGAACGGCAACGCTGGCCAAGAGCAACAACGGCTGGCTGGTGCAGAACGCCACTCCGCAACCGGCCAGCACAACCCCGGCCGGCGCCGCACAGTAAACGGCGCCGCGCCGAAGGTTGGCGCACCTGCGACTCCGACATCCCAGTGAGAACCCCCTGGCCAATTCACCCTTCGCGAGGAAGCGCGCGAAGGGCGGATTGGCCATTTACTTTACCGACCAGGGCGGGACTACGCCGTTCATGCGGGCGTAGGCGATGAGCTGGCCCATGTGCTCGTCGGCGTGGACGATGAGGCGCAGGTAAATCCCTTCGACCGTTGTGGTGCGGTCGGCCACGTGGACATGTTTGGCGAGGTGGTCGGGCGTCTCCTTCAAGTGGGCTGCGCGGACGGCTTCAAGCGAGCGATTGAGCCAGGCGATGACATCGGCTTTGGAGGTAACGGTCTTTTCGGCATTGTCTTTCAGGTCCGGCGGCGCGGGCTGGCCGGCGATGGAGAGCAGCCAGTAGTTGGCGACGACGATGTGCATGAAGACCTCGCTGGTGGAGCGGACGCCGGGCCCGGGACGCCAGGCGTAATCCTTCTCCGGAATGGTCTCAGCCAGCGCGAGAAGCTGGTAGGTGGTGTGACGCCACTCGCCGTCGTAGCCCATCCAGACGCCTTCGAGGTCGAGCTGCTGAGCGGTTTTCTGCTGGGCCGCCTGGGCTTGGGCGCGGGCGGGGTGGGGCGAGACGAGGGCGACGGCGAAGAACAGCGCGGCGAGAGCGAGGGCGGTGCGGCGCATAGGGCGGGTCCTTTCTGTTTAGCGAGTCGGCGGGTCAGCGAGTCGGCAAGTCAGCGGCAGCGTGGACGCCTCGTCTGGAAATTGATAACACATTGCCCCGCCCGGACGTTCTCCTGTCAGAAGCGGTAAACGCTGGCCGGCGGTGGCGCGATGGAACGCAGGCGAGTCGCGTTCCGTAACGAGATTTGGGGGTCAACTTGAAAGGACAATCAAAAGCAGGAGCCACGCGGCGGACGACGGACGAGCCGCGCGGGCCGCTGTTGGTCAACGCGTTCATGCTCCTGGTGTGGCTGGCGGCGGGCGTGGTGCCGTTTCTGCCGTTTGCTTACAGCACCTCGGCGTGGAACGCGGTAACGCTGAATGTTCCCGGCAACCAGGGAAACTGGTGGCATTTTCTGGTGGGCGCGCCGGTGTTTCTGGCGTACTCCATGATCTGGCTGCGGCTGCGGGCACTGTTTGCCGCAGCGCCTTCGACAGCCGGCGGGCGGCGGATGCTGTGGGTGGTGGCGGGTCTGTCCGCTGCGGGCACGCTGCTGGTGGAGATGCCGTTTCTGCTCCACCTGGCGGGCACGCGGGGATGGCCGCGGCTCTCCATGCTGACGGCGGGGCTGGGGATTGTGGCCGTGAGCGCGGTGATTCTAGGTACGCGGCGGCGGAACCTGCCGCCCACGCGCGCGTGCCTGGCCGCGCTGAACACCGCTTACCTTTCCAACATGGCGCTGTGCCTGGTGGTGTACGCGGGAGCGCCGGGGGAGTTCGCCACGCGGTCGGGGTGGACGCTGGCGATGGTGCTGGTTTGGCCCATGGCGGCGGAGCTGGTATGGCTTTGGCGTGAGGCGCTAACGGGAACGCGGGAATTGGTTACGGCCTAATGAGCGTGGCTCGCTGAGCCGCCGGGGTGTTCGATATCGAGCAGTTGCGGCCAGGAACGGACAGGGTGAGGCGAGGCATTCGCGGCCTTTGCCAAATGGTTTCAATAAGTTGACTAAAGGGGATTTGGCGCGGCGATTGCTGTGCTGGAAACGGAGCCTTTTTGCCAAAATCCCCCGGAGGTCAACACAATGAGCGGACTCATGCAGGATTTGCGTTTTGCCGTGCGCCAGATGGCGAAGAGGCCGGGATTTGCGGCGCTTGTGGTGTTGACCATGGCGCTGGGCATTGGCGCCAACGCCGCCATTTTCAGCGTGCTGGATGCGGTATTGCTGAGGCCCTTGCCGTACAGCAATCCGGAGCAGCTGGTGAAGGTGTGGTCGCGGTTCACGGGGATCGGGCTGCCCAACGACCAGAATTGGGTTTCGGCGCCGGAGTTTCGCGACTACCAGCAGTTGAACCACAGCTTCAGCGAGATGGCGGCGATTGAGTCGGGCTCGTTCAACCTGGGAGTGAAAGGCAGCCCGCAGCGAGTGGTGGGATCGGCGGTGTCGCCGAACCTGTTCGGAATGCTTGGAGCGCAAGCGCTGATTGGCAGGACGTTTCTGGCCGAGGAGGGCCAGCCCGGGCGCGATCACGAGGCGGTGCTGAGCTACGGGTTGTGGCGGCGGGTGTTCGCCGGGAATCCGGATGTGGTTGGACGGAGCATTGACATCGACGGTGTGCCCTATGCGGTGGTGGGGGTGATGCCGGAGGGGTTCGCGTATCCGGATGAAGCGGAGATCTGGGGACCGCTGGCATTTACCGCCGATGATTTGAGCGAAAACAACCGCGGCAGCCACGGGCTGGAGGTGCTGGGTCGGATCAAGCCGGGACTGTCGCTCACGCAGGTGCAGGGGGACATGGATCGCGTGGCGACGACGATCATCGAGCAGCACGGGAACTATCCATATAGGAAGTTCGATTTCGGGGTGATTCTGCATCCGCTGCTGGCGGAGACGGTGGGCGACGTGCGGCCGGTGCTGCTGGTGCTGATGGCGGCGGTGGGGCTGGTGCTGCTGATTGCGTGCGCCAATGTGGCCAACCTGCTGCTGACGCGGTCAACGGAGCGGCAACAGGAGATGGAGACGCGGCTGGCGCTGGGCGCGAGCGGAGGGAGGCTGGCTCGGCAACTGCTCACGGAAAGCGTGGTGCTGGCCTTTGCCGGAGGCGCGCTGGGACTGGCGATTACGCCGTGGATCCTGCGCGGGCTGGTGGCGCTATCGGCAAAGACGCTGCCGAGAGCCGTGCATACCGGCGTGGACGCGAGGGTGCTGGGGCTAGCGATGGCGGTGTCGATTGTGACGGGCATCCTGTTTGGGCTGGCGCCGGCGCTGCAGGCGGGGCGCAAGCGGCACTTCGACGCGATCAGAGCCGGAAGGAATACCGAGGGCCGCCGGCCGAAGCGGCTGCGCAGCGGGCTGGTAGTTTTCGAGACGGCGCTGAGCTTGCTGCTGGTGGCGGGGGCGGGGCTGCTATTGCGGAGCTTTGCGCAGATTCTGAAGGTGGATCCCGGATTCAAGCCGAACGGCGTGCTCACGGTGCGGGTGGCGCTGCCGGATGCAATCTACAGCAAGCCGGAGCAGGTGCGCGGGTTCTATGCGGAACTGCTGAGCCGGGTGCAGGGACTGCCGGGCGTGCAGGCTGCGGGCGCTGTGAATGGCCTGCCGCTGAGCGGGCAGGGAGGGTCGGGGACACTCACGGTGGACTCCCAGGCGGTGCCGTTGGAGAACACCACTCCGGAAGCGGATCAGCGCGTGGTAGCGGCGGATTACTTCAAGGCGATGGGGATTTCGCTGGTGCGCGGGCGGTATTTTGATGCCCGCGATGCGGATGGTGCGCCGCCGGTGGCGATTGTGGACGAGAGCCTGGCCGAGACATACTGGCCGAACCAGGATCCGATTGGCAAGCGGGTGCATCCGAGTGGACTCAGATCGAAGGCGCCGTGGGCAACTGTGGTGGGCGTGGTGCGTCAAGTGCACAACCGGACGCTGGAAGCGCGATCGCGAGTGGAGGTGTACTGGCCTGAGAACCAACAGCCGGCGAGCGGAATGACGCTGGCGATCAAGACCACGGGGAACCCGACGAGCCTTTTGCCGACGGTTGAGCGCGAAGTGGCGGCGATTGATCCGACCTTGCCGGTGTATCACGTGCGCACCATGGCGGAGGTGATGGGCGACTCGCTTGAGCGTAGGCAGCTGGCGCTGGTGCTGCTGGGGGTGTTTGCGGGGCTGGCGCTGCTGCTGGCGGCCATTGGAATCTACGGCGTCATGTCCTACGCGGTGACGCAGCGCCAGGTTGAGATAGGCGTTCGCATGGCGCTGGGGGCCAATCGCGGACAGGTGCTGGGGATGATGGTGCGGAGCGGCTTGGGAACCATCGCGATCGGGTTAGGCGTGGGACTGGTGCTGGCGTTGTTCCTGACGCGGCTGATGAAGGGCATGCTGTTCGATGTGCGGGCCTGGGATCCGCTGGCTCTTGGAGGAGCCGCATTGCTGCTGACCATGGCGGCGCTGGCGGCCATCCTGATCCCAGCACGGCGGGCGACCAAGGTGAATCCGATGGCGGCGCTGAGGTGCGAGTGATAGGCGGCTAAGCTGACTTTCCGAATCAGAGTTTGCGCAACCGCTCGCAGGCGTCGTCTAAATCTGCGTCTTTTTTGGCGAAGCAGAAGCGGAGCAGGTGTTCGCCGTGGCCAGGGCGGAAGAAGGCGCTGCCGGCTACGCTGGCTACGCCGGTTGCCGCCAGGAGCGCGCGGGCTTTTTCGGCGGCAGTTGCGCCGGGCAGGCGCGAGTTATCGGCGAGGACGTAGTAAGCGCCGGCGGGGACGGTGGGCGTAAGGCCAGCGTCGCGCAACGCGGACACGATGCGCTCGCGCTTGCTCTGGTGATTGTCGGCAATCTCCTTGTAAAAGCTGGGCAGGAGCTGATCCAGCCCCGCGGCTGCGCCGTGCTGGAAGGCCGACGGCGCGCAAACGTAAGTGAGGTCGTGGAAGTAAGCCATTGCGGCCATCCAGCGGGCGTCGGCGGTCACGTATCCGAGACGCCAGCCGGTGATGGAAAAGGTTTTGGAGAAGCCGCTGATGACGATGGTGCGCTCCCTCATGCCGGGGAGCGTGGCGGGGGCGATGTGGCGCGCGCCGTCGTAGACAAAGTACTCGTAAATCTCGTCGGTGATGAGAAAGAGGTCGTGCTCCCGGCAAACCTGGCAGACGGCCTCGGTTTCCGCCTGGGTGAAGACCTTGCCGCTGGGGTTGGCGGGGGTGTTGAGCAGGATGGCGCGGGTGCGCGGGGTTATGGCTGCGCGCAGGGCGGACGTCTCCAGCGAAAAGTCGGGCTCCGTCAGCGGGACCAGCACCGGCTTGACCCGCATGGAATTCAGCGTAGCGGTGTGGTAGCCGTAGAAGGGCTCAAAGAGGATGACTTCGTCGCCGGGATTAAGGAGGGCCATGGCGGCGGCGTGGAGGCCGGCGGTTGCGCCCGAGGCGACGAGGACTTCGGTTTCGGGGTCGTAGAGGAGGCCGTAATCCTTTTTCTGCTTCGCGGAGATCGCGGCGCGAAGGCGGGTGATGCCGTCCATGCGCGTGTAAATGTTGTGGCCGGCGCGGATGGCGGCGATGGCTTCCTGCTCGACGGGCGCGGGAACGGGGGTGTCGCAGACGCCCTGCGCCAGGTTGATGCCGCCCATGCGCTCGCAGGCGACGGACATGGCGCGAATCTCGGACTGGACGACGCCGGGTGCGAGATCGGAGACGCGGAGACGGCTGGAGACGGCGGTTGGGGCGGAGATTGTTTGGGGCACGGGGAAGATCCTTTTGAGTCCATGGTACCTACGGAGTAAGGAATAGGGAACAGGGAACACTGCTCCCTATTCCCGACTCCCTGCTTTGTTGATGGGAACTTTATGGGGGTTTGTGATTCAATGCATCCAAGCGCAATCGTCCCCTGAAGAAAACCGGGCCATCTATTCGGGCTAACCGGAGTGGCGATTCGCCATACTTCCCTTTGCGAGGCCGCAATGCACACAAGAAGGATCTGGATCGCGATACTCATCGCGTGCGTATTTACAGCCGTATGCCAGGTTGGCAGGAGCCAGGCGACGACGTCTCTGAGCGGGCGGGTGACGGACCAGAGCGGGGCCGTGGTGGCGGGCGCGAAAGTAACGGCAACCTCCGCAACCACCAGCGCGGCGCGCACCGCCACCACCAACAACAACGGCGAGTATCAGTTCTCGCAGCTTGCGCCGGGCAAGTACAACTTGACGGTGACGGCGGCGGGGTTCGAAAAGGCGGAAAAAACGGGGATGGACCTGCTGGTGGGACAGCCGGCCTCAATGAACGTGAGCCTGGGCGTAGCCTCGGTCACGTCAAGCGTGACGGTGACGGAGGCGGAGCCGGTGATGAACACCACGGACGCCACCCTGGGCAACGCGTTCGACGCGGAACAGGTGGAGCAGCTGCCGATTGAAGGGCGGAACGTGCCGGACCTGCTTAGCCTGCAGCCGGGCGTGACCTTCCTGGGGCGGACCGACGACCAGAACGGCACCAACGCTGCGGGAAACAACGACAGCGACTCGCGGTCGGGGTCGGTGAATGGCGGACGCAGCGACCAGTCGAATATCACGCTGGATGGCGTGGACGTGAACGACATCAACAACGGCTACGCGTTTACCAGCGTGCTGCGCGTGACCCAGGACTCGATAGCGGAGTTCCGGGTGACGACGAGCAACCCCAACGCGGACGAGGGCCGCTCGTCGGGAGCGCAGGTGGCGTTGGTCACTCGCAGCGGAACCAACCAGTATCACGGCGCGGCGTACGAGTACAACCGGAGCAATTTCCTTGAGGCCAACGACTTCTTCAACAAGCAGCAGCAGTTGGCGGCAGGCGAGGCGAACAAGCCTCCCAAGCTGATTCGGAATGTGTTTGGCGTGGCCCTGGGCGGCCCGGTAAAGAAAGACCGCGTCTTCCTGTTCATGAACTATGAAGGGCGTCGCGACGACGAGGGCGTGAGCGTGAACGCGGGAACGGTGCCGACTGCGGCATTCCGCGGAGGCAACCTGCAGTACCAGTACGCGAAAGGCTCCGGCAGCGACTCGATATACGAGCTGACGCCCGCAGACATCAAGGGGATGGATCCCCAGGGGATCGGCGACAGCCAGGCGATGCTGGCGCTGCTGAACCAGTATCCGATGCCCAACGATCCGACGCAGGGCGACGGAGTGAACGTGCAGGGATACCGGTTCCCTTACACGCTGACGCGGAGCTACAACACCTACATTGCGCGGCTGGACTGGGTGCTGAATGCGAAGAACACGTTGTTCTGGCGCGGCAATCTGCAGAACGACGACGAGCCTACGGCGCCGGCGTTTCCGGGCCAGCCGCCGGCAACCTCTACGTTGACGAACAACAAGGGGTTTGCCGCCGGGGAGACCGCAATTCTGACGTCCAACCTGGTGAATACCATCCGCTACGGACTGACCCGGCAGGGGGTGGACACCGCCGGAACCTCAGACCAAGCGCACGTGTACATTTCGGCAGTGGCGCAACCGGAGGCGTTCACGCGGTCCTCTTCAGTGATTGTGCCGGTGCAGAACATTGTGGACGACGTGTCGTGGACCAGGCACACGCATAATCTTCAATTTGGCGACAACCTGCGGCTGATTGACGACAAAAATACCACCAACGCCAATTCCTTCCCCGACGGGCAGATGAACCAGGGATGGCTGTCGAACGGATCGACGATCGCCAACAGCGGAGGGCCATTCGATCCGCCGGTGTATGGGTATCCAACGGTGGACTTTTCCAATTTCGGCAATGAGTACAACGCGGCGCTGATGGCGCTGGTTGGAATCATCCCGGAGGCGGATGCGGTTTACAACTACAACAAGGCGGGAACGCCGCTGGCGGTGGGAGCGCCGGTGACGCGCGACTACGGATGGAAGGAGAACGAGGTCTACGGTCAGGACTCGTGGCGCGCCACTCCGAGCTTGACGCTGACCGCGGGGCTGCGGTGGGCGTATCTGCAGGCGCCGGCGGAGAAGACGGGAACACAGGTGGGGGCATGTACGCTGACCGCCTCAGGATGCACGCCATTCGCGCTGAGCGCTTACTACAAGGGAAGCGAGCAGCAGGCGGCGAAGGGCGGGGCGGCCAACGCGGTAGGAGATTTCTCGTTCGACCTGAACGGGCGTTACAACCATCGAGCGGATTTCTGGACGCCGGACAAGCTGGACCTGGGTCCGCGGCTGGCCATCGCCTATTCGCCCACGCCGGACGGCGGAGCGTGGAAGCGCTTGCTGGGCCAGGGCAAGACCAGCATCCGCGCGGGTTACTCGCTTGTATTCGACCATTTCGGCGCGGCCACGGTGAACACGTTCAACGAGAACGGTTCTTATGGGCTGTCGACGGACCTGTCGAATCCGCCGGGGACGGCGGACGTGGGAACGGCGCCGCGGTTCACCAGCATTACCAACGTACCCACGCAGCTTTTGCCGGCGGCGCCGCCGGGAGGGTTTCCGGCCACGCCCTCCTCCGACCAGTTCGCCATCAGTTGGGGGATGGACTCGGCCATCAAGACGCCGTACTCGCATCTGTTGGACTTCTCGATTGCGCGGGAGCTGAACCAGGGCTCGTCGCTCGAAGTATCGTACGTGGGCCGGCTCGCCCACCGCCTGCTGGCACAGGAAGACGTGGCCATGCCCATCAACCTGCAGTTGGGCGGGAGCAGCTACTTTGCGGCGGCACGGGCACTGGCTTTGGACTCGCGCGCCGGAGTGCCGGTGAGTTCGGTGCAGCCGATTCCTTTCATCGAGCAGGTCTGGGGCGCGCTGGATGGCGTGGACCTGGGGATGGGCGCGGGGAAGGTTTCCGCCACCCAAAACGTCTACCAGCTCTTCGCGCAAAACATTTACAACGAGACGTACGCGCTCTATGAACTGGACGTGCCCGACTCGCTGAGCGGCGCCGGGATCAACCCCAACCAGACCTATCCGTCGTATCGCTTCTATCACGACCAGTATTCGGCGCTCTACGCATGGCGGTCCATCGGCTACTCGAATTACAACGGGCTGGAGGTCGTGTATAAGCAGCGCATCGGCGATCTGCAGGCCGACCTGAACTACACTTACTCGAAGTCGATGGACGTCGTGTCGCAGGCGGAGCGGCTGAACACGTCCGCGGGCGTCAATTACGCGCAGATCCTGAACAGTTGGGCGCCGAACCAGCTTTACGGCGTATCGGACTTTGACGCCACCCACCAGATCAACGCGAATTACGTGTATCTGCTGCCGTTCGGGCAGGGAAAGAAGCTGTTCTCCTCGCCGGGCAGGCTGGCCAACGAGCTGATTGGCGGGTGGCAGTCGACCGGGATTGTGCGCTGGAACTCGGGATTCCCGTTCATGATGGACAACGGCGCGTACTACCCCACCAACTGGGACATCGAAGGATGGGCGACGCTGGCCTCCAAGATCCCGTCGCGTGCGGCTCAGCGCGGCCACCTGACGCAGCGGTTCGCTGACCCGCAGACGGTGTTCAACAGCTTTGAACACGCACTGCCCGGAGACAGCGGGACGCGCAACCCAATGCGCGGCGACGGCTACTTCGACTGGGACACGGGCCTGGACAAGACGTTCAACATAACCGAGCGGACCAACGTGCAATTGCGCTGGGAGATGTTCAACTTGACCAACAGCGTCCGGTTCGACTCGCACTCGATTTCCTCGACTCTGGACAATCCGCAGAATTTTGGTCAGGCCACGGCGCTGTTGACGAACAAGCGGCTGGCCCAGTTCTCGGCGCGGGTGGAGTTTTAGCGGCAGCGGGGTTAGCGGCGCTAACCGAGCTGGACAGGCGGGCGGCGGAAGCTGCCCGCCTTGCTTTTTGGACTGGACAGACGGACAGACACGGCTGGCGAAGTCAGGGCGCGTGAGCGCCGTGTGAGGTAGATCACCTGAAAGGCGCAGCGGCCGGGCGTAGGATTGGCTTGAAATGCATGAGCTGTCCATAACTTCCAGCGTGGTGGATGCGGTGACGGAGTCGCTGGCCAAGTATCCAGGCGCAAAGGTGCTGGAGGTGCGGTTGCGTGTGGGGGTCCTGGCGGCGGTGGTCGAGGATTCGCTGCAGTTCTGCTGGGGGATTGCCACCGAGGGGACAGAGCTGGCGGGGTCGCGGCTGGTGGTGAATTCGGTTCCGGTGACGGTGCACTGCGACAAGTGCGGCGCGGATGGGGAATTGGTGAGTTTGCAGGACTTCCGCTGCCCCAGCTGTGGCGAGCCGGCCAGCGACGTGCGCGGCGGGCGGGAGCTGGAGATTGAGGCGGTCGAGATCGAAGACGCGCCGGAGGAAGTGAAGCGATGACGACGCGGATTGTGGAGTTACGGCAGGGAATCCTGAAGAAGAACGACGAGCTGGCGCGGGAGCTGCGCGGGCGGTTTGAGGCGGCGGGCGTGCTGGTGCTCAACCTGGTTTCGAGCCCGGGGACGGGGAAGACGGAGTTCTTGCAGAGGACGCTCAGTGAGCTGCGGGCGCGGGGCACGCGGGCGGCGGCCCTGGTGGGGGATCTGGAGACCGACAACGATGCGCGGCGGCTGGCCGCGAGCGGCGCGCCGGTGCGGCAGATCAACACGCATGGAATCTGCCATTTAGAAGCGGAGATGGTGGGCAAGCATCTCGAAGGCTGGGAGCTGGGCGCGCTGGATTATCTCTTCATTGAAAATGTCGGCAACCTGGTGTGCCCGTCGAGCTACGACCTGGGCGAGCGCATCCGGGTGGCGCTGCTGAGCGTGACCGAGGGCGAGGACAAGCCGCTGAAATACCCCACGATGTTCAACTCCGCCGACGCGGTGGTGATTACGAAGATGGATATTGCGGATGCGGTGGATTTCAAGCGCGATGCGGCGCTCACAAACCTGCGTGCAATCCGGCCAGGAATCCGCATCTTCGAAACCTCGGCGAAGACGGGCGCGGGGATGGACGAGTGGCTGGGTTGGCTTGTGGAGCAGCGGGACCGGACAGTGCGATAGCCTTACGTAGTAAGGGTGTGTTAAAGTAGCAATAGGTAACACCTAGGAGCACCATCGATGCCATCTTCCTCTACAACCAGCCTCAAACTCGATATTGGCCTCAAAGAGCGCGTGCAACGGCTGGCGCAGGTACGGCGGCGATCGGCACACTGGATTTTGCGCGAAGCCGTGGAGCAATACGTGGGGCGCGAGGAAAAGCGCGAGCAGTTTCGCGCTGCGGCGCTGGCAGCCTGGAACGACTACCAGGCTACCGGCCTGCACGCCACCGCCGAGGAAGCGGACGCCTGGCTAGCCAAACTCGAATCGGGTGAGGACGCCGAGGCCCCTGAATGCCACGTTTGAGGTGGACGCCGCAAAGCCTGAGAGACGTGGCACACCTCCACGATTTTCTGGCGCCCAAAAGTCGTGATGCGGCCAGGCGCGCCGTCAAGGCGATCCGGCAGGGTGTGAAGTTGCTGGCCAAGTTCCCAGAGATGGGCCGTCCGGTCGAGGAGCTGCCCGAGGAGTTTCGCGAGTGGGTGATCGAGTTCGGCAACGGGGCGTATGTCGCGCTGTACCGCTACGACAGCAAGGAAGTGGTGATTTTGGCGGTGCGGCATGGGCGCGAGGCTGGGTACTGATTCGACTTGGGCGGCGGAGCAATTGGCGTTAACGGCGCTACAATGCGGCCATGGCGACAAAGAAGGCGAAGAGCGGCGACGGCAAGGCCGCGTTGGAAGCGTATCTGGCGCGGGTGCCGGAGCCGCACCGGACGTCGCTCGAAAAGGTGCGGGCAATGATTCGCGCCGCGGCGCCGAAGCAAGCCGAAGAGTGCATCAGCTACGGCGTGCCCGCGTTCTGTCACCAGGGCGCGCTGGTGGGCTACGCCGCTTTCAAGAAGCATTGCAGCTTTTTCCCCATGAGCGCGGCCTTGCTGGATGAATTTGCGGACGACGTTGCGCCGTATCGAATCGCAAAAGGCACGCTGCAGTTTGCGCCGGATAAGCCGTTGCCCGCCGTGCTGGTAAAGAAGCTGGTGAGGGCGCGGGCGCAACAGAACGATGCGAAGTCCAAACGAAGCTAGGGCGAGGGCCGCACTGTTCTCCGCATTCCTTCTGAAAGGTGATCCAAATCACATTCAGTGGCGCTCCTGCGCGTTATAAGCAAATTGAGAGTTAGAGGTGTGCGATGTGCCTGGCCATACCGGGACGAGTGGAAGAGATTACCAGTGACGGTCTGATCCGCATGGGGCGGGTGAATTTTGGCGGCGTGGTCAAGCGGGTGTGCCTGGATTACGTGCCGGAGCTAGTGGTGGGCGATTACACCCTGGTGCACGTGGGGTTTGCGCTCTCCAAATTGGACGAGCAGACGGCCCTGGAGACGCTGGAGACGTTCCGCCAGATGGGCGTGCTGGAGGAAGAGCTCGCGGAGGGAGACGAGGCGCTGGCGCTGGCCGAAAAGCGGCCGCAAATGGCTTGTCCGGACGGGAGCTGTGAAACGCAGCAGGTCAGCAAGTCAGCAAATCAGCGAATCGGCGAATCGGCGAAACGGCAATGAAGTATTTGAATGAGTTTCGCAACGGGGAGATCGCACAGCGGATGGCGCGGGAGATCCACGCCGTGACCACGCGCCCCTGGAAGATCATGGAGGTGTGCGGCGGGCAGACGCATTCGATCATCAAGAACGGGATCGACCAGATGCTGCCGGCGGGCGTGGAGATGGTGCACGGCCCGGGCTGTCCGGTGTGCGTCACTCCGCTGGAAATGATTGACAAGGCGCTGGCCATTGCCGCGCAGCCCGGCGTGATTTTCTGCTCGTTTGGCGACATGCTGCGCGTGCCCGGAACCGACTGCGACCTGTTCCAGGTGAAGGGCCGCGGCGGCGACGTGCGCGTGGTGTATTCGCCGCTGGATGCGGTGGATCTGGCGGTGAAGAACCCGGAGAAGCAGGTGGTGTTCTTTGGAGTGGGGTTTGAGACCACGGCGCCGGCCAACGCGATGAGCGTGCACCTGGCCAAACGGCGGGGGCTGAAGAATTTCTCGCTGCTCGTCAGCCACGTGCTGGTGCCTCCGGCTATTGAAGCCATCATGTCGTCACCGGGCAACCAGGTGCAGGCGTTCCTGGCCGCGGGCCACGTGTGCAGCGTGATGGGTTTCTGGGAGTATCCGCCGCTGGCCGAGAAGTTCGGAATTCCGATTGTGGTGACGGGGTTCGAGCCGCTGGACCTGCTGGATGGCATTCGCCGCGCGGTCCTTCAACTGGAGCGCGGAGAGCATCGCGTGGAGAACGCGTACGAGCGCATTGTGACCTACGCGGGCAACCTGGAGGCGCAGCAGTTGCTGGCTCAGGTGTTTGAGGTGACCGACCGGGCCTGGCGCGGGATCGGCGTGATTCCGCAGAGCGGTTGGCGGCTGAACAAAGCGTACCGGGAGTTCGATGCAGAGCTGCGGTTCAAAATTTCGGGCATCCGCACTGTGGAGTCGCCGCTGTGCAAGGCGGGCGATGTACTGCGCGGCGTCATCAAGCCGGGAGAGTGCCCGGCGTTCGGCAAAGAGTGTTCCCCGCGGCATCCGCTGGGAGCGACCATGGTTTCAAGCGAAGGCGCCTGCGCGGCGTACTTCAATTACGGACGGTTTTTAAGCGCGGAACAGTTGAAGTCTGCGCACGTCGCAGGTTGAACGCGTGGTTCGTGATTCGTGGTTCGTGAATCGTGAACCCGGCGCAACCACGAATCACGAGCCACGAGCCACGAATCACGTATCACGGGACGCAATCTTGATTAGCGAAACAAAAGTCGACTTCTCCAACTGGAGCTGCCCGCTGCCGCTCGCCGACTATCCCACCATCGTGATGGGACACGGCGGCGGGGGCAAGCTGGGCAATGAGCTGGTGGAGCACTTGTTTCTGCCGGCGTTCCGCAATACGGCTCTCGAGAACCTGGGCGACGCGGCGGTGCTCGATCTTTCCGGCGGGCGCGGCCTGCCCGCAGGCAGCAACTTGCCCGCAGGCAGCATCGCCATGAGCACGGATTCTTTTGTGGTGCAGCCGCTGTTTTTTCCCGGCGGTTCCATCGGCGCGCTGGCGGTGAATGGCACGGTGAACGACTTGGCCGTCTCCGGCGCGGAGCCGAAATTCCTGACCGCGAGCTTCATCCTGGAAGAGGGATTTCCTCTCGCGCAACTCGCGGCAATTGTCGAGGATATGGCTGCGGCGGCGCGGACGGCGGGCGTTGAGATCGTCACCGGCGACACCAAGGTGGTGGAGCGCGGACACGGCGATGGGTGCTACATCAACACCGCGGGCATCGGCCTGTTGCGCCCCGGCATTTCGGTCGGGCCGCAGCGAGCGCAGGCCGGCGATGCCATTCTGGTTTCCGGTTTCATCGGCGATCACGGCATGGCCATCATGAGCGTGCGCGAGGGATTGGAATTCGAGAGCCAGATTCGTTCGGACTGTGCGGCGCTGAACGGGATGATTGCCGCCGTGTTGGACGCGGCCGGGGACGCGGTGCACACCATGCGCGACCCCACGCGCGGCGGCCTGGCGTCGACGCTGAATGAGATTGCGGCGGCATCGAACGTGGGCATTGCCATTGACGAGTCGAAGCTGCCGGTGCGCGCGGAGGTGCAATCGGCCTGCGAGCTGCTGGGCCTCGATCCGGTGTACGTGGCCAACGAAGGCAAGGCGGTGTTCATCATTGAGCCGGAATTTGCCGAAGTGGTGCTGAGCGTCTTGCAGGCGCATCCGCTGGGGCGCGACGCGGCCATCATCGGCCACGTTACGGATGAGCACAAGCGCATGCTGGTGGCGCGGACGGGGATGGGCGCTAACCGCGTGATCGCCATGCAGATTGGCGAGCAGTTGCCGAGAATCTGTTAAGGGTAATGCCAGAATTTGGTAGACCAAAAGGAACCTTCGCTGCATAATGAAGCTACTGAGCCGCACGTACCGCCTCAAGGGGGTGCACGTTCCGCTCGGGCGGAAATCTTCCTCAAAACATAATCTTCTAAAAACAAGCCGCGCTTTGCTTCACTAACTTATGCAAGCTTTTCGATTGGCAAGATGAAGCCCTGCCAGTCTTTCCGGACAATTGCAGCGGAAAAGTGCAGTTTCACTGCGGCATTTTGCCGCCGGACGCTCCGGTGTGTTCGGCTGCGCGGAAGCTACTGCGCGAATAGATTATCGCGAGTCGAGGTGTTATGTTTTTCAATCTCAAGTTGTTCCTCCAGTCACAGACGGCATCTGCCGGCTCTTCCCAGCTCGGATCCCCTGCCTTCCGTCGCAGTCTCGGTTGGCTTATGCTGAGCCTCATGGCGCCAGCAGTTTTGGCGCAGACCCCCACTCCTGTTCCGGTGCCTACCTAGCGGTACGATTTGACTCATGCCGGCCAGAACACCAGCGAGACTGCGCTAAATCCCACAAACGTGAACGCGACTTCGTTCGGCAAGCTGTTTGCGCTCCCGGTCGACAGCACCCTCTGCGCTCAGCCGCTCTATATCCCGGGCCTGAAGATGGGCGATGGGCTGGTGCACAACGTGGTCTTTGTCGCCACGGAGAATGATTCGGTCTACGCCTTCGACGCGGACTCGAACCAGGGCGCGGACGCAAAGCCCATCTGGCAAATCAGCCTGCTGACCTCAGCGCACGGCACGGGCTCGGGCGCAACCGCGGTGCCCGATTCGGATACCGGCTCGGCGGACGTGGCGCCGACGGTCGGCATTACCGGCACGCCGGCCATCAATCCCGCCACCAATACCATGTACCTGGTGGCCAATACCAAAGAGAGCGGCGTCTATTTCTCGCGGCTGCACGCCATCAACATCCTCACCGGCGCGGAACAAGCCGGCAGCTCGGTAAACATCACCGCCACGGTGGCTGGAACCGGCGCAGGCAGTTCCGGAGGAGAGATCCCGTTCAGCCCGCTCTGGCAAAACCAGCGGCCCGCAGTCGACTACTACAACGGATACGTCTACTTTGGCTACGCTGCGCATGGAGACAAGAACAATTGGCACGGATGGCTGTTTGCTTATGACGCGACCACGTTGAAACAGACAGCCGTGCTCTGCCTCAGTCCCAACGATATTGGCGGAGGAGTATGGGGCTCGGGCTCGGCCTTCCCCATCGACACCAGCGTCTCCGGCGGTCGAATGTTTGTGGCTACCGGCAACGGGGGCTGGTCCAGCCCGCCCTTCACCGCCAGCACCGATTACGGCGAAAGTGTGATCGCATTCAATCTCGCCAACGGACTGCTTACTCCGACCGACGAGTTCACGGCGTTCAACTACGCGAATCTGAATACCGAGGATTGGGACCTGGGATCGGGCGGCCTGCTGATGTTGCCGGACCAGCAGGGCGCCAATCCGCACCTGCTCGTCAGCGTGGGTAAAGAGGGGCGAATCACGATCTTGAACCGCGACAACCTCGGCGGCTACGCTTCCGGCGCTTCCTCCAATACCAATGCCGTGCAGGATATTTCGACGGTGGTCGCGCCGGGCCAGGGATTCTGGATGACACCGGCCTACTGGAATGGCAATGTCTATCTCTGGTCCGGCGGCGAGCACACCAACGGCACTCCCAACAAGGGCATGTTGTTCAAGATGAACAGCGGCGTGCTGGATACAACTCCTGACAGTGAGACCACCTTCACCGCCTCTTATCCGGGCGCTATCTTCTCCATCTCGTCTAATGGCGCGCAGGACGGGATTGCCTGGGCCGTGAAGACCGATCAATACAGCACCAATGGGCCGGCCGTACTGTATGCCTTTGACGCCACCGACCTGAGCAAGACACTCTACGAGAGCGTCACCAATGCCAGCCGTGATTCCGCCGGCACTGCGAACAAGTTCTCCGTTCCGGTGGTGACGAACGGCAAAGTCTATATCGCGACCCATGGGGAGGTGGATGTTTATGGGCTGCTGAACGGCGAGGTTACCGCGGCCGCTCCGGAAATCAGTCCGGATGGCGGCACGTTTACAGCCAGCCAGACCGTCAAGCTATCCACCACCACCTCTCCGGCGAATATCTACTACACGCTCGATGGATCGAACCCGACCACGGCCTCGACCGAATACACGGGTCCCATCACCATCAGCTCGAATACAACGATCAAGGCGATTGCGAGCGCGACAGGGTACCTGCAGAGCAACGTGACCAGTGCGACGTTCTCGTTCAGCAACTCCCAGTGCACCGTCCCGTCGAGCAATGGCATAAATGTTTGTTCGCCCAGCGCGGGCGCCAGCGTGACGTCGCCCGTTTCCATCAATGCTGCGGCGACCGTCAGCGGGGGCGTGTACAGGTTCGAGCTGTGGTCGGGCAGCACCAAGCTGGCAAACGTGCGCAACAGCGGCGTGATGGATCAGTCACTCGCGCTGGCGGCGGGGAGCTACACGCTGACTTTTGACGCATATAACTCCTCCGGGACTCACGTCTACGCTACGCGGGATATCACCGTGTCCGGCGGCAACAGCAGCGGGTCTTTTTCGCTCTCCGGCAGTTCGTTTGTCATCGGATGGCGCGGCGGAGTCATCCATGTCCCCGTCACCGTTACTCCGAGCGGCGGCTTCAAGGGAACGGTTACGATGAGCTGCTCGGTCACCGGGCCTTCGGGCGCGGTCAGCATTCCCACCTGCACGGTTTCAACCCAGCCCCCGGCCATCGCCGGGAGCGGCGCGGTGAAAGGGACTATCTATGTCCAGACCGTGAGCACAGCTACAAAAGGGAATTACGTGGCGCACGTAAGCGGAAAATCCGGGAGCCTCAGCGAATCCACTACCATCTCATTCACGGTGAACTAACCTCGCCGGCCGGCGGCGCGATGCATGCGATTGCCGTCGCGTCGCCCCGGTCTGCACATTACGAGTGGTCTTGGTTGGGCCGTGCCGGGGGAAGCTGATCTGGTTTGGGTGACGGCGAAATTCGCGCTCACCGAATAAACGGTATGTAGCCTTTCGTGCGCGTGCGGTACTCGGCGTAGCTGGGGAATCGGCCGGTGAGGAGGCGCTCTTCGGCTCTGACGCGAATCTCGGTTCCGATGATGAAGAACACCAGGCCGCCGAGGAACTTGGGCCACCACGACCACGCCAATCCGGTGGCCACGAACATGCCCAGCATGGAGGCGTAGATGGGGTGGCGCAGCCAGCGATAGGCGCCGGTCTGGATCAGCTCGTGATCTTCGCTAAGCGCGGCCTCGTAGCGCCACTGTTTTCCCAGGCGCGGCACGGCGGCCCAAACGAGCGCCACCGACAGCGGGCCCAGAATCATGGAGGCGATGGATTCAGCAGCCGGCTGGTGATAGCCCACGGGCCGGATGAACGCCCACACTAATGCAAACGCGACGAAGATAAAGCCGATGCCCCAGCGCGAAGCGGGCGCTCGCTCCGTCTTCTTCTGGCCCGCGGCTTCGCGGCTGGGCTTCACGAAGGCCACCATCCACACAACCCAGCACAGCAGCAGCTCGGCCCATGCGATGTACTCCAGCATGCAATTGAGGATACGCCGGACCAAGCCGGCATCAAAGCAGAATTCCCCTTGCAGCAGACGGATTCAGCCGAGCAACTCGAATGAGCGTTGGATGCGATGCGGAATCGTGGCCGGCGCATCGCCCAGCGTGTAGCCGATCTCCAGCACCGCGGCCGGCGGCTTGGCCAGCGCGTTCAGCCGCTTCGCCGTATCCTTCCAATCGATGGAGCCGTCGCCGGGCCAGAGGTGGTCGTCCTTGGCGCCTTGGTTGTCGTGCACGTGCACCGTGACGATGCGCTGGTGGAGCGTCGTAATCGCTTCCGGGATGCCGATGGTCATGTGCGCGTGGCCCAGGTCGAGGCAGATGCCGATCGAGTCAAGATGGCCGAGTTCGAGGATGCTCACCAGGTGCTCGGGGGTGGTCGGCTCGCTGGTTAGGTTTTCCACCAGCACGCGCACGCCCAGAGCCCGCGCGAAGGCGCCAAGGTGTTCGAGCGCGGTTTGGGCATAGTCGATGGTGCGCTGCGACCATCCGTCCTCGCGCTCGCCCAGGTGCACCGTCAGGTGCTTGATGGGAATCTGCTCTGCGGCTTCGAGGGCGCGCTTGATCTCGTCCATGGCGTCAATGCGGCGCGATTTGTCGGGGTGAATCAGGTTGGCTGAGAGCGCGCCGGCGCGGCCCATCTCGCGATCGGGAAACATGGGCGCATGCATTGAGGACGGCTGCAGCGTATTGGAGCGGAACCACTCGGCCAGCTCCCGCACCGCCTCGCGGCTGGTGTAGTCAAAGTGCTGGCGCGCGGCGAAAATCTCCACACCCTGCGCGCCGGCGCGGCCGGCAAGCTCCAACAAGCCGGGATGCAGGCGCTGGTTGAGGAACAGGTGGGTGGAGAGAACGCGCAGCATCGAGCCTCCCGGAGGTCGGCGCAGCCCAAGCAGGCTCAAAGCAGCGCCTGCATTCATTTTCGCATGGTTTTGAAGGAGTTACGGATCGCGAAATGAGCGTGGCTGGCTAGAGCCGTTCTTCTAGCTCCGCCAGCGCCGCTGCCCTACGCGTTAATCGCCATCCCCTCCACGGCCGCGTAGGCGTCCAACATCGCCTCGCTCAGCGTGGGATGCGCGTGGATGGTGAACATCAGCTCGTCCACCGTGCCTTCAAGCTCCATCACCGCGACGGCTTCCGCGATCAACTCCGTGGCCTGCGGCCCCAGGATGTGCACGCCGAGGATCTCGCCGTATTTCGCGTCCGCGACAATCTTCACGAAGCCGTCGTGGCTGTCGACAATCGTCGCCTTGGAGTTGCCCGCGAAAGGAAACTTGCCCACTTTCACCTCGTAGCCCTTTTCGCGCGCCTGCGCTTCCGTCAGTCCCGCCGAGCCGATCTGGGGGTCCGAGTAAGTGCATCCCGGGATGCGGTCGCGGCGCACGGGGCGATACTTGCGGCCGGCGATTTTCGATACGGCCACGATCCCGCTCATCGCGCCCACGTGCGCAAGCTGCGGCAGGCCGGCCACAATGTCTCCGATCGCGTAGATGCCGGGCTCGGCGGTCTGTTGCGCCTCGTCCACTTTCACAAAGCCGCGGTCGAGCTCGATCTTCGTCTTCTCGAGGCCGATGCCCGCCGTGCGCGGCCCGCGGCCCACGCCAACCAGAACTTTTTCCGCTTCCTTCTCCACCGTTTTTCCCGCGGCGGTCGTCCACGTCACCTTCACGCCGGCTTGCGTCTTCTCAATCTTCGTCACCGTGCAGGATGTGTTCACGTCAATGCCGCGCTTCTTGAACAGGCGCGTCAGCTCCTTTGAGATGTCCTCGTCTTCCACGGGCACTGCGCGCGGCAAAAACTCGACGATCGTCACCTCCGATCCGAAGCTGCGGAAGATGGAGCCGAACTCCACGCCCACCGCGCCGGCGCCGATGACGATGAGCGACTTGGGCGGCTCGGCCAGCGAAAGAATCTCGATATTGGTGAGGATGCGGTCATCGGGTTTCTGATCGAACAGCATGCGCGCAAACGAGCCGGTGGCGACAATCAGGTTCTTGGCCTTGAGCTCGGTGTGCTCGCCCGTGCCGGATTCGAGATCGACAGTGTGAACTCCGTTTTGCGCGGGTCCCGTGAGCCGCCCGAACCCTCGCACCACCGTCACCTTGTTCTTCTTCATCAGGAACTCGAGTCCCTTGGTGTGCTTGTTCACGATGGCGGTCTTGCGTTCTTGCACTGCCGCCCAATTCAGCTGCGGCGTGCCGATACCGGCGATTCCATAGTCCGCCGCGTGCTTCAAATGGTCCCAGATCTCGGCGTTGAACAGCAGCGCCTTGGTGGGGATGCAGCCCACGTGCAGGCAGGTGCCGCCGAGCACGGAGTCGGACTCGATGAGGGCGACCTTGAGGCCAAGCTGTCCGCCGCGAATGGCCGCGGTGTAGCCTGCGGGACCGCTGCCGAGGATGGCTGCGTCGTAAATTGTGTCTGCCAATGGAATACTCCGTTCCGGCGCCGCAATGGAAGGCCGCGCGCCGCTTGCCACGGTTCAGTTTAATGGATGGAGATCGCATGGCGTCGAGGGCCGGGCTTGCCCGTGGAAGCGATCCTGAGGGATGCCCTCGGCGCGATGCCTGAGGTCTAACGCGGCGGATTCCAGTTTTGTGCTACTCTGGCCTCGCGTGGAGGTCCGCCATGCGCCCTTTCTTCCCAAACCGCCTGCGCCCTTTCCTTCTCATCCTGGCCGCGGGAGCCTGTGCGCTGACTGCGCAGCAGGTTCGCGAGCAGCCTCCGCTCTACCCTGGGCCCTTTTCCATCGTGCCGGGCGTGTTCGTCACGCCCGTTCCCGGCTTGCCCTTCACCGCCACAGTCATTATCGAAAGCAAAGTGGCCCTCGAGGACGGCACAACGCAAACGCGCTTGAGCCAGGCACTCATCGCCCGGGACACAAATGGTCGCATTCGCAATGAACGGCACGCCCTGGTGCCGGAGGGATCCCAGGGCATGCCGCCGCTGCTCTCCGTGCACGTCTTTGATCCCACCACGCGCATCAGCACGGTGATGAACCCGTTCACGCACATCGCCCAACAGCGCGTGATTCCACTGCCGGTAAATCACGCGGCCGGCCCCAACGCGGTGGCTGAGGATTTAGGCACGACTACGCTAAACGGGATGCCAACTCATGGAACGCGCATCATCCACACCATCCGGGGCCGCTCCAGCGGCACGGGAAAGCCGGTTACCATCACCGATGAGTTCTGGTACTCCGATGAACTGCACATGAACCTGCTGGAGACGCACACGGATGTGCGCGGTGGCACGCAGACGGTGTCGATTCTCTCCATTCAGCGCGAAGAGCCTTCGCCCACGCTGTTTGAGATACCAGCCGGGTACAAAGTGGTCGATCTCACCCCGCCTCCGGATTCTCCTGCCGCGCAGGTCGCGCCTCGCTGAGCTTTACTCGAGCGCCCGGCTGACAAGCTCCACCGCGAGACCGGCCGCCTCCGGCGTATCGCCGAACGCCTCCATCCACTGCACGTCCGGCTCGCGCCTGAACCACGTCATCTGCCGCTTGGCATAGTTGCGGTGCCCCTGCTGTGCCGCTGTAATCGCGTCCGCAACAGTCACGCTCCCCGCCAGCACCGCGCGCGCCTGCCGGTAACCGAGCGAGTCGAGCGCCTTCGCCGGCCCGTAGCGCTCGAGCAGCGTGCGCGTCTCTTCCACCAGGCCGGTGGCGAACATTTCGGCACAGCGCCGGTTCAGGCGGTCGTACAGCGCAGCGCGCGGCGGCCTCAGCCCGATGCGCAAGAGCCGGAATCCGGCAAGCGGGTCGCGCGCCTCGGCTGAATTGGCCAGCACCTCTGACATGGGCCGCCGCGCCTCCAGGCACACTTCGATGGCGCGGATCAGCTTGGGCGTGTCGTTGGCGTGAATGCGCGCGGCGCTGGCCGGGTCAAGGCGCGTGAGCACGCGATGCAGCCATGCGCTGCCAAGCCGTGCCGCGCTACGCCGCAACCCGGCCCGCAAATCAACTTTGCGCTCCGGGCCGGCAAACAGGCCTTCCGTCAGCGCGCGCAGATAAAGCCCCGTGCCCCCGGTAACGATCGGCAGCCGTCCCCGCGCGGCAATCGCGCGCAGCGCAGCGCGGGCCATGCGGCTGTAAGCGCCGGCGGTGAACGGCTCGTTGGGCTCGGCCACGTCGATGAGATGATGCGGAACCCGCGCGCGCTCCTCGTTGGTCGGCTTCGCCGTGCCCAGGTCCATGCCGCGATAGACAGCCACGGAGTCGCAACTGACGATCTCGCCCTCGAAGCGCTCCGCAAGCGCCAGCGAAAGCGCCGTCTTGCCGCTGCCCGTCGGCCCCAGCAGGATGACAACCAGCGGGTCTTTGTTCGGCGCGTTGGAGCTCGGCGGCGTGCTCAATCCCATCCCTGAAAACCGACGTCAGTGAACTGTGAACTTCGAACTGTGAACTATGAACTTCGAACTGTGAACTGCCTTACCAATGCCACCACCCCGCCGGCAGCACCCATCCCGGGCGCGTATGAATCACCCACCAGACGAAGATCGCCGCGGCAACAATCAGCAGCCCAAATGCCTGGTTGCGCCGGAACAAGCGTTGCTGCCCCGCGCGGCGCGCAGCCTCTGCCTCTTGTTGTGCGTGCGGCTTGATGCGGCGATCGACCATTGGAGCCTACGCCTCAGTATAGGGGGGCTCGCGGGCCACGGCTCCGTCTCGGGGCGCGTCAGCCATTTGCCTTGAACGCCGCAGCTATACTCGACCCATGTCCAACGAGACTGCCGGCGCGCGGCTTTGGGACACGCTCGCTCCCATCTATTCCTCGTCCCCGCATGTTGCTGCCGATTGGCTCATCGAGTGGCCCGCGCAACTGCGCATGTGCGGCGATTTTCACGGCTGCCGCGTGCTCGATGTGGGCTGCGGATCCGGCGAGAAGGCGCGCTATTTTGCCGAGCATGGCGCAACCGAAGTCGTCGGCGTTGATCCGAGTTCGGGTTTTGCGCAGCAATGGTCCACACTTCCGGCCTTGCCCAATCTGCGCTTGCTCAAAGGCAGTTATGAGGATCTGCTCTCGTTGGCTGAAGTCCGCGATACGCGCTTCGATCTGATTCTCTCGTTTCAGTCGCTGATGTATGCGGCCAATCAGGCGCAGGCAATTCGAGCGATGGCCGGCCTGCTGGTCGCCGGCGGAACTCTCGTGTTTTCGGTGCCGCATCCGTTCCGGTTCGCCATTCTGCGCAACGAAATCGAGGGTTGGGGTCTCGGATATGCCTATCAGCGGACAGCGCCCTACCGCTACCCATCGCCGTGGAAGAGCGACATCTTCATCGAGCAGCCGATGCTGCGCTTCTGCGATCATCTGAATGCCGTCGCGACTGCCGGCCTGCGCCTCGAATCCGTCGACGAGCCGCCGCCAACCGAGGAGCTCCGCAAGATCGCTCCGGAAAAAGCCGCATGGATGGATCGCTACGTAGGTATCGCCATCTTTCGGGCGCGCGCGGAAGGCTGATCCCTGACCCCTGATCCCTGGGCTCCTCGTTCCCTTGGTCCCTCGGTCCCTGCCTCTCCCGTTTGACTTTCCCCCGCCCCATTGCCGACCATACAACTTCGGAGCATCGGCAACAGACCGAGCCCGCCTGAGGCGCACACAATGAAGGTTCTCATCCTTGGTTCCGGCGGCCGCGAGCACGCGCTCGCATGGGCCATCCGGCGCAGTCCGCGCGTCTCTCAGGTGGTCTGTGCCCCAGGCAATGGCGGCATAGCCGCGCTGGCGCGCTGCGTCCCAGTCAACGTGGGTCAGCTCGAATCCATGCTCGACCTCGTCGAAACAGAACAGCCCGGCCTCACCGTCGTTGGCCCGGAGCTGCCGCTCTCGCTCGGCATCGTGGACGTCCTCACGGACCGCGGCTTTCGCGTCTTCGGCCCCACCCGCGAAGCCGCCATGCTCGAAACCAGCAAGGGTTTCGCCAAGCGCTTCCTCCAGCGCCACGCCATTCCCACCGCGGGCTACGCCATCTGCACCACGCACGAAGAGCTGCATGCCGCCGTCGAGCGCTTCCATCCCCCCATAGTGGTCAAAGCCGACGGCCTCGCCGCCGGCAAGGGCGTCCTCATCTGCGAGTCGCGCCAGACCGCTCTTGAAGCCGCCGGCGGCCTGTTCTCCGGCGCGCTGCTCGGCGCCAAAGAGCAGCAGGTCATCGTGGAAGAATTCCTCACCGGCGAGGAGGTCAGCTTCCTTTGCCTCACTGACGGCAAGCACGTGGCCCCGCTCGTCCCCGCGCAGGACCACAAGCGCATCGGCGATGGCGACACCGGCCCCAACACCGGCGGCATGGGTGTCTACTCCACTGACAGCTTGCTCGACGAGGGCATGCGCGAGTGGATCCTTCACCACATTGCGCAGCCCACGGTCCAGGGCATGGCCGACGAGGACACACCCTTCGCAGGGGTGCTTTACTGCGGCCTCATGATCACGGCCAAGGGCCCGCAGGTGCTCGAATTCAATGCGCGCTTCGGCGATCCGGAGACGCAGGCCATCCTGATGCGCCTTGAAAGCGACTTGGTGGAGGCGATGGAAGCCTGCGTGGACGGCCGGCTTTCTGAAACCGAGCTGCGCTGGACTCCGGGCGCGTCGGCATGCGTCGTCGCCAGCTCGGCCGGCTATCCCGGCAGCTACCAAACCGGATTTCCCATCTCCGGCCTCGCCGCCGCCGCGCGCGTTCCCGGCGTGGAAGTCTTCCACTCCGGCACCGCGCTCAAGGACGGCCGCATCGTCTCCAGCGGAGGACGCGTGCTGGGCGTAACCGCCATCGGCGACAACCTGATGCAGGCCTTGAGCCGCGCCTATGCCGCCATGTCCGATATTCACTTCGAAGGAATGTACTACCGGCGCGACATCGGTCATCGCGCCCTGAACCAGGCGAAAGGATCGGCGGGAGAGGATTAGCGAGAAAGAGTGAAAAAGTGAAGGAGTGAAGGAGTGAAACCACCGTCTTCACTCTTTCACCTCTTCACTCCTTCACCGGTGACCGCACACGAATTTCAAAGGAGGCCCAAACCATGACCGTGGGAATTTCTATGGACGAACTGCTGGCCTGGAACGACGAGTCTTCCCGCTGGTGGAAGGCGCACCTCGAGGCGCATCCCAAGCTGCTGGCGCTGGACGCGGGCGGAATCGGCGGCGCCAAATCCGTCCAGGACTTTGTGCGCCACATCTGGGGCGCGGAGCTGCGCTGGGCCGAACGCCTGGCCGGCGCGCCCGAAACCCCGCGCGAAACCATCCCCCAGGGACCGCTCGACGCTCTCTACGATCTGCACCTCCAGGCCATGGTCCACTTCCGCCGCCTGCTAGGGGATCCGCACCAGGACTGGAGCGCGCCCTACACCATGGACGCGCCGAATCTCCCGCCGGAACAAAGGACCTTCAGCCGGCGCAAGGCGCTGGGCCACGTCCTCTTCCATGGCCAGCGTCATTGGGCCCAACTGGCCACACTGGCGCGTCAGGCCGGCTCGCCTTCAGGCTTTCGCGGCGACCTGCTGTTCAGCTCTGGCTTGGGATAGCCACCGGCGGAGCCGCAGGAGCGCTCTGCGCCTTCTGAAAGCAAGAGCGGCACAGCACCGGCCGTCCCTGCGTGGGACGAAACGGCACCGTCGTCTCTTCGTTGCATGCCGAGCATCGCGTTCGGGTCTCCGTTCGCACGCGCGGACCGGAGTTGGCGCGCTTGCCTTTGCACTGCTTGCACCGCTTGGGATCGTTCTTGAATTGCTTATCGTGAAAAAAGAGTTGTTCACCCGCAGTGAACACAAATTCCTCGCCGCAATCCACACACTTGAGAACGCGATCTGTGAATTCCATGGCCGGCTTCCCCGAAGCGGGAAAAGTTGATCGGCCAATGATGGGGAGCATGCCGGTCCCGTTTCCCTGTCCTCGTACGTCTTTCCACAACAAGGGCCCGGGCCGCGTTAGATATGCGGCGAATTGGCGTCTCCGACCCGCGGAGACCAAGAATGCTCTAAGCGCCGTCGAAGGCCGGCGCGGTCAATACGCAGCGAGGACGTTGAAAGTCGCGGCACGTTTAACTTTCAAAACAGCCGCCGGAAAATCAACTTTTCGCCATCGCGCGGTGACGCTTGGGTTTGGGTTCCCCGGGGACGACGCGTCGCCGTCCCCCGGAAACACGGGTTAATCCTGCTCTTTACGCGCCTTCTTGCGATTCCGCTTGCGCGCCAGCGCAGCTTTCACGCGCTTCTTCTCGCCCGGCTTCAGATAGTAGGAGTGACGCTTTACTTCCTTGATAATGTCCTCCTGCTGAACCTTCCGCTTGAATCGGCGCAGCGCGTTTTCCAACGGCTCGCCTTCCTGTACGCGAACTTCAGCCAAAAACTCCCACCTCCAAACCTGCCCGGACGGCTTGCTCTATGATACTGGATTTATTGGGCCTTCGGTCAAGTAGCCGACATTGGTCCAGCCCCTCGAAAACATCCAGGCACTCCCCACTCAAGCTCCCGCTCCAAAAACAGCAGCAATGGCTGGCCAGAGCGTAGCGCCAAACCTCTCGGAACGCAAGCTGGAGTTCATCCTCGGTTACAGATTTCACGGGACAATGTGATTTGCATCACAGAAAACCCGCCCAGTAGCCCATTACCGCCTTGATCTACACTTGCCCTGGAGGTCTCGCCGCCATGATCCGCACCTGGCAGGGCCGCACGCCCCGGATTCCCGCCACCTGTTACGTCGACCCGTCCGCCCAGATCCTCGGCGACGTGGAGCTGGGCGAAAACTCCTCGGTGTGGATGAACGCGGTGCTGCGCGGCGACGTCCATTCCATCCGCGTCGGCGCCAACTCCAACGTCCAGGATTGCTCCGTCCTCCACGGCCAGCGCAACCTCTACCCCGTCACCGTCGGCGACTGGGTCACCATCGGCCACAACGCCACCGTTCACGGCTGCTTGGTTGAGGATGCCTGCCTCATCGGCATGGGCGTCACCATCCTCAACGATTGCCGCATAGGCGAGGGCTCCATCGTCGCCGCCGGCTGCGTCCTCCCCGAACACACCATCGTCCCGCCTCGCACCCTCTGGGCTGGCGTTCCCGGCAAGCAGCGCCGCGAGCTAGGCGACGCCGACCAGAAGTTAATCCGCGAATACGCCCAGAACTATTTGGACTACGTCGCCATCTACCTCGCCGAAGCCCGTTGAACCGTCCCGCAGGGAATCTGCTGTTGCATTTGTTCTTGTCTTTGCTTTTGCCCTTGCTTTTCTTTCTGTCATTCCCCTCAGGGAATCTGCTTTTGCAGTCGAGTCCCAACACCTCTGCCAACTCGCTAACTTGCCACGTCGCGCGGCGACGCTAACTCGCTGCATTTGTCCCCGTCGTCTGCCTTCGCTTTTGCCTTTGCTTCTCTTTCTGTCATTCCCCTCAGGGAATCTGTTTTTACGTTGCCTCTGCTTTTCAAACCGCCACCCCTCTTCAAGCACCAAACACCGCACTCCTCCTCAACAATCCTTTACCATCTAAAGAGCCGATGAAAATGCCCTTCCGTCTTCTTATCAGCCCGCTCCCGCTGTTCCTGGCCGCAGCCCTCGCCCTGCCCATCACCGCGACCTGCCAGCAGTCTGGCCCG
>CAVYSS010000015.1:0-174166 GCA_963771195.1 uncultured Acidobacteriota bacterium
GACTTACCGTTACTGATTGTTTGTCCTGACGCAAACTGCTCTCGTTGAATTCGTGGCTACAGCCTCCAACTCCGTAGCCCTAATCACAAGGGGTGACATCTCATGAAAGTTGAGAGAGAGAATTCCTCGCAGTTTTCCCACTGACTCCTGCCCGGGCGCACAAAAGAACGCCTCGGGATCTCCCACGAAAATGAGCTTTCCTTGTGCTCGGCTGATGGCCACGTTTGAAAGGCGTTCACCAGCTTCCTTTTGGTAAAGCCGACCGATTTTGTGGTCTCTCGTTTCCACAAGGTCCCAAATGATCACGTCCGCCTCCGAGCCCTGAAAGGCATGGACAGTTCCGAGTCTTATGCGACGCGCCTGATCGCTTGCGAGGCCCTGATCTTTCAGCAAGCGGCGGATAAGCGATACCTGGGCACGATACGGAGCGATAATGCCAACAATTGCATCGCTGTCTTCCTTAAGGAGACGACATGCGATCGAGGCTACTAGTCGCGCGGATACCCGGTTCATGCGCGATGCTGAGGGAGTTTGCTCCACTTTGCTGCCGTCTTCGAGAAGCAATTGGACCAAGACGGCCGGTTCCCCAGGGAGAGGGCCGAGATTCGTGGAGTTCTTGGTTGCCGTGTCGCTTTTCAGCTTTCCACCGTAAAAGACCTCGTTGATCAGATCGCAGATTCCGGTGTGCATACGCCGCTGGACCTGCAGCATTTGCAGAGCTTGATGTTCGGTCCTTTCACCCGATATCCCGGCCAGTTCGAAAGCATCTTTGTGTAGCCATCGGTAGGACGCCGCGGTTTGAGAGAGCGCTATCGGACCCAATTGCCTAAAATCCCCAGTGATGACCATGCGATGCGGACTCAACGAACCGATGCAAAGCACATAAGGAATCGGCATCATGCTTGCCTCGTCTATGACGGCCAGATCGAACGGATCCTCGCCTATGGCAGGTTCGATGCAAGTCTGTACTGCCGTGGTCAAAACGATCCGAGCCTTGCTAATTAACACCCTCGTCGAATCGCGTAACAGTACCTTGACCTCGAGGATCTGGTGGTTGAGTCCTGCTCGGAGTTCGGCGTTGTCTTCGGCCTTATCGCGGAGCGTTTGCTGTAGATCGTGCAATTGCCGTCGAAGTTCCTGAATCTCTGTTCGGTTTGGGAACAACCGCCGCTCCTCGGTAACTTTTGGATCGCGGGGGTGCCCAAACCGAATAATTCGCCCTTCTGCAAGCAGGCGCTGTCCATTTTCTCCGGCCGCTTCGAGTGCGCGAACGACCTGCAATGCCATCTGATCTACCGCAATGTTCGAGATTGCTGATGCAATCACGCGTTTACCGGACAGTGCCGCCGAAGCCATCAGCCGTCCGAGTGTGTGCGTCTTGCCCGTTCCCGGCGGCCCCCAGAGGAAGGTCAAGTCGCGCTTGAGGCAGGCATCAACTGCCGCGGCCTGGCTCGGATCGAGCCCATCGCTGACAATTTTTCCCTCCCATGTCAACTTGTTGATGGTCTTTGCCCCGCTTAAAAGTCGCCAAACAGGACGACTTTTATCTTGGCTCGCGCGGCCGAGTTGTTCCATCACGGTTTGAAGCAACTGCTCGACGCATGGCAGAATTTTAAAGGTGTTCCTGATCTGCGTTTCTCCAAGCGGCTGGTCAACCTCAAAGATGATGAAGGAATTCATGGGGTCATAGCTTAGTAGCTTTGCTTCGCACGGGTAGACATGGAGCTCATTCGGCCAGCGCAGCTTGACCTGCACGCCTTCAGGAATTGGCAACTCAGTATCTCCCGGTAGCGCCAATTCGGCTTCATACCAAAATCCACCGTCCGGAATCTGTCCCAGTGAGCGACGGACCGCAGCCTTGATTGGATTCTGCTTGTCCTGCTCTTTCACCGCCTCAACCTCATCGTGGAGGGCCTGCATCATATCGGCAACGGGCTCGTGAATCGGCACGGTCGAAACAGTGCCTCCTGCTTTTGAGCGAGGGAACAGATCAGGATGATCTGACTCAATGTTTTTCCATCGCGCTGAGCAACGGTAAGGATCGTCGTTCGTGAAATAGTCCCGGAAATCGAAGATGGTTCGACCAATGATTGAGGCGTTTTCGTCTTTCCCGCTACCTAAGACAAGGTAGGCAATCTGTTTGCGGGTAAATGATTCTGTGGGATCGGGTCGCGCACCCCACAGGCGAATGATCTTCTCGAATAGTTCTTTCGAGCTATAAACGTCCTTCGACATATTGGAGGCCCCTAGAAACCGCGTGCACAGTTGCTTGCCGTACTTTCATTGACAGCCACGAGGAATCCCGCAGGGCACTCAGGATCGATTCTGGGATGCGAGGGTCGGCCGCAGCGCGTTCTTTCACTTTTTGGACTGAACGCAAGTATACGTGCGTGTCTTCAGGGGAAGCTGTGATCCAGTTCTCACTACCAGCCTCAGTTGCCGCTTACAGCCCAATGCGCGTCTTGAACACTGGATCACTCCCGAAAACGCCGCAGGATCCGGAAATGCGGTTATGACCGGATGGTCGGCTATCGTCCGACAGCCTGGGTTTTGCCAGGCCGCCGACGCTGGATGGCAACCGCAGTCATTCATGGCGCGCTGCGCCACCTAAGATCATGGGAAATTCTGGTGCCGAGTGGACGCGGGCAAGGATGCCCGCGTTACAGCCGGCTAGGAAGCCGGCGCTACCCTGGTGGCAATTTTCAGGGCAAATCCTTCACTGCGTTCGGCGGATCGTCCGCTTCGCGGACCGGCTCAGGATGACAACCGTAATTGGTGCTTCGTGGAGTGGTTCAGGATGGCGTAGTGGAGTGCGGGACATTTACTGGAGGGCAATTATTTCTCGATGGCATGATACGAGTTGACAAATTGCGCACCTGCTGGCATAGATAAACTATGTCACTTGCCGGGAGGGTTCGATGTCGGCATTGATTCGGCGGAGAGACGAAGGGGAAAACGCGCGGGACGAGATTCCACCGGGCACGCTTTACGTGCTGATCCTGAAGACGCTGGCGCTTGGCGGCCGGCTGCACGGGTATGAGATTGCCGAAGCCATCCAGAGCTCGTCGGACGAGGTGCTTCAGGTGGAGGAGGGTTCGCTGTATCCGGCGCTGCAGCGCATGCTGATGAAGGGGTGGGTGACGGCAGAGTGGGGCGTGACGGCGGGCAACCGGCGCGCGCGTTATTACACGCTGACGCGCGACGGAAGAAAACAACTGGCGATTGAGATCTCGCAGTTTGAGCGGGTGATGGGCGCGATTACGCGCATTTTGCAGACGGCGTGAGGCGGGCGATGAGCTGGATGGGCGAGTGGAAACGGCGAGGGGAGCTGGAACACCAAGATTGTGGTGCCGGGCATGGCGTTCAACTACAAGGCAAACGTGATGCACAACATTATTGGGAACGATTACTTCAAGGTGATGCAGATTCCGCTGCTGGCCGGGCGCGCGTTCAGTCCCGAGGACACGGCAACATCCGAGCCGGTGGCGATTATCAGCGAGAGCATGGCGAAGACGCTGTTTCCGGCCGGACCGGTAATCGGGCGTACCTATTCGATCGGCGATCCCAACACCACCGACCATGACCAACTCGGTCACAGGACGGTGATCGGGATAGCGAAGGACGTGAAAGCCAACGACCTGGCAGGGCCGGCCGACTACGTTGACTATCTTCCGTACACGCAGCGGGAGTGGGGATTCGGAGACTTCGAGGTTCGCTACACGGGAGACTTTGGCGCGATTGCGCATGACGTGCAGGACGCGATTCACTCGGTTGACCGGCGGCTGCCGATCATGCGTGTGGAGACGCTGGGACAACAGGTGGCAAGCACCTATTCCGACCAGGCCACGATCGCGGAGCTTTCCAGCTTCTTCGCGCTGGTGGCGGTCTTCCTGTCGTCAATCGGGCTTTATAGCTTGATGTCGTACCTGGTTGGCCGGCGGACGGGAGAGATCGGAATCCGCATGGCACTGGGCGCGGGACGCGCGGAAGTGGGATGGCGGGTGATGCGCGAGATTGCCCTGCTGGTCCTTGCCGGGGTCGTCCTGGGCGTGCCGGTGACGCTGGTGGGCTCGCGGCTGGTGGAGAAGATGCTGTATGGCCTGAAGGGCGCCGATCCGCTGAGCCTCTCGGCTGCGGTGGTGGTGCTTGCGCTGGCGGGCTTGGTGGCGGGATTTCTGCCGGCGCGCCGGGCAACGCGGGTTGATCCCCTCACCGCCCTTCGCTATGAATAGCGATGATTCTCGCAGCTACGGTTCATCGGCTGCACTCAGATTTGGGTGGCCAGGATGACGGCTGCATTTTGGGGCGGGCGGCGCGAAGTACGGGTCCCCTTCGGCAGGCTCAGGGCAGGCTTTCGACTCGTCCGCTGAAGCAGACTCGCTCTGGATGACGGCATGAGTGTAGGGAAGCAGGCCGGCTGATACACTGGAGGCGCTGAGGTGGGCGTTTTCCGGAGTCATGGTCGAGCTGGCGCCATCGATACTTTCCGCTGATTTTGCGCGGCTTGCCGAGGAAGTGGCGGCGGCTGAGCGAGGCGGCGGCACGGTGATCCACGTGGACGTGATGGATGGGCATTTTGTGCCCAACATCACCATTGGGCCGCCGGTAGTGGCGTGCCTGCGCAGGGCGACGAAGCTGCCGCTCGACTGCCACCTGATGATCGAGAACGCGGACGAGTTTATTCCCGCGTTTGCCGAGGCGGGGGCGAACTGGGTGAGCGTGCATTACGAGGCGTGCCGGCACCTGCACCGGACGCTCGAGCATATTGCGAATCACGGGATGGAGCCGGCGGTGGTGCTGAACCCGGCCACGCGGGTGAATCTGATCCGCGAGATTCTGCCCATGGTGCACCACGTGCTGATCATGAGCGTGAACCCGGGGTTCGGGGGACAGAAGTTTATTGAGTTTTCGCTGGACAAGATTCGCGAGCTGGCAAGGATCCGGGCGGAATTGGGGCTGACATTTAAAATAGAAGTAGACGGCGGAGTGGCTCACGACACGGTTGCGCGGGTCGTCCAAGCAGGAGCGGAGATTCTGGTGGCCGGGAATGCCGTGTTTGGAGAGGGCCGGGCGGAAGAGGATGCGCGGGCGCTGCTAGAGGCTGCGCGGCAGGCGGCGAGGCAGCCGGCAGGCGCGGCTTAGGTAAGATAAGGACGAGCAAACGGGCAAGCGATGTACGGGATGAGGCGGGCTTTCCCCAGGGCCTGGCCACAATGAGGGACTATGAAGCAGTTTTCCAATCGAGTGGTTGCGGGTGCGCTGGCGGTGGTGATGATGACCGGCGCGCTGGCGTTTGCCAAGGAGAAGCAGCCCAAGAAGAAGAAGGCGTATGACCTGAGCGCCAATCCGCTGGCGAACGTGCAATCGAAGCAGCCGGACAAGGAACTGTTCGACAAGGCGATGCTGGATATGAAGAGGGGCCGCTACGACGTGGCGCGGCTGGATCTGCAGACGCTGTTGAACACGTATCCCGATTCGGAATACAAGATGCGGGCCAAGCTGTCGGTGGGCGATAGCTGGTTCAAGGAGGGCGGATCGGCGGCGCTGACCCAGGCGGAGGCCGAGTACAAGGATTTTGAGACGTTCTTCCCCAATGCGCCGGAGGCGGCCGAAGCGCAGATGAAGGTGGGGGATATTTACTACTCCGAGATGGAGAAACCGGACCGCGACTACACCAACGCGCTGAACGCGGAGAAAGAATACCGGGAGATGATCAACGAATACCCGGATTCGACGCTGATTCCGCGGGCCAAGCAGAGGCTGCGGGATGTGCAGGAAGTGCTGGCGGAGCGGGAGACGCAGATCGGGCTCTACTACGCGAGCAGGGAGGATTATCCGGCGGCGATTGCGCGCCTGCAGACGGTGGTGGATACGTACCCGCTGTACTCGAAGAGCGATTTGGCGCTGCTGACGATTGGCGATGCGTATGCCGGCGAGGCGCACATGGTGCAGATGTCGGCCGTGCCGGGGGCGGTGAAGGAGCGGATGCGGTCGTTTTACCTGGATAAGGCGGCGCGGGCGTACGACAAGGTGATTACGCGCTATCCGATGGCACCGCGTGTGGAAGATGCGCGCGACCGGCTGGTGGCGATGAACCTGCCGATTCCTGAGCCGACGCAGTCCGCGGTGGCGGAGAGCGAGGCCGAGGAAGCGAGCCGGCAGAGGATCCAGTTTACGGACACGCTGTGGGGAATTGTGAAGCACGGGCCGACGGTGGTGGAGGCGGTACACGTGGGCGATCCGACGCTTCAGGATCCTGCGCGCACATTTGCTCCGGACATCGCCAAGGAAAACCAGGACCTGTTCAAGTCGGCTCTGAACGCGGGCAAGACGGCGGCTCCGGCGACCGCGCCAGCGCCGACGGCGGCCAACGAACCGCCGCGCAGCGATCAGCCCTCTGCAGCGCCGGTGGAAGTGGCGCCGACGGGAGGAACAGGCGTGGGGGTTTCGATTGTGAGCGCGCCAAGCTCGGCCGCGGCGGCGGACGGGAGCTCGCTGGTGAAACCGGTGACCCCGGATAACTCGGCGGCCATTCCCGCTGCCCAGGCTCCGGCCCCTGCTCCCGAACAGGTGAACGAGATACGGTCGGGGACGGGTCAACAGGCCACGGGCGACGACCACACGAAGAAGAAGGCGCCCAAGGCCGACCTGAACGACGAGTCCTCCAGCAAGAAAAAGAAGAAGAAGGGATTGGCCAAGCTGAACCCGTTCTAAGAGAAGGGAACAGGGACTAAGGGACTAAGGGACAAAGGGACGAAGGGACTAAGGGACTAAGGGACAAAGAGAAGAAGACGTAGGCCGCATCCTATTTGAGGTGCGGCCTTTGCGTTGCGGGCGCGGATGAGGATGGTTGCGGGCGGCGGAGACTCAGGCGCGCGTGTGGTGGCCGGCCCAGGCCTCCTGGAGCTGCGCGGCCAAACGTTGCTGCATCATCTGCTAACCTGAGTGGTTGTCCCCTTGTCGCGAAACCCTTTCCTCATCAGGCTATAGGCGCGGGGGGAAGCAAGCAATCCTGATGGCTCACGACCTTCCCAAAGCGTACGATCCCACCGCCATTGAAGATCATTGGGCGGAGTATTGGGTTCGGGAGAAGCTGTTCGAGCAGCCGACGCCGGAGCTCCGGGCGCAGAAGGATTTGGGCGAGCCTTTCACCATCCTGCTGCCGCCGCCCAATGTGACGGGACGGCTGCACATGGGGCACATGCTGAACCAGACGGAGATGGACATCCTGACCCGCTGGAGGCGCATGCAGGGGCGGCGGGCGCTGTGGCTGCCGGGAACCGATCACGCGGGCATTGCCACGCAGATGATGGTGGAGCGGCAGCTCACGGCCGAGGGCAGCTCGCGCGAAAAGATTGGGCGCGAAGCCTTTGTGGAGCGGGTGTGGGAGTGGCGGCGGCATTACGGCGGCGCGATTCTGGACCAGATGAAGCGGCTGGGCGCAAGCGTGGACTGGAACCGCGAGTACTTCACCATGGATGCGCGGCTGTCGGTTGCGGTGCGCGAGGCGTTTGTGCGCCTGTACGAGCAGGGACTGATCTATCGCGGCGCGTACATTGTGAACTGGTGCCCGAGGTGCCAGACGGCGATCAGCGACCTGGAAGTGGTGTACGACGAGCATAAGGGGCACTTGTGGGAGATACGCTATCCCGTAATTGACGATGCCGGGAAGGACACCGGGGAATTCCTGACAATCGCGACAACGCGGCCGGAGACGATGCTGGGCGACGTGGCCGTGGCCGTGCATCCCGACGACGAGCGCTATGCGCGTCTGCATGGCAGGAAGCTCCGGCTGCCGCTGATGGACCGCGCGATCCCGGTGATCACCGACGAGTGGGTGAGCCGCGAATTCGGCACCGGCGCGGTGAAGGTGACGCCGGCGCACGATCCCAATGACTTTGCGCTGGGCGAGCGGCATCATCTGCTGTCGATCAGCGTGATGGACACGACCGCGAAGATCAACGAGAACGGCGGGTCCTATGCGGGGCTGGACCGGTTTGTGGCGCGCAAGAGGATTGTTGCCGATCTGGAAGAGCAGGGGCTGCTGGCCGGAATCAAGGACCATGTGCACAACGTGGGCCACTGCGACCGCTGCAAGACCGTTGTGGAGCCAAGGCTCTCGACGCAGTGGTTCGTGAAGATTCAACCGCTGGCGGAAAAAGCGATTGCCGCGGTAAAGCCCGATGCGCATGGGGAAAAGGCCATACGTTTCGTGCCGGAGATGTACGAGAAGACTTACCTGAACTGGATGGAGAACATCCACGACTGGTGCATCAGCCGGCAGTTGTGGTGGGGCCATCGCATTCCTGCGTGGCACTGCGCGAAGTGCGGCAAGATGACGGTGGCGCGGCAGGATCCGGCGGCGTGCGCGCATTGCGAGTCGGGCGAGATTACGCAAGAGACCGACGTGCTGGACACCTGGTTTTCATCGGGGCTGCTGCCGGTGTCGGTTTTCGGCTGGCCCAACGTGACGGCGGAGACGCGCGCGGATTTCGACACGTTTTACCCGACCAGCCTGCTGGTGACGGGATTTGACATCCTGTTTTTCTGGGTGGCGCGGATGATCATGCTGGGATGCTGGTTTTCTTTGGATGTTCCGCTGCCCGATGGTACGCCGCGCCCGCTGAAGGATTCGGTGCCGTTCCGCGAGGTCTACATCCATGCGCTGGTGCGCGACGCCAACCGCGAGAAGATGTCGAAGACGAAGGGGAACGTGATTGACCCCATCGAGATCGTGGGCCAGTACGGGACCGATGCGGTGCGGTTTACGCTGGCCTCGATGGCTTCGCCGGGCACGGATATTGCGTTCAACGTGGCGCGGACGGAGGGGTATCGAGCGTTCGCCAACAAGATTTGGAACGCGGCGCGGTTCATTTTCATGAATGTGGATCGGGCGGCGGAGGTTGGGATCTCGGTGGACCGGACCGCGCTTGGCTCCATGCCCACGGTGAGCGCCGATGCGCCGCTTGAGGCGCGCTGGATTGTCGCCGAACTGCATGCGACCGCCGCGAGGGTTAATGAGTCGCTGGAGAACTACCGCTTCGATGAGGCGGCGAGCACGATTTACCAATTTTTCTGGGGTAGCTTTTGCGACTGGTATCTCGAAATTGTGAAGCTGCGGTTGATCTTCGACGATCCAGCGAAGAGGGAAGAAGCGCAAGCCGCACTCTCAACACTGGCCAGCGTGTTTGAAGCTTCTCTACGGCTGCTCTCGCCCTTCATGCCCTTCATCACCGAAGAAATCTGGCACGCTATCTACGACGGCAGTCCGCCAGCCAAGTCAATCGCACTCGGCAGCTATCCTGTTCGATCGACAGATGAATATGATCTCCAATTCGGAGGAACGAACTATGATCCACACCTCTTCGGACGCATGGAGTCTGTCCAGAATCTCGTATGCGACGTTCGAAACAAGCGCAAAGAACGCGGTGTACCCGAAAGGGAGACGGTGCCAATCGAAGTTCATCCTCGCTACGACTGGGTTCGGAAGGCGTTCTCCGAAAATCAGGATGTGATCGAGAAACTGGCGCGCGTTTCGACAATCAAATTCTTCGACACTGAACTACAAGGGCCAGGCGTCTTTCGTTTCCTAAACAACTATGAGGCCAGGATCGACTACGAAGCGGACCTTGACGTCCCCGCCGAGCGGGAGCGCTTGACAAGAGACATTGCCAAATACGAAAAAGGGCTTGCGGCTGCGGAGAAGCAACTGGGCAATCCGAACTTTTTGGGCAAGGCACCGGCGGAAGTTGTAGAGGGACTGAAGAAGCAGGAGATGGAGACGCGGCTGCTGCTGGAGAAGGCGCGGATTGCGCTGGCTTCATTGCCGTCTGGGTGAACTATTGAGCGAAAAGCAACCGCAGGTCCTTCGACTCCGGTCGCCGCGGCGACCTCCGCTCAGGATGACGGAGTTTAGTGAAGTGGACGAACTGAGAGCCGTGAACTACGAACTGTGAGCTACGAGCTGTGAACTGAAGACTGACAGCTGACAACTGACGATTGAATCATGGACTGGAAGAACAGCCGCATTGACGCATTGCTGGAGCAGGCCCTGGTGGAAGACCAGGCCGTGAGCGATTCTACGACCATCGTGACCATCGATCCGGAGCTGAAAGCCACGGCCTCCATTACCGCGCGCGAGGAACTGGTGGTTGCAGGTCTCGGAGCGGTGCCGCGATTCCTTGAGATCTTTGCGCGGCTCGATCGCCGGCCGCAGGCGCAGACGCGTTTTGAGGTGGTCAGCCATCCGGAGATTTTCGACGGCGTGCGCGCGCACAAGGGGCAGGTGCTGGCGGTCATCCGGCACAATGCGCGGGTGCTGCTGAGTTGCGAGCGGGTGATCCTGAACCTGTTGCAACACATGAGCGGCATCGCGACGAACACGCGCCGCTTTGTGGATGCGATTCAGGGAACGAGGGCGCGCGTGCTGGACACGCGCAAGACGGTGCCGGGACTGAGGGCGCTGGAGAAGTACGCGGTGCTGTGCGGCGGCGGGACCAATCACCGGCTTGATCTGGCCAGCGGAATTCTGATCAAGAACAATCACATTGCGCTGGGCGGCGGACTGCGCACCGCGCTGGCGCATGCGCTGGAGCGGCGCCAGACCGAGCAGCGGGTGCAAGTGGAAGTGCGCAACCTGCATGAGCTGGACGAGGCGCTCGAAGGAGGCGCGGAGGCGATCCTGCTGGACAACATGAGTCCGGCCGAGGTGAAGAACGCGATCGACCGCATCAAGGAGGAAAAGCGCTGGATACCCACCGAGGCCTCGGGCGGCATAGTGCTTGAGAACATCCGCGATTACGCCGTAACCGGCGTGGACTTTATCAGCGTGGGCGCGCTCACGCATTCGGCGCGGGCAGCGAATATTTCCATGAGCATCGTGGCGGAGTAGCGCGAGCGTGTACGATCTGCCTGCCCTTGAGCGTGCGCTTGCCGGGACCGTATTTGCGGGCAAGCTGCACTTTGCGCCGGTGACAGGTTCCACCAACAGCGATGCCATGGCCGCCGCGCGGAAGGGCGCGCCGCATGGTTCGGTATTTTTTGCCGATGAGCAGACGGCGGGGCGCGGGCGCGGAGACCACGCGTGGCACTCTGCCGCGGGCCAGGGGCTGTATGTAAGCGTGGTGTTGCGACTGCCGGTGAAGGCCGCGCATCTGCCGCTGATTCCGCTGGCAGCGGGGCTGGCGGCGGCCGAGGCAATTCGCGCCGCGAGCGGGCTCAGTGTGGATCTGCGCTGGCCCAACGATCTGCTCATCGGGCCGCGGAAAACGGGCGGCATCCTGGTGGAAACGCAAACGGATTCCGGATTGCTTGGGTTCGCTGTTGCGGGAATCGGAATCAACGTGCATCAGCAGCGTTTCGATCCCGGTCTGGCTACTCCGGCGACCTCGCTGGATCAGGAGTCGGGGCGGTGGATCGACCGCCAGCCTGTTCTGATCGCCCTGCTAGAATCGCTGGAGCGCGAGGCGCGCGCTCTCACCGAACCGACCGCCGCGTGCGCCATTCCCGCCAGGGTGGCGCAAGCCTCGACGTGGGTTCGCGGAAGGCGCGTTGAAGTGCATGGATCCCAGGCATGCGCGGGAGTGACGGAAGGCCTGGATGAGCACGGATTCCTGCTGGTGCGCACAGCCGCGGGCGTTGTGCAGGTGCAAAGCGGCGGAATTCGCGCCGCGGAGACGGACTGAAGACATGCTGCTGGCTCTGGATGTGGGAAACACGAATACGGTGCTGGGACTCTATCGCCTGGAGGAACAGGAGCCGGCGGCGAGCGCGCCTCCAGTTGACGGCAGGACTGCTGGCGACCTGGTGGCGCATTGGCGCGTGACCACGCACCGCACGCAGACTGTGGATGAGTACGGCGTATTTTTTGTGAACCTGTTCCAGATGCATGGGCTGGCGCCGAGCCAGGTAACGCACATCATCATTTCGTCGGTGGTGCCGCCGGTGGATTCGACGCTGCGGCAGGTTTGCGAGACGTATTTTCATCTGGAGCCGATGTTTGTGGAGCCGGGCATCAAGACGGGGATGCCGATGCTGATCGACAATCCGACGGAGCTGGGCGCGGATCGCCTGGCCGATTGCATTGCGGCCTACGAGCGCTATGGCGGGCCGTGCGTCGTGGTGGATTTTGGCACGGCGACCAAGTTCGAGGTGATCTCAGCGAAAGGCGAGTACCTGGGCGGCGCCATTGCGCCGGGGCTTGGCCTGAGCGCCGATGCGCTGTTTTCGCGAGCGGCGCGATTGAGCCGGGTGGACATCAAGCGGCCGGCGAAGGTGATCGGGACCAACACCGTGACCCATTTGCAAAGCGGGATTTACTACGGCTACATCGGGCTGGTGGATGGAATTCTGGAGCGGATTTTTGCGGAGCTTGGCGAGCAGCCGAAGGTGATCGCGACGGGAGGCCTGGCGCGGATGGTGGCTGCAGATTCGCGCTATATAGCCGAGATCGACGACATGCTCACGCTGGACGGACTGCGCATTCTGTTCGAGCGCAACCGCAATGCACGGCCGCGCAGCCGCGCGCACTGAGGCGCAGCCGTGCAGAACTACTTTAACTACTTCACTGAGATTGAAGAGCGCTTTCAGCAGCGGCGCGGATCGCTGCTGCTGCTATCGACGCTGGACTGGGCGCTGATCGAGATGTGGCGCGAGGCAGGCGTGCCGCTGGAAGCGGTTTTGCGGGGCATCGATGGGGCATTCGACAAGTACGAGAGCCGCACCCACCGCGGGCACAAACGGCGCATCAACGGGCTGGCGTGGTGCGCGCAGGCGGTGATGGAAGCAGCCGAAGAATTGCACGAAGCGGCGGCGGGCGCCTCGCCTACGGCCAGTTACGCTGCGGCGAACGCCGGTTTTGAGCACGAGCGCGTGGCGGCGCACCTTGAGGGCGCGGCGGACGCCTTGAAGACCGCGGTGGTAGCGCCGGAAGTTTGTGCGGCGACTGCGGAAAGGCTGCGCGAATTGGCTTCACAGGTGCGGGCGGAAGCGCGTGTGGACCTGGAGGCGCTGGATCGCAATCTGACGGTGCTGGAAGAAAAGCTTTTTGCGGCGCTGACCACGGCCGCGCCGGAAGATCTGCAACTGGCGCTCAAAGAGCATGCCGCGCGCGAACTCGCGCCCTACCGCAGCCGCATGGGCGTTGTGCAATTGCGGCAGGTGGAGCGGCAATTTGTGCAGAAACAGTTGCTGGCCCATTACAACCTTCCGCGCCTCAGCCTGTTTTACATGAGCCAGCAATGAGAAGGTCTCGCGTTCATCGCCCTGCACACTCGCCTGGCGGCGCGGCGCGACATCCGGCGCGCATGGTGCAGATTGAAAAGCCCGTTTATGGCGGCGACTTTCTTGCGCGCGACGAGGGCAAGGCTGTTTTTGTGCCGCTGGTGCTGCCGGGGGAAGCGGCTCGGGTGGAGATCGTGGAAGACAGAGCCAAGCGCGGCTACGCGAAGGCGGAATTGCTGGAGCTCGTGACGCCGTCGCCGGAGCGCGTGGCACCTCCGTGTCCCCACTTTGGTTCCTGCGGGGGCTGCCATTACCAGCACGCGGCATACGAAGCGGAGCTCGGCATGAAGCAGCAAATCCTGCGCGAGACGCTGGAACGAGGCGGCGTCAAGGCGCCGGATGAGATCGCGGTGCTCGCCGGAGAACCATGGCAGTACCGAAATCGCATTCGCGTTGGCTTCGATGCGGAGGGCAATCCCGGTTATCGCAGCCGCCGCTCGCACCGGATCGTTCCCATACGCGAGTGCCCCATCGCTGCGCCGGTGCTGGTAGAGACGGCGATCGCGGCCGCGGAGTTCTTCAAGCGATATGCCCTGCGGAGCCGGCCTGTTGAGCTTTCGCTCTTCTGCGATGCGACGGGCGAATCGGTTTTGGCCAGCGTTTTTGCAAACCCCGCAGCCAGCGCGCACCTGACGAACGATCTGGACGCGCTGATGGCGGAATGCGGGAATGTGAAGGGCGCGGAACTGGTGGAGCAGCGCGGGGAACAAGCTCATGCCATCGCCCAAGCGGGCGCGGGGTCCCTCAGCTATCGCGCCGGAAATTTCGATTATCGCGTGGACCACGGCGCATTCTTCCAGGTGAACCGCTGGCTCATTGACCTGCTGATCGACTGCGTGGTTCGCGATGCCGGCGGCAATCTGGCATGGGACCTGTTCGCGGGCGCGGGATTGTTTGCGCGGCAACTGAGCGCGCGGTTCGCTCGCGTGGTGGCGGTGGAATCGGCGCCCGCGGCGGTCTATGCGCTCGAGGCGAATCTCGAGGGCTCCACAGGCGAGTCTTCGCCGATGCCGGTGCTGGATTTCCTTCGTGGCAACGCAAGCGGCCCCAAGCCAGACCTGATCGCGATGGATCCGCCGCGCACCGGGCTCGGAGAAGAGACGGTCTCGCTGCTAGGCCGCATCGCCGCGCCCGCGCTCACATATGTTTCCTGCGATCCGGCTACGCTGGCGCGCGATTTGCGAGGTCTGCTTCAATACGGCTACGCCATTGAGTCGATTACCCTCGTCGACCTGTTTCCGCAGACCTATCACCTTGAGTCGGTGGTCCATCTTCGCGTTGCCTGATATAGTTCGACTGATCTCTCAGTGCAATGCCCGGGCCCTCTGCCAGTTCGAGGCCATCTGCCGGCGCAGGCTCGGCCGGCGTGCCCCTTTTTCATGCCGCATGGCTCTTCGCCGCGGGCATTGCTGTCGCCTCGTCAGGCTGGCTGCTTCCGGGGATGACGCTGGCCGCACTGATGTTTTGCGCAATCGCGTGTGCCGCGGCGGCGATTCGCGCGCAGCGCGCGGTGTGGGCGCCGATGGCCCTGCTGTGGCTGCTGCTTGGCGCCTGGAGCGCGGAGATGGAGCCCCATCCCGCGCCCAATCAGCCGCTGCTCGCGCTCTCTAACGGCTTGCTGCGCAGCGCGGAAGGCACCGTGACCAGCGCCGGTCCGGTGCGCGCGGAAACTGAGTTGAGCGTAGACGATCCGGCGGCGAACCCCACGGTGCAGACGATCGATGTGCGTCTTGCGGAGATCGAGGTCGTCAACGATGTGGAAGACGCGCAGGCGCCCGTGGCCGGATCGGTCCGGCTGACGGTGCGGTGGCCGCAACCGCAGGTTCCAGCGCCATTCTCCTGCGGAGAGCCGATTCGCGCCCTGGTGCGGCTGCTGCCTCCGGAACAGTATCGCGATCCTGGCGTATGGAGCCGCACCGATTACCTGCTGGACCAGGGAATCACGGCCACTGCCTCAGTGAATGTTGCGCGGATTGAGCGAATCGGCCCGCCAGGAAAACGATCGTTGCATTGCTTACTGGCCAGCGCGCGCAACTTTGCATCGTCCCGTCTGCTTCAGCTCCCCGCGGCCACGCGCCGTTTGCCGCGCGCATTTCGTCTCAGCCAGGACGACGCCGTGATGCTGAGCGCGATGGTCACCGGCGACCGCACATTTCTGGCACATTCGCTGCGCGTCGGCTTTGAGCGCACCGGATCGTTTCACATGCTGGTGGTTTCCGGGCTGCACCTGGCCATCGTCGCGGGATTTGTTTTCTGGCTGGCAGCCAAATTGCGCATTCCGCGCGTTCCCGCCACACTTATCACCATCGCGGCCGCGTTTGCCTATGCGCTCTTCACCGGCTTCGCCACGCCGGTGCAGCGCTCGCTCTGGATGGTTACGCTGTATCTGGTTGGCCGGCTTGTCTATCGCGAACGCAACGCCCTGAACCTCATCGGATTTGCCGCGCTGGTTCTGCTTGCGGTGAGCCCGCGCAGCCTGTTTGACTCGAGCTTCCAGATGACGCTGCTGGCCGTGGTCGCCATCGCCGGCGTCGCCGTTCCACTGCTCGCAGTCTCGCTATATCCGTATGCGGCGGCCACACATCAGCTTTCTCTCGCAGCCGTGGACATCAAGCTGCCGCCCCGCATGGCCCAGTTTCGCGTGTTGCTGCGCATGTTCGCCAGCCGTTTCGCGCGAATCTTCGGAGCACGATTTGGCTGGCGCGTCTTTCCCTGGCTGGTTCGATCCGTCCTTCACATCGGAGAAGCCATGGTGGTTACGCTCGTTGTCGAGCTGGCGATGACGCTGCCCATGGCAATTTACTTTCATCGCATCACGCTCTTCGCGTTGCCTGTCAACCTGTTTATCCTGCCGCTGCTGCTGGTGCTTTTGCCGCTTGCCCTGATCACTCTGGCTGCGCTGCTGGTGTGGCCGCCGCTGGCGCTGATTCCGGGCGCGGCTACAGCACTTCTGCTGCACTTCGGCGTGTTCCTGGTGCACTTGTTCGGTTCTTTCCGGCTGGCCGATATGCGCATCCCCACTCCGCTAAGCTGGCAATCGGCGGCGTTCTATGCGTTTCTGGGGGCGGCAATTTTGCTGGCGCGAGCGCAGCGGGTGAGCCTCCGCCGTTGCGCGTGGGCAGCCCTGGTTTGCGCCGCGCTCTCGGGATGGATGCCGCGTCCAGTTGACCATCCGCACAACGCTCTCCTGATGGAAGCCATCGATGTGGGCCAGGGCGACTCTCTCTTGCTGATCACGCCGGAGGGCAAAACGCTGCTGGTGGATGGCGGTGGTTTCGGAGGAGGTCCGCGGCAGGCGCCCCAGAACTTTGACATTGGCGAGGAGGTAGTTTCGGCAACGCTTTGGGCGCGCGGGATTCGGCACCTTGACGTGGTCGCGCTCACCCATGCGCACTCCGATCACATAAGCGGTTTGTTCGCCGTCCTGCGCAACTTCCATCCCCAGGAACTGTGGGTGGGGAACAATCCGCGCGTGCCGGTCTACATCGCGCTGCTGGATCAAGCCGCCGCAGAGCACATTCGCGTGCGCACGCTCGGTTCCGGCGATGCGCTCGATCTGGGCAGCACGCACATTCAGGTGCTGGCGCCCTTTGCGGATTACCAGCCTGGCGCCGAGCCCACAAACGACGATTCGCTGGTGCTCCATGCTGCTTATGGCGCAACGTCGGTGATGCTGGAGGGCGACGCCGAAGCTCCAATCGAGCATGCCATGTTGACCGAACCAGGGCTTTCAAGCACCTTGCTCAAGGTGGGGCACCACGGCAGCAACACCTCCACGCGGCCGGAATTCCTGGCCCGCGTTGCTCCGCAGTGGGCCGTCATCTCCTGCGGCTTGCGCAATCGCTACGGCCATCCCCGCCCGGAGGTGCTGGAGGAGCTTCAGGCGGCGCATGTGCGCACGTTTTCGACTGACATCGACGGCGCCGTGTGCTTCCGGCTCGATGGAAAGTCGGTTTCGGCCATGCCTTCCTGCGCCATCGATCAGAACCGGTAGCGCAAGCCGAAATCGATCTGCCGCTCGCGATAGAAATCGGTCGCATTGATGTTCAGCGGCTGGCCAAATTCCGTCTGCCCGGTGGTAAGGCCGGTGAGGAAGTTCAGCGAAGGAAGTGACCCTGTCGTCGTTCCCGGATCAATGTAGTATCCAATGGTTTCGAGTTCGGTCACGTTTTGATGATTGAACAGGTTGAAGCTTTCCCCCATCAACTCCAGCTCATGTTCGCGAACGAGATGGAAGCGCTTGCTCACGCGCGCATCCGCCTTCCATGTCTGCGGATAGCGATAGGTATTGCGGCCCACGCCGTAGAGACGATCGTCGCCTCCGTAGCCGTTTATCCCCGGCCCCAATCCCGCAATCGCTTGGCCAGCGGTGGTGAATTGCTCTGTGATCGATCCCGCCGTGCGCATGGTGTAGGGCAAGCCGCTGTGAAACTGTCCGATCCCGGCAAGCGCCCATCCGTTGGACAGCCAACCGGCCACTCCGTGCGCTTTCCACGGCGCTTGCAAATTGAACATTGCGGAAAGCGAGTGGCGTATATCCATGTTGCTAGTTCCGTACTCCTGGCGGAAATCGTTCGGATCCAGCACGCTCGGACCTGCAATCATCGCGCTCTCATTCGGGTTCCAGTCCATGGCATGCGCATAGGTGTAACGAAGGTTGAAGCCCGGGCCGCGCCGCCCGTATCGCGACAGGCGCAGCGTTGCCGCCTCATAGGTGGAGTTGGCGCGGCTCATCAACTCGCTGATCTGCTGATAGTCTGCGTTGAGCCTGCCGTTGTTGCCGGTTGCCGAGGGCCACGTGGCGAAAAACGGCACTGTTATTTGCGGCGTCTTGATGGGACCCACGCCCGAGGCATCCTTCACGGTATAGGTGATGGTCTGCGGATTCACTGAGGGATCAATGTTGGTGTCCATGGTGACAGGAAGCCGTCGCCCCAGGCTCGCTGTTGCGGTTGCGCTCAGCACCACGTGCCCTGGCAGCGTCTCTTCCACGGCGGCAATGGCCTGGTGGATCTCGCCATTGCGGAACGTGGGCGCCAGCTCGACTGCCCCCGGCTTTTCAATGGTTCCTGGATCGCCCACCAGCACGTAAGGGAACATGGGCGCGCTGCTGGTTCCGCTGAAAGGGTTATAGCCATCCAAGGGACGGATGAACAGGTTCAGGTCTCCCTTGAGCGAGCCCGTCTGGGTAAGCGCCGTCTCCAGCACCAGGTTGGGCGTGCGCCCGAAGTACATGCCGTAGCCGAGCCGCAGCACGGGCCAGTGGCTTTGCGGCGCGCCCCAGGCCAGGCTGGCACGCGGACCCCATTCGTTGCCCAGGCTGGGGAGCTTTTGTGTCAAAGGCAGGTCAGGATTGTTTACCAACGCAATGGGCGGCGGCATGTCCTGGTGCTCCCAGCGCAGGCCGCCGGAGAGCACAAAATTTCGCTCTGGCTGCCACTGCGTGGTCGTGAACCCGGCCCAGTCGTTCGTCTCCAGGTGCCAGTCCGTCGGACCCAGCGTCTGGGTGTAGTAGGAGTAGCAGGGCAAGTTGCCCAGCCCGTGCAACTGGCCCGCGGTGTCGCGCCACGCCTTGCCGCGCTGATCGCAGTTGTGGGGATTAGCCGGATCGAGCAGGTCCTTGAGCCCGAATTTTGTGAACGCCAGCGCGTCCGATGCAAAATCAGTAACGGACGAATAGTGATAGGTCCCGGTGTGATTGCGCAGCAGGCTGGTCACGTCCGCATTGTGGCGCAGCTCAAACCCGCTGCGCACCAGGAGCGGACCGCGCACCCAGTCGAGGTTCTCCTGTGCCTGGTAAAGACGCTCTTCGGGGTAATTGCCCTGCCCAAATCGCGCCGGATTCCCGATGGTAAATCCGTAGCGCGAGTCGACCACGATTTGCGGCAACTGGCCCCACGCGCTCGCGTTCAGAGACTGCTCAAATGGGGACGGCGTCTCGGCAGGTTGGTCGAGAATCTGGCGTCCCATGGAGCCCTGCGCCACGGAAAGCAGGTTGGGCGTGAGATACGCTTCCCAGCGGGCCAGTGCCCACACTTCGCTGGCTCGGCCCGAACCCAGGCTGTGGTTTCCGTACATCTCCGAGGCGCGGGTCATGCCGCCGCCGGGAGCGTTCCATTGCGCGCCCGTGGCTTCCAGGGCAAAGTGATGGCGCTCCGCGGCATTCCAGTCAAGGCGCCCGAAGCCGTTCCACTGTTTCGAACTGCGCGCCGCCGGCCCCAGCAGCCCACCCAGTTGCTCCAGCAGCGGCGAATATGCGGCCAGTCCTTCCGCCACCGGGTTCGTGCTGCTCAACGCCAGCCGCGCGCTCAGCACCTGCATCTCGTCGTTGGTGGGCTGGGCAAAGAAGTTTTCCGGTTCCCTAGCCGTGGAAACGGCTGGGTCATCGCGCAGGTCCCCGTCAAAGGCTCCGAACCAGAAGAGCCGTTTCTGCCGGATCACTCCGCCGATGCCGGCGCCGAACGTTGCGCGGCGATCCCCGGGCGACCATGGCTCTGCCGTGAACACGGGAACGGTGGTCAAGGTTGCGGGCGAGGTCTCTTTGAGCCACTGCGTGAACGGATTCTTCGCGCCCCAGAGATTCTGGCGGTCATACGCGAACAGTTGCCCGTGCAGACGGCCAGCCAGGAGATCGACTCCGGTCTGCGTCTGTACGTTTACAGTTGTTCCGCGGCCACCGCCGTCATCGTTTGCGATTCGCAACTCCGTAATGGCCGTTTCGTTTGTCCGGGCGCTCATCAGCGTGGAGGAACCTGCCCTCGCGGCTCCGCGCCCTCCGAACGCGAGTTTGGTTGCGGCTCCATCGAGCGAAATTGCCTCCGAGGTGCGGACTCCTCCGCTCGACTCCGGCTGCTCATCGAGCGCGACGGTTGCCGCCGTGGCCGGCGTGTCCAGAACGAACTGCTCCCATCGCCGTCCATTCAGCGGCAGCGACTGCAATTGCTCGCCGCTGATGGTGGTGGTCACCACAGGCTGAACCGGGTCTAACTTTGCTGCCTCCGCCTTGGCCCGCGTCGCAATTGCGGACTGGACCGCGAGGGACTGTATGGCGCCGGCCGCGAGGGTAGCCACCATCGTCCCACCCTGCGTGACCTCGGCCATTCGCAGCGCCTGGGACGAGGGTGATAGCAATGCGGCGGGCATGATGGCAGCATTTTGCGAGCTGTCCGGCTGGGCGATTCCGAGCGCGCCGGGCACTACGCGCGCATTCATATCCGCCGATAATGCTGCCGGCAGCCTAGCCTCAAGGAAAACCTGCACTGCCGGACGACCCTGCGCGGGGCGGCTTGCGATCCCCGCCGGCGCACCTGCCCCCAGCGCGACTGCCGTCTGCACATGTGAAGCATAGCCTGCGGCAATGGTGATGCCCTGGACCTGTCCCGATCCTCTTGTGGGATCAACGATTTCCAGTGTGTAGGCGCCGGGTGCGAGGCCGCCGAAGCGGTACACCCCGGTTTTTGAGGTGACGGCACGCGCTTCTGCGCCGGTTTGGGTATTTGACAGAACTACGGTTGTGGCTGCCAGTGGGTGCGAATAAAGGTCGGTAAGGCGGCCTTCGAGCGAGCCTGGCGCGCCAGATTGCGCCAGAGACGGCGCAGCGGCGAACAAAACGGCGAGCAGCGCCAAAAACCCGAATCTTCGCAAACGAGCGCCGTTTTTCCGCTCCCAGGAATCGTCCACCAGAGCCCTCGACCGGCTGGACTTTCTGTCCGGCCGGCACTGTTGCGGACCCTCGTGGGAGCGCCCGGGGAACTACCCCGAGTGCGCTCGCGGTGGGCCGCGCCGGTGACCCCTAGGAGAAGATGGAGCGATTCTAGTCCCGTTTCGATACACTGAAAAGACGGCATTATCGATTTGGAACGCCTTGTGTGCGCGCCATCACATCTGTACTGTCAAACCACAAAGCACTTGAAGATTCCGTGCCATGCTGCGCGCGGCCAGGGCCCAAAAAGCGCGCCGATCAGGCAATGTAAGTCTTTGTAACTGAGGGTATTAAGCGAGATGTTTATCGATGAGGCAAAGATCCGGGTGAAGGCCGGCGACGGCGGGAACGGCTGCATGGCCTTCCGGCGGGAGAAGTTCGTTCCCCGAGGCGGACCCTCCGGCGGCGATGGTGGCCGCGGAGGCGACGTGGTCATGGAGTCGTCCCAACGCCACAATACGCTCATCCATTTCCGCTACAACCCCGAGCACAAGGCGCAGCGTGGCCAGCACGGGATGGGCTCCAACTGCTCCGGTTCGGACGGGCACGACACCGTGCTTCAGGTCCCGGTGGGTACGGCGCTTTACGATGCCGAGACCGGCGAACTGGTGCACGATTTTCAGCAGCCTGACGAGCGCCTGGTAATTGCCAAAGGCGGCCGCGGCGGCCGCGGCAACCAGCATTTTGCCACCCCCACCCATCAAGCGCCTCGCGAGCATGAGTTGGGCCGCGCGGGGGAAGAGCGCGCCTACCGGCTGGAGCTGAAATTGCTGGCCGACGCCGGCCTGGTGGGGTTTCCCAATGCGGGCAAATCCACGCTGATCTCGCGCATCTCCGCGGCCAGGCCCAAGATTGCCGATTATCCTTTCACAACGCTGGAGCCGAATCTTGGCGTGGTCACCGTGGGCGAAGAGCCAAACCAGGAATCATTTGTGGTGGCCGATGTGCCGGGGTTAATTGAGGGCGCACATCTGGGCCAGGGCCTGGGCACGCAGTTTCTGCGCCACATTGAGCGCACTCGTTTGCTGGTGCACCTGGTGGACGTGTCGGATGCTTCCGGCCGGCCCGATGCGGTGGAAGACTTCAAGGTGATTAACCGCGAGCTGGCCAGCTTTGGCCACGGGCTGGACGAAAAGCCAATGATTGTGGTGGCCACAAAGATCGATGTCGCCAACCCGGACAAGCTGAAAAAGCTGACGGCCCACGCCAAACGGCGCAAGCTCGAATTCCACGCTGTTTCAGCGGTTACCGGGCAGGGAATCGACGAGCTGAAATGGGCAATTGCGAAGCGGCTGCGCCAGGAACATGCGTAGTTGGCATCCCCGCTTGCCGTTCACTTTTCCCTGTCTACTGTTCCCTTTTTCACTGTCCATTGAACCTCACACCATCGCCCGTTCCTTCACCGTAAGGTACTGATTCAAAACGGATGAAGTGAGCGTGTCGGGCGCCAGATCGAGGGTCAGCGCGCCCTGCTCGCGCAGCCGCGCCAGCAGCGTCTCGCGCCTTCCGGCCATCTCCTGCGCCGCGGTTGCGCGGAACATCTGCTCCACGTTGCGGGGCCGGGTGCGCGCGATGCGCTCCACCTCCGGCTGGGACATGGCCACAAAAAGCAGCACGTGCCGGCGCAGCAGTTGCGACGCGCCGTCGATGACTTCCGGCCGCATCGCGGTCTCCGCCAGGTCCGTGATCCACAGCACCAGCGCCCGCCGCGGCTGCAGCCGGTTCAGGACCGCGGTGGCCCGCAAGTGATCCGCCTCGCTGGTCTCGGCGCGCACCTGTGCCAGCAGCTCAATCGCCTGCCGCAGATGTGCCGCCCCGCGGCCCGGCAGAAGCCGCTGCTGGATGTTCTGTCCGTAGGCAAGCAGCCCCACGCGGTCGCCGGAATAGAGCGCCAGTTGCGCCAGCGCTACGGCAGTGGAGCAGGCGTAGTCCAGCTTGGAATGCGCCGGCGGCCCATCGGTGTCATCCGGCGCCCGCGGGTCGCGCAGGTCCCGCGACCGCATCAGGCGCCCGCAGTCCAGGACGATCCACACCGGCTGGCTGCGCTCGGTCTGGTACTGGCGCGTGATCAGGCTGCCGCGCCGCGCCGTCGCTGTCCAGCAAATATCGCGCAGGTCATCGCCGTCGCGGTACTCGCGAAGGCTCTCGAAATCGCGCCCCAGTCCGCGCAGCCGCGACTGGCGAAGCTGCAAGTCGATCTGCCGGCTGCGCGCCAGAAAAATGTTCTGCTCCTCACCCGTCTTCAGCGCCGGATAAATGCGGACGTTCTGCCGGAGTGGCGCCTGCGCCCAGCGCTCCGCCAGTCCCAGCGGGGAGCGATAACGAATGTAGAGGTTGCCGGTCTGGCAGTCGCCGCGTTCCCGAGGCTCAACGCGATAGCGAACCCGCGCCGGAACGCGCGGAAATGCCGTCAGCCGCGCTTTCACCGCCTCGGCCGCCAGCGCCGCCGGAAGATCGTCCTGCAGGCGGCAATCCACAATGACGCTGCCACGATTCTCGAGCGAGAGCTCGATCTCGGTTTCCGAATCGAGCGCCGGCGCATTGCTCCAGCTTCGTTGCGCAATCAACGCGCCGGGGTGCGGAAGGCGCAGTCCGTCCAGCAGCACGGCCGCGAGCACCAGCCCATCCCACAGCAGCATGCCGTAGCTGAGCCGGGGAACATAAAAGCCGGGCACGAGCAGCAGGAATCCGGCCAGCAGCAGCCCGATGGCGCGCGGTGTCAGCGCAAATGCCAGCTTGCGCCGGCTCTCGCAGGCAGCGCGGATGGGCTCGGGATGGAGTGAAGGAGAGATCACGATTTCGGTTCAGAGATAAAGTTCGAGAGCGACCGCCAACGCACGATTTACTTCTCCGATTTTCGCTCGCGATAAGGAACCTATGTATCGAGTTAATTCGGATTTGTTCAGGCTGGCCAGGTTGTCACACATAATCCAGCTTTCGTGCTTGAGGCCTTCGTCCACTCCCACTCTGACCTGTGTGGCGAGTCCCTGGCCTTTGCTATAGATGGGAGCACAGATCACGGTCTCGTACCGCGAATCGACGAGTGGCTGTCGGCTGACTATCACGAAGGCGCGAAACTGCTTCGGATCGCGTGGGGGATTGTGCACTCGATAGATCTCCCCTCTTGTCATATTCCCTCTTCGTTACTGGTCCATTGAATCGGAGCCTGATACCTCGCCACGTCTCTCGCTTCTCGGTTCAGAGAGTCCGCATGCCGATTGATCAGTTCCAAGTCTCGCGCATTGAGAGCCTCCCGCACTTTGGCCTTGAAGTACTCGCGCACCAGGCTCTCTAGGAATTCCGACCGCGAACTTTCCTTTCCTGCGCTATGATCGATCTCCTTTACGAGATCCGACGAAAGTGTGATAGAAATCTTCTGTTTCATCCCACTATTATACTACTTTTTCATTGCCGCGGTACCGGCACAGCCGCCACCACGTCCTCCAGCACCCGGTCGGCGTCGAATCCCTCCAGCTCAGCCTCCGGCTTCAGGATCATGCGATGCCGCAGCACCGGCTTCACCGATCGCTTCACATCGTCGGGTACCAGGTAATCGCGCCCGTCAAACGCCGCCGCGGCCTGCGCCACCAGCATCAGGCTGAGTGCCGCGCGCGGGCTCGCGCCCAACAGCAGAGTCGGCCATTCCCGCGTTCGCCGCGCCAGGGCCAGGATGTACCGGTACAACTCCGCTTCCACGCGGATCCTCCGCACCTCGCCGCGCGCTGCCGCCAGCAGACCCGCCGGAATCGGCGCAATCGCCGCATCCTCCAGCAGTCCGTGGCGCACGCCATGGTGCATCTGAAGCACCTGCATCTCTTCGGCCTCAGTTGGATACGCCACCCGAATCTTCAGCAGGAACCGGTCCAGTTGCGCCTCCGGCAGCGGATATGTGCCCTCAAAGTCCACCGGGTTCTGGGTGGCGAAGACGGTAAACCATTCCGGGAGCGGATGGCGCACGCCGTCGGCCGTCACCTGCCGCTCCTCCATGCACTCCAGCAGCGCGGCCTGCGTTCGTGGAGGCATGCGGTTGATCTCGTCCACCAACAGCAGGTCAGTGAATACCGGCCCCGCGTGAAACGTGAACGCGTCCGTGCCCGGCTTCAGGATCGAGGTGCCCAGTATGTCCGCGGGCATCAGGTCCGGCGTGGCCTGCACGCGCTGGAAGCCAACCCCGAGCAGCCGTCCCAGCGCCTTCACCATCAGCGTCTTGGCAATGCCCGGCACGCCTTCCAGCAGCGCGTGCCCCTGGCACAAAACAGCCCCCAGCACTTCCTCGATCACCGCCGACTGTCCCGCGATCACGCGCCCCATCTCCGTCCGCGCGTGCGCAATCAGCTCCCGCGTTGCATCCAGACCGCTTCCCCCGGATGAACCCGTCGGCCCCATTTCCGTCGATTCGTCGCTCATCAAACCTTCCCTGCTTCCGCTGGATTACTAAACTACGACTTTATCCCGCGCATCCTCTTGTTTGCCCGCCTGACGCGCCCCCGGCCGGCCAGCGGCTTCGAGCTTCTTGAGGTGGTCGTCAAGCAATTGCACCAGCCGCAGCGCCGCTCGCGGTCGAAGGCTCTCGTCTCGCGCGGCCTCTTCGCAAGCCGCCAGATCTGCTTCCAGCGTGCTGTCCGTCTCCGGGAACCTCCGTCGCAGCACGGCCGCCAATTCCGCTGCATCCATCTTCTGCAACTCCATCCCGCACAGGCGGAGCGCCGTCCGGCGAAACCGCGTCCACGCCACCGAAACGGCAGTCGGTGCGGCGCCCGCATTTCCATAAAGTGAGCCCAGCGCCTCCACAAACTCGATCGGCGCGGCTCGCGCCGGCGCAGGCAACTCCCGCACCGGCCCGCTCCTCCGGCTGAAGCTGAACAGCACCAGCAGGCCCAGAATCGGCAGCCCGAAGCGCAGCAGATTCAGCGCCGGCCCCGCAGCATAGCTCCAGTTGGAGCGGACGTCCCCATGCAGCGACTCATCCCAGTAAAACCGGTGGCCATCGCGCTCGCCCAGCGAGTTCAGAAAGAAGTTCAGATTCTGCGCCCGGTTCAGCGAGGCGTTCTCCAGCGGCGTTGCGCTGGACCACCACACCACGTGGCCGTTGCTCCAGTCGTACTCCACCACCGCCGGCTGCCCCGCGCAGCTATATTCCACGCGAGCGGCGGGCCTGCCCACCTGCCACGCCGCCTCCGGAGCCATCCACACCTGCCCCGAACCGGCCAGCGGGTCCAGTCCTTCCGGCTCAAGCTGGCATGCGGCAAAGCTGAAGTCCTCCGCCGGCGCGGCCGAGCCTCCGGGCAAAAGATAACCACCCCAGAAGCCCGTGGCCACTACGCGCCCGCCGCGCTCCAGGATCTGCTGCACGGCTTTCATGTCGTCCTGCTCGCGCGTGAACGGCTCGGCAAAGATGACCACCGTCTGCGGCCCGGCTTGCGCAGCCAGCTCCGCAAGCGGCCGTTCCCAGCGCTCGACGTCGTAGCCCGAGCGCACCAGCGTTTCGTACGCCGCCAGCGCGCCATGTTTCCCCGTCAGGTAGCTGGAGGGAATGCGGTTGTTGTCGTCGTCGTTGGAGCTGGCCAGGATGCCGGCAGCCACGGCGAGCACCAGCGCCGCGCCCAGCGACCACAACAGCAGGCTGCGGTCCTTGGCGTCGAGCGACGGTAAGAACCAGGAGGGCGCCATCACTCCTCCTTGTCCCGAGAGTCGCTTCGTTTCCGCCAACTCAGCAAGGCGATCACGACACCACAGACAAGTAAAAGGATGGCGGCTTCAGACCTCAGGCGGCCGGAGGCGAACAAGAACAGCAGCCACGCCGCGATCCACACGATGCAAACAGTCCCCCATACGGAGGCAACGGCCCACTTTTTTTGAGAAAAGGCCGTCATAGCCCCCTCCCTTGACCATCCACCGGCGCTGCCCCGATCAGCCTCGCCGCAACCTCTTCCGCGCGCCGGAAATCGCCCTCGCCTGCCGCGCGGCCGCCGTACCAGATGCGCTCAAAATCTCCGGTAAGCGAAGACAACGGCGCGCGCCGGGGATCGTCGCCGGCCACCAGCGCCAGGTATTCGCGCGGCGTGCGCGCGCGGTCGGCCGGCCAAAGCCGCTTCGATTCCAGGCGCGAGATCGCCGCCCAGTACAGAAAATGGATCGCCTCGCGCCACCGCCCCGCGCCCGCGGCCTGCCGCGCATCCGCCAGCCACAATTGCCAATCGCGCGCCGAGGCCGCGCCCGGCGCCGGCCCATCGCTCTCCGGAACCAGCCGCACTCGCCAGCGCCGCTCCAGCCGGAGCAGAGCCACCACCAGCCCCGCGCCCACCAGCAGCAGGAATCCGTACGTGAGCGCCCATCCCAGCCACGCCGAGTGCGGCTGCAATTTGCCCAGGCCGGCAAACACGCGATTCAGCCAGTTTCCCAACCGCTCCAGCAGCGTGTCTCTCCGGTTGGGTTTCTTCAGTCCGCGAAATTCGCGTTCGGCCAGGACCTGCCGCATCACCGCCTGTTCCCGCGCGTGCTGCGGAACGGCTTCCTGTTTTTCGGTGGCCTGCGCCAGGTCGTAGCCAATCCGCGCCTGCGCATCCCCAAACAGTTGCGATGTAGTGCGCGGCTTTTCCGCGGCGCTCGCTCCCCGCGGGCCCTGCGTAACAAAGTTGCCGGTGGCGTCGATGGCCGCATCCGTCTGTTCCGCCCGCGCGAACAGCACCCGCAGCCATTCGTACCGGATCACGCGATGCTCGCCCGCGCTGCGGCCCGCGCCAGGAGCGGAATCGAGCGCGACCCGGTCGTCTTTGCCCACCAACACCGGATCACACGACTTCGGGTCGCGCGCTTTCGCGCATGCCGTCGTCAACTTGCTCAGCTCTTCCAGGTGCGCGCGATAGTCGTCCATGGAAACATCGCGCCAGCGCGCCGCAGGCTCTTCGGTCCGCGCAGGGCTCAGACCAGCAAAATACGCCAGCCCCAGCACCAGCAACGCTATCCCCCGCGAGATATTCATGCCGGCTTCGGGTCCTCCTGTGCCGCCGCCGCAGGGCTCGACGGGTCGGAAGTTTCCGCCGCAATCGCCGCCGGCTCCGTCACCATCCCCGCCTGCCGCATCAGCAACTCGATATCGAACCCCTCCTTGCGCACCCGCTGGTCGTAGTAGAACAGCACCACCGCGATCCCGTAGATCGGCTTGGTGAGCGCCTGCACCGCAAACGAAATGCCGTAGGCCACGACGATCAGGATCGTCCCCATCAACTGCGTCTTCTGCGGCGTGTTCAGGCCGGGAACCAACGCCAGAAAGAACATCGGCGTAATCAGGACGATGGAGATGATGTAGCCGACCGCAATGCCCAGCAGGTAGAGCACCAGGATCCTCCAGCGTGTGCCTTTGCTCAGTGAAGCAGCCCGCTTCAGCGCCATCCCTGGTCCCAGGTTCTCCACCACCGATGCGGGAAATGCCATCGACAGCATCAGCAGCATCCAGATGACGATGACCGCCAACGCCACACCCAGCAAGAGCATCATGACCGCGGCGGCCACGCTTGCTCCCGCACCCGCCTGGCGCGTCAATGCGGGCATTGCTGCAAGAACGACGATGGCGACGGTCCACACCAGGAACGGACCCGCCATGATGGCAAGCCCCTGAAGCATATACAGCCCCACATACCGCCAGCCATTCTTCCAAATTGCCCGGTACGAACCGCGGATGGTAATCGCCTCGTCCATGCTGGCCGCGCTCGCGGCATGGCTCAGCGCGGCAGAGCTGAGCGCGCTCGCGCCCAAATAGAGCGGCAATGCGATCAGCATCAAGCCCACAGCGATCATCCCCAACGCCACGGCAGCGGCCGGATCCCGCCCCCTGCCGAGATTCATGCCGACCAGCAGCACGAGGGCGCCCATGCACCCCAGCAACACCGCGGCCGGCGGCGCCGCAATGCCCAGGAACTGGAGAAAATGCGCGCGGTAGATGTTCGCCGTGCGGTCAAGGATCTCGCCCAGCGTGCTGGGATGCGGTGCGCTCATGCCGGCTCTCCCATGCGCGATTCCCACAGACGCCGTTGCGTCGCCATCGCCATACTCTCCAAATTGCGGGATGCCGGGATACTAGCACAATCTTCGAGCTCCAGACCCGCCTGCTCTTTCCAATCCTTCAGTCTCGCGTCCCGTTCTCCGCTCCCTATTTCCCGTTCCCTGCATTATCCTTATCCCGCCATGACCAATCGAACGCGCTGTGCTCTGTTTTCGCTTGCATTTCTGCTTGCCGCCTTCACTCCCATGCCGCTTCGCGCCCAGATGGTGAATCCTTCCATCGACCGCGCCGGCCAGCCATTCTCTTATTTCTCAAAGCCCACAGACGAGATCGGCATCCTCGACTCGCAGGCCGCCACTGAGGTCACGCCCGAGGGCTATCTCCGCACCGGCTATGGCGAGCTCATGTTCTTTGCCGGCCCCGATTACGAGCCCATCAACGTCCGCATCCGCACCCTGGAGCAGGGCCATCTGCCCATCCTTCATTACAGCTTCCAGCGCGACGGCATCGACTACGAGATCACCGTCTTCGGCACCTCACTTGACCTCACGTCCAGCGGCAAGCTGCCCGATTCCGGCCCCTCCAACGCCAGCCTCGTCAACTTCATCCGCGTCGAAATGAAGAACCCCGGCGCCGAGCCCAACCGCGCCATCTTTACCACCGGCATGCGCTACGACGCCCCCAATGACACCGCCGACAACCATGGCGACAACCGCTTCACCCGCCCCGCTGAGCCCGAACACGAAGGCGGCTACCGCCAGCTCGGCGAAAAGTTCTCGCCAGACTGGGTTTACTCTTTTATCGCCGAACTCAACGCAGTAATCGGGCCGGCCCCAGGCCTGTTCCTTCGCGATGGCCGAGTCTTGTACACCTTTCCCCTCAATCAATTCGTTGAGCCACGCCCAAGCCGGACCCTCCACGGCAATTACAACTACCCGCAGGACTATTCCAAACCCGCAAAGCTCGACGTCGATCCCGTAGTCCCCGTCGGCATCGTCACCTACTCCCGCCTGCTCAAACCCGGCCAGTCCTGGACCCTCGACTACACCATGCCCGTAGTCCCCACCTCCGATCCGGCCCAGATCGCCGCGCTCCAAAGTGCTACCTTCGACCAGGCCCACGCCGCCACCGTCGCCTTCTGGAACCGCATCCTCGCCCAGGGCATGCAGCTTCAGCTACCCGAGCAAAAGCCCGTCGACACCTTCTACACCAACCTTATTTACGACCTCATCGCTCGCGACCGCATCGGCGACGATTACATCCAGACCGTCAACAAGCTGCACTACCACTCGTTTTTCCTGCGCGATGGCGCTGACATCGTCCACAGCTACGACGTCACCGGCTATCCCACGATCGCCAAGCAGGATCTGGATTTCTTTGCCAAATCGCAGAAGCCCGACGGCAATTTCCTCTCACAGGAGCAGCAATACGACGGCTGGGGCGAGGCCGTCTGGGGCTACTCGCAGCACTACCGCATGACAGGCGACAAGGACTTCGCCGAGTGGGCGCTGCCGCAGATTGACCGCGCCGTTGACTGGCTGCATCAGGCTCGGGAAAAAGATCCGCTGCACATCATGCCTGCATCTGACGTTCGCGACAACGAGTTCGTCCCCGGCCATCTCACCGGCTACAACTTCCTCGCGCTCTCCGGCCTCAAGCTCGCCATTCAGATGGCCCATGAGACCGGCCACGACGACCTGGCGCAAAAATGGCAGCCCGAGTACGACGACTATCATGCCGCGTTTTTAAAGGCCCTCGACGCCCAGGCCGCCGCGCACAACGGCTACATTCCGCCCGCGCTCGATGGGCAAAAGGGAGGATACGACTGGGGCAACATGCTCGCCTGCGACTACGAGCTAATCCTCCCGCCCAACGATCCCCGCATCACCGCCACCCTCCGCGCCACCCAGGCCAAATACAAGGAGGGCATCATGACCTACGCGGACGGCGAGTTCCTCCACCACTACCTCACCATCAAGAACACGCTCACCGAGGTCATCCGCGGCGACCAGGAGCAGGCCACGCGCGAGCTCTACGCGCTGCTGCTCCACACGAGCTCCACCAACGCCGGCTTCGAGTTCGCCATCCTCCCCTGGGGCGACCGCAACTTTGAAGACAACCTCGCCCCCCACGGCTGGTTTGCCGCCGAGTACCGGACGCTGCTGCGCAACATGCTGGTCCGCGAGCAGGGTGACGAGCTCCACTTGCTCTCAGTCGTTTCGCCGGACTGGATTGGCACCGGCAAAACCATCGCCGTCAAGCAGGACCCGACTTACTTCGGACAGGTCGGCTTCACACTGACGCAGCCGTCCGCCGGTGAAATGATCCTCAACCTCGACACGCAATTCACTCACGCGCCGCATCACATCGCAGTCCATTTGCCATGGTTCGTCGACGTCAAAGGCGTCACCGTCGACGGACATCCTTTTGACCGCATCCCCCCACCCATCTTCCTTCCAGGCACATCCGACCTGGTTCCCAATCACACAACCCTCAACCTCTCGCCGACAGTCCATGAGGTACGAGTCCGCTGGTCGATGAAGCCCGATGCCCCCCGCATGAGCTACGAGCAGGCCGTCGCCGCTTACAAAGCCGAGTACGGACGCCGCTACAACGAGCTGATGCATGGCGCCCTAGCCAAATGAGCCCGCGTCTATGCATTTGTTCCTCGCTTGCAGGAAGTTTTTACCCGGTCCCGCACGCCACCGCCGGGGCAAACATCACTCCACCAGCAACTTGCCGTTTGGACTCTGGTATGCACTCTATTGAAGACAGAGCGAGAAAGCGGTCGGGAGGAGACGCAGGCCCCAAGTGGCCGCGCACTCCGGATCGCGGAGGTTCTGGGCCATGAAGTCGACCATCAAACGCTGCCTGTTCGCGGGATTCGCCTTGTCCCTGGTGGCATTGACGGCGCGACGTTTGGAGCGCGAGCAGGAGATCGAGGGCAACCTCGATCGCGGCGAGCCGAACAAGCCCAACCTTCCGCCAAACCACGGCGGAAGAAAGCAAACCGGCTCGCTACCTGGCGTCTCCGGTGGCAGCGGCGCTCCCTACAGTCCGCTGCCGCACTCGCCGAATGTATCCGTCACCTTCAGCGGTACCGTAGTCCGCAACGGCGCCGGTCTGGCTCTGCGCGAAGTCGCCGGCGCCCTTTACCCCCTCGACGGCACACCAAAAGCTTGGTCGTTCGAGGGCGCCACAGTCCGCGTTTCCGGCAAAATCAACCTCGGAACCCATCTGCTTTACGTTGACGCCATCGAGCCTGCCACGCTCTAAAGTGAATTCCACCAGGCGTTCCTGTGCGCGCCCCCTCGGCTATTTCGTGATTGAGTACACCGTTACCGGACCCAGCAGGCCGGAGGCCAGCAACGGCGAACTGGCCCGATAGGGCTTGACGTCGGCAAACGTGTACTTGACCGCTCCCGGCTGCTGATCGCCAATCAGGCGGTTCACCCACGCGTTCGTCACCTTCAGCACCAGTTCATTGTTGCCGGGTTTCAGCGCAAAGGTCACGTTGACCCGATACGGCGCGTGCCACACGATGCCGAGTGATTTCCCGTTCACCTCCACTTCGGCAAGGTTCTTCACGCCGCCCAGGTCGATCCAGACCTGGCCTCGTTTCGCAAACCACGATGCCGGAGCGTCAATGGTTTTCGTGTAGGTTCCCGTGCCGGAGAAATACTTCACTCCCGCATCGGAACTGTCGCTCCACGATGCAAGCTGGTCTACTGTGATGGAGTCGGGGGCGCCGCGTCCCGGCTGGAAGCTGATCTTCCACACGCCATCGAGCGTCGCCAGCTCCTTCTTTTCTCCTTGTGGCACGGTGCGGCTGGTCAGCCTCGTGGATTTGCGGAAAACCACAAACACGCTTCCCCACGGTTCCAGATCGAGGGGAACGGTGGTGCGGCCTCCTGCGATCCTGAAGCTTGCCGGTTCTGTCTTGCCGGTCTCGGGATGCCAAAGCTCGGCTTCCTTTCCGGTAACTCGAAACGAAGCTTCCACTTTGTTGCCGGCGTCGCCCCGGTTATCCACGAAGTACAGATCGCCGTCGTTAATCCGGCGATGAATGAATTCGAAATGGGTTCCTGCGGCGGGCTGCGTAGTGTCGAAATCCGGCGCGGCCTTCATCGCCGCAAAAACGTCGCCGATGTTCTGCCCCGCGTAGACCGTTCCTTTGCCCACCTTGTGCGTGCCGGTTCCATCCCCAAACAGCTTGTCGTCCAGCCGAGTGAATTCGGCCTGGTCATCCGCCAGGCTGGGGTCGTCCGTGGGCTTGGGCCCGGCCACCGACGCTCCATCCTCTACCAGCTTGTCGATCGCCCGCAAAACCGGCAGCGACATGTGCTCGCTGTAGGGGTCGAGGCCCAGCAGGTGATAGCTCATGCCGCTCCGGGTCACGATCCGTCCGTCTGCCACCTGGAACTCGTGAATCAACGCGTCAGCGTTCCCGTAGTCGAAGCCATAGCCGGTCGGCACATCGGGAGATTTCTGATTGAAAATTGACGTCAGGTTTGAATCTTCGCCGTAGAAATAGAGCAGGTCCGCTCCAAACTTTCCCTGCTGCAGCAGGAAGCTGGTCCGCGCCAGGTAATCCACCCACGCGCCGGCCTCCTCAGCCCAGGTTTCATTGCGATTGAACCACTGCCCGAACGGTCCCAAGCGTCATGCCCGGCGCTTTGCCCACCAGCGGCTGATGCGCCGATTCATGAATCATGAACCGATTGATGCCGTTCAGAAATTCCTGGTCGGCCGTTGGCTTCAGAGTCGCCGGTGACCATGCCCAGGGCGCGGCAGCCGCCGTCATTGACTCCGCCGCGGCAATGTTCTGTCCGTAAATGTGTGCCACCGATGCCGACTCGCGGTCGTCCGCGTTGTAGTTGTATTGCTCGTGGTTCACGCCCGGTGTCTGCGTCCACATCGCGCTCATCGGGACTTCGTTGAACTTCTTCACCTCCATGCCATCGGCCACAAACGCCCGCCCGGACTCGTGCGATTCGCCGTAGTGGCCCATGTGCCACTCATGCAGCGTTGCTTCAAGCTGGCCGTAATGCTCATCGGCGATCAGGTCGGCAATCGTCTTGCGGAAATCCCACAGGAAGCGATCGCTCGCCGCTGCGCTCTCCACCACTTGCCCCGTCAGCACCGGAAGCCACGGCGTCGGATCGTAGCCGCGCCGCCGCTTGAACTGCGCCATCATGTCATCGGTCCAGTTCTGCGATCCAGCCTCCCAACTGTCGTTGACCACGTAATGAATGCCCTCGCTTCCGATCAAATCTGGGCCGACCGTCGCCTTATAGCTCTCCAGGTACTTCTCGAAATAATTCTTCACGTACGTGTGGTTGAGCTTGTCCACCTCGAGTCCCGTTGCTTCCGGTGTCGCCGGATGATTGGTGATGCCGAGCAGCGAGTATCCCAGGCGCACCACCACCCACGTGCCCGGCGGCGGCGTCCAGTCAAGCGTTCCATCCGCGCTCATCTTCGCCGTCAAATCCACCACGTCTGACGGCGCAATCGCATCCTCGGCGGCGACAGGCGGCGTCGCCAGGCCATAGAGGTCACCCTCCGGAACAAACGCAGCCTTCTCCTCAAAGTGATTCACCCGCGCACCGGGATGAAGAACCAGCTCGGCGATTTCGTAGCTGGTTGGCGGCGGCGGAAGCTTGATCCCGAACGACGATGGATCGATGCCCTGCGGCCCAGTCCGGAATCGCGCGGCGGCGGCGTGCGCTTGAATGTCACCCGGAAATACTTCGCCGTTTCCGGCGCGAACGATATCGTGTGCTCGGGCGCGTCGCTGGACTCGAGTTTGGCTATGTGCCTGAAGTTTTGCCCGTCATCGCTGGCTTCCAGGTTCATCTCCGGCGGCGATATCCGCGAGATCAATTGTTCAATCTCGCTCGGGCTCCTGGTTACAAACGTGACGGCGCGGATACTCTGCGGCTGGGAAAACTCGTATTGAATCCACGAAATCTCCCCATCCGCGGGAATCGGCACCGTGGTCGTCTTTTCCAGATCGCCGTCGGAAAGAATCGCGGGCTCGAGCGTGTTGCCGTTTGAAGTAATCTTGGCGTGCAAATCCTCCACCGATTCGTCGATCGGCGTCCGCTTGTAGGCGAACACCGCTGCGTCCGCATAGAACTGCGGAATCTTGCTGGCCTGGTTGGAGCCCAACTCCTCGTGAATCCCCAGATCCTGAAAAGCGCCGGTCTGCGCCGGCGGATGCTTGAGAATTCCCGTGAACGGCTTGCCGCCCTCCACCACCGTCTCGCTCCACACGTACTTCTTCATGCCTTCGGATGCGGGCACCCACGGGCCGCCGCTCTCGCTCCAGCCCGGCGATCCGGCAATCGCCATCTCCATTCCGTACTGCTGTCCCAGCGTGATCGCGTACTTGAAAGCGTCCTTCCACTCCGGCGTCATGTACGCCAGGCGATGCTCCACCACCTGCGGCGTCTGCAATGCGGCGTCGAAATTCTGAAATCCGGCCAACCCCACCCGGTGCATCCAGTCCAGATCCAGCTTGATGCCTTCCTTGGTGATGTTGCCGTTCATCCAGTGCCACCACACCCGCGGACGGGCGCTCTGGGGAGGATTCTCAAAGCCGCTCTTCAGCGCATCGGGCGCCGCGTTTTCCTGCGCACCCGCAACCATCGCGGTCACAACCACCACACAAGCAGCCATCCTCAGTATTTGCCGGAACATGATTCTCCTTTCAAGGACGCGCAACCATTGTAAGGACGGTATTTCAGGAATGGCTTCCCCGCATCGCCCGGCGCGTTCCCGCGACGAGTCAATCAGCTAGGCCAAAGATCGTGGCGCCTTGTGAAAAATGGCTGAGAAATTTCGGTTCGGAGCGGGACTTTACTGCAGGTGTTGGATCTTCGTGTCCGAAGGAATCTGCAATTCGAATTGGTCGTTCTTCAATTCCAGGTTCTCCACCACCTTCTGCACCGTCAGCACGGCCTGGAAACCCTCAAGCGGCCGCTTGATGGTTACAGTGGAAGGGAACATGTTGTCGCCATACTGGGCATAGCGGCCGTAGGTCACCTGTGTCTGTAGATTCCCCTGGTCGTCGTAAAGGTCCTGCTCGTAGGGCAGCAGGTCGTCGCGGCGGAAAGTAACCACCCGGATCGGCTGTAGCTCCCGGCTGTTCGCTTTGCGCCTCATGATGCTGAGAATGTACTCCGGATACACCAATAGGTGCTTACGCCTGAGATCTTCCACGGTTTCCGTATCGGCCGTCACCATGTACTCATCCTGGGGCGGCATTCCCCGCACCACCAGCGAGTCCAGGAAGAATCCCGGCCGCATGTTCTCAATCGCGTTCAGCGATTTGTGCGTGAGCGCGTTCGGTCCCTCGTAGGCAAGGTCTTTGGTGGGCAGGTAGAGCGTGAAATCCTGTCCGTTGCTCACCATATCGAACATGCGTGTATGCACTACGGGAATGAACCCGACCACGCGCAGGTCCTCCGGCTTGCGCATCAGGATGATGGCGGGAAAGCTGGTGTAGTCCTTGGCCACGCCTTCCTGGCTCTTCATCTGCGTGAATTGGATCTGTACATCGGCGCGCAGAGTGTTGATGGCATTCCAGCGGCCGTTCATCTTGTCCACAAGCGCCTGTGGCGCCACCGTCTGCACCACCTCCGGCGCCAGCGGCGTGGGCAGTTTGCGCGTGGTAAACCGGCACCCGGCCAGGGGCAGCATCGCCAGGCCCAGGAAGGCCGTCGCCAGTTGGCGGTTGTACGCCCTCACTTCCCCCCTGCTTTCTTCACCGCCGCACGATATCCGGCCACGTTCTTGTTGTGCTCTTCGATGGTTGTCGCAAACAGGGATTTGCCCTGCGGGTTCTGGCCGGCCGCCACAAAGTAGAGGTAATCCGTCTGCGCCGGATTCATCGCCGCCTGGAGCGACTTGATTCCCGGATTCGCAATCGGCCCCGGCGGCAATCCCTGGTGTTCGTAGGTGTTATAGGGCGTGTTCCGCTTCAGGTCGCTCTCGTAGATCGTTCCCCGCCACGCATTTTCAAGCTCCAGCCCATAAATCACAGAGGGATCGGTCATCAGCGGCATCTTCTTGTCCAGACGGTTCTCAAACACACTGGCCACGATCGGCCTCTCCTGGTCCACCGCTGTCTCCCGCTCCACCAGCGAGGCCAGCGTCACCACGGAATGAACGTCGTGGGTGAGCCCAATCTGCGCCGCCGACTGGCGGAAACGCTTCACCATCATCGCCGCAATCCGCGGCATGGTTTCCTTCGGCCCAATGCGATAGGTGTCCGGAAACAAGTACCCCTCCAGCGTTTTTGCCTGCGGATCCAAATCGGCCACCAGCCCGGCCTCCTGCCGCGCCACGTTGACGAACTCCGCCGCCGGCCCAAATCCCGCCTGCTCCAGCCGCGCTGCGATATCGAACATGTTGGCGCCCTCGGGAATCGTTACCGCGATGGTGTACACATCGCCACGCCGGATCCGGTCGTAAACCTCGCTGACCGGCGCCGGATGATCGAACCGGTAGTCTCCCGCCTTCAGCGTCCCGCGGACGAGCCAGCGCATCGCGTCAAACGCGTACCGGCTGCGAACCACCCCCGCTTCTTCCAGTTGCCGCCCGATGCGCATCGTCGAGGAGCCGGGAAGAATCTCCACTAACGTTGCTTGCAGCGGCCCGTAAGGGGCCAATACGACAAAGGCCGCCCATCCCGCCAGTCCAAGAGCAAACAAGAAGGCTACAGCCAGCAAGGTCCTGCCCCAGCTCGAGCCGCTTCTTTGTCCTTTAGTCCGTCTGCGGCTCCCCATTTTCCCGCCAGCTTCCTCCGTGTTGAGTTAGAGACGCAGGAATTGCCTTTAGGATTCCTGTACTCATTAGATTGTACGGGTTTAAGCCGCAATTCACCTCCCAGCCGTCAGCCTTCGGCTTGGGAGCAGGGGCGCCGTTGCAGACTGCCGCCCATCCTTTCGTTTACAAGCTGATAACAACAAGGTGCCCGCTTCAAGCTGAAGGCTGACGGCTGAAAGCTGACGGCTAACGCCGTTACGCCAGCTTTTTCGCCGCCTCCAGCGCAAAGTAGGTCACGATAAAGTCCGCGCCCGCCCGCCGCATTCCCACCAGCGACTCCAGCATGGCCCGATCGCGTTCCAGCCAGCCCCTCTCAAACGCCGCCTGCAGCATTGAGTATTCGCCCGAGACCTGGTAGGCCCCGATGGGCACCTCGAAGCGGTCCCGCGCCGCCCGTACGATGTCCAGGTAGGGCATCGCGGGCTTCATCAGGATCATGTCGGCGCCTTCGCCCAGGTCGAGCTCGATCTCCCGCATTGCCTCGCGCGCGTTGGCTCCGTCCATCTGGTAACTGCGCCGGTCGCCGAACTGGGGCGCCGAGTCGGCCGCCTCGCGGAATGGCCCGTAAAAGGCCGATACGAACTTGGAGGCATAACTCAGAATCGGCGTCTGCGCGAAGCCATCCTGGTCCAGCACCTTGCGAATTGCCGCCACGCGGCCATCCATCATGTCGCTCGGCGCCACCACGTCTGCCCCTGCGCGGGCCGCGCTCGATGCCGTCTTTGCCAGCAGCTCCAGCGATGGATCATTGTCCACCTCCCAGCCGTCGCGCTCTTCGCGCAAGATGCCGCAGTGGCCGTGGCTGGTGTACTCGCACAGGCAGACGTCGGCTATCAGCACCAGCTTGCGCGCCGCGCCCGATTTCTTCAGCGCCCGAAGCGCCTGTTGCACGATGCCGTCTTCTGCCCAGGCTCCGGTGGCCTGCTCGTCCTTGTGATCGGGAAGGCCAAAGAGCAGAAGCCCGCCAATGCCCAGCCGCACCGCCTCTTCGGCCTCGCGCACCGCTTCGTCCACGCTCAGGTTGAAGACCCCGGGCATTGACCCCACCGGGTGGCGCACGCTCTCGCCCGGGCAAATAAACAGCGGCAGGACCAGGTCGCCAGGCTCCAGCGAGGTTTCGCGAACCAGCGCGCGAAGGCTTTCGGTACGGCGCATCCGCCGCATACGAACTACAGGAAAGCTCATGGATTCATTGTATTGGAGGCCTGAAGTCGCAGGTATGTGAGCTAGCTCACTCCCAAGACAATCCTCAGCCCTCAGCTAACGGCTAACAGCTAATAGCTGACGTCTACGCTTGCGGAAGCCGATCGTACAACGTCGAATTCCGGTATCCCACCAGCATCACCAGCGTCCAGATACCCAGCGCTGTCCCAAACGGGAATTTGAGCAGATTGAGGATGGCCGCCACGATGGCCACGATGCGTCCCCACGGCGCACGCTCCATCAGGCCCCAGCCGGCGATCAAGGCCAGAGCGGTGCGTACAATTATCATCACCCAGGCCAGGTGCAGAATGGCAGGGCCAAACCACATCGGGGGCATGGGTCCGTGCATCCACCAGCCCAAGTGCCCGTGGAACATTACGTTGGCAAACGCCAGACCCACGAATCCCAGCACCAGCGACAGCCCGCCATAGATAAACCACACCACGCTCAGCGCGCGGATCTTGCCGGCAAAGTTGTTCAGCTCAAACTGGAATCCCGGAACCGCCGCCGGCGGAATCGGTGCCACCGGCGCACCCGCCGCCACCGGCCGCCCGCATTGCGGGCAAAATGCCTGCCCCGCAACCAACGTGCCTCCACATGCGCTGCAAAACATGGCTGACCTCCTCATGCATAAGGCTTTGCGCCCTCACACCCGTCTACCTGCGATACGTAGGACGATCACCCCGGGTTCCCCTGCCTTCCCGTTCCTTGCCTTCGTCCCGTAACGCGGTTTGCCGCCCGGCCGCCGGCAACTCCCTCCGTTCCCAGCGCTCCTCGTGGCGATCATCCCGGTAGGTCAGGCCGGTGACGCGGCCCTCCTTGTCGCGGGCTACCTCCAGCCGCGTCCACACCCCTCCCAGGGGATAGAAAAACGTCGAAGAGGATTCCGCCTCGACCTCCGTCACCTCGCCGTGGGGGTCGCGCTCGTAGAGCTGCGTGCCTTGCCGGAACAGCGTAGCCGCAAGCCGCCCGTTCACGTCGCGATACTCCCCGGCGATCGCGTCCAGCACTGCCACCGGAAGCTTCACGGGAATGGGGTGCGGCGGGATCACTTCCCGCTCCGCCAGGGGCTCAACCGCCGCACCCAGCCGCTGCCCCAGCAGCCAGCGCGGCAGTTCCGGCTCGTTGTACGCCCTCGCCCACGAGTCGTGATGCAGACCCTCAAAAACCCACAGCCGCACGTTGCCGCCTCCGGCTTTCAGCGCGTTAAACATCAGCTCGCTCTCCCGCTCCGGCACCACGTGGTCTTCGCTGCCGTGGAACAGCCACACCGGCGTCCGCCCAACCGCGCGCGCATATTCGGCCGGCAGCGTGGCCGCCTCATGCCACCGCTCCGGTGCATAGCTCCAGAAAGTGCCGCCTGAGGCAATCATCACCGCGGCCCAGCGGTGCGGGTAGTCCTTGGCCAGCTCCCATGCGCCGTAGCCGCCCATCGAAAGGCCGGTCAGGTACGTTCGCGCCGGATCGGCATGGAATTCGCGAGTCTCCTGGTCCAGAGCCGCCATTGCCATCTCCAGCATTGGCGGGTCGGTCCAGAACGCCGGATACTGGCACTGCGGCATCACCATGATGAACGGCCAGCGCTCGGGGTGGTCGCGCACTTCCTGTGGCAGCCCGATCTGCGTCTGCCACATCCCTTCCGCGCCGCGCTCGCCGCGCCCGTGCAGGAACAGGATGATAGGCCAGGACCGGTGATCGTTGTGGCGATATTCTTCCGGCAGGTACACCTGGAATCTGTATTTGACCCCGCGCACCTCCATGCGGCGGTTCAGAAATCCCGTCTCCTGCGCAGGCGGCCTGGGCGGATGGTCCTTGCCGGCGAGCGCCGCGCGTCCGCAGAAGAGCAAAAGGACTCCGATCGCCAGCGAAAGCGAGGCGGCGGAAGTTCTGGCGGCGGAACGCATGATCGAAACAATCTTATAGGCCCGAAGCGGGACATGGGGAGTTGAGAACATGGACAAGGGAAAAGGGAAAAGGGATAAGGGATGAGGGATAAGGGATAAGGGATAAGGGAGAAGAGACATCCGGAGACTAGCTCCGCTAACTCCGCTGGCTCCGCTCGAGCACTACATTTCCCTTACGCGTCTCATGAAACAATCATCTCCAAGTCACCCGCAATGCTTGAGCCCGGCGACACTCTCGATCACTACCGGCTGGAGGCCGCGGCCGCGCGCAGCGGCATGGGCGTGCTTTATCGCGCCGCGGACCTGAATACCGGCCGGACCGTCGCGGTGAAGATTCCCCATCCCGAGATGGAAGCGGACCCGGTGCTGCTGGAGCGCTTTCGCCGGGAGCAGGAGATCGGGCAAACCCTGGACCATCCGGGAATCGTGAAGACCTTCAACAGCGAGCAGCGCAGCCGCCTCTACATGGTGCTGGAATGGGTGGATGGGCGGTTGTTGCGCACGCTGCTGAACCAGGAACAGCCGTTTCCGCCCGAACGCGCCGTGGCCATCGCCACGGAGCTATGCGACGCGCTCGACGCCATGCACAAGCACGGCGTGGTCCACCGCGACCTGAAGCCGGAGAACGTAATGGTGAGCGACGGCGACCGGGTGAAGATCATCGACTTCGGCATCGCCATGAAGGAAGACGCCCGCCGCATCACCCATGCGGGGGTTACGCCCATGCTGGGCACGCCGGACTACATTTCCCCGGAGCAGGTGCAGGGCAAGCGCGGTGACCAGCGCAGCGATATTTACGCGCTGGGCATCATACTCTATGAGATGCTCACCGGCCGCGTCCCCTTCGCCGGGCCCAACCCGCTGGCGGTGATGAACGAGCGTTTGCTCATCGATCCGCCGCCTGTGCGGGAGCTGAACCCGGAGATTTCGCCCCAGCTTGAGGAGATCCTGCGCCGCGCCCTGGAGCGCGACCCGCGGTACCGCTACGCCACCGCGGCCGAGATGCAGTGGGACCTGGAACACCAGGAACAGGTCGGAGTGGAAGAGGGCGCCACAACCACGGGGCGCCGTGGCGGCAAGGCGCCCTTGCGCAAACTCATCAGCCGCCGCATGCTGCTCTACGCCTGCCTGGCGCTGGTTCCCCTGGCCATCTTCGGGCTGATGCTGGCGCTGGCCCGCCACTGAGGCGAACTGTGAAGAGGGCACTGACCCGAACCGTGATGAGGAAGGAGCAGCGGCCTTCAGGCTGCCGAAGAGACGCACAAGCCCCCTGGCTGCTTTAGGCGCGGGCTCTTCACCTGACATTTTCTCTCTCCAGATGAGCTCTCACAAGGAAAAGGCGCTCACCGAATGGCTGCCCAGGCGATCCAACCAGCGTATGCTGGATCGATCCGGAAACAGAGGCGATCGGAACTGCCTCAGTTGGAAAGGCCCTTCCATGAAGTTGCGCACGGTTCTTGTGTTGGCCCTGATGATCCTGCCCGTGGTGGGCTTCGCGCAGAAAAGGAAAAAAACCAGCGTTCCCGCGGTTTTCGGAACGGCAAAGTACGTCTACGTGAAGGCCGAGGATGGCGACATGTTCAACCCCCGCCTGCTGCCGGAGGATCGCGACGCAATTTCAAACGTGATGAACGCGCTGCGCGATTGGGGACGATATACGGTACTGCCAAGCCCGGAAGGTGCGGAGCTGGTGTTCATCGTGCGCAAAGGGCGCCTGGCCAGCGAACAGGTGGGCATCGCGGCCGGCCCCAGGACGGCGCCTAATGGCGGAGCGGGAAACGGTTCTCAGGGAGCGGGTTCCTATGGCACCCAGAGTACGGGGCCAAATGGAACCGCGCGCCAGACCGGCGCGAATGCACCGGGATTGAGTTCAGACACCGAGGTCGGTCCGCCCGACGATTTTCTCGAAGTGCGCATGAAACAGCCGGGCGGCGACTTGAGCGGCCCCGTCTGGGAGCGCACCATGAGCGATGGCCTGGATGCGCCGAACGTGCGGCTGCTCGACCAGCTCAAGCGCGCGGTGGAGAAGGACTACCCGCAGAAGTGAGTTTGGTTGCCACAGAGCGCTTCAAGCCGCATAAAGGAGCGCCTTGCTTTGCTCGATGCTCTGGCGGAAATACGGGTTCCGAACAGCCGAGGAAATGACCAGGTCGACTGAATGGCCGAATAATCCCTCCAACGCTTCTTTAAAGCCGAAGAAAGCAGCCGCGTAAGCGGAGGGCGCAAGCGGCTCAAACTCCACCAGAAAATCGAGATCGCTGCAATCGGAGTCGAACGAAGTGCTCATGGCCGATCCAAACAACTCCAGGGTGCGGACATGAAACTCGCGACAAAGCTCCGCCAAATCAGCTTGTTTCTCGCCGATCGCAGGGAAGTGATGTCCTGCCCCAGCCCCGGAATTTGGCGCGCTGCTCATGCTCCCGATGATACCGCTGTTCTGCTCAGTGATACGAATCGTCGCGGTGGATCACGAACTCCGGATACGCGCCTCCGCCCAGCTCGTGCAGGTCCATGCCCAGCCGCTCGCCGTCGGATTCCACGCGGAAGGCCACAAATCGGTTGAGCAGCGAGAAGAGCCCGTAGACCAGCGGCAGGAACACCCCCAGCAGTGCGGCAATGCCGACAAGCTGGGCCAGAAACTGTCCATGCCCCGGCGCAAACAGTCCGGCGGCAAACAGGCCCCAGAGTCCTCCGGCGCCGTGGACGGTGACGGCGCCCGTCGGGTCGTCAATCGACAGGGCCAGCTCCATGAGCTCCACCAGCAGCGGCGTGAACACGCCCACGAACGCGCCGATGAAAAGCGCGTCGCCGGGCGAGACCAGAGCGGCGCAGGCGGACGAGGTGACCAGGCCGGCCATCCAGCCGTTGGCGCAAAGGCTGGCGTCGGGCTTGCCGAAGCGAAGGCGCGTGACCACGTAGGTGGTAATCAGCGCGCCCGCGGCGGCCAGCAGCGTGTTCAGGGCAACGACGGCCAGTGCGGAAGGCGCGGCATGCAGCCACAGGATGGCCCCGGCGGCGTTCCACGCCAGCCAGCCCACCAGCGCCAGCAGGCAGCCGAAAAGCACAAAAGTGGAGTGATGCGCGGGCATCGCCGTCGCCAGTCCCTCCCTGGGAAACTTGCCCCTGCGCGGGCCGGCGATCCAAACCAGTGCCAGGGCGCTTAACCCTCCCAGAGCGTGGATGGAAGCAGCGCCGGCAGGATCGAGGAAGCCGGCGCCGAGGCCGAAGTTGACGCCCAGCTCCGCCAGCCACCCTCCGCCCCACACCCAGTGCGCCAACAGCGGAAACAGGAATGCCGCCGTCAGCACCGCGACCGCGATGCCCGCCGCCAGCCGCAGCCGGTCCGCGCCCGCGCCCCATGGAATGAGCCCAATCAGCGCCACCCCGAGGCACTCGAACAGCATCTGAAGCTGGCGGTCCGTCGCGGCGCCGGCAAAGCCGCCCAGAAGCCATTGCCCGGCGCCAATCCAGTTCCATGGCTTGCCCGCTGCGGTGAAGGTAGCTCCGCCGGGTGCGGCAAACACGCTGCCCAGGATGGCGAAGGCAACCACGGCCACCGAAAAAATGGCCAGACAGCCCACCAGCGACTGCGCCGCGGAACGCGAGCGCCCCAGGCCGGCGTTGATCAGGGCCAGGCCCGCAATGGCCAGCGGAGCCAGGATCAAAAGACCGGCAGCCAGCGCGCACATCGGGTCGGAAAGCGCTTGAGCCGTCATGGATGGCGCTCTCCGCGCTTCGGCATCTGCCCGCGCATGGCCACGGCCAGGCCCAACGCCTCCACCAGCAGACCGCAGACGACAAACACCCCGCGCCGCGCCGGATCGGCAAAAAGAACCAGCGCTGCTACCGCGATCAGGAACCCCGCGGGCATCACCAGCAGTCCTGCGTATTTCATGGGCCGTTTCCTCAAAAGTGGCGGACGTGAGCCCGCTGCGCGTATCAAAAGTCAATTGTCGTGCGCACACGGCGATCGCGGTTCGCCGGCGAGTACTGATTTTGCAATTGGTATCAGCGTGTGAGACGTCTTTATGAATTCTAGATTATCCCGGTGCTAGCCTTGGCCCAATTGGTGTGCACACGCCGTTTTTCACGTCTGTTTCTCCGGAGGAATGCTTGCTCGAACTTCTTGATCGTCTGGTCGCAAATCCGCTGGGCACGTTCCTGGTTCTCTCTCTGGCTGCATTTCTTGAAGTGTGGGGCGACTCCTTCTTTCAATCGGCGTTTTATCGCTCATCGGGCGCGGGGCGCCTGCTCCCCATCCTGTGCGGCGCCCTCGTCCTCACCGCTTATGGCTCGGTCGTCAACACGCCGCGGTGGGATTTCGGCAGGCTGCTGGGCGTCTACGTGGTCCTGTTCTTCGTGGCGGCGCAGATCGTGGCGCGGGTACGGTTCGGGCAGACGCCGGCGGCTCCCGTGCTTGCCGGTAGCGCGCTCATCGTGGCTGGCGGGTTGGTGATGGTGCTGTGGAAGGCGTGAGGCAGATTTTTCGCGTTCCCGCAGGAAAATAAAAACGGAGATGTCCTATGGATTGATGGAGTTAAGCCACAAATCTGCACACAATTGCGCGCGTTGCCGGAGATTGTTGCAGGGGACGGTTCGGGGGGCCGCGGAGCGGCCTGGGATTCCGGATTCGTTCTGGCTGAGCATGGCCGCCCTCCTTTTACCCCTGAAATTGAGGCATAAACGCCGACGCCCGCCGAGTGGCGGGCGCAATTCAACTCACAAGTAGACTGTAGCCCGGATTTCCTGGCACGGATGTGATGGCGGATACGGGTGAGAGGCCGGGGGGGTGGCGGAGCCATTGCGCGGCGCTCACCCTGGTCCCCAAGTGCGAGGGACCAGGGGCACCCCAACAGCCCCCACCAGGATAGTGCGTACGAGGTTACCGTTGGTTAGGGGGGCCCCCCGCAGAATTGGCCTTCTGCTGGGACGACGTTCCGGGATGCAGGACCGGAAGCGGCATTAGCAGCGGGAGCGGGGTCCGGGTGGTTACCTTTGGGCAGGGGGGTGGGCACCCATATTTCAATGTTGAGCCGTCGGCGCAAGAGGTGGGCCAGCCGCCGCCATGTAATTGGGGTCTGCATTCTTCCAGATCTTGAGAAGTTGACGATAGGTTTCGGTTGCTGCTGCCTTGTCTCCCATCGCGTTTTCTGCGCGTGCCAGGCCCAACAAGGATTCGGTTCTCTGGGGAGCACGTTCGAGCGAAGCCTCAAACGCCGCACGCGCGGGCGCATTCCTGCTCTCTTTGAGCAGGAGTTCCCCAAGAAGTTCGTACGAGGGCTTTTCAGGGCTTGGGGGGCCGAACGCGTAGGGCAATCCTTCGCCGGCCGCCACCGCTTGCTGCGCCATGGCTACCGCCTCGTCTCCGTGGCCTTCAGCCGACAGGATGACCGCCTGCAGCTGCAGCTTCTGAATCTGCGGAACCTTGCGCATGGGACCGTCTGGCGGCGTGCCGTCCGCATCGAAGGCGGCCGGAGCCTGCGGCAAGAGATCGAGCAGCGTGGCGAGAGAGTTTCTGGCGGTAGGCAGATCGCCGCATTCAGCGGCGGCAAACCCGGTGGCGAATGCATCGTTGATTTTCGTCATGAGCGCGTCGCCCATGTCCACTTTCCACCCGGCCACTTCATCCTGCCAGCGACCGGTGTCGACGAGATAGCGGGCACGCATCACGACGAAAGAGGAGACACTGGCATCGTCTGGATCGACGATCCCGCGCGCCCTGGCCGCCATTCCTGACTGCGTTGCTTCATCGCGGCAGCCGGCAACCACCTTCTTTGCCTCGCCGATGCGACCCTGTTCGAGGTAGCCGTATTCGAGCCAGTAATTGTAGTGGCCGCAGCGTCTGGGCGGCCTTCCTCCCGCGGCGGCGTGCTGGTTGGTGACTGCGGTGGCCGCAATGTTGGCTCGCACCACGTCATCCCACATCCCCAGCGCCAGAAAAATGTGCGAGCACATATGCTGCGCGTGCGCCGCACTTGGCGCGATCTTTGACAATGCACGCGCGGGCACAAGCGCTCCCGCGGCGTGCTGCGGGTCGTCCATGGCATGAATCCAGTAGTGGGCCGCGCCCGGATGGTTGGGGTTCCTGATGAAGACCGCTTTCGCGATCGCCCCGGCCTGCAGGTAGGTGGGAACGTCGCGCACGCCTTCGCTTTTGCCCAGCAATGCCAATGCGTAGAAGAGCTGCGCTTCATCGTCATTCGGGTACGCGAGGGTCAACTGCTGCATGGCCGCCGCGTAGCGGGCGTCGCGCTCGGGCTTGCTGCCGGCGCCGCTGTATAGAATCTCAACCGCGTTGAACCAGGCTCGCTCGCGTGGATCGGCAATGCGCTCGGCGCGTGTTTCCGGGTTGGGCCCGAATTTGGCCAGAGCGGCCTGCCCAGCCTGGATGTCTACCTCATTCCAGACCGGATGATTGAAGGTCATGGCCTCTCCCCAGTAGGCCATGGCAAAACCGGGGTCCGCCTTTTCCGCGGCGATAAACGACATGCTGGCATCGTCGTACTCAAAAAGGTGCAGTAAAAGCAAGCCGCGCATGAAATCGTGCGCCGCGGCCGGCGAGCGCGTCGAAGTGGGAAAGGTGGCAGTGCCCAGACCCGGGATCGTTTCTGCGCGGACGAACAGCGTGGCGAGGAGCAGCAACGTGAGCAGCGGCAGAATTCTGTTGGTTCGGGGAATTGTCATTGTCATGCCCCCCGGCACAGTGAACCATGCTACCGGCTCGCCCGGTCCGTTCGCTACGGGCACGTGGGCGGTTCGAGTGCTCTTAACCTCGCCAATCGAAATAGGCGTATCGTGAAGGGCAACCCGTATTCCTTAGAAAGCGCACAGGTTGAGGAGGCCCCATGGTCGACAAGATCAAATGCGGTAACAAGGAGTGCAAGCTGTTCGATGTCGTGGTGCCGGTGTCAAAGCTTTACCTCAACAGGATCGCACGACTCGACGGCCCGTGGCCGTGTCCCGAATGTGGCCAGTTGATGAAGATTGGGCATGTCATCCCGAACAGTTACAAGGGCGGTTCGCCGAAGGGTATGCCGCGGCGGATCACGGCCTCGCAGCCGACATCGCGGCCGGTAGCGAAGAAGGCCGCACGCCGCAAAAGCACGAAGCTGAAACTCCTCGGGACGGGCAAAGCCGCGACGACTATGTTCAAAAAGCAGAAGCCGAAATCGGCTGGAAGAAAGCGCGGACCCCAAAAATAGTGGAGGGCAGACGACGCCCTTGTCACTGTCTCCGCTTTCACATCTTGCGACGACGGAGGGGAGAGCGGGGGCTCCATGAGGGGCTCCAAAGGTAACGATGTTGCACCACTTGAGGTGCAAATCCCATATAATGAGGCGGTGCCACGCAGAGACAAAGAGCTTGACCACGAGTACAGAATGCGGAGGATCCAGCTGTTCTCCCAAGCGTGGCAATCGTTTATGCGATTTGCGTGCTGGGCCGTCATGGGGCTCACCTTCTATTATTCCGTTCGAGAACTGGCCGGTCAGCATACATTTGCCGACATACAGTTCAAGGCTCTCGCTGATTTGAAGGCGAACAAGTATTTTGGAGTCATATTTCCGTGGGGCCTATTCGGGATAACTGCAGCATGGGGAACCGGGGAAAGATGGTTGCGCAAACGGCACATCAAACGAGTGTCAAGCGAGCATTCTGAGCTGCAAAAAGCGGTCGACGAAAGAAGACGTTCTAGTCATCTAAGCAAGAAGGGCGAAACCCGCCCAGAGGACATCTGAGATGCTGAGCCCGATCTACATCCTGAGCACCATCGCGTCGGTTTGCGCAGCCTACCTCCTGTGGTCTCTCGCAATTAGGGAATTTCTGCTTGATGGTGTCCGCGAAAAACTCTTCGGGCTTCGATTTGACCTGTTCCGCTTAGCAATGAACGGCGAGGTCGAGTTCGACAACGAGGCATACCGCTCCCTCGAAATCCTCTTTTGTGGATTGCTCCGATTCGCGCACCGGATCACATTCCTGACCTACCTCATGTCCAAAATCGAAGCCGAACGCGCTCAGAAGGAAAAGGACTATGTCAATGTGTCGGCTCAAATCGCGCTGAGAGTATCCCGTCTCGCCCCAGAGACACGCGCAAAAATGCTCAAGATACTGGAAGAGATGCGCGATGCCATGTTGATTTATATCGGCCTAAGCTCACTCTTTTTCATTGTGGTCTTCGTAGTCTACAAGGTTCTTCATTTACTCGGAATTCGGCGCCTTGAAGAGACAAAAGTGGAGGTCGTGGACGTCGTTTCCCGAGAAGCGTACATCATCGAGTCGCGAAGAGTACCGCGACTGGCGACGGCCTGAATTGCGGCGGGTCGCACCCATCGATTCCTCCAAACCACAAGAGCGTGCCCCTCTTGTCTTGGGACGGGGGAACCGGGAACCCCGGTCCAGTTGCCATCCCGCGCAAACCCTCCCCACCCACGCCTGCTAGACTGCGCTTCGACAACCTATGAGGCAAACCATGCGATCCATCTGCCGCCTTGTCCCGTTTCTGCTGCTGCCGGCGCTGGGCGCCTTTGCGCAGCGCATTGAAGTCACCCTCCCCAACACTCAGCCCGTAACCGGCCACCTGATTCTGGTGTTTGCCAAATCCGGTAAGCCGGAGCCGCGTTTCCAGCTTAAGGAGAACTACGAATCGGCGCAGGGGTTCGGCGTGGATGTGGAGGCGTGGCCGGCGGGCAAACCTATCGTGGTGGATGCGGAGACGTTTGGCTATCCGCGGCGATCGCTCAAGGACCTGGACGCAGGCGACTACTTTGTGCAGGCGGTTTTCAATGTCTATGAGCCGTTCCACCTGGCCAGCGGGAAGACGGTGTGGCTGCCGCCGGACAAGGGCGAGGGCCAGCACTGGAATCGGAAGCCGGGCAATCCTTATAACAAGCCGCTGAAGGTCCATTTTGATCTGGCGGCGAGTTCCACGGTGAAGATCGCGCTGGACCAGGTGATTCCGCCGATTGCGGACACGGACCGCGACCCCGAGGTGCTGGCGAAACGCTCGCCCGATCAGACGTGGCTGAAGTTCATGCGCTTCAAGAGCGACGTGCTAAGCCGGTTCTGGGGACAGGATGTGTTTCTGGGCGCGTGGATCCTGCTGCCCGACGGCTTCGACGACCACCCCGACGCGCACTATCCGCTGATCGTGTACCAGGACCACTTCAGTGCGGGTTTCAGGCCGGCCGGGTTCTCGAGCACCCCGCCCGATCCCAAATCGCCGATGTACTGGCGCGATCAGGCCGGCTATCGCTTCTACCAGGACTGGACTTCCGGCCGGCTGCCGAGGGTGATTTTGATTTACGTCCAGAACGCGAACCCGTATTACGACGATTCCTACGACGTGGACTCGGCCAACGTGGGGCCGTACGGAACGGCGATCAACGACGAGCTGATTCCGGCGATCGAAAAGAAGTATCGCGGCATTGGCCAGGGATGGGCGCGGGCCACGTTCGGCGGGTCGACGGGCGGATGGGAAGCGGCGGCCACGCAGGTTTTCTATCCCGACTTTTACAACGGCGCGTGGGTCGCGTGCCCCGATCCGGTGGATTTTCATGCTTACCAGAACATCGATCTCTACGAAGACGCCAACGCGTTTGTGCGCAAGGGCGACTTTGGCGAGGTGCCGATTGCGGCCGACCGCAAACCGGATGGATCGATCATTGCCGAGGCTGGCGCTGAGTATGCCTATGAGTACGTGCTGGGCACGCGCGGGCGCTCGACGGAGCAGTGGGACATCTGGCAGGCGGTGTTTTCACCGGCCGGACCGGATGGATATCCGGCGCAGGTGATCGATCCGCTAACCGGAGCCATTGATCGCAAGGTGGTGGAGTACTGGAATCAACACTACGATCTGGCGGCGATTCTGAAGCGCGACTGGCCGACGCTGGGGCCGAAGCTCGAAGGCAAAGTGCATTTTGCCGTGGGCGACGGCGACACGTACTTCCTGAACAACGCGGTGCACCTGCTGCAAAAGCAACTGGACGCCACGCGGAATCCGCACTCGGACGCGACCTTCCAGTACGGTCCCGGCATGCCGCATTGCTACACCGGGGGGCCTGCGGAGTACACCATGCAGGAGAACAACGCCGACTGGACGCAGCGGGTGCTGCCGCAGATGGTGGAGCACATGCTGGCGACGGCGCCGGAGGGCGCGGATACGAAGTCGTGGCGGTATTGAACGGGTCGGTGCGCCGCAGGAGAGGCCCGGGGCTAAAGCCCCACAACATTCAGATCTCAGTTCAGGGGCCTTTACAGGCTGCGGAAAAACTAGTGTTTCCTTGCTCGGTTGCGCCTGGGTGAAATTTTTGGTGACTTTTGTCTTGCGCTACTGCTGAGTTTCTGTTGTTGTCTTGCCCCTGCAAGCCGCTTTCATCGGCCTGCAGACGCACCTCGGCCCTAACCGGCCAGCGCCGCAGTCGGGATCAGTCGTCGCATTCGCACCAGGTTATAAGCCGTTATCGCCAGCCGATAGAACCAATCCACTCGCTTCAGCCCGCGCAACTTCACCTGGCGCAGTCCCGCGCTTAACTTGGCCCAGCCGAAAACTCGCTCGATCAGCTTGCGCTTCCGCTGACTGATCGCACTTCGCACATCGGATCGCTCCTCCGGGCGCAGGCGATTCTTCTGCAGATTCCCCTTCACATACTCGCTGACGTGCGGCGCCACTTTGCGCTTGCGCAGCGCTTCGACGAACCGCTCCTGCTGGTAACCCGTATCCGCGCCCAGCGTGATCGCCTGCTCCTCTGCCGCTCCGGCCGCCGCACCCAGCGCCCGGTCCAGCATCTGGATCCCCGCCTGAGCTTCGGCATCGGCTGCCGCCAGAGTGGCCTCGGCAGCCACCACCAACCCGTTGCGGTTCTCCGTCAACGCGTGGCCCTGATAAGACGGCACCGACTTGTCCGCCGTCGCCTTCTTGTATAAACGCGCATCCGGGTCGGTCTTCGATTCCACCTTGTCGCGCAGCAGCACTTCGCCACCCCAGCCCGAGCCTGCTCCCGGAGACGGCGGATCGGACTTATCCTCGAAGCTGCGCGCCGAGGCCCAGGTTTGAATCAGCGTCCCGTCCACGGTGAAATGCTCCTCGCTCAACAGATCGTGCGCCCGCGCCTCCACCAGCACCGACTCCAGTAGCTGCTGGCTCACCACGCCGCCAATCAGCCGCTCCCGGTTCTTGGTGAACACCGTCACGTCCCACACCGGGTCGTCCATCTCAAGACCAACAAACCAGCGGAACAGCAGGTTGTAGTTCAGCTGCTCCATCAATTGACGCTCCGAACGAATCGAGTACAAAACCATCAGCAACGACGATCGCAACAACCGCTCCGGCGCTATCGATGGGCGACCGGTAGTCGAATAAAGCTCGTCCAGCTGCGCATCCATCCGTGCCAAAGCCCGGTCCACCATCGCCCGTATCTGCCGCGCCGGATGACCAGCCGGAATCCGTTGTGCCATCGTCACGTAGCTATACATCGCCGACTGCTTCTCATCGTCTCCACGCATGTCTCTTTACTAACCCAAATTGCTGTGCAGAAAAAGTACCTACAAAGAGACTTTTTCCGCAGCCTGTTCAGGCCCCTGCTCCTTCCTGAAACTTCGGCCCGGGAGCTCCGGCGCTTTTTCCTGCTCGGGTCTGGAGGTGCCGCTTTTGGGTTGCGGGCCTCGTGATGCATAATGTTGTTGTTCGGCCATCTATCTCACTCTTCGGGACGCACGCCGTGAGAGGAACGATGTTGTGTTTCTCAAAAGCGGCTTCATCACAAAGATTCTTCTTTTCAGTGGGTTAGAAACCGGATTCCCACAAATATTTTTCGCAGTTTTTCGCTCCGCATGGGACGCAGCCATGGGTTTGGCTGATATATTGTTTTTTCGGGGTCCGAAGCCTCGCAGTAGGTTTATGACTCTAGGGCAATTGTGAACACCAGGTATGTGACCGCCAGCACACGGGCACATGCACGCACCCGTACCAAGCTCTTCCACAAACACAAGCGCAGCAGAGTAGGAACTATTCATGGCGCAAATCTTTGACCGCAGCTCCAATGCTCTGGCTCGCATGAGCCTTGTGTTGACGGGGCTGATTGTGATTGCCCTGGGGGTGACGCTGGATCAATTGCAGCGCTCTCCGTGGGTTACCCGCCAGGGGCAGCGTCCGGACCAGCCAGTGCCGTTCAGCCACAAGCACCACGTGCAAGGCCTGGGCCTCCAGTGCCAGTACTGCCATACGACGGTGGAGACTTCCAGCTACGCGGGGATCCCGCCGACGCGGACCTGCATGAACTGCCATGCACAGATCTGGACCAACGCGCAGTTACTGGAACCGGTGCGCAACAGCTGGGCAACGGGGCAATCGCTCGTATGGACCAGGGTGCACGACCTGCCCGACTATGTCTTTTTCAACCACTCCGTGCATGTAAACAAGGGCATTGGCTGCTCCAGCTGCCATGGGCGCGTGGACCAGATGCCGCTGATGTATATGCAGAACACGCTGCAGATGGAGTGGTGCCTGGACTGCCATCGCAAGCCGTCGAAGAATATCCGGCCGACGAGCCAGATTTACAACATGGCGTGGGAGGCTCCCAGCGAAGACCGGCCAGTGTGGTGCGGTGTGAAGGACCAGGAGGCGGGAGTGCCCACGGCCGAAAACGTGAACTGCGTGTTCGCAGACCCGGCGGGGGCCGGGCCCAATGTGGCCGCGCTGCAGATGACGCCTTCAGTGCCGCCGGGGCATGAACCGCTGGCGGGTGAGACTCCGGGTCCGGTGATTCCGGTGCCGGTGAATTACCAGAGGTTCACCAGCCAGGAAGAGCTGGGGCATTTCCTGGTGAAGCACTACAAGATTCGCACTCCGCGCGAGCTGACCAGTTGCGAGGTTTGCCACCGATGAGCGCGCCTTTCAATGAAAACGAGATGATGGGAATGAAGCGACTGGTCGAAGACGAGCCCGCAGGGGCTAAAGCCCAGGAAGTTTCTGGCGTGGAATCCGCAGTCCGGGCTGAAGCCCAGACCTACCAGTCGCGCCCTGACGCGGTTCCATCAATCGAAGGATTTGTCCCTGAAACTGTAGCGTCGAGCTGCGGTGAGTCGTGCACCTGCGGGAATGGCGGCGGGGAGACGCAGGCTGTCGAGGGTGGTCTGACTCTGGCCCAGGTGCGCCAGGAGTTGAAGGGCGTGAAAGGGAAAAAGTTCTGGCGCTCGATTGACGAGCTGGCGGGCACGCCGGAGTTTGAAGAGGCGCTGAAGCAGGAGTTTCCGGCGGCGGCGCAGGAATGGGTGGATCCGGTATCGCGGCGCGGCTTTATGAAGCTGATGGGGGCGTCAATGGCGCTGGCCGGGCTGGCGGGCTGCACCAAGCAGCCGGATGAGCCGATTTATCCCTATGTCAAAGCGCCGGAAGACCTGATTCTGGGCAAGCCGAACTTTTTTGCCACCGCGTATCCATTTGTGACTGGCGGAATTCCCACGCTGGTGAAGAGCGACGAGTTCCGGCCCATCAAAGTGGACGGCAACCCGGAGCACAAGTACAATCAGGGCGGAAGCGATGTGTTTACGCAGGGTTCGCTGCTGGACCTCTACGATCCCGACCGTTCGTCGAAGGTTCTGTACCGGGGAGAAGAGCGCGGATTTGAGGAGTTCATTGCAGCATTCCGCAACGCGGCGGGAGCATCAAAGGACGGCACCGGTCTTTATTTCCTGAGCGCCACCATCACCTCGCCCACGCTGGCGCGGCAATGGAACGAAGTGCAGAAGGCGTACCCCAAGGCGAAGCTGGTGCAGTACGATCCGGCCATTGCGGGAACGGCATTTGCGCAGGGTGTGACGCCGCAATTCGCGCTGGCCGGCGCCGACGTAATTGTCTCGCTGGACGCGGATTTTCTTTCCGGTGCGGCGTATCCCGGATTCCACCGGCTGGTGCGCGACTACGCGGGGCGGCGCAAGACGCCGGCGAATCTGAACCGGCTTTACGCGATCGAGAGTTCCCCCACAACGACGGGATTCAAATCTGAACATCGGCTTCCCCTCCGCGCGAGCGAGGTGCCGGCCTTTACGGCGGCCCTCGCTCAGGCTATCGGCGTGAGCGGTGTGAGCGCGCCCAGCTACGCGTGGACCGATGAGCAGCAGAAGTACCTGGCGGCGGTGGTGAAGGACCTGAAGGACCACGCCGGCAAGAGCGTGGTGATTCCAGGGATGTACCACGACCCGGCGGTGGCGGCGCTGGCGCTGGCCATGAACCAGACGCTGGGCAACGTGGGCAAGACGGTGCTGGTGAGCGATCAGCCGCTCAATCCAATACCCAGCGACCAGTTCGCCGATCTGAAGGCGCTGGTGGCGGACCTGAATGCGGGCAACGTGGATTGGCTGGTCATCCTGAATTCGAATCCGATCTACACCGCGCCGGTCGATCTGGATTTCCCGTCTGCGTTCAACAACGCGAAGACAGTGGCGCACCTGGGCTCGCACCTGGACGAAACGGGGCAGATCTCGCACTGGCATATTCCGGCGGCGCACAGCATGGAAATGTGGTCGGACGCGCGCAGCTACGACGGCACGGTTTCGATTGTGCAGCCGATGATCGACCCGCTTTTTGGCGGAAAGAGCGCGCACCAGATTCTACAGGCGCTGCTGAATGAGCCGCTGCTTTCGCCGCACAACGCGGTCCAGCAGACGTGGCAGGGGACGATCAAAGGCGATTTCGAGACGGGTTGGCGAAAAGCTTTGCACGACGGGTGGATCGAAAACACCGCGTTCGAGACGAAGGACGATGCGAGCGTTGCGCTGATCGGGATGGAGTCGCAGGTTCCCACGCCAACGCCGAAGGATTCGCTCGAGATCATCTTCCGGCCCGACCCCAACGTGTACGACGGGCGCTACGCGAATGTGGGCTGGCTGCAGGAGTTGCCCAAGCCGGTGACAAACCTGAGCTGGGACAATGCCGCTATCGTTTCCGGGGCCACGCTGACCAAGTGGGGCGTGGAAGAGGACGACATCATCGAGATCACGGTGGGCAAGGGCAAGGTGAAGGCGCCGGTGATTGTGGCGCCGGGCCATCCGGACAATTCGATTACCGTGTACCTCGGCTATGGCCGCGAGTTTGCCGGCCGGGTGGGTTCGGGTGCGGGTTTCAATGCTTATCTGATCCGCAACACATGGGCGCCGTTCTACGCCACCGGATCGATGAAGCAGGTCGCCGGCAAATGGGGCATCGCCATCACCAAGAGCCACTACCAGGATCATCGCGGCGCGGCCGCGGGCGGCCAGGGCGACGGCAGCCATTCGCTGGAAGGCAATGAGGCATTGGGCCCGCGCGGCATCATTCGTTACGCCACCCAGGCCGAGTGGAAGGAAAATCCGGGCTTTGCCAACGAGGGCAAAGAGAAGACCGACATGGGAACGTCGCTGTTCCCCAACTGGGTTTACCGCGACAACGCGTGGGGCCTGAGCGTGGACATGGCGAGCTGCACCGGCTGCAACGCCTGCATTGTCTCCTGCTACGCCGAAAACAACATTGCGGTGGTGGGCAAGCAGCAGGTGCGCATCGGCCGCAACATGCAGTGGCTGCGCATCGACACATATTTCGAAGGCGACCTGAGCGCGCCCAAGGCGCACCTGCAGCCCATGCTGTGCCAGCACTGCGAGAACGCGCCCTGCGAGCAGGTTTGCCCGGTGGGGGCAACGGTGCACACGCCGGAAGGCTTGAACATGATGGTCTACAACCGCTGCGTGGGCACGCGCTACTGTTCCAACAACTGCCCCTACAAGGTGCGGCGGTTCAACTTCCTGCTCTTTTCCGATTACGAGACCGAGAGCCTGAAGCTGATGCGCAATCCCGACGTGAGCGTGCGCTCGCGCGGAGTGATGGAGAAGTGCAGCTACTGCGTGCAGCGCATTCAGGAAGCCAAGATCAACGCGGACAAGGAGAATCGCGCAGTCCGCGACGGGGAAATTCAGACAGCGTGCCAGCAGGCCTGCCCGGCCCAGGTGTTCACCTTCGGCAACATCAACGACAAGGAGAGCCACGTGGCCAAGCTGCGGGCCGACGAGCGCACCTACCAGGTGCTGGCCGACATCAACACGCGTCCGCGCACCACTTATGTGGCGCCGGTGATCAATCCGAATACGGCACTGGAAGAGACGCCGGTGGAGCACGCGCCGGCGGGGTGAGAGCCAGGGACGTAGGGACTACTAGGGACGTAGGGACTAGGGACGTAGGGACTAGGGACGAAGGGACAAGGGCATTTGGGATTTGGTTGGAGGCCCAGATGCGTCGACAACTGAGAACTGACAACTGAGAACTGAGAACTTCACTGATGGCGACAAGCGATATCAAACCAGGGAGTCCGGACTACGAGCGGTGGGTAGACCCCGCCACTGGCGAATACCGCGTCGTTGAGCCGGGACAGACCTTCAAGTCCGTTACCGACAAGATCTCGCGGATCGTGCTGACGCCGCACACGCCGCAGGGCTGGTTCTTCCTGTTCACGGCCTTTGGCTCGTTGGCGGTGATGCTGCTGACGGCCGTCACCTGGCTGTTCCTGAAGGGCGTCGGCATTTGGGCGATCTCCGTTCCCGTTGCCTGGGGCTTCGCCATCATCAACTTTGTGTGGTGGATCGGCATCGGCCACGCGGGCACGCTGATCTCCGCCATTCTGCTGCTGTTCAAGCAGAAGTGGCGCAACTCGATCAGCCGCTTTGCCGAGGCGATGACGATTTTCGCCGTGGTTTGCGCGGGCATGTTCCCGCTGATTCACACCGGCCGGCCGTGGCTGGGGTACTGGATGCTGCCACTCCCGTTCACGATGGACGTGTGGCCGCAGTTCCGATCCCCCCTGGAGTGGGACGTGTTCGCGGTATCAACTTACGCGACCATTTCGGTAGTGTTCTGGTATGTGGGGATGATTCCCGACCTGGGCACGTTCCGCGACCGCGCCAAGACCAAGTTTGCGCGGTACATTTACGGACTTGTGGCACTGGGCTGGCGCGGTTCGGTCCGCCACTGGGTGCGCTACGAGACGGCCTCGCTGCTGCTGGCCGGCCTGGCCACGCCGCTGGTGCTCAGCGTTCACTCGGTCATCAGCTTTGACTTTGCGGTGGCGGTTATGCCGGGCTGGCACACCACCATCTTTCCGCCGTACTTTGTCGCCGGCGCCATCTACTCCGGGTTTGCCATGGTGCTCACGCTGGCGATTCCGCTGCGCAAGTTCTATCACCTGGAAGCGCTGGTGACGGACCGGCACATCGACAACTGCGGAAAGGTGATGCTGGCCACGGGATTCATTGTGGCGTATGGCTACGGGATGGAAGCGTTCATGTCGTGGTACTCGGCGTCGCACTGGGAATTCTTCATGTTCTGGAACCGCGTGTTCGGGCCCATCGGCTGGTCGTACTGGGTGCTGGTCATGTGCAACCTGGCCATTCCGCTGACCACCTTGTGGGTGCGCAAGTGGCGCACCAACATGGCCTTCATGTTTGCGATGTCGATCATCGTGAACACGGGGATGTGGTTTGAGCGCTTTGTCATCATCGTCACCAGCCTCACCCGCGATTTCCTGCCGTCCTCCTGGGGCACGTACCGCGCCACCAAGTGGGATTACATGACGTACGTGGGGACGATCGGGCTGTTCACCACGCTGTTCCTGCTGTTTGTGCGATTCCTGCCCATGATTCCCATGTTTGAAGTTCGCATGCTGCTGCCGGGGGCGAAGATCAAGCCCAAGGCGACTGCGGGAAATGGAGATTAAGCATGCCTCCGCGTGAAGGAACTTACGGCCTGCTGGCCGAATTCGAAGATCCTGGCGACCTGATCCGCGCCGCGCGCCAATGCCGCGAAGACGGATGGCGCCGGATGGATTGCTATTCGCCATATCCGCTGGAGGCGGCGGCGGAAGCCATCGGATTCCATCGCGACAAGGTGGCGCTGCTTACGCTGATCGGCGGGCTGATGGGACTGACCGCGATGTTTCTGCTCGAGGTGTGGATCAACACACTCGCCTATCCGCTCAACATTGCGGGACGCCCGCTTTATTCGTGGCCGGCATTCCTGATTCCGGCTTACGAGTGGACGATTTTGTGGGCAGGACTTTCCGCGGCGTTCGGCATGATTGCGCTCAACGGACTGCCCCAGCTCTATCACCCGCTGTTCAATGCGCCCAATTTCCGCGACGGCGCCAGCTCCGACAAGTTCTTCCTGTGCCTGGAAGCTCTCGATCCCAAGTTCGACCTGATTGAAGCGCACAAATACCTTGAAGGCTTCCATCCGCTTTCGGTGGTGGAGGTGGAGTACTGATGAAGAGCAGGGAACAGGGAACAGGGAACAGGGAACGGGGGGCGTTGCGGCGCGCGAATCGGGTTCTTGCGTTCGCCGGGCTTGGCGCGCTGCTGCTTATCGCCGGGTGCCGGCAGGATATGCAGAACCAGCCACGGATGTTCCCGCAGCGCGGCACTACATTTTTTGCCGATCATCGCGGCGCGCGCCCGCAGGTGGTGAACACCGTGGCGCGAGGCGAGCTGGATGAGGACAGCTACTTCTACACCGGCGTGGTGACGGGGGCGAACGGATATCGCGAGGAGCGGGACGAGATGCCGGCCGAGGTTCCAGTCACGATGGAGGTGCTGAAGCGCGGGCAGGAACGGTTCAACGTTTACTGCACGCCGTGCCATTCTCGCGTCGGCAACGGGCTGGGCGAGATTGTTGAGCGCGGTTATAAGCCCGCCGCTAACCTGCATGACCAGGTTCGCATGGCGCAGCCGCTTTCGCACTACTTTTACGTGATGACCCACGGCTACGGAGCCATGCCCGACTATTCGGCGCAGATCGAGCCGCAGGACCGCTGGGCCATCGCCGCCTATATTCGCGCGCTGCAGTTGAGCCAGGACGCCACGCTGAGCGATGTACCAGCCGGAGTCGAGGTGGAGAGCCTGAAGGACGTGGCGCAAAAGGAAAACCTGCCTGCATGGCTGGCCCAGCCGTGGAAGCTGCCGGCGACGGCGGTGTGGTCGAACCAGGGGCCGGCGCAGAAGGAAGGCACGCCTGCGATGGCGCCGGCAAACACCGCAGACCCGATACAGATTGCGCCCGCGGCCAAGCAGCCGCCAAAGAAGTAAGGAACCGGAAGGAACTCCGAATGGCTCACCCAACACACTCGAAGACGCTGCCGGCCGACCTGGGCGCTCCGCTCTTCGTGAATACCTGGAGGACACGCGCGCTCCTTGTATGCGTTGTCTTTGCCATTGTTGCCGTTGTACTGGCGCTGCTGGGGCAGGCGCAGGATGGGCTGGGCTGGGAGCACGTGCTCCGCGCCTGGGACCTCGGTCTCATGATCACGTTCGGCCTCTGCGTAGGCGGGCTGGCCCTGCTTATGGTGCAGTACTGCTCCGGCGGCAAATGGGGGCATCTGCTTCGCCGGCCGCTCGAAGCCATGAGCCGCACGCTGCCGCTCGTGTTCCTCTACTGGCTTCCCATCGCGGTGTTTCAAAAGGCCCTCTTTATGTGGGCCAACTACGGGATTGTCACCAAGGACGTGAAGATGGGCTGGCTGACGCCGGCGCAGGTTGAAGTCATCGACCACTGCATCGCCTGGAAGCGCCCGATGTTGAACATTCATATGTTTTGTATCGTCGGTCTGATCTGCTTCGCCATCTGGGGGCTTTACACGTGGAGATTGAATTCGTGGAGCCTGAAGCGCGATGCCCAGGGCGCCGGAAACCACCCCGTTCTGGATCAAGAAGTTCGAGAACTTCTCCGGGCCTGGCATTGTCGTCTACACGGTAACCATGACGGCGGCCGCCATTTACTGGGTGATGTCGCTGGACGTGACCTGGTACTCGACGATTTATGGGCTGCTGTTTCTCGTGGGCCAGGGGTACGCGGTGCTGGCGCTTAGCATCCTGACCTCCATCAGCCTGTCGAAAGCAGAACCGTTCAAGACCATCCTCCGCCAGACCGAGCAGCACGACCTGGGCAAGCTCACTCTCGCCTTCGTGATGCTGAATATTTATCTGGCCTTCAGCCAGTTTCTCATCATCTGGTCCGGCAACCTGCCGGACGAGATCAACTGGTACCTTGATCGAATCCGCGGCGGCTGGGGTATCATCGTCACCCTCGACTTCATCTTCCACTGGGTCATCCCGTTCTCCGTTCTGCTCTCACGCGACATCAAGCGCAACAAGAAGCGCCTGTCGCGGCTATGCATGTGGATGATCTTCGCCCGCTGTTTCGACATGTTCTGGCTGATCGAGCCGAACTTCCGCGACGCGGCGCGCAACCTTCATTTCAGTTGGGGAATTCTGGAGTACGTGGCCATCCCCGCATCCATGATCAGCTTGTGGGTGGCGGCTTACTGCACGCAACTGAAGAAGCGCCCGCTGGTTCAGACCAACGATCCTCATCTCGAGGAAATCCTGGAGCCCGAACATGCCGTTGCATAACGACAACAACCTGCCTCCGCACGGTCCGCATGAGCCCGACAAAGTCGATGCCTCCCATGGCTATGAGCGCAGCGACGCCAGCACCACGAACATCCTGGTATTCCTGCTTTCGCTGGCTGTATTTGTCGCTGTCTCGGGCTTCCTTTGCTACGGCATCGGCAAGGTGATCAACTCGGCCATGAACAAGGAAGACGGGCCGAACTCGAAGTGGACCAAGACCGCAGATGTGCGCCAGTTGGGCGACTTCCCTTCCAGCCCCGAGCTGCAGAACAAGGTGGCGACGCTGGTGGAGCAGTTTCCCACGCCGCGCCTTTTGAGTGACGACGGCGATCAGGACATTACCGACCTGCATGCAAGGGAAGACTTGCTGCTGGACCACTACACGCGGATTGATGGGGAACCGGGTAAGGTGCGGATCCCGATTGAACGCGCCATGGAGCTGATTGCACAGAAGGGGTTGCCGGTAGCTCCGGCAGCGCAGGAACAAGCGTTGATGACCGGCGACAACCGGACCGTGGTGACCATGCCGATTACCAACGGCTTTGCCCGGACGGCATACGAGATGGAACAAAGGCGCGACGAGGGTCCCCATGCGGAGCGTCCGCCGAACCAGAAGTAGGCGGTTCCCATCCTTGCGACAGAAAGAAATCGCAAGGATGGGGCACGGAACCGACGAGTACGGAAGCAAAGAGGGAGTAGCAGCAAATGCAGTTTCGGAACACAACCCGGAAGACGTTGCGTACGGCGGCGCTTGTTGCTGCTGCCGCGATTGTGTGCGGGCCGGCTCTGAGGGCGCAGGTTTCCAGCTACGGCGATAAGGAAGCGGGCCAGGCGAACGTAAAGTCGTCGCTGCTCAGCAAGGTGGGCATTGCCCAGCATCTCAATTACCAGTTGCCGCTGAACCTGACGTTTACCGACGACACCGGCAAGCAGGTTCCGCTGGCCAGCTACTTTGGCAAAAAGCCGGCCATCCTGGCGCTGGTGTATTACCGCTGTCCCATGCTCTGCTCCGAAGAGCTGGATGGGCTGACCAGCGCGCTTTTGATGGTGGATGAGAAGCCGGGCCGCGACTTCAACATCATCGTGGTCAGTATCGATCCCAATGAGGGCCCCGACCTTGCCGCCGCCAAGAAGCGCTCCTACCTGAAGCGCTACGGCGATCCCGCGACCGCCAACGGCTGGCATTTCCTCACCGGCACGCAGGCTAACATTGACGCGCTCACGGATACGGTTGGCTTCAAGTACGTGAAGATCCCGGGCCCCGACGGCAAGCTCACCCAGTTCGCCCATGCCAGCTCCATTCAGCTGGTGACGCCGCAGGGCAAGCTGGCGCAGTACTACATGGGCGTTGAGTATTCGCCCAAGGACATTCGCATCGGGCTGGTGCAAACCTCGAACAATCGCATCGGATCGCCGGTCGACAATATCCTGACCTACTGCTACCACTACGATCCCGGAACCAACAAGCAGTCCCTGATGATCGCGCGCGTGGTGCAATTGGGCGGCCTGGTGACGTTGTTCTCCCTCGGCGGCTTCATGTTCGCCATGTTTCGCCGCGACTACACCCGCGACCACACCGAAACGGAAAAGCACGATGCAGGAACGAAGGGTCACTCCAGCGACGAAGACCTGTCGCCGGGGACCCCGACGAAGGTGAACGGATAACGGAATGGATCACATCAGTCCAGTACTCTGGAAATTCCTCGAGAAGTGGCTCAGCAACTTCCCGCTCTTCCCGCCGGAAGCGTCCAAGATCGCGCCGCAGATGGACGCGCTGTTTTTCTTCATGGTCCTGGTCAGCCTGATCGGCCTCACCATCGTGGTCCTGCTTCTCATCAGCTTCTCCATCCTCTACAACAAGAAGCGCCATCCGGTCGCCGTCCAGATCGAGGGTTCCACTTTGCTGGAAGCCACCTGGACCATCATTCCCCTGGGATTATTCCTCATCATGTTCGTCTGGGGCTCGCTGATCTACTTCCGCGTTTACACGCCGCCGGCGAATGCCATGAATATCTACGTGGTGGGCAAGCAATGGATGTGGAAGTGCGAGCATCCCGGCGGCCAGCACGAGATCGACGCCCTGCACATCCCCGTGAACAAGCCCATCCAGCTCACCCTGATCTCGCAGGATGTGTTTCACAGCTTCTCTATTCCGGCCTTCCGCGTGAAGCGCGAAGCCATCCCCGGCCGTTACACCAACGTCTGGTTTGAGGCCACTGAGGTGGGAACGTATCACCTCTTCTGCACCCAGTATTGCGGTACCAACCACTCTGCCATGATCGGCGAAATCGTGGTGATGACTCCGGAGGACTATCAGAAGTGGCTGGCGGAATCGACCAGCGGCATGAGCCTGGCGCAGAACGGCGAGCGGCTCTTCGCCAGCCTGAGCTGCAATGCCTGCCACAACGGCCGCCCCGACGCGCGCGGCCCGAATCTGGCCAATGTATATGGCTCCAATCTGATCCTTGCCAACGGGCAGACCACTCATGTGGACGAAGCATACCTGCGCGAGGCCATCCTCAATCCTTCCGATCACGTCACCCAGGGATTCACCCCCATCATGCCCACCTACCAGGGCCAGATCAGCGAGGACGGCGTCATCTCGCTGGTGGAATATATCAAGACTCTCAACTCCAACTATCGCGTTGAGCAAACCCTCAACACGACCGCGCTGCTGCCGGAAAGCGAAGCCAAAGCTCCGCCCGCGCCCCAGAAACCCGCGGCGCCTTCGGCCAAGCAGGGGATGGTGAAGCAATGAGCACAGACACAATCGTCAGGTTGCCGGACCAGGGTACGGCACGGATTCCCAGGGTCAATTTCCTCAACAAGGAAAACGGCCTGCTGAGCTGGCTGCTTACGGGCGACCACAAGCGCATTGCCACGCTCTATCTCATCTCCATTACTTTCTTCTTCGCCATCGGCGGCGCGCTGGCTGGACTCATTCGCCTGGAGCTGCTTACCCCGCAATCGGACCTGATGGCCGCGGACACCTACAACAAAGTGTTCTCCATGCACGGCATCATCATGGTGTTCTTGTTCCTGGTGCCCTCGGTTCCCGCTACGCTGGGCAACTTCCTCATGCCCATGATGATTGGCGCCAAGGACCTGGCGCTGCCCAAGATCAACCTGCTGAGCTGGTATCTCTACGTTATCGCCGGCATCATGATTCTCTGGACCATGATGACGGGCGGCGTGGACACGGGCTGGACCTTCACCGTTCCGCTCTCCACGCATTACGTGAACACCAATGTGATTACCGCCGGGCTGGCTGTATTTGTGGCCGGATTCAGTTCAGTGTTCACCGGGCTCAACTTCATCGTCACCATCCACAAGATGCGCGCGCCGGGCATGACCTGGTTCCGGCTGCCGCTGTTTGTCTGGTCGAACTACGCAGCCAGCATCCTCATGGTCCTGGGCACGCCCGTCCTGGCCATCACCCTGGTGCTGGTGGTTCTGGAGCGCGCCTTCGGCATCGGCGTCTTCGACCCCGCCAAGGGCGGCGACCCGATCCTGTTCCAGCACCTGTTCTGGTTCTATTCGCACCCCGCCGTCTACATCATGATTCTGCCCGGCATGGGCGTCATCTCCGAGGTGGTTTCCACCTTCAGCCGCAAACGCGTCTTCGGCTATACGGCAGTCGCGTTCTCCTCGGTGGCGATCGCAGTCTTCGCCTTCTTCGTCTGGGAGCACCACATGTTCATCATGGGCGTGTCGAACTACTCCACGCTGGTGTTCTCGCTCCTCACCATGCTGGTCGCGGTGCCCTCGGCCATCAAGATATTCAACTGGTCGTTCACCCTTTACAAGGGTTCCATTACCTTTGAGACTCCGATGCTCTACGCCTTCGGCTTCATGGGGCTGTTTACCATCGGCGGCCTAACCGGCGTCTTTCTGGCCTCCACCGGAACTGACATTCACCTTACCGAGACTTACTTCATCGTGGCCCACTTCCACTTCGTGATGGTGGGCGGCATGCTGATGGCGTTCCTCTCCGGCATCCACTTCTGGTGGCCCAAGTGGACGGGCCGCATGTACCCGGAGAAGATCTCGCAGCTGGCCGCATTGATCACCTTTATCGGGTTCAACTTTACCTTCGGCCCGCAGTTCGTCCTGGGCATGCTGGGCATGCCTCGGCGCTACGCAGCTTATCCGCCGGAGTTCCAGGTGCTCAACGTGTTTTCGACAGCCGGCGCAACCATCCTGGGTATCGGTTATCTGCTTCCCATTCTCTATCTGACCTGGTCGCTGAAGTACGGCGAGATTGCCGGGCCGAATCCGTGGCAGGCTACGGGACTGGAGTGGCAAACGCAGTCGCCGCCGCTGACCGAGAACTTCCCTGAGATTCCCATCGTGGATCACGATGCCTACGACTACGAGTGGCTGGAGCGGAAGGAGAAAGAGGTAACCAGTGTCGGATAGCACCGTGACAGCACCGGGCGCGCATGCGGCGCACGAACATCCGCCCTACCAGCGCCATCATTTCGAGTCGATGGAGCAGCAGGTGGACGCCACCAGCTTCGCCATGTGGCTCTTCCTGCTGACGGAAATCATGTTCTTCGGGGGCCTGTTCTGCTCCTACCTGATCTTCCGCAACTGGTACTATCCGGCGTTCGTCGAGGGCTCGCACCAGTTGAGCATCCTGTGGGGAACGCTGAACACCGCGGTGCTCATCACCTCCAGCTTTACGATGGCGATGGGCGTGTGGTGCGCGGAAACGCGCAAAAAGAGCGGGCTGGTGCTGTGTCTCGTGCTCACTTTCGTCCTGGGCCTCGGCTTTCTCGGCATCAAGGGCATTGAGTACCACGAGAAATGGGTCAAGCACCACGTGCCCGGCTTCCACTACAGCATGAAGTCGTTCACGGATCCGCCCTCTGACCCCGAGGTCTACGACGAGTACCACGACAAGGCGCTGATGCCTGACATGGCGCGCCACACCGAGCTCTACTTCTCGCTTTACTTCGCCATGACCGGCATGCACGCCCTGCACATGATCATCGGCATCTCGATTCTGGGGTTCATGATTTTCCGCGCCCGGGCAGGCGCGTATACCACCGGCCACATCACGTTTGTGGAGAACTTCGGCCTCTACTGGCACTTCGTCGACATCATCTGGATATTCCTTTACCCGCTGCTTTACCTGATCAGCAGGCACACCTGAGGACACGCGCATGAGCACACGGAACGATCCGCATCACGGCACCGGGCACGACCACGGCCCCAAAGAGCAGGACGTGCACGACTCGCTCAACCACATCGTCTCGCCGAAGATTTACATCGCCGTCGGCACCGCGCTCCTGATCCTCACCGGAGCCACAGCGGCCATTTCCTATGTCGATCTCGGTGTCTTCAATGCCGTGGTGGCGCTGTTCATCGCCTGCTGCAAGGCCACCATCGTGGTGCTGTTCTTCATGCACGTCAAGTACAGCTCCAGGCTGACCAAGCTCACCGTTTTCTCCGGACTATTCACCTTCGCGGTGCTCATTGCGCTTACAATGTCCGATTACATGACGCGCGCCTGGGGACGGTGGTAGAGGCAGGGCCGAGGGATAAGGGATAAGGGACAGAGACAACAAGGGCCGCCTGCGGGCGGCCTTTTCTATTTGGCTTTAAATAGAACGGTCCAGTTGGCACTCGCTTGCGGCTGGGCTACGCCCGCTCTCCAGGTTGCGGACGGCGGACAGCCGGGCAAATGTTCGGTAAGCGCGCTGGTCACTGAATCCCAGCCCTCCATGAGCTCGTTGAGGATTACTACATTTCGCTCGTCGGTCACCGCGATACAAACAAATCCAGCGGCGCCATCCTCGCAGCGGAACGCGCCCACCCGCGAAATCCCTCTCCATTCCATGCGGACGGCTTTTCTCGATCCATCGGTGAACTGAGCCGTGCGGTGCAAAGCAAGGCCGTCGACCTCAATCGTTGCGCGCCGCAGCTCGATCCTGCGCTGTTGGGCGCCTGAGCCGTTCGCCGCCGGGGAATTGGCTGCCGAATTCTCCATCCGCCCGCAGCATATCAAAGCTCGCGAACTACCCGACAGCCCCGTCTCTTTTGGATGCGGGTGCCCCATCCTAAGCGCGCTCTATGTGCTTAGGGTGGGACGGCATCTATTCCGCCGCGCAAGTGTAGTTTGCCGCGTCGTCGGTGCTGCCGGTCCCGCTATACTTCGCCACCTTCGGATAGGCGCAAAGCGGGTGGGTCCGGGTCCCGCGTTTGGCAATAATTCGCTCCGGCGCCACCCCGTCCTCCACCCATTTCACCATCACCTGCATATGGTCGAAGTCGCTCGTGCCCGGTCCGCCCATGCAGTGCTCCATCCCCGGGATCATGAACAGCCGGTAGAAGTCCGACGTGTCGCCCATCTTCTTCTCAACGCTCTCGAAGTAGTTGATGCTGTTCAGCGGCGAAATCGCCGGATCGTTCCAACCGTGATACTGCAGCAGCTTGCCGCCATGCTTCTTGAATGCGCTCAGATCGGGATTGATCTGGTTGATCGCCCCGCCCACTTTGTTGTCGGCATAGGCCACATCCTTGTCGAAGTCGAACGTCTGCCAATCCCACTTGGGGCCGTCAAAAACCAGGTTCGCCAGGCCGTTCACCATGATCAGGTGCTGCAAGTCCGTCGGCGGTACCTGCGTCCCCGCGATCCACATTCCCCAGCCCGCCTCGCCGCCGCGCATGGTCCCGGGGAAGACCTGCTCGCCGGTGCGCGGATTTCTGGCCCCGTCGTACACCTTCTTCAGTCCGGCAATCTGCGGCGCGGTCAGGCAGGAGTTGTTCTCGTCTCCCTTGCACAAAAGCGTCTCCGGATCGAAGTGGCACTGCCGGGGGTCTTCGAGCACGCCGTCCTTCACGCCGTCTAGCATGTCGCACTCGGCCAGAACAGCCGCGGTAATCGCCGGCAGCTTGGCGGGCGCAATCATTGTCGCCGGGTCCTCATGGATCGCCTGCGAAATCCAGTTGCCGCCAATCTGCAGGTGCACAAAATAGTTCGCCGGAGCGCCCGCCAGGATGCCGTCGTAATCGTCCGGGAACCGCTGCGCCTCGCTCAACGCCTGCCCGCCGCCTTCCGAGCAGCCGTTCCAGTAGGCGTACTTCTCCGGCGCGCCGTAGTACGCCGCAATCAGCGCCTTCGCCTCGACGGTCATCAGGTGTATCGCGCGCCAGCCGAAGTCGATGACCTTCTCCGGATGCCCAAGGGCCCATCCCCCGGTCACGGGCGAACCGGTGTGCCCCGTGTCCGTGCCCGCCGTGGCGTAGCCTGCCGTCAGCGCACCAGCCATCTCCTGCTCGCCGATCGAGCCTGCCAGTCCGCCGTTGCCCACCGCTTCCAGGCGTCCGTTCCAGCCAGAAGCCGGCAGCCACACCTCAATCTTGATGTCCGAGTCCGCAGTCGGACGCAGCGTGGCCGTCACTCGGCAGAACGCGGGCAGATCGATCTTCCTTGCGCCCATGAATCCCTGCACGGTGAACGGCCCCGCAGGAACTGCCTGCGCCGCAGTGATCTCCCCGTGATCCACCTTGAATTGCGCCAGCGACTCGCAGGCTACAGGCGCTGCCGCGGCCCGCAGACACACCAACGGCAGAACAGCCAAAAGGGCAAGGACGGCGTACGCCGCCCGAAGCGCGGATTTTCGACTCGATTGCATGCGATGGGAACCTTTCGGCGGAATTCTAGCAGGGTCGAAAGAAGTCCCACTCCCGCCAAACGAAGATCGATTGTTTGCGCGGAAGGCTGCGCGGCGCCGGAGTTCGGGCCATAGACGCGCGGTGAAGGCGGGGCCAAACCATGCCGCACAGGCGAGCGGGAAAAGAGGTTGCCGTTCCCCACCGATGCCGGTATTATGATGGACCATCGTCCGCCCTTCGGAAACGCTGACGGCCTCGGCGTCTTGGAGCAGAAATTATGGCATCAAGGATCAATAAATTGGGAGCGGTGCTCCTGACGGCGCTCCTAGCGGTTGCCGCGTTTATCGTATTTAGCCCCAAAAACGGATCCTCCAAATATAACGCCTCAGCGCCTCCTGGCCGCCCAGAAAAGGCCGAGCCAACAGAGGTAGAGGCACCAGTGAATTTCGCATTGCCGCTCTACACAAAGCGTGCTGCACTCGTTTGTCCGTTATCCGTTGCCTTTGACAAACGCGAAGGCTACGGATTAAAGGGGGCGGTGGATGCCCATTTGTCGATCTTCGGTCATGAGGATGCCATTGAGAAGTCGGGTTGCCAAGAATGGCATGAGGGCCTGTCGGTATTGCTGACCGATGAAGGACAAAAGCAAGCTACAGAGTGGGAGTCCGAAAAGCTCTGTGGCATGGTTAGTTTCGCCGACGGGTTCATTTTCTCGTGCGATCTGAAGAATTCCATTGACGCTACCGACGAAGCAAACAAGGCGACTGTTGCGCCCGACACTCAGCCAGCAGGTGTTACATCTGTTGGTCCCCCTCACGCAAATGCTGCCGCGCTGGACATCACGCTAGATTTGAATGCGATCGGGAACGACCAGAGACCAATCCTGAATATAAAGACCAATCTGCCCCCCAAAACCATTCTGATGGCAAGTTTGGCCAATCCAATGGACCTAGGAGGGGACGGCTATTTCGGGCAAGCAAAGGCTTCAGTACAAGCCAATCAGGTTGTACAATTTGGCCCATTCTCAAAGGGCGGAGGACGTCTTTCCCCCGGAATCTATCAGGTGACGGCGTCCACAGTCATGGCCGGACTCCAGCCTGGCGAAGTTCAACAATTCTTTGGACCGCATGGCGAAAGGCTTACTGGGCCTCTAGTGTCTACTCTGCCGGGCACATCGGAAAGAGGGGTTTCGCAGAGGTTCGAATTCAAGATCAATCCGGACGGCTCAATAGGTAGCCTGTCGCCCAGCAGTCCCCCGCCAATTGACCCAGCGTCAAGCGGCCCCCGCCAAGAATGAAGCCGTGCCGTTCTAGAAGGATCCCACGATCGGCGTCGGAGCAAGCCGAGAGGCCGATATGTTGAGAAAGCGGAGCAGGTTCGTGACGACTCACGCCCCCGCCGCCTCCGCCAGCTTCTCCACCACCGCAATGTTGCCAAGCAGCGCAGCGGGAAACCCGTGCCGCCGCTGCAAATACTCCGGATCGTTCCACGAAATCGTGACGCGGCCCGCCCCATCTTCGGCAACCAGAAGCTTGAGGGGAAGATCGATCGCCGCCGAGGGCGCCGCCTGCATCAAGGGAGTGCCCGCAGCCGGATTACCGAAGATCACCAGCTTCGTGTTTGGCATTGCCAGTCCGGCCTTCGCAGCCTCGCCGCTGTGATCCACCACGGCGAAGAGAGTCACGCCCTTCGCTGCCAGAATGCTCCGGATGCGGTTGATTATGTCATCCACCGAATGCAGGCTGGCTAGTGACGCAATTCCACTTTGGTTAGCAGGGGACACTTCAGATCTCCTTCCGGGCACATCCTTAAGATAATTCCGCCGTGCGCATGAGTTCAGTACGCGTGTGGTCCACATCACATCTGTCCACGCCACGACCGTCCTAAAATGGGCCACACTTTCCAGTGTGGGAACCGGCAAAGTTAGACGGCGCTAATTTTCGCCGCCCGAACCACTGCCCCGAGGATCATGGCGGGATGGGGGCCGGAACCTGGTTCCGGAAGCGTCTGGCCATGAAAGCACGCAACAGGACGCGCGCAAGACAGGGAGCGGCATGCCGTCCGCCCGCTAGCCTGCGTATTCGCCGAATGGGAGAGTATTCGCTTTGGGCGCCGCTCTGCGCGGTAGGGTTCGCGCTCGCCCTGGGGATTACAGCCCAGAATGGGCCTGCGGCCGCCAATCCCGTAAGGCCAACCGCAACGGAAAGAACGCCGCCACGGGTTCTGGAAGCCCGGCGTTTTCTGGCACGGCGCGGCGTTGCCGGGCGGCGCACAGCCGGTGTCTTTAAGGCGCGCTCCGGCGCGCTTGCCCAGGCCGCCCAGGCCGCTCCCGCCAACGCCAACTGGGAGCCGCTCGGCCCCAATCAGGTCCTCTCAATGAACTACGGCCTGGTTACCGGCCGAATTTCCGCGCTGGCGCTGGACCCGGCAGATACCACGGCAAACACGCTCATTGCCGGCACCACCGGCGGCGGCGTATGGATCAGCCAGAATGCCGGCACGGCCAATGTCTCCAACCTGGCCTTTGTACCTCTGACGGATCAGGTAAGCGCGCTCTATGGCGCCGAGGGCAGCTCCATCAGCATTGGCGCCGTCACCGTGCAGCCGGGCGGGACCGGCGTCCTGCTTGCAGGCACCGGAGACCCCAATGACGCCCTGGATTCCTATTACGGCGCGGGGCTGCTGCGCTCAACCGACGGCGGCAACACCTGGACGCTGATTCCGGGCACATCGGACGTTTCCGCCGGTCTGGCCGCGCTGGATTACGGATTTCTGGGCGAAGGTTTCGCGGGATTCTCCTGGAGCACAGTCAACCCTCAGGTGGTTGTCGCTGCCGTTTCCCAGGCATACGAGGGCGAGCTGGTCGACGCGGACCTGGCCGGATACAGCTACGCCGGGCTCTATTACTCGAATGACAGCGGGGCCACCTGGCATTTGGCCACCATCACCGACGGCACCGGGCAGGACGTGCAGGGGCCAACGGACGCCTGGGCCGGAATCGACGGAAACGCGGCAACGTCTGTGGTCTGGAATCCCAAGCGCAACCTGTTTGTGGCGGCGGTGCGTTTCCACGGCTATTACCAGTCCCCGGACGGCGTCACCTGGACCCGCATGGCCGCCCAGCCCGGGTCGGGGCTGACCACCGCGATGTGCCCCACCAACATCTCCATGACCGGATCGACCGCGTGCCCCATCTTCCGCGGAGCCTTGGCGGTGAATCCGGCAACCGGCGACACCTTCGCCTGGACAGTGGACGTCAACAACCAGGACCAGGGCCTCTGGCAGGACGCGTGCTCGCTGAGCTCGGGCGTATGCGGCAACCAGTCGATTCTCTTCGCCAAGCAGTGGAGCACGGCGGCGTTCGAAACCAATACCCTTCAAGGCGCCATCACCATCGCCAATGGCGATTACAACCTGGCCCTGGCGGCTGTGCCTTCCGGCCAGGACACGCTGGTGCTGGCCGGCGCCAACGACCTGTGGAAGTGCAGCCTGGCCATGGCGTGCCAATGGCGCAACACCACCAATTCCACTACCTGCATGAGCGCGCAGGTTGGCGAGTATCAGCACGCCATCGCGTGGAGCGCAGCCAACCCCACCCAGATCTTCGTAGGCAACGACAGCGGCCTGTGGCGTTCGGTCGATGCCATCGGCGAGACCGGATCGGCGTGCGCATCGACCGATGCCTCACACTGGCAGAACCTGAATGGCGCACTGGGATCGCTGGCCGAAGTCGAAGGCCTGGCGGGCGTCCCGCTTACGCCCTACACGCTCATGGCCGGCCTGGGAGCAAACGGCACCGCGGGCATTAAAGGCGCTACTGGCCCTCAAAAGCAGTGGCCTGAGGTCCTCGGCGGCGAGGGGGGCCCGGTCGCCATCGATCCAACCAACGCGAACAACTGGTATGCCAACAATGGAGCCGGCGTCTCCATCCATCTCTGCGCCCAGGCCGGGAGTTGCACAGCATCGGATTTCGGTGTCCAGCCGGTGGTCACGGATGCCGATACCGGTGACGACGGGCTCACCATGACCGCGCCTGCGCCCTTCCTGGTGGATCCTGCCGATTCCTCGCAACTGCTGATCGCCACCTGCCAGCTGTGGCGCGGCCCCGCCAGCGGCAATGGCTGGACCTCGGCAAACGCCATCACGCCCATCCTTGGCGGCGGGCCTGATTGCGGTTCCAGCCCGCAAATCCGTTCCCTGTCGGCGGCGGCGCTGTCGGGCGGCGGAGAGATTGTCTACGCCGGTCTCTACGGCGGCCTCGATGGCGGGGGCAATATGGCAGGGCATGTTCTCACCGTCACCATGAATGCCGACGGAACATGGTCCGGATGGCACGACCTTACCCTGAATCCTGTTACCAACGACACCGTAGCCTTCAACGCCTATAACCTCGATGTCTCCAGCCTCACCATCGATCCCCACGATGCCACCGGCCAAACCGTCTACGCCACCATCGCGGGGATCCCCGATCGTTCTCTCAATATCCGAATGCTCTATCGATCCACGAATGGCGGTGCGCAGTGGACCTCGATTATGTCCAACATCATCTACGCGCCGGCGAATGCGCTAGTGGTCGATCCGGTTGACGCTAACACCGTCTATCTGGGCACCGACGCGGGCGTATTTGTCACCCGGCATGTGGCCAACTGCGGAAATAGCGGGGTCAATTGCTGGGCAGCATACGGGAGCGGCCTCCCTGAGGCACCGGTTACTTCGCTCCTGGCCACGCAGCCTTCCGGGAACCCGAATGTGCTGGTGGCGGGAACCTACGGGCGAGGCATTTGGCAAATCCCGCTGCTGACCGCGGGCCAGCAGCTTACCAGTGCTGCCATATCGCCAGGCACCATCACCTTCTCGAGCCAGGCCGAGCAGACCACCAGCGCGGCCAAGAACGTGACCCTCACCAATACCGGCGGTATTGCGCTGGTCCCCACGCTCATCGCCGCCACCGGCGATTTTGTCACCGCCGATCCCAATCATTGCCAGGGCGCAATTATCAACACGAACCAGGGCTGCACATTCCACGTCACCTTTTCGCCCAGCGCTCTGGGGACCCGGTCAGGCACCTTGACCGTTGATGGAAATATCGCCGGCGGGAATATCGCAATCAATCTGAGCGGAATCGGTCTCCCGCCTCCTCAGATCACGCTGGGGCCGCAGTCCATCAGTTTCGGTCCCGTGGAAACCGGTACCGATTCGGCAGTGCTGCAGGTTACGGCGACCAACTCCGGGAGCGACGTGGCCATCTCCAGCATCACCGCGACCCCTCCCTTCGCTGTGGTGGGGAACGCCTGCGGTTCGACGGTGCCGGCAAATACCGACTGCGTGATCTCAGTGCAGTTCGACCCCACAACGTCGACCGATGCTACGGGGGCGTTGACCATGGTGGACGCGGTCGGAACCCAGGTGGTCGAACTCTCGGGAATCGGCACGGCTCCTCCCACGGACACGCTCGACGCCAGCTCGCTCGCTTTTCCGCCTACAATTATCGGCGTCCCCTCCCCTGGACAGAATGTCACCATCAGCAACAGCGGCGGCAATCCCCTCACTTCCATCGCCGTCAGCACCACCGGGCCATTCCAGCAGTCGAGTAATTGCGCCACCCAGCTCATTGGGGGGCAACACTGCACCATAACGGTGGTCTTCATTCCCACGGCCGCGGGGAAGCAGGGCGGTACGCTGGTCGTCTACGACATCCTGCGCACCCAGACTGTGGCCTTGCAGGGAACCGGACTCAATCCGCCGGAATTCACCGTCACGCCGCGCAGCCTGGACTTCAGCACAACCCCTGCGAGCACCACCAGCGCGCCGCAGGTGCTCACCGTGGCCAATTCGGGCGGGGCAGCGATGGCCAACGTCGGATTCCAGTTCACCGGATCGGGGGCCGCGGCGTTCTCCACTGGCAAAACTACCTGCGGAGCGGCACTTGATGCGGGATCGAGTTGCACCGTGCCGGTGACCTATACCGCACCGGCGTCCGGCATCTTAACTGCCGATCTCATAGTGACCACATCAACCCACGGGCCCGATAACAGCGCTATTACCGCGACTGTGCCGCTGAATGGAGTCGCCTCTGGCGGGTTGATGGTGGAGCCGGCGCTGGTCAGTTTTCCCACCACGGGAATCGGCCAGACCAGCACCGCGGTAGCGGTTACGCTTACCAATCAGAGCACGGCCACATCGTATGGCAGTCTCACGCTGAAGGCTTCCGCCGGTTTTGCGGTCGGCAGCAATGCCTGCCCGGCGTCTCTGGCAGGAGGCGCGAAATGCACGGTTCAGATCGCCTTTGCGCCCACCGCCGAGGGCCCGCAAACCGGTACCCTGACCATTGCCTCTTCCGCGCTGCCATCGTCCATTCTGGTGCCGTTGTCGGGCACCGGATACGACTTCACTGCGGGCATCACCGGATCGGCCACCCAGACTGTATCCAGCGGAGAAACAGCCACTTACGCGCTCACCATCGCGCCCGGCGCAGGCGTCGGGGCATCTTTCAGTCTGCAGTGTGCTTCGCTTCCGGAGTACGCATCCTGCAGCTTCAATCCGGCAACTCTGACCGTTGCCCCAGACACTACCGGGACCCAGACGGTGCAGATTGCCACCGCGTCGGCCTCTGCGGCGGTCGAGCGCCCTCGCGGACTTTCCGGCGCGGCCCCAATGGTCCTGGCCTGCGGGGCGCTGCTGCTCTGGCCCCTCGCTCGCCGGCGCAGGCGGCTCTGGATTCTGCTGATTCTTCTGGTGATTCCCGCTTTGGCAGGTGGGCTGGGATGCTCCGGTTCGGGGGGCGGCGGCGGGGGCAGCCTGCAGCAGAATGGCAATACCGCGGCGGGAACCTACAACGTCTCGGCGGTGGTCACCTCAAACGGCGTTCAGCATAAGGTGACGCTGACGCTGGTCGTGGATTGAGCGCCGCCTCAACAGATCCAGACAGCCAGCATGCGCCTACAAAAATGAGCGGATGGCGCGGCCGTCTGCAACATTCCTGCCAAAAACTCCGGCGTTAGCGCTCGCGTCCTGAGCTGAATCGGCAACCCAAGCCGCTGACCGTAAGGAGCGCAGCGGCGAGCCGATATACTTGAGCTTCAGAGGAGCGGATTCCGTTGAATTGGAGCGGGGAATGAACTCCAGGGTTACGGTTGAGGACGTGGAACGCGTGGCGGAGCTGGCGCATCTGGAGCTCGCCACCGAGGAGAAACCGCGCATGGTGCGCGATCTGAACGCCATCCTGGACTACGTCGCGGAGCTGAATCAAATTGATACCACTGGGGTTGTGCCGTTGGCGCAGGTGACGGAGCTCGCAGGCGCGGGCGGCGCCACCCAATTGCGGCCCGACGCGCTGGAACCTTCGCTCGATCGTGGCCGGGTGATGCAGGAGGCGCCGGAGAGCGACGGACGGTTCTTCAAGGTGCCAAAAGTGATTGAGAAGCAGTGAAGAAGTGAAGAGTGAAAAAGTGAACGGGACACTGCTGGAAAAGCCGAAAACGCTGGCGGAATTGCGGGCGGGCGTCGAGTCGGGGCGGACGAAAGCGACTGACCTGGCCGAAAGCTACTATGCTCGCATCGCGGAAGTGAACCCGCGTTTGAACGCGTACCTGAGCCTCTCAAAAGAGCGCGCCATGGAGCAGGCCGGGCGCATTGACGCGATGGCGGCCAAGGGCGACCCGCTTCCGCCTCTGGCGGGCGTTCCCTGTGCGATCAAAGACGTGATGGTGATGAAGGGAGCGCCGGCGACCGCGGGATCGAGAATCCTTGAAGGCTACCATCCTCCCTACGACTCGACCGCCGTGGCCCGTCTGGAGGCGGCGGGCGCGGTGCTTCTGGGCAAGCTCAATTGCGATGAGTTCGCCATGGGTTCGTCGAACGAAAATTCGGCGTATGGCCCGGTGCGCAACCCGGCGGACTTGGAGCGGGTTCCGGGCGGCTCCAGCGGCGGCAGCGCGGCGGCTGTGGCTGCCAACCTGGCCGTGGCCACTCTTGGCTCGGATACGGGCGGTTCCGTCCGCCAGCCGGCCAGTTTTTGCGGCGTGGTGGGCGTGATGCCCACCTGGGGGCGCGTCTCGCGCTACGGTTTGATTGCATTTGCCTCCTCGCTCGACCGCATTGGGCCATTTGCCGGAAACGTGCGCGATGCGGCCACGATCCTGAGCGTGATCGCCGGCCACGACCCCAAAGACGCGACCAGTTCTCCGGCCCCGGTGGAAGACTACGCGGCGGAAAGCGACAAGCCGGCCGCGGGCCTGCGCATCGGCGTACCCAGTGAATATTTCGGCGAGGGGCTCGACCCGGAGGTTCGTGCCCAGATCGACAAAGGGATTGAGGCGCTCAAGGCCGCCGGATGCGCGATCAAGCCGATCTCCCTGCCGCACACCAAGTACGCCATCCCGACTTACTACCTGGTGGCGACGGCAGAGGCCAGCGCCAACCTGGCGCGATTTGACGGCGTGCGCTACGGCTACCGGGCCGAGCATGCGGAGACGCTGAGCGCAATGTATCGCAACTCGCGCGACGAGGGCTTCGGTGCAGAGGTAAAGCGGCGGATTTTGCTCGGCACCTACGCGCTATCGGCCGGCTACTACGACGCGTACTACGGCAAGGCGCAGCAGGTGCGGCGGCTGCTGGCCGAGGAGTTTCTGCGCGCGTTTGCCCAGGTGGACGCGATCGTTACGCCGGTTTCGCCGGTTCCGGCGTTCAAAATCGGCGAAAAGGCCGACGATCCGCTGGCGATGTACCTGGCCGACATCTACACGGTGACCGCGAGCCTGGCGGGGATTTGCGGCGTGAGCGTGCCCTGCGGGACCACGGCGGCAGGGTTGCCGGTGGGGATGCAGGTGCTGGCCAGCCATTTGCGGGAGAGCACGGCGTTCCGCGTGGCGACGACAGTAGAAGCGGCGGGGTTATAGCGAGGTCTCCCAGGTGCCCAAATGCAAGGCGCTCTTCCGCAGGCTCAGGGCAGGCTTTGGAAGACCCAATTTACTCTCTTTGATTCTCAGTCCGACTTGGCTCCCTCGCCCTTTTTCGCTGCATTGCCGAGCAGATCGATTTCTCCAGTGGTCACATGCGCGTGCAGCCGGTAATCGCCGTTTGCATTCTCCCGTCTGAAGCTCCGGAAAAGGCCGCCTTTGTCGGCGCCGAAGGCCTGCGCCTTCACTTCGCCGGCGCCGACGGAAGCGTCCACGCTGCGGTAGTCGCCGTCGCGAATGGAAGAAATGACGATCTGTCCCGCGCCGATTTCGATATCCTTGTCGCCCTTGACCTCTTCCAGCTTGACCTCGCCGGCAAACATGCGAACGCTCACGCTTGTTCTTCGCGGGACTTCGATCCTGATCTCGAGACTGTTGTTGCCGTGATGTGACTGAGCGCCCTCGATGGTCAGCTTGCCGCCATTCGCGGCAGGCGCGAAATGAATTGCGACGTTCCTGGCGGTTTCATCGCTGGCGGCGGTGCAAGAGACCTGGATTGCCTCCTGATCGGTGCCGACGATCTGAAGCCCTGCAGGCTTGGAATCGATGAGGAGCACAGATCTGGAACGCAGAGAGTGAGTCAGGGTCTGGCCGCAAGGGATCTTTGTCTCGGCGATTGCGGCGATATGGCATGCAAAAAGGGCCACGACCGCGGCTGCGGCGCAATAGTGCGATCTCATACTGTTCCCTACGCGGGTGTCGGCTTATTCGTTCCCGGTTGGTTGGCGGGTGTTGTGGTTTCCACACGGGATGAACGCCTTTGTTCCTTAAAAGGGAGAGGGCTGTGAGCGGTATCACGTGGATGCGTGCTTAGCCGTTCGATAATGCCCTCATCCCCGAGAGGTCGGAGAGCAGGCCGTTGTGGGCTTCGTTCGCGCTTCCGCCTTGGTTGCCGTTTTTGCGGCTTTTCTCAGCTTCAATCCAACTTCGATTCACGCCGCGGCCCGCAAAGGGCACGTTGTGGTGCTGGGTTCGGTGCGGCCGGTGCCGTACTCGAAGGCAGGCGATCCGGCCGGCGCGCAGGAAAGTGAATCCACGCTGAAGGTCCGCGCGCTGATCGTGGATGGCAGCGTGAAGGAATGGACCACCGGCGAGGCGCACGACGTGACCGACCGCAGTTTTGTGGTGCGGAGGGCGCTGCGGTTGAACGACGAGCTCCCCGGCGAGAAGATTTCCGGGCCGGGCGCGGATAAGGAGCGTTGGGTGTGGCAGCGGGGACCATGGCTGCTGGTGGACCGGGCTACCGGACACGAAACGGCGCTCAAGCTGCCGGACTACGATCCCGGCGTGAGCCAGGTGAGCTGGTTCCGCGACTACGCAGCGTATTGCGGCGTGACGGCCAGCGGCAAGAGCCTGTACGCGGTGGTGGCACAGCTTGCGGCGCGCAAGCCGATCCTGGCGAAGAAACTCGGCGGCCTCGATCCGGACCCGAAGAGCCGCCCCGATACCGTGTGCGCCGATCCCGTGTGGCAGCGGGAGCCATTGCGGGTCACCTTTCATCCCCAGGGGCGGGAGGGAGTGAGTTTCGATATCGCGCCCGGTTCTGCGCTGCTGGTGGAAGACTCAGGAGACGAGCCGGAGAAGCCGTAAAGGCAGGGACCAAGGGACCAAGGATACAGGGACCGAGGGACCAAGCGAGAGACGGTGCGCCGCCTCCGTTTAATTCTTGTCCTGCTTCAATAGATTCCACAGGATCCAGAGCATAACGAGGACAGCGGTGCCGAAAGGAACGATGAAGGCGATTTTCGCAATAGAGGGGTCGATCAAGCGCAACTCCGAAAGGTGTCGAGCGGCTGGCGAAGCAACACCGCTGATAGCCGCTGGTATGGATATAGGAGAATCCTGCGCACGTAAGAGAGCAGGAAGGCCGGCATAAGGGTTTCGTAAGCGCCAGGAAAGCAGGGAGAATGGAGCGCAGTACAGGCAGCAGAGCGCGCAGGTTCGAGGTTCGCGGCAGAGCGGCGCGTTGCAAGGAAGACTCAAGTGGGGTTTTGAGGGTGCTCCGCGCCTTGACACGCAAGCGGGCGGGCGTATCTTATTTTGATAGGCACTCTTTTGGGGATCCGTCCAGGAAACAAGACAGGAAGCTGCTGTTTTCGTCAGGGGCGGAGTTTCGGGAGGGCCCTGTCGAACAGGAACCGCCGGCAGCAGGGCTGGCACCGTGAGTTCATCGTGGCAAGCCCTGGAAGCCGTGTCTGAAGTCCGCTGCGCGGATGAAGATCATTCCCGGAGACAAATCCAGTGGAGGGCAGGGCTTTAAGCCCGTGAGCGCCTCAGCCTGAGCGATCCCGCCGGTCGGGAGCCGGGCGGCAAAGGATGAGTGTGGCAATCAGTTTGGCAATTTTGGCGGCTTCGCCGTCTGGAGGCGCAGGCGCGATCGGGATGCTGCCGATCCTGCTCCTGATCCCGGTCCTCTATTTTCTGATGATCCGGCCGCAACAGAAGCGGCAGAAGCAGTGGCAGGAGATGCTGGGAAAAATCAAGCCGGGGGACAAGATTACGACCGCAGGCGGGGTGCGCGGCGTGATTCTTTCCATCAAGGATGACTCGTTCATCATGAGAGTGCCGCCGGACGGAATCAAGATGGAAGTGGCGAAGAGCGCGATTGCTTCGGTGACGACGCAGGAGCAGGCAGGCTCGTAACGCGCTTGTTACTTTAATTGTTTTGACTAGAGGATTGGGCACAACGAGATGAAGAAGAACCTCAAAGGCAGAGTTGCGCTGATCGTTGCGGTGCTGGTGGTTTGCCTGTACGGCATTTTCGGTATCCCCGGCGGGTTTAGCGGTTCGGCGCTGCTGAAGGCGATGACCAAGAAGATTCGCCTCGGGCTGGATTTGCAGGGCGGGGCGCACCTGGTTCTGCAGGTGCACGTTCAGGACGCGGTCAACGACGAAACCAACAACACGGTGGTGACGCTGGAGCAGGATCTGAAGAAGGCCAACGTGCCGTTCGGCCGCGTGATCAAGCCGGATCCGACGAAGAACCCCGCGCTGATTGAAGTGGACGGGGTCCCGCCGGTGAACTCGGGGGCGGCGCGGACGATCTTCGACAGCAAGTTTTCCAACGAATACGACGTCAATCCAGGCTCGAACGGATCCTACACGTTGACCATGAAGCCGACGGTAGAGACCGACCTGGAGCAGCGGACGGTGAGCCAGGCCATTGAGACCATCCGCGACCGCGTGGATGTGCTGGGCGTGAGCGAGCCGGAGATTGCGCCCTACATCGGGCAGAACCAGATTCTGGTGGAGCTGCCGGGCATTTCCAACCTGGACCAGGTGAAGAACCTCATCTCTGAAACGGCGAGACTGGAGATTCACCCGGTGGTGGGCGGCCCGTACGCGAATGAACAGGCGGCGGCTCAGAGCCTGGGCGGCACGGTGCCGCCGGAAGACGTAGTTCTGCCCTTTTCCGGGACGATTGGGAACGAGAGCGGCGCGGACCAGTATTACGTGCTGCAGCGGATGGCGGTGGTGGCGGGCAGCCAGTTCCGTTCCGCCGATCCGGGCACCAACCCCGATACCGGCCAGCTTACCGTGAATTTCACGCTGACCGACGAAGCGGGTGAGAAGTTCTACGACTACACCAAGGCCAACGTGGGCAATTCCATGGCGGTGGTGATGGGGGGCACGGTACGGGAAGTGGCCACCATCAAGGGCCCGATCCACGACCAGGGCCTGATCGAGGGCGGATTTACCAGGGACGAAGTGGATGCGCTTTCAAAGCTGCTGCGCACGGGCTCGCTGCCGGCTTCGCTTACCTACCTGGAACAGCGCGCGGTGGGGGCCTCGCTGGGCGCCGATTCAGTGCATGAGGGCGTGACGGCAGCCATCGTGGGCATGCTGCTGGTGCTGACGTTCATGCTCATTTACTACCGCGGCGCGGGCATCAACGCCGACCTGGCGCTGATCCTCAACCTGGTTATCCTGCTGGGTTTCATGGGCGCGGTAAACGCGACGCTGACGTTGCCGGGCATAGCCGGCGTGATCCTGACCATCGGCATGGGCGTAGATTCGAACGTGCTGATTTTTGAGCGAATCCGGGAAGAAATGCGGGCGGGCAAGGCGGCCTCGGCGGCTGTGGACCAGGGATTCGCGCATGCCTGGATAACAATTGTGGATACCCACGTGACCACGATGGTCTCGGCGGCCATCCTGTTCATGTTCGGCACCGGCCCGGTGAAGGGCTTCGCCACCACGCTGTTCTTCGGCCTGCTGGCCAACCTGTTCACGTCAGTGTTTGTGTCGCGGACAATTTTTGACGCTCACCTGAACAAGATGAAGCCGGGCGAGCTGGTATCGATTTAGGGACCAGGGACCAGGGACCAGGAACCAGGGACTAAGGGACCGGAGGTTCTCCGGGACAACAGGAAGGGCAGAAAACCAGGTGGAATTTTTTCGTAGTCCAAATGTGAACTGGCTGGGGTGGAAGTGGTACTTCCTTTCTTTCAGCCTAATCTTCAGTGTTGCCGGTGTGACCTCAATGGGATGGCACTGGGCGCACATCGGCAGCCCGATTCCGCTGGGCGTGGATTTCCGCGGCGGCACCGAGGTGACGGTGCAGTTCCGGAGCGCGCCGGACATCGGGGCCATACGCAGCGCGATGGACTCGGCCGGGTATCGGGATGCAAAGATTCAGCCCATCCAGGGAGAGGGCGAAGCCAACCAGGCGCTGATCAGCCTGCCGGAGCGCACCAACGAAAACAACCTGGATATCGACCGCCAGGCGGTGATCAGCGCGCTGGAGCAGCACTACAGCGCGAACCCCTTTGACCCGAACAAAGATGTGCAGTTATCGGTTGTGGGCCCGACGGTGGGCAAACAATTGCAGCAGAAGGCGATACAGGCCACCCTGCTTTCACTGGCCGGGATGCTGGTGTACCTTTGGTTCCGGTTCCAGCTCATTTACGGCGTGGCGGCGGTGGTGGCATGCTTTCACGACACGCTGATCACGGTGGGGGCTTTCGCGTTGACCGGCCAGGAGATCAGCCTGACGGTGGTGGCGGCCATCCTGACCCTGATTGGCTACTCAATGAACGACACCATCGTGGTTTTCGACCGCATCCGCGAGAACCTCCGGCTGAGCCGGCGAGAGTCGTTGCCGGACGTGGTGAACCGGAGCATCAACCAGACCCTGAGCCGGACTGTTCTGACCTCGGGGCTGACCTTCCTGACCGTCCTGTCCTTGTATATTTTTGGTGGCCAGGTGCTGAGGGGCTTTTCCTTTGCGCTTGTAATCGGTATTCTGATTGGCACGTATTCTTCGATCGCGATTGCGGCGCCAATGCTGGTGGCGTGGCAGGAATGGCGGATCCGCCGGGGCAAGGCGGCGGTATTGCCGGCAGCCAAGCGGGCGCGCACCTGAGCGGGAGAAATGCACCGGAAATGCAGCAAGCTTTGCATCATGAGCATTGTTCTGGTATAGGTTGAGCACGCTTGTAAAGGGGCCTAGGGCGCGCGGGAACATAAAACGTTTCCGCGGTGTCTAAAGAAGAGGAAAAACAATACCCGAAATTCGAGGCTGGCCATGTTTGAAGACTCCACATTTGAATCCAGCGGCAGGATCAAGAGCAAGAGCAAGTACTGGATGCTCGTCACAGGGGCTATCAACCTGTCAATTCTTATTCTCCTGATCTTGATTCCGCTGATCTACCCCGAGGCATTGCCGAGAGCATTGATGGCAACGGTGCTGACGGTGCCGCCACCTCCTCCGCCTCCGCCGCCACCGCCACCGCCACCGACCCCGGTGCACGTGGTGCATGTCCAGTCGGAGATGATGAACAACCAGCTCGTGGCTCCGACCAAGATCCCGAAGGACATCAAGCAGGTGGCTGAGAAAGAAGCGCCGCCGTCGAGCTTTGGCGTAGCCGGCATGGAAGGTCTGGGCGGCAGCGCGAACGGCGTAATGGGCGGACTATTTGCCGGCACTGGCGCCAAGGTTCAGGTGGCCGCACCCAAGAAGATCAATATCTCGGGCGGCGTGGCGCAAGGCATGCTCCTGCAGAAGGTGACCCCGGTGTACCCGCCGATCGCGAAGGCGGCGCGGGTGCAGGGCACGGTGGTCCTGGAGGCGCAGATTTCCAAGTCCGGCTCGATTGAGAACCTGAAGGTTATCAGCGGGCCGGCGATGTTGCAGCAGGCGGCCATTGAGGCGGTGAGGCAGTGGCGCTACCGGCCGTACCTGCTGAACAACGAGCCCGTCGAGGTGGAGACCACGGTGAACGTGATCTTCAGCCTGGGAGGATAAGCACGAATTGGCCCTTTTACCCATCCAAGGTAAAAGGGCCTCGATTTTTGGCATGAGAGTGCCCCTCGGTAACGAGTAGCATTCCCTTAACAGATACTAAACGGAAGGCCGAAAGGGCAACGGGAACGGGGATGAGCCCGGATCCGGCGGTTCTCCCGGTCGTTGTTTCTGATCTTGCCGCTTTTTATTGAGCTCGCAAGTCAGCCGCATTCCACAAGCAAACTCCTTAGGAGGAACGATTCAAGTGATTCTCGCTCAGCTTTCACACTTTGCAACGCACACGGTCAGCAGCCTGGCTCTGTTCCAGGACGAAGGGCAGACAGTCAGCTTCAGTCCCATCGGGCTGTGGAACCACATGGCATGGATGGCCCGCTCCGTGGCCATCATCCTCTTCATTGAGTCGATCTGGTCCCTGGCGGTTATGATCGACCGTTACCTTTACTTCTCTGCCGCCCGCAAGCAGTCGCGCGAATTTGCCCCGAAGGTGGCTGGCGCGCTGAAGGACAGCAAGCTGGAAGAGGCGATCAAGGTCGCCGACCGCAGCAAGAAGTCGCACCTGGCGGAAGTGGTTACGGCGGGCCTGCAGGAATTCCGCGTATCCGGCGGACAGGCGAACGAGGAGACGATCGAGAGCTCGCAGCGGGCCCTGGAACGCGCCGAAGCCATCGTGCACGCCAAGCTGAAGAGGGGCCTTGCGGTTCTGGCCACCATCGGCTCAACGGCTCCCTTCGTGGGCCTGTTCGGCACCGTCGTCGGCATTCTTCACGCCTTCGACGCCATCGCCACGCAGAAGACTTCGGGTATCGGCGCCGTCGCCGGCGGTATTTCGGAAGCGCTGGTAACCACGGCTTTCGGCCTGCTGGTGGCCATTCCCGCGGTAATGGCGTTCAACTACTTTACCGGCCGCGTGGAGGCTTTTGACGTGGAGATGGACAACTCCTCCAGCGAGTTGATCGACTACTTCATCAAGCAGAGCCACAAGCGGTAAGGGTGACCGGCTGAGCGGGATATGCTTTGCCGGGCGGGAGAGCGGAGACTCTCTCCCGCCCGGCGATTCGATCGCCAGCCCGGCGGTGGACCTGGGTCGCCGGAGGAACTCCGGAAAAAAATTCAACCGCAGGGAGCCCCATCATGGGTGTAGCAGTTCGAGACGAAGGCAGGAAGGTTAACTCCAACATCAACGTGACGCCGATGGTGGACGTGATGCTGGTGTTGCTGATCATCTTTATGGTCATTACCCCGATGCTCCAGAACAAGGTGCAGGTGGACATGGCCAAGGTGGACAATCCCACGTCGATGCCGGACGCCGACAAGGAAGATTCCATCGTGGTGGCGATCACACGCTCCGGGGACGTATTCCTGGGCCAGGACCACGTCGCGGTCAGCGAGTTGGGCCACCTGGTGGCCGACAGGCTTGCCGACAAGCCGGGGAAGACGATCTATGTCCGGGCCGATGCGCGCGCCCAGTTCCGGGCGGTCGAGGATGCCATCGACGCAGTCCGTACCGCGGGCGTGGACGAAGTGGGCCTGCTGACGCAGAAGCGTGAGGCGGGCGAGCCACCGACGGTGGGCGGAGAATAATGCTGCCGCCGGCGATGTTCAACCACTACAAGTTCAGGAACTCAGGAGTTTGAAGCCATGTCAATGACAACGGGCGGCAGCGCTGGCGCGATGGGTGAAATCAACGTCACCCCAATGATCGACATTCTGCTGGTGCTGCTTATAATCTTCATGGTCATCGTTCCGGTGGTGCCCAAGGGGCTGGATGCCCTGGTGCCGCAGCCGCCGAAGAACCCGCAGAAGCAAGAGCAAAACGACCGCACCATCGTGGTCCAGGTATTCGGCAAGGGCTCGACGAACCTCACCTACAAGATCAACGAGACCGAGGTGAACCACCACGATCTGCTGCCGAAGCTGACCGAGATCTACGCCAACCGCGCCGAGCGCGTCATGTTCGTCCGGGGCGACGATGACGTGAACTTCGCGGCCATTGCCGACGTGATCGACATTGCCAAGGCGGCGAACGTGGATCACATCGGGATCATGACGCCGAAGATCCAGGAAGGCCAGTAGGCTCCCGGAAGCGGTGGGGCGGCTCCGCAGGCGGCGGCAACAAAGCCAGCCGGCGGATCCGCAACCGGTTTTGCTTGAGATTCCTGGAAGGATGGCCGGACGAGCCGGTCTTCCGGATCAACCGGCAATCCACCATCCGGCCGGACCTGCTCAGGAGTTCGGTGCCGTCGGTGGCAATTGCGCCGAGCGCGCACTGTTCATCCGGGGCCACGATCTGGTGAATTAGACTAACCCTACCAAGGCGATCGGCAAGGCCGCGGAAGCAGATCGCATGGGCATCATGGCTCCGGGCGCGACGTCCGGCTTCGAAGCGGCAGGCAGGGGATTGTGGGGCTCTCCTGGAGAGAAAACTCGGTGGCGCGCGAGCGCGGTAAACAGGAGTACAATTCTTTTTCGTCCTGTATGACGAAACTCCCGCTGCGTCCGCGGGACACGGCTAAGACAGGTTGAGGCCGGTAGGAGTGGTTGGCCGGGCGCACAAGTTCCAGGCACGTTTCAAAAGATAGGCACGGCCTGAAGGAGAAGGATACAAACATGATTCGATCCGCAAGATTGATTGCTCTCGCGGTTGCCACGGGCGCCATGGCGCTGACCATGAGCGGGTGCAACCGTCTGGCCGCGCGCGACCAGTTAAACAAGGGGGTGGATGCCTACAAGGCCGCCCATTACGAAGAGGCAATCGGGCATTTCCAGAGGGCCACCGAGCTCGATCCCAATCTGCCCATGGCCAAGAGTTATCTGGCTACTGCATTGGCGCAGAATGTGGTGCCCGGCCTGGATACGCCTGACAACCTGAAGACAGCGCAACAGGCCATCGGTATCTTCGAGGAAGTGCTGGCCAGGGAGCCGAACGACGTCAACAGCATGAAGCAGATTGCCGGAATTTACTTCAGCGTGAAGAAACTGGACGACGCCGAGGAGTGGCAGAAGAAGGTGCTGGCCGTCGACCCGAACGACGCCGAAGCGGCTTACACGGTTGGGGTGATCGATTGGACGAAGGCTCATGAGAACACCCTCAAGGCGCTGGTCCCGGCGGGTATCAACGACGACGGCGAGGGCAACGTGAAGGCGCCCAAGAAGATCCTCGAGCAGATCAGCGACGAGAACACGCCCCTGGTCACCGAGGGGCTCGATTATCTTCATCGGGCTCTCGCCGACCGGCCCACTTATGACGACGCCATGGCGTATCTGAACCTGACCTATCGCCGCAAGGCCGATTGCGATTACAAGGATCCGGCAGCGGTGAAAGACGACGTGGATCAAGCCAACCACTGGATGCAGCAGACGCTTGCCACGCGCAAGGCCAACGAACAGAAGAAGAACCAGGGCCCCGGCGGCATCACCATGGATTCGAGCGGCAACATGAAGTAGCCGCTTGTTCCTCACTGTGCCAACGGCCTCCGCTGCGGCGGGGGCCGTTTTGTCTAACGCCGCGCGTGGGATCCCGGTCCTCCAGCGTGCAGGCGGCATGGTAATATGCAGGGGTCCCCTTCGATGGATACCCCCGCAAACAGTTCCGATGTTGTGCTTGAGGTTGTGAGTCCCGGGGCCGCGCCCGAATTCGTGCCCTTGACCCAGTCGCCGTTTCTGCTTGGCCGTGGACGGGAATCCGGCAATCATCTCGCACTCGAGGACCGGCGCATCTCGCGCAGTTGCGCGGCAATTATTGCCCTCGACGACTGCTTCCGCCTGGAAGACCGTGGGCACCGGCAGGGCATCTTTGTGAACGGAGCGAAGGTGGAGCGCGCCATCCTGAACGACGGAGATGTCATCGAGTTCGGCCTGGAAGACTCCTACAAGATCATCTTCCATTCCTCGCTGGCGCGGCACTCCGTGGAAAGCATGCTGACGCGCCTGGGGAGCATGTCGAGCGCGACGTCGACGCTGGGCTCGAGCGGATTGAGCAAGTTGAACCTGCTGCTGGAGGCCACCGGGCTGCTGCACTCGGCGCTTCCCCTGGACGCGGTGCTGCGCACCATGCTCGATCACGCTATTTCGATCACGCGCGCCGATCGCGGAGTTCTGCTGGAACCGGACGCAACGGGTGCACTGAAAGTGCGTTTGGCAAGGGGCGGCGGCGGCAGCGATCTGACAGCGGCCAGCATCAATCCCAGCCAGACGGCGCTGCGCCAGGCCATTCAGCAACGGACCCCCATCATCACAGACGATATGAGCCTTGCGGGACTCGACCTGAAAAGCGCGGAGAGCGTCGTTATCCAGGGGCTGCGCGCGGTGGTGGCAATTCCGCTGTTTGCCGTGCCCCACGCCAGCAGCGAAGAATCGCAAATGCTGGCGCAAGGCCAGCTTCTGGGCGCTGTGTATCTGGATTCGCGCAAGCCGGCGGCGTTTTCCAACCTCGACCGCCAGATCCTGGACGCGCTGGGAGGGCAGGCGGCCAGCATCCTGGATAACGCGCGCCTGGTGGAGCGGGAACGCGAGCGACAGAGGATGGAGCAGGAACTGGAGATCGGGCGCAAAATCCAGCAGGGGCTTCTGCCGCAGGGATTGCGCGATTTTCCCTACCTTGAAGTTTCGGGAATCCAGTATCCGTGCCAGGAAGTGGGCGGCGACTATTTTGACGTGTTTCCTATGAGCGAGGACCGCACGGCATTTCTGATTGCGGACGTTTCCGGCAAGGGACTGGGAGCGGCCTTGCTGACCACCATGTTGCTGGGAGCGCTCTCCGGCATGACCCTGGGCGTGGAGCCGGCCAAGGTGCTTCAGCACATCAATCGCTACCTTTGCGAGCACGCGTTGGTGGGCCGCTACGCGACCTTGTTTTTCGCCATCCTGGACAGCGAAGGCATGCTCGAATTCATCAACGCCGGACATCCCTCTCCTCTGCTTCTGCGCGGCGACTCGATCGTCGAACTCTTCAAAGAAGGATCGTTTCCGGTTGGGCTGGTGGAGGAAGCGGATTTCGCTTCCAAGCGCAGGCAACTGGAGCCGGGCGACACTCTGGTACTGTTTACCGACGGGGTGACCGAGGCGGTGGACCCGGATGAGCAGCTTTTTGGATATGAGCGATTGCAGCAGGCCGCAGTGGGCGGCAGCGAAAAAACGATTGGCGAATTGCAGCAGTCGATTCTCGACGCGGTGGAGGCCTTCTGCCGGGGCGCGGAAGCTGCCGACGATGTGACCTTGCTGACCGTTCGTTACCGCAAACCCGTCTTCAGGGGATGAGCGGAGGGCGGCCTCGGCGAGGAAATACCGCTGTGCTGCCCGTGTGACGGCGTGCTAGATTGAAGCCACTCGGAAAAAGCTATGGACCGCAAAACAATTGGTCGTTACGAGATTATCGACGAGTTGGGCCGGGGAGCGATGGGGGCCGTGTTGCGCGCGAAGGACCCTGCCGTGGGCCGCACCGTTGCTCTCAAGTGCATCCTCTCGGGCGCCCTCGCCGGGGACCAGACCAATGAGTTCCGCGAGCGGTTTTATCGCGAGGCACGCGCGGCGGGCGCGCTGGCGCACCCTGGCATCGTTCCTGTTTTCGACGTCGGCGAGGACGACGGCACGCCTTTCCTGGTCATGGAACTGGTGCAGGGGCGGACGTTGGCCGACGCCCTCAAACAGGGCGAGCGGTTTTCGCTCGAGCGGGTCTGCGAGATCGGGCAGGGAATTGCGGAGGCGCTGGACTACGCGCACCGCAATGGCATCGTGCACCGCGATATCAAACCGGCGAATATCCTGATGACCTCGCGCGAAGTGTATGGTGCCGAACGGCCGCGGATCACGGACTTCGGGGTAGCCAAGCTGGCCGGCGGCGAGATTACAACCACCGGTCAATTGCTGGGTACGCCGGCCTTCATGCCGCCGGAACAATTCACCGGGGCCCCTATCGATGGCCGCACCGACTTGTTTTCACTGGGAGTGATCCTGTACCGGATGGCCACCGGGGAGCAGCCGTTTTCCGGCGAGACGATTACGGCGGTTTCGTACAAGATTGTTCATACCGATCCCATCCCGCCGTCGCGGTTGAATCCGGCCATCGGTGCGCGGCTTGAAGCGGTGCTGTTGAAGTGCCTGGCCAAGAGTCCGACAGACCGCTACCAGACGGGCGAAGAACTGGCCGCAGATCTTCTTGCAGTGCGCACTGGAGCGCAGGCCGGGCCCCCGGCTTTTGCCACAGTAGGGCCGGGAACGCTGGCCGGATTCGATCCGGGGCGGACCCTCGATGTAACATCAGGGCCATTTCCCAATACCCATTCCGGCCCGGTGCCGCAATGGGCAAACATGGCCCCTGGAAATGCGACCGCAGGCCCGCCAATGCCTTCCCCACCGCCCCCCGCGTGGCCCGCGCCCCCTGCGCGGCAATGGACCGTGCCTCCCGGAATGGTGGCGCCCGTTCCTCCGCCAATATCATCCGCACCTCCGCCGCCCGCACCCATGCAGACCGGGGGAGTGGCTGCTGGAATGGGAAGGATGAGCGCTCCGCCGCCTCCCTCAATGGCTGCAGGCACCACGATGAGGTCCGCCGGCCCGCTGGCGCCTTCACGGTCCTACACTGTTGCCGACCGGAAAAACGATCCGACGAATCCTGCGATGCGCAGCGGCAAGATGGAGCGGCTGAGCGTCCCCGAGCCACAAAAAAAGAGGGGCGTTCCGATTCTGACGTGGTTGATTTTGGGCGTGCTTGGCATAGTGGGGACGTGGTACTTGCTCGAAAACCGCGCCGCGTTGCAGCGCGCATCGGACACCGGGCAGGCCGCGCCCCCGCCGGCCGAGCCGGTTATGGGGGCGCTGCCGCCCACGACGGCGGCAAATTTCAATCCCAAAAACCTGGACCCGGCGAGCAGCGGGCAACTGCAGCTTGGGTTTGACAGCTTCCCCTCGGCCATTCTGCTGTCGGTGGAGGTGGATGGCGGGAAATTCTGGAGCGGCGTGGCCGGCTCGTCGAACGGCAGCGCTCTGGTGATTCCGGCGGGAAGACATAACGTGCGGGTGGTGGCGTACGGCACCGGCGCGGACACTATTTTCTCCAACAACGCCAGCGGCGCGTTCTCAGCGGGCCGCCGGCTGCTCCTGCTCACCGAACTCAAGCCTGAGCCTCCCTCCGGAATATCAGTCTTGCCGCCGGGGACGCGGATTGTTCTGATCGTCAAGCCGCAGTAGCTGTAACCGGTTTGTCACAAATCTCCTGTAGGATATGGGCTGATTCCACTCGAAGCTTCGCCCATGAAAGGAAGGCGCGATGAAAGCCACCACGGAAGAGCTTGAAGGCGGCATCACCAAGATCGTCCTGGATGGCCGGCTGGACATCGAGGGCTCGGCGGCCGTCGATTTGCGCATGAACGTGGTTGCGGGCAGCTCCACGCGGGTGCTGGTGGATTTGGCGGGCGTAACGTTCCTGGGGTCAATGGGGCTGCGGTCCATCGTGCTTCCGGCGCAGGCCGTCAAGCGCCGCGGAGGCAAGATGGTCCTCCTCAATCCCACCCCGATGGTGGCGGAAGTGCTGAGGAACGCTCATATCGGCACCATCATTCCTATCCTTCACGACCTTGATGCGGCGCTGGCCGAACTGCGGGCCTGAACGATGCGGCTGCCGGGCGAGACCGCCATGGTTGAAAACGATCCCGCGTGCACCATCCCGAAGCGGTTGACGCTGCGGAGCCGGCTGGAAGATTTGGCCGCAGTGTTTCCGTGGATCGAATCGCTGGGCGAAGCCTATGCCATCCCTGCCAACACCCTCTTTGCCATGAATCTGTGTCTGGAGGAGGCTCTCTCCAACATCGTGCGCCATGCGTATTGCGGCGATCCGAACCAGACGATGACGGTGGAGTTTGAGTGGAATGGAGAGCGCCAGGCCGCGTTTGTGGTGGAGGATTCGGCGCCGCATTTCCGGCCGTTCGATCCGGCGGTTCCGCAGGAGGATGCCGCGATCGCGGCGCTCGAGGACATCGTGCCGGGCGGAAATGGGATCCGGCTGCTGCGGCAGTTTGCGAATTCGGTGGAATGGGAGCCGCTGGAGCATGGGAACCGGCTCAGGATAGGGTTTGCGATTGCGGAAAGCGGATGAAGTTTTCAGCCAGTAAGCCCGCGGGAGTTTCGTGGTGTGCCGAATTCGCTGCGCTTCCTGTCAGCGCCTACTGCGCGCCCTGCTTGAGGACCTGTTCGGCGAAATAGTTATGGATCTTGGCCTGGTCGTGGAGCATTTCCTCGTAGGCGTTCTCCAGTAGCTGGGCCTTGAGATCGTGCAATTGCTGTCGGATGTACTGTTGCACGCGCGGATCCCTCAAGTCGCGCTGGCCCGCCGATTCACGCTCCAGCAGCTTGTAAATCTGGTAGCCGACAACCTTGCGGCTGGAATCATTGTGATCATAGACGGGGAGTGGCGGCGTAACCTGTCCCGGCCGCAGAGCCGTCACCGCGTTGTAGACTTCGGGATCGGCCGTCTTCAACCGTGACTCCGGTATCGGTCCCATATCGCCGCCGTTGGAGGCGGTTGTGGAGTTTTCAGAAAACTGCGACGCCAGCGCACCAAAGTCCTCGCCCGCCAGGATGCGATCGTGGATGGACTCGATCTCCTTGCGCGCATCGGCTTCGCTCGGGGATGTGGCGGGCCTGGGGCAAATTGGCCTGCTGAGAGGCGGCGCCCGTCACCTGAATCTGGGCCAGGTGAACAGTGGGCTCGATGTTGTTGAAGTCGGCCTTGTGCGCATTGTAGAAATCCGAGATCTCGGCATCGGTAATGTTGATTTTGGAAACGATCTCCTTGTTGAGGAGCTTGGTCTGAGTGAGGCTGCGGCGGATCTGGGTCTTGAGGTCGTCCATGGTCATGCCGCGCTGCTTCAGCTGATTTCGAACTCTTCTTGCGTCATGGGAGCCCTTGATGTCGGTCAGTTTGGCGTTGACGTCGTCATCGCTGGCGGTCAGGTTGAGTTTGGCCGCCCGCTGTGCGCAGATCTCCTGCTCGATCATGTCGCGAAGGCTATTCAGTCGGTGATGTCCGCCTGTACCGGAGACGGCGATTCGGGCGCATTGCCCAGATTGAGCTTGAATTGCTTCTCCAGGTCGACGCGCATGATTTCCTTGCCGTTGACCGTGGCCACCACGTCCGCTCCCGGGGTGCGATGGCAGCCGGACGCGGCGAGCAAGGTCCCAAGGCTCACAAGAATGATGGCAAGACGGGATTGCGCCCGGAAAAAACGATTCGACGTGCAACCTGAATCTCCCCTCGGAAAGTCTCAAAGCCTTCCGGCACTACAGGATAAATCCCCGTGCCGCACCAGGGACAGGCAAAAGAGGGCAGCTGGCTAGCGGCCCGCGGGCCCCTTTGCGGCTGGAGCTGGTGTTGCGCCCGGGGCCGGCAGGGCGGGGCGGGGCTCGGGCGGCGGAGGCGCTTCACCCGCGGCGCGCAAGCGCGCGGTCAATCGCCGCCCATACCTGTTCCGCGGCACTGCGCGCCGTTGATCCGTTCTCCTTCAATGAAAGTCGCCGGCGTGCCGTCCACGCCCAGCGAATCCGCTTCCTTGGCCTCTGCCTTGATTGCGGTCTCGTCCTGCTTGGCAAGGCATGCATCGAGCTTGGCGCCATCCAGCTTGCCCAACGTGGCCTCCTGGCGCGCGACGCGGTCCAGGGTCGCAAAGCTCTTGTTGAGGTCGCGATCAGGGCCGGTCACTTCCTGCCCATGCGAGTGGAGGTAGTCCACATAGGCCCAATACACGGTTCCGTTCTGCGCTGCCAGGCAGTTGGCGTCTACCGCCGCGTGCATCGCCCAGGGATGAATCTCGGTGAGAGGGTCGTCCTTGTAGATGAAGCGGATTTTGTCCTTGTAGCGCTCCAGCGTGGCCGGAAACAGCTCCTCGTGCATGCGGGCGCAGTAAGGGACACTCCAGGTCGTCGAAATTGATGACCGTAACCTTGGCGTTCGGGTTGCCGCGAATGGGCCGGCCCTCAACGTCGATATTCAGCGCCGGATTCTTGTCCAGGCTAAAGGATTCGAGCCGCGCCAGGGTCTTGTTGTCCTTGGAGATCAGGAAGTCGACCACCTGCTTGCGGCTGCCGCTCGATAGCGTGACAGGCAGGGAATCGTAGCCATTGATCGGGCTGGGCGAGCGCTGGCCCAAGGTGACCTCGACCTGAGCGCGGAATGCTGAACTGCGAGCGGACCAGGACTTCAATGCGGCGGTTCAGGACCGGGTCGGAAGAATTGGAAGGCTGGGCCTTGCAGCCCGCGGCCAGTCCCAGCGTGAGCAGGACGGCCATCATGCGAAAGCGAAACAAGTTGGAATCCTCTACCCTCAAGGATACCCCAGCGCCCGGTTCAGGAGCATGGTTCAGGGGCATGCCTGATGAGTGGACGCACGGCGGGCGGAAAGGAAAGTGACAGGGAACAGTGGACAGTGAAGAGTGGACAGTGAAGAGTGAAAAAGTGAAAAAATGGATGTTCAGTAGGACGGCACGGCGTTGGGATTGCGGAAGACAGTGTTGGTGGTGCGAACATCGCCGGGCGTTCCGAAGTTGGCGAGGGTGAAGCCCCAGAGGTATTGCGTTTCATCGCGGCTATTGGGGCCGGACGTGCCCAGCTGGAAGCGCCGATAGCCGACGGTAAGGCCGCAACAATCCCAGTTATAGACAGCCTGAATGCCTCCGTACTGGAGCTGGCCAAGGACGAAGTCATATCCGCCGTTTGCAGCCAGGTTGAAGCCGTCGCGGTTCTGCTTACCGATCTCGATGAAGGGCTCGAGCTGCTGGCTCTGGACGAGGGTGGCAGCGGTGCCTTGCTGGTCGACAGCGTTCAGTAGGGCATGGCCAAGCCCAACCGTGGTGTTGCCCCGGCTATACCCGGCGAAGACATTGCTGGCTCCGATGCGGCCCGCCTGCGGGTCGTAGTCCATGTCCCACTCAACGCGCAGGTCGGGCACGGCTTCAAATCGCATGCGGCTGATAAGCGGCGACAGGGTCCTCGGCTCCGTGAGGAAGGAAACTCCGGTCAGGTCGAGCGTGGAGGAGAAGACGTTGCGGCTGCCGGGAATGAGCGCGCCGCCGAAGTTGGGATCGAGGTAATAGCGCTGGGCGAGCTGCCAGCTGGCCCATTCCCGCGCGGTGCTGGCGCAAGTTGTCTTTTCGCTGCTGTCGCCGCTTTCATCTTTCGCGTTCGCATCGGATTTGGCGCATGGCGGGCTGTCGGTTGGGCGCAGATAAAAGCGCTGGGTTAGCGGAGTAGCCCACTTCATCGGTGTTGCTCTCAATGTCGGTAGTGTCAACCAGCAGCACGTTCCGCGCCTGGCTGCCGATGCCGCCCACGTAGTGCCAATAGAGCTCCGGCTCGATGACGTGGCGCAGCTCGGTGTGCCCGCCGATTGAGGGTGAAATCGCGTTCCAGCGCCGGTGGGCGCACATCCAAGTCCGCTTCACCGTAGATGCGGTGCAGCGGGTCATGGCTCACGGTGGGGATGCCGGAGTTGGCGCCGGTGAGATCGGGAACCTGGCTGCCGGAATAGTACGTGCCGCGCAAAGCGCCGCTCGGGCACGATGCTCCATCCGCCGGCGACCAGGGGTAGGGAAACATGCGGATAGATGTCAATGCGGCCCTCGTTGTGGGCGTGGAACCCGGGCTCGGCGCGGCTCAACTGGCTCAGCCTCCGAACCCAATCCCCAGTAGACCGGGCCTCCGGCCAGCGGGCGGTCCAGACAGGTCGTAGCGGAGGCGGGGCAGGTGGAGAATGCGTGCTTCATCGCCCTCCGTGGTTCCGTCAAACGTCTGCAGGCGCGAGAAATCTGCCGAGGGCACGCGGCCGTCGCGGATGTGGGTCAGAGATAGATCGCTCTTTACCTCAGAGCTGACGGCCTGCCAGTAGTTGGGGCTGAAAACCAGACGGTAGGTGTAGCTGGACAGGTATTCGGCATCGCCGGCGAGGCGCATCTGGGGCGAGAAATCCCGCCGCAGGTTCGCCGTAATGTCCACGCCGCCCTGGTTTATCAGCTCGGTTTGGCCCGCTTGCGGCCCTGAAGTCTGGGCGACATTCACGCCGCGATCGAACAGCGCGCTCCAGTGCGCGATCAAATGGTCCAGGCCGGGACCCTTGTAGCGGAAGTCGCCCTTGGGCGCCCATCCCCGCCGGCTGAAGTACTCGGTGCCCACCACCATGTCCATACTGCGGTTGATGACCCAGTAGTACTGTTCTCCGAACATGTACCCGGCGATGGACGACCAGTTGCTCAAAGTGGGAATGAAGAAGCCGCTCTGCCGGCCATTTTCGTCGATGGGATGGCGCAAATAGGGAAGGTAGAAAAGAGGAATGCCGATGAACTTGAAGACGGTGTTGGTGGTGGAGGCGTGGCCGTTGGCAATTTTGATGGAGCGCGACAGCAACTGCCAGTCCGGATGCGGCAGCTTGCAGTTGGTCATGGAGCCATCCACCACGCGGTAGCTGCCTTCGCCCGTCTCCAGCAGCACGCGCGCGTGGATGATGAATGGATTGGCCGTGGAGTAGACCACGGTGCGGCCGGCGGAACGGATGCCCATGGTGCCGGTCACGTCAAAGAACCGCGCCGTGTGCTCATTCAGGAGGAGAGTGCCGCTCGCGGCAGCGATGTCGATGTCTTCAGGGCCGCCGGTCAAGTGGATATGGCCCTCGACGTTGGCCTCGGTGGTGTCCTGGTTGTAAGTCACTTTATCGGCGCTGAGGATGTAATCGCGGTAGTGGAATTCCGTTACGCCGTAAAGTGTCGCAATCTTGCCTGCCCACGTTTGCCGGTCTGCCTTCCATCTCACGGGCACGCCGGCTGTCTGGCCAGGCTGCGGCTGCGCAACGGGCATGGCCTCCTGCCCGGGATCATCGGGGAGCTCGGCGGGAACACCTTGGGAGGCCTCATTCTGCAGGCGCGTTTCGGATTGTGCCGAGGGTAACGCATTGGTCAACGTCTGCCCCATCGTAAACGTGTGACAGAGCACCAAGGCCGTGATAAACAAAAAGGTGCGAGGGCGCATCCGCTGACTAAGGCCAGCATAGCAAATGCGGGCTCTTCCCGTAGTCGAGAGTTCCCTCGCGCTCTGGTTTTGAGGACAACCCGGTTCGAGCCTCTCACGGCGCACCATCTTCCGTGCGGCGCGTCTCCTTTCTCCGCGCACTCCTGTTCTTCTACATCAACTCCGCGTCCATCGGCACGATGGAGGGGCGGAACAGCGTACCGGTTCAGGGAAGTTGAGCCGGAGTGGAGAGGGAAATCGCATTGAGCACACTCGGCCAGCCGCACATGGAGCCAGCATGGAAGCAGGAAGTAAGCCGCCGTCTTGCCGCACACCGGAATCGCAAGGGATCTGATGCAGCATCGCAGCCCGCGGAGGACGCGCAGCATTTTGGCTCCAGCCGCGCCGCCGAGGCCGCCGCGCGCGTGGCGGCGCGCTATGCCAAGGCACCCAGCTACAGTCAGATGCAGGCCGAAGAGGCTCGCGTGGCAGTGCGCGCGGCGGAGATTGCCACGCAAGTGGCGCTGGAGGCGCAGGCCGTCGCTGAAGATGCGCTGGCTGAATTGCATGCCGCCGCGCAGGCGCCGGCGAAGCATGGGCCGGCCGTTGTGGAAAGCATTGTCCGCGGCGAACGCGCGGCGCTGAACAGCTTTGCGGAACCCGCTGGGCACGTGGAGGAAGCCGCGGCCGAGATCGCCGGCCCTCTGCCGTTTGCAGATCCAATCGACACGCTTGCCGGTCAATCCGAAGCCGAGGCGCCATTCGGCGCCGAACTGCGTCCGGTCACCATCCGCTGGGATCCCGACGTTCCCGTGCGCGTAATGGAGCCGAAACCCGCGCCGCGGGAGGAGTTCGAGTTCTCTGCCGAGGATTGGTGGACGCCCGCGCAGGTGAGCGATACGTTGCGCAGCGAGCCCATTGCGGTCGATCCCGAGCCGGCGCACGCCAATCTGATTCAATTTCCGCGCGAGCTTGTGGCCACGCGCCGCATGCGGCCGCGTCTCGCGGAAACACCATACGTATCGCGACCCAATGGGGAAGCCCAACTCAGCATCTTTGAAGTCGAGCCGGGCGCTGTCTCCACGGAGCCGGCTCCAGCGGCAGGGGAAGCTTCTCCGTGGGCCGGGCCGGCGTGGTCGCGTATCGAATTGGACGAGCATCCCGCGGCCGAGTCGGCGCAGGAAACGGAAGCGCAGGCGCAGACGCCCCGCTTCTTCCTCGCACCGCTGGGCCTGCGCCTGCTGTCCACTGTGGTCGACACATCGCTGATTCTCGCCGCGTTCTTTGCTTCGGCCGTCTACCTCACCTCGCACATCGAGCATCTGCCCGCGAAAAAGCCGGCGGAATTCCTCGCGCTGGGAGGGATAATCCTTGCCGGCTTCCTCTACCACGCGCTTTTCTTCGCCTCCGGACTTTCCACTCCCGGCATGCGCTATGCCGGCATTGCGCTGTGCACGTTTGACGATGAGAGGCCCATGCCCGCGCAGATGCGGCGCCGCCTCGGGGCCACGGTTCTTTCGCTGGCTCCCGTCGGCCTCGGCTTCGCCTGGTCCATCTTCGATGAGAACCACCTGAGCTGGCACGACCGCATCTCAGAGACGTATCTGCGCAAGCGATAAGCGTGGATCCCGCCTGGAACGCCGCCTTGGGCTGCTTACCATTCCTGCCGCACCCTGTCTCAGAGACTGGTCCCGCTCCTCGGAGGGATCGGCGTTTTCTCTGCTTGGCAGGCGCTTTTCCTTGAACTCCCGATCTTCGCTTTTCGTAACCTACTCGGGCCGTTTCCCAGGTTCCCCCGGAGGTTCTTCCAGCCATGCTCCTCGACGATATCCGCCATGCCCTGCGCATGTTTTTCAAGAACCCTGGCTTCACCCTGGCGGTGGTGGCCGCGCTGGCTCTTGGCATCGGCGCTGACACCGCCATTTTCTCCGTGGTTAACGCGGTGCTGCTGAAGCCGCTCACGTATCCCGAGCCCGATCGCATGATTCAGTTCCTCAACACGTACCGCGGGGACCACGGCGGTCCCGGTGCTTCGGTCACGGAATTCCATATGTGGCAGGACCAGACCAACGTGTTTCAGGACGCGGCCGCATACGACGGAGGCCAGGGAATGAACCTGACCAGCGCGATCCCGGAACAGATACAGGGCGAGCACGTGACCGAGGCATTTTTCCGGCTATTTGGCGCGCGGATGCTGCTGGGTCGTACGTTTACGCCGCAGGAGGACATACCCCATGGCGGCAACGTGGTTGTGATGAGCTACGGGTTCTGGATGCGCAAGTTTGGTGGCGATCCGCACATGGTGGGCAAATCCATCTCACTCAGCGGCGAACCCTATACCGTGCTAGGCGTAACTGCTCGGGAATTCGTAACCGATCCGGTGGTCGATGTGTGGCTGCCGTTCCAGTTTCCGCCCAACTCCGGCGATCAGGCGCACTACTTTGTGGCTGCGGCGCGGCTCAAGCCCGGCGTCACCCTGGACCAGGCCAAGGCCCAGCTCAAGCTGGCGTACGCAGAATTCAGGCGCAAGTATTCCGAGGCCGATCCCGATGGCGGCTTCAGCGCGGAGAAGCTCAAGGACTCAGTCATCGGCGACGCGCGTAATTCGCTGCTGGTGCTGATTGGCGCGGTCAGCTTCGTGCTTCTGATTGCCTGCGCCAACGTGGCCAACCTGTTGATGGTGCGCGCGGCCGGCCGCAAGCGCGAGTTTGCCATTCGCGCCGCCATGGGCTCCCCGCGAAGCCGCATGATCCGCCAACTGCTGACCGAAAGCGTGCTGCTGGCGCTGATGGGTGGCGCGGTGGGCCTGGGCCTGGGTTTTGCCGGCGTCCGCTGGCTGCTGACCCTGAGCCCCGGCGATATCCCACGCATTGGCGAGAATGGCGCGGGCGTTACCGTGGACTGGCGCGTGGCGCTGTTCGCCATTGGCGTTTCCGTTCTGACCGGCATTCTCTTCGGGTTGATTCCGGCATTCGGCGCATCGCGCCCTGACCTGGCCCGCACCATGAACGAAAGCGGCAGCCGTTCAGGCTTCGGCCTGAGGCAAAGCAAGGCGCGCTCGGTTCTGATCGTGACCGAAGTCGGCCTGGCGCTCGTGCTGCTTGTTGGGGCGGCGCTGCTCATCCGCACCTTCATCGCGCTGCGCATGGTCAATCCCGGATACGACACACACAACGTGCTCACCATGGAAATGGCGCTGACCGGCAACCGCTACGAGAAAACCGCAGGCGTGGCGCAACTGATCCGCGACAGCCGCGAGCGCATTGCCGCCATCCCCGGCGTGGAAGCAGTTGCCGTGACCAATTCGTTGCCGCTGCAGGGAGGATTCGGCCTGCCCTTCTACATCGTTGGGACTCCCACCACCAAGGGCCCCAACACCGGCGGCGCGGAGTGGAAAGCCACTTCGCCCGGCTACTTCGCCGCATTCAAGATTCCCATCCTTCGCGGCCGCGATTTTACGGTGAACGACGACGCAGCCGCGCCCGGAGTGGTGATCATCACCCAGGCCATGGCAGCGCCAGTATTGGAAAAAGGGCGAAGACCCGCTGGGCCAGCAGATCATCATCGGCAAGGATGTGGGGCCGGAGTTCAATGAGGGCCGGCGCGCACCATCGTCGGCATCGTGGGCGACGTGCGCGACGGCGGGCTGAATCGCGATCCCGGCCCGCTCATGATCATTCCCCAGGCGCAGATGACGGATGGAATCACGGAGCTCAATTCGCGCATCTCGCCGCTGACCTGGGTGGTCCGCACGCGGGTTGCGCCGCTCCAGTTGGCCGCCGCCGTCCAGGAACAACTGCGCAAGGCCAGCGGCGGATTCCCCGTGGCGCACATCCGCTCGATGGATGAGGTTGAGGCGCAATCGATCGCGCGGGACGATTTCAATATGCTGCTGCTCACCATCTTCGGGCTGGCGGCGCTGGTGCTGGCGGCCATCGGCATCTACGGCCTGATGGCGTACTCGGTGACGCAGCGCGTGCAGGAGATCGGCATCCGCATGGCGCTGGGCGCGGATCGCCAGGCCATCCGGCGCATGGTGGTGTGGCAGGGCATGAAGCTGGCGCTGGCCGGAGTGGTGCTGGGCGTGGGCGCTGCCTTCGGGCTCACGCGGCTCATCGCCAGCTCGCTTTATGGCGTGAAGAGCTGGGATCCAACGGCGTTCGTGATCGTGCCGATCGTGCTCACCCTGGTGGCGCTGATGGCCACGTGGATACCGGCGGTGCGTGCGTCGCGCCTCGACCCCATGAAGGCCCTGCGCATCGAATGATCCGCAGCAGCCCGGCACCCAAAATCACAAGCTGAGAACTGACAACTGAGAACTGACAACTGCCTTCACCACGTCAGCGCCCGCAGCGCGCTCACTCCCGCGCCGATCAGCGCCGTTTCGTCATCCGGCTCCAGCACTTCCAGGCTGAAGCTCTGCAGCGGGCTCATCTTCACCATGGTTTCCATGTGCGCGCGCAACACGGGCAACTCCAGGAACCCCACGTTGTGTCCGGTGAAGTAAAACCGCCCCGGACCCGGCGAGATGGATGAAGGATGCCGTGGCCGCGGCCAGCGCACGGTGCCACAGATCCACAAACTCGCGGCAAGTCGCATCGCCCTGTTTGGCTGCCGCGAACACCTCTTCCGGCTCCTTGTCCAGGAAGCGCAGCCGCATGGCGCGGTATCCCATGATGCCTTCCAGATGCCCCACGCCACCGCATCCGCAGTAGCGCTCTTTGGGGTCAAGGCTCACGGTAATGTGGCCGCCTTCCCAAACGCCTTCCACGTATGGCCAGCGGCCGTAGCCGATTCCGTTACCGATGGTCCACACCCGCGTCAGCCGGTTCAGTTGGCCCCGCGTGGCGGCCACGCCCGCGGCGATCGCATCGGCATCGTTGGCAATGTGCACCGGCGCTACGATTCCCCGCTCGGCCAGCACCTGGCTCAGTTCCTGGCCCAGGTGCGTCCCTTTCAGCTGCTTCAGGTTCGGGCTTTCTTCCACAATGTTGTGCCGCACCACCCCCGGCACGGCCACGCCAATGGCATCCACCTTGCCGCCACCGTTGCCCGCAAGCTCCGCCACCTGCGACGCAACCACGTCGATAAGCTCCCCGCTCGGTATCGACTGAAGCGCGTCCAGTTCATTCCTGTCCGCCGGGAAGCGCACCGGCTTGCCCACCAGCTTGTGCTCTTCCAGCAGCCCCGCCACAATGTGCTCGGTTATCACCACGCCGATGGCGATCGTCATCGCATCCTCCACTCTTCGGCTTCAGCCTGCCTGGTAGCGCATCAGGCGGCCCAGCCCGTTGAACGCCGCGACCTTGTAGCACTCCGCCAGCGTGGGGTAGTTGAAAACAGTCTGCACAAAATAATCCACCGTGCCGTCCAGCGTCATCACCGCCTGGCCAATGTGCACCAGCTCCGCCGCGCCCTCGCCGATGATGTGCACCCCAAGCACCTTGCGCGTCTCGCGGTGGAAGATCAGTTTCAGCCGCCCGGTGGTATCGCCGCGGATTTGCCCCCGCGCCACCTCGCGGTAATAGGCCATGCCCACTTCGTACGGCACATCCTCGTCGGTCAATTGCTCTTCGGTCTTGCCGATGAAGCTGATTTCGGGGATGGTGTAGATGCCGTAGGGATAAAAGCTGGGATTCGACTTGGTCGCGTTGTCGTCGAATGCGCGGTGTGCCGCAATCCGACCCTGTTCCATTGACACCGACGCCAGCGCCGGAAATCCCACCACGTCGCCCACCGCGTAAATGTGCTCCACCTTGGTGCGATAGCTCTCGTCCACTGGGATGCGTCCGCGCGGGTCCGCCTCGATGCCCGCAGCCGCCAGGTTCAGGTCTTCCACTGCTCCCTGGCGCCCCACCGCGTACAGCAGCGCATCCCCCGAAATACGCTTCTTGCTCTCCAGGTTTGCCACCACCGTTCCGTCTGGCAATTCCTCCACGCTCTGTACCTCTTCGCCCAGGCGCAGAGTTACGCGGCTGTCGCGCAGGTGATAGCTCAGCGCCTCGATGATTTCCTGGTCGGCGAACTCCAGCAGCTTCGGCCGTTTCTCGATCACGGTTACGCGCACGCCCAGGATGGCGAACATGCAGGCATATTCCACGCCGATCACGCCCCCGCCCACCACGATCATCGACCGCGGCAGCGCGGGAAGGTCGAGTATCTGGTCGCTGTTGACGATGGTGCGCCCGTTGATCGGCACTTTGGGCGACGCCGCCGGCTTGGTTCCCACCGCGATGATGATGCGGTCCGACTCGAGCGTGGTGTCGCCCTGCGGGCCTTCCACGCGCACGTGCCGCGGATCGACGAAATGCGCCATCCCATGAACCACTTCGATTCCATTGCGCGAAAGCTGCGCCTCGGTCACGTCCACTTCCGTCTTGATCACCGCTTGCACCCGGAAGGCCAGGTCGCCCATGGTGATCTTTTCCTTTACCCGGTAGTTCATGCCATAAATCGAGCGGTAGTTGTAACCGGAAAGGTGCAGCACCGCCTCGCGCATCGTCTTCGACGGAATGGTCCCGGTGTTGATGCACACGCCACCCACCACCGACCGCGCCTCCACCACCGCAACGCGCTTCTTCATCTTGGCTGCGGCCACCGCGGCTCGCTGTCCTGAAGGACCAGAGCCGATCACGGTCAGGTCGTAGTTGACGGCGCTCATTCCTCGGTCCTTCCTCCCCGATCAATTCGATGCGCTGGGGCCGGGTTGGTCGCGCCGCTTCCGCGGGATGCCGCGCCGCGCGCCCCTTCAAACGGAGGCTAACATAGCGGCCTCCGGTCACCATCCACTCCATTCTTGCAGCGAGGGCGGGGAGAGAAGATGAAAGCTCTGCGTAATTCCATCCGGCTTCATCGGTATGGAACGGCAAAAAAGGGCCCCGGCAGCGTCGTACTTATCCGGCTGCCGGGGCGCACTAGGAATTTGTTCTCGATCTACAAATGCGCCGCGCGCAGCGCCGCCAGCCCGGCGGCCTTGGCATGCGGCGCCACACGGCCACCCGCCTGCCCATCCTCGCCCAGCCGGAATTGACGGATCATCCCGTCCAGGTCCCCGGCCAGCGAGGCCAGGTTCTTGAGCGCTTCCACGGCCTCTTCCGCCGTGTGCGCTGACTCGGTCGCAATCTGCGAAATGTGCCCAGCCGACTCCGAAATCTCGCCCGAAGCCGAGGTCTGCTCCGTGGCCGCCGTTGCAATCATGTTGATCTGCTGCTCCACTTCCTTTGACGAGTCGATGATGGCCTCCAGGCTCTTGCGCGCGCGGCTGGTCTCCTCCAGGCCGGTCTCCACCGACGCACGGCTTGAGTCCATCACTTCCAGCGTGGCCCGCGTCTCCTCCTGAATGCTGCGAATGGTTCCCGCAATCTCTTCCGTCGCGCTCTTGGTCCGCTCCGCCAGCCGCCGCACTTCGCCCGCCACCACCGCAAATCCGCGTCCGTGCTCGCCCGCGCGCGCCGCCTCAATGGCCGCATTCAGCGCCAGCAGGTTGGTCTGCTCGCTGATCTCCTGGATCACGTTGACCACCTTGCCGATCTCCTCGCTGCGCGCCGCCAGCGACGTCATCTTCTCGCTCACCGATGTCGTCGCGGACGCAATGCGTTCCATGGTCTCCGCCGCCGCCTGCATCACGGCGCCGCCCTGGTCCGCCGTCTCCGCCGAAAGCCGGCTGGCCCGCGCCGCATTCTCCGCGTTCTGGCTGATCTCGCCGATCGTAACCGTCATCTCCTGCGCCGCCGCCGCAATCTGGTTGGTCTTGCTCGATTGCGTGTTCGCGTTGGCCGCGCTCTCCACCGCCCGCGCGCTCATCTGGTTGGTCGCGCTCGATAGCGTTTCCGCTCCCTTGCCCACTGACTCGATCACTTCCCTGAGCACCGCCACGCTGGTATTCAGCGCGTCGCCCAATCGCCCGATCTCGTCGCTCGCCGATACCCGCAGAGCCGCCGTCAAGTCCTTCGCGGCAAGCTTCTCCAGGGCCGCTGTCGCCCGCTGAATTCGCGGAGCAATCAGCCGCGTCAGTCCCACGCCCACGAGCGCGCACAGCACCACAATCAGCAGCGTTACCGCCAAATCGATCCAGGTAGCCTGCGAACTCGAAACCGACGCGCTCCGCGCCTTCTCGCTGGCCAGCTTCTCATGAAGCTGGAATCCCTGGTCGGCCGCCTTCAGCGCCGCGTTCAGCGCCCCTGTCGTGGCTTCCGACGACAACAAGTCCAATGCGTCGCCGACCTTGGCGGAAGCTTCCAGTGCCGCCGCGCGATCGCTGGCCGCCTGGTACACCTGAGTCGAGTTCACAAACTGCTGGTATTGGCTGCGCTCCTCAGCCATAACCAACGGCTGCATCGCATCCAGCGCCTGCTGGTAATCCGCCACCGCCTGCTTGCGTCTGGCGCCGTGCGCAGCGGTGCAGGCCGGCGTCTGGCACAGCAACAGCTCCAGGTCCTCGCTGCGCACCGTGCTTACCGCATTGCGGAAATCCCCAATCCATATCAGCGCCGGCAGATGGTTCCCGCTTACCACCACCGTATTGCCGGCAATGCTGCGAAATGCCAGGAACGTATACGCCCCCAGCACAATACACAGGCTGCATACAATACCGAACGCGCCATAAAACTTGCGCGAAATAGGCAGATTGCGAATGGCAGACATGCCCCACCCCTTCCGATTCGCTTCCCTTGGTTCATCGGCGCGCCGGCCCGCGACTTGAACCCCCAATCGCGCTCGAACGGACTCCCTCGAACCGAATGGGCCGCGTCTGCCGGGCATGGGAAGTCCCCCAGCGGCGCTTGCCTCGCTCCTGCCAAATCGATATTCTTCCTGCGCTCCGCCATCACCCTCCGCCGAGGTTCCGAAATGCTCTTCCGCGCGCCGCTCTTCGTACTGCTCCTCGCCGCCATTCCCCTCGCCGCGCAGTCCACCCCGGCTCCCAGCAGCCAGACTGCCCCGCCCGCCGCGAAGCCCGCGCAGGCAGCCGAGCCGGGCGCGCCCGTGCAACTCACCGCCGCCGACGATCGCGACCGCCTCATGCATCTTCTCGGTCTCAACCAGCTCCGCCCTCCGCAATCCGGCAACGCGAAAGCGCCCGACTCCTGCAACTACGACGAAGCCAAGGCCAATCCTTACGCGAACCTGCCCGATCCCCTCCGCTTCGCCGACGGAAGCCGCGTCACCACCGCTCCCGAATGGTTTGCGCGCCGCCGGCCTCAGATTCAGGCCCTCTATGACCGCGAACTCCTCGGCCGCACGCCACCGAATCTGCCCCAGGTTTCCTGGAAAGTGGCCGCCGAAACATCAGCGCGTCTGGGCGGCGCGGACGTGACCATTCAACATGTAGTCGGCCACGTCGATAACTCGATCGACCCCGCAATCCACGTCGACATTCAGCTTCTCCTCGCCGTTCCCGCGCACGCCCGGGCTCGCGTTCCCGTCGTCATGGAGCTCGAATTTCCCGAGGACTTCGACAAGGCGATGGCGAAGCCGCTGCCGGAAGCGTTCACCGGTCCCTGGGCTCATTACAGCGTCGATCCGATTCCCGTGCTTCAGCGCGGCTGGGCATTCGCCATGCTCAAACCCACCAGCATCCAGGCCGACGACGGCGCGGGACTCACCAATGGCATCATCGGCCTCATGAACCATGGGCAGCCGCGCTCCCTCGACGACTGGGGCGCGCTCAAGGCCTGGGCCTGGGGCGCCAGCCGATGCCTTGATTACTTCGGCACGGTCCCCGCCCTCGACGCCCGCCGCGTCGCCATTGAGGGCCACTCGCGCTACGGCAAAGCGGTTCTCGTCGCCATGGCGTACGATACCCGCTTCGCTGTCGCCTACAGCTCTTCCTCCGGCGAAGGCGGCGCCAAGCTCTATCGCCACATTTACGGCGAGCCCATCCCCAACCTGGCCAGCTCCACCGAGTACCACTGGATGGCCGGCAACTTTCTCAAGTACGACGGCACGTCTGACGGCCGGCGATCTCCCCGATCGACAACCACGAACTCATCGCCCTCTGCGCGCCCCGCCCGGTCTTCATCGGCAGCGGATCCAACAACGGCGACGGTTACGCCAACCCCAACGGCGACGGCTGGGCCGATCCCCGCGGCATGTTTCTGGCCGAAGTTGCGGCCACGCCCGTCTATCGCCTCCTTGGCGTCGAAGGGCTCGAGACCAGCACACTTTCCGCCGGTCGAAACCGCGTCGGTCAAAGGCAACCTCGCCTTCCGCCAGCACTCCGGCGGGCACACGCCCAAGCCCAACTGGCCCGCGTTCCTCGATTTTGCCGCGAAGCATCTAAACGGGCCCCGAAACGCGCCGGCGGCAACCGGACGATAAATATCAAAGCCGCTTCGACATCTTGATTGCGTGGCACTCGAAGCCCTCCCTCAGCTTTCGCTGCGGGGTGAAGGGCTCGCGGCTCGTCACCACATAGCCCAGCCGTTCGTAGAACGGCGGCAGGTCAGTCCGCAGGCTCAGCACGATGATTTCGACGGCCACGCAGCCGTGGCAGCGGAAGAGATCTTCGGCGGCTTGCATCATCAGGCGGCCAATGCCTTGTCCCTGCCGCGCAGGATCGACCGCGAGCAGGCCCACGTATCCCCGCTCGCCCTTAACCTCCGTGTACACGCACGCGGCCATCTGCTCCTCGGCATCCTCAGCCACCAGAAACGCGCCCTCGGCCATGGCTTCGGCCATCCGCTCGGGATTGGTGCGGTCGCCTTCGAGAAATGTCTCAATCGCGAAGGCCGAGTTGATGAGAGGGATGAGGCGTTCCTCGTCCGCAGCCGTCGCAGCCCGGATTTTGAGCTGCGGCGGCACGCGCTCTTGCGATGTCATGCCCTCAGGATACCTGCGAGCTTCCCGATGCTTGTTGCCTGGATTTGAGGACCGCGACCAGATCGTGATGAGAGATGTAAACCAGGATCCGCGCGGGCTCTGCGATGTCGAGGAGGAAACTGGAGTCAACCGAGACCGGATCTTCCGCGCCCTCGACGGCGAATTGCCAGCGCGTCTGGGCCAGGACGAAGCGATCACCGATCGGAATCTCAGTGAGGGAAACGAGCCGGGACGGCCCGCAGCCGAGCGAGTTCAGGAGTTGACGGCGGCGAGGGAGGCCGGCAGCGAGTTCGGCGGAATGCAAAAGCTGGCAGCCGTGTGGGCCGCCGTTGAGATAGGTTTCGGCGAACTGTGCCATCAGGGCGTTGATGTCGCTCTCGGCGATGTTGCGCTCGTAAGCGGCGAAGAAGCGGGCGGCCGGGGTGGTTTCAGGCATGGCAGTTTCTCCCTGGGCTGCGCTTGGATTGTGAGGTTCAGAGCGCGCAGCCACTTTAGTATTATATCAGAATAGAGGCTACTAAGTCAAGCCTAATCAGCGGCTTGCATCGCCAGGAGAAGCGGAGAGTGCCAATGGATGCGGCAAAGCACGAGATCCTCGACCGCTTCAACGAAGGTCAGTCCGCCCTCCAAGCTGCGCTTGCAGGCGTCGATCCGGAATCCGCGACAGAAAAACCGGCGCCGGATCGCTGGTCCATCGTCGAAATCGTTGAGCACCTCGCCGCCTCTGAAGCCTTCCTTCTCGGCCGCCTTCATCAGGCCGCGCCCAGCGCCGTCTCTCTCGCCGATCCCGCCCGCGAAGCCCGCCTCGAATCCCTCGCCCTCAATCGCGAACGCAAAATCGACGCTCCCCAGCCCGTCCTCCCCACCGGCGCCTGCGCCACGCTCGCTGAAGCTCTCGATCGTTTAAACGCCGTTCGCGCACAGACCATCCAGTTCGTCGAAAACTTCTCCGGTGACTTGCGCTTTTCGCTGGTCGAGCATCCTCTCATCACTCGCCCGCTCAATTGCTACGAGATGCTTCTGCTGATGGCTCTCCACCCCATCCGCCACGCCGCCCAGATCAACGCGATTCGCCAATCCCGACGAGCCTAGGGGACCTCACTCATACCGCAGCGCCGTCGCCGGTTCCACCCGCATCGCCTTCCGCGCCGGCAGGTAACACGCCGACAGTGCAATCGCCGCCAGTCCTACGGCCACCGCAATCATCGTTGCCGGATCGTTCGCTCCAATCCCATAGAGCAGCGGGGACAGCAGCCGCGCCGCCGCGAGAGCAGCCACCAGCCCGATCCCCAGCCCAATCCCGGTCAGGCGCAATCCCTGTCCCATCACCATCTTCAGCACATCGCTCCGCCGCGCCCCCAGCGCCATGCGCACGCCGATCTCGTGCGTCCGCTGCGACACGACGTAGGCAATCACTCCGAACAGCCCGATCGCCGTCATCACCACCGCCAGGATTCCCGACACCCCCAGCAGCCACCCCACCGTACGCGGCAGAAACAGCGGCAGCGCCATGTAATCGTCGATCGTCTGCTCCAGCGTGGTGGTCACAAGCGGATCCACGATCGGCACTTCGCGCCGCACCTCGTCCAGCACCGCACGCTCGTCTCCCGCCGTCCGCACCACCAGCGTCCGCGCCGCCGGCAGCGTTCCGCGGAAGACCGCATCCGTTGGCCCTTCGCCCAGGGTGTGATATTTCCCGTTCTTCACCACTCCCACCACTTCGCTCGTGCTCTTCTCGCCGCGCAGCGCCAGCCGTTTGCCCACCGGATCCTCGCCCGGCCACAGCCGCCGCGCCAGGTATTCGTTGATCACCACCGCGTCCGCGGTCGCGCTGTCGGCCTCCTTTTCGGTCAGATCGCGTCCGCGCAGCAGCGGAATTCCCATCGTCCCCAGCAATCCCGGCTCCACGCGAAACACCGTCACCGGGATCGCATTGGGATCGTTCCAGGAGCTTCCCCGCCGGTCACCGTCTCCCGCGACGTCCCCAGCGGCAGGCATTTGGCGTAACTGGCCGACGTCACACCCGGCAGCCGCTTCACCCGCTCCAGGAGCCGTGTATAAAAGTCGCTCACCTTTTGCGGCGAGTAACCGAGACTCCCCGGATCGAGATCGGCCATCGCGATATGCCGCGTGTCGAATCCCGGATCGATCGCATTCGCGTTCATCAGGCTGCGCACGCACAGGCTCGCCCCGGCCAGCAGCACCACGCACATCGCCATCTGCGCCACCACCAGCACATTGCGCATGCGCGCCTTCTTCCGTCCCGCTGTCTGCGACTCTTCCCGCAGCACCCGCGCCGCCTCCACTCGACTCGCCCGCAGCGCCGGCGCCAGCCCAAAGATCACGCCCGTGGCGATTGACACCACCGCAGTGAACAGCACCACCCGCCAATCCATCGGAATCTCCAGCGTGATGGGCAGATTCCCCGGCTTCAGTTCCATCAGCAGCCGCGACATCGCCCAGGCAATCGCCACGCCCGCCGCGCCGGCCAAACCCGCCAGCATCAGGCTCTCCACCAGCATCTGGCGCACCAGTCGGGCGCGTCCCGCGCCCAGCGCCGCCCGCGTCGCCATCTCGCGTGCGCGTCCGGTTGCCCGCGCCAGCAGCAGGCTGGCCGCATTGGTGCAGGCAATCAGCAGCACCAGCACAAACACCAGCATCAGCAATCCCGTAAACGCGAAAACGTACCCGCGGAACGGTCCCGGCATCAGCGTCATCGCATACACCTCCGCGTCCGGAACTTCGTCCTTCTTCGCGATGCGCCAACGCCCAACTGCTTCGCCAGCACGTGCATCTCCGCCTGCACACTTTTCCTGTCGCCAGCGGTGCGCATCTTCCCCGCCACAATCAGCCAGGAGGTGTTGCGATCCGCCAGGCGTCCCTTGTCGTGCGTGAAACTCTCCTGAGCCGTAAGCGGCGCCCACATATCCGGTTCGGTCGCGATCATCAGTCCGGTAAACTTCTCCGGCGCCACGCCTATCACCGTGAACGCCGCGCCGTTCAGCATCAGCGTCCGCCCCAGAATGCCCGGGTCCGCGCCCATCTTGTCTTTCCAGCACGCGTAGCTCAGCACCGCCACCTGCCGCGGATTGTCGATCCGGTCGTCGTCCACTGACAGCACCCGCCCCATGGCCGCATTCACTCCCAGCAGCGAAAAGAAATTCCCCGACGCCGCCGCCACGTTCAGGTTCTGTCCTGACGCCTGCGTGATTCCAGATCACGTCCACGCCATCTCCATCGAACGCCAGCAACCCCTCCAGCGACTTCGCATGGTCGCGATAGTACGTGTAGTCGGGATAGTTGAACGGCAGATAGCCTTGCGGCCCGGTCTGCTTTGGCCGCTTCAGCCACAACTCAATCATCTTGCGCGTCTGGCTTACGCCCTGCGGAGGCCGCAGCAGCAGCGCATTCACAAACGTGAACACTGCGGAGTTCATTCCGATTCCCAGCGCCAGCGCCAGCACCACCGCCGCATTCGACGCCGGGCCGCTTGGCCAGCATCCGCAAGCCAAAGCGCATATCCCGCCACCACTCCGTCGGCGATAGAATCCCGCGCTGCGCCCGCTGCCGCTCCTTGAGCGCCGTCACGTTCCCAAACTGCCGCCGCGCCGCCCGCGCCGCATCGCCCGCGCTCATCCCCTGCGCCCGGTAGCGTTGCTCCAGCAGGCCAATGTGCTCGCGAACTTCCGCGTCGAAGGCCTCGTCCTCGCGGCCCTGCTTCGCCTGCCCCTTCACTCTTGCCCACAGCACCCGCAGTTTCCCCATCGCCTCACCCCTGCTTCTCGAGTTTCAGCACCCGGTCCATTACGCCCGCCACCCGCTCCCAGTTTTCGGTCTCGCGTTCCAGTTGCTTGGCCCCCTGCTGCGTGATCGAGTAGAACCGCGCCTTGCGGTTGTTTTCGCTCGTCCCCCACTCCGAAGCGATCCATCCCTGCTGCTGCAGGCGCAGCAGCGCCGTGTATACCGTGCCCTCATTCAGGTCGAGAACGCCGTCGCTCACCTGCTCGATCCGCCGCGCAATTCCGAACCCGTGCAGCGGCCCCATCGCGTACAGCGTCTTCAACACCATCAGGTCCAGCGTCCCCTGCAGCACTTCCGATTTGCCTTCGCCCATCGCCACCGCTCCTTTGGACATTGCAAAGAAGCTAGCATACGCTCCTCTGCAATGTCCAATGGAAAAGGCGCCCTCAAACCTGGATGGAACCGTTAAAAAAAACGGCGATGTGCTTTGGATTCATAAGGATGTGGCCATAGACTGCACAAGTTTGTTCGCTTTTTGATCGCTTTTCTCTGGAGGGGATGGTTACCTTTGGAGGGGAGGGGGGTGGCTGATTTGGCGCTTGATTCGCCTTTTATTTCCCGTTGGTGGGAGGATTTGACGGGGTCCGCGTGGCCGGCGGGGCTTGAGTGGTTACCTTTGGGGGGGAGGGGGGTCCTGGAGTCCCGAGGGGGGACCAAGGAGAAAGCTGCCGATTTGGACGCCGCATTCATGGTTCAGACAATCTGCTCCAAGACCTGCTCCTAAACGACGACGCCCGCCAGAGGGCGGGCGAAGTTCGACTCACGGCTCGAGTGTAGGCGCAGATGGGGAGCCGGTCTGTGACGGCGGATACCCTGGGAGGGCGGATGGCGAGAACTGGGCTTGAGAGGCTGCGGAAAAACTCGTGGAAGCAATGAAGTCGATGCGGAAAACCTCAGGGGCTAAAGAGGGTGCGGAAAAACTCCCGAAATCGGCTTAGATCGCTTAGCGAGCGAGGCAGGGGCTAAAGCCCGGTGCTTTCTTTTGAGCGGCATAGCGGCGCGACTGAAGTCGTGCCCTGATACAAAGCATCACAGATGAGAGTTTTTCCGCAGCACTTTCTCTATTGTTGATAGCGATGCATGGTCCCCTGGGGATCATTGACGGGTAGCCTGCCCCGCCTTAACCTCTTAACTGTATGGAATTCAAGATAGTCGAACTGGAAAAAGAGCCCATCGACTTCGATCTCCAGTACAAGCCTGGAACCATCGACTACGGAGAAGAAGCGGCACAAAAGGGCAATCTGGCAACCGAAGGACGCGCCGAGGTTATCCACGAGCACCGCGGACCGAAGGAAATCGTGGCCGATATCCGCCTGAGGGGGCACTTCATCGGCAACTTTGAGACGCCCTGCGCGCGCTGCGTGGAGCCGGTGGGGATGACGCTGGAGGCCGATTTCGACCTGATTTTCCGGCCACTTGGCGCCGACGCCGGGTCGCCGGACCGGGCCATCTCGGCGGGCGAAACCGAAATCGGGTATTATCAAAAAGACAGTCTGTTGCTTGAAGATGTGCTGAGGGAGCAGGTGCTTTTGTCCTTGCCGGTCCGCACCCTGTGCAAGCCCGACTGCAAGGGACTTTGCCCGCGCTGCGGAGGGAACCGCAACAGCCAGCCATGCACCTGCGAGGAGGGCCCATCGGACCCGCGCTGGGAGGCGCTGTCCGGTCTGCGCAGCCGGATCAAGTCCTGAAAGGCCCAAAGTTTACGGTGTACCGCCCACGGGCTTTGTCTCCCACCCTAAGCCGCCAAAAACAACGGCGCGGCTTAGGATGGGGCACCCACGCGGGACACGAAAGGAATTAGACCATGCCCAATCCGAAACGGCGCCACTCCACGCGCCGCACTGCCAACCGCCGCGCCCACGATTTTCTGACCGCTGGAGGACTCTCAGAGTGCCCCAACTGCCACGAGAAGAAGCTGCCCCACCGCGCCTGCCCCAAATGCGGAGCCTACAAGGGCCGCGCCGTTCTGGACGTGAAGGAAGCCAAGTAACGCACTCCGCGAGCGCCCGCATGCTCATTGATATAGCGCTGGACGCATTCGGCAGCGACAAGGCCCCCGAGCCTGAGATCCGGGGCGCCATGCTGGCCTGCCGCTCCTTGCCGGTGCGTGTGCACCTGGTGGGGCCGGAGCCGGAGCTGCGCGACCTGCTGGACGAGCACCTGGAAAACGAAGACCTTCCCATTTCCATCGTCCATGCCTCGGAACGGATCGGCATGGAGGAGAAGGCGGCGCACGCGGTGCGCGCCAAGAAAGACAGCTCCATGCGGGTCGGCCTCAAGCTGGTGCGGGAACACAAATGCGCCGGCTTTGTGACCGCCGGAAACACCGGCGCAGCCATGGCCACGGCCAAGATGGTGCTGGGAGCGCTGCCGGGCGTGGACCGGCCGGCGTTGGCTACGCCCATGCCGACATCCAAAGGGAATCCGTGCGTGCTGCTGGACGTGGGCGCCAACGTGGACTGCAAGGCGCATAACCTGGAGCAGTTCGCGGTGATGGGCGAGATGTACGCGCGCAGCGTGCTGAAGATTCACAAGCCGCGGGTGGGTCTGCTGTCGATCGGCGAGGAAGAGACCAAAGGCAACGAGCTGACCCGCGAGGCGCTGCCTTTGCTGAAGGCGCTGCCCATCAACTTCATCGGCAACGTGGAAGGCCGCGACATCTTCAACGGCCATGCCGACGTGATTGTGTGCGATGGATTTGTGGGCAATGTGGCGCTCAAGACCAGCGAGGGGATCGGGCGGTTCGTGCGTGACGCCTTGCGCGAGTCGCTGAATCAGACGGTGACGGCCAAGGTGGGCGCGCTGCTCTCGCGGCAGGCGTTCAACGATTTCCGCCGGCGGCTGGACTACACGGAGTATGGCGGCGCGCCGCTGCTGGGGGTGAGAGGCGTGTGCATCATCGGCCACGGTTCGTCGAACGACAACGCCATCTACAACGGCATCCGCGTAGCCTATGAGTTTGCCAAGGCGGCGACGAACGAGCAGATCGAGGCGGAGTTTGCGGGGCGGCCGACGCGGACCAGCCACGGCGCGGTGGTGGCGGAGCCGGATGCGACGATTCAGTAAGGCAGTTCAGAGTTCACAGTTCTTAGTTCACAGATTTCAGTTTTCAGTTGTCAGTGCCCGTCTAGAGCCATGAGCGAGAATCCCTCAGAAGGGCGAGAAATGGACGCGCGAGTTCTATTGTTGCTGGCGTGCCCGGTGTGCCATGGGGAGTTGCGCGCAGAGCCGGAGCGGCTGGTGTGCGCGGGGTGCGGGCGCGGGTATCCGATTGTGGATGGAATACCGGTGCTGACGCCGCGGAGCTAGCCCTCAGCCGTCAGCCCTCAGCTTTCAACCGTCAGTCCCTCCAGTTTCAATCCAATTGAAGAGGTCTCCGAGCGCGGGTTCCCTTGGAATTCCACGGTGAGGACGGTGATGTCGTCTTCCTGGCCGAAGTCCTGGGCGGCCTGGGCGATGGCTTCGGCGGACTGGGTGCTCAGGTCGCGGGTGCGGTCGAAGCCGAAGAGCTCGCCGGACGCATTGCGGGCCTCGACGACGCCGTCGGAAAGGAAAGTGAGGGAACTCGCCGGGCGCAGAAGGAAGCTGCTCTCTTCGTACGCGACGCCTGAGTCGATGCCCAGCGGAAGTCCCGCGGGAACGGGCGCCTCAGTTCCATCCAGATATGGTGGCAGATGGCCGGCGTTGGCGAGGATTGCGTTTCCGTCCTGTGTGATGGTTGCGGCGCAGCAAGTGACGAAGCCGCCTTGCATCTGGCCGAGGAGGCCGCGATTCAGGTCCCCGAGAATGCGCGCGGGCGGTAACGGAGGCATGGTGCGAAGGGCGCCCATTACGGAATTCACGGTCATGGCAGCGCGCAGGCCCTTACCACTGACATCGCCGACCACGACCAGGATGCTGCCGTCGTCGTCCGGGCGGATGTAAAAGAAATCTCCGCCTACGTGGCGGGCTGGCGCGTACACGCTCTCGATGCGGAAGCCCGGAACATCGACCGCCGGCGAAACCAGGAGCTGCTGCAACTCGCGCGCTGCCTCGAACTCTGCTTGCAGCGCGTCACGGGCGCGCCACTCCTTCCAAGCCTGATGGGCCAGGACCGCGGTGAGGCAAAAACCGGCGAGAAAAAATGCCAGATCGAAAAGGTCGGCGCTCTGCGAGGTATTCCTGAAGCCCTCACTCAGCGATGCCGCCGGTACCAGCAGCATGGCGAAGGCAATCAGACGTCTTTGGCGCTTGACGAAAATGACCCAGAGATTAGCAAGGAGGGTGAGACTGTTGAATGCCTGCAGGCTGACGCGGTAACCCACCAGCGAGAAGGCCACAAGAGCAGACGGCTCGGCGGGAGTGAACGCGATGAGGACGCCGATGTTGAAGAGCGCCATGGCGGCGTAGGTGAGCCGTTTGAACCAGACATCGCGGAAGCCATTGATGCGCCAGATGAATTCGATGGTGATGACCATGGCGGGCAGTTGGCTGACGACCTGGAACCAGACGCAATGCGATTCGGAAAGCGTCAACAACCGGGCATCCATGCATTCAAAAAAGAGGGTGATCCACGGAAGAGTTGCAAGCATGGCGCCATACAGGTAGAGATCGCGGCTGCGTGAGGAGCGAGCCAGCAGAAGGATGGCGATGCCGATGAGCAGGATGAATACATTGAGCGTGGCAGGAAGAGCGTTGCGTAATCGGGCCTGAGCGCGGGCGGCGGTGTCTTGGGCATGCAGTGTGCGGACCTGGTCGAAAGTGAAGGATGCCGCGTCGAACCCGCCGGGCTGCTTTTTCATTGTTTCGATCGCAGTGGGTCCGCCGGAACTTGGCGCGGAGTCGACGGTTGCGTTTGCCTCCTGTCCGCCGGGCCGTCGCGCGAAAGGGGGATACCACATGCGCAGCGCGATGTGTGCGACCGCTCCGGGATGGGTGAGGCCCGAGGGAAGATCGAAGACCGTGTCCAGCGGGAGGCCGGGGACGAATGGGTTGGGCGGGAGGCTGCCGAAGTTTCCCACGCGAACGCCGTTCACAAAGACCTCTTCGGCCATCCAGGCACGGCTCAGGCTGCGGATGCGCAGGGCCAGAGGCTCCGCAGTGTCGCAGGGTACGGGCGCAAGAATGCGGACCCAGACGAAACCGTCGGAATCGAATGCAGGTTCGGGCCAGCGGCCTTGCTGCGTGACGGGCCAGGAGCTGTCGTCGATGTTCGGATTGGCCCAGGCGGGGTTGTCACCGGAGTGGTAGCGAATGGCGCCAGCGCCGGGCTGAGACCACGCGCCATGCGCCATAAGCGCGGCGAGGAAAAGTGCAAGCCCGGCGACTCTACGCATGCAGGGCCTCCGCGGGCGAAAAAGTGACGGTGAGGACGGTGATGTCATCCTGCTGGCCGAAGGCCTGGGCCACGCGGGCGATCTTTGCGGCGGATCGGGTGCTGAGGTCACGGGTGCGGTCGAAGCCGAAGAGCTCGCCGCGTTCGTTTTGCGCTTCCACTACGCCATCGGAGACGAAGGTGAGGCGGTCGCCGGGGCCGAGCTTGAGAGTGATCTCCTCGTAGTCAGGGCGATCGACGATGCCCAGCGGGAGCGAGGAGGGGATGGAGAGTTCCTGTCCGTTGAGATAAGGCGGAAGGTGGCCGGCGTTGGCCAGGGTAAGTTCGCCTTGGTTCGAGATCCAGACGGCGAGGCAGGTGACGAATCCGCCGTGAGGGCGGCCGATGAGGCGGTCGTTAAGGGCGTTGAGCAGGGCGACGGGCCGGGCGCCGTGAGCGGCCTCAGTGCGGATGGCGCCGACAAGGACGGAGACGATCATGGCGGCGGAGAGTCCTTTGCCGCTGACGTCGCCGATGACCACGAGCATGCCGCACCTAGGATCGGCGATCTGCTGGAAGAAGTCGCCGCCGACCTCATCCGCGGGCTGATAAAAGCTCTCCACATGGAAGCCGGGGCATTGGTCGAGCTCATCGGGAAGCAGGACGAGCTGGACCTGACGGGCGGCTTCAAATTCGCCCTGGAGGCGCTGCTCGCGCTGGCGGGCCATGGCAAAGCGGCGGATGAGGAAGATCAACAGGGCCAGCAGGAAGAATAGGTGGAAGACGGTGCCGAGATGCACGGTGAACGGCGGCAGCGGAAGGGCGACTTCGAGGATGCGGGGATCGCGAATGAGGCCGAGTTGTCCAATGACGACGGCGACGTTGTCGGCGAAGTAGTAGCCGATGTCGAGGCCGGCGGGGAGCAGGAGCAGGCGGGCGTCAAGATTGCCGCGCCAGGCACGCCGGCCGAGGTTCAAGAGAATCCAGAAGGTCGCGGGCAGAAGGCATGCAATCTGAAACGAAGCCGAGGCGCCCGGCGAGGCCCATCCTGGCCAATACAGCACGGTGGGAAAAGGGCTGATGATAGCCAGGAAAAGGGCAATGCGGCCCGGCCTCCGGAGCGGAACTTCGAGGACGCGGGAGAAGAAGCAAAGAAACGAGATGACAACGAGCGCGGAGAAAGCGCCGTCGATTAAATCGTTGACCGGTATCGGTGGCCAAAAGAAGGCTTGCTGGGCGATTAGCAGCGCATCGTCGGCGGCCTGGGCCAGCAACAAGATGGCGAACCAGAGATACTCGCGCTCGGCGGGTTGCATAAAAAAGAGACCCAGGATGACCAGGCCGACGAGACCGGAAAGGATGCTCCAGGAGTAGTAGTCGACGAACGGTGCGTTGCGTTCTATTTCATGGTGTCTCATTTCGACAGCGAGGAGAGCGGGATCGCCGGCGAGATTGCCGCCATGACTCCCGTAGAAAGGGCCACCGCCGACGTAAGCGGCCCAGATGGGCGAGTGCCAGACACGTATGGCGACTTGGATGGTCCGCGTTGCTGGACTGACGGCGGTGGTGAGGTGATATTTAACGTAGCGGAGGAAAAAAGACGGTATGGCGCTGGGCATCTTGCCCAGGCCGCCTTCGTCGCGGCCGTCCACAAAGACGCGATAGGAGGTGAGCATGGGGGCGAGCAGGATGTCAGTGGGTTCCTGGCCGGCGGGAATCACGATTTTGAAGCGGTACCAGGCGAACCCGCCGAGTCCGCGATAGCCCTGATCGGCCCAGGAGCGGTCGCTGCGCAACAAGGACCAGGAGGAGTCGTCGAGGCTGGGGCTGGCCCAGAGCGGAGCACCGTTAACGATGGGCGAGTCACCGGGGTGGAAGCGCCAGAGGCCGTCGAGGGAGATCACGGGCTGGCGGTCGTGGGCAAAGTCAAACGATTGAGCGGCGAGCGAGCCGGCGCAGAAGGCAAGAACAGCAGCGAGAGCGGGGGCGGCGAGCTGTCGGAGACGTGCGCCGGGGAGCATGAGCGGTTTTCCTCTGGGCGTGGCGGGGAACACTGGATTCGCTCTGATGTTAACGCAACCAAAGGACATACGCGGAGGAAATCGGATTGGGGACGGGGCCAGCGGGGAACGGTTTACATTGGTGTGCATGAAGAAGTGGAAGGTATTGGGTGCGGTAGCGGCGCTGGCGGCGATAACGGCTTGTCTGGCGCAGGAGGTGCCGGCAGCGAACGGGGCTGCGGCACTGCGACAGGTGGCGGCCGATTCCGCGGCAAGCGCAGCAGGGCCGCAACTGGCGATTCTTGACACGGACATCGGAGACGATATTGACGACGCATTCGCGCTGGCGCTGGTGCTCAAAAGTCCGGAGATCAAGCTGCTGGGGATTACGACGGAATTCGGCGATACGGAGCTGCGGGCGCGGCTGGTGGACCGGTATCTTGCGGCTGTGGGGCGGAGCGATATCCCGGTGGCCGCGGGCAAGCCGACGCCGCACTCAAACGTGTTTACCCAGGAGGCGTATGCGGAGCAGGAGCCGGACCGCACGCACGCGGATGGGGTCCAGTTTCTGCTGGACCAGATCGGGGCGCATCCGGGCGAGGTGACGCTGATTGCCATTGGGCCGCTGGTGAATGTGGGCGCGGCGATTGAGCGCGACCCGGCTACGTTCCGCAAGCTGAAGCGGGTGGTAATGATGGGCGGGAGCATCTACCGCGGGTACGATGCCGACGGGCAGACTAACCCGAAGCCGGACGCGGAGTGGAACATTGCGCGGGACCCGGCGGGAGCCAAGGCGCTGCTGGATTCCGGCGTACCGGTGTTCATGATGCCGCTGGATTCGACGCAAATCCACCTGGAGGAACTGGAGCGGGAGCGGATCTTCTCCTACGGGTCCCCCGTGACCGACCAGCTGACCTTGCTCTATCACCAGTGGGCCGCGCGCAACGACATGCGCAGCCCGACGCCGACGCTTTACGACCCGGTGGCGGCGGCTTATGCGGTGCGGCCGGAGCTGTGTCCGGCGCAGCCCCTTCGGCTGGAGGTGGACGCCCAGGGTTTCACCCGGCCAGTGGCGGGGGCGCCAAATGCACAGGTTTGTCTCAAGTCGGATGAGAAGGGATTTCTGGAGTTTCTGTTGGGACGGATCGCCCCGCCGGAGAATGAGGCAGGGCGGTGAAGGCAGGGCGGCCGATTCGTCGCGGCGCGCTGATAAAACCTTTGAGCTGGCTCTAAGGAGCGCGGTTGTGTGCCCCACGTCACTTTCATTCTGATTGACACAGCGGAAAGTGAGGGTAAGAATTGGCGCGTCGATTCCCAACGGGTTTCCGGAGAGCTTTACGCCCCGGAGCCATGCTCCCGGAGAGTGATTCAGGAGGTCCGGAAAGCAGATTCCGGCGGGGATCAGACTGAAGCACATGAAACAAAAGCCCTAGGAGGGAACCGTGAAGAAGCTGTTTCAAGTCTGTGCTTTGGGAGCTCTGGCCGTGGCGGGCGCGGGGCTTCTGGCAACTGGGTGCAAATCGTCGCCGCCGTTGAATAAGGATACGGCGCAAGCTGTACTCCAGGCCTATTACGATCACCAGACGCCGGCCGGCATCAACATCACGATTGACGATACGGGTCTGAGGCAAGGAATAACGGCAGGGTACTGGAAGCTGACCAAGGTGTATCCGAACAACCGCTGGGCGGATTACACGCTGACAGATGACGGGAAAAAGGCTCTGAAGCTGACCGGCGGCGGAGACGTGATCCAGTGGCGGCCGGAGCAGGGGAGCCCGTTCACGGTCGTGATTATTACGACGGCGGCTAATCCGTTGAAGGCGGTGGACTTACAGGATCCGCAGGACGAGACCTTGCCGGGCGTAAACGTGGCCAAGAGCGTGAGTTACACCGAGGCGGTGGACTTCAAGGGTGTGCCGCAGCCGTTGCAGGACATTGCCCACAACCCCGGGAATCATCTCAGCTCACATCGCCAGGCGGACCTGTCCTATGACGGCATGAACTGGACGGTACACGGAATCGTGTAGTCGCTGGAAAGCCGGGCGAGCGGGCGGAAGAGCGCCGGGGCCCAAAAAAGCGCAAAAGTTGATCGGGAGCGGGGGTGTGCGTTGACCCCGCTCCCGATTCTTGTTATTGTTAATTGGTTCCGCAAGAACGTCTCCTGGCGTGAGTTGTACGCTGGAGGGGTAGGATGGGCCCTTTAGAAGGGCTGATCCGAAGGCCAGAGAGCAGGATGGATCTGGCTCAGTATGTCCCGGACAAGCTCTTTTCTTGCAGAGGGCAGGGACAAAGCGATCCCAGGCAAGCGGTTGAGGGCGGGTGTTCCGCCAACGCCTGGATTGCGAAATCGCTACGGTGCTTGCGCGTTCTCCACCTTGGAGGGCTATGCAAGCCGGAACTGCGAAACGGAGTTGGCCTCGCCGCGGCGAGCGTACAGCCACCGTCGTGGTTCTCGTCTGAGATGGGAAGCAGGCAGACGCGAGGCAGGATTCAGGGCTTTTATGCGTCCGGTTGGGCCGGTATGGCCTGGCAGGACGGAAAGGGCCCGAAGATCTGCTCGGCTGCTGAAAATTGAGTGTGCAGGATTGGGTAAGGAGTTTCGGTTTGCCGACATTTAATCAACTGGTTCGGAAGGGGCGGACAGCCCCGCGGTACAAGACGGCGTCACCGGCCTTGCAGGCTTCGCCCCAGCGGCGCGGCGTGTGCACCAGGGTGTACACGCAGACGCCCAAGAAGCCGAACTCGGCGCTGCGCAAGGTGGCGCGTGTGCGGCTGACCAACGGGATCGAAGTGACCACCTACATTCCGGGCATCGGCCACAACCTGCAGGAGCACTCGATTGTGCTGATCCGCGGGGGCCGTGTGAAGGATCTGCCGGGCGTGCGCTATCACGTGGTGCGGGGGACGCTGGATTCAGTGGGCGTGGCCAACCGCAAGCAGGGGCGTTCGAAGTATGGCGCCAAGCGGGCCAAGGGCGGTCCGGCGGCGGGCAAGAAGTAGCAGAGTTCATAGTTCTTAGTTCGTAGTTGCCGCCATGCGGAAGGCGTAAGGGCTAAGAATCGTGATCTGAGAACTGTGAACTAGGAACTGCGAACTGTTTTTTTGAGGGTTTATGCCGAGAAAAGGGCACATTGCGAAGCGGGAAGTGGCGCCGGACCCGGTTTACGGGTCGACTCTGGTGACCAAGTTTGTGAACTCCATGATGTGGGGCGGTAAGAAGTCGACCGCGCAGGGCATCTTTTACCAGGCCATGAAGAACCTGGAGGAGAAGGGCGGCGGGGATGATGCGCTGAAGCTGTTCAAGAAGGCGGTGGAGAATGTGAAGCCGCTGCTGGAAGTGAAGACGCGGCGCGTAGGTGGCGCTAATTACCAGGTGCCGATCGAGGTGAACCCCGATCGCCGTACATCGCTCGCGATCCGCTGGCTGCTGACCTATGGGCGCGGGCGCGGCGAGAAGGGCATGACCGACAAGCTGAGCAACGAGCTGCTGGATGCAGCCAACGGCCGCGGCGGCGCGATGAAGAAGAAGGAAGACGTGCACCGCATGGCCGAAGCCAACCGGGCATTTGCGCATTACCGGTGGTAAGAACAGTGTTCAGTGATCAGTGGACAGTGATCACTGGATCGCGGGCGACCGAGGCATTACAGGTTTCACCGACCACTGATCACTGACCACTGATCACTGGATTTAACCGCGGGCAATCCCCGCCCGCAAAGGATTTTGACCGTGGCTCGCACCATACCTCTGAATCGTTGCCGCAACATCGGCATCATGGCGCACATCGACGCCGGAAAGACGACAGCGACAGAGCGCATCCTGTTCTACACGGGCATCACGCACCGCATCGGCGAAGTGCATGAGGGCACCGCGACCATGGACTACATGGAGCAGGAGCAGGAGCGCGGCATCACCATCACGTCGGCGGCGACGACGTGCATCTGGAAGGATTACCGCATCAACATTATCGATACGCCCGGGCACGTGGACTTCACCGCCGAGGTGGAGCGCTCGCTGCGTGTTCTGGATGGCGCCGTGGCCCTGTTCGACTCGGTCAGCGGGGTGCAGCCACAAACCGAGACGGTGTGGCGGCAAGGCGATAAATACAAGGTCCCGCGCATCTGCTTCGTAAACAAGATGGACAAGAACGGCGCGGACTTCGAGCATGTGATCGACACCATCCGCAAGCGGCTGGGCGCGCGCCCGGTGGCGCTGCAGATCCCCATCGGCGCAGAGGCCAACTTCAAGGGCGTCATCGATTTGATCGAGATGAAAGCCGTCCTGTGGCACGACGAGACCATGGGTGCCGAGTTCTCGGTTGAAGAGATTCCGGCCGATCTGAAAAAGAAAGCCGAAGCCTTCCGCCTGCAGTTGATCGAAGTGATTGCCGAGACCGACGACGTGCTGCTGGAGAAGTTCCTGGAAGGCGAGACGCCGACCATCGCGGAACTGAAGGCGGGTATCCGCCAGGCGACGATCGACCTGAAGGTCTTCCCCGTGATCTGCGGCTCGGCATTCAAGAACAAGGGCATCCAGACGCTGTTGGACGCGGTGGTGGATTACCTTCCCAGCCCGCTGGACAAGCCGCCGATAGAAGGCATCAATCCGCATCATCCCGACCACAAGGAGATGCGCAAGGTCGAAGATAGCGAGCCGTTGTCCGCGTTGGCTTTCAAGCTGATCAACGATCCGTTCGGCAAGCTGTCGTTTGTCCGCGTATATTCCGGCTCGCTCAAGACCGGGGACACGGTGCTGAATCCGCGCACGGGGAAGACCGACCGCGTAGGACGGCTGGTGAAGATGCACGCCAACAAGCGCGAGGATGTGACGGAGATCCTGGCCGGCGATATCTGCGCGTGCGTGGGCCTGAAGGACCTGAAGACCGGCGACACGCTCTGCGACCCGCACCATCCGATCGCGCTGGGCGCCATCACCTTCCCCGAGCCGGTGATATCTGTGGCGATCGAGCCCAAGACCAAGGCCGACCAGGAGAAGATGGCGATTGCGCTGTCGCGGCTGGCGGACGAGGATCCCACCTTTAAGGTGCGGACCGACGAGGACTCGGGCCAGACGATCATCAGCGGAATGGGCGAGCTGCATTTGGAAATCTTGGTCGACCGCATGAAGCGCGAACACAAGGTTGAAGCCAATGTGGGCGAGCCGAAGGTGGCGTTCCGCGAGACCATTCGGAAACATGCCGAGGCCGAGGGCAAGTACATTCGCCAGACCGGCGGCTCGGGCAACTACGGGCACTGCAAACTGCGGGTCGAGCCCAACACGCCGGGCGCGGGCTACGAGTTTATCAACGACATCAAGGGTGGCGTGGTGCCGAAGGAGTACATCAAGCCGATCGACCAGGGCGTCCGGGGCGCGATGGAACTGGGGATCCTGGCCGGGTTCCCGGTGGTCGACGTCAAGGTGAGTTTGTACGACGGCAGCTACCACGAAGTGGACTCGAACGAAATGGCGTTCAAATTTGCCGGCTCGATCGCGTTCAAGGAAGCGGCCAGAAAAGCCTCGCCGGTGCTGCTGGAGCCGGTGATGGCGGTGGAAGTTACGGTGCCCGAGGAGTTCATGGGCGTCATCATCGGCGACATCAACTCGCGGCGCGGTCGGATCGAGGGGATGGAGCACGCGGCCGGATCGCAGGTGATCAAGGCGATTGTGCCGCTCAAGGAGATGTTTGGGTACGTCAACGATATCCGGTCGAGCACGCAGGGCCGGGCGTCGTACTCGATGCAGTTTGCGCGTTACGAAGAGGCGCCGCGGATGATTGCCGACGAGATCATCGGGCGGGCGCAGGGAAAGTAGTAAGTGCAGTTCGCAGTTCAGAGTTCTTAGTTCACAGTTAACCGTGATCGCGGCACGTAACTAAGAACTGCGGACTAAGAACTGTGAACTAACTAGGGTTTTTGGGGCTGGAGCCGGAACGCCGGCGCCCCACTTGTGAAACGGGAAGTACGAGCTACGAAAGGGATTCGAGACTTTTATGGCGAAGGAAAAGTTTGATCGTTCGAAGCCGCACGTGAACGTGGGAACCATTGGTCACATTGATCATGGCAAGACGACGCTGACGGCGGCGATCACGAAGGTGTTGCAGAAGCACAACCCCAAGATCGTGTTCCGGTCGTTCGATTCGATTGACAACGCGCCGGAAGAGCGGGAGCGCGGGATTACGATTGCGACGGCGCACGTGGAGTACGAGACGGCGAACCGGCACTACGCGCACGTGGATTGCCCTGGGCACGCCGACTACATCAAAAACATGATTACGGGCGCGGCGCAGATGGACGGCGCGATTCTTGTGGTTGCCGCCACCGATGGCCCCATGCCGCAGACCAAGGAGCACGTGCTGCTGGCGCGGCAGGTGGGCGTGCCCTCGGTGCTGGTGTTTCTGAACAAGTGCGATGCGGTGGAAGACGAGGAGCTGATCGAGCTGGTGGAGCTGGAGGTGCGCGAGCTGCTGGCCAAGTACCAGTTCCCGGACGACGCGCCGGTGATCCGCGGCTCGGCATTGGGCGCGCTGAACGGCGAGGCCAAGTGGGAGGCGAAGATCGACGAGCTGATGGCGGCGGTGGACAGTTATGTGCCGCGTCCGGATCGTGCCGTCGACCAGCCGTTCCTGATGCCGATTGAAGATATTTTCTCGATCTCGGGCCGCGGCACGGTGGTGACCGGCCGCATCGAGCGGGGCAAGGTGAAGGTGGGCGAGGAAGTGGAAATAGTGGGCTTCCGCGAGACGCGCAAGACCGTCTGCACTGGCGTGGAAATGTTCAAGAAGCAGTTGGACGAGGGCATGGCCGGCGACAACGCCGGGATCCTCTTGCGCGGCACTGCGAAGGAAGATGTGGAACGCGGCATGGTGCTGGCCAAGCCGGGATCGATCACGCCGCACACCACGTTCAAGGGCACGGTGTACGTGTTGAGCAAGGAAGAGGGCGGTCGTCACACGCCGTTCTTCAAGGGCTATCGGCCGCAGTTTTACTTCCGCACCACGGACGTAACGGGCGTGGCGGAATTGCCGGCGGGCACCGAGATGGTGATGCCGGGCGACAACGTGGAGCTGCAGATTGAGCTGATCACGCCGGTGGCAATGGAAAAGGGATTGCGGTTCGCGATTCGCGAAGGCGGACGCACCGTTGGCGCGGGCGCGATCTCGGAGATTATCAAGTAGGCGAGTTCACAGTTCGTAGTTCACAGTTCACAGCAGAAACGGGAACTGAGAACTACGAACTAAGAACTGAGAACTGAAGGGAAGCACATGGTAGGACAGAGAATTCGCATCCGGCTGAAGGCATACGACTATCGTGTGCTCGACACGTCGACCGGCGAGATTGTGGATACGGCCAAGCGCACCGGAGCAACGGTGGCGGGACCGATTCCGCTGCCGACGATCAAGAACAAGTATTGCGTGCTGCGTTCGCCGCACGTGGACAAGAAGTCGCGCGAGGCGTTTGAGATTCGCACGCACAAGCGGCTGATCGACATCCTGGAGCCGACGCAACAGACGGTGGACGCGCTGATGAAACTGGATCTGCCCGCCGGTGTGGATGTGGAGATCAAGGCGTTTGAGAAATAGGGATCAGGTGTCAGGTGTCAGGGTTCAGCAATTTGACACCTGACACCTGACACCTGAAACATTCCGGCAGTGCGGCGCGACAAGCTCCGCATGATGAGGTGAGGACGATATGGCAGTTACGGGAATTCTGGGCAAGAAAATCGGAATGACACAGGTCTTCGACGACAGGGGCGAGGTGCACCCGATCACGGTGCTGCAGGCAGGCCCATGCGTGGTGACGCAGTTGAAGACCATGGCGAAGGACGGCTACGAGGCCGCGCAAATCGGGCTGGTGGAGTTTGTGAAGGCGTCGCGGATCACCAAGCCGCAGGCGGGGCACCTGGCCAAGACCGAGGCGCCGCCGGTAAAGTTCCAGCGCGAAGTGAACATTGAGGTGACCGCGGAGGGCGCCGACGGCACCAAGGCGGGCGACCGAGTGCTGGTGGATATTTTTTCCGATGCGAAGTTTGTGGACGTGATCGGGACCTCGAAGGGACGCGGATTTGCAGGCGTCGTTCGGCGGCATCATTTTGGCGGCGGACCCAAGTCACACGGTCACATGTTTCAGGTGCAAGGTTCGATCGGCGCATCCAGCTTCCCGTCGCGCGTTTTTCCCGGGCAGCGGATGCCGGGACACATGGGACAGGACCAGGTGACGGTGCGCAACCTGCGCATTCGCGGGATCGACCTGGACGAGAATCTTTTGATGGTAGAAGGCGCCGTGCCCGGACCGAGGGATGGCTACGTGATGATCAGCAAGGCCAAGGCGCCGCCGCGTGAGCGCCGCGGGTTTGCGGGCTCCGGAACAGTGGATCCGCTGAAGGCTTCGAAGAAGGCAACGGCGAAGAGGAAGTAACGAGCTTTCAGCTATTAGCCATTAGCTATTAGCTGTTTGGGTTAAGTTTCAGGACGGAAGTTACAGCGTATGAGCTGAGAGCTAACGGCTAAAAGCTAACAGCTAATAGCTCGCAGGAAGAAGACGATGGCACAAGTGGATGTAGTCAATCTGAACGGGGACAAGGTGGGTTCGCTGGAGCTGTCCGACGCAGTGTTTGCGCCGGACACGGTGAATGAGGCCCTGCTGTGGGAGGCGGTCAAGCACTACCGCGCCTCGCTGCGCCAGGGCACGCATGCCACCAAGAATCGCAAGCTTGTAGCGGGCAGCGGCAAGAAACTGTGGAAGCAAAAGGGCACGGGCCGCGCGCGCGTCGGCTCGGTGCGGTCTCCTATCTGGCGGCATGGCGGCACCGTGCACGGGCCGCAGCCGCGCAGCTACGACTATGCGTTCCCGCGCAAGAAGCTGCTGGGAGCGCTGCGCTCGGCGCTGGCAGCCAAGCTGGCCGACGGCAAGCTCACGGTAGTGGATTCGCTGGAGATCGCGGATGCGAAGGCGAAGCTCTATCGCAACGCGCTGACTAAGCTGGGCGTTACACGCACGGTGCTGCTGGTGGAATTCGGCAAGGCGGCGGCCGAGAACCTGCGCCACGTTGTGCTGGGCACGCGGAACCTGCAAGGCGTGGAGCTGGTTCTGAACAACGAGGTGCACCCCTACGACCTGCTGCGCTACGAGCGCGCCATCTTCTCCCGGGCTGCGATTGAGCAGCTTACTGAGGCTCTGGCGAAATCGGTGTCCAAGCGCAAGCTGGCACAGACGGAGGCTGCCTGATGCCGACACGTTACACGACCATTCGACGGCCGCTGATCACCGAAAAGGGGTTGGCGAAGAAGGAAACCGAAGGGACGCTGGTGTTCGATGTTGCGCCCGACGCAACCAAGACCGAAGTGAAGCAGGCTGTTGAGGCGCTCTTCAAGGTGAAGGTGGCGGCGGTGCGGACCTCGAACGTATTGGGCAAGGAGCGCCGCCGCGGCAAATTCACTGGCTACCGGGCTGACTGGAAGAAGGCATACGTCAGGCTCAAGGCCGGCGAAAAGATGCCGGAGTACGTGAGCAATCTGTAAGACAGCTTTTAGCTGTTAGCTATTAGCTTTTAGCTCGCATAACACGGAGCGAAGTAGAACGGCTGGCAGCCAGCGACGGAAGTTTGATGGAGAAGGACGAGCTAAAGGCTAAAGGCTAAGAGCTAATAGCTCGTTAAGGACAGAGACAATGGCGATCAAGACATACAGACCGGTAACGCCGAGCTTGCGGTTCAAGAGCACGCAGGTGAACGACGACATCACGACGTCGAGCCCGCACAAGCCGCTGCTGGTGACGCGCAAGCGGACCGGCGGCCGCCGGAACGCGGGCGATTTGACCATCCGGCATCACGGCGGCGGGCACAAGCAGAAGATCCGCCTGATCGATTTCAAGCGCGACAAGGCCGGCGTGCCGGGCAAGGTGGCGACCATCGAGTACGACCCCAACCGTTCGGCTCGCATTGCGCTGGTGCATTACGCGGACGGCGAGAAGCGCTACATCCTGCAGCCGGTTGGTTTGCAGGTGGGCGCGACGGTAACCTCAGGCCCCGACGCGGACATCCTGGTGGGCAACGCGCTGCCGCTCAAGAACATTCCCGCCGGCACCACCGTGCATGCCATCGAGCTTCGGCCCGGCAAGGGCGCGCAGATGGCGCGGTCAGCCGGGGCGCAGGCGCAGCTTGTAGCCAAGGAAGGCGACTACGCGCTGCTCAAGCTGCCGTCCGGCGAGACCCGCAAAGTGCTGGTGGAGTGCATGGCCACCATCGGCCAGGTGGGCAACACCGATCACGAAAATGTTTCGATCGGCAAAGCGGGACGCACGCGCTGGTTGGGCATCCGGCCCACCAACCGTGGCGTCACCATGAACCCCGTGGATCACCCGCATGGCGGCGGTGAAGGCAAAACCTCCGGCGGCCGTCACCCCGTAACTCCGTGGGGCCAGCCGACGCGCGGCTACAAGACGCGCAATAACAAGCGGACTGATGCGTTCATCGTCAGCCGCAGGGCGAAGTAATGAGGGCAGCTTCTAGCTACTAGCTTCTAGCTGCTAGCTCAGGTGCTGCGAAGAAGAGATTTCAGGCAATAGCTCGGCAGCTAGTTCAGGGCAAGACGAAGCTAGAGGCTAGAAGCTGGAAGCTAGGAGCTGGTTTTTATGGCGCGTTCGACGAAAAAGGGGCCGTTTGTAGATACGCATCTGAGCGTGAAGATCGAAGCGCTCAACACGGCCAACGACAAGAAGGTCGTGAAGACGTGGTCGCGGCGATCGACCATATTCCCCGAGTTTGTGGGGCACACGATCGCCGTGCACAACGGAAAGAAGTTCGTTCCCGTGTACGTGACAGAAAACATGGTGGGCCACAAGTTGGGCGAGTTTGCGCCGACGCGGACGTTTAAGGGGCACACCTCGGGCAAGTCCGCGGAAGCGACCGCGAAGCCGGCCGGGCCGCGATAGGAAAGCCGAGGGCTGAAGGCTGAAAGCTGACGGCTCAGATGATTTCGAGGAAGAGACCGATGGCAGTGGAGACAAAAGAGTACCGGGGCGAGGCAAGGTTTCAGCGCGTGTCGCCGCAGAAGGCGCGGCTAGTGCTGGACCTGATCAAGGGCCGGGGTGTGCAGGAGGCGCTGGATACGGCGGCCTTTACCAAGAAGAGGATTGCCCCGGTGATTCACAAACTGTTGCGCTCGGTCATAGACAACGCGCGCTACGTGGCCGGCGAACAGGGTACCGACCTGGACGTGGACAACCTCTATGTAAAGCAGGCGCTGGCCAACGACGGTCCACGGATGAAGCGCATCCGCCCCGCGCCCATGGGCCGCGCCTATCGCTACCAGCGGCGGCTGACGCACATCGTGCTGTCAGTGGCCGAGCGCAAGAATGCGGAAAGCCTGGTGACCCGAGTGGAAGAGCCGGAGACGCATGTGCCGGCCGCCAAGGGGCCCGCGAAGAAAGCTCCCGCAAAGAAGACGGCCGCAAAGAAGACCGTGGCCAAGAAATCTGCTGCGCCGGCGAAGAAGACCGCAGCCAAGAAGTCCGGCAAGTAGCCGGGAGGGGAAGAATTATGGGACAGAAAGTCCATCCTTACGGATTCCGCCTGGGAGTGAACAAGCCATGGCGCTCGCGCTGGTTCTCTGAGCGCGACTACGACAAGCTCCTGGTCGAGGATGTGAAGCTGAAGGCCGAGCTGCGCGAGAAGCTGAAGGCCGCGGGCGTGAGCTCGGTGGAGATCGAGCGTCCGGGCAACAAGCTGCGGTTCCTCATCCGCACCGCGCGCCCGGGCATCGTGATCGGCCGCAAGGGCGCCGAGATAGAGAAGCTGAAGACCGAGCTGGGCAAGCGGACCAACCGCGACGTGTTCATCGACATCATCGAGGTGAACAAGCCGGAGCTGGACGCGCAGCTTGTGAGTGAGAACATCGCGCTGCAGTTGGAGAAGCGCGTGAGCTTCCGCCGCGCCATGCGCAAGAGTGTGGATTCGGCGCTGCGTTTCGGCTGCAAAGGGATCAAGGTACGTGTCTCGGGCCGGTTAAACGGGAACGAAATCGCGCGCTCGGAGTGGTACCTGCAGGGCCGCCTGCCGCTGCACACGCTGCGTGCCGATATCGACTACGGCTTCAGCGAAGCGCAGACCACCTACGGCGTGATCGGCGTGAAGGTGTGGATCTATCGCGGCGACATTTATGAGCAGAAGCGGCGGCGCGAACAGCCGGCGGCGGTTGGATCGGGAGTGTTTTAGGCAGTTCATCGTTCAGCAGGTCACAGTTCACAGTTGCGAAGATGCAACGTGAAATTCGGAGACTGAGAACTACGAACTTTGAACTGTGAACTGTTTTTGAGGATTTCGTCATGTTGATGCCAAAGAAGGTGAAGTTTCGCAAGCAGCAGAAGGGCAAGCGCCGCGGCAAGGCGTGGCGCGGCAGCTCGCTTGCGTTCGGCGAGTACGGATTGAAGGTGCTGGAGTGCGGCTACATCACCGACCGCCAGATCGAGGCCAGCCGTATCGCGATGACGCGCTTCATCAAGCGCGGCGGCAAGATCTGGCTGCGCCTGTTCCCAGACAAGCCGATCACCAAGAAACCGGCCGAAGTTCGAATGGGATCGGGCAAGGGAGCGCTGGATCACTGGGTTGCAGTGGTGCGGCCGGGCAAGATTCTTTTTGAGATGGAAGGCGTAACCCCGGAGATCGCGGCAGAGGCCATGCGGCTGGCTTCCAACAAGCTGCCGCTCAGAACAAAGTTTGTGCAGCGCCCGGGCGCGGAGAAGTCTGCCCCGGCAGAAAAATCTGCGGCAGAGTAATTTGAGCTTTTAACTATCAGACTTTGGCTTTCAGTCCTTTGCACCGTGAATCGGAGAGTCAGGGACGAACCTAATGAAGCTAAGAGCTGACAGCTAAAAAGCCAGGAGCTAACGGAGATGGAACTCAATAAGATTCGCGCCCTGAGCGACGACGAACTGGTGGCCCACGAGAAGACTTTGGCGGAGCAGCTTTTTCGGCTGCGCTTCCAGGTCTCGATGGGGCAGAACGACGGCGTGAAGAAGCTCAGGCAATTGCGCAAGGAAATAGCTCAGGTCAAGACGGTGGCGCGGGAGCGCGCGCTTGGCATTCGCGGCACGGGCAAGGACGGGGCGGTGGCAGCCGCGGCAACGCCCGCAAAGAAGGGAGCGCGCTAAATGGCGGTGGTAAAGGCAGCAGAAACGCCTGCGGTGGTATCGCGGCGAAATGAGAAAGTCGGCAACGTGGTCTCCACCAAAATGCAGAAGACTATCGTGGTCGAAGTGGAGATGCGCAAGGCGCACCCCAAGTACAAGCGCATCGTGAAGAGCTCGAAAAAGTTCTACGCCCACGATGAGCAGAACTCGGCACGGGTGGGCGACGTGGTGCGCATCCGCGAGACGCGGCCCCTGAGCAAGCTGAAGCGTTGGACCCTCGAGGAGATCGTGCGCCGTTCTACGCTGGGTCAGATTGAAGAACTGGAAGCGCCGCAGATTGCCGGCTAGCGCGCGGAACTGAGGAGATAAGACCATGGCAGTGCAAATGAGAACCATGCTCGCGGTGGCCGATAACTCGGGCGCGCGCAAGCTGCAGATGATTCTTCCTCTGGGCGGTGGACTGGGCAAGAAAGCTTCGCTGGGCGATGTGATCACCGCGGCCGTGAAAGAAGCTTCGCCGGACGGAACCGTCAAGAAGGGCAAAGTGGTGAAGGCCGTCATCGTACGCACGCGCAAGGAATACCGCCGGCGCGACGGCACTTATATCCGCTTCGACGAGAATGCGGCGGTGGTGATTGACGACGCGCACGAACCTGTGGGGACGCGCGTGTTCGGCCCGGTGGCGCGCGAGTTGCGGGAGAAGAAGTTTTTGAAAATCGTTTCCCTGGCGCCGGAAGTGGTTTAAGGAGTTTGTAGTTCACAGTTCGTAGTTCGCAGCAGCGGACAATGCGAAAGTACAGTAACTGTGGACTGTGAACTAAGAACTGTGAACTGAGAGAGAATTATGCCGAGTTTGAGTATTCATCGCAATGACACGGTGCAGGTGCTGACAGGTTCAGACCGCGGCAAGCAGCAGCGCGTCCTGCGCGTCTTCCCCGACGAGGGCAGAATCCTGGTGGAACACGTGCGCGTAGTTAAAAAGACGGTTTCGTCCAAGTCAGGAAAGAACACCCGGGGCGGCATCGCGGAACATGAAGCACCCATCGACATTTCCAACGTCGCGCTGGTTTGCCCCAACTGCGGGCCCGCTCGCGTGGCTTTCAAGAAGGACGGAGATACGCGTGTGCGCGTGTGCAAGAAGTGCGGGCAGACTCTGCCCACCAAGAAATAGCTGACGGCGGAAAGCTGATGGCTGAACTGAGAACCTTCCGCAACGGTAAACGGTCGCCGCGGCGACCACTCCGATGACCGGAAGAAAGAGAGCAAAGAGCAATGGCGGCAAGGCTGAAAGAGAAGTACAACAAAGAGATCCGGCAGGCGTTGCAGAAGGAGCTTGGCCTGGAGAACTCCATGGCCGTTCCCAAGCTGGAAAAGATAGTGCTCAACATGGGTTTGGGCGAGGCCACGCAGAACAACAAGCTCCTCGACCCGCTCACGGCGGACCTGACCCAGATCGCCGGTCAAAAGCCGGTGACCACCAAGGCCAAGAAGTCGATTGCGGCTTTCAAGGTGCGTGAGGGCATGTCGATCGGCGCGATGGTTACGCTGCGCCACGACAAGGCCTACGAGTTCCTCGATCGGCTAATCTCGATTGCGCTGCCGCGAGTGCGCGATTTTCGCGGCGTGTCGACCAAGAGCTTTGATGGCCGCGGCAACTACACCCTGGGGCTGCGCGATCAGCTCATCTTCCCGGAGATCGACTACGCGAAGGTGGAAAAGCTGAAAGGCATGAACATCACCATTGTGACCACTGCCAAGGACGACAACTCGGCCCGCGCGCTGTTGCGCCACTTTGGCATGCCGTTCCGGCAGGGAGCGTAACGGCAGTTCATAGTTAACAGTTCTATAGTTCGCAGTTGCGAACCAGAACAACTGGAACTGTGAACTTCGAACTAAGAACTGTGAACTGTTTTTTGAGGGTTTATGGCAACCACTGCAAAACGAGTAAAGGACGCGCGGAAGCCGAAGTTCAGCTCCCGCAAGCACAACCGGTGCAAGCTCTGCGGGCGCCCGAGGGGGTATCTGCGCAAGTTCGGCGTGTGCCGCCTGTGCTTCCGTTCCCTGGCGCTGAAGGGCGAGATCCCGGGCGTGGTCAAGTCGAGCTGGTAAGTAGCGAGTTCACAGTTCGCAGCTGCAACTGTGAACTAAGAACTGAGAACTGGGGCACAAGCCCCAAGCATTTCCGCTGGTTCTCCGGGCAGAAGTTGGCCGGGAGCGAACGGGGAATGAAGGAGAAGGAATGAGTCTGACCGATCCTGTAGCAGATTTTCTGGCGCGCATCCGAAATGCAATCCGGGCCCGCCATCAGAAGCTGGACGTGCCCGCTTCGAAGCTGAAAACCGAGATTGCCCGCATTCTCAAGGAAGAGGGCTACATCTCGAACTATAAGACCCAGGATGAGGATGGCAAGCTGGTCCTGCGCGTGTACCTCAAGTACGGCGGCTCGGAATCGGCCATCCGCGACCTGGCGCGCATCTCGCGTCCAGGCTGCCGCGTCTACATCGGCCACGACGAGATCAAGCGCGTGCAGGGCGGTCTGGGCATTTCCATCATGACCACTCCCAAGGGAGTCATGACTGGCCGCCAGGCTCGCCGCGAAGGCGTGGGCGGCGAGTTGCTTTGCGAAGTGTGGTAAGTGCAGTTCAGAGTTCACAGTTCACAGTTGCAACGTAGCTGGAAAGTGCAACTGAGAACTAAGAACTGTGAACTGTCGGGCTCGGCCCGACCCGGCTGCAGTGGAACGATGAGACTTCATCGGGACTCGCAAGCCAAGAAGGATTTGAGAAATGTCTCGTATTGGAAAGAAGCCGATCCCGCTGCCCGCGGGCGTCAAGTACAAAGTGGAGGGCAACACGGTTCTGGTTGAAGGGCCCAAGGGCAAGGTGTCGGCATTGGTTGCCGAAGGCATTTCGCTGGAGACCAAAGACGGGCAGCTGCACGTGAACCGCTCCGACGATAAGTATGCTGCCTTCCACGGCCTGACGCGCGCGCTGGTGTTCAACGCGGTCCAGGGCGTGACCCAGGGCTGGAAGAAGGAACTCGACATCGTTGGTATCGGCTATCGCGCCGAATTGAAGGGCAAAGGCACGGTGGTGTTTACCCTGGGTTATTCCCATCCCATCGAGGTTCCTTTGCCAACCGGAATTGAAGTCGCGATTGACCCCAAGCAGACGCACCTGACCATCACCGGCATCGACCGGCAGAAGGTGGGCCAGGTAGCGGCCGACATGCGCTCGCTGCGCAAGCCGGATCCGTACAAGAACAAGGGCGTGCGCTACTCCGACGAGAAGTTGAAGAAGAAGGCCGGCAAGACCGGAGCGAAGTGATCGCGATTGCGAGGCGTCTGAGCCTCGCGCGATCATCCTGAACGAAGAGAAGGATCTGAAAAAACCCGAACGGCGCCGCAGGGCGGCTCCGCTGATAGGAAGAGAAAACGATGATTACGCAGAACAAACGGAACCAGATTCGCAAGCGCATCCACGAGCGCATCCGCCGCAAGCTGTCGGGGACGCCGGAGCGGCCGCGCCTGAATGTGTATCGCTCGCTGAACCACATCTACGCTCAGGTGGTTGACGACCAGGCCGGAGTGACGATCGCCTCCGCATCCACCATCAAATTGAAGTCGGGCGGCAACGTCGCCGCTGCCAGAGAAATCGGCAAAACAATTGCGGAGCGCGCCAAGGAGAAAGGCGTTTCGAAAGTGGTCTTCGATCGCGGCGGTTTCCTCTACCATGGCCGCGTAAAGGCGCTGGCCGACGCGGCCCGCGAGGCAGGACTGGAATTCTAGGAGCAAGCTATCAGCTCTTAGCCATTAGCTATTAGCTCGCCGCCCGGGACGGAGTGGGTTTTGACGAGCCAAAAGCTGGAAGCTAATAGCTCAGAGCTAAGAGCTAACAGCTCAAAGGAAGAGCAATGACGATATTGAAGAAGAAACTCGACGCCAACCAGTACAACCTGAAAGACCAGGTGGTGGCCATCAACCGTGTCACCAAGGTGGTCAAGGGCGGCAAGAACATGTCCTTCGCTGCGCTGGTGGTGGTAGGCGATGCCGGTTCGGGCGTGGTTGGATATGGTTCGGGCAAGGCCAAGGAAGTTCCGCAGGCCATCCGCAAGGGGATCGAAAGCGCCAAGAAGAACCTGGTTAAGATCAACCTGACGGAGACGACCATTCCCCACCAGGTCCTCGGCCGGTTCGGCTCGGGGCAGGTGCTGCTCAAGCCGGCTCCGGAAGGCACCGGTGTGATCGCCGGAGGCGCCGTGCGCGCGGTCATGACCTCGGCCGGAGTCCAGAACGTGCTCACCAAGAGCCTGGGCACCGCCAACCCGCACAACGTGATCAAGGCGACCTTCGACGCCCTGACCCAGCTCCGCGACAAGGGCGAAGTAGCCACCATGCGCGGCAAGCAGGTGGAGGATCTCTAATCATGGCGGAGACCAAGAAGATTCGCATTCAGTACTACCGCTCGAAGAACAACACGCCGTTCAAGCATAAGGCGGTGGTCAAGGGCCTCGGCTTCACGCGGCTCAACCAGATTGTCGAGCGTGAAGATACGGCCTCGGTGCGGGGAATGGTCAAGACCATTCCGCACCTGGTCAGGATTTTAGAGAGCTAGTGAAAAAGTGAACAAGTGAATAAGTGAACATGCCCGGTCTTGTTTCACTAATTCACTCTTTCACTTCTTCACTCTCACAAACGCGAGTCGTCGGAACCAAAGCTTCCGCCGGCGCTATAGCGAGGGAAACCAATGGCAAAGAATCTATCCAATCTGCGCGCGCCGAAGAAGGCCAACACGGAGCGCAAGCGTGTCGGCCGCGGTATGGGCTCCGGCATGGGCAAAACCTCGACCCGCGGCCACAAGGGCCAGCGCTCGCGCTCCGGATCCCACATGATGCGCGGGTTTGAGGGCGGCCAGATGCCGCTGCATCGCCGCCTGCCCAAGCGCGGATTCACCAACATCTTCCGCACCGAGTACTCGGTGGTGAACCTGGAAAGGATTGCCGAGCTTGAAGGCGTGAAGGAAATCGGCCTGGACGACTACGTCCGGCTCGGCCTCGCTTCCAGCAAAAAAGCGCTCATCAAGATTCTGGGCGCGGGCGAGCTGACCTCGGCCATTACCATCCACGCCCACAAGTTCTCGAAATCGGCGCAGGAAAAGATCGAGAAGGCGGGCGGCAAAGCCATTCTTCCGGCCCAGAACCCGGCTGCCGCAGAGGCGTAAAGCGCTGGCCCTGGTTTTCTGCATCCAAACCGGGGCAAACCAGACCGCCGGACGCGACAAGTTCACCGGCCCCCGCGTAAGATGGATGCACACGCGTAAATCGGGCGCCCCGGCGCCTGAAGGAACACCCCGAACATGGTTGAGAAGTTTCTAAACATATTCCGCATTCCCGACCTGCGCAAGCGGGTTCTGTTCACCCTCGGCATTCTGGCCGTTTACCGCCTGGGAGCTTGGATCCCCACGCCTGGCACGAACACCACGCTGATCTCGCGAATGTTCGATCTCCAGGGCGGCTCCGCGCTCGGCCTCATGAACCTGTTCGGTGGGGGCACCCTGCGCCGGATGACCATCTTCGCGCTGGGCATCATGCCCTACATCACCGCGTCCATCATCTTCCAGCTCCTTACCGTGGTGTATGAGCCGCTGGCGCGTCTGCAAAAGGAAGGCGAGCTGGGCCGGCGCAAGGTGACGCAGTGGACCCGCTATCTCACCGTCATCCTCGGCGTATTGCAGTCCATCGGAATCGCCCTCATTCTCACTCGACAAGGCATGGTTCTCAATCCGGGCGTCGGCTTTGACTTGATGGCGGTCCTTACCTTGACCGCCGGCACCACCTTCATCATGTGGCTGGGCGAGCAGATTACAGACCGCGGCATCGGCAATGGCATGAGCTTGCTCATCTTCGCCGGCATCGTGGCCGGTCTGCCCCGCGGCGTCGGTGAAATGGTCAACAAGGTCCAAACCGGAGCCTGGGGAACATTCACATTCCTCCTGGTCATCGTCTTGCTTGTCGGAATGATCGCGGTCGTTGCGTTCATCGTGTTTGTGGAACGCTCGGAACGGCGCATCCCGGTCCAGAGCGCGCGGCGCATCGTGGGCCGGCGCATGATGGGTGGCCAATCCAGCCATCTGCCGCTCAAAGTCAACTCCGGCGGCGTCATGCCTATCATCTTCGCCAGCTCCATCCTCTCGGCGCCGCTCCTTTTCGCCCAGACGGAATGGGTGCAAAACAACCGCTTCCTTTCCCCCATCGTTCAGGCGCTTGCCCCCGGCTACCCCTGGTACGTGTTCCTGAACTTCGTCGCCATCGTCTTCTTCGCTTACTTCTATGTCTCCATCGTGATGAAGCCGGATGACATTGCCGACAACTTCCGCAAGTCGGGTTCCTTCATTCCCGGCATCCGGCCAGGCAAGCGCACGTCGGACTTCATCAATGACATCCTCACCCGGATCACATTGGTGGGCGCGCTGTACCTTTTCGTCATCTACCTGATCCCCACCTGGATGCTCTCCGGCCTCCGCCTCGACAAGCTCTGGCTTGTAGGCGGGCTCTTCGAGAACCTGCCCACCGCCTTCATCCATGGCCTCAATGTCAGTTTCTACTTTGGCGGAACTTCGTTGCTCATCGTGGTCGGCGTGGCAATGGATACCATCAATCAGGTCGAGTCGCAGCTCATCATGCGCCATTATGAGGGCTTTTCCCCGCGATCCGGTCGTATTCGCGGGAGGAAAACCTGGTAATGTCATCCTTGATTACTGAAGCAATCGTTGGCCGGGATATAGGACGCAAAATCCTTCCCGGCCCCATCCTTTTGTTGGGCGCACCCGGCGTGGGCAAGGGAACCCAGGCCAAGGAACTGGTCAAGCTGTGGGGCATTCCGCAGATCTCCACCGGAGACCTGCTCCGGGCCAACGTGGCCAAGGGAACCGTACTGGGAAAAGCGGCCAAAGAGATCATGGCCCGGGGCGAACTCGTCCCCGATTCCCTGGTCAACGAGATGGTCGCGGTCCGTCTCCAGGAGCCCGACACCACGCGCGGCTATATCCTTGACGGTTACCCCCGAACCCTCAACCAAGCCGCCTGGCTCGATGGCCGCTTAGCGCAACAACCCCAATGTCTTCCGGTGGTTGCGGTCAGTATCCAGGTGGACTATAATGAATTGTTGCGCCGGATCACCGGCCGCAGGAATTGTCCTGTCTGCCAGACCATCTACAACGTTTACGGGAAGCCACCCCGTGTGGAAGGCGTTTGCGATGTAGAGGGTGCGGCTCTGGTCCAGCGAGCTGACGATACGGAAGAAGTCTTTGCGGAGCGCATGCGCGCCTATTCCGCCCAGACCGCTCCGGTCGTCGAACACTACCATGCCCTGAGCCGTTTTGCCGAAGTGGATGGCAACCGGCCAATTGACGTGGTAGCTGCCGGAATTATTTCTGCCGTGGAACGGCTGCGTGAAATCTAAAGCAGCCGCCCCGGTAGTTTTGCGCGTTTGACAATGCAGTTCGCCGTTCGTAGTTCACAGGCATCCTAACTACGAGCCAAAAACTGTGAACTAAGAACTGAGAACTCTATCGTGGCCGTCGTACTCAAGTCGTCCCGGGAAATCGAGAAGATGCATCGCGCGGGCAAGGTGGTCCGCGAGGTGCTTGAGCTGGTGCGCAGCCGGGTCAAACCGGGCGCCACCACGCTCGACTTGGAGAACATGGCTGAAAAGCGCATTGAGGAATTAGGCGCCAAGCCTGCATTTAAGGGTTATCATGGCTATCCCTGCGTGCTGTGCACGTCGGTCAACAGCGAAGTGGTTCACGGCATCCCATCGGCCAGGCGCACGCTGAAGGAAGGCGATATCGTTTCGGTGGATTGCGGCGCGGTGGTCGACGGCTACTACGGCGATGCGGCCATCACGGTTCCGGTGGGTCAGAAGATCGACCCCGATACGGCCCGCCTGCTTCGTGTCACCGAGGAGTCGCTCAAGTCCGGCATTGCCGCGGTCAAGCCCGGCGCCACACTCGGCGACATCGGCGCCGCGGTGCAATCGGTGGTGGAAGCGGAAGGTTTTTCAGTGGTGCGCGATTTTGTCGGGCACGGCATCGGATTCAATATGCACGAGGATCCGCAGGTGCCCAACTTTGGCGAGGCCGGCCACGGCATGAAGTTGCGCGCGGGCATGGTCATCGCCATTGAACCCATGGTCAACGCCGGCGCGCCTGACGTCCGCGTCCTCAAGGATGGCTGGACGGCAGTCACCGGCGATGGAAGTATGAGTGCTCATTTTGAGCACACGGTTGCGGTTACCGCTACCGGATCCATGATTTTGACTGACTAACACTCAGTCCAGAACTTGAGAGTGCGCAGGCACTCCAGAGAAGCGGGATACGGTTTGTCCAAGGAAGATGCGATTGAGGTAATGGCAACGGTCATCGAGACCCTGCCCAACGCCATGTTCAAGGTCAAGCTCGAGAACAACCATGAAGTGCTGACCCACGTCTCCGGCCGGATGCGCAAGAACTTCATCCGCATCCTCCCCGGCGACCGCGTGGCCGTCGAGCTCAGCCCCTACGACCTGAATCGCGGACGCATCGTGTATCGCTACAAGTGAGTTGTCAGTTTTCAGTCATCAGTTTTCAGCGTGGTGCTGACAACTGGCAACTGAAAACTGAGAAGGGTAACAAGGCAAATGAAGGTCCGTGCATCGGTCAAAAAGATTTGCGTCAAGTGCAAGGTCATCAACCGCCGCGGGGTGGTTCGCGTGATCTGCGAAAACGCAAAGCACAAGCAGCGCCAGGGCTAACGCGAGCCTGGCAGGAATGGGAAACCCTCCAAGGCGAGTTCTTAGTTCACAGTTCTTAGTTCGCAGCAGGTTGATCCAACAACTGTGAACTACGAACTAAGAACTGTGAACTCTCAAGGGGCTAGTTAGCCGGAGTCAAGGCTTGCGATGAACCCCGGAGGATTTTCAAGTTAACCCGTGCGAGCCGGCGCTTTGCCGGAGGCACACTAACCTGAAGCAGCAAAGGAATCCGCATGGCACGTATTGCTGGCGTCGATCTGCCCCGCAACAAGCAGGCCCGGATCGCGCTTACTTATATTTACGGCATCGGCAATCCTCGCGCGCACAGCATTCTGGAGAAGGCTAACGTCGACGCCTTCAAGAAAGTCCAGGATCTGGGCGAGGAAGAGGTAAACCGCATCCGTCAGGTCATCGAGGACGAGGGGGAAGTCGAGGGCGATCTCCGCAAGGATACCCAGATGCACATCAAGCGCCTCATCGACATCCAGAGCTATCGTGGAAGCCGGCACCGCCGTTCGCTGCCGGTCCGCGGCCAGCGTACCCACACCAACGCCCGCACCCGCAAGGGCCCCCGTAAGGGCACCGTGGCCAACAAGAAGAAAGCGACGGCGAAGACCTAATGGCTGAACAGAAACCGAAGTCTGCCACCGGCAAAACCGGCAAGGGAAAGAAATTCAAGAAGCGCGAGCGCAAGAATGTGCCTTACGGCATCTGTTACATTCAGGCCTCGTTCAACAACACCATCGTCACCATCACCGATCAGATGGGCAACACCTTGAGCTGGAAGAGCTCGGGCTCGCTCGGCTTCCGCGGCTCGCGCAAGGGCACGCCCTTCGCGGCGCAGCAGGCTGCGTCCAACGCTGCCAACATGGCTCGCGATCACGGCCTGCGCACCGTCGACGTTCGTGTCGCCGGCCCCGGCTCCGGCCGCGAGTCTGCCATCCGCGCCCTCGCTGCCGCCGGCATTGAGGTCAAGACCATCCGCGACGTTACGCCAGTGCCGCACAACGGTTGCCGCCCGCCGAAACGCCGCAGAGTGTAAAGAACGGGGATCAGGTGCCAGGTGCCAGGTTTCTACTCCCTGACACCTGAAATCTGACACCTGAAACCTAAACATGGGCCGGGACGAAGTGCGCACCGTCGCATGTAAACCGGCCGACATCCGAAGTCAGGAGAAGAAATGGCTCGTTATACCGGAGCAGTATGCCGCCTTTGCCGCCGCGAAGGCACCAAGCTCTTCTTGAAGGGCACCAAGTGTCATTCCGACCGTTGCCCGATTGAGAAGCGCAACTTCCCTCCCGGCCAGCACGGCAAGGACCGCAAGGCCAAGATCGTCGGCTATGGCCTCCAGCTGCATGAGAAGCAGAAGGCCAAGCGCATGTACTTCACCCTCGAGGGTCAGTTCCGCGAGTACTATGAAAAAGCCAATCGCGCCCAGGGCGTCACCGGCGAGCTGCTCATCCAGCAGCTGGAGCGCCGCCTCGACAACGTCGCCTATCGCCTCGGCTTTGCCATCTCGCGCCGCCAGGCCCGCCAGGTCGTGCGCCACGGCCATGTCCAGGTCAACGGCAAGAAGGTCAACATTCCCTCCTTCCAAGTCAATGTGGGCGACGAAATCGCTGTCCGCGAAGGCGCCAGGAAACTGGTCGTAGTCGAACAGGGTGTCCAGTACGCCGCGCAGAACCCCGTTCCCACCTGGCTCGAGGTCAACTTTGAAAACATGTCCGGCCGCGTGCTCCATTTGCCCAAGCGCGCCGACGTCAACCTGCCGATCAACGAACAGTTGATCGTCGAACTGTACTCGAAGTAAGCAAGCCAGTTCACAGTTCGCAGTTCACAGTTGTCAGCCCCAGGGCACGCAACTGTGAACTAAGAACTGAGAACTTCGAACTTAACCCTAAAGGAGAACTTGCGCGGCCGCCGCAAAATGCATCGCGACGTACTCGCCGCGCGGGAAAGAGACGAATCATATGTTGTGGAGAGGATTCCAGAAACCCAAGCGTCTGGCAGTCGATGCCGAGACACTCACTGACACCTACGGCAAGTTCAGCGCCCAGCCCTTCGAGCGCGGCTTCGGCACCACCATCGGCAACGCGCTGCGCCGCACCCTGCTCAGCTCCATTGAAGGCGCCGCCGTCACTGCGGTCCGCATTGAAGGCGTCCTGCATGAGTTCCAGTCCATCGCCGGAGTGGTGGAAGACGCCACCGACATCATCCTCAACCTCAAGCAGATTCCCTTCAAGCTCGCCGGCGACGGCCCCAAGGCCCTCTACCTGCGCGCCGACCATCCCGGCGTCGTTACCTCCGGCATGATCGAGGCCGATGGCGACGTCGAGATCCTCGACAAGGGCATCTACATCGCCACCGTCAGCGAAGGTGGCAAGCTGGAGATGGAGATGCGCCTCAAGCGCGGTCGCGGTTACGTCTCCGCCGACAAGAACTTCGACGGCGACCTCGGCCTGGGCTTCATCCCCGTCGACTCCGTGCACTCGCCCGTGCGCCGCGTCAACTACACCGTCGACGCCGCCCGCCTGGGCCAGATCACCGACTACGACAAGCTCTCCCTCGAAGTGTGGACCAACGGCGCCGTGCTGCCCGCCGATGCCATCGGCCTCGCCGCCAAGCTCCTCAAGGACCACATGAACATCTTCATCAACTTTGAGGAGGAGATGGAGACGGAATCGCGCGGTGAAGCCGGCCCCGTGATTCGCAACGACAATCTCAATCGCTCCGTTGAAGAGCTTGAGCTCAGCGTCCGCAGCTATAACTGCCTCAAGAACGCCAACATTCAAACCATCGGCGAGCTCGTCCAGAAGACTGAAGCCGAAATGCTCAAGACCAAGAACTTCGGCCGCAAGAGCCTGAACGAGATCAAGGAGATCCTCGCGCAGATGGGCCTCAGCCTGGGCATGAAGATCGACGAGCAGGGCAACGCCGTTCCCGGACCGACCAGCATTCCACCGGCCACCGCGCTTGCCCAAAGCTACAACGCACGCTACGACGACGAAGACGAGCCGCTGGATTCCGTCGACCTCCAGTTGCCCACCGAAACCGAGAACTTTTAAAGACATAGGGACTAGGGACATAGGGTCTAGGGACTAAGAGGCAGCTATGGCTGCCAACGTGAGCAGGATCGATCGAGTCCCTAGTCCCTAGTCCCTATGTCCCTGAAGGAAGAAGACCATGCGCCATCGCAATGCAGGATTCAAACTGGGACGCAACACCAGCCATCGCCGCGCTCTGCTGCGCAACCTGGTCACGTCCGTCATCGAACGCGACCGCGTGGAGACCACCGTGGTCAAGGCCAAGGCGGTCCGCCCGCTGGTGGAAAAAATGATCACCCTGGGCAAGAAAGGCGATCTCCACGCCCGCCGTCAGGCCCTCTCATTCCTCATGACCGACGCCGCCGTTGAGCGTCTCTTTGAAACGGTCGCGCCCCGCTACGGAGACCGCAATGGCGGCTATCTCCGCATCGTGCGCACCGGCTTCCAGCGCGGCGACGGCGCGGAAAAAGCCTTCATCGAGCTGCTCGGAGCCGAAAAGGAGCTCGAAGCCAAGCGTCAGAAGCGCGAGGAAGTGAAGGCCAAAAAGCGCAAGGAACTCGAGAAACAGCTCGAAGAGTCAAAGAAGGAAGAAGGAACCGAAGGAACCGAGGGCGGCGAACAAGCCGCGTAGCGGGTGATTTATATCACAGACAAACCCATCAACATATCCTGATATGTTGATGGGTTTACCTTTTGGTAAACCTATTTACACTTCTATAATATCAAGATATCTTGATAGGAAAAATGCACCGATCCAGGTGCCTTATCTGGCCGCCCGCGCCAGCCGCTGCGCCGGCCTGATTCGCGCATAAGCGTAAACCAGCGTCATCATCACCAGAGCGCCCGTGCAGTCCAGCAACACGTCCCAGACCGAGGATGTTCGGTTGGGCAGGAACGCCTGGTGCCACTCATCGCAGCTCGCCATCAGCGCGGTTCCCAGCAACGCCAGTGAGGCATCGCTCAGGAATTTCGAGTGCGGCAGCGTGATCCACCACGCGCGCAGCCACGCCAGCCCGATCAGCCCGTAACCCACAAAGTGTCCCGACTTCCGAATGTGGTGGTGGATGATTTCCCAGCTCGTGTCGCTCACGTGTCCGAATATCGCCTGCCAGATCGGGCGCAGGAATCGGCTGGTGTGATCGGTGCCCATGAACGCCTGTGACTCAATCGCGATCACCACGATGCCCAACCCGACCGGCCACCACACGCCAAACCAATACCGGGGCCCGCGCGCGTTATTCGACATGGTAGTTGGGCGCCTCGCGGGTGATGATCACGTCGTGCACGTGGCTCTCGCGAAGGCCCGCGCCGGAGATGCGCACAAACCGCGCCTTCTCCTGCAAGTCCTTGATGGTGCCGCAACCCACGTAGCCCATGCCCGATTTCAGCCCGCCCACAAGCTGGTAGACCATGGCCTCCAGCGGCCCGCGGTAGGGCACGCGTCCCTCAATGCCCTCGGGTACGAATTTCGCCAGCCGGTTCTGCCCGTTGCGTTCGCGCTGCACCACGCCTTCCGTCGATATCTCCACATCCGCTTGCTCGGAGCCGTTCTGGAAGTATCGTTCTCCGGAGCCCAGACTCATCGCATTCAGCGATCCCATGCCGCGATAGGTCTTGAAGCTGCGGCCCTGAAACAGCACAATCTCGCCCGGGCTCTCGTCCACGCCTGCAAACAGCGATCCGATCATCACCGTGCTGGCGCCGGCGGCAATCGCTTTTGTAACCTCACCGGAATACTTGATGCCGCCGTCGGCAATGATGGGGACGTTGTGTTCCTGCCCGGCGCGGAACGCTTCGGCAATAGCGGTGATCTGAGGCATGCCGGCGCCGGTCACCACGCGAGTGGTGCAGATGGAGCCCGGACCGAAGCCGACTTTTATGGCGTCCGCTCCCGCGTCAATCAGCGCCTTTGCGCCTTCGTAGGTGGCAACATTGCCCGCGAGCAATGCCACGCCACCGAATCGCTTCTTGGTTTCTCTTACCGCTTCCAACACGCGGGAGGAGTGTCCATGAGCTGAGTCGATGGCCAACACGTCTGCGCGCGCCTTCACCAGTTCCGCCGCGCGCTCCAGGAAGTCCCCTGTGGCCCCGATGGCTCCGCCTACGCGCAGCCTGCCCTTTTCGTCCTTGCTGGCGTTGGGATACTTCAGCTTTTTCTGGATGTCCTTGACCGTGATCAGACCCTTGAGCTCGTAGTCGCTGTTCACCACCAGCAGCTTTTCCACGCGGTGCTCGTGCAGAATGGCCTCAGCCTCTTCGAGCGTGGTTCCCACCGGCACCGTGATCAGGTTCTTCCTGGTCATCACCGCCCCGACAGGAATATCGGTGCGCGTCTCAAAGCGCAGGTCGCGATTGGTGAGGATGCCAACGAGTTTTCCGCCCTGGGTCACCGGCACGCCCGAGATTTTGTACCGGCGCATCACTTCCAGCGCATCGCTGATCAACTGGTCGGGGCCGATGGTCACCGGGTCAACAATCATGCCGCTCTCTGACCGCTTTACTTTGTCGATTTCGCCTGCCTGCTGCTCAATGGTCAGATTGCGGTGCACAATGCCGATGCCGCCCTGCTGCGCCATGGCGATAGCCATGCGCGATTCGGTGACGGTGTCCATGGCAGAAGAGAGCAGGGGAGTATTCAGGGTGATATCGCGGGTCAGCTGCGTCTGGGTGCTCACCTGCACCGGCACCACCTCGCTGTAGGCGGGCACCAGCAGCACATCGTCGAAGGTCAGCGCTTCGGGTAAATTGTTTGTGAGCATAATACTTTGACGCGCCTGGCAGACACGGAGATTCAACTCTCCGGCCCGGCAGGCGCTTTCAATTATTGTAGCGGACTAGGTCTGCGGCTCTGTGGAAAGCACGGCCATCAGACATTCGCGGAGATTCTGATCTACACTCCCACTGGGAACGGCTTGGGGCTCGACTCCTCGATGTTGGCGCCGCCTCGCCAGTGCTCAAAACGCCCCTGCAACAGGCTGGTCAGCCCCGTATACCAATAGCCGACGACGAACAGGATGAGGAAGGGGGCGGTGAAATAGTTGTGATTGGAGAAGCAGTACGCGATTGCCAGCGCAAAGTAGGTACCGACGAGCAACTCGATCCAAGGGGCCAGCAGCAGACGTTTGCGGTACTTCTTGCCTGCGCTTGATTTTTCACCCTTCTTGGCCACGCGATACTTGGGCGTGCGGGCAAAGGGGCTTTTGATGCCCAGCAGCGCCTCCGTTACAGCCTTTGAGTTGGTCACCGTCAGCCCGATTCCGAGCGCCATAAGGAAGGGCAGGTAGAGGAACGACTTCATCCACGATTTTGGGAACAGGACCCGCTGGCTGCCCACGTAAAACACCGCAATCGACAGCGTTGACGCCGTAAACAGCGGAAAATCGATCAGCAGCATCTGGAACCAGCCCTGATAAAAGCGGACGATCATGCTGGGGATCAGCAGCGCCGTCATCACGATCATCAGCGGATAGCTCATGTTTGCCGTCAGGTGGTATACGCTCTCTACCTTGATCTTTCGCGAGGCCTTGCTGCGGAGGAGCGCGGGCAGGATTTTGATACTGGTCTGGATGAGGCCCTTGGCCCAGCGCGCCTGCTGGGTTTTAAAGGCAGTCATCTCGATGGGCAACTCGGCTGGACACTCGACATGCGGCAGGTACTTGAATTTCCATCCTGCCATCTGCGAGCGGTAGCTGAGGTCGGTGTCTTCCGTAAGCGTATCGTGCTGCCATCCACCGGCGTCGTTAATGGCCTGGCGCCTCCACATGCCGGCGGTGCCGTTAAAGTTGAAATACTCACCCATGCAAACGCGTGCGCCATGTTCCAGGACAAAGTGCCCGTCCAGCAGGATGGCTTCGATCTGCGTCAGCATGCTGTAGTCGCGGTTCAGGTGTGTCCAGCGCGTTTGCACCATGCCAATCTCCGGCTCGGCAAAGTGATGAATGACGTTCATCAGCCAGTCCGGCGGAGGCACGAAATCGGCATCGAAGATGGCGACGAATTCGCCCCTGGCCACCTTCAAACCCGCATCCAGCGCGCCTGCCTTATACCCGTGCCTGTTGGTCCTGTGGATGTACTCGATTGGGTGCCCAAGCGCCGCGTAGCGCGCCACGATTGCCGCAGCAACCTGCTGGGTTTCGTCCGTGGAGTCGTCCAGCACCTGGATCTCCAGGCGGTCCCGGGGATACTCCATTGCGCACACCGCTTCGATCAGCCGGTCGATGACGAACTGCTCATTGAAGATGGGTAGCTGCACGGTCACGCGCGGCAACTCCGCAAAGCGGCTCGGCGGGTTCGGATTGTAATTGCGGCGGTGCTTGAAATACTGGTAGCAGAGCGTATAACGGTGCATGCCGTAAAGCGCCAGCACGATCATCACAATGAAGTAAGGTGTGAGGAGCAGGGCATCGAACCAGTTCCAGTAATGGTGCACGTTGGCGAAAGGGTCGTTGAACAACGACCTGAGCTGCCGTCCCAAGCTGTTTCGCGAGGCGAACGCCAGAAAAACTCCCATCTTCTGCGATAACGAGCAGATGAGCAAAAGCTTCGTGCTGGCGATCGATGAGACGAACAGGGCAGTCCTCCGAAAGCGGAACAATGAAAATTGTACGCGAGACGGCCGTGCGAGTACGTTACTGAAGACAGGGAACATCGAGGAGGCGGCGATGACCGGGACCAGCCGCAAGCGATGGACGCCCGCCGGCAAAAAGCGGAAAGTGCGTGCAAGGACGGCGCGGCGATGGTGGGTGCAGCTCTTTGTGCTGGCTGTCTTTCTTGTTTTTCTCCTTTTATTTGTTCTTGGGCGTAGTCGCGGCAGCTTTCCCAGGGAGCATTCGCATTCACATTCCTTGACCCGATAGCATCTAAACTGGAACGAGTCTCGGTTGTACGCTTGGGAGCGAGTGGCGTATCCTTCTCAATCAGTTGGAGATAATCCCCAATGTCCTCTGTGATTGGCTTACCCCTGGCCGCTGTGGGAGGCAGTTTTCTGCTGGAATCCCGCACCCCCGAAGAGATATTCACGCCGGAAGACCTGAATGACGAGCAGCGGCAGATCGCGGCCACCGCAGCCGAATTTGCCCGTGACGAGATCCTGCCCTGCATAGCGCGGATTGAGTCCAAGGAGCCTGGATTGATGCGCTCCCTGCTCCAGAAGGCTGCGGCTCTGGGGTTCACCTCGGTGGATATTCCTGAGGAGTATGGCGGCGTGGGCATGGACAAGACCACCTCGACCGTTATCACCGATCACATTTCTGTGCTGGCCAGCTTCTCCACTGCGTTCGGCGGCCAGATTGGCATCGGCACGCTGCCGCTGGTGTGGTACGGGACTGAGGATCAGAAGCGGCGTTACCTGCCCAAACTGGCCACTGCCGAGTGGATCGCCGCTTACGCGCTGTCAGAGGCCAGCTCCGGCTCGGATGCGATGAACATCCGCACTCGCGCGACGCTCTCGCCCGATGGCAAGCATTACCTGCTCAACGGCGAGAAGATGTGGATCACCAACTGCGGCTTCGCCGATCTCTACACCGTGTTTGCCAAGATCAATGGCGAGAAGTTCTCAGCATTTCTCGTCGAGCGCACTTTTCCTGGACTGACCGTGGGAGCCGAAGAACACAAGCTGGGCATCCGCGGTTCCTCCACCTGCCCGCTGGTGCTTCAGGATTGCCGCGTGCCCGTAGAGAATCTGCTGGGCGAACCGGGGAAGGGACATCACATTGCGTTCAACGTGCTGAACATGGGCCGGCTCAAACTGGGCGTGGCCTGCGTGGGCGGTGCGCGCCGGGCCTTCGGCGAGATGGTTTGCTACGCCCGCGAGCGCAAGGCATTCGGCAAATCCATCGCCGAATTCGGCATGATCCAACGCAAGATTTCGACCGCCGCGGCGCGGCTGTATGCCGCCGAAAGCATGGCGTACCGCACGGTGGGCATGATCGACGCAGCCCTGGCCGAACTTGCGACTGGCGCGCCTGCCGACGCGCGCGAGACCCAGCGGCGCATTGAGGAGTACGCCGTCGAATGCTCCATCCTGAAGGTCTACGGGTCGGAGATGCTCGCTTTTGTTGCCGACGAGCTGGTGGCCACCATGGGCGGCTACGGCTATGTGGAAGAGTATCCGGCCGAGCGTTTCTACCGCGACGCCCGCATCAACCGCATCTTCGAGGGCACCAACGAGATCAATCGCATGATCATCACCGGCTGGCTGATGAAGCGCGCCATGGCCGGCAAGTTGGCGCTGCTGCCGGCCATCAAGCGGCTGATGGACGAAGTGATGCAGCCGCCGTCGTTCGACGACGCTGGAGATACCGGGCGAGCCGTCTGGCGCACGAGGCTGAGGCGCTTTCGGCGGTAAAAAAGATCGCGCTGTTTGCCGCCGGCGTGGCCAGCCAGCGCTACATGACGGCGCTTGAGCAGCAGCAGGAGATTATGGCCGACCTTGCCGATATCGTGGCGCAGGCGTACGCGCTGGAGTCGGCGCTGCTGCGGGCGCGCAAGCTTGCCGCCGCGCGGCGCGCGGCCGTGCAGGTTGCAGCGCAACTGACGGGGCTGCTGGCCGAGGAGGCGCTCGCTCAAGTGGAACAGGCTGCCAAACGGGTGCTCGCAGCCTGCGGTGAGGGCGACACGCTGCGAACGCAACTTGCCATCCTGCGCAGGCTGGCGCGGTCCATACCGGCGAATGCGGTCTCGCTGAGCCGCGCCGTGGCGCAGGCCTGCGTCCATGCAGAGAAGTACCCGCTGTTCGGATCCTGATCCGGCTCCATCCGCGCCCATCCTTTGCTTGAGTTCACTCGAACGAAGAATGGAGCTGCAATTCACTTCAGCTCGGCGTTCACGCTGCCCTACGCTATCCGTGGCGCAAGTTCATGCTCACGAGATTGCGCGACTGAATTAGGCGCCTGCTGAGGTTCAGGAAGTCTTAAGCCGTTGCATGTATGCTCGATGTGTCCTTTTCAGCGGTCAATTGACGGGAATCAAATCTCGACACACGCGGAAAGGCCGCGAACGCATCCGGAGGTATTGGTCATGAAGATTGGGTTTGTTGTTGCGGCAGGATTGATGGTGGGGTCGGTACTGGTGGGCGTCGCGCATGCGCAGGAGAGCGGTCCATACAAGGTCATCAAGATTCAGCTCACCGGCGGCGAGGGCGGCTGGGATTACGTAACCGCGGACCCGGATGGTCGCCATCTGTTCGTCGCGCGCTCCGGCCGCGAAGGTGGACACATTGGCGTCTACGACCTGGACACGCTGGAGCAGGTCGGCGACATCCCCAACGTGAACGCGCACGGCGGCGCAGTGGACACGGAGACCGGCCATGGCTTCGCCACGTCGAACCCGGTCACGATGTTCGACGCCAAGACGTTTGCCGTGATCAAGAAGATCGATACGGGCGGTCATCCCGACGGCTATCTGAACGATCCCTATAACCATCACTTTTATGTGCTCAGTCACGTGGCGCCGAATGTCACAATCCTGGACGACAAAGATGGCAGCATCCTGGGCACGATCGACATCGGCGGCGCGCCAGAACAGGCGGCGGCAGATGGCCAGGGCAAGATCTACGTGGACATTGAGGATAAGGCTGCCATTGCGGTCATCGACGCCAACACCATGAAGATGGTGGGCAAGTACGACCTGTCCTCGCGAGGCAGCGGTTGCGCGGGCCTGGCGCTCGACGCCAGGAACGGAATACTTTTTGCCGCATGTCGGGAAAAGAACAACATGGTGATCCTGTCCGCGGCCGATGGGCATTTCATCACCGACCTGCCGACCGGAGAGGGCTGCGACGGCGTCACGTTCAACCCCGCCACCATGGAGGCTGCCAGCTCCCAGGGCGATGGAACGATGACGATCATCAAGGAAGATTCGCCGACGAGCTTCCAGGTGGAGCAAAACGTCCCGACGCCGATGGGCGCCAGAACGCACACTCTGGACCAGAAGACGGGCAATCTTTACACCATCACCTCGGAGTTCGGGCCGGCGCCGAAAACACCGCCTGCGAATTTGCCTGCAAACGCGCCCGCATGGATGCGCAGGCCCCGGCCGCCGATGATTCCTCACTCATTTCAAATATTGGTGATCGGCAAGAGCGAGTGACACGCGAGAAAAAAATTCCCCATGCCGGAAAGGTCACGGAAGCCGGCATGGGGATAAGGAAGACCACCCGTTGGATACACGAACCCTGATTCATTGCCAAAGCTTGACGGGTAACTGGACGCCAGCTTAGGCAAATCGATCCGGGGGAGCGGTGTGTATCTCGAAGTTAGAAACTAAGGAAGTAAGTTAGCGCTGGACCTCGACATTGAGTGTCAAGACCGAAGGAACCGTGCGGTCGTTGAGCACGGCCGGGGACCAGCGGAACTGCCGGACACCGTCGATGACACGCGCATCCACTTGCTGGTTGATGGCGTGCAGCACCTGAATTTGCGTCGGGCTGCCGGTCTCATCGAGCTTGACCTGCAGCACAACGGTTGTGGGATTCACCATCGCCAGGGGCAGCTCATCGGCGGGAATGCTGATGTGCGGCGCATAGACGAGGTGAGGGCTGGTAACTCCGGTCGTGACGGAGGTTGGGGCAGAAGCGTCGTTAGCCGGCTTGCCGGTGGCTGCCGCTGCGGTAAGGGTTAGTGATGAAAGCAGGGTTGCGAGAAGGATACGGCGCATGTTGGACCTCCTTTGCGTTGATAGTCACCGACACCAGTATTGCCCGGCGCGATAATCGCAGTCAAGGCACAAATGCACTCTCATGACTTATCAATGAGTTACAGTCAATTCTGTATCTCATTGCGAGAAATACATGAGGATGTAATAAAGATTGTGGCCAATTGTCACCGCGCTGTGACGTTGCATTCAGAGTTGTGCCTGATACAGCATCCGGCACGCTGCCAATCGGAAACACGGGTCGCTTCCTGCGCGAGGGAAGATCGTTTCATTCACTCGAACAACGCTACCGCGACGACCGCTCGCATGGCGGTATTGTTGCAACTGGCGCAATAGCAAAGCAAACGGCCCGCGTTTCAAGTGAAAAGCGGGCCGCGTGTCTTGCTGTCGAGCTGTTGCTTATGCCTTCGCTGACGTCAATGCCCCCAGGTCGGCGGCCATCTTCTCGGTGGTGAACGACTCCAGCAAGTCGCCTTCTTTCAGGTCGCTGAAATTGGCGATACCGATGCCGCACTCCATGCCGTTGGTTACTTCGCGGGCGTCATCCTTGAAGCGTTTGAGCGAGCCTATTTTTCCCTTGAAGATCTGCTCGCCGTCGCGCATCACCTTGATTTCCGAATCGCGGCGGATTACGCCGTCCTGCACGCGGCAGCCGGCGATGGTGCCCACCTTGGGAATTCTGAAGATGTTGAGGACTTCCGCGCGGCCCTGGTAGTTCTCCTTGAACGTGGGTTCCAGCATACCGAGCATTGCCTTTTCAATCTCATCTTGCAGCTCGTAAATGATGGAATGCAGGCGGATGTCCACGCCTTCCTGTGCGGCAAGTTCGGCGGCCTTGCGTTCCGGCCGCACGTTGAAGCCGATGATGATCGCATTCGAGGCGGTCGCCAGCAGCACGTCGCTCTCGGTGATGGAACCAACGCCGGAACGGATCACCTTGATGCGCACCTTCTCAGTGGATTTGCCCGAGAGCGAACTCTCCAGCACTTCCACCGAGCCGGTCACGTCGGCCTTGATGATGAGAGCCAGGTCTTTCATGCCGGCCTGACGAATCTGCTCGGAGAGACCTTCAAGGGTGGCGCGGGCGCTCTTGGCCAGTTGCGCATCGCGCTCCTTCATCTTGCGGTACTGCGCAATGCCCTTCGCCGTGTCGCGGTCGGCCACCACCAGGAACGTGTCGCCGGAATCGGGCATCGCCTGCAAGCCCAGGACTTCCACCGGAGTGGATGGTCCGGCCTGTTCCAGCAGACGTCCGCGATCGTCAAACATGGCGCGGACCTTGCCGAAGGTGTTGCCCACGATAAAGCTGTCATTCAGGCTGAGGGTGCCGTCCTGCACCAGCACGGTAGCTACGGCGCCGCGCCCGCGATCGAGCTTGGCTTCCAGTACCGAGCCCACAGCCTTGCGTCCCGGCATCGCTTTGGGCGCGTTCAGGTCGCTTTGCAGGCAGATTAGTTCCAGCAGCAGGTCAAGGTTGATGCGCTTCTTTGCGGAGACTTCGACGAATACTGTTGAACCTTCCCCGCCGCCAGCCCATTCTTCCGGAACCAGTCCGCGATCGGCAAGCTGCTTCTTCACGCGCTCCGGGTTCGCTTCCGGCTTGTCGATTTTGTTCACGGCCACAATGATCGGCACATTCGCAGCCCTGGCGTGATCGATCGCCTCGAGGGTCTGCGGCATGACGCCGTCGTCGGCCGCCACCACGATCACCACGATATCCGTGACCTTGGCGCCGCGCGCCCTCATGCGCGTGAAGGCCTCGTGCCCAGGGGTGTCGAGGAAAACGATCTCGCGGCCCGAAACCGGCGAGCCTTCCTTGCTAAAGCGCACCTTGTAGGCGCCGATGTGCTGGGTGATCCCGCCGGCCTCGCCCGCGGCCACGTCGGTTTCGCGGATGGCATCCAGGAGGCTCGTCTTGCCATGATCCACGTGACCCATCACGGTCACTACCGGCGCGCGCGGAACCTCGAGTTCGTTGGAGTTGGGAGCTTCGACAACTTCTTCGATGGCCTGATTCGCCAGCTCTTCTTCGTAGCTGATCACGGTCGCTCCAGCACCGAACTTGGCTGCGACATCCTTCACCATCTCCGCGTCCAGAGACTGGTTCACGGTGACGAAGATCCCGCGCATCAGCAGCGCGGCGATCAGGTCCTTGGCGCGAATCTCCAGCTTCTCGGCCAGATCCTTCACGCTGATGCCCTCGGTCACGGTAATCTCGCGGCTGATGGGCACCGGCTCCGTGCTAAGCTGGGCAGCCCCGCCAAATCGTGGCGGCGGGACAAAGCCCTTCATCGGGCCTTCCTTTGTCTTGGGATACTGCTGGCCGCCGCGTCCGCGACCCCTGGCAGCAGGGCCACGTGCCGGGCGCGGAGCTTCGCCAGAAGGCGGGGCTGCGCCGCCGGGCCCGCCGAAGCCGCCCGGACGCGGACCGAAACCGCCGGGACGCGGACTGCCGAAACCGGGACGCTGGCCGAATCCAGGACGCCCGCCTGGGCCGCCAGGACCACCCGCACCGGGCTGGAAACTGCCGGGCGCAGTGCGCGTGGGGTGCTTGGGGCGAGGACCCGCGCCAAATGGTGCGGGCGCGCCTTGCGTGCGTTGCGGGTACCCGCCCTGGCCAGGCGCACCCGTCGGCCGCCGGTCGAAAATTGGCTTGCCGCGCTGGATGGCGCCCGGCGCAGCAGCTGCGGCGCCCGCCGCCGCGGGACTGACTAGCGGCGCCTTGTACACAGGCCGCGGGCCCGTCTGGGGCATCACCACGCGGCGAATGGGCGGAACCGGCGCAGTGGTCGTTTCGAGTTCAGCGGCTTCGGGAGCGGCAACAATTCCTTCAGCAGGCTCCTCTATAACCGGTGCTGGAGCGGCTGCTTCAACCCGCGGCGCCGCTTTCGCTGGTTCAGGCGCGACTGGCGCCGCGACCGCCGGAGCAGCTTCAGTAACGAGTGTTGAAGGAACAGCCGGCGCTGCGGGTGCTGCCGCAGCCGGTTTGGCCGGAGCGGGCGCGGCTTCCGGCGCGCGGGCCGGAGGCGCAACCGGTGGCTTTACCACCACCGCAACCGGCGGCGCCGTGGCCACCGCGGGGCGCTGCGCCGGCGTGGTCGCGGCAGCTGGTTTGGCCACCACTGTCGCCGAAGGACGAGACGAAATCGCCCCTTGCTTGGCCGGAACGGACACGATCTGCGGCGCCTGGCGGGCGGCGGGCACAACGCGGCGAGGCTCCGGTTTGGCTGCTGCGGGCGGCGCCGCGGCCTCAGCCGGTTTGGGTGGTGTGGCCTTCGCAGCCGGCGCTGGCGCGGCTGGTTTGGCGGCCGCGGCCCTGGAAACATGGCTGCGCCGCGCCGCTTCTTCGTCTGCCTTTTTCTTCTCCGCGATGAGTTTCGCTACGTCGCCCGGCTTGTGCACGTGCGACAGATCGATCTTGGGCTGTATGCCGTCCCGCGCACGCGCTGACGGGGCCGCATGCGCGGCCGCGCGCGCCTTGCCAAAGTGCCCGCGGACCTTTTCCGCCTCATGATCCTCGATCGAGCTCGAGTGCGTCTTCCCCTCGCCCAGTCCCAGTTCCGTCAGGACGTCGAGAACCTCCCGGCTCTTGACTTCCATCTCGCGCGCGAGATCGTTGATTCGAACCTTGCTCATCCGCCTCTTTTCAGAACCCTGCTACCCAAAGCCCTAAGTGCTCATAGCTACCCTCATGGCATTGGCTGCTGTTTCAGTTTCCACTGCTGGAAACTCCATTATCCCTTGAAACGCGGGAATTCGCGTTACTCCGCCGTTTCATCTTCATTACTTGTTTTGCCCTCTTCCCGGTCCAGCTCGGGAAGCTCCGATTCGCCGGGAACGGGCACGTTGTCCACCGCCAGTTCGGCCGCCGTCATGCTCTGCACCTCGGCATCGTCCTCGGTCTCCGTGCCTGCTTCGAGTTCGTCATTCTCCGCTTCGGCCGCTCGCTCCTGCTCTGCTTCTTCCAGGGCTTCCTGTGCGTTTTCCAGCTCGGCTTCCGCCGTTTCCGCAACCGCCGGCGAAGTCGGCACTTCAAGCTCACCCGTCGTCGGAGCCTCCGTGTCCGCTGCCGCAGTCTCTGCCGCCGCACCCTCCGGCGACTCTTCGGTTGGAGCCCCTTCTTCGCCTTCCTCAAAATGTCCGAAGTAGTGCCGCACCGCTACCGAGATCCGCTCCAGCGTCTTCTCGCCAATGCCCGGAATCTCCTCGAGCTGCTCCGGCGTCATATCCGCCAACGCTTCCACGGTGGTAATGCCCGCCGTCACCAGCTTCTGGATGATTCCGTCGCCCAGTTCCGTCACCTGCTCAATCGGCGTGGTCGGGCCGCCACTCAGCGCCTGCATCTGCTGCTCCACTTCCTGGCGCTTCTCTTCCTCGCTCTTGATGTCGATCTTCCAGCCCAGCAGCTTGGCCGCCAACCGCACGTTCTGGCCCTTTTTGCCGATGGCCAGCGAAAGCTGCGTATCGTCCACAATCACTTCCAACTGCTTTTCGGTTAAGTCCGAAATGGAAACGCGGCTTACCTTCGCCGGCTGCAATGCCTTCTCGGCAAACGTGGTGATCTCTTCGCTGAATTCGATGATGTCAATTTTCTCGCCGCGCAGCTCGCGGATGATCGATTGCACGCGCATGCCTTTCATGCCCACGCATGCGCCCACCGGGTCCACGTCCTTGTCGCGGCTCATCACCGCTATCTTGGTCCGCTCCCCCGCTTCGCGCGCGATGGCGCGAATCACCACCGTGCTGTCGTAAATCTCCGGCACTTCGCTCTGGAAAAGGTTCTGCACCAGTTCCGGCGCCGCCCGGCTCACAATCACCTGCGGCCCCTTGGCTGCGCGGTCCACTTTCAGCAGCACCACGCGCACGCGCTCGCCTACCGAGAACGATTCCAGGCGCGACTGCTCCCGCTTGGGGCAGCGCGCTTCGGCCTTGCCCAGGTCGAAGATGACGTCCTGACCCTCGAGTCGCTTTACCGTCGCGTTCAGCACTTCCTTTTCGCGGTGCGCGTACTCCTGGAACACCGTATCCCGCTCCGCCTCGCGCACCTTCTGGAAGATCACCTGCTTGGCAAGCTGCGCCGCGATACGCCCCAGCGGGCTGGTGTCCTTGTACATCCGGATTTCGCTGCCCACCTCAACGCCTGGCGCCAGTTCGTTGGCTTCCTCCAGCGTGATTTCGTTTACCGGATCTTCAACCTGGTCCGGGTCCGCAACCACGGTCTTGTACACGTAAGCCAAAATCTCGCCCGTCTCCTTGTTCAGCTCGCCGCGCATGTTTTCCTGCGTCTTGTAATACTTGCGCGTGGCCAGGGCGATGGCTTCCTCCACCGCTCCTACAACGATCTGGGGCTCTATGCCCTTTTCCCGGCTTAACAGCTCGATGCTCTGATACAAGGCGCTGGACATGGTCTGCGTACTCTCTTCTGCTTCAATCTGTCTGTGGCCCGATCCTCCGTGCCACAGCTCCGTTTCGCCCCTCGGGGCCTGTTTTGTAACAGGGCACGACTTCAGTCGCGCTGCCACAAATCCATTTTGAAAGGGCACGACTTCAGTCGTGCCGCAACAGCTCCACAACTGGCCCGGGCTTTAGCCCCTGAGGGATGCTTTCGCCCCATGCCGCTATTCCCTAAATCTCCGGAACGAGTTGCGCTTTCTCCACGTTGTTCAGCGCAATCTCCACCGTCGTGACTCCGGCCTTCCGGCTCTTCGAATTCTGCTTCACTGCGCCCAAATCAATCAAAATCTCAGGTGCTTCAGGTTTCGTTTTTGAGACCTGGGTTAACCGCCCCTGCCAGTGCCGGTTATTCCGGATCGGCTCGAACGTCTGCACCTTCACCAGGTTTCCTTGAAATCGTTCGAAATCCTCCGTCGTCCTCAGCTTCCGGTCTAACCCGGGCGAACTTGCTTCCAGCGTGTACTCGCCGCCTGGAACCAGTTCTTCCACATCCAGCAGCACGCCAAAATCCCGGCTGAACTCTTCACAATCTCCATGTGTGATGCCGGATAGCTGCTCCGGGCTGAGTGTTCCCTCCCGCAGCGCCTGCGGCAACTCGCCGCCTCCCGCCGCGATCTCCTCTTTCATCCGCGCCCGGCCCGCGGCATCCTTTTCCAGGTACACCCTGAGAATCCGGTCCTTGGCTGAGCCGGCGAACTCCACGTCCACCACCTCCAGCCCGTGGGAGCGGGCAACCCGCTCTGCCGCCGTCCGAATTGTCTCCAGTGCTACAGCCATCTGCTTCAAACCGCGTGAGTTCTGCATTGACCGGTGCTTAGTGACCCGGCCCGCGACTAACCCGGAACCTGCCTTTGGGCCCCCAAAAACCGCCCTGCGCCGCCGCGAGTTTTAGGGGGGAAATCGAGCCAAATAAAAAGTGGGCCGTAAGCCCACTCATCTCTCCGCCAGCCGGACGATTCACGGAACACCTGGCGGACAAACGCGTCTGCTTATCTAGGATACGGCGTTTCCCCGAGAATTACAACGGGGGCGCCTGGGCCCGAAAACTCATGGAAAGGATTTTCCGCTCGGGCCCGCGGAGCCAGCATCCTCCCGTGCTTCATCTACACCGGCGCGTTCTCCGCCCGCCGGAACCACACGCCGAACAGAATTCCGGCCACCACCAGCGCGATCCAGTCCACCGTGATCACCGCCAGCTCAAACGGCAGCGCCATCTCCCCGCCAAACCTCGCGCCAAGTCCGCTGAGCGCCGCAACTACCAGTAGCGCAGCCAGCCCCAGCGTCCACTGTATGGCCCTTGCCGGCCGGACAGTTACCGGCAGTGCAGCCGCCAGAAACGCAAACGCCACGGTTAGAAAAAGGTAACCCAGGTCCTCCATGGCGATGAACAGCCCCCTCGGGTTGTACTGCGTAAACAGCGCTACGCCATCTACTTCGTGGTGCTCCAGGCCGGGCTGAATCACCAACGCCTGCACAAAGTAATCCAACGTCACCAGCGCCGTGGCCACCACCGAGAACAGGGCCGCAATCAGCGCCCACGGCTTGCGTCGCGGGGGAACGCACGTATACACGCAGGCCAATACCACGGTGAACAGCGGAGTGAGCAGAATTGCCGGAGCCATCCACAGGTAGTCTCGCGGAAAAAAGCGCCCCGCATCTGCGTAAGGGTAAAGAGTGCAGTCGCCCCCACACAAAGGCCCGGAGTGCGGCGGCGTGGCAATGCCGAGAAGGAATGCGATGGCGGCAAGCCCGGCCAGGGTGAGGGCAACTGGGAATCCGATGCGGCAAGCCGTTTTGTTGGCGGCAACTTCAGAGTGTGTGGTGAGATGGGCGGACATGGCGCCTCCCGGTCAGGCTGGGTGGGCGACCTCGCTGAGGAGAAGCGAGCTCAAGCATACGGCGGAGCCGCTGGAAAGGCAACGGTCTCGTCTAGCAGAGACAACGCGGGTTGCACTTTAGGCTGTTCCGCAACTTACCAGATCCTTCGCATCCCGAACCCGTCCAACTGCCCATCCGGACTCAGCACCGGAATATCCAGCGCAATCGCCTGGGCCGCCAGCATCCGGTCAAACGGATCGCGGTGATCACCCGGCAGCCGCCCCGCGCGAAGAGCCGCTGCGGCATCGATGTGCAGCAGGGAATAGCCAGCCACAGCCATTACCTCCAGGAAGTCTCGCTCCAGTATTTCCGCTCCAGGCAGTCGCCCCAATCGCACCTTAGTGGCAACCTCCCACGCGCTCGCTGCCGAAACCAGGATTTCGTTCTGCTCGTCGCCGATGATCTCGCGCGCCGCGGCGCTCAACGCTCCCGGCGATAACGTAGCCCACAGCAACGCGCAGGTGTCCAGCAGGACCTTCACTGCCGGCCCTCATTCCATAGCGCCAGCTCGTCCTCGGGCAGCGGCGCAAAGAACTCCTCGCCGAGCACGAATCCCGGTGTCTCCAAAGCTCCCAGCCGCTTCCTCTTCGCCGGCGCAATTGCTTCAAGCCGCGCCACAGGAACTTTGTCCCGTCCGGACGTGATTACAACGGCCTCTCCGCTCTGCGCCTTCTTCAGCAGCTCGGAAAGCCGTGTCTTTGCTTCAAACACTGTCGCCTTTACCATCAACTTCACCTGCTAACCTATTTTAGCTAAGTTCGCGGGCGGCAGCAAGTCGGTACATCCCGGTGGTATAACAGCCCCATGCCGCACGCGGAGCCCGCACCGCCTTCATCCCTTATTCCTCCCGAATCGACCGATCGTGTAGCCCCGCTCGAAATCGCTGCTCGAGCAGCGATCGATTACATTCGCACCGTCAACCACCGTCCCGTGGCCCCGCGCCCCGAAGCCATAACCGCCCTCAGCACCCTCACCGGCCCATTGCCGGACGCGCCCACCGACGCCGCCGAAGTCGCACGCCTGCTGGCGCAATTTGGCTCGCCCGCGACCGTCACCAACGGAGGCGGCCGCTACTTCGGCTTTGTCAACGGTGGCTGCCTGCCCGCCGCCATGGCTGCGGCCTGGCTGGTCAGCGCCTGGGACCAGAACGCTGCCATGCAGTGCCAGTCGCCCACGGCCATCACGCTCGAAAACACCGCCATCGAGTGGACCCGCGACCTGCTCGGCCTGCCCGAGGGAACCGGCGGCGCCGTGGTTACGGGCGCCACCATGGCCAACTTCTGCTCGCTCGCCGCCGCCCGCCACAAGCTGCTGGAGCGCGACGGCTGGGACATCGAAAACGACGGCCTCTTCGGCGCGCCCGAGCTCACCGTCGTCATCGGCGATGAGGCGCATTCGTCGCTGATCAAGGCCCTCGGCATGCTCGGCCTCGGCCGCAAGCGCGTGGTCCGCGTGCCCGTCGACGGCCACGGCCGCATGCGCGCCGACGCCCTCCCGCACCTCACCGGCCGAACCATCCTCTGCCTTCAGGCCGGCAACGTGAACACCGGCGCCTTCGATCCCGCCGGTGCCATTTGCCCCGAGGCGCGCGCGGCCGGCGCATGGATCCACGTGGACGGCGCTTTCGGCCTGTGGGTCGCCGCCTCGCCCGAATATCGCCATCTTACCCACGGCTACGAGCTGGCCGACTCCTGGGCTACCGACGCTCACAAATGGCCCAACATCGGCTACGACTGCGGCATCGCCCTCGTCCGCGAGCCCGCAGTCTTGCGCGACACCATGGCGATCCAGGCCTCCTACCTGCATCAGGGCGAAGGCCGCGAGCCCTCGCACTTCAATCCCGAGCTGTCGCGTCGTGCCCGCGGCGTCGAACTCTGGGCCGGCCTCAAGTCACTGGGCCGCACCGGCATGGCGGAGATCGTCGAGCGCACCTCCGCGCACGCCCGCCGCTTCGCCGCCGGCCTTCGCGCCGCCGGCTTCCGCGTGCTCAATGACGTGATCATCAACCAGGTCCTGGTCGAGTTCGGGTCGCCCGAAAAAACGCTGCGCACCGTCGCCGCCATTCAACGGGAAGGAACCTGCTGGTGCGGCTCGACCGTCTGGCAGGGCCACACCGCCATGCGCATCAGCGTCAGCTCCTGGGCCACCACGGAAGACGACGTGGACCACAGCCTCGCCGCCATGATTGAAGCTGCAAAGGTGGCGTGAAGGATAGGGGAAGGCCGGTTCCCCTCACTGCGTGATGGGCCGAGTTGTAAATACCCGCCTTATCACTGCGAAATCCGCCGCAAGCTGCTACATTGCTCGCCAGATTTCGAACCCCGGATTCCGATCGAAGCAAAGGAGCGCTCCTATGCGTAACGCATTCTTTAATTGCGCCGCAGCGTTGTGCCTCAAAGGATCTCGCGGAACACTGGCGAGCCTTCTGCTGGCATTCAGCGCGATGGTGTTTCTCTTCAACGGGCCCGTTTCCATCGCGCAAGATTCGAAAACTCCCGCGGTGCTACCCGCGCCGTCCAAAGGCAAAGCCATCGTGTGTATCTACCGGACCTACCGATTCACTGGCTCGGCTGCGCACGATGAGATCTTCGTCAAAGACTCGCACCTGGGCAAGCTACTCAGCGACGAATACGAATTTACCGAGGTGCCTCCAGGAACGGTGGTGATCGCGGGATTGCCCAAGATGTACTACGGAAGCATCATCATGTCCGCCGGCGCGGCCCTGAATCAGGCCAGGCAGAAGGAGAACGAGCGCGCCCGGTTTGATGCCGAGGAGGGCAAAACCTACTACTTCAAATGGACCGCCGGCACCATGGCAACCATGATCAAGGTGACGCCCGTGGACGCCGATAAAGGGGCGAAGGAGATCCGCAAGCTCCATCTTTCAAAGCCCCCGGACGACGAAAGCGCACCGAAGCAGGACACGAGCGGTACTGACAAGCCGCCGGCGAACTAGAGCGATGGAGACGACTGGAAGAGATCTCCTCCAACGAGTCCTGGAGGCGAGGACGGATGTGTCAGCATGCGCCGACCTGCCCCGTGGCGCTTGATTTTCTATTCAGCCGCGCAGGGCGTTGGCGAAGATGGCGAACAGTTTTCGAAAGCCGGGCTGGGCCTGGAAGCGCGTCAGCAGCCGCCCCAGTACATTGGCTCGGCGGTTGGTGATAAACCAGGGCGGGCGCGGCAGCAAGGTGAATCGCAGGCTCAGCAGGTTCCGGGGAAACGGAGTGAACGGCGCCTCCACCACGGTGCGCTGCGGGCGATCGAACAGCATGGTGTTGTGAACGACGCCGATGCCACTTTGCACGTGATCAAGAGTATGGCCGGGGAAAGCGCCCCAGCTGGCATAAGGCAACAGAAAGCCGAGACCGGTCCAGGCGTTGATGGAGATGGCGCCATAACGCAGATCCGCGATGATCTCATCGAATCGCCGCCTCCCGATTTTTCGCAAGGTTCGCGGATGGATGAGGATATTGGCCCCCAAAGTACCGGCAAGGTTCTGGTTGGCGTAACGTATAGCGTCAATGAGAAAGCTCTCCTCGTCCGGGCAAGGCAGTTCGGTCACGGCAAGAGCGGGGGCGAACACCTCAACGGTTTCAGCGATGGGATTGGCGCCGGCCTTGAAAGGGAGAATGCCGCGTTGATTAGCGGTTTCGATTTGCGCGTGAGTCTGCCCCGCGATGGCCTCTTGAAATTCCGTGAGGCGCGCCCTTGCGCCGGGATAATAAAGCGGTCGCGGCGCGGAGGCACCCATCGTGGCTTTGAGCGCCTCAAGAAAGTCCGTTTTTTGCTCCCACGCTGCGGAGAGAACCAGTACCTGGCACGCGATGCAGTTGAAGCCGGCGTTATGCAGCTTCTGCGTGGCTACATTCTCCGCCTGGAAGGCGATATCTGCCCTGGACCAAGGGCCAGGCACGACGATTGTGGGAGAAACTCCCCCGAGTTCGGAGGTGATGGGCCGTTTGTTCCTTGGCGTCCCGGCCAGCTTATTGGCGGTGGCCTCATCGCCGTCGCCCCAGACGATGGCGTCATGCGCGGCGGCGGAGCCGGTAATGTGGATGGTCTCAACCAGCGGGTGATTTGCGAGATATTGTCCGACGCTTGCGTCGCCGCTGACGATGCGCAGGAAGCCCGGTTCGATCAAAGCAGCCATCGATGAATTGAGAAACTCCGCCAGATAGTCGTTGACGGGATTCATCTTGAGCAGCACCACCTCGTTCGCCACGAACAGCTTATGCAGGCAGTCCAGCGGCGCGATGGCGGCGATGTTGCTCGCGCCCAGCACCAGCGCCACCTTTCCGACGGCAGGGTGGGTGTATGCGGCTGCGGTATGCTGCGCGAGATTGGCGCGGGTAACATCGGGTTCCATCCATACTTCGGCGCGCACGCCGTTCAGGAGCAGCCGATCCCAGATGGAGTGCGGCATAACCTCCACTGCGAGTTGACCGTCGGGCAGCTCGCGCATGGGCAGCCCATCCAGGTGCTTGTTGCCGGCGATCTTTGAGAGCGTCTCCATCAGGGCGTTGCAATAAGTGATCACGGCATAAGGGCCGGTGAACCACTCTTCCCCAGCCAGCGGTGCGTCCACCGCGAGTCCCTTTTTGCGCGCGGCGGTCTCAGCCCAATTCTGGGCCACCAGATTCACGCCATCCCTGATCCGGGCAAGGATGGCGATACGCGCCGCCACGGTGGTCTGTGCCCAAAGCTGCTTGTGCCGGCTCAGCAGTTCCAGATTGTCGTCGAGGCTCGTCGTTGCAGAATTCATATCCGTTGTTCAATGATCGAGCGATCGGCCCGTTCCCGTCTTGCTAATTTGTGTTCTCAAGTCACCTTAAATAAGTGTCGATCAATTGGAGCCCGGACACACTCGAAATTGTCCCTGTCCGCAAGCGAATCCCTCGCCGCTACCTCCGACGAACTCAGCCTGTTTGCTGAAGCCTGCAAATGATTCTGACAAATCTGCACCCCATGGGAATATCTCCGCGGCGCTGGCGTCGTTCCCCGGTGTCGAGAGCAGTGAGCCAAACGGCCACCGCCTCAGAAATCACACCAAAGGAGATCAACCCCATGAAATTCCGCACCGTCGCATTCGCCGCCGCACTCGCCACCCTCGCCGCCACCGCCGTAGCCAACGCCAGCACCACCTCAACCGAGGATCACCTCTACGCCGCCGGCACCATGACCTACAACAACGTAACCCTGGTGGGCGGAGAGCCCGCCGTAGTCGCCGTCAAGCCCGCTGGAAACACGGTCCTGCACCTCAGCGTGTATGACGCCAACGGCCACATGATCGAGCAGACCAACTGCTTCGAGTCCGGCTGCTGGGTCCGCTTTACACCAGCCTGGACCGGCAACTTCAACATCGTGGTTGCGAACCTGGGGGACTACCAGACCGACTTCGGAATCGCCGTCCGCCAATAACAACAGCCCACCCCGCCCTTGCCCAATCTGCCCGGAACCAAGAAGCCACCACTTCCTGGTTCCCGGGCAGATGCGTCGCTGCCTCGCTTGCCGGGCGATACCATGGCTCTTGTGGCGATCAGGAGGCAGTAAGCAGGGAAAAGTTGTCATTCTGAGCGGAGCGAAGAATCTGCGGTTGCTCTTCGCGGCTGTACCCGCAATGCTGGCACTCGGCACCCACTATGAAACAGGTCGTGCGACGGTTCGCGGACTTTATGCCGACTTTCGGAATCCACGATTGGCAAGGTAAGCCACCAAGACAACCAGTGCCAGCAGTGCGCCCTGGCCGATCAATCTTGCAAGGGTTGGATCGGCAACATGTGAATGGATGAAAGAGAGGATGGGAAGGAAGACCACTATAACAATTGCACCTGCTAAGACTAGTTTGACTAGGTCCCAACGCGATCTTTTTGCTGGCACGCTGAATGCACCGTCGATCATCACCAGAAGGTAGTGATCTTCCGCCCTGAGACGCTTTACCGCTCGATTCCAGTCATCGCGATCGCTGTCGGGCTCATGGTTTATTCGCCGGATGATCTGACCGATCTTGTTTTCGTACTCGTCCTGGTCATAGTTCCGATCGAAGTCCCGACTGATCTCCATCATGTTCGGCAGGGTCCAACCGGTTTCGGTGAAATACAGCATGTTTCGCTCGACATCGGAAAGAGGCACGCCGTCTCGATCTGCCTGCGCGAGGATTCGGCGAATCAGGTATTCCTTTGCCTCACGTACCGTTCGGAACGAATTCATGGCTGGGAGTATACACCGGGAAGAAACCTGCTCTTCGCTCCTATCGTCCGCACTCGGGACCTCGCCGCTCTCATCGCGCTACCATGTCCTTCTAGTCAATGGACCGCGCCACTCCCCAATCCGTCTCCCGCGATCAGATCGACTCACTAATCTCCTCCGCCTCCAGCACCTCCACCAACCCAGCCGCCGGCATCTTCGGCCCAGCCTCCATCACCTGGCGCATCAACCGCGAGTCCGCGCTCTTCCTCGGCGCCGGCCGCGCCGCATTGCTCCAGCTCGCGCATCCCTGGGTGGCAACGGCGCTTCAGCAACACTCCACGCTCATGACACGCCCCATCGCGCGCTTCCACTCCACCTTCCGCATCATCTTCACCATGGTCTTCGGCTCCCTCCATCAGGCAACGGCCGCCGCGCGCCAGCTCTATTCAAGGCACACCTCTATTCAGGGCGAGCTGACCGAGCCTGCCGGCCGCTTCCCCCGCGGCTCGCAATACGAAGCCAATGAAATCGACGCCCTGCGCTGGGTCTTCGCCACCCTGGTCGAGTCTGCCGTTGTCGCGTATGAGTTCGTCCAGTCTCCGCTCACGCCCGCCGAACTCGACGCCTACTATGCCGAAAGTCGCACCATGGCCGCTCTCTTCGGCCTCGCGCCTGAAGCGCTTCCGCCCGACTGGCCCAGCTTTCTAATCTACTGTCGCGAAATGGAACAGTCAGACCAGCTCGGAGCCACCACATCCGCCCGCGCCATGGCCCAGGGATTGCTCGCCGGCGCAGGTTCCTGGATCAAACCGCCGCGATGGTACCGCGCCCTCACCACAAGCTGGCTGGCGCCGCGTTTCCGCGCCGAGTTTGGCTTGCCGTTTGGCCCCGAGGACCAGCGAGCGATTGTCCGCGCGCGCCGCTGGCTGCCCCAGCTTTACCGCGCGCTTCCGCCTGTTGCGCGCTTCGTCGGCCCATACCACGAAGCACAGTCCCGCCTTAAAGGCCGGCCGCCCGGCCCGCTCGCCCGCGCTTCGAACCGCTTCTGGATCGGCGCTCCGCAGCTTCCGTTCGCCGGCTGACTGCCTCAATTTGTCATCGGAATCTCACCAGCCAACGTGCTATATTTGCGCTACCGCATTTTCTGAGTCAATTCTCCCCCGGGGCCTCGCGGTCAACCTGTGGCGATTTCGAAGACAGCCAGCTACGGGTTTTGGATCGCTGGGTTGCAAGGACGAGAGACCCGGCGTCCAATCCAGCAGCCCCAACGGCTCAGAAACTGCCATTATTTCGGCCCTGTTAACTTCCATGCGTGTACGTAGGCTGCGAGTTCGAGGCGTTGTCGCCGCGGTTTCTCTTGGGCTGGCCACAGGTCTGCTGATCGGCGTGCTCTGGGGCCGGGAGGTGATTCTGCGCGTTTCTGGGCAGAAGCTCTCCAGCTTCGCCGATCGCATCCGCTCGAACGGTGAAAGTTCCTCTGACGAAGCCCGGAAAGTACTTCAGGAAATCAATCGCCTCCCCTATGCGCCTTGCTCCGATGCGGAACTCGTGACATTCCGCCGCATCGTCTACACCTCGTTTTATCTGAATGATGCCGGCCGCGTGGCCGATGGAACCATCCCTTGTTCTGCCTTGCTCGGCCGCCTGGCGCAGCCCTGGGCCGGATTCGATGCCGGTTTTGTCCGCCCCGATGGCTCCCGCGTCTACCGCGATCTCCCCCCGTACCGGGTCCCTGGCCAAACCGTGGTTGCGGTTCAGAGCGGACACGCCATCGTTGTCTATAACCCTTACAACCTGCTCCAGTTTGCCTCGCGGACCATGCACTTTGCGGCAACCGACTGGGATTCCCGGACCGGCCAGATCAGGCGGCTCATCGGATCTTTGCCGGACCAGGCACAACCTGCGCAGATTCTCACCCAGCCCGTAACGGCCAGCTATCGCGGCGTTCTTTATTCCACTAGTTGCTCCCAGCGCTACGCCACTTGCATCACCGCCTACATAACCATCCCGGACGCTTTTCAGGCTGAGAAGGTCCAATACCGTATCTACGTGGGCCTGAGCCTCCTGTGCGGCGGGCTGCTGGGACTATCCCTCGCGCTGTTCTATCTGCGCAGCCGTTCCATGGAGCAGCAGTTGCGCCGAGCGGTGCGCAAGGGCCGCCTCGACGTCGCTTTCCAGCCCATTTTCGACCTTCAGTCCGGCCGCGCCGTGGCTGCCGAGGCGCTGGCGCGATGGACCGACGAGGATGGATTCCCCGTGAGCCCTGAAACCTTTATCAAGGTGGCGGAATCCCGCGGATTCATCGGAGGCATCACCCGCTTCATGGTCAATGAAGTTCTGCGCGCGCTGGAGCAGACCCGGAGCAGTGACCCGGATTTCCGCATCAGCTTTAACCTGGCCCCGTCGGACATGAACGATCCGCGCTTTTTGCTGATGCTCTCGCGGGCTCGCGGAAGAACCCGGGTGCCAGCTCGCTGCCTCGGGTTTGAGCTTACGGATACCTCACGGGCCGAGTGGGAGTCCGCACGCGACCTCCTGATGACTCTGCGGGATTTCGGTCACCCGGTTTACATTGACGACTTCGGCAAAGGCTACTCCAGCCTGTCCCAGCTTTATCACCTGCCGGTGGATGGATTGAAGATCGATAAGGAGTTCACGCAGTCCATCGGCACGGACTCGGTGAAGACGACCATCACGCCGCAGATTCTGGCCATGGCTGCCTCCTTGCATCTGGATGTCATCATTGAGGGGGTTGAGACCGAAGCGCAGGCCCGCTATTTCACCGGCTGCCGCCCGCCGGTGCAGGCGCAGGGCTGGTACTTTGGCCGGCCGATGCTGCTGGAAGACCTGCTACAGCTCATTCGCGGCCACATTCCGTATCGCGGCCTGCACCTGGTAGACACGGGCATGGCGGCGACGCGCAAGTCGTGAATTTCGCGATGCGGGGACAAAGTCATTCCAAATAAAAAACGGCGATGTGCAGTGGAGTCATAGGGATAGGAGCTATTTCTGCACACATTTTGTTCGTCTTTTGTTCGCTGCGCGCCGGTGGTCTGGGAGTAGGCGAAGCCGGGGAGGTTACCTTTGGAGGGGAGGGGGTTCTGCGCGATGGGGATGTATTCGCCGAATGTTCGCTGCAGGATCGGGGTGCCAGCGGGGTTGCCGGGGTGAATATGGTTACCTTTGGTGGGGAGGGGGGTGCCTCCGCCTGGCGCTCGCTCTGATTTTTTCAGCACCGTGGTTGCGCTCCTATCAAGACCCTGCTCCCCACTCCACGGACGAAGATCCCACGAACGAGAACTTGTTCCCTGGGACTCCGGTGTTGCCGTTGGCTTTTACTCTTAAATCTTAGTGTATTATTATCAGAAAATATTAGTATGTCAATAGAAAACATTGTAGTTTGGGGTCATCGGGCTTCGGTAATGCGGATAACCCTTTCCAAAACAGTGAGTTGGATCTGATAGGCGCCGGAGAATTCTAGCCGAGGCGCGTTACGGTTTTGGAGGCCGTGAGGGTGACGGCAAACTGCGTGGCTTTTCCGACGGTGTATTTGCGGCTGGAGCTTGCTGGTATTCCCAGAGGTCGTTCAGGGCGCCCATTCCTTTGTCCGTACCGCCCATACCGTAGCCGCCGAAGAGCCAGAGATTGCCATGTTTATCGACCCATGTGGCTGCTCCGCTGCGGGCTCCGGGATTGTTCTCAGAGCTGAACGCGCCTTGCGTTCCGTACTTCCCGGGTCGCCCCTCGCAATACGTGACGCCTGCCGGAATTGGTCCGCAGCCGCTTTCGATGGCGTTCCCGCCCAGCCACGTCCACACACGGGCGTCCGGATTGAGTTTCCAGAGATCGTCTAGTCTTCCCCCGTTCCCCGCCGAGTCGTATCCCGCGCCGCCAAAAAGCCAAAAATTGCCGGTTCCGTCTTTCCACGCGGAGGCGTCTGTCCGACGTCCAGGGATGTTCTCTTGGGCGGCTTGTCCAAGCTTCCCATACACTCCCGGTTCGCTTTTGCACGTCAAGATCGGCGAGTTCTTCTTCGAACACTCGAGCGGGGCATCACTGCCCCCGAGCCAGGCCCAGCCTTTCCTGGCCACGCTGAACTCCCAAAGGTCGTTCAGGTTGACAGGGTTGCCATTCCTGTCAAAACCGCTTCCTCCGAAGAGCCAGAGGTTTCCGCTTTCGTCGGTCCATGCGGCGGACTCGGAACGGCTTCCGGGCCAGGAGGCGGGGGAGGTTGCGCCGAGGACGCCATAGACCCCGGGCCAGCCGACGCTCTTCGACACCTTGTTGCTTCCTCCTATCCAGGCCCATTCGTTGAGGGTGGGCCGGTACTCCCAGAGGTCATTGAGAGACCCAACATTCGCGTCGAAATCGTGGCCGATTCCTCCGAAGAGCCAGAGATTGCCTGCTTGATCCACCCAACCGGCTGCCTCGGAGCGAGCTCCGGGAAGGCTTCCTCGTGCGAACAACCCGAGCTTTCCGTATGCTCCGGGCCGGCCATCATGGGGCGGTGGACCGACCGTGGCGTTTCCACTTTTCCAAGCCCACTCGTGGGTGGAGGGGTCGTATTCCCAAAGGTCATCGAGATCGCCTACGTGGCCCATAGCGTCGTAGCCTCCTCCGCCGAAGAGCCAGAAGTTGCCGTTCTTGTCGGTCCAGCTTACGGCTCCGGTCCGAGCTCCGGGCGTGTTGGCCTTGCCGGGTTCTCCCCTTGTTCCGTAGACGCCGTGGATTCGTGCCTCTGCGATCTTGCTTCCGCCCATCCAAGCCCACTGCTTCAGAGATGGGCTGTATTTCCAGAGATCGTTGGTCATGGTTCCGACCCCGCCGGTGACGGGGTCGTAGCCGGAGCCCCCGAAGAGCCAGAGGTTCCCCTCTTTATCGGTCCAAGTGGCGGCGCCCCAGCGGGCGGGAGGCAAGTTTGTAGGGCTGGCCGTTCCGAGAACACCGTAGTTCCCGGGCTGGTTGATTGCGTTGTTCCCGTCTATCCAGTTCCATGCTGCTTGTGCCTGAGCCGCGATTTGAGAAGCGCATAACGCGGCGAAGATACGGCCGGCGAGGAAGATCCGAAACCACGATTGCCATCCGAGATACTGTGGAGCTTCGCTTCCCAGAACTTCGTGTTGAGCGTTCGTATGCATTGTTGACTCGCCAGGACGGGGACGATGGTCCGGGTCAGTTAAGGGTGAGGGTGATCTTGGTGGACTGGTTGATGGAGCCGGAGGTAGCGGTCACGGTGACGGTAGCTGTTTGAGAGCCTCCGCCCCCACCCCCACCCCCGCCATTGCTGCCTCCGCCGCAGGCTGAGAGCGCGCCGAAGATAGCGATGGTGGCTAAAAGGACCAGCCAGAGGCGCAGGACGCGGCGGCGGGTGAAGGCAAGGAGGCAGCCGGCGAGGGCCAGGCCGGCGGCGGGCAGAAATGGATTGCGGCCTGGTCGAGCGGCGGAGGCCGAGGCGCTGGCGGCGATGGTGAGCTTGGTGGTGATGGCGGCGCTACTGGTTGGGGTGACGGTGGCGGGGCTGAAGGAGCAGGTGGCGGAGGTGGGCAGGCCGGAACAGGCGAAGGTGACGGCGGTGTTGAAGCCGTTCTGGGGGGTGACGGTGAGGGTGAGGTTTTATTGCTGCTGCCTCGGGATCTGCAAGACTAATAAACTTGACCAGCCCCCCAGCAATGCTTAAGTTTTTGGCCAAAGCATGCCTGCGACGTTGCTGCTTCCGTAGTGGTCCCTTAGCCTCTGTATGAATCCGGGCTCGACCGCATTGACAAATGCGAGGACACCAAGCAGACTCTGGGCTTCCTCCGCGCTCAGGTTGCCTTTCAGGAGGTGATCGATCTGAGCGCGGATTTTCCGTTTTCTCTCTCGGCCCAGCGAGACTTCGCCGTCGTTAGTTAGGGTGAGGCCGGTTACGCGCCGAGGGCCGCTCATGGAGGCGTGGACTGTCTTCTCCCTGTTGATCATTAACCTAGGATGCTCTGTGCTCTCGCAGATCTCCGCGACGCGAACCTCCACCTCGCGGAGTAAATTGGGGCGATTGGTTGAGAACGTGAGGTCGTCCGCGTAACGCGAGTATTTCACCTTCTTCTTGTTGCAGAAAGTCTGGACGGTCCTATCGAACTCGTACATCAGCACGTTGGAGAGCATTGGGGAAGATGGTGCGCCGATCGACATCACTAATTTCCCCTCCCGTCTACGGTTCCAGAAAAGGATCCTCTTCAGGTGGTAAATGTCCTTTGGACTAAACGCGAGATTTCTGTGTTTCGATAGGAATGCCTCAAGGTCTTCAGCCACTATTGTGGGGAAGAAATCCTTAAAATCCATTTTGAGAAGGAAGCGAGAGGTTGCGTGCTTTGCCGCGTTGTTTGCGATTCCGCGACGTTTTCGGTAAGCCATTGCGGCTGAGTGTATTGGGAATTGGCGCAGCACATTGTCGATGACCCAATATTGCATTGCCTTTACTTCCCTCGCGGGCTGTGCGATTGTCCTCTTTCCTCTTCCGCTCTTTTTATCCACCTCATACACCTTGTATCGATATGGCGCGGAACGTATCAAATGCTCCATGGCAGCCTCGGAGGTCATCAACGCACTTGATAATGCCTGCAGAATATTCATCGCTGGGCCCTTCTCCTTACCCACTTAAACGCTTCCTTGCGTTTCTGAGGGTTTGGCTTCTGCTTTAGGAACTTGTTGAAATAGGAACCATTCGGCGACGAGGCTGCGAGGTCGCTCGTCTAATAGACATGCGAGGAGACGAGCGAGTTCAGGACGGGATGTTCAGCTATGTTTCGTTGGAGCAACGTGTGGCGCAGGATCATCCGCTGCGAGCGGTCCGCAAGCTGACGGACACGGTGTTGCGAACGTTGAACCCGGAGTTGGATGCGCTATATGCGGAATCTGGTCGGCCGTCGATAGCGCCGGAGTACATTCTGCGGGCGCTGTTGTTGCAGGTGTTCTACTCGGTGCGCTCGGAGCGGCTGCTGGTCGAGCAGATCGACTACAACCTCCTGTTCCGGTGGTTCGTGGGCCTGGGCATGGACGACGCGGTATGGAACCACGCAGTGTTCTCGAAGAACCGCGACCGGCTGTTGACGTCCGATGTGGCGCAGCGGTTCTTCGCGGAAGTGAACAAGCAGGCCAAGCGGTTCATGAGCGACGAGCACTTCACCGTGGACGGCACGCTGATTCAGGCCTGGGCCTCGCAAAAGAGCTTCCGCTCGCAAGGACGGTTCCGATGATGGTGATGGCACCGACTTTCGTGGCCAGAGCCGCACCAACAAGACGCATGAATCGACCAGCGACGCCGATGCGCGGCTGTACAAGAAGAGCTACGGCAAGGAGTCGAAGTTGAGCTACCTGGGCCACGCGCTGGTGGAGAACCGCAACGGCCTGATTGCCGCCGCGATGGTGACGCACGCCGATGGATACGCGGAGCGCGATGCCGCGCTGTTGATGCTCAAGAAAGCAGAACGGCCGCACGCGGCGCATCACGGTGGGCGCGGACAAGGCTTACGACAGCAAGGATTTGTGCGCACGGTGCGGGAGTTGAACGTGACGCCGCATGTAACCAAGAACGACAAGGGCCGTCGCAGCAACCTGGACCGCAGAACCACGCGGCAGCCTGGCTATGCCATCAGCCTGAGCCGCCGATGGCTGATCGAGAAGGGCTTCGGGTGGCTGAAGCAGACCGGCCCGCTGCGCCAGGTCAAGCTGCGCGGGCTGGAGAAGGTGGACTGGCTGTTCGTCTTCAGTTGCGCAGCGCACAACCTGATCCGACTGCCCAAACTCATGGCCCAACCACCGGGAAGGCTCATGGAGCAGTGTGCCTGAAGCAACGGTTGCGGGCCTCCGGGATGCTTTCCTGAGGCGCGCAAACCCCTATAAACACTGGTCAGACCCGCAGTTCAAACAAATTGCAACCAGGCAGAGACGCAAATCACCAGGAAATTCGTCACAATGCGGCCGAATTTCAACAAGTT
>CAVYSS010000016.1:0-130174 GCA_963771195.1 uncultured Acidobacteriota bacterium
AACGAAGCGTGGCGACGAAATCCCAATCAAACTCGGCCACGGCGGCATCGCCGTAGACGTGGATGACAGGCTCTGCCTTGGCCGTGAGATGGCGTTTGGAGAAAGTCTGGCCCATGAGCTTGACGTAGATGTCGTCGGCAACCTGGTGCCATCCGCGGTCGTGGCCTACGGGGCTGATGAAAGACGATCGTGCGTGGTGAGCCAGACGGTGGCGGCGAGGTTGGGGTCGGCGGCGTCGACAGAGCGCATGTAGGTGTCGATGTCGCGGCGGATCTGGGCGCGAGGGCGGCGGCGGAGTTCTGGGCGAGGCGACGGGGACAAGAGTGGCGGCGAGAGCGAGAATCAGATGCGGGTTTCAGATCATGGCGCTTCCTTCAATCGTGGTTCGCGATTCATGTTGATTTGCTAATCGACATCGTTGCCGATGGGCTGCCCAGGCGGCACGGGCACCCCGGGTGGTGGACTAAACGCGGATGGAGCCTTACGGAATTGCTCAATTTCGGCAATAGCGGCAGCGCAGTGCGCTGCGGCTTCCGGCGATTCGCCCGCGGGCGGGCTGGTCTTGAGCCATTTCTCCAGCTTGTCAATTTCCGCGAGGGCGATCGCGCGCGCCTGTCCGGAGGCTGCGCCGCTGGCGGCCAAGTTGAGAGACATGCCGGCGGGGAGCGCGGCGCCGGGAGATTGGCTCGCAACCCCTCCGCTGGCCGCGAGCTGCAGCAGATGATTCAAAATCACATCTTCGACGGTGAACTGGGTTTCTGCTTCCAGGCCCTTGAGGCGAGGCGAACGCCATGTGGCGGCCAGCACCTCATCGATGACTTCATCAAGGCCCAGCTGCTGCGGATCGCGGGCGTGGTCCTCAACCAGGCGGGAGGCGCGGCTGGGGTCGAAGAGGAGCGATGCGGTGAGCTCGGCCGCAGCTTCAACGGGGCCTTCGGGATCGAAGGTGAGGCCAGTGTGGCCGCCGAAGGACTCGCCGGTGCGGGGATAGTCGGGCGGGCGCGGCGGCAGGATGCGGAGCAGGGACTCTGGCAGCGTGAGGGCCTGCGGCGAGAGCGTGGCCAGGACGGTTTTGAGCGCCTCGCGCTGCTGCGCGGCCGGAAGCGGCTCGGTTACGAAACCGTCGTCGCCGCGGACGGCGTAGCGGTAGTTGAGGCCGCCGATCCATTTGGCTGCGGCTTCAGTCTGGTAGCGGTGCAGCAGGTAGAGCGGGACCAGCGTGTCCTCAAGCTGCGCCATCGGCGTGCCGTCGCGGATGGCGTCCGGTCCAAAGCGGGCGAGGGCGGCTTTTCTCACTTCGAGAATCCGGTTGAGTTCGCTGGGCGCGAAGCCCCCGTTATCCCAGAGATGCGCGTAGGGGTGGGCGCTGCCGATGGGGCGCGCGTCTTCATCGGTCATGTAGCGCAGACCGGCGGCTTCGTCGTCGCGAAGAAGCTTATGGAGCGCGTCGGGCTCATCGGTGCCGGGCGCAAACTGGGTGTAGCCGTACTTGATGGCGGCAACATCCCAGGCGCCGACGCCAATCGGGTAGGCGTGGGAGAGATCGGGCTTGCCGCTGGCGTCGAGGGTGATCCAGGGATGCGGATAATCCATGACCGATGTGCCCGGCGCGACCGAGGAGGCGGCGAAGTTGTGCATCAGGCCGAGGGTGTGGCCGACCTCGTGCGCGGCAAGCTGGCGAGTGCGGGCCAGAACCATATCCAGCATGTCTTTCGGAATCGGCTTGCCTTCGACGTAGGGCGCGAGCAGCGCTTCGGCGATCATGTAGTCCTGGCGGGCGCGGCCGGAGCCGAGCGTGACCTGGCCTTTGATGATTTCGCCGGTGCGTGGATTGACGATGGAGTCGCCGTAGCTCCAGCCGCGCGAATAACGATGTACCCACTGGATCATGTTGTAGCGAATGTCCATTGGGTCTGCGCCTTCGGGTAGGACTTTGACGATGAAGGCGTTTTTGAAGCCGGCGGCCTCAAAGGCCTTGTCCCACCAGGATGCGCCTTCAACCAGCGCGGATCGGATGGGCTCGGGAGCGCCGCGGTCCACATAGTAAACGAGGGGCTGGACGGGCTCGCTGACGGCGGCGTCGGGGTCCTTCTTAATGAGGCGATGGCGGGCGATGAAGCGCTGATCGAGCGGCTCTCCGAGGGGTGCGGAGTAGTCGCGGTAGTCCACGGCGAAGTAGCCGCAGCGCGTGTCGTAGCGGCGGGGAGCGTAGCCTGGCCCGGGCAGCTCAATCAGCGAAGTGTGCTCGCGGACGGTGATGGCGTGGGGATCGGGCGTGACCTCGGCAACGAAACGGCCGTGCGGCATGCCTTCCGACGCGAATGTCAGCATGGCCTCGACTTCAGTGTTCTTGGGGAAGTCCCTGGTGTTGTCGAGAGCGATGGCGCTTCGGGTGGCGTCGACGCGGTAAACGCCCTGCCCGGTGGCCTGGAGAGTCTCGCCCACGCGATGGGCATCGCGCAGAAAGAACGAAGTGGCGTCAACGAGGATGCGGCCGTTCTCTTCGGCCTCAATGGGGAAGTCCCACAGGACAGATTCGGCGAAGGACTGGGTGACGGCGAGGCGCTCATCGGGGTCGGTGGCTGAGGAGCGGAAATCGAGATTGGGCTCGATGAGCAGGACTTTGCCGCCGACGCGCGAAAAATGGACGACGCGGCCCCGGCCAAGCTGGCCGCGATCGAGGCCGATGTCGTTGGAGCCGATGCCATAAGGGAGTTGGTCGAGCAGCAAAAAATCCTCGTCGAGGCGAGGGATCTCCAGGTAGAGCTTGCCGGCCTTCGCATCCCAGTCAAGGGGGAACAGGCCGTCCTTGTGGTTCATGCCTTCGATCTTCTGTGAGACGGTCTGGGGCGATTGGGCGGAGATCGCGCTCGTGAGCGAGAGAACAACAGCAAAGCCGAGGAGAAGGCGGCGCATACAGGTGACCTCGATGGGCATGATTCTATCGTGCCCTGCGGCATACGCCTTTCTCCTTCTATCATCTGAGGTGATATGAACGACGATACAGTTCGCGTCCGATTTGCGCCTTCCCCGACGGGTCTGCTGCACGTGGGCAATGCGCGCACCGCCTTATACAACTGGCTGTTCGCGCGAGGGCACGGCGGCGTGTTCATTCTGCGCATTGAGGACACGGACCGCGAGCGCTCGGAGACGCAATACGAGAAGCACTTAATTGAAGATCTGCGCTGGCTGGGGCTGGATTGGGACGAGGGCCCTTCAGGCAGCGCGGAGGCGGACGACATTTGGAGCGATGAGCGCGGAAGGCATGGTCCATATCGGCAATCGGAGCGGCTGAAGATCTACGCCAAGCACACCGAGCGGCTGCTGAATGAAGGCAAGGCGTATCCGTGCTTCTGCGCGCCGGAGGAGCTGGACGCGGAGCGGAAGGCAGCCACGGCCGAGCATCGGGGACAAGCTTACTCGGGCAAGTGCCGGCAGCTCTCGCAGGAGGAAGTGGAAGCAAACCTGGTCGCTGGCAAACCGTTCGCGGTGCGGCTCAAAATCGAGGACCATCCGCTGAAATTCCACGACCTGGTGCGCGGCGAGGTGACGTTTGAGCCCGAGGCGGTGAGCGACCCCGTGCTGGTCCGTTCGGCGCACGGCGGCATGAGCGGCATGAGCGAGGGCGTGCCCGTGTACAACTACGTGGTAACGATTGATGACGCGCTGATGGAGATCACGCACGTCATCCGCGGCGATGACCACATCTCCAATACGCCCAGGCAGGTGGCCATCTACGAGGCGTTCGGGTGGAAGACGCCGGAGTTCGCGCATCTCTCTACGATCCTGGGGCCGGACCGCGAGCGGCTGTCGAAGCGGCATGGCGCCACGTCGATTGCGGCGTTCCGCGAGATGGGCTACCTGCCGGAAGCGTTAGTGAATTACCTGGCGCTGCTGGGCTGGGGTGCGGAGGACGGCAAAACAGAGACGTTCACGCTGGAGGAGCTGACGCGCGCATTCAGCCTGGAGCGGGTGACGCCGTCGCCGGCGATCTTCGATATCGCCAAGCTGAACTGGCTCAATCGCCATTATCTGAAGCAGTCGCCGATGGAGCGGCTGGTGACGCTGGCGTGGCCATACTTTGCCCGGCGCTTTGGAAGGCTGAGCGCGCCTGCCGTGGCAGCTCCGGTATTGCCAGAATCCGGCCAGCCAGTGATGCCGCCCGGCGCGACGGGAACAGCGATGGATGAAACCAGCCTGGGCGAAATGGCCGCGCTGGCCGAAGGCGCGGCGATTGCCAGCCTGGCTGGGTTGGCGGCAGGCGGCACAAGTGCCGCAGCCACGGATGCGGATGAGTTTCCGGCGGCCCTGCGCGAGTGGTTCGAGCGGCTGCTGGAGCTGCTGGTGCCCAAGGTGGATCACCTTGACCAGTTGCCTGCAATGGCGAAGCCGGTGTTTGGCGTGGATCCGCTGGAGGCGCGCGCGAACGCGGAGAACGAGGCGGTGCTCAAGGAAGATTCGGCGCGGCTTGTGCTGGCGCAACTGGCCAACCGGGTGAAGATGCACAGAGGGCCGATGACTGCGGAGATTATCAAGGCATGGCTGAACGAGATCAAGACGGCGACGGGAACCAAGGGTCCGGAGTTGTTCCACCCGGTACGCATCGCGATCACCGGGTCGCACTCGGGGCCGGAATTCGACAAGTTGATCCCGCTGATTGAGGACGGCGCGGCGCTCGGAGTTGGAATTCCCAACGTGTGCCAGCGGATACTCAGGTTTGTGGGAGCGTGAATCGAATTGAATGCACCCAATGTTGAACTGACATTTGCGCGTGCGTGGGAGGCGGAGATCCTCCCTGCGCGGCCATTGATTCTTCCGCCGCGGCATTTCACGTATCCTCGCGAGGTGGAGGAGGTGGAACGCGGTGCGCTGGAGGTGATGGTCCGGCCTGCCGCCGCGCAGCCATTCCTCGCCACCTGCGCATTGGGGTTTCGCGATCCGGCGGCGGTGAGCGGAGTGTGGGCCACGCCGGATTCGCGCCAGGTTTGCTGCGTCTCCGGCGGATACGCCTACGTGATCGACACCATGGAGCCGGAGCAGTTCATGTTTCTCTCGCAGCGGCCAGTGCTTGAGGTGCGCGCGGCCATTGAGGCGCACCTGCTGCTGTTCGTGGGGTATTGGACGGTTCTGGCGTGGGGGCGCGAGGGGCAACAGTGGGAAACGGAGAAGTTATCGGACGAGGGCATAACGGTTACGGCAATTGACGGCTGGACGTTGCATGGGATGGGATGGACGCTGACGACGGACAAGGAGACGCCGTTTGTGCTGGATCTGCGGACGGGGCGGCGCCTGAATTGACATTTTGCTTGCCCGTGGGACAGCAACCCCCTAAAGTGAGTTTCTATGATGCCTGCCAGCCGCCGCAGTTTTTTGCGATCGGGCGCCGCTCTTGCCGGAGCCTTCTCCATCAACAGCCTGTTCAACCAGCTCCACGCGGAAGAATTTGCCGCGGCGGCAAAAGCCGTTGAGGGCGGTGCGCCGGACGCGGCGACGACTGACGAAGATTTCTGGAGCGTGATTCAGCGCGGCTATTCGGTGAATCCGGAGATTATTAACCTGAACAACGGAGGCGTGTCGCCATCGCCGATCGTGGTGCAGCAGGCGGTGGAGCGATACAACGAGCTCTCCAACGAGGGGCCGTCGTACTACATGTGGGGAATCCTCGATCAGGGGCGCGAGCCGCTCCGCGAGCGGCTGGCGCACCTGGCCGGAGCCAAGCCCGGAGAGATCGCGATCGACCGCAACTCGACAGAGGCACTCAACACGATCATTTACGGGCTGCCATTGAAGGCGGGCGATGAGGTGATCGGCTGCAAGCAGGATTATCCCCACATGATCGAGGCGTACCGGCAACGGGCGGAGCGCGACGGGATCGTCTACAAGCAGATCAGTTTCGATTTTCCCATCGAGGACGATGCCGCGATTGTGCGCGCATACGAAGAGGCGTTCAGTGCGAAGACGCGGCTGATCCACGTGACCCACATGATCAACTGGCTGGGCCAGACGATGCCGGTCGAAAAGATCTCCGATATGGCGCATGCGCACGGGATCGAGGTGATTGCCGATGGCGCCCACTCGTTCGGGCTCATGGATTTCAAAGTGCCGGATTTGCACTGCGATTACTTCGGCACCAGCCTGCACAAATTTCTTTCCGCGCCCATCGGCACCGGAATGATGTGGGTGCGGGAGGACAAGATCGAGAAGCTGTGGCCTCTGACCTGCGCCTCCGACCCGCACTCGGCTGACATCCGCAAGTTCGAGGATTTGGGCACGCGCAGCTTTCCCATCGAACAGGGAATCGGCGAAGCCATCAACTTCCACGAAGGGATCGGCTCGCGGCGTAAGCAGGAGCGGATCGGCTACCTGAAGAATTACTGGGCCAAGCAGGTCCAGTCGATTCCCAAGGTGAAGCTGCACACGTCGCTCAATCTGAACTTACTCGTGCGCCATCTGTGGCGTGAGCATCGACGGCATTACGCCGGGCGCGTTGGCCGGCGCGCTGTTTGACCGCTACAAGATTCACACCGGTGGGCATCGTGTGGGAGAACATCAGCTGCGTGCGCGTGACTCCGCATGTCTACACAAGGCTGGGTGACCTGGACAAGCTGGTGGGGGCGATCGGGGATCTGGCGGTCAAGGCGTGAAGGCGATTCCGGATTGCCCGGTCGCTCGAAAGTCGTGCCCTAGCGCGATCCCGGTTGAGCTCTATTCTTCTCCGGCTTTGTCGAGCACAGCGTCCACGCTGTATTTGCCTGGGCCGGCAAAGAAGAGCGCGAACGTGGCGCCAAGGTAGAGCAACATCAGTTCCCCGTGGTCGCCCTGCGGGCCGAAAATGGCGAAGTGGTGTACGAATGCCAGCGCCACAAAAGTGTTGATGAAGATGATGGCTGCGGCCCAGCGCGTGGCCAGCCCCAGCATCAGCAACAGCGTGCAGATGCCGTCCGACAACATGGCGAAGATTAGGCTGGGCAGCACGCCGATGTGCAGCGGATCAGGGAAGTGCGCGGCCATGTGCGAAAAGCGGAAGAGCTTCTCCGTGCCGTGCTTGAGAAAGAGCGGCAGCGCGGTGAAGAGACGCAGGGCGAGCAGTCCGCAACTGGGACGCGGCGCGAACGCCTTGAAGAGTAACAGTTTTCGCAACATGATGGCCTCCTGGACTGCACCCGGGGGAGTATGCGCAGCATCGCGCCGTCCGCCAAAGTTGTCAAGCGCGCGGTTCACGACTGCTGATGCGCTCCAGCAGCTCGATCCGCACCGTATCGCCCGCCTCCTTGCCGATTTGCCGACGGAGATCGTCCTTGATGGGAAGCTTGTGTCGGCCGTCGCCCAGCGCCATGAACGAGCTTTGGAAAGGAACGCCATCAGCGGTCGCGCGCACCTTCACCAGTCCGCGGGTTTTAAAAAACGAGGCGGAATCTGGCCACACCACGTACGTCCAGCCGCCCTTATGGGGGCTCTTTTGCAGTTTCGCCGTGAAGATCGCCAAGGGTGCGCTGCTTTTACTCATCGCAGCTTCCACTCTAATCCGGAACGCCCTTCGTTGGCAGCATCGTTACGTAGGCGGCGTAGACGCCTTCGAAGACGGCGTCCCAGCTTGCGGTTTCGGCGTAGGTGCGCGCGGCGCGGCGCACGGAAGCGTGTTGCGCGGGGTCGGCCAGGATTCCGGCGATGGCCGCGGCAAAGCCTTGATCGGGAACGATGCGCCCGGTTTCGCCGTCGCGCACAATGGATTTGGGGCCGCCATCGGGAGTGACGATGGCAGGCACGCCGCTGGCCATTGCTTCCAACACAACGTTGCCAAAAGTGTCTGTGTGAGAAGGAAAGACAAACAGGTCCATGTTGGCGTAGGCCGCGCTGAGGGCCTCGCCCTGCAGCACGCCGGGAAGTTCTGCGCGCGGCAAATTGGCGCGCAGCCAATCCTGTTCCGCACCGTGGCCGACGATGAGGAAGTGAAAATCCGCGAATCCCATAGCCTCGAGCTCGCGCTGGATGGTGGCCAGCAGGGCAATGTTCTTTTCGATGGAGAGGCGGCCCACAAAGCCCAACACGCGTTCGCGATCGTTGACGGCGCGGTTGCGCTTCCGAGGATGGAAGAGATCGGCATCCACTCCGCGCGGCATAAGAAAGCAGGGGCGGCCGGTGGCTTGCTCAAGCTGCGCGCAGAGGCCGGCGTTGGGCGCAAACAACACCTGGGCAAAGGAATAGAAGCGCGCAGCAATCGCCAGGGAGACTTCTTCGATGGTGTGAGCTGCAGCTTCTGACGCGGGTGCGGGCAGCAGACGCAGGAGCCACTCGGAGCGGCGCGCGGCGTATTCGTGCACATTGGTGTGCCAGCTTGCAGCCAGGGGAAGGCCGAACGCGCCGGCCAGCCCGGCGCCTAGAATACCGACCTCGCTGGGTCCGGTGATGTGGATCAGGTCGGGCTGGAAACGCGCTAGCGCTTCCTCAATCGGTGGCACATGGCGCGGGAATACTGGATCGAAGCGCAAGTCCTTTTCCAGCGAGAAAGAAAGCGCGCCTCGCGGCAGCTCCAACGTCCACACATTGCCATCCTGCGAGAAAGACGGTTCGCGTTCGCCTGCGCGCACGCAAAGAAACGGCAGGTTGCGGCGACGCGCAAAGGCCTCAAAATGACGGCTGGTGTGGGCCACGCCATTTATCTCATGGAACGAGTCGGGAAAATAGGCGACGCGGGGGACAGCGGAGTCAGAGGAGCGAGCAAGGCACGGCCCAGTTGAGAAGTCAGCAGGTTGGTGTGATCGGTGGAACAAGGTGGTACAGATACCTCGCTCTTGCATGAAAGTTTGCGCCCGAACCAACTCCAAACTCTGCTAGCTGCGCCGCGCTTACGCTTCCTAATCGCCAAGTGCCAGGCGTAGCTGGTGCGACTCGTTCCATGCCATGCGCAGCCCGCCGGATACCGGCGCGCTGCCCAGCAGCAGAACGGCGCTGATGACCCAGCGAATCGATGGCGGCGGCGTGCTCCTGGGCCAGATCTCGCTCAACGGGCGCATGACGCCGTTCGCGTCGGGGTGGAAGGCGCGCTCATCCCAGGTGCGCGAGCCGATGGGAAAATCCGGGTAAGTGCGCACCGCATCAATGGTCGACTGAAGGAGGCGGTGTTTCCACGGCTCGGCATACTGCGGCATAAAGAGCATGTTGCTGCGCTTCTCGCGGCGAATCTCGTGCACGAACTCAGTGAAACTGGCGGCGTGGGTCAGGTTTATATTGGCGTTGGGCTCCACGCCGTGCCGGTCGCCTCCGGAGACGAGCAGCATGTTCCACTTCTCCGCCAGGCGGCGCACCGCGCGATTCTCATCCCAGTTGCGCAGTCCGTTCAGTTCCAGCGCGTGAAGAAAATTCCCATTCTTCAGCAAGAATTCGTTCACCAGAAATTCGTGGCGTTCCTTACCGACGAGGAACAGATCCCAGAGAGGGTGATTGAATACGATCAGGACGTCAGGCTCGGCATGCAGCGCGGCCAGGATCTCAGTGAGACGCGAGTCGCTGGGGTGCGCGGTGTAATCGGCCAGGGTCTGCATCCAATGTTTGGCTCGAGCGCTGGGCAGGTTGTGGATGCCAAGATGAAAATCCTGCACGCCGCCATAGGGCGCGCTCCACTCTACCGATACCGGGATTCGGCGTGCGCTGGGCACGGTGCGCAACAGCATCGGCGCGCGGATATTGTCATGGTCGGTGATGGAAACCATCGAGGCCAGATCGAGCGCTTCAATTTGCTTGCTTTCCAGATCGAAGGCGAGTCGCGGGGTCATCGGCGGAGTCCAATAAGCGGCGGCGTAATTCACGGTGATGCCGTGAAATGACTGCGCCCGGCTCTCCAGCCGGTTCATCAACGGGCGAACGATGGGGAACTGGTTGCCGAAATTCGCCAAGAAATCCAGCGTTTCATGGGATTGATTGGTGTGACTGTGGAGCGAGACGCCCGCGCGAAAGCACTCCGGTGCTCTGCGGTCGCGCCATAGGTACGAGACGGTCAAGTTCGCCATATCCGCTCCTCCTACACATGCTTCTCCGGGGTCCTGCCTCCCCTCCAGTATTCCGGGAGCGCATCAACAGGGCGTTAACGGACGGCGAACGCCAATTCAATCTACGGGATGGAACCATTTGGGTTACGGGAAGCCTGGGCTTGCCCTCGCAGCTGACGACGCCTGGCAACGATTGCATCTGCGCCGTAAAGTGCGATGCCTCGTCGTTGGTGCTCAGATCGTTGGCGATCACCTGCCCGCATTAAGCGATACAAGGAATGCCGGCGGCAAGCGGAATACTGCGCCGACAGTCCGCTGGCAGCGCCGGAAGCGCCGCATGGGGACTCGCCTGGTCTACAAGTGTGTCTTGGTAATGTCCGGCGGCAGGAAGTCTTCCATGCTGGCGCCGGCTGGCATTTCCGGCACTTGCAAATTCTCTGGCTGACGCGCCTGAGCTTCGGGGATCAGGTAATTCTCCGTCAACCCCTGCTTCAGCACTTCAAAGGCCTGCTCGGGAGTATCCGCATATTGGAGCAGCTCGATGTCCTTGGGCGCGATGGCGCCGGAATCCACCAGCGCCTCAGGGTTAAAGACCTTCTTCCAATACTCCGACCCGTAAATGAGTATCGTAATTTTCTTGGCCAGTTTGTGCGTCTGTGACAGGGTCAGGATCTCGAACACCTCGTCTAGCGTGCCGAACCCGCCCGGAAACACAATCAGCGCTTTCGACAGGTACGCAAACCAGAGCTTGCGCATGAAAAAGTAGTGGAATTCAAAATTGAGCGAGGGCGTGATGTAAGGGTTCGGCACCTGTTCGAAGGGCAGGGCGATATTCAGGCCGATCGTCTTGCCGCCGGCTTCGTACGCGCCGCGGTTGGCCGCTTCCATGATGCCGGGACCTCCGCCGGACATGACCACAAAGCGGTGCCGTTTTGAGGGGATGGTCTTGCTCCATTGCGTGAGCATGTAGGCCACGCGGCGCGCGTCCTCGTAGTAGCGGGCCATCTCCACCGCGGCCACCGCGCGTTTGCGTTGCAGTTCTGTCGCCTTGCCTTCGCGGATGTCGGGAATGCTCGCCGGCTGCTCCTCGCTGGGGGCAGCGCGAGTAGCGCCGGTGTTATCCAGCAACTCCAGCGCATGATCGGCTTCCTCCCGGCCGCGGAAACGCGCCGAGCCAAAGAAAACGACGGTGTCCTGGATCTGCTCGCGCCTGAAGCGTGCCAGCGGCTCGGCATACTCAGCCATGATCCGCATCAGGCGTCCGTCGGCACTGTTCAGGAACGCCTGGTTTTCGTAGGCCAGCGGCGCGCGTTGCAACGGGGGCGGCGGGGCGCCGTTGTGGGGCAGCTTTGCCTCTGTTGCGGGAAGCTCCGGTTGCTTGTTGCCTATTGACTGCTTTCTGTTTTCTTTCATGATCACCCGTTCCGATGGCGGATCGCGTCGCGGAACGCGAACCAGAGATTCAGCACCCCCAAACCCGATATGATGCCGCGAACAGCCCCGTGGACCGCGATCGCACCCAGCGTGGGAAAGCGCAGAAACAGGGGATTCTCGTCCCAGAACACGCGCGACCATGGAGCGTAGCAGACGGCCAGGCCAATGTAGAGGCGGAGAAGAACGCGGAGGAAAAGCTCGGAGCGCTCCAGCCAGCGCGGAATTCGCTGGGGAACATGCGGGGCCGGCTGAGCCCCATCGGGCGGGTCGGGCCGCGTAGCCGGGCTGGCTGGGATAGACGACAATTCCGGCTGTTGTGACATGCGGTCGCTTTGCCCGGTGCGCCACTCGCCAGTTTCCAGCGTGGCGGCAACATACTGCCTTTGACGCGTCCAGCCGCCGTTCCGTCGGGCGCGGGTGCGGCTTTTAACCGGCCCAGAGACAGCAGGAGCGGGGACGGGCTATAAGCAACGGTAACACAGCGCAGTGTGCCACCATCCCGGCCGGTCAAGCCCCACCCGGCGGGGAGTGAGGACACTCTGCGTGGATGCGCCGGCGCCCCATATTGAAACGGCAATCCGACGGGCGTATCGTGGGGGGCGTACGCTTCTTCGCGGTTTGGCTGAGGAGGCTCTCTATGAAAATCGCTGTCACCGTTTGCGTTGCCGTTCTGTCCGGCGCCAGTCTGCTGTGCGGACAGGCTGCCCAGCCAGCCGGCAAAACCCCTGCACCGGTTCAGGGGAACAGCCCGACCATCGTGGTGCTGCCCGCAATCAGCGCCTGCCCGGTCGGAATGCACGCGAAACAGGGCGGCAGCATGCAGATGCTGCGGGCTGCTGACGGCACCACGCAGCCGTTATTGACGCCCAGCCTTACGCTTACCGGGCATGGTTCGCGGCAGATCGTCAAGGCCACGGTGACGGCCTATGGCTTCCCCCTGCAGGGCGCTGCCATGGACCTGGTGGCGCAGCGGGCGGATCCGGCACACCCCGAAAATCGGCCTGTAGTCAAAAAGACGCTGGACCTGAAGATGGCCAGCGACGGGAACGGTGGGGTGACCGCCCAGTTGATGTTGCCAGGGTTCGCCGGGGTCAGCTCGATCGCGCTGGACTCGATCACCTACTCCGACGGCTCCACGTGGATGACTCCGGGAGACTCGGGGTGCCGCGTTGTCCCCGACCCGCTGCTGCTGGTTTCCGCCGGGCGGTAGCCGCCATCAAACCGCTCCCGCCATTTGTTTCTCTTGCAGGAACAGCGGCGGTTCGTCCCCGCTCGGACCCCAGCTTGCCGGCACCGGCACGTTCAGCAGCCGCAGATACACGCTGAATTGACCCCGGTGCTGGTACAAGTGGCTCAGCATCACGTCGCGCAGAAACTCCTTCCGCGGCTGCGCCAGCAGTTCCCGGTCGCCGGCCACCAGCCGCCACGTCTCTTCCATCGCCGCATCGTCAAAACCGGCCAGCACTTCGCGTACCGTGGCTATGCTTTCCTCCAGCGCCGCCAGGATCCCTTTCACGCTGGCCGGCTGCGGAAAGTCGCCCCTCTCCGGCAGTGGCGCAGGGTTCTTTTGCGCCAGGCGAGCCACGCCCCCGGGCACCGTCGCCAGGTGAAATGCAAGCTGCCCTGCCGTCATGGACCTTTCGTGCGGCTTCCACGTCAGTTTGTTTTCCGGCAGCCTCTCCAGGAACCGGCGCGTGACCGGTGCCTGTTTCTCAGATTCGCTCAACATTGATTTCGCAATCGACACGATGGACCTCGGCGGGGAATTGAATTGCATCGGCTCTTGGTCGTAAGTTATTGAAAAAGAACCGCTCCGGCGCAGCGTGGTCCGCTCGTGAATAAGCTCCAGCCGATCGCTATGCCTTTGCGGGCGGGAACGGGCGATCAGGCCGAAGCCGAAATAAGGGGGATGGATGAGAGTGGCTCCGGCCTCCTCCGTTAGACGAAGATGTTCGTCATCAGGTGAGCGCTGAACAAAAGCCACGATAGCTACGAACTCAAGCAGATGTAGGTATCGCAAGCTGTACTCAGGCCTCATTAAAGCCTGAAATATACCCCGATCATCGGCTCTGCGGTCTGCGTGAATTTGTCGATCGAGGTGTACAGCGTGGTCACCTGCGGCGTGCTGTAGAGATTCCCGCGATATTGCAGCCTCAGCCCGATGTGCGGCAACATGCCCCAGTCCAGCCCGCGCCGTAAATGTAAACCGGCTTGGTGGCCGTTTGCGTGTCGCTCTGTCCGCTGGAGGGGACATTGAACAAGACACCCACACCCAGCACACCGAACGGCCGCACATTGGCCATGTGTATCGATGGAACCCAATCGAACGAGACTTCGTGCGCGTTCGCTTTGATGACAGTCGTTACCGGCGAGCAGGCTCCGACCGGGCACACGACGATTTCGTTATAAGTCTGGTCCGCATGGTTAAACGAGTATGTCCCCTCAAACCCCATGATCGGACCGGCCAGATGCCGCAGCTCGATCATCCCGCCTGCCGAGTTCGATGGGGCCTGCGTATCCCCTATGCTGTCCGTTGCCTTGGGCGTGAACGCCCCGTAGAGGCTCAGACCCACATCGGTCTTTCCCAGGCTGCCCACCTCAGGCGCCGACTGCGCGCCCGCCGCCGCGCTCACCGCCAAACCAACCGCAAGGAAGATCCCCGCATGATCACGTATCCTTCGCATACCATTCTCCTGCCGGAAATTGAACAGAATTCAAGTATCAAAAGCGGAGCAACGCTTTCCATATAGAACGCCGGCGGAGCGATAAAGTTGTTGCGATCTCATAGCCGGCCGGCGGGCCATGCGCTTTTCCTCGACGCCAGGCGCCGTCTCTTCTTAAGATGCCTTAGCGAGGTCCCGGCGAAGCAGCCCCTGGCGCACCCGCGCCAATCTCGGCATTCGCTATTCTCGCGAAAGTCACACACGTACCGCCCGCAATCTTCTCCGTCCGGATCACTCGCCAGCCCGCCGTGTGCTCAAGCAGATAACTCAGCGGCATCGTATCCAGAATCAGAACATGGTCGATGCGGTACTGGTCGAGGATTTCCAGTGAATCTTGCAGGCCCATCGCTCTCAAGTAGTCCAGCATGACGCCGTTGTGCTCAAAAATGTCAAAGCGGGAGTCGATGAAGCTGGGTCGGGATTGAAAGGCCATCCTCCCACCCGCTTCGGCATAGTTCAGAGTCCGCCACGACGGTTCGACCGCAGCAATAGACTGAACCGGGAAGAATTGCGCCACTCGCCTCTCCAGTGCGCTCTCGCTGGGGAATAAGAGGGTAACGATGCACGCCCCAACCACCACCGTAATCGCGCTCTTTACAGTGGAAGATTGCATGACCGGCTCAAGGTCAAATGCGCGGAGAATCTCCTCCGCGAAAATGGGAATGCTGAGGACGGCGGCCATGAAGACGAACCGCATGTGATCGAACGCCGCAAACCAGCCAAAAAGCAGGATCGCCAGCTCGTAGACCCGCCATTTGCGCGCTTTCAATCCATTCGCAACGATCAGAAAGCAGATCGCAGCGAACGCCGTTGCTCCGGCGGCGCTACTCAGGCTCAGTGGCTTCCACTCCGACACGTTGGCAATATTCAGCCCCTGGTTCAGCATCATGTCGAAGGGATTCCAAACCAGCCTCCATCCGTACGGATTGGCAAACACCGCAATCAGGCTGGCGCCGAGAACGGCTAGCAGACGCTTGCGATCGCGCGACGCGAAGGGCTGTTGCTCGAAAACACCCTTCTGGACGCCGAACCATCCGCAGAGAATATAGAGAACCAGCAGCCCGACGCCGATCAGCCAGCTCCCATGCAAATTGACCCACACGCAAAACAGGAGCGGCAAAAGCCACAGCAGCCTCTTTCGCCCTGCCTCGGCTCTTTCCAGGATCATCAACTCGAAAGCCATGGCCAGGTATGCGATGGCGATGGTACGTGGGCCCGAGTTGACCGTGAGCAGAACCAGTCCAAGGGATGAGGCCAGCAAAGCCGCACCGGCATGGCCCGTCCGCCACACGCCTCGCCAGTAAAAGAGAAGAAGATTTGCTGAAAGGACAAGCCAGGTGGTCAGGTAAACGCCCCGCAATCCGAAGGTGCGGTACCCGGCCCAGTACGGGATCTCAGAAAGCCATTCGGGATCCACCCACGGCTTTCCCGCAACCGTAAACGACGTCGTCTCAGTCCGGATAAAGTGATGAGTCGTGAAAAGCTGGCGTGCGTCCGCCAAATGCCACCAGATATCCGGATCGGCGACAAGTCCCCGGTTCCAGTTGAGAGTGTTGGTAAAGATCACGGGAAACATCAACAGGATCGCGATGGGCAGGAAGTGACGAAGCAACGGGTCCAATCGCCCCGCGCGACTCGGAACCGAGGAAGGCATGGGCTGGGAAGCATTTCCCTGCAAAGTGCTGGATTGCATGCCTCTACTCTATCCGCGTCAACGAAGGAGATGAAGCGAGGGGACCATCGAGTGAACCTGCACATGCACCGGAACCGCGCAACTTGGATGTCGCCCGCCGCCGGGCGAGCGAGCTGGAGACTTGGGCTCTTGGCGCAGGCCAGTTGGGCGCGCCGAGCTTCAACGTTGAGGCGCCGTCTGGATGGTGGTCTCGCTATCCTTTTTCCCTTGGGAAGCGAGTTCGGAGAGCACGGATGTGGGCATAGCCGCTGTGATCACTACCCGATCCCGCTTTTGCGTGACTTCGGCGGTCTTGAGCAGGTCCTTGAGGCCGCGGTTGGCCGGCAGACTGTTGTTGAGCGGCTCGGTTACATCGCGGGCCAGGGCGACCAGAGTGGCCAGCGATGCTGCCTCCTGCCCCGCCGCGTTCTCAGAGGGCGCAATTTCCACCAGCCGCAGCCGCAGCATGCCTGCCAGCGAAATCTCCGGGGCAAGGCTGGCGATGTAGGTTGAGTCGGATTGGAGTGGAAGCTGCCAGCCAAGGATGGAGATGGCGCCGGTCTGGTTGAACGGCGCGGCGATTTTTCCCACGCCCCAGGCCAAAGCCAGCAGCGGCACATCGCGGTAGTACTGCTCCAGCAGCGACGAGCCGGAAAAGGGCAGCGCCGCTGCCCGATGGCGGTCAATCATGGAGTGGATCATCTCGGGCGTAGGGTAATTGGAGGTGGCCACCATGTCGTAGCCGATCTGGCAGACGCGAACCGTGCGTCCCTCCGAGAAGATCTCGAAAATGGTCTTGCCACCGTAAAACTCGCGCGCGGCGGCGTGGCCTTCCAGCCACTGGCTCAGCTTCGGTCCGGTGATCTTGCCTTCCAGGACAATCGAGTACGCCACCGGCCCATTGGGTCCGTTGGGGTCCTTCATGCGATGCAGTGCGATGGCGGCCTCATCGAGATCGCGCTCCCAGTCGATTCCGGTGGCGTCCACAAATGCCTGGTAATCGGGGTCGCGCGTGGGCGCTTTCAACTCCTTTTTGAAAAAGGCGCGGATCGGCCGCAGGTTCACATAAAGAACGCCGTCGGCTTCCGGCAGCAGCCGCGCCGCCTCCGGCGGGGCCTTGGAGCGGAGAAAGACGGCCAGCGCCACAGTAGCGAGGATGATGGCAACTACCAGGAGCGTTCTGCGCGTGCGCTTGGTCATAGGGCGGCCCACGGGGAGCCGTCACGAATTAACGTATCACCTCGAAGCGGTTCTAGCCGGGCAGGAAGAAGGTTAGCGAGTCGGCGAGTCAACGAGCCAGCGCGGCACACCCTTGTGCCCAACATACGGCGTCGGAACCGAAGAAACCTTCGACTCACTCGACGGACCGGCAACTACTCCAGCACGCTGACGGTATAGATCTTGCCGCTGCTGCCCATGTTGGAGCTGCCGTACGCGCCCGGAGGCAGAAGTCCGAACTCGCCCTTCCCCAGGCCCGGAAGCAGCGTGATCTGGTAGACGCGGTCGGCGATCTTCTCCGGCTGGTACTCCACCAGGTCGCGGGTTGCGCCGCCGGAAACGTGCATCACCCCGCCGGTCACAGAGCGGAACTCGCGGCTGTCGGCGTTTGGGCGGAGCCGCAGGAGCTGGTACTCGGTGATGTCAGTCCCTTCCGGAACATAGACGGCCAGGACCACCGGGAACGTAACGTCGTATTTGCCCTTCGGTCCATTCACGTGGCCGTTGACATCACCCTTGACGATGCCCACCGAGGCAATGTTTTTCAACACGCCGCCGGTCTTGAAGTTCACGATCTCCGGCAACATCGCTTGCCAGGCGCCACTCTTGTCCTTGTAGTAAACGCCGACATCGGTGATGCCGGCCGGTAGAGCCGCCCCCGTCATGACAGCAGTGGTGGAAGTTCCGGCCGCCGGCGCTGCCCCTGAAGCCTTCATGAGAATGGCGGAGATCACCTTGTCGCTGGCGCCGCCCTGCTTGAGAGCGATCAGGCCGTTTGCGGAGGTGTCGTAACTGCCGGGAGACGAGTTGATCGTGGTGATGATCAGGTCATCGGAAAGTCCGGCCTTGACGAGCTTTAAGACTGAGCCGTTGTTCATGGACTGCTGCGCTGCCAGAATTGGGCAGAGAGCAAGAAGAGCAAGCTGAATCAGGTGTTTGCGCATCATTCTCCTCGGTTTTTTGCAACGGGATGGGGCCCCCAAGCGGAGACAACGAATGATCGCCCCAATGAACCGGAAACGCAAGGGTGAAATATGCTGCGGCCGTCAACTTGCCGCTCCCGTTTCGGTTCAGTTTCCCGGTAAGGACCAGGTTGGCTTTCTGTCCTTCTACCCTGCGCTCCCCGCGCACATTGCTGGCGGTAATGGCGGTGGTAAACTGCCAGGAGTGCCCCAGACTATTGCTTTTTGCGTCGCAGGTCACGGCAGTGCTCCAGACGCCATCGGATGGGCCTGCAGGGTTTTCCCACTCTGTGAGCACGCCGCCAAGTCTCGACCGCTATCGGTGCCGGGTAAGATTTTCGCGGTCGTGGAGGTTCTTACCATGTTACTTTAGTGTTATTTTATAGATAACTAATGCCTATTCAGTTGATTACCTATCTGCCGAGTTGGACTCCGACGTGCTCTTACCTATGCAGGTTGCGGGATGACCCTGTCTTCTCGGAGGATCTCTATGCTCGAATCTGCCTCTCTGCCGCAGAGCTCAACATATAAAAGCATTGCCGCAGCCATCGCCGCTGTAGCGCTCGCTGGAACGCTGGGAGGCTATGCCCTCCACGAACACCACATCGCCCAGGAGCTGGCCGAGAAGAATCAGCAGGCCACGGCCTCGCTGAAGCAAACCCAGCAGGAGCTGACGGACCTTAACAGCAAAGTGAATGTTCTAGTGGCCAGGGAGCAGACAACGGAACCCGCACCCGCGCCCCAGGCCGCGATGACAAGAAAGCCGCTTGCGAACCAGGCTCACGGTCGTCCAGCGGAATCGCGCTGGCAGAAGATGCAATCGCAACTGGATGCGCAGAATAAGGCGATTGCGGAGACGCAGAGCCAGTTGGCCTCGACCGCAGGCGATCTGGCCAACACCCGCACGGAACTAACCGGTTCCATTGCGCATACCCACGATGAGCTGGTGCTCCTGGAAAAGCGTGGCCAGAAAAACTACACCGAGTTCGATATCAGCAAGTCGAAGCAGTTCGCACGCGAAGGACCCTTCAGCGTGAAGCTGCGCAAGACCAACCAGAAGCACCAGTACGCTGACCTGGACCTGATCGTGGACGACCGGACGCTGACCCAGAAGCACGTGAACCTGTACCAGCCGGTAATGTTCTCCACGCCGGATAGCCCCCAGCCGGTCGAGATGGTGATCAACCAGATCGGCAAAGACCACATTCACGGTTACATTGCCGCGCCCAGGTTCCGGCAGTCGGAGCTGGCGTCGATGGGGAATTCCGCATCGGGCACAGCGCAGGATCCGGATGGCGGCACAGTCCAGGTGGCGGAACCGACGTTGCAAACAAGGCCGCGGCAGAGCGTGCCGCAGTAGGGCAAGGAACAGAGATGAGTTGGAATGTGCCACTGAAAATCGTTGCTTTAGTAATGGTTCCCGGCGGCGCCATGAAGGAGGTCAACAATCATGCGTGACGCAATTACCGCCCTTGGTTACTGCGCCGCTGTCTGCGAGCTCGAAGCACACCTGTGCCCTTGGGATTTTGCCGAATTGAAGCGGCGGGCAAAAGCGTATCGAGTCGAGCAACTGAGGCTGCTGGCCAAGCCGCCCAAGTCAAAGAGCAGGAAGGCGAAGGCTCAATTTAGGCGACCAGTGCCGCAACCAGCGGCTATCTGAGTGCCGGCAATCAAACTGGCGAACACGGATTCCCCATCCGCAAGCTTTGGGGCAGCAGCGGGGTATTCGCGTAGAATATGAAGTCATCCGGGGCCAGCTGCGCGTGCGGCTGGCCCGGGCACGATGATCCTTCTGGACTCAGAACTGGAGCCTGAGCGGCGCCCCTCAATCCCGCCGGGCGCAACCCAGGCCAAATCCCGAAAAACCGCATTGGACGAGCGCCTGCCCGGCATGCGCGCGTTCAATTCATTTTTGCGTGTGGCGCAGGATGCCGTGCGGCTGCGAGGCCTGGTCACCGTGCTGCTCACTTCCGATGCGGCCGTGCGGCGGCTCAACCGGCGCTTTCGCGGCAAGAATGCGGCCACGGACGTGCTGAGTTTTCCCGCAGCCGAAATCTCGCGTGGAGAGGTGGCCGGCGACCTGGCCATCAGTGTGGATACGGCGCGAAAACAGGCCACTGCTTGCGGCCACTCTTTGAGCACCGAGATCAAAGTGCTGATTCTACACGGATTACTGCACCTGGCCGGACTTGACCATGAAAACGATACCGGCGAAATGGCCCGTAAAGAGCGAGCATTGCGGGCCCGCCTGGCGCTGCCTCTGGGATTGATTGAGCGCGCGAACCGCGGCGGAGCCAGCCGTCCGGACGGACATAGCAGAACCGGGAAGCTTTCGCGGAGCAAGAAGCCATGAGCGCCGCCGCGGTCGTCGTCATCCTTGTCCTGGCCGTCATTGAGACTCTGGCCAGCTACATCAGCCGTGTGTATTCCGAGTTCGGCAAAATACTCTCCCGCGAGGTGCAGGAGAACCTGGACATTTGGGAGGAAAGCATCGAGCCGCACCTGGCGTTGACGCGCGAGCATGCGGCCATCTCCGCCCAGGTGGCGCAGCAATTGGCTCTGGGCCTGATCGCACTGGTGTTCGGCGCGCTGCTCTTCGACCACGGCGGGAGGGTCCAGCCCAGCGCGGGCGAGATTGTGCAGGCGTTGCTGGGCGTGGTGATTGTGATTGTCTTCTGCGGCCAGGTGCTGCCGTGGCTGCTGTTTGAGCGCACCCAGGGCCGCTGGGCGGCGCGAATTCTCTGGCTGATCCGCATGCTGCTGTGGAGCATGACGCTCATCACGGTGCTCATCCGGTTCTTTTTCTCCCTGGTGTCGCTGGCCGAGGAGCCGGCTACACGCGAGGAAGAAGCCGCGGTGGACGTGGAGGCTCTGCTCGAAGCCGGCGAGGAAGAGGGAATCCTTGAAGAGACGGACCGCGACCTGGTGCGCTCGGCGGTCGAGTTCGGCGACAAGCTGGTGAAAGAGGTCATGACCCCGCGGCCGCGGGTATTTGCGGTGCCGAATACCATGACCCTGGAGCAGTTCCTGGCCGAATTGAAAGTGCAGAACTATTCGCGCGTGCCGGTGTATGCGGGCTCGCTCGATAACATCACGGGAATCGCATTTGCCCACGACCTGCTGCAGATTTCCGACGAAGAGGCGCGCACGCGCACGGTGGAGAGCATCCAGCGGCCGGCGGCATTTGTGCCGGAGACCAAGAAGGGCTACGAGCTGCTGCGCGAGATGCAGCGCGAGAAGCAGCACATGCGCATTGTCATCGACGAGTATGGCGGCGTCGCGGGCCTGGTCACCATTGAGGACCTGCTGGAACAGATCGTGGGCGAGATTCGCGACGAGCACGAAACCGATGCGCCGGTGGAGCAGCCGCAGCGCGAGGAGAGTGGCGCCTGGGTGGTGCCGGGTGATTTTCCCGTGGATCAGCTGGGGGACCTGTTCGTCGAACCGTTGGACTTGGGCGAAGAATGGGAGGCGGCTTCCGTTGGCGGCCTGGTGAGCGAGATCGACGGGCGCATTCCGCTGGTGGGCGAGATTGTTGAATTAAAAGATGCGGGATTGCGCATGGAAGTGGTGGCGTCCACAGACCGGCGCGTGGAGCGGGTGCGCGTGTTTCCGCCGTTGATGCGCGAGGAGGAGTCGAAGACGGGCATCCAGGCCGAAGCGGGGGAGGACTAAGGCCCAGCGTTGGCGTGCGCGGCCTTCCACGCCCGCCACTCTTCCGCCGTGATTTCCCAAACCTCGCTGGGCAGGCGGCCGGAGACGAAGTCGCGCTCTTCCACGCGAACCAAGCGCATGCCCATGCGCTCGGAAATGCGGCGCGAGGCGCGGTTCGCTACCGCTTTCGGCACGCGCATGCGCTCAAAGCCGAGCACATAAAAGTAGAAATCGGCGGTCCAGGTGCAGGCCTCGGTCATCAGGCCGCGGCCGCGGTGCTCGGGCGCGAGCCAGAAGCCGCGATTCTCCTCCTCGCTTTTCATCAGGCCGATGGCGCCGATGATTGTTTCCGGCGCGGTGAGAAGGCGGAGGGTCCAGTGCCACTGGTCGCCGCGTTCCATCGCCGGCAGCGCTGCATTGCGGATGTACTGGAAGGCGCCGTCGGGTGGGTATGGCCAGGGCACCTTGGCGTTGAGGTACTTCACAATCTCCCAGCGCGGAAACAGCGCCTGGATCTGCTCGGCGTCGTCTAGCGCAATTGGCTTCAGCAGCAGGCGGGCAGTGCGGCCCTCGGGGATCATGGCTCATGATAGCAATGCGTGCGTCGGCTCGGACGAAAGAGACCTCATTGTATTCTTAACTCTTGGCGGGAACTGCCTGACGGAGAATAATTGCTATGCGCGCCGAGGAAGGGGATCGAATTCGCTGCGAGATATCCAAGATCGACGATCTTGTAGAAGACGCTGAAAGCCGGATTCGTGGATTCTGGAGCAAGGTCAACCGAATCAATGACGAGATCGGCGACGAGGAGGATGTTCGTTGCGCCCCCGGTCAAAATGAAGCATTCGATTCCATTGTTACGAAGAACATTCAAAGGCTCCATTGGCGGCGTGAAGACCTCCACACTAAGCGCGTTGCAATAGTCGAAGAAAAGCGCCGCCTGATCGAGCGTCGGAGCGCGCTCTATAAAGAACTGGAAGACGAGTGACTTCGGCGCGCGGGGCTGCGCTCCCCCCTCTCCGCCGGCATGTACTCCGTTACACTCAGTCAGGAGCTGCTTCGCTTGAAATCCGGATTTGTAGCCATCCTGGGCCGCCCCAACGTGGGCAAAAGCACGCTGCTGAATGCGCTGACGGGCGAGAAGGTGGCGATCGTTACGCCCAAGCCGCAAACCACGCGCAACCGCATCATCGGCGTGGTGGAAGTGCCGGCGCGCAAAAAGCAGCACCCGGCCGCGCAAATCGTATTTGTGGACACGCCCGGCGTGCACAAGCCCGGCTCGCAACTCGACCGCCGCATGCTGCAGGAGGTCTACAACGCGCTGGAGACGCGGGACCTGGTGCTGGTGCTGGTGGATGCAACGCGGCGGATAGGGCCCGATTCCGGCTCCGAGCATCCCTCCCAGGTCCCAAAAAGCGAGGGAGTGGGGGCACCCCGCGGATGGGCCAGCGAGGATGAGTTCCTGTTCAGCATGGTGCGGAACCTGGATTGCCCGGTGTTCCTGGTGCTGACCAAGATCGACCTGGTACCGAAGGCGCAGTTGCTGCCGATCATCGAGGCGCTGCGCAGCCGGCACGAGTTCGCCGAGGTGATCCCGGTGAGCGCGCGCAAGCGGGACGGCCTGGACGTGCTGCTGCGGCGAATCCTCGACGTGCTACCCGCGGGCGAACGGTACTTCCCCATGGACCAGTACACCGATCAGCCGATGCGCTTCATGGTGGCGGAATTGATTCGCGAGCGAATCCTGGTGGAGACGGGCGAGGAGGTTCCGTATTCGTCGGCCGTGGTGATTGAGCGGTTCGAGGAACCCGAACCGCAGCCTGTTCAACCGCGGAAGAAAGGCGCGCCGGCCAAACTACCGCTGACGCGCATTGCCGCTGCCGTCTACTGCGAGCGCGACGGGCAAAAGGCCATCCTGATCGGCAAAGGCGGGGCCAAGCTCAAAGCCATCGGCACCGGCGCGAGGAAGCAGATCGAGTCGCTGCTGGGCACGCGCGTGTATCTCGAATTGCATGTGATTGTCGAGCCCGGATGGCGGGATTCGAATAGCTTCGTAGAATCGCTGGACTGGCGCAATCAACTCGAGAATCTCGCGCAGAATCCAGCAGACAAGAGCGAAGAATAGCTGCGATGGGCGCCCGCGCTTGCACAATGAGGCCGCGCGGCTACGGGCGCCCGGCGCAATTACTCCGGATTGCCGGGCACCAGCTCTGTGCTCACTGAGATCTGCTGCTGGCGCGTGCTGTTGGGCACATCGATGGTTCCCAGCACCACCGTTTTGGGGCTTCCCAGCCGCGATTCTCCTTCAAAGACCGTCTGGCTGATGATTGGATCCTGAATGCCGGCGCTGGATTTTTCAGAGGAAACTCCCGTCTGCTCCAGCTTGGTGTGCAGCGCCGCGCCGGAAGCAGTCGCGTCCAGATTCAAGCCCACATCCATGTACTGGATCTCAGTGTTGGCGTCGGAGCCTGTGCCGGCTGAGCCGGTCACGATCGGCACGCGCGAGCCGAGCTTTAGAGTGCCCTTGCTATAGGCGGTAACCAGCACCGAGACAGTGTGAGCACCGGTGCGCTTGCCGTTATCCAGATCGGTGATGGTGTAAGTGACGCGATAAACCTTCATGGGGCGATCAAGCTCCCCAATCAGCTTCAGCGCCGCAGCCAGGTCTTCCTCGGTGCCGCGCACAATTATGGCGTTCTCACTGGCGTCGCCGTAGATTCTTGTCCGGTTCAGCATGTTGCGCAGGGCCGTCTGAATGTCGTTCAACTGGTGATTATCCCTGACGTTTTTCAGGAAGAAGGTTTGCACCTGCCCGGATTCGGGCGGCAGCGGGGGGTGTTCTGGTTCCTGGGCCTGCAGGCTCGCGGCGCCGCCCAGCAGCAGCGCGAGCGTGGTTCCGGCCAGGATGCATGCAACGCGCAAGCTGCGCCTTGCCTTCTGCACAAACGAAGGTGTCATAGTCTCGCCTCACGGAAAGAACTTGCCTGAGTTCGAGGGCAGGATCACCGGCCGGTGCATGCGCTCTTCTGAATCGAAAGACGCGGGGCGCGAGATTCCGCTCGGAAAATCTAGGTGGGCCTGAATCAGGCCTCGCGCACATTGCCGCGACCGCTGGTCTCCGCCGGCATCTCGGTGGATGCAGGGGTTTTATGTGCACGTGGGGATATCGCTGCGGGGACCCGCTGGCTGCGTGAACGCCCGAGCCGCATGGGCTATTCCGCAGAAAAGAACGGTGGCGGCGCAGGAAGGCGTGTGACCTTCTGGAATATGCTCCCGAAGAGGATCGGGCATTGCCGCCACCGCTTATGGAGTTGCTGCTTCAGATGATCTTGGAGATACGACGCCGGAGAATCTGTTCAATTCTGCTCACTTTCAGAAGGTTTTTGAAGCGATTTACGGACCGGCTGGAGGGAGGAAACCGATTGCAGCAGGCTCGAGCATCGTTTGTGTGGTAGATACCAGGCAAGTTTCTTCACTGGGATCACGCCCCGCGCAGGCTGCCCCGGCCGGTGGTTTTCACTGTGTACATGCGGGTGTCGGCAGCGCCGATGATTTCGTGCACGGTGGCGCCGTCGCGGGGCGCGGTGGAGAGGCCCACGCTGGCGCTGACGCGCAGCTTCAGCCCGTTCTTCATGCGGAACTCCGTCGCCATCAGGGCGTGGTGCAGGGCGCGGGCCTGGATCATGGCGGCATCGGCTCCGGTGCCGGGCATGAGGATGACGAACTCGTCGCCGCCATAGCGGAAGCAGAAATCTTGCGGGCGCGCCAGTTCCTGCAGACGAGTGCCGGTGCGGCTGAGCAGCTCGCTGCCGATCAGGTGCCCGTGCTCGTCATTCACCAGCTTGAACCGGTCCAGGTCAAGGAACGCCAGGCTGAGCTCGATACGGTCGCTCTTGGAACGGTCGAGCTCCCGCGCCAGCACGTCGTAGAGGTGGCGGACGTTGTAAAGGCCGGTGGTGTCGTCGGTGATGGTGAGCTGCTGGATGCAGGCAACATCGTGGGCGTTTTCAATGGCGATGGCGGCGTGGTCGGCCAGGATATGCAGGAAGGCGACGGTGTAATCGTTGAGCTGGCCGGCGTGCGGATTCAGAATCTCGATCACGCCGTGGGTGCCTTTGCGCCCGCGCAGGGGCAGGGCAATGACAGAGCGAACCTTGCCCAGCTTGCTGGTGGTGGGCGAGTGCAGGCGCGGATCGTTCACGGACTCAGGGACGATGAGGGTCTCGCCGTGCTGTGCCACCCAGCCGGCCACGCCCTCACCCACCTTGACGCGCAGATCGCGGAGCGCGGCCTCTTCGCCGCCCGCCGCAATAGCATAGTAGAGCTCCTGCTTCTGCTCATCCAGCATCAGCAGGGTCCAAAGCTCGGCCTCGATAATCCGCTCCATGTACTCGAGGATGGTGCGCAAAATCGCATCCAAATCGAAGCTCGACGTCAGCGAGCGCGTCAGGCGGTGAAACACCAGCAGATCGTCCAGGGGGATTCGGGTTTCCGTTTGCTCTGCCATCACAAACCGCCGGGGAAGAAAGTCGTACAAATCAACCAGACAAGCGCAATCAAAGGATGCCTTGGAATGAATCGTAGCAGGTTGTCAGGACAGTCCAGCGCCTGTGAGAGTTACCAAAGACGCAGGAGAAAGGTTGCCGCGGAGCTACCCGCCAATGTGGACCATGGAGCGCGATGGTTTTAGGAATTCCGGCTCGCCAATGTGGTGGCGGGCTTCCTTGGCGTAAACGGTTTTCACAATGTAAGCGCGGAGTTCGTCGTCCGTTCCGCCGGCCCTCATGTGGCCGTAGAGATCGTGTTCGATCTGCGAAAACAGGCAGGTGCGGATCTTGCCGTCGGAGGTGAGCCGGACGCGGCTGCACGCGCCGCAGAAGGCTTGCGTCACCGGGGCGATAATGCCGATCTCGCCCTTGCCGTCGGCAAAAGTGTAGCGGCGGGCGGTCTCGCTGGCTTCGTTGGGCGCAAGTTCTTTGAGCGGCAGAACACGGCCGATACGCTCGACGATCTCGCGCAGCGAAACCACGATCTCCGGCGACCACAGCCGGCCTTCCTCAAGCGGCATGAACTCGATGAAGCGCACGATGACATCTTCGCGGCGGGCGAATTCGGCGAACTCCTCTACCTGGTCGTCATTGAAGCCCCGCAGCAGCACGCAGTTGATTTTGAGCGGCGTGAGGCCGGCGGCTTTGGCCGCGCGCACTCCGCGCAGCACCGTCTTGAAGCTACCCGGAACACGGGTGATGCGCTCGAAGGTGCCCTCGTCCACCGCGTCCATGCTTACCGTCACCCGGTCCAGGCCCGCTTCCTTGAGCGGTCCGGCAAGTGATTCCAGCAGGTGCCCGTTGGTGGTAAGCGCAATATCCAGCCGGCCGCCGTCGTGGGTGGGCAAATGGGCCAGCTCGCGAATCAAATCGAGGAGGCCGCGACGCAGCAGCGGCTCGCCGCCGGTCAGCCGCACCTTGGTGATGCCAAGCGAGACAAAGAGCTGGATTATCCGGAAGTATTCGTCGATGCCCAGTTCCGGATATTGCGCGCCCAGTTCGCCGGTCCGGCAGTAGACGCATTTGTAGTTGCAGCGGTCGGTGATGGAGACACGCAGGTCATGGATCACGCGCCCATGGCTGTCTCTGAGGCGGGAAAGAGTATCGGCGGGACTGGTGGTCAGGGAAGCCATCTACATTAACAGGCTACACCGCCCGGAATCAGTCAATCCGCGGCGTGCCCCGGCGCAGCGCCAGGCCGGTCAGGCCGAAGCCCACAATCAGCGCGCAGGACACCGCGAAGTAATACGCCATGGGATGCTTCCAGCCGGGTGAGTAGCTCAAGTCCTGGCCGACCCAGAGCAGCAGCACGGTTGCGATGACGGCGAACTGGCCCGCGATGACCAGGAAGGTGTGGCCGAGTTCGCGGCGCTTGTCCAGCGCCTCCACCTGGTTGGGGGTCAGATTGCGTTCTTCCGGGGGAAGCAGCGGATTTGCCATGCGATCTCCTCTAAGGGCCGGGAAGATTTGCGGCCGGTTTCACTTTTGATTCAAACACATGCGGCGCCTCCCGCGCCAGAGCCGTCATGCGGCGCTTAAAACCGCGGGATGAGTTTCGCGGAACTGCGCCGCACCCCAAGACCGAGGCTATTGCGGCGGATAGCCGACCGTCTGGGCGTAAAGCGGCTGCTTATCCGCGGGAAGCTTCAAGGCGGCGGCAATAGAGGTCGCATCCTGCGCGCCATGCAGGGCGTAAAACCAGGCGTTCAGGCCCTCTGAAGCGGCAAACAAATAGACATTCTGGCCGATGAAGCCAACGTCGACCTGCGAAAAGGACAGGCTCGCCTTGGCCACGTAGACGATAGTGACGGCGGCATGGACGGCGTCACCCCCGCCGACCCGACTGCGCAGGTCGCCAGCCACCTCCGGCCGCAGCGCGTTCGCCTCGGCATCGTACACGAAGGCTCCGTTAGGAAGGACCACGTGAAGCTCGATTTCCTGGCTGTTCATGGCGGAGGGAGCGGTCCGTCCGGGCCCGGCCTTAACGCTGCGCGGTCGATTCACGCCGAAAGCCGCCCAAAGCAGGTTTGAGAGCTGCTGCGGAGTGAGCGGCTGGTCGCGGAAGGCGCGCGTGGTGTGGCGCGCGGCGAGGGCCTCCATCAGCGGCTTGCCCCCGGTGATTTGCGGGGCTGGAAGCGAAATCGGCGTGAGCTGCTGGGCCAGCGCGGCCGCGCCGCCAAGGAGCAGTCCGAGTAACGCAACCCGCGGGCCGGTAATGAATGCATAACGACGACGCATAATTCCCCCGAATCGATGTTGGAAGCGCCATAGCCTCCAAGCGGCGCATTGCGGGGAAGATTGCGGAGCTGGCTACGTCTCAGTCCTGTATAAACGCCAGCGATTGCAGCGATGTGATCTCAAACGGCTTGCGGCAGCGGATATTCTGGCACCCCAGCTTGTCGTCGCGCCGCACCATGTACGATTGCGCCTTGGCAAAACGCGCACGGTCGCGCTCGTCGGCATTCCGCGGCACTTGCGCCCGCTTGCGGCGGACGATCCAGGTCACTTTGTACTCGCCGCTCTGCCCGCACTTGGGGCAGGTAAGAGTGTGCGTTCGCTGTTCCGTGGTCTCGTTGAAGAACTCCCGCTCATCCATGATCGCGTTGCTCCCGGCAAGGATCGGCCAAGACGTTCCTGCCCGCCCGGCCCCTGCTCGTTCTCCATCATAGTCGCCTTCCAACCCAGGGGCCAAGGGACCAGACTTCGCCGCTGCGTTAGCATGGCGGCATGCGATTTCGAGTGCTGCTTACGTGTCTCTGCTTCTCCTGCTTGCTTTGCCCCGTTGCCTTTGCGCCCGCGCAGCAGCCGCAAGCCGGCGCCGCTGCCGTGGCAAAGCCTGCCGCGCCCGCGCCTCGGCACGTGCGCCCCATCGATGCCGCTGCGCCCCTGCCCACGCGCTTTGACTTTCTCCGCGGCGCCTACGGGCCGTTCCGCGCCAATAACGACCTGCTCTATTACCACCTCGACATCCGCGTCGATCCCGACGCCAAGACCATCTCCGGCAAGAACACCATCCGCTTCCGCATGCTCAAAGACGGCACCCGCATCCAGCTCGACCTGACCGGAGAGCTGAACATCGACAAGATCCTCTGGCACGACACGCCGCTCAAATACCAGCGTGACACCGGCGCAGTCTTCGTCGATTTCCCGCGCACCCTGAAAACCGGCGAAGTGGTCACCATCGACTTCTACTTCTCCGGCCATCCGCCGGAGACCGGCCGCTTTGGCGCGTTCACTTTCAAAAAAGATGCCGCCGGCCACACCTGGATCAACACCGCCTGCGAGGAAAGCGGCGCCAGCATCTGGTGGCCCAACAAGGACCAGTGGCGCGATGAAGTGGAAAGCATGGACATCAGCGTGGCCGTGCCCAACGGCCTTACCGACGTCTCCAACGGCCACTTCGTAGACAAGACCGATCTCGGTGATGGCTACACGCGCTGGGACTGGCACGTCAGCTACCCCATCAACAACTACGATGTCTCGCTCAACATCGGCGACTACGTGCACTGGGGCGAGAAGCACAACGGCCTTGCCATGGATTACTATGTCCTCCCCGAGGACCTGGACAAAGCCAAAAAGCAGTTCGCCCAGGCTCCGGGCATGATCGACGCCTACACCCACTACTTCGGCCCCTACCCGTTCTGGCGCGACGGCTACAAGCTTGTTGAAGTGCCTTACTCGGGCATGGAGCACCAATCAGCGGTGGCCTACGGCAATCTCTTTGAGAACGGCTACCTGGGCCGCGACTGGACCGGCGTGGGCATCAGCATGCGCTTCGATTTCATCATCATCCACGAGAGCGGGCATGAGTGGTTCGGCAACAGCATTACCGCCGCCGACATGTCCGACATGTGGATCCACGAGGGCTGGACGACCTATCTCGAAAGCCTCTACGTGGAGTACCGCTGGGGCAAATCGGATGCACTCAAATATCTGAGCGGCGTCAAGCCCAAGGTGGTCAACATGCGGCCCATCGTGGCCGAGCGCGGGGTCAACTCCGAGCCCACCGAGGACCAGTACTTCAAGGGCGCGCTCATGCTGAACACGCTACGCAGCGTGGTGAACGACGATCCCAAATGGTTCGCGCTCATCCATGGCTTCTACCAGCACTTCAAATATCAGAACATCATGACCGAGGACGTTGTCGCCTGGTTCAACCAGCACACTGGCATGAACCTGACGCCGATCTTCAATCAATACCTGCGCCACGCGCACATTCCGCGCCTGGAACTGCTCTTCGGCGAAGCGCCGGGGATGGTGATGTACAAGTGGGACGCGGATGAGGACGATTTCGTCATGCCGGTGAAGGTGGGTACGGCGGCCCACTGGCTCATCATCCATCCGACTACGAAGTGGCAGTGGATGCAGTCGCCGCTATCGAAGGACGATTTCCAGGTGGACCTGGACGAGTACTACGTGGATGTGAACAAGCAGTGACGCGGAGAATCAGCGCAGCATCGTGGCGCTGAGAGCTGCTCGCTGGATGAGGCGCTGATGCGGAAAGCTGATAGCGGAAAGCTGCCGGCCGCCGCGAGCCGCGCTCAAATGAATAGCCGTCCCAGCCACTTCCGCGTGGAAACACACGCCGCCGCACCCGCGGCCATGGTCGCGGCATGCTGCCACGGCAATACTGTGTTCCACCAGCCCGCCCGCAGTCCGTAATATCGGACGGCAAGGAATCCGAGCGCGGCCACCATCGCCACCAGCATCAGCGCCCCGAACCAGCGAATGCGAAATTCGCGCGCCTCCCGCTGCTGCATGCGCGCCTTGCCCACGTTGGAGGCGAACGCCATCCAGTCGCGATCGTCGTCCAGCACCTGCCCCGAGGCCTGGTAGGCGTTCATGAAGCGGTCGGTCCAGTCCTGCGGCTCCAGCCCCACCACCGCAGCGTAGCCGCGCACAATCCCCTTGCTCAGGATGCCGCCCGGAAGCTGACTGAAATGGTCCTGCTCCAGCGCCAGCAGATGCTGCCGACTGATCTTCGTCACTGCCGTGATGTCTTCCAGCGCAATGCCGCGGGACATCCGCTCCATGCGCAAGTCTTCTCCGAAGCTGCTCATCGGGTTCCAGTAGCAGAAATTTTGAGACCCTGAAAGGATTTTCCCTCTAACAATCCGCCGAAGTCCAGCGCCGGTTAACGGACCATACCCCAAAAGTAACCATATCTCAAACATTATTAACTAATTAATGATCTGTTGCCCTGTTTCTAAATCCCGGGCTTCTCCTCAGGAGCGGTAGAAGCGTCCCTGCGTTCCGGCTGCTACCCTTGAATCAGCGCGTCCAATGCGCCTTGTGGAGTCCGCTCCAGGATGAACAAACTGATCTTCGCCAATCTCGTGCACCGCCCCCTCCGCTCCCTCATCAGCGTGGTCGCGGTCGCCATTGAAGTCATCATGATCCTCTCCATCGTCGGCATCTTCATGGGCATCCTCAATGACACCAAGGCACGCAACAACGGCGTCGGGGCCGACCTGATGATGCGCGGCAGTGCCGCCAGCAACATCAATGGCGTCGGCCCCGTATCCATGCCCATCCAGTTCGCCGTCCCGCTGGCTAAGTTGCCGCATGTCAATGTCGTGTCTCCCGCCGCCCTGCAGTTGAGCACCGTTGGCACGCCCGAGATCATCTGGGGCATCGACTATCCCACCTACAACGCGCTCAAGCCGTTCGTCTTCGTCTCCGCTCCGCCAGCTAATGGCGGTTCCCCCTTCAAAGGCCCTTACGACGTCATCGTGGACGATGTTTTCGCAGCCCGCAAGAATCCCGCCACCGGCAAGCGCTACACTCTGGGCGACACCGTCAGCATTATGAACACCGATTTTCACATCTGCGCCATCGTCGAGAGCGGCAAGGGCGGGCGCAAGCTGATCTCTCTCGACACCATGGACCAGTTGATCGGCGCGCCGGGCAAGGCGTCCATCTTCTATCTCAAGCTTGACGACCCGGCCAACGATCAAACCGTCATGGACGAAATTCACTCGACGGGGGGACTGGCGGACTACCCCGTGCAGACCATGGAGGAATGGCTCTCCACCATGACTCCGGAGAAGATGCCGGGATTCAACCTCGCCCTCGACGCAGTCACCAGCATCGCCGTCATCGTCGGCTTCCTGGTCATCTTTCAAACCATGTACACGGCGGTGCTGGAGCGCACCCGCGAAATCGGCATCCTCAAATCGATGGGCGCGTCCAAGTCCACCATCGTCTCCCTGGTCCTGCGCGAAACCGCCGTTCTGGCAATCGCCGGAGTCTTCCTGGGTATCGCCGGCACCTACCTCGTGCGCTTCGTCATCCTGCATTTCACCACCCTTCAGTTCCAAATCACCCCTCGGTGGATCGCGCAGGGCGCCGGTATCGCCTTTGGCGGAGCGCTGCTGGGCGCGCTCTATCCGGCCTGGATGGCCGCCCGCAAGGACCCCATCGACGCCCTGGCGTACGAATGAAAAAAGCCGCCCCGAAAGGCGGCTTTTTCTTCCCGGAACTGAATCGGCAACTGCCTAGTAGAAGATGACACCCACGGAGATGTTACCGGCCAATCCCCCTGAGCCATTCACGGAGACTGTGCAGGTCGTCGATGTGGCCAGTTGTCCGGGAGTCAGCAGAGTTCCCGTGCTGTCCACGCAGGCCGATCCTGTAGACCATCCGCCAAAATACGGACTTTTGAATGCAAGATTCTCCGTGAGAGTGATTTTGGATCCAACCTCATAAGTTCCCGTGCAAACCTGGCCACCGGAGCCGGGATACTCTCTTCCGCAGTGGATCAAATTTAGCGTCCCCGTACCCGATGGTGCGGTCACGTACTCGCCCGAAGGCGCGGTCTGCTCGCCCTCGATGAACACAGAGATGGTGGCGAACTGCGGCGTGGGGACTTGCTGGACGCAAATCGGAGGATTGGATCCAGGCAATTCACACGTGAAGGTAACCGGGTTGGAAAGCACGACGGTGCCGTCCGGATTGGTGGTGTCGTCAACTGCGTAGACGACGGAATCTCCCTCATACCCCATCGAGGTAGCAAGACCGGCGTATTCCCCGGGCAGTCCCCCTGAAGGACCAGTCGGCCCAGTGCCGCCGCTGGGACACACGCCTATGCCGGGCCCGGTAGATGCGGCGCCGCAGGAATCGACCTCGGCAACCTCAGGCGACGTCGAGATCCAGGTCACGGAGTTGGTGATGTCGCGGACGGTGGGATTGGTGGAGTAGGTGCCGAACGCAAGGAACTGCGTAGTCATGCCCTTGTTCGATACCTGGGAGGCGCCGGGCACAATATTGATGGAGAGCAGCGGTTCCTGGGCCGCGCCTATGGTCACCCCTAGCGTTGCCGTATTTACCACCACGCTCTTGTCGGGGTTGGTATAAGTTGCGGTAATGGTGGTCGAGCCCGCGCCCACCGCCGTGGCCAGGCCCGGCGTGCCATTGCCCGTGGTGCCGATGGTGGCCACGTTCAGGTCGCTCGATGTCCACGCCACGCCCGCGGTCTCGTCCATCTGCAGTCCCGTCGATCCCTGGGTGCCGATAACGAAGAACTGGGTTTGCTGTGCCTGGGTCAGCGCCTGGGTGGGGGGATAAATGGCGAGCGCGGTCACCGCTTCCGTCGTGCCGCCCACCACCTGGAAGGTCGCAATCCCGTTGGCGATGCTCTTATCGGCATTCGTGTAAAGCGCGGTAATGGTTGCAGTGCCCTGGCTCACGCCCGTGGCCAGGCCCTTCGCATTGATGGTGGCGATCGCGGTGCTGCTGGAACTCCATGTAACCAGATCCGACAAATCGGCCGTAGCTCCCGCCGCTGTGGAACCGATGGCGATGAACTGGCTGGTCTGGCTGGGCGAGGCCACTGACTGTGCGCCCGGAATCACGGTGATGGTCGTAATGTCGGCGTTGCCCGCACCGCCGGTTCCGCCTGATCCGGTCACCGTCAGCGTGGCGGAATCGGAGATCTCTCCGGTGAAGCCCGGCATGGTTGCCGTAATCGTCGTGGTACCCGCAGAAAGTCCCGTCGCCACGCCGGAGGCGCTAATGGTAGCCACTGCCGGGGCGCTCGATGTCCAGGTAACAGTGTCCGTCACGTTGGTTGTCGAAGACGGATGGGTCCCATGGCCGATGGATCCGGTTGCCGTGAACTGGGCTGCCTGTCCAACCGCCACCGATTGCGTCAAAGGCGATACCGCCACGCTGTCAACCTGGGACGAGGTGCAGCCGGCCAGCCAAAGTGTGAGCAGACAACCGGCCATCAATACGAGGGATTTTCGTTCAACCACGTTCGACTCCTTGTGGGGGCGCGTGCCCGGGCTCCGTATAGGCGGACCCCCTCCGTAACCTGATTTGCACGCCGGATACCATCCTCGATTCTTGGGCCAAACATCGTCATTTTCAAGAGCTTACGTGAGTCTTTCGATCGGAAGTGTACCCATCTGTATACGGTCCCCATGCACAGGTGAATCCGCGCGTTTGCGCTTCGCCCAGCCCCTGAACCCGGTCCAAAGGGTCCGGTCGGGCATGCTTTTCCACGGTTGCACCCGCTACACTTGCTGTCAGCATGGCCATCAGGCAAGACAACTCTCCCGAGCGGCTGGTCAACGCCTCGCGGGCGGAAGAGGAACAGGGTTTTGAGCTGAAACTGCGGCCGCGATGGCTCCGCGAGTTCATCGGCCAGAAAAAGGCCAGGGAACAACTGGAAATCGCCCTGGCAGCGGCCAAATCGCGCGGCGAAGCGCTGGATCACGTGCTCCTGTTCGGTCCCCCCGGCCTGGGCAAAACTACCCTGGCCACCATCATTGCCAACGAGCTGGACGTCGGCTTCCAGCAAACTTCGGGACCGGCACTGCAAATCCAGGGCGACCTGACCGCCATCCTCACCAACCTGCGCGAGCGCCAGGTTCTGTTCCTCGACGAAATTCACCGCCTCCAGCCCGTGCTCGAAGAAAAACTCTACACCGCGCTTGAGGACTACAAGCTCGACATCATCATCGGCCAGGGCCCGGCGGCGCGCACCCACGTGATGGAGATCAGGCCGTTCACGTTTATCGGCGCCACCACCCGGCCCGGACTGCTTTCCTCGCCCTTGCGCTCGCGCTTCGGCATCCTGCTCCGCCTTGAGTTTTATACCGAGGAAGAGCTGCGCGTCATCGTGGAGCGCTCCGCGGAGGTGCTCGGCGTCCCCGTCGATGCCGATGGCGCTTCCGAGATTGCCTTGCGCTCGCGCGGAACCCCGCGCATCGCCAACCGCCTCCTCCGCCGCGTGCGCGATTACGCCCAGGTGCGGGGAACCGGAACCATCGATCGCGCCACCGCCAACGCCGCACTCACCATGCTCGAGGTGGACGCCCACGGCTTCGACGAAATCGACCGGCGCCTCCTGCTCACCATCATGCAAAAGTACGATGGCGGCCCGGTAGGATTGGGCACGCTGGCCGCCACCCTGGCCGAAGAAGAAGATGCGCTCGAAGAGGTCTACGAGCCTTTTCTGATTCAGATTGGGTTTTTGGATCGCACCCCGCGCGGACGCGTGGCCACGCGTCTGGCCTACGAACACTTCGGGTTGACCATGCCCGGCCGCCAGCCGGGGCTGTTCTAGCTCCGCTAGCACCGCTAACTCCGCTAACCCCGCTAAGGAGGACTTATGGCACTTACGGAATCAACCATGGAACTCGCTTTGGGAGCGGAAGCCCCCGACTTCGCGCTGCCCGACGTGGTCAGCGGCAACACCGTCCGCCGCGATGACCTGCGCGGAAAACAGGCTCTGCTCGTCATGTTCATCTGCACTCATTGTCCTTATGTCAAGCACGTGGAGAAAGGCCTGGCAGCGCTGGGCAACGATTACGCTTCCCAACCGGTCAGCATCGTCGCCATCAGCAGCAATGACGCGGAGAATTATCCTGACGACAATCCAGCCGGCCTCAAGCGACAGGCGCAAATGCTGGGGTTCCGCTTTCCTTACCTCTACGACGAGACCCAGAAGGTGGCGCGTGCCTATCACGCCGCCTGCACGCCGGACTTTTTCCTGTTTGACGCGAACCTGAAGCTCGTCTATCGCGGCCAGTTCGACTCCAGCCGGCCGGGCAACGGCAAGCCGGTCACCGGCGAAGATCTACGCGCCGCCATTGACTTGGTACTTGCAGGCAAGCCCGTTTCTCGCGACCAGCGCCCCTCGATCGGCTGCAATATCAAATGGAAGCAGGCGGCCGCCTGACCCAAAATGGGTGCTCTCGAACGGCTACATCTGGCGCAGGAAAAGCGCCACTTGCTCCCCGCCCTGGCCGGAGCTGACCACTCGCACCTGGTCGCCGGTCTGGGCCTGGAATTTCAGGCCGGGAACGGCTCCGGCATAGCCCTCGGCCACGCTCTCGGCGTCGATGCGATAGGTATGCTCCGCGCCCGCCTGATCCTTCACCGTGATGGTGTGAGCATGGGAGTCCATTTTGCTTACCGCGCCCGTGGTGGAAGAGAACGGACCGGCTCCCAGGTTCTTGACCGCAACCACCGTTCGGTCGTCGCCGTCGCCATAGTAGAAGATGATTGCGTATGCGCCCTGCTTGTCGAACGCCGTGGCCGCTGTGGTCTCCGCTGCAATCTTCTTGTCGAACGCGATGGCCGTTTTGTGGTTCACCATCTCGTCAAAAACTGCTTGGGCCCCGGTGTCCTGAAACACCGTGATGGTCTTGTCCGAGGCGTTGATGGTGCTGATGGTTCCGGTCAGCGCATGGATGACTTGCTGCGAGGACAGCGTCACGGGGAGAAAAACAATGCATCCGGCGAGCAGATAGACAGCGAGGAATATCTTGCGCATGAACTTCCTCCAACTGGGTAGTGTGCGGGCTGGCGGTGGCGCGAGGGGGCGCGCCCAGCGGGTGCAGCAAGTATAGTTCCGCGATTCCCGCCGCTGCAACAGTTTGGTTGGGCATTCCTACTTGCGCCGGTTCGCGAAGGCCCGCGTATCGCCACATCCCAGCTCCATGCGATCGAATCAGGAGCAGCGAGTCGGCAGTTCGGCAGCGCATAGACCAGGCCGGCGTTTCATCGCGCCAGGCAACCATTTGCGCCTGAAACAGAATTACATGAACAGAGCAGATTCTCCGTGGCATGACGCGCGGCGCGGATTTGCCGTGAAACACAGTGTGCGGCTTAACACGTATGTTGTCAGAAGCCTGTTCGGAAATGAGAGCGGCATGGGGATTTGGTACCGGCATTGCAAAAGCAAGAAACGACTCTCACGCCCGCACGCGAAGGGGCGCGGATTAGACGGAGGATTATCTTATGCGAAGAATCAAGATTCTGATTCCGGCCCTGGCTTTGGCCGGATTGGTCGGCGTATCGATTGCGGCACAGCAACCTGCATCCAGCCCCGCGCCCTCGACGCCGCAGAGCACGTCCGCGCAGCCAACTGCGCCCTCTGCGCAGCCCCAGAATGGTGCGACCGCGGCCGCGGTGCCAGTGCCGAGCACTGCCGGCGCGCCGGAAGCGAGCAACGAGCAGCTCCGTCCCGTCACCGGCGAACTGGAGAAGAAAATCGACACCAAGAACGCCAAAGCGGGCGATCCCGTGATCGTGAAGACAACGGAGAAGGCAACCACCGCGGATGGGATCGTCATCCCGAAAGGGTCGCGCATCGTCGGGCATGTGACCGACGCACAGGCGCACACTAAAACCAATCCGAACGCTCGGCTGACCATCCAGTTCGATCGAGCCGAGATCAAGGGCGGGCAGACGTTGCCCATCCGGACGGTGATGGAGAACGTGGCGCCGCCGCCGACCACGGTGCACTCCACAGACACGCTGAATTCCCCGGGAATGGGTAGCTCGCCGATGGCTTCGCCCTCGGCAGCCGGGGCTCCCGGCGGCGCGACGGCATCGCCGGCAGGAGCGGCTCCCGGAAGCGGCGCTCAAACCAACCCAGCCCCAGGCGGCGGTGCGCCGGCCATGTCTGCCGGAACCGAGCAGCAGGCGGCGAGTGCGCAGCCGAAGAGCGGCACCGTGGTGTCGCGGCAGGGCAACGTAGCCATCAAGACCACCGCGTTGCCGGGCGTGCTGCTCGCGACCAACGCCAATGGACAGCCGTTTTCCAATGCTGCAGGCGCGCTTCTGGGCGCAAAACAAAATATCCATCTGGATGGCGGCACGGAGATTGTGTTGGCGGTGATGGACACGCCGCAAAAGCCGGGAACGCGGTGAAGCGGAAGTCAGGTACCCCGGCAAGCTCAAACCGCTCGCCGGGGCTCCGCGGCAGCAACGAGACGCGATGCGGTGGCCGTTTGTGTCCTGAATTCGAACAGTTCCGTTACTTCCGGTTCCGGATCGAGGGGGAGCCCGTAATCTTTCGCACACGCGGGCTCTTCGCTAGTATCGGCATCATTAGAGAAAAACGTGAGCGCGCTGGCGATAAGAAAAAACGCAGCTCAACAATTCCAGGCGAGGTGCGGCGAATGGCTCCGGAATCCACGCGATGGGAAGGCATCGAGATCAGCCCGCGCTTTCGCCGGAGCATGGAGGAGCGCATCGCGCGCCTCGAGCTCGACGCTGATTCCGACGAGGTGCAATTGCTTTACCTCAAAGACGAGGGTCACATCCGGCGTCAGCGCAAGCTGGTGGCGGCCGAACGCGCCGAGGCGCTGCGCATGAGGCTCTTCCTGGACAAGACGCGGAACCGTCTGCAGGCGCCAATGATTCCGCTATAGCGGCGGCAGTAACCCCACGCGACGCGATGCACGGGATTACTTAGACGTGTAGATAGATAGTTAGATAGATAGATCGGATTGTGGCGAATCGCCGAGGGTCGCGGGCTATTCCTTCACCGCGGCCCTTTTTCTCTTGCTCGACCGCAGTTTGCACAAGCCGTGGCCAAACAGCCCATCGAATGAATTTGGACTGACACGGGGCCAACGCTGGATGGAGCCCGAAAGCCGCCAGGAACGCGCGAAGCCGGAACCGCGTTTTCTCGCGGCTCCGGCTTTGGTTCTGCCCCACTGGAGCTCCGGGCTGGATTTGAACCAGCGATACAGGTTTTGCAGACCTGCGCGTTTCCACTTCGCCACCGAAGCGGAGCCCTGTGCGCGAGGCCGGAAGAGGCGCCGGAAGAATGGTTAATTCTCGGGCCCCGCTTGCTTCGTCGCAAGCATCTTATCGGCGGAAATCACGTCTGCCAATACAACAGCCGGCTAACGTAATGCGGCTTTGGTGTTAGAAGTGCCGGATTGGTCCTCCAGAACCGCGGCCAAGACCGCGAGCGGCAGCGATTTCCAGATGCCCCAGCCCGTCGGGCTTCGCATAATGGGGATATGCCAACCTCCGGTCGCACGCTCAAGTACTTTGTCGCCGATGTCTTCACCCAGGCCCCCCTCGAGGGGAATCCGCTTGCCGTGGTGATGAATACGGTTCACCTGGCAACGGAAGAGATGCAGGCGATCGCGCGCGAGTTCAACCTGTCGGAAACGGTATTCGTGGAGCGCCGAGCCGCCGAAGTGGAGCGCGATGAGGGCGTGCGCGTGCGCATCTTCACCACCGAGGAGGAGCTGCCATTCGCAGGCCATCCCACGCTGGGCACTGCCTGCGTGCTCAGGCGCTGGGCGCCGGAGACATTGCGCGATGGGGTGGTGACGCTGGCCGAGAACGTGGGCCCCATCCCCGTCCGGTTTGAACCAGGAGAATCATTGTTTGCAGAAATGACCCAGCGAGATCCGGAATTCGGAGCAGAATTGGATCCCGGCGAGGTGGCGCGGCTGTGCGGATTGAGCACGAAGGATCTGGATGCGGATCATGCGCCGCAACTGGTCTCCACCGGGAATGCGTTTGCCGTTGTCCTGTTGAAAGACCTGGAGGCGCTGGGGCGGCTTAACGTGAGCCATCACGAGGCTACGGCATGGCTTCGGGCGCGCGGAGGCAGGTGGTTTTATGTCCTGGCTCCCGGCGGAAGCGATGGCGCGACCGCATGGCGAGCGCGCATGCAGTTTAACGGCGGCGAAGATCCGGCCACGGGCTCGGCGGCCGGATGCACCATTGCATGGCTGGTGGCGCGCGGCCTGGCTCGCAGCGAAGAGCGCGTCCGGGTTCAGCAGGGAATTGAAATTCGCCGTCCCAGCCAGCTCTTCCTCACCGCAAGCGTCCTTGCGGATGGAAGGGTGACGCGTGTCCGCGTCGCAGGCAGCAGCGTAATCGTTGCAGAAGGAACCCTTTTCCTTCCGTGATGCACACCCTTTCAACAGCTTTTCATAAAGGCAACTTGTTGTATCTGCGATTTATTGATGGTTTCCCCTCAGCGTCCACCGCGCGAAAAAGTGTGTCTTCGCCGCACATTCTCTCTAGTCAGATGAAACCGTTCTTCGTACTCTTGCCAAGCATTGGAGAAATCTGATCGGCTTCCGAGCCGGATTTGACATCGGGCTCCGGCGGTTCCGGGCGGCGGGCAAATCGGTTTGTTCGCGCCGCAGATACGGTCCGTTCGAAGTTCGATGTTAACGGCGGTCCCCGCCTGGGAACGGCTGCGCCTTGAGGTGCGCACCGGCTCCAGGTGATGGCCCATCCCCAGTGGGGCCCAAGGCCAGGAAAACAGAATTGTTGTCCAGCCCGCCACTAGAGCGGGCACGGGAATTGTATTGCCTGGTCGAAACAAATTCTAACCAATCCTCAGGAGAGTGCAGCTTCACATGCGGCCCAAGAAAATTATTCTTTGCGTTGACGCGAACGAGAACGACTTGTCGGTTCTCGCTTTCATGCTTTCCACAAACGGATACCGGGTGCTGTCGGCGCGCAACGCGCACGAGGCCATCGGATACTATTCCGAAAACCAGGTGGACCTGGTGCTGGCCAATCATTCGTTGCCCTCCGGAAATGGAGACCAACTGGTGCGCAAGCTGAAACAGATTGCCCATCATGTCCCCATGATCCTGCTGGGAGATCCGTTGAAGATGGGAGATCAGACTCACTCAGCCGACGCCCTGTTGGCGAAGAAGAACTGCTCCCCCAACGAGCTCCTGGAGCGAATCAAGGTGATGAGCGCGCGCAAGCGTGGACCGCGCAAGGGCAGCACCCGGATGCAGCCGGCGGCGCAGCTTGCGGTGGCGTCGTAGTGGCGGAGTACCGCCGGTCGCAACAAGCGAATCCTTTTTCACGGACTGTGCCCCGTTCATCGTTCGCCGCGGCGAACGATGAGCGGGTCTCTTCCGCCGAGTCGTTATCGCTCGGTCTTGATACCTGGCTTATTGGAGTGCTTCCCACACCAGCCGCGCGGCCACCAGGTCCTCAATTGCCATGCCCACTGACTTGAACAGAATGGGGCGGTCGCGCGGAATGGCAAACGCGGCGGGGCTTGCGAGGATTTCGCCAATCTCGGCCTGAACCGGCGCCCCGGAAAGCACAATGTCGCCGGCCTCGCGTTCCACGCCCGCCCGCGATTCGGCCACAATCCAGCTTGAATGGACGGCTTCGTCATCCAGCTCGCGCAACTGCGCCCCCACCGCGCCCACCGCCAGGATGACCGCATCCCTGCGCAGCCAGCGGCCTTCGAGCACCGGCTCCGGCGATGCGGTGACGGTCAGCACCACCTCCGCGGAAGCGGCCTCGTCAACTGACGCCGCGCGAACCAAGGCCCCGGTAGCAGCGCCGGCCTCCGCTGCCAGGCGGTCGGCGCTTGCCCGCGTTCGGCTCCAGATGCGGATGTCATTCAGACTCGGCCGAATGAGCCGCAACGCCTCAATATGCGAGCGTGCCTGCACCCCGGCCCCCAGAATGCCCAGGCTGGCGGCGTTGGACGGCGTCAGCGCGTCCAGAGCCACTGCGGAAACTGCGGCCGTGCGCATCTCAGTGATCAGCCGGCCATCCATCACCGCCAGCGGCTGGCCCGTGGAGCGGCTGAGCAACGTGATCACCGCCATGTGCGTCGGCAGTCCCCGTTCGGCGTTGCCGGGGAAAAAAGTCACCGCCTTCACCCCCATCGCGTCTCCATAGATCACCGGCATCGCAGCGAACCAGCCATTGCCGTGGCCCTCCTCGTTCCCGGCGCGGAGAATGGTGCGTGGCGGCTGCTCCACTCGGGCCCCGGAGTAGTCCACGAGCGCCTGCCGGATGGCCGGGATGAGGGCTTCGTACTTCAGTAGCGCGCGAACCTGGTCTTCGGAAATGTACATGGCGATGGGTTGGATTCCCTCCACTGGCCGCCGCGCGCCGACGCATTCCGATCAGAACACGATGCAACTATGTCGTCCGGACGACGCATCGAAGCTCGGTAAGCATCGATCCGTCGGGCCCTGTTCCTTATCTATTGTCGATGGGCCCGTTTCACTTCTACAAATCGAACCTTAGAAAAGAGGCTCTCCCATGCCTCGGCCTATTCCATTAAGCTCCCCGGCGCTCAGCGCGCTTAAGTTTAACCCGGAAGAAGAGAGTGGGTCGCACATTGGCCCGGACGGGTCGGCCGAAGATCGGAGCGCGCGCCGCCGGCCGATGGGACCGAGCGCGATTGTGGAGCTTGTCGATCGCTTCTACCGGAAAAGAATGGTGGCGGACGCAATCGCCGAGTATGTGCCACGAATGCGCGAGCGGGTTTGCGTCGAGGGACGCGACGAAGTGTTCGTGGTCATTTACGTGGACCGGAAGAGCAACGTCGCCGATCTTGTGAGCACAGAGCAGGCAGGCGAGTTGCTGGACAACGTGGCGTTCTCGGCAATCTACCCCGAGCCGCGAAAAGCAGCGTGATAAAGGCAGGGAACAGGGAGTAGGGAATAGGCAGCAGAAAGCAGCGAGTTACGCTACTCCCTACTCCCTTCGGCTCCCTACCCCGCCGCTTCCAGCATCCGGTCCAGCGCCACGCGCCCCCAGTGCTTCACGTTCGCGCGCACCTGGATGCGATTCACCACGCGGCCTTCCACCAGGTTCTCCAGCACCCAGCACAAGTGCTGCGGGCTGATGCGGTACATCGTGGTGCACAGGCAGCCGGTGTCGTCCAGCGTGATCACCCGCTTGCCCTCGGCCGCCGCGCGCTTTGCCAGCCGGTTCACCAGGTGAATCTCAGTGCCCACGGCGAACATTGCTCCCTCCGCCGCCTTCTCGACCAGCGCAATCAAACCTTCCGTCGATCCCAGCGCGTCCGCCTTCTGGCACACCTCCCAGCGGCATTCCGGGTGCGCAATCACCTGGATCCCGGGATACTTTGTCCGCACCGCGTCCACGTGGCTGGGCAGGAACCGCTGGTGCACGCTGCAGTGGCCCTTCCACAGCATCACGCGGCTGGCCGCATAAGCCGCCGCGGCCTGCCCGCCCTCGAGCGCCCACGGATCCCACACCGTCATCTGGTCCAGCGGAATCCCCATCGCATAACCTGTGTTGCGCCCCAGGTGCTGGTCGGGCAGAAACAGGATCCGCTTGCCCCTCGCAAAGGCCCACTCCATGGCCGCGCGCGCGTTTGACGAGGTGCAAACCAACCCGCCCCGTTCTCCGCAAAACCCTTTAATCGCCGCCGTCGAATTAATGTAAGTGACCGGGATGAGGCCGTCCGTCAAAGAGCCGCCCTGGCCGTCCGGCACGCGCGAAAGCGATTCCCAGCACGCTTCTACTTGCGAAATCTCCGCCATATCGGCCATGGAGCAGCCGGCATTCAGGTCGGGCAGTATCACCTGCTGGGCCGCCTGACCCTGGCCTTCGGGCCGCGCGAGCACGTCCGCGCTCTCGGCCATAAAGTGCACGCCGCAGAAAACAATGTACTTGGCTTCGGTCGCCGCGGCCGCCTTTGACAGCTTATAGCTGTCGCCGGTGTAATCGGCAAACCGCACCACTTCGTCGCGCTGGTAATGGTGGCCCAGGATCACGGTGGAGGCGCCGAGCTTCGCGCGCGCCGCCCCAATCCGCTCGTCCATCCTGTGGTCGGGAAGCGCCAGGTAGTTTTCCAGGCTGCATGCCTTTTCGGCGGACTCTGCCGCCAGCGTCTCGTCGAGTGCCAGAGTCAATTCATTCCGCCTTCAGTCCGTCGGCCCATCTTGCCGGGCTTGCGGACGGGGTTGTTGAAAGCCAATCGGCTGCAGTGGAAGCGCTTGCCGAAATTCCGGCCCCTTCCACGGGGATGTTGCAGCGTTCCAGCTTGTGCGGCCATTTCCGGACGGAAGCTCCGTCCAAATCGCCGCAAGCTGTTACCTCAAGTTTAATGCACGCGCAGCCAGCCCACAAATCAAGCGTTTTCATGCGCCGAAAAACCCGCCGCAACATCCAAAAACGCAACGCCTCGCGAATCTCTCCGGAGGTCCCATGAACGAACTGCAACTGAGCCTGGTTAGCGACGCCTACGCGGCTTCGCCTGCACAAATCCTGGACGCGCTGCCGGAAGATTTGACCCACCGCAAGCCGGCCGCCGCGCCGCACTCCATCTACGAGGAACTGTGGCACGTCTGCTTCTGGCAGCAGATCACACTCGACTGGATCGGTGGCATTGAAACGCCGTTCCCGGCCAGCCCCGCCGACGGATTCCCCACCGTCGAGGACATGGAGCGCGAGCCGTGGGCCGAGCTCTGCCGACGGTTCTTTGCCGGCGCGCAGCGCGGCGCAGACGCCGCCGGCGACGAGTCGCTTATCAACCAGCCCATCCGCTGCCCCTCGCGCCCCGGCTACCCGGTGCGGGTGATGACCGTGCGCGAGCAGCTTGAGAGCCTGTCAGCGCACAATGCCTATCACCTCGGCCGCATCGTCCTCCTGCGGCAACTGCTGGGCGCGTGGCCGCCGCCCAAAGGCGGGTTCACCTGGTGAGTGATCTGCGACACTCATTTCGCATCCCGATTTGTTCCCCCATGTTTCCGGCCAGTATCATGTTCCTACATGGTGAACCCGCCAATTGAACTCGGCACCCTCGGCATGTCCGACACGCTGATCCTGATGGTGCTGGCGCTGGTGGTCTTCGGGCCACGCCGCCTGCCCCAGATCGGCCGCCAGATCGGCAAGCTGATGTACGAGTTCCGCAAGGCCTCCAACGACTTCAAATTCCAGATGGAAGAGGAGTTGCGTTCGGCCGAGGAGGCCGACCGGCGCAAGCGGGAAGAAGCCGAGCGGGCGCGCAACCTGGCCCTGAATCCGCCGGCGCAGACAATCGAATCGCAGGCCGCCGTAGGCGCGCAGGAGTCTGTCTCCGCGCCGGCGCATCCGCTCTACACCTCCGGCTCCGGCTACCTCGAGGCATATCCCCCGGAAACGACCGAGCCCGTGGGCGAGGAGCCGCCAGCCACGACGCCGCGTATCCAGCCGCCGTCAACAGGCGCGCCGGTGCCGGCACGACAGGGAACAGGGATCAGGGAGCAGGGAACAGAAGAGCAGGGAACGAGGGACCAGGGGACCGAGGGACCGAGCTCGTTGCCGACCGAGGAAGCGATCGTTGCAGAGGCGAACATCGGCGCCGAACCCGCAGCTCCGGCAACCGAATCCCCGGCGAGCGGAGAACCCCAGCCAGACTCCAACCCAGCGGAGACCGTGACCCAGCATGGCTGACGCAGCGGATGCCATCGGCAAGGCGCGCGCCGCGGTGAGCGAGCGCGCGGACCTCCCGGGCATGAGCCTGATGGAGCACCTGGAAGAGCTGCGCAAGCGCATCATCCAGTCCGCCATCGGCCTGGCCGCGGGAATGGCGATCGCCGGCGTTTTTTACCGGCAGCTGGTCGGTTTTCTCCAAGAACCGTTGACGAAAATCGGTAAGAAGCTGGTGATGACGCATCCCATGGATGCGCTCAATCTGGATCTGCAGGTGGCGCTGCTGGCTGGGGCCATCCTGGCTTCGCCCTTCATCCTCTATCAGGTGTGGCTCTTCATCGCCCCCGGCCTCTACCAGCGGGAAAGACGATTCGTGGTGCCCTTCATGGCCGCCACCATCGGGCTGTTTCTCACCGGCGCAGCTTTTGGCTACTTCTTCGTGCTGCCCGGCGCCATGGAAATTCTGATCGTCAAGTTCGGCCACGACTTCACCCCGATGATCACCATCGAGGAATATACCGGCTTCTTCCTCTCCATCATCCTCGGTCTCGGCATCAGTTTTGAGATGCCCATCCTCATCTTCTTCCTGGCCATGTTCGGCATCGTGAGCCCGAAGTTCCTCCTCAAGAACATTCGCTACGCCATCCTTGCCGTATTTCTTGTAGCTGCTTTCATCTGCCCCAGCCCCGATCCGTGGACCATGTGCCTGTACGCGCTTCCCTTGCTTGGCCTCTATCTCATCGGCATCCTGGTGGCGTGGTGGGTGCACCCCTCGCGCAGGAAGAAGAAGGAGCAGCCGGCCTGAGATGCCGCATATTCTTCCATCCCGGTTAATAAAAGATCGATGTCATCCTGAGCGGAGCGAAGGACCTGCGGTTGCTCTTCGCGGCGTTGGAGTCTTCATTTCTCTCCTTGCCCTCACTACGCTGTTCCTGGTTCTTCCGGTACGTGCCCACGCTCAGCATTTCGACGGCGCGCGCGCCTACAACTACGCCCGCGATTTCGTCGCCATCGGCCCGCGCTGGCCCACCGGCCCCGGCCACATCAAGGCGCAAGCCTTCCTCCGCGAGCACCTCCAGCACGACAACCTGGAAGAAGACGCATTCCTCGCCGATACGCCAATCGGCCCGGTAAACCTGCGCAACTTCATCGTGCGCTTCCCCGGCACCAAGGACGGCGTCATCGTCCTCGGCACCCACTACGAGACCAACTACCCGCTGCGCAACATCGGCTTCGTCGGCGCCAACGACGGCGGATCCACCACCGGCCTGCTGCTTGCCATCGCCGACAAGCTCCGTGCCGAGACCGCGGGCGGCCGCAAGCTCGATGGCTACTCGGTGTGGCTGGTGTTCTTCGACGGCGAAGAAGCGTTCGTCAACTGGTCGGCCTCTGACTCCACCTACGGCAGCCGCCATCTCGCCGCCAAATGGGACCGCGACGGCACCCTCAAGCGCGTCAAGGCATTCATGCTGGCCGACATGATCGGCGACAAGGACCTCGACATTCAGCGCGAGACCGGTTCCACCGGCTGGCTGGTGGACCTGGTGCGCAAGGCGGCGCACAAGTACGGCTACGACCGCTATTTCTTCCAGACCTCGGAGGCGGTGGAGGACGATCACCTGGCCTTTCTCAAGCGCGGCGTGCCCGCCATCGACATCATCGACCTCGACTACGGCCCCAACAACAGCTATCACCACACCGCCCAGGACACCATGGACAAGATCAGCGCCAAGAGCCTGACGATTGATGGCGACGTATTCCTGGAAACTATACGGTTGATCGATGGACGATAGGTCGTGGTTCGTGAACCGTGAATCGTGCTTCGTGAGTCGCGCTTCCGCGAGCAGGAGCCGCCATTCACGAACCACGGACCACGAACCACGAATCACGAATCCGCGATCGCCTGTAAACTGACGCAATGATCGGCGGCGCGACCTGGACGTGGTGGATCGGCTTTCATCTGGCGGTGGCGCTGCTGCTCTTCATCGATTCGCGCCTTCCCGGCCATCGCGGCCAGGCCAGGCTCTCGCAACGTGCCGCGTGGCTCTGGACCGCGTGCCTGGCGCTTGCCGCCGCCCTCTTCGCCGCCTGGATCGATCTTCGCCAGGGCCACGTTTCCGCCCTCCAGTGGGTCGCCGGCTACACCATTGAAACTTCGCTCTCCATCGACAATCTCTTCGTCTTCCTCATCCTTTTCCAGGGCTTCGAAATCCGCGCCCAGCGCCAGCACCAGGCGCTCACGTGGGGCGTGGCCGGAGCCATCGTGCTGCGCGCCGCCTTCATCGCCATCGGCGTCACCCTCATACGCCGCTACGCATGGATCACCTACTTGCTCGGCGCGTTCCTGCTTTACGCCGCCTGGCGCCTCATCCGCGAGCGCTCGGCCAGCGAAATAATCCCCGCGTGGATTCGCCGCCTGCAACCCGCCCAGGGCTCGCTCCTTCCCGTCATCCTCGCGGTTGAAGTCACCGACCTCATCTTCGCTTTCGACTCCATTCCCGCCGTCCTCGCCATCTCCCGCGATCCGTTCATCGTTTACACATCGAACATCGCCGCGGTGCTGGGCCTGCGCGCGCTTTACTTCGGCCTCGCCGGCCTGCTCCATCGCCTGCGCTACCTCCATTACGGCCTGGGCATCCTGCTCGCCTTCATCGCCCTCAAAATGCTGGCAAGCCCGTGGATTGAGGTCCCCATCGTCTTCTCCCTGGCCATCATCGGCGTCATCCTTGCGGTCTGCGCCGTGGTTTCCGCCATCGCCGGCCCCGCGAAGGCTGGTTCGGCCGATCCGCACTGATGCCGCTGCCCTCTTACCTCTGTTCCCCCTTTAGCCCTATGCCGTCGGCGTTCAGCCAGTAGCTCGTGGCTTCTTGCTGCCGGCTACAAGCTGCCGGCTACTGGCAATCGTTCCCTCGGTCCCTGTTTCCGTTATCCTAAGAGCAGAATGGCGATGAAGACCTTCACTTTAGATGAGGCGCAATCGTTGCTTCCCGTGCTGGAGGCGCTGCTCAAGCGCGCCCGCGAAAGCAGGGAGGCAGCCGAATCCGTCGAGTCCGGCCTCACTGATCTGAGCCGCCGTATCTATCTCTCCGGGGGCATGAAGGTCGACATCTCCAGCGTCACCCGCCAGCGCGCCGAAATGGAATCGCACCTGGAACGCCTCCGCGAAAGCATCGCCGAAATCGACTCCATCGGCGTACAGGTGAAGGACCTCGACTCAGGCCTCCTCGACTTCCCGTTTAAGCTCGATGAGGAAGTGGTCCTGCTTTGCTGGAAGCTGGGCGAGCCGGCCATCGAGCACTGGCACACCGTGGAATCCGGTTTCCGCGACCGTCAGCCCGTCGACGAGCGCTTCCGCCGCCGTCCCGGAACCAACGGCCGGCCCAATTGAGGCGGGAGTATCCACGGAGATTCCCGTCGTCCGCGGCTAACGCATGCATGGTGGCGTCCGTTTTCCGTGCGGATGCTATGCTCAAGGTGTCGCTGACGACGTTGCTCATGTTTCTCCCCCAATCCGCTGATTGTCTGCGCCATTCCTCAAGAAAAGCTGTCTTGTGCGGCGTTGCCCTCCTGGCCCTTGCCGCCGGCGGATGCGACCGCCTTCACCGGCTGCATCCGGAGATGGTCTACGTTTCCGCGCAGAAGATGTTCCTTCGCGATCGCGTGGCCCCGGTCTCCGACCACACCGGCGAAGTCACCAACGGGGAACCGCTGCAGGTGCTCGAGCGCGGCCGCCGCTTCCTGAAGGTGAAAACCCCAAAGAACGAGATCGGCTGGATTGAGGAACACGCCGTCATCGACAGCAAGACCTATGAGGGGTTTGTAAAACTGGCCGCGGATCACAAGGACAGTCCGGTTGTCGCCACCGCGGTCATCCGCGACGATGCCTATCTGCATGAAAAGCCGGGGCGGGATTCGCAGCGGTTTTACCTGCTGCCGGCAAACTCCAGGGTGGAAATGCTGGAACGTGCCTCCGTGGCGAAACAGGCCCAGGCAGTGGTTGCCGAGCCCAAGTTGGCCGAGGAAAAGGCGCAGATCCCGCGCAAGGAAGCCAGGCCGCCCGTCAACATCGAACCTGCACCCGCGCCGCCTCCGGCGATCGAGGACTGGTGGCTGGTGCGCGATGCCAGGGGCGAGGCGGGCTGGCTGCTGGCCGGGCGCATGGACGTGGATGTTCCCGACCAGGTGGCGCAATACGCCGAGGGCCAGCGAATTGTGGGCGCCTACGTGCTCACCAGGGTCACTGACCCGGACGCGGATACGCCCAACCACCAGGTGCCCGAATACGTGATGCTGCTGGAGCCCAACAAGAGCGGCCTGCCCTACGACTTTGACCAGGTGCGCGTGTTCACCTGGAGCCTCCGCCACCATCGCTACGAGACGGCATTCCGCCTCCATCCCATCCAGGGTTTTCTGCCGGTGAAAGTTTCGCGCGTGCCGGGGCCCGGCGGAAGCGTGCCGTCATTCAGTTTCCTGCTGGCCAACAGCGGCAATGTAAGCGTGGATGCCGACACCGGCGTCACCAGGCCGGTGGCACCGCGCACCCTCAACTACGAGATGATCGACACCGTGGTCAAGCGGATCGGGCCGGACCTGGCGGCCATTCCCGCCATGCACATGCCGGGCGAGAAGAAGGAAGAGAAGAAGGCGCGGAAGAAAAGATAAGTAACTGGTGTTTTATGGTTCCAGATCTTCCAACACTGCTTCCAGATTGCGGCCGCCGTAATAGATGCCAAGGATAATCACCTGATTGGCAACGATTTCGAACGCAATCGAAACCCTGCGCCGGAATCCAAATACCCGGAGTCCCGGACGAACATCGTCCCTCGCTGCTCCACGCATCGGAAATGTCTTGAGACTCTCGCATTGGCGCACAATCGCTTCGGCATAATTCGCGGCGATTTCTGGAGACGTCGCAGCGGAAATGCAGAAATACAAATCGACGAGTTGCGCCTCGGCTTCAGGAGAAAACACGACTTGATGCATCAGCCGGCTTTCTGAGCCGACTTGCGCGCGGCAGAGAGGCGAGCCCGCACATTTTTAACTGAGATTGCACGAGACGGGTCGGCCTTGATGGCGTCATAGGCAGATGCGACCTCTTCCCGCAGCCATTTTTCAAGCGCACGTTCATGCCGCTGCAGCGCGCGAAGTCCCTCGCGTATGACTTCACTCTCTGAAGCGTATTCGCCGGACTCGACCTTGGCACGGACCAAATCTGCAAGTTCATGCGACAGAGTTACGCTGAATTGCTGAGTGGAGCGCATTGGACGAACCTCCTGAATAGGATTCTATCCTACTCTACGCGCATTCGGTATGCCTATTCCCGCCTGCGCAGCTCCCGCTCCACCACCCGCCGCATCTCCGTCGGGGATCGAGAAAGCTTCAACCTTCCCGTCTTTTTCTCTGTAGCCACGACCTGAGCACTTGATCGGCGCGGCTCTGCCATCCATTCCCTGTCGCGCGCAGGCCCTCCGCCACATCGGGAGATAGCCGGATAGAAATGGGGATCTTCTTGGGGGCCTTCTGCGGGCCGCGTCCGCGGATCTTCCTCAGCATCGTTTGTTCGCCCTTCGGCAAAGCGGAGAACGGCTTGAATCGCGCCACCTCTTCGGCAGTCAGCTCTCTAACTTCCCCGTCTTCATCGATCAATGGTCTGCGGTTTGCCATAACGCTTTGCCTCCCTCTTGTTGGTTCTGCGAAAACTGATGACGCGAAGTCCGTCCGGCAGGGGAATATAACAGAGCAGATGCAGCCGCCCGTCCAGATATCCAACAGCGATACGCCGAATCTCGCCCTTGCGGGGGTTGTCCACGAACACTGCAGTCTCGAATTCGAAGTCCGATGCCCGATCAAAGGAAAGTCCACGTTCCCTGATGTTGCGCTCATTCTTGGCAGGATCGTAGGAGATTCCCATTAGTTAATTGTATATACTATTTACCTGAAGTCAAACCGTAAATCGATTCCGAGTACGCACGATAGAAGCGCTGATAAATCTTCCAATACAGCTGTCAGCCCCTCCTCACCCGCCTGCGCAACTCCCGCTCCACCACCCGCCGCATCTCCGCTTCCGGCGCCGTCTTGCCGGTCCAGATTTCGAACTGCCGCGCCCCCTGCTGCACAAACATCTCCGCGCCGGTAATCACGGCAATGCCCCGCGACCGCGCCAGCTTCACCAGCGCCGTCTCCATGGGGTTGTAGACCATGTCGAAAACCAGGTCCGCGTTGAGCTCTTCGGCCCCCAGCGGCAACGGCTCCTTTGATCCCGCCATGCCGCAAGGCGTCGAGTTGATCAGCACGTCGAAGCGCATTCCACGCAGCTTCTCCTGCCGCAACGCCGTGGCCCCTGCGGCCCGCGCCAGCTTTACGGCATTCTCGTGGGTGCGGTTGACGATGAAGACTTCCGCTCCTTGTTCAACCAGCCCGAATGCCGCGGCGCGCGCGGCTCCTCCGGCCCCCAGCAGCGCCACCCGCGCGCCCTTCAGCCGCATTCTCCGCTCCAACGGCCGCACCACGCCGGCCACATCGGTGTTGTAGCCGGAGAGCTTGCCGTCCGCGCCGATGCGTACCGTGTTGCACGCGCCCATGCGCTTCACCAGCGGGTCCATCTGCTTCAGGCGCGGCAGAATCTCCTGCTTCAGCGGCATGGTAACGGCCAGTCCACTCAGCGGCAGCTCAAGCGCAAACGTCAGCAGGTCGGCAAGCGCGCGCACCTTCAGCGGAATCAGCACAGCGTCCACGCCGGCGCATCGGAACGCGGTGTTCTGCATCAGCGGCGAAAGCGAATGCGCAATGGGATTTCCGGCCACGCCGAAGATACGGGTGCTGCTCGTGATCTTGCCCGCGCCATACAAAGTGCGCAGCAAGCGCGCCGTCACCTGGCCGGGCGCGGTCTCCTCACCCTCCGCCAGCGAAGCGAAGGTGAATTCGCCGCCCTCGCGGGGCGCCAGAATGCGGCTTGGCAGGCCTTCTTCGCCCATCGCCATACTCACGATGCGCGCGCTTGCGGCACGGTTCTCAATCAGCCGCAGCACCACCAGGTTATCCTCGAGCGTCTGCGCCGTCGAAACCACCTTCACCATATCGGGATCGAACGCCGCAATGCGATCGGCCGCGCGATCCAGTAGCCGCGTGCGCGAGAAATCGTGAAAGCTCACGATGAGTTCGGCGCCGGCCTGGCGCAGCGCCGCGCGGAACTTGTCGAACTCGGCCGGCGCGGCCTCTTCCGCCGATTCAATCTCGAGATCCACCATGCAGCAGCCGGCGCGCACTGCCTTGCTCAAAATGTTCAGCTCTTCCTCTAGTGTCCCGCTGAAGTTGCCGCCGTTCGGCCTCCGCCGGCACGTGGCAATGGCGGTCACGTTTTTATTTCCCGCCAGAAAGCGGCGCAGCGCGGACAGGACCGCGTCCGGACGTGAGAGTGAGTCCAGCCGAAATTCGAGGAACTTCGATTCCCGCAATGCGGCTTCGGCGCGGGAAATCATCTCCGTCGGCGTGGCAGCCTGAATGGCCACGCAGATCCTGCCAGGATGCGCGGGGCGGCGTTTGGATGCGGCGGCAGGTGTGGCTGTCTTCTTCACAGGGTCAACTGCCGCATCTTAGAAGGGTTACGCGCGCGATGCAAACGCGGCGGTCCAAAACCCTCTGGAGAATCTGAGCGCATGAGAGAGCAGGTTGTGAGCGCGGACCCGCAATTGGCCCTCAAACCAACGCAGCTGGCGTGGCCTGCGGCTCCTTTACACCCTTTACTAACAGCCATAAGCCAAGTCCAAACTCCGCAATGAACATGACTGGATAGAGCGGCCAGGTCAGTTTCTCGTGTGTTGGGAACAGCCATATCTGGATAAAGCAAACCATCATGGAAAGACCGTCGGCGACGATCAATATGCCCAGAACTCTTGGAACCAGGCGCGACTCTAAAAGCAAATACCCAAGGGGAAAGAGCCACACGCTATAGAACAGCGCTGAAGCCATGCCTCCGCTGCTTCCCAGGTTGATCAGGAACATTGCCATGGCTTGCAACTGTGCCGTGTTGAACGCCCTAAGATAGCCGCTGTCCTGCAAAACCAGCAGGGCGCCAAAACGAACCACCGCGCCGGCGCACTCAATGATTACGCCGCCCAGGTTCAATAGCAAAAACAGCAGCGCAATGCCTTTATTCACAGGTTTCAATAGCGCGTATAAAGCCCAGGCCGTGAGCAGAAACAGCATCGCGGCGAGCACGTCGCTCATGCATCCGATGCGGAAGGTCAACTGGGAGGCCAGAATGTTCCTGGCTGTTGCCGAGGCATCTCCGGAGACGATGGGCCTGCTTTGAACGAAAGTGGAGCAGGCAAATGTGACGATGAAAATGAGATAGAGCAGCCCCGCCATTCTTGCAACTGCGCGTAGTGACAAATCAAAGATGCTCTTCGTCATGTGAAATGCCCCTTCAGCTCTGGATGGCCTGAATTGTATCGCTGAGGGCCGTTTTTGAGATGTCGCCTTTTGCTCACTATTCCTCGCGCAGTGTTTTCGCCGGATCGATGCGCGCGATGCGCAATGCCGGAACCGCGGACGCCGCCAGTGCGACCACCGCCATGCCCAGCACCACTGCCGTCAGCGATGCGGCATCGTACACCGCCACTCCGTAAAGCACGCTGCGCAACACCCGCAGAATGCCTGCGCACAGCACCAATCCCAGCGCCAGGCCAATCGCCGAGGCTCGCAAGCCCGGTGCTCCCACGTGGGCCATCGCGCGCCGCACGCTGGAGCCGAGCGCGATGCGGATGCCGATCTCGCGCGTGCGTTGCGCCACCATGCTGGCCACCAGCGCAAAAATGCCCACCGCGCTCAGCAGCAGCGCCAGCCCGGCCATCGCACCCAGCAGCGCCACTTCCACGCGCTGCATGGCCAGCGTCTCGTCCATCAGGTCGCTCATGCGGTAGAACCCGGAGAAGGGAAGCGCCGGCGCCGCGCTGGAAAGCGCACGCTGCATTTGTTCGGTCAGTCCGGATACAGGCCCGGCGGTACGCACCACCCAGCTCGGCTGGAACCACGTGTGCAACATCGCCAGGAGCTGCGGGTCGATCATCTGCGCCGCAGGCAGATAGAGCGTCTCCTCGCTCATCAGCGGCGCCACGGGATTGAGCCCCGACGAGATCGGCGTGTCTGCAACCACGCCAACGATGCGCATGTTGGTAACGTTTGTCCGGCCCTCGCTGAGGGTGTGCCCCACCGGGCTGGCGCCGCCGTAGAACTTCCGCGCAAAGGTGCGGTTGACGATCACCACCGGCTCAGTGTCGGGTCCATCCGACGCTGCGAAGTACCGCCCTGCAATCAACGGTGCCTGAATGGTCTCAAAGTAGCCCGGGGTCACGTAATCCATGTCGGTTCCCACAACCTGGCCGGAGTTGGGTCCGTCGCTGATCCTGACCCCGCCATTCAGCACCCGCTCGTACGGCAGGGACAGCGCCACCCCCGCGTTCTCCACGCCGCGAATCTGCCGCATGGCGGCCAGGCTCTCGTCCAGCATGCGGCGGAACGCCGCCGGATCGTGGTAGCGCGCATCGTCCAGCGACGCCTTGGCCGTCATCAACCCGTCGGGATTGAAGCCGGGCGGCAGCGTCTCCAGGTGAACCAGGGTGCGGATCAGCAGCCCGGAGCCCGCCAGCAGAACCACGGTCAGCGCCACTTCGGCCGCGATCAGCGCCTGGCGCTGGCGCAGCCGATCGCCGCCGGCAAGATTGCGGCTGGCGATGGAAGTGCGCAGGTCCACACGGCGCACCGCCAGCGCCGGCAGCATGCCGAACAGGATGCTGGTCATCCCCGCAACCGCAAGTGTGAACGCGAGCACCCGCAGGTCCAGCGGCACGGACGCGACCGGCAGGAAACCAATGGGAAGCAGCGCCAGCAAGCCGCGCAGCGCGGCGTAGCCCACGCCAATGCCGGCCAGCCCGCCGATGGCTGCAAGGACGAGGTTCTCAAGCCAAAGTTGTTTCTGGAGCTGCCATGCGGAGGCACCCAGCGCCAGCCGCGTGGCCATCTCCGGCGTGCGCCGCGAGACGCGCACCAGCGTAAGGCCGGCCAGGTTGGCGCAGGCAATCAGCAGGATGAAACCCGCGGCCGCCATCAGCGCCAGCAGCTGCGGGCGCAACTCGGCGGTCTGGCCTTGCTGCAGCGGCACGGTGTAGAAGCTAACCGTGCTGCCGTGCGGAAATTCGGCCGCGAAGCGCTGTGCGGGCTCGGCCCAGGCGCGGTTTATCTCCGTGTTTGCCTGCTGCCATGTGGCGCCGTCGCGCAAGCGGACCATCACCTCGTAGTTGGTGCCGCCGCCCTCGCCGGTCCGCGAAGGCTGGATGGGCGTGTAGAGGTCAGCCTCCATTGGCGTTTGCGCGCCCGCGGGCAGGACACCCACCACCGTGTAGGGCTCGCCTTTGAGCTCGATGGTCTCGCCCAGCAAACTGCGGTTGCCGCCAAACAGGCTGTGCCACAGCCCGTAGCTCAGGATCACCGCTGGCGGCCCGTGCGGCCGGTCTTCGTCCTTTGAGAAAACCCGGCCCAGCGCGGGGCGGATGCCGAGGACGTCGAAATACTGTGCGGAGACGCGGCCATCGTGCACATACTGCGCCTGTGCGCCGGCCTGCAGGTTCACGCCGGAAGCCATGCCGGAGGAGATGGCGGAGACCAGCGTGGGCACGTTATCGCGCAGCAGCTCCCATTGCGTGCCGTCGATCCAATGGGGCGACTCTGAAGATCTCCCGCCCGCAACACGCATGAAGATGGTGCCCATCCGTTCCGGCTGTGGGTAAGGCAGGCGCCTGAGCATCAGCGCATTGACCACGGAAAAAATGGCCGTATTGGCGCCTATCGAAAGAGCCAGCGTAACCAGGACCGTCGCCGTGAATCCCGGGTTGCGCCTAAGTTGCCGCAGCGCGTAGCGAAGATTCTGCCCCACCGTTTCGCCTCCTTCCAACAGAGTTTACCCGATGGCTGGTTTACGGCGGGGCAGGACGGTTTGTTCCCAAAAGCGAATCTAAAGTGCACTCGAACCGGCAGGAAAATCTGTCCGGAATCGCGGATTGTGGCAACCTAGAAGTGTGGGGGTACGCCACTTGTCTGCCGATCCGTTGGCTGCGGTATCCGTTTGTGACCAGTTGCACGCATGGGAGGCGGGCGGCGCCGATTCTCCTGAGGCGTTGCATGGCTGGGTGAGCGCGCGGCTGGCGGCGCATGAGGCCGCGCTGGCGGCTCTGCTCGCGGTCGACCATCCCCGTACTCCGGAAAATACTCTTCGGCTTTACGACGCCGCCGTGGAACAACTGGGGCTGGCCGGATCGCAGGCCGGCGTGCTGAATTCAGTGGCTGCCGACAAGAAAGTCCGCGACCAGGCCCAGATGGAGGCGCAGCGGGTGGCGCAGGCAGCCAGCGCGCTCAGTCTCAACCGCGCGGTCTATGAGGCGCTCGCGGCCATGCGCCTGGAGCACTGCAACCAGGCTACCACGCATTACGTTCAGCGGACCCTGCTCTGCTACCGGCTGGCCGGCGTGGACAAGGACGAACCGACGCGTGCGCGCCTGCAAAAGCTGAACGAAGAGGCGACGCGCCTCTCGCTCGAATTCAGCCGCAACATCCAGGAGGGCGCCAAGACCATTGAAGCTGTTGCGGAGGAGATGGAGGGGCTGCCGCAGGATTACGTTGCGCGCCATCGGCCGGATGAGGACGGCAAGATCGCGTTGTCCACGGATCAGCCCGATATGCAGCCGGTGATGACCTTTGCTTCCAGTCCCGAGCTGCGCCGGCGCATGTACCTGGCCTATAACACGCGCGCCTATCCGCAGAACAAAACCATCCTGGAGCAGTTGCTGTCGGTGCGGCAGGAGATCGCCGATGTGCTCGGATTCCGCAGCTGGGCCGACCTGGCCACCGCCGACCAGATGATGGGCACGGCAGCCAACGTGCGCGAGTTTTTGCGCAAGCTGGATGAGGCCAGCCGCGACGGCGCCCGCCGCGAACATGAGATGGTCCTCGAATTTGCCCGCCGCCGGCACCCCGGTCTCAAGGAGATCGACATCACCAGCCGCGGCTACTGGTACGAGCAGTATCGCCGCGACGCCTTCGACTTCGATTCGCAATCGGTGCGCCCCTATTTCCCTTATGCCCAGGTGGAAGCCGGCGTATTGGACACGGCGGCGCGGCTGTTCAAGGTGGAGTATCGTCCCGCCGATGTGCCGGGATGGGACAAGGCTGTCTCCGTCTTCGACGTATTTGAAGGCGAGAAACGCGTGGGCCGGTTCTATCTCGACATGCATCCGCGCGAGGGCAAGGACAAGTGGTTTTCCGCGGCCCCGGTGGTGACCGGCGTGCGCGGCCGCTACCTTCCCGAGGCCGCGCTCATCTGCAATTTTCCCGGAGGATCAGCCCCGTCCGATGACGGCGATTCCGCCGATCCCGGCCTGCTCCAGTACAACGACGTGGTCACGTTCTTCCACGAGTTCGGACACCTGATGCACGCCATACTCGGCGGCCACACCGAATGGGCAGGCATCTCCGGCTTCGCCACTGAAGGCGACTTCATCGAAGTCCCATCGCAGATGCTGGAGGAATTCTTCCGCGACGAGACGCTGCTGCAATCTTTCGCCAGGCATTACCAGACAGGGGAGACACTCTCGGCGGAGATCATCCGCAAGATGAAAGGCGCCAGCTCCTTTGGCCGCGCCGACGGCATGCGCCAGCAGATTTACTACACCACGCTTTCGCTCGATCTCCACGACCGCGATCCCAAATCGATTGACCTCGATCATGAAATCCGCTCGCTCTACGAGGCCCTGCTGCCCTGGAGCTGGCTGGATGGCAACCGCATGTACGCGAGCTTCGGACATCTCACTGGCTACTCGTCCAACTACTACACCTACGCCTTTGACAAGGTCATCGCGCTCGATTTCTTCGGCCAGTTCGATGCCAACGACCTGCTGGGGTGCGAGGCCGGCGAGCGCTATCGCAAGGCGGTGCTGGAGCAGGGCGGCTCCAAGCCCGGCCGCGAAATGGTCCGCGACTTCCTGGGCCGCGACGAGGAGTTTGCCGCGTTTACACGGTGGTTGAACGAGGAATTTGAAAACGAACTGCTCGCAGCCGGTTCGTGACGGACCTGTTCGCTATCATTCCTCCATGTCATCCGCCAACGGCTTTCATAACAAGTGGGCTCTGGTCACCGGCGCCAGCGCCGGAATCGGCATGGCCCTGGCGCGTGAGCTTGCATCGCGTGGCGCAAAGCTGATCCTTACCGCGCGGCGCAAGGATCGCCTGGATGCGCTGGCCGCGGAGCTGGCCGCGAAGGGCGCTGAAGTCCGCAGCATCGCCGCCGACCTTAGCGATCCGGCCGCGCCGCAGCAGATCTTCGATGCGACAGAGGGCGCTGGCATTCCCGTGGACATCCTTATCGAGAATGCCGGCCTGGGCCAGTTCGGCGCATTCCGCTTGAGCCCAGTCGAGCAGGAACTGGGCCAGGTGCGCGTGAATTGCGAAGCGGTGGTCCGCTTGGCGCGGCTGTTTGTGCCGCGCATGGTGGAGCGAGGCCGCGGCTGGGTGCTGATTACCGCGTCGACCGCGAGCTTCCAGCCCATCCCTTATCTCTCAACGTATGCGGCCACGAAGGCCTTTGACCGCTTTTTCGCTCTGGGGCTGGCGGCGGAGGTGGCGCGGTTCGGCGTGAGAGTGACGGCGCTTTGCCCCGGACCAACGGAGAGCGAGTTTTTCGAGGTGGCGCGCGCGGGCGCGTTCAAGCGGCGCGTCCAGTCCGCGGAAGATGTGGCCCGCATCGGTTTGGACGCGCTGGCGCGCGGACGCGGCACGGTTGTGACCCATGCGAGCGGCCGGTTCACCGCGTTCCTGGTGCGGTTTGTGCCGGTCGGGCTGATTACGCACTTTATCGAGAGAGCTGCGCGGCCTTCGCTGCCGGGTGGGAGTTTTTAGTCCACAGTTCACAGTTCACAGTTCTCAGTTGTCAGTTTGTGTTGTTGCCAGTAGCCTACGACTAATGTAAGTTATTTATTTTGATTTAGATACGTGGATTTTATGCTTGGGCGGGGATGTCGTGTTTGTCGTGTCGGGGGCGGTTCGCTGGAGGACGGATTGGGTCGTTTCCGAGGCGAATCCGCGTTAATTTTGGCCTAAAACCTGCTCAGGCGGCCTGCTGGGAGGCCGGAGACTGTTCCGGAGCTGGATCGGGGCCGGGCCTGGAACTGGGCGGGATGCTGGCCAGGACATCCTGGCGGATGAGTTCCTCGTTCATGCGGCAGAAATGAAGGGCGGCCAGGGGGTTGTCGCGCAGCTCGCGATCGCAGGGGAGGATCATGCCCCGGTTCCTAAGTTCTTGGAAATGCTGCTTTTGCACCTCAAACATTGGCAGATGGGCGAGGGCGTATTGGAGCGCGTCGCCGACCTGGCTGCTGGTTGGGACCTGGGGATGGTTACCTTTGGGGGGAGGGGGGTGGCCTGTTCTTCCTTCTTTTTGGCGACACGCTCCTTCTCCTGGGCGGCGGGGATGGTGAGGTTGGCTAGCTTCCAGACCGACATGGCGGTTTGCGCGATGTGGCAGAAGCGGCCGATGTCGACCACGTCGATGGCGCCGATGCCCGCGCCCTTGGCGATGCAGGCGACGTAAAGCTGGAAGGAATCGGGGTCGCGGAGGACGGGCAGCTCGGCGGCGAAGGCTAGAAAGGCCTTGTGCTGGTGTTCCTCACGGGCCCAGCCGGTTGGGTTCTTGGGCATTTCGGCCATGACGCGGTGGTAGGCGGCGGCGCAGCGCTCGATGGTTTCGAGGTAGACATCGGGGGCGGGTTGCTGTTCCTGGTCTGACATGGTTTTCTCCATTTCGTGGTTCGTGGTTCGTGATTGGTGGCTGGTGCACAAATGCACAAAATAAAAACGGCGATGTGAAGCAGATTGAGAGATTTACGCCCTCAAAGTGCACAGATTTGCGCGTGTTTTCTGGCTGGAAAATGCGAAGGGCACGGCTTTTGGCCGTGCCCTTCAAAAGATTGAGCGGATGGCAGTTTGCCCGCCTATTAGAATGATACTCCCTGAAATACTTAAGACTGCTGTTTTTGACAAAAACTTCTTCTCTATTGTTTTCTGTGTATTATAGCGATTTCAACAGACAGATAGTATTGACTTTGCGGGAGTGGGTTGGGGATTTGCACCAATAATAGTGCAGAAAAGCGGGTGGTTGGACGCCTACGCCCGCTCATCGTTCGCCGCGGCGAACGATGAACGGGGCACACGGCGTCGGTATCATCGCGCCCTGGGGGGCGCGAAGATACCCACTATTTTTTGGGGGGCTTTCCCCGGGTTCCCGCGCTGCTTCGCAGCGCGTCCACCCGGGGCTATTCTCGCGCGCCCCTCCGGGGCTGTTTTGCGGGACTGCGCCCGCCGGAATCAGGTGGGAATGGGGTCTGCCAGCCCGCTCATCGTTCGCTGCGGCGAACGATGAACGGGGCACACGGCGTGGGTATCATCGCGCCCTGGTGGGCGCGATGATACCCACTATTTCTGGGGGGCTTTCCCCGGGTTCCCGCGCTGCTTCGCAGCGCGTCTACCCGGGGCTATTTTCGCGCGCCCCTCCGGGGCTATTTTGCGGGACCGTCTACCACCCTGGGTTGGTTGAATGGGCTTGGTCGTTTCCCACCCTAACCGCAAGGAACGCGGTTAGGATGGGGCACCCCCGCGGTTAGAATGGGGCACACGGCGTGGGGTATCATCGCGCCCTGGAGGGCGCGATGATACCCTTCATCCTTTTTGGGGTGCGAACCCGGGGTTCCCGCGCTGCTTCGCAGTGCTTCCACCCGGGGCTATTCTCGCGCGCCCCTCCGGGGCTGTCTTCGTTACGCGCTAGGTGCGGGATTTTGCGGCGATACTGGCCGGGGCTACTGGCGTAAAGGATTGGTAGAAGCGGTCGACGTCGCTCTGGCGCCGCGCGGCTAAGTCAGGGAACGTGATGATGAGCGAGTAGAGGCAGCCGTTTACGTAGATGAGGCGGGCGTCGAGAATGCCGCCGCCCTGGTTCCTTGCCGACAGGTCCAGGGCCGGGAATCCCGCCACCTTCAAGTCCGACTGCTGGATCAGGATGGTCTGGGTGCGCGCCAGCATTCCATCCCGCGCGGCCTGAAGGGTGCGCTCCGGATCGTGCCGGTTGGCCTGGGCCACGGGCGGGTCGTTTTCCCAGCCGATGGCGAAGGTGGTGTCGGCGTTGGGATTTGACAACACCATGTTCACCTGTTCGGCGGCGCCGTTGGCCTTGAAAGCCGGCGCCTCAGAATCCTTGGCGCCCGCCGGCATCTGGAGCTTGATCCCTTCCTGCGGTCGCTCCACCGTTTCCCAACTGATGGGCTGGGGCGGGGCCGGATTCTGATTGGAAGCGGCGGTCTGGCTGGTATCCGCCGTTGGCGAGGTGCTGCTCATCAGACGCGCCTGGTTGTGATAGAAATACCAACCGACGGCGACCACAGCGAGGATGAGCAGGATCCAAAACAGCAATCGTCTCATGGAATAATCTTGAGTCAAGGCCTGCGTTTTGTGCAACTTGATTCGTTCAAGATGTGCACAGAATCACAACCGGCGAGGAGGGGAGAAATTCCTACAGAGAAAAAAGCAACCAAAGGTCGGGGGCTCGCGTCCAAAGGAGTAACAAGCAGAGGCTTCCCCGAATTAAGGCCCTCCAAAGAAGGTGTACCCTTCCTTTTGAAGGTTTCGTCTTGACGGAACCCCTTCTCCGAACTCCCTCCAGGATCCCCTTCCAAACCAATGCCTCTCGAAAGGGCCCGCCGGAAGGCGGGCCCAAATTCTCTGCTGCACGAAAGCGCTCCTTTCCGATTCATTTCTCCCGCTAGAATCAGACAGATGTCTTCCATGCGTTCTCCTGGGCAAACGCGGCGCGCACCCTTTTCTCCACGCGGGGCGGGGAAGGGCGCGCCGGCGACGCCGCGTGGGAAAAAAACGGCCGATGGGAACAAAACCGATCTGGGCGAAATTGATGCGCTCTTGCGGCATGCAGGACTGGAGCGCCACCGCCGGGGCAAGGCCGCAGGGGTTGCCGGCCGCGCGCGGTTTCAGGAGAAAACTCCGGAGGAGATCCGGCCATGCCTTGTGGAGCCGCGGCGCGCTGCGAATGGTGTGGAGTGGGTTGCGGTTCCGGGGTGGGACAAAATGGGTTGGCTGTGGCACGGTTTCAGCACCCGGCGCGGCGGCCTGAGCCATTGCTACGCTGGGGAAGGCGATGCCGGAGAGCTCAATCTTGGTTTCACTGCCGACGACGATCGCGAAAACGTGATGGCGAATCGCCGGCTGCTTGCGGAAGCCATCACCGGCCGCGCCGATACGCCGATGGCTTTGCTGAAGCAGATTCACTCGAACGTGGTACGGCTGGCGGGCGTGGATGTTGCCGCGTCTCCGCGGCGGGGCGACGGGCTGATGACGGCAGAGCGCGGAATCCTGATTGGGGTGCAGACCGCCGACTGTACGCCGGTGCTGGTGGCGGACCGCCGGCGCAAGGTGGTGGCCGCGTTTCACGCGGGCTGGCGAGGCACGGTGAAGCGCATCGTGGAAAAAGGCATTGGGCGGATGCGGCTCGAGTTCGGCTCGCGGCCTGAGGACCTGGTGGCAGCGGTGGGTCCGGGAATCGGCGCGTGCTGCTATCCGGTGGGCGAAGAGGTGCTGTCGGAGTTCGAGTCGCAGTTCGCCTACGCGCGCGAGTTGTTCCACGAGGTTTATGACGCGGACCCGGTGCGCGCCAAATATCCGATGTTGTTTCTGACGCAGCGCGCGCCGGGACACTCGAACCTGGGGCCGGCGCTGCACCTGGATGTGGCGGAGGCCAATCGGCGGCAGTTGCTGGCCGCGGGGCTGCGCCCGAAAGCGATTGCAATGGTGGGCGGCTGCACGGTGTGCCAGCGGGAGCTGTTCTTTTCCCATCGCGGATCGAAGGGCCGCTGCGGGCGGATGCTGAGCGTGATTGGGATCGCGGGCTGAATTGAGCGGCGGGAAGGAATGCCCGCCGCTGAAGCAAGCGTTGCGCTTATTGCGGCTGCGGAGCCGGCGCTGCCTGGGAGGGGTTGACCAGGTCGCGCAATTCCTTTGAAGGCTTGAAGTAGGGCACGCGCTTGGCCGGGACGTCGACCTTGTCGCCGGTTTTGGGATTGCGGCCGATGCGGGGATTGCGCTGGCGGATGCGGAACGAGCCGAAACCGCGAATTTCGATCTTGTCCCCGCCTTGCAGGGCGCGAATCACCGAGTCGAAGATGGTCTCGACGATGACCTCACCATCCCGGCGAGTCAGGTCGCCGAGGCTTGTTACTTTCTCCACCAGGTCAGCCTTGGTCATGTCTGTCACGGACCTCCGTGTTCCAAGGATAACCAAAATCGGGGGATTTGGGAGGGAAAAAAGAAGGGCTGCTGTGGATTTGGCCTTTCTGGATCAGTGAGTTGGGGGAGGATGGGGCTTTTTGTTCCCAACCGGCAGCAATTCAGCCGCCGCCGGGTTATTCTATCCACAGTTCAAGCAGCAAGCGGCAGCGTCTAAGGGGCAAGGGGGCAGGCGCGGTGGGACTGTACCCTAAATACGCCATAGTAATCCCGGCCTACAACGAACGTGCGCGGATAGTACCGACGCTGGAGGCCGTGGTGGCGTGCGTGCGCCATCATGGCTGGGATGCCGAAGTGATAGTGGTAAACGACGGCTCCACGGACGATACCGCTGACCTGGTGCGCCGCTTTGCATTGACAGCGCCTGAAGTGCGGCTGATGGAGAATCCCTGCAACCGAGGCAAGGGGTATAGCGTGCGTTCCGGCTTGCTGCACGCGCAGGGCGAAATTGCGATGTTCACAGACGCGGACCTGTCTTCGCCGATAGAGGAGGCGGAACGGCTTTTCAAGGCGATTGCCGAGGGCGCAGACATTGCTATCGGCTCGCGCTGGCTGGAGACCAGCCGCCAGACGCATCGCCAGCCGCTGTACCGGCAGATTTTCGGGCGTTGCTTCAACTTGCTGACGCGGATGGTGATGCGCCTGCCCTATGCGGACACGCAGTGCGGCTTCAAGGCGTTTACGCGCGAGGCGGCGCAGACCGTGTTCCAGCTGATGACGATCGAGCGATGGGGATTTGATCCGGAAATCCTGTTCATCGCGCGCAAGCGGCATTTTCGGGTGAAGGAAGTTCCGGTGAGCTGGGGGCACGACGCGCGCACGCGGATCAGCTATCTGCGCGACGGCCTGCAGATGCTGGAGGAGCTGGCGATCGTGCGCTGGAATGCGTTGCTGGGGCGCTATGGGCGCGAAGTGGAACAGGTGCAACGGGAAAGCCTGGACCCGCGGCGAGCGAAGACGCGGCTGTAGGCGCTTATTGAATGTGCGATCTGCGCGTTGAGCGATAAGAGCGGCGAGTTGGCGTCGCTTGGCGACGTGGCGAGTTGGCAGGTTGGCGTTAAGAAAGTGTGCTGGCTAAAGCCCGGATTTTTATCGGCATGCGCTCATCGGCACGACTAAAGTCGTGCCCTGTTACAGAGCTTCGCACGATGGAGATTGCGCAGCCGCGAGTGACCTGAAGCCGCACGGTATCATCGAAGTGGAAGGTTGTTTGTTTATTTCCCCTCGGAGATTGCATGCTCAACGTGCCCTGGCGGGTCCAGATTCCCATCCATCTGCGGCGGGAAGTGGTGACCCTGGCCATGCTGACGGGTCTGGCGGCGGTTTTGCTTATCGGGGTCACTGCGCTGTCTGAGCTGTACCACGCGCAACAGAACGCGCTGGCGATTCGCCTGACCAGCCGCGGCGATGCTGAGCTGGCCGCGGGAAATGAGTGCGCCGCGCGGGGGGCTAGCGATCCGGCGGCAAGCAAAGCGGCGATAAAAGACTACAACCTTGCCGAGGCCGATTACCACACGGCCCTTCGTTATACGCGCGATGGATTTCCGCAGCAGCTTGGCCTGGCCGAAGCGCTGATTGGGTTGCGCCAGACGGACGAAGCGAAGGTATATCTCGAAAACCTGTGGGAGCAGCAGCCGGAAAACGGGATTGTGAATCGGGAGCTGGCGCGCATTGCGGCGGGCAAGGGCGACACCCGCACCGCGTTGCGCTACTACCATAACGCAATCTACGCCGCGTGGCCGGGCAACGCGGAAGCGGAGCGGGAAGCCACGCGCTGGGAGCTGGTGAAGTACCTGCTCAACATCAAGGCGCTGACGGAGGCGCAGTCAGAACTGATTGGGCTGGGCGCGGAGGTGGGGGACAATCCGGCGCAGCAATTGAGGCTGGGCGAGTACTTTCTAAAGGTCCAGGATGGCGAGCACGCACTGGCATCGTTTCGTTTATGCCTTCGCGCCAATCCACGCAACCAGGCTGCGCTGGCGGGCGCGGGCGAAGCGGAATTCGATTTGGGCGACTACCCGCGGGCGCAGCATTATCTTTCCCAGGCGCTGAATGAGAACCCCAGCGACCGCAACAGCGCCTCGTTGCTTGAAGTGACGGAAGAGGTGGTGCGGCTGGATCCATTTCGCCCGGAGATCACGGACGCGGAGCGCGACCAGGCAGTGTTGAGCGCATTTGAGACGGCGGGAGACCGGTTGAAAGGCTGCCCCGCGCCAGCGAGTGCGCCGGCCACGGGGGAGAATCCGACTGCGGCGCCAGCGAGCACGGCGGCCGCGCCGGGAAAGCGGCAGGGGGTTCTGGGGTCGATTGCGGCGGCGCTGGGCAAGCTGCCCAGAGTGGGAAAAAGATTGCAGGGCCCGACGCCGGCGCCGCAGACGGCGCAGAAGCAGCCCGAGCCAAGCGCAGCACAGGAGCAGGCATTGGGCGCGGCCTGGGCGCAGCTTGAACCTAAGGTGACGGTTCCCAAGCTCCGGCACAACCAGGACGTGATCAACCAAGCCATGAACCTGGCTTTTGCCATCGAGCAGCAGGCAGCGCTGAATTGCGGATCGGGCACGCCAGCGGATACGGCGCTGCTGTTGATTTCCAAGCTTCACGAGGGGAGTTAAGGTGGGCTCGGGTCCCGATTCTCAACCAGACATAATCGTCGAGGATGGCCAGTCGGCTCCGGCGCAGCCGGCACAGGCGAGTCATATCACGGCTCTGCGCTCGATCTTCCGCGAAGAACGCTTTTTCATTATCCTCTCCGTTTTTATCGGCGTGTTTTCCGGTCTGGCGGTGGTCTGTTTCCGGTTCACGATCGACTGGTTCCGCATCTACCTGCTGGGATCGGGGGCGCAGCCGTCGGGGCTGCGGCTGATCCTGGTTCCCACGGTATCCGGTCTCATCATCGCGGCGTTTGTCATTCACGTGTTTCCGCTGTCGCGGGGCAGCGGAGTGAACCAGACCAAGGCTGCGCTCTACATTTTCAACGGCTATATTCCCTTTCGCACGGCGGTGGGAAAATTCCTGATGTCGGGGCTGGCCATCGGCTCCGGCTTCTCGCTTGGGCCCGAGGATCCATCGCTGCAGATTGGCGCGTGCATCGCCTCGGCGATCGGGGCGCGGATGAAGCTTTCGCGCGACCGCATGCGCCTGATTGCGCCGGTGGGCGCGGCGGCAGGGCTGGCCGCGGCATTCAACGCGCCCATCTCCGCGGTGCTGTTCGTTATTGAAGAGGTGATTGGACGCTGGACGGCGGGCATTCTCGGCTCGGTGGTGCTGTCTGCCATCTCCAGCGTGGTGGTGATGCGGTGGTTTCTGGGCTCGGAGTCGCTGTTCCGCATTCCGCCGGTCGAGATCAAGCGGCCTTCCGAGCTGATCGCCTACGCCATCCTCGGCATACTGGGCGGATTTGCTTCGGTGGCCTTCGCCAGCGGGATCGGATACTTCCGTCCCAAGTTCAAGGCGATGGCGCGGTGGACGCAGTACCTTCAGCCGGCCGTGGCCGGCCTGCTGATCGGGGGTATCGGCTGGCTGGGCGCGCCGCAGGTGATGGGCGCAGGCTACGAGTACATGGACGAGGCGATCCACGGGCAGTTCACGTGGCAATTTCTCGCCATCCTGGCGGGGCTCAAGATTGTGGCCACTCTGCTTTCGTTTGTGAGCGGCACGCCGGGCGGCATGTTTGCGCCCGCGCTGTTCATCGGCTGCATGCTGGGCGCAGGTGTGGGCGGAGCGGCGCACGCAATCCTGCCGCAACTGGCGTTCTCCACCGGGACCTACGCGCTGGTGGGCATGGGCGTGCTGTTTGCCGGGTTTCTGCGCGCGCCGATGACCTCGGTGTTCATGGTTCTGGAGCTCAGCCAGAACTACAGCATCATTGTTCCGGTGATTGTGGCCAATACGTTTGCTTACTGGATTTCTCGCGCGCTGCAGCCGGTGGCGATCTTCGATGTGCTGACCCGCCAGGATGGGCTGGAACTGCCTTCGATGGAAGAGCAGCGCGAGGAGAACATTTTGCGAGTGGAGGACGCGATGGAGCCGCCTCCGGAGACGCTTTTGGAGGCCGACGATACTTTCGATCGCGCGCTGCGCGTGTTTGAGCGAAGCGGCAAAGACGTGCTGCTGGTGCGATTGAAACCGCTGGGATGGAGCAACCTGACGCGCGAGGAAGCAAAGGCGAAGATTGCTGAGAGCAAAGGCGCGCAGACATTGGCGGCGCTGGTGGATTCGCAGCCGCTTCCCGGCCTTCATCCCGACCATCCTCTGGACATGGCGCTGCGCTACGTGGATCGCTGGCAACTTGTCCCGGTGATCAATCGCGCCAAGCTGACCCAGCTCGAGGGCGTGATCACGCAGCGCGATGTGCTGGAGCGCTACCGCGATTTTGGCGGGGAGTGAGCCGATCACCCGCGCCACAACCGGCAGATTTTACAGGGTCAGGGCTTCGGCTCGGTTTGGCGCATGAAATCGGCCAGGTAGTTTTTCCAGACCGCCGCTGCCGTGTGGGTGCCATGGCCGCGGGTCTCGGGCGCTCTCCGGGATCAGGATGAAGCGCGCGTGCGGAATGCGCTTGACTTCGCGCTCGGCGATGCCGAGATCGGGCGGGTTGATGAAGTCGTCTGCGGAGTTGATCCAGAGGACCGGCGCCTGGATGGTTTCGAGCTTGGGCTCGGGATCGTAGTTTCGGCTGGCGTCGAGGTAGTAGATCATGTTGTTGGCGTCAGTGTGTTCGATGGTGCGAGCGAGATAGCGATCCACGAACTGCTCAGCGGCCGTGCGCGTGGACGCTGCCTTCTGAGCCAGAAGTGGCGTGGTGCCCATAATCAGCAGCATCTCATTGGCGCCGCGCAGTCCGTCCTCGGGCTCGGTCTTGTATTCGCCGCCGTCGAACGCGGGATCGAGCTTGATGTCCTGGATGGCCATGTAGCGCATCATGCGATTGCGGCCGGCGATCTCGACCGGAAGGCAGGCGAAGGGCGCGAGCGCGTCCATGAAGTCCGGGTAGGTTTCGCCCCAGACGAACGATTGCATGCAGCCCATCGACGTGCCGAGAATGAGGCGCAGGTGGTCGATGTGCATCGCGTCGAGCATCATGCGCTGGCTGTGCACCATGTCGCCGTAGTCGTAGGCGGGAAAGCGCATGTGCAGGCCGTCAGAGGGCTTTGAGCTTTCGCCGTGGCCGATGTCGTCAGGGAAGATGATGAAGTACTTCTGGATGTCGAGGACGCCGCCGGGAACGAAGAGCACATTGGAGAAGATGGGATTGAGCAGCGTGTGCGCGTTGCCGCCGGTGCCGTGTAGAAGGAGGACGGCGTTGTCCACGTGGCCCGCTGAGTTGCGATGGGGCGTGCCCAGGGTGAGGTAATGCAGCTTGAGCTCGGGGAGGGTTTCGCCGGAGCCGAATTTGAAGTTGGGGAGGGTGACCGAGCCATCCTGCGCGGGCCAGTTGATTTGCGGTTGGGGTTGCGCGGTGGCCGGCGGCGCGGACATGGTTTGCGCGGGCACGATGGAAGCGCAGCCTGCGAACAGGGCGGCGAGCAAGGGGATACGCATGCGGCACAGCCTCCGGAGACTCAGGTTTGAGCGTAACGGCTGGTCGAGCGGGGCGCAAGATATTTGCCGAGTTCGATTTCCGCGATAGAATAAATGGCGGAATCCATGCGCGCGCTTTCCTCGAATTTCGGCTCGCTTCGGATGAAGCGCTTTCGCCGCGGCAAGCATGACCGTGGACGTTGATTCCCTCCGCTGAGTAATCTATCTCCGACAAGTTTTTGAGATGAGAGGCTGCGCCCGAGCGGTGCGCCCCGAGTCGCGTTCCGCTTTCCGCAATCCGTCCGCAGCGACGCGGGCGAGAAAGGTTCCCTCAAGATGAACAGCTTTGCCAGCCGTGCGAGCCTGAAGTCGGGCTCCAGGACCTACACCATCTATCGTCTTGCCGCGCTGGAGGCCAAAGGCTTCAATCTTGCGCGCCTGCCGTTCAGCCTGAAGATACTGCTTGAAAACCTGCTGCGCCGCGAGGACGGCGTAAACGTGACCGCGGCGGATATTGAGTTTCTGGCCAAGTGGGACGCGAAGGCCGAGCCCAGCCGCGAGATTGCCTACATGCCGGCGCGGGTGCTGATGCAGGACTTTACCGGCGTGCCGGCGATTGTGGACCTGGCCGCGATGCGCGATGCCATCAAGACACTGGGCGGCGATCCCGAGCGCGTGAACCCGCTGATTCCGGCCGAGCTGGTGATCGACCACTGCGTGCAGGTGGACGAGTTCGGCACCCCGCAGGCGTACGAAGCCAACTCGCTGCTCGAGTTCCAGCGCAACCGCGAGCGCTACGCGTTCCTGAAGTGGGGACAGACGGCGTTCCGCAATTTCAGCGTGGTGCCGCCGGGCATGGGCATCTGCCACCAGGTGAATCTGGAATACCTGGCGCGCGTGGTGTTTACCGCGGAGCGAGGACGGCGAGTGCAATGCGTATCCCGACACGCTGGTCGGCACCGACTCGCACACCACGATGATCAACGGCCTGGGCGTGCTGGGCTGGGGCGTGGGCGGCATTGAGGCCGAGGCGGCGATGCTGGGCCAGGCCGTTTCCATGCTGGTTCCGCAGGTGGTGGGATACAAGCTGACCGGCAAGCTGCGCGAGGGCGCGACGGCGACCGACCTGGTGCTGACCGTAACGCAGGCGCTGCGCAAGCTGGGCGTGGTGGGCAAGTTTGTGGAGTTCTACGGGCCGGGGATCGCGGAGCTGCCGCTGGCCGATCGCGCCACCATCAGCAACATGGCGCCGGAGTACGGCGCGACCTGCGGCATCTTCCCCGTGGATGCGGAGACGCTGCGCTATCTGCGGCTGACGGGCCGCAGCGAAGAACAGATCGCGCTGGTGGAGGCCTACTACAAGGAGCAGGGGCTGTTCCACACGGCGGGCGCGCCGGAGGCCGAGTACACGCAGACGCTGGAGCTGGACCTGGGAAGCGTGGAGCCGAGCGTGGCCGGACCGAAGCGCCCGCAGGATCGCGTGCTGCTGAAGGATGCGGCGGCGGAGCTTCGGGCAGCAGCTGCCCAGCCTGCTGTCGCCCACGGCAAAGCCGCTGGGCACGCGCACGGCGGAGGCGTGGACGCCGCAGGCAGTGAATGATACGGCGTTGGCGGTCGCGCGCGAAGAGAACGAAGGACCGCGACTTTGTCGTCGGGCGATGCGCCGCTCAAGGTGACGACGACGGTGAAAGAGCGCTTTCAATGTCGATCCGGACAAGTACCTCGATCACGGATCGGTGGTGATTGCGGCGATTACGAGCTGCACCAACACATCGAATCCATCGGTGATGGTGGCGGCGGGGCTGCTGGCGAAGAAGGCAGTGAGAAGGGATTGAGCGTCCCGCCGTGGGTGAAGACTTCGCTGGCGCCGGGCTCGCGCGTGGTGACGGACTACTACGAGAAGGCGGGGCTGCTGCCGTATCTGGAAAAGCTGCGCTTCAACGTGGTGGGCTACGGCTGCACCACGTGCATCGGCAACTCAGGGCCGCTGCCCGCGGATGTTTCAAAGTCGATTGACGAGCATGGGCTGGTGGCGGTGAGCGTGCTCAGCGGCAATCGCAACTTTGAGGGACGCGTGAACGTGGACGTGCGGGCGAATTACCTGATGAGCCCGCCGCTGGTGGTGGCGTACGCGCTGGCTGGGCGCATCGGGCACAACTTCGACGCCGATCCGCTGGGCAAGGATGGCGCGGGCAAGCCGGTCTTCCTGCGCGACATTTGGCCGACGCAGGCCGAGGTAGCGGAAGCGATCTCGAAGGCGGTTACGAGCGAGAGCTATCCGCAAGGAGTACGCCGGGGTGACCAAGGGCGATGCGAGCTGGCAGGGGCTGAGCTTCCCAACCGGCGACGTGTACCAGTGGGAGCCGGACTCGACTTACATTCGCAAGGCGCCGTACTTCGACGGCATGCAAGCCGAGCCCGCGCCGGTTACGGACATCAGCGGCGCGCGGGTGCTGGCGGTGCTGGGCGACTCGGTGACTACGGACCACATTTCGCCGGCGGGCAACATCAAGACGGACGGGCCGGCAGGGAAGTACCTGACCGAGCACGGGGTGAAGCCGCCGGACTTCAACAGCTACGGCTCGCGGCGCGGCAATCACGAGGTGATGGTGCGCGGGCACGTTTGCCAATGTGCGCCTGCGCAACAAGCTGGCGCCGGGCACCGAGGGCGGCGTAACGCGGCTGCTGCCGGAAGGCGAAGCAGATGTCGATCTTCGACGCCAGCGTGAAGTATGCGGAGCGCGGCGTGCCGCTGATCATTCTTGCGGGCAAGGAGTACGGCTCGGGGTCGTCGCGCGACTGGGCAGCCAAAGGACCTAATCTGCTTAGGAGTGCGCGCAGTGATTGCAGAGAGCTTTGAGCGCATTCACCGGTCGAACCTGGTGGGGATGGGAATCATTCCGCTTCAATTTGAAGGCGGCAAGACGGTGGAGTCGCTGGGGCTGACCGGCGAGGAGACGTACGAGATTGTCGGCTTCAAGGAGCGGCTGGCGTCGAAATTCGAGATCGGACGCACGGTGGCGGTGGTGGCGCACGGCGGCGGATGGGAAGAAGACGACGTTCGAGGCGAAGATCCGCATCGACACGCCGCAGGAGATTCTGTATTACGAGCACGGAGGGATTTTGCAGTACGTGTTGCGGCAGTTGGCGGGGAAGTGAATTTGGATTTCACGCGACGGTGGGTTGGCACGCCAGCCCGCTCAAAAAACGCTTCAGGCCACTTGCTCCCGTGGAGCGTGATGCAGGCGAACGAGATCCTCTGCGCGCAATGGGGCGGTCGCGTAAGTGCGGCCGTGATTGTCGCAGAACTCGACCTCGACTGCGTCTGGCGAGAGGTTCTCCACGACGGTCCCAACCTGTCCGCGCGCCAGTCCGAGCTCGGGTACATCCCGCAGGAGAGCGACTTCGGAAAGCAGATCGAATTGCATTTTGGGCTCCGGGCTAAAGGACATAACACGTGACAAACCGCGGCACGCTCTCGTTCGTGAGAACGATCCAACAGCTTCGAATTGCCGCCATCCTGCCGCCGTGCCTCAATTCAAAGTCTATTATGTACCGATCGCCGTAAGAATCGGAAGCCCCGACGGCCGCCTCATTCTCAATTGCGGCACGCTTTAAAGCAGCAACGAGGACTTCTGAATCGGGAGAAGTGATCCGCAAGGCAAGCTCGAAGACACGGGCTTTATGCCTACCGCGAGGATGGTCTGCGGAGAGGCAGTAATCGCGAATCTTCCTGGTATCCACGATCGCGGACTCTGCGTTGGGCAGCTTCATCGTCGCATTTCAGCTAGGCTATTGTGACACGGGGCGACGATCTGCGCTGGTCCTCCTGATCCTCCAGTCAGGTGTATCTACGACGCCAGCGCCTGCGCGGTGTTGGTGTCGGCGCGGAAGCGGAGCCAGGCCGCGATGCCGTCCGGATGGCGCAGTTTGGTGTAGTGGATCTGGCGCACCTGGAGGCTGCGGCCCAGCGCGTGACGCAGGATCGCTTCGTGGGCATCGGAGAAGCAGCGCATGCGGGCGCCGCAGAGCGTGCACGCGTCGAGCGCTTCTGCTTCCAGGTGCCCGCAGTTCTCGCACATGGCCGCAGCGCTTCGCTCGGCTTGCGGCTGATCGGCCCAGAGCAGGGCGCGCACTTCGCCCTTTTCCAGCGCTTCCATCACCGGCTTGAGTCCGACCGCGCCGAGGGCATTTGCCGCCGCCGCGCCCATGGTTCTGTCCACCAGGTCCGATTCTTCTTCGCGATCCCTTGCGTCGACGATGGCCTGCGCCTTCTCCTCGATTTCGTCGCAGTTGGCAAATCCGGGGTCGCATGCAAAGCGGCCCACCAGGATGCGCCGAAGTTGCGGGTGCAGCTCGGCTTCAATCTCCGGCCACATCTCATCGCGGCAGCCGACGATCAGGTTGTCGTAGTCGCCACGTTCGTAGAAATGCAGTAGATGATCGGCGAGGAAGGTGAAATGCCTGCGCGCCTTTTCTTCCTTCTTGCGTTCCAGGTGCACAGACTTGCCGGCTCCGGTGGTGCGGATCTTCTCCTTGTCGTCCTCATCGAGCACCTGGCTATGCTCAGTGATTTCGCGACCCTCCAGCAGCAGCAGGCGGGCGCGGTTGCGGTCGGCCAAGGCTATGCAGTAGCGCCGGCGGCCCTGCTGTTGCGCGATGAGCGGAGCCAGCGTGAACGAAGAGCCCACGTCGAGGCGCAAGGCAAAGTCGCCGGGAAGGTCGAACTCGCGCCAAAGGCCCTGGCGCGCGCAGGCGAAGATGACTCGGGCGCGGCGGCCATTGCCCTTCATCTCAGCCACTCGTTCGAGGACGCGCTCAATATCGGAACGATCGGCGGCGGTGTTGCCGCGCAGCTTTCCCACCGTCTGCTTGATCTTGTCCCTGGCGTGAAGGAGGTCTTCGCGATTCGCCATTTTCGTTGCGGGCGCCGGAGCCTTGAAATACAGCGATAGCGCGTCTGCTTCAGCGGACCAGAACTGCACCAGGTCCTTCCATTCTTTGTCGGGTATTCTCGAATTGCCGGTGGCCACAATCACTCCTCGCACCTCGTGGGGGATTCTCCGCGAAAACGTGCGGATTATCGCGGTGTTTTGCCGCTTGGATTCGCTTCAGCCTGCGCATGGTGACGCTGGCTGGCCCGCCATTCCGCTCCTGCGGTTCACGGCTGTTTGCGGTGGCCGGGGAACGGTCCGTGAATCGGAGTGGCGGCTGGTTTGGGATGCGGTTCCGCGCGAAAATCGTTGAGATGAGCGGCCTGGGAGTGGTTCTCCACCCCGGCAAAATGGACGTGCGGCTCGGGAGCAGGGTTCTTTACGCCGCCGATATGTACCGGACCCTGGGGAACCCAATTCTCCAGTCCAGCGGCATGAGTGCGTCGCTTTCGATCGCGCTGCTCGGCCCGAGCGGCGCGCGCGCGGCGATGGGAATCCGGATTTTCCGCCTTAGCGGCATGAGCTTTTTTTGGGGAACCCCGATGCACAGCAGTGGAACTGCTTTTTTTTCGTTTTGCAGGCGATACGGAACGGGAACGAGTGGTGTTTGCAGGGTCTTTGGTGGTTTCGGTGCGGGCGTTTTCCTTCATTGAGTTGTGGCTCCCCTGGAATGCGCGGCCTCGCGGCGGGATTGCTCCCGGCCGTGTGTTGGGGGCGGCATTCGGATTGTGCTTCTGATGGGGTCCGATGCGGCGGAGTCGAGGGAAGGTTAGCCGGCGAGCAAGTTATGGATTTGCGGGACGCGGGCAGATGGGAATTCTCAGCGAATCAAGAGCGCCACCGGGACCGCAGTGGCGCTCGAACTGAGTTCTTACTTTTTGTGCACGACGGGCTTTGTCACCGGGCGCTTGACCCGCGGCGCATCTTCCGGCGGATTATAGCGGGGATCGTGGGTGGGCTCCCCCAGAACGTGCAGGCGCATGAAGTTGGTGGATCCGGACTTGGTCCGTGTGCCGGCCACAATGGCGATGACTTCTTTTTGCCGCACGAAGCCGTTCTCCTGGAGCAGGTTCTCGGCCATTTCCACCATGGCTTCAGTGGAGTTGACCTTGGGACAGCGGATGGGGATGGTTCCCCAGAGGAGATTGAGCCGGTTGATGGTTACGTCGACGGGGCTGAGCGCGAAGATGGGCGCCGAAGGGTGATACTTCGACAGCTGCCGCGCGGTGGCGCCCGACTCAGTGAACAGCGCGATGCCGCGCAGGTCCAGGTCTTCGGCGGCATGGGCGGTGGCTTCGCAGATGGTTTCGGCGATGGACAAGTGCGACTCGTGCGGGCGCACGGCGTAGCCGGTCTGCTCCTTGATGGTGCGCTCGGCCTCCTGTACGATACGGCTCATCATTGTGACCGTTTCGACAGGGTACTTGCCGACGGCCGACTCGCCCGACAGCATCACGGCGTCGGTGCCGTCATAGATGGCGTTGGCCACGTCGGAAGCTTCAGCGCGGGTGGGCCGGGGATTGTCGATCATGGATTCCAGCATTTGCGTGGCGGTGATGACCGGCTTGCGATACTCGCTGGCCTTGCGGATGATGTGCTTCTGGATGGCCGGAACGCGCTCCGGGGGGACCTCCACGCCGAGATCGCCGCGCGCCACCATGATGCCGTCAGAGACCTGGAGAATGTGGTCCAGTTGCTCGATGGCCTGCGGTTTTTCCAGCTTGGCAATGATCCAGGTTTCGCTGCCGTAGGCGGAAACGCGGTTGCGCACCAGGCGGATGTCTTCAGCCGTGCGCACAAACGAGACCGCGATGGCGTCCACGCCGTTGCGCAGGGCGAAGTCGAGGTCGGCGTCGTCCTTTTCCGTAAGCGATGGAACGCGCACCGGGATGCCGGGCAGGTTAATGCCCTTGTTTTCGCCCAGCATGCCGCCGTTTACCACCTCACAGGTCACGTCGTCTCCGGTCACTTCGTGCACGCGGAGCTCGATCAGGCCGTCGGCGAGCAGAATGCGCGAGCCTTGCTCCACGTTTTCCGCCAGGGTTTTGAACGTGGTGCCCAGCAGCGATGCGGTTCCAGGGACATCGCGCGGGGTAATGGTGACGCGCTGGCCCGCCCGCAGCAGAACCGGCTGGTGATCTTTCAGCTTCGACGTGCGGATCTTGGGTCCCTGCAGATCGCCGAGGATGCAGAGGGGCTTGCCCAGCTCCCGGCTGACCTTGCGGATCATCTGGATAAGCGCCAGCTTCTCCTCGTAGGTGCCGTGGGAAAAGTTCAGTCGGGCCACGTCCAGGCCGGCGCGAACCAGGTTGCGGAAGACGGGTTCGGTGTTGGACGCAGGGCCGAGCGTTGCAACTATCTTGGCGCGGCGCTGGATGGCAGTGTCGCTCAGGCTGAGGTCAGCAAACGGCATGAAATGTGCTCCGGTTTTTGTGCCGCCAGATGGGGAAATTTGTTGGATCAACCGTTTTCATTCTACATGGGCAGGGGCGGATTCTTGCCGGGCGCCGGGCGGCGAGAGTTTGCCGGCTGCAATCGAGGCTATTGCAGCGCCTCGCTAGGCCTTGTTGCGCCGCGAGGTTTCCAACCGTTCCTGCCGCGAAAGATAAAGCACGCCGTTCAGCTCCGCGCCCAGCAGCGCGCTGAACGAGGTGAGGTAAAGCCATACCAGGGTGGCAATTCCCGCCGCAAAGGAGCCGTAAAAGCGGGTGTAGTCCGCGACGCTGGTAACGTACCATCCGAAGGCCAGGGTTGCGGGGAACCAGACCAGCGTTGCCGTCACCGCTCCGGGAAGCACCAGGGTCCAGTGCTCCTTGACCCTCGTGCCAAAGTGGTAGAGCGCGGCCAGGACCACGACGCCGGTAACGACGGCCATGGCCCAGCGGAGCAGGCGCCAGGAAACGATGACGAAATGGCGCAGCTCGTGATCTGCGTTGACGATGATCCAGGTCTCGATCTGGTGGCCGAAGACCAGCAGCAGGCTGGCCAGCGAGAGGGGCACCAGCACGATGGGCACCAGCGCCAGGGCGCGCAGCCGCCGCTCCCAAAAGCCCCAACTGTCGCGGCGGACCTTGTAGGCGCGGCGGAAACCCTCCATGAGCGACAGCATGACGCCCAGCCCGGCAAACACGGCCAGGCTGGCAGCCGACAGGACGACCTGCGTGGAGCGAAGATGGCGCGAATTCAAGGAGTTTTGCAGCAGGAACATTGACCCAGGCGGCAGAGATCTGGTCGAGCGAGCCGCGCATTTCACCAACCAGGGAGGGCCCGGCGGGTACCTGCGCCAGCATCGCCGTAAGCACCAGCACCGCGGGAAAAAAGCAGAGCATGCCGGAGTAAGCCGCGGCCTTGGCGGTGTTGAACACGTCGTGATCCAACGCCAGCCAGAGCGTCTTGCGGATGTGTTGGAGAATGCGGGGCATACGAGCCACTGCCAGAGTAGACGATTCTCCGGCCGTTGCGGAACTGCCGATTCCGTCCCCGCGAGAGGAGTTTCTATTTCTGCGTTTCCTTATAGGCGTGCACCCAGGCGTTCATCACGTCGTCGAGCGAGAAGCCTGGTTCTATCTTGCAGTTTCCGAATGTATCGTCCTTGCGGTCGCAGCGCGCCACCACGTCACCCTTTTCGTCAAAGAGGGACAGGCCGTTGGGGCCCTTGGGAACATCCTGGAACTGCGGCTGCAGGACCGGGTTCACCAAAGGCTTTATATATCCGGTCGCGGTTCCCGCGGAAACCGAGGCCAGAAGAATGAAGGCAGAGAGAGCGCTCATCCCGTGACTCCGTATTTATTTGATTTTTTCAGTATGCTCCACTTTTGGTTCCCGGCGATAGCCCTTTAGTTGTAGTCCGGCGGGCTCCCAGTACGGCAATTCGCCGCGCAATCTGGGCTCAGATTATTCGTGCGGCCTCGAAGTCCGCTCCCCAGCGCCCAGGGCGAAACGGTTTATCATGGCCGGTTATGAAAAACCGAACCTTCCGCGTCCTCTGCCGGTCCCTGGTTTCCGTCCTGATCCTGGCGCCGCTGTCCTGCTTTTTGGCGGCCCAGGCCGTGCCGCCCTCCAATGCGCAGCTTGCCTCGCCTGAGATCAACCGCAAGGTTGAAGCCCTGCTGAAGAAGATGACTCTGGACGAGAAGATCGGCCAGCTTGTCCAATTCTCTGCCGGGTTCGCCACCGGGCCCGGCGCATCGAACCAGCACTGGGACGATCTGGTGGCGAAGGAGCAGGTGGGCTCGTTCTTGAACGTTGTGGGCGCCGACGCCACCAACCATTACCAGCACATTGCCATGGAGAAGACGCGGCTGCACATCCCGCTCCTCTTCGGGCTGGACGTGATCCACGGCGACCACACCGTGTTTCCCATTCCGCTGGCCGTTGCCGCCAGCTTCGATCCCAAGGCGGCGGAGATGGTGGCGCACACCGGCGCAGTGGAAGCGCGCGCCGACGGCATTCCCTGGGTCGTTTTCGCCCATGGTCGACATTGCCCGCGACCCGCGCTGGGGCCGCATCATCGAGTCGAACGGCGAGGACCCTTATCTCGGTTCCGCGATGGCGCGAGCCTGGGTGCGCGGCTACCAGCAAGGCGACCTCTCCAAACCCGATTCCGTCGCCGTCAGCGTGAAGCACTTTGCCGCATACGGCGCGGCCATCGCCGGCCGCGACTACAACGCGACTGACATGAGCCCGATCACGCTGCGGCAAATCTACCTGAAGCCCTACCAGGCCGCGGTGGCAGCAGGCGCGGCCACGCATGATGAGCTCGTTCAACTCCATCAACGGTGTCCCCGCCTCCGCCAATCCGCTTACGCTGACCGAGATTCTGCGCAAAGAGTGGGGCTTCAACGGCTTTGTGGTTTCCGACTGGGGATCGCGGTGTCCGAGCTCATGAATCACTCCATCGGCGACGGCCCCACTGTCGCGCGCAAGGCGCTTGAGGCCGGCGTGGATATGGATATGGAGGGCAATCTGTATGGCAACGTGATCGCCGCGCAGGTCCGATCCGGCAAGATCCCCGAATCTGTCGTCGATGAAGCTGTCCGCCGCATCCTTCGCGTCAAGTTCGCGCTGGGGCTGTTCGACCATCCCTACACGCAGCCGGGCCCTGCCTGGGAGCCTACGCCGGAGCGCCGCGCGCTGGCCCGCAAGGTTGCAGACGAGACCCTGGTGCTGCTGAAGAACGATTCCGCGGAAGGAATGGGCAAACTGCTTCCGCTCGGCGCAAACGCGAAGACCGTGGCGCTCATCGGCCCGCTCGCCGACGATCAGCGCGATTTGCTGGGGGCGTGGTCGCAGGGCAATCCGCAATATGTCGTCACGCTGCGCAAGGCTCTTGAGGAACGGCTCGGCGCGGATCACGTCCTCTACGCCGAAGGCTGCGGCCTTCTCTCCGGAAAAGATGAAGTGATCCTGCAATCGCGTGAGCTTTGGCGGCATCGGCCGCGCCCAGTGGCTCTGACGAGGTTCCCGACGACGCAAAGACCATTGCCGAGGCCGTGGAGTACCGCGAAGAAAGCGGACGTGGCCATCCTGGCCCTGGGTGAAAGCGCCGACTGGATGGAAGGCGAAGCCTCCAGCCGCGTGCATCTGGGCTTTACCGGCAACCAGGAAAAATTGCTTGAGGCCGTTGCCGCCACCGGCAAGCCGGTCATCCTGGTGGTCGTGGCCGGGCGGCCGCTCCAGGTCAAGTGGGCCGGCGCGCACGTTCCCGCCATCATCGAAGCCTGGTCGCCGGGCATGGAAGGCGGCCACGCTATCGTTGACGTTCTCTTCGGCGACGTGAATCCCTCCGGCAAGCTTTCGGCGAGCCTGCCACGCGCCGTCGGCCAGGAACCGATCTACTACGCGCAGATGCCCACCGGCCGCCCTGCGCAGGGGCGTCGACCTGAGCCACATGCCCACCGACTCCGGACGAAAAGTTTGTTTCGCGCTACCTCGACGAGGAGAACTCCGCGCTGTTTCCCGTTCGGATGGGGCCTGAGCTATACGAGCTTTGCGTTTTCAACGCCGACGGTAAGCCGTGAGACGATTCCGCTCAAAGAAGTGCTGGCCTCCGGTCACTCGCCAGTCCTCAAGGTGGGCGTGGATGTGAGCAATACCGGCAGCGTGGCGGGGACCGAGGTGGTCCAGCTTTACCTGCGCATCCCCAACGTCAGCGTGGAGCAGCCGGTGCGCGAGCTGAAGGGCTTTACGCGGGTGACGCTCGCGCCGGGCGAATCCAAGCACGTCGAATTTCCGCTCAGTTTCGACGAGCTCAACTTCTACAACGTGGACCTGAAGCAGGTGGTTGAGCCGACGACCTACGACGTGTGGGTGGGCGGCAGCTCGCTGGCCACCGCTCACGCCACGTTCCAGGTGGTGGAGTAATCCAGGGTGTATCTGTCGATACACCCCAGAGCTTCAACTCGCCGCCTTGTAATCCTTGTAGTCTTCAGTGAACAGCGTGTGCCGGAAGATGAGCCTGCCTTGAGGGTCGTTCGGGTAGGGCTGCTCCATGGTGTCGACGATCGTCCGCACCGGCACGACGATTGTCTTGCCGCCCACCGTCTGCGGCCCGTAATCGATGCGCTGTATCTCCGTGCGCACCGGGTCTGAGCCCTTCAGCTCCGCCTCGGTAATCAGCCGCACCACCTCGCCTGTATTGGGATCGACAAAGATTTCGCCGCGATAGGGAACCTTCGCTTTCCATATCTTCCAGGATGTGTTGCTCGCGTAATTGCCCGCCTCGCCTCCCGCGGCGGTTCCGCGCAGCTGCATCGGCCGGCCTGGCTCGACTCCGGGAAGCAGCAATAAGCCACTTCATCGTTGCTTCTCTTTTTATCCACGTCGTAGGAGAACACCGCCGCCTGCTTGCCGTTTACCGTCTCCCAGCGCAGCCAGCCGATCTTGCCCGTTTGCTGCGCCTCATCCAGCACCGTGGCCAGATCGGGCGGCTGGCCCAGCATGGCGATCATTCCGTTTGCGCCCCACTGGCCCTTGTCCTCGGGCGGCGCCTGCTCCGCTCCATTGTGGAACGTCACCTGCGCCTCCGCCGCGGTGGTGTAGCGAATCGGCGTAATGGTCGGGGCGAAGGTCCCCGCGCTGTGTGCGCCGAAGGCTTCTTTCGGCATATCCGCGCCGTCCTGGAAGCGCCGCGTGTCCTTGGTCGCGGTCACCGCCGGCATCTGCGCGTAGGTCTTGGTGGCGTAATCCATCGCCTTGTCCAGGATCGCCTTCTGCGCTGCGGCGTCCGGCGCCGGCGGCCGTGGGGATATCGCTCGCCGGCGGCGGCAGCGCGGCGCTCTTTGCTTCCAGGATGAAGAGCTGTTCGGTGGTCAACTGTCCGGGCACGTCTGGGCCCAGGCTTTCCAGCGCGCTGTGGGTCAGCTCTTCCGTCAGTTCCACATCCTCCAGTTCCTTGGCCAGGTCCGGGTCTCGCGTGTTCGCCTGGTGCGCGGAAACCAGCATCTGCTTCAATTGGTCAACGGTCATCTTCCTGGTTTTGGCTGCCCAACCGGGCACGACAGCCAGCAGCACGACGAGAAACCAGCCCAATCGCTTCATTCCCTCGACCTCCAGAGGTTTTCCGGCCTCGCCATTTTACCGGTCCGGCCCATGACTTGGAACCGCAAACCCCTGCGCCGGTTAGGAGCTTCGCACCTTGCAATCCCGGCGCGACGGCGTCCAAATGCCCGGCTATACTGAAGGCCAATCCTGCACCTTTTCCGGGCTTTGATTCAGCCCGCCCGGCGGAGACAGCATCTGCAGTGCAACATCCACATCCCGCCGGATTTACCCACGATCCTCGACCGCGCCTGGAGCGCCGCCCGCAGGCCTTCCCGGTTTTCTCACTGAGGCTGAAGCCGCATTTCCTTAGGCATGGCCGCCGCTTGCACGCCGGCCGACAGGCGCAATCGTCGAAATCGGCAGCTTCAAAGGCAAATCCACGGTCGTGCTGGCCACCGTCGCGCAGCATTACGGCTTCGGCCCCGTGGCGGCCATCGACCCGCACACCTTCGACAACCCCGAGCTCGCCGCGCACCGCGCCACGCCCGGCGCATCCTCGTTTGAAGCTTTTCTGCGCAACCTCGAGTCCGCCGGCGTTGCCGGCACGGTTGAGTCGCATCGCGCGCATTCCACCGATGTCGCCCCGGGCTGGAACCGCCCCATCCGCTTTCTCTGGATCGACGGCAACCACACCTGGGCCGGCGCAAAAGCCGACTTTGACGGCTTCATGCCCCATCTCGTCCCCGGCGGCGTGGTGGCATTTCACGACGCCCTCCATCTGTTCTCCGGTCCCATTCGCGTGTTCGCCGAGGAGGTGCTGCGCTCGGACCGATTCGGCGCTGCCGGATTCGTGGGCTCCATCGCCTGGGCGCAGTTCCGGCCGGATGACGGCGCGCATTTCCGCGTTCAGCGCGCCGCCCTGGAACGCCGCGTCCGGCCGCTGCTTCCTTTCGTCGAAGGCGACCGCAAGCTCGGCCCCCTTGAAAAGCTGCGCTACAAGCTCGTCCGCGCGCGCGTTCCCCGCGCGGCCATTTCGCCCGAGGACTGGGCCGCGCTGCTTGCAGACCCACGCACTTGCGGCTCCCTGTTTTTCTCTGATCCCTATTCCCTGCCATTACCCGCCGGACCCGAGTACACTGTTCCAGAAGCAAGGAGGCCACCCATGCAGGCAAAAATTCAGGGCACCACCATGCCGGTGCTCGAAGTGCAGCTCGATCCCAACGAGAGCGTCTTCTCTGAAAGCGGCGAGCTCTCCTGGATGACGCAATCCATCCAGATGACCACCCACACGCAAATGGGCGGCGGCGGCGGCCTGTTGGGCGTCTTCAAACGCGCCGTGGCCGGCGGCAGCATCTTCATGACCGAGTACCGCGCCCTCCAGTATCCCGGCCAAGTCGCCTTTTGCCACCAAGGTTCCCGGCCACATCGTGCCCGTGCAGGTGACGCCAGGGCATGGATTACATGGTCCATCGCCACGGCTTTCTGTGCGCCACGGACCAGGTTACGCTCACCATCGGCTTCCAGCAATCGCTCGGCGCCGGCATCTTCGGCGGCGACGGCTTCATCCTGCAGCGCGTGGGCGGCAGGGCACGGCCTGGCTTGAGCTTTCCGGCGAGCTGATCCAGAAAGACCTCGCCCCCGGCGAAGTCCTGCGCGTGCATCCCGGTCACGTGGGCGCGTTCCACGCCTCGGTTTCGTTCCAGATCACCATGGTTCCCGGCATCAAGAACATGATCTTCGGCGGCGACGGGCATGTTTCCTGGCGCAGCTGATGGGTCCCGGCACCGTCTGGCTTCAGACTCTGCCCATCTCGCGCCTTGCGCATCAGATTGAGCGAGTATCTGCCCGACGCGGCCGGCCGGGAAGTGCCGCAGTCAGCCGGCGCCGGCGTCATCGGCGGCATTGTGGGTTCCATCCTCGGCGGAGGCCAGTAGGAGCGGACGAAAGCTCGGCATGACATGATCGGACACCGGCTCGCGAAGTCTTCGCGGCGACATTCTGTTCGGGTTTGCAGTAGCCCTGGCTCTTTACCTGGCCTGGGTGCTGCGCCACGTCCTTGTCCTGCTTTATGTCAGCGCGCTGTTCGCGGTGGTGCTCAAGCCGCTTACCTTGTTTATCGCCAATCTCCGCATCGGCCGCTTCCGTCCCTTCCGCAAAGCCGGCATCTTCGTCCTGCTGCTCTTTGTCGGGGGATGCCTCGCCGGGTTCGGGTTTCTCGCCATCCCGCCCGTCGCCCGCGATCTGCAGAGTTTTGCCCGCGATTTGCCCGACCGCCTGCCGCGCATTATCGACAAGTTTAACCGGCTGCCCTTCGCCAACAGCATTGATTGGGATGATGTCGCCTCGCGCATTGAGGGCGCGGCCACACAGGCTGCCACGTTTGTCTTCTTCTCCATCAAGGATTGGGCCGCCACGCTGGCAGATGTGGCCATGGCACTGATTCTCACCATTTATTTCAGCCTGGAAGGCGACGTGGCTTACCGCTGGGTTTTGTCGCTCTTTCCCGTTGCCCACCGTCAGCGCCTCGATACCGCCCTGCGCCGCGCTGAAGGCCGCATGGAGAGGTGGCTGCTGGGGCAGGGAAGCCTGATGCTCATCCTGGGGCTGGCCAGCACCATCACCTTCTCCTTGCTTCACGTCCGCTATGCCTACGCGCTCGGCTTCCTCACCGGCCTGCTCAACATCATTCCGGTGGTTGGGGCCGCGGTCAGCATCGCCCTGGCGCTGCTGGTGGCCGCCATTGATTCCTGGGGCCGCGTGCTCGGCATCGCCATTTTCTACATCATCTACCTGAACGTCGAGAATTCGTTCCTCACTCCGCGCATCATGCAATCGAGAGTGAACCTTCCCGGCCTTGCCATCCTGATTGCGATACTCATCGGCGGGGCCCTGGCCGGCGTCGCCGGCGCGCTGGTCTCCGTACCCACCGCGGCGCTGGTCGCGGTGCTCATCGATGAGTACCTGGTGGTGAAGGATACCGAGCAGTGAACAGTGGATACTTATACGGTGATTCGTGTCATGGCACGACTTTCCGCCGTGGCGGATGCCGAAGGCCGCACAAAACGATTGGGCTTTAGCTTCTGAGGGGTTCTCCGGGGCAATCTCCGCAATGCCGGTGAACCGATCGGAAAACGAAACCTCTATCTGGGACAAAACAAGCTACGCAGGCCGCATCTCACATGTGCGTGTGAGGAATACCGCATGTTTCGGCGTTTTTTCCCCTGTCTTTGCTTGTTCGCATTTGCATTCGAGGTCCTGGTCGTAGTCGGGTGCGGCGGTTCAGCATCAATGACCACCACGAGCACTGGAGGTGGCAACGGCCCCAGCCCCAGCCCCAGCAGCAGTTCGGCATGCGGCGGTCCGGGATTTGGATATACCAACACAAACGGAATCGGCGTCTGGATGCAAAGCCCCTCACCAGGTCAGAATCCAAGCAATGTCCAGGTGAATGCAACCGAATCCGGCCCTGCCGTTACCCAGTGGACGGTTTGTCTCGACGGTCAAGCCGTGTATCAGACAAGTACTGCTGCGACTTCCATCTCCCATGGGATTGATATTCCCTCTGGCCAGCATCTTCTCTGGGCAACCGCATCGGACGCCAAGGGCGTTTCCAACAGATCCGAAATTCATTTGATTCAGGTTGGACCGCCGCCGGCGAGCAGTACTGTGCTGCCGACGCCGCCGGCAAACGCACAGGTGCTGTCGGAGATGCAGAACGACGCCGCCAACTGGAGCATCTGCAGCCTGTGTGCGGCGGGCACCAACACCACCGGCAATTACTCGATGACGCCTTTCCAGAGCCAGCCCTCGCTGAGCGGCAGCAGCATGGAGATGTACGCAGACGGGCCGTCCTGGACCAACGTGCTGTTTATGGATGTGATGTTGGGCACCAGTTCCGATTCCCATTTTTTATGGGACTTCTGGGTTTACCATGACCCCGCTGCCGAAGCCCACTTCTGGTCCTCGGAGTTCGATCTCTGGCAGGTTCTCGGCGGCAACGAGTTCATGATTGGCAGCCAGTGCGACTTTGGAGACGGCTACTGGGCCACCTGGGATAGCCAGGGAGGCGCCTGGGTTCTCAATGGAATCCCTTGTCCGCATTGGTCGCCGGGCTGGCACCACGTTCAGTGGTACTATGAGCGCCTCAGCCCAACGCAGTATCGCTACGACACACTGGTGTTCGACGGTCAGGCTTACGGATTTAATCAGATCTGGAACGTCAACACTACCACTTGGTCGGACATGATCGGCATCCAATACCAACTGGACCAGGATCCCACCGGTACTCCACTTCACGAATGGGTGGACAAGGTGACTCTGACGATGTGGTAAGGCGAGCAGTGGGCGGTTATAGATGACCGGGATGTTGTACCGGCCACGGCGCAGCTGATGGCCTCGCGCAAAACTTCAGCGCCCCGCCGCCTGCATCTCCGCGTGCACCTCTGCCTTCATCACGCCGCAGTCCGCAAACAGCCGCACCAGCCCGCCGCTCAAAGTTGGCAGATCGGCCTGCGCCGGCCCGTCCGGCCGGCGCCACGCGCGCCATCTTCATCTCGCCCGTTCCCTGCGCATCCATGATCAGCGTGGCCAGCTTGCGCGCCAGCGGCAGGTCAAAACTCTCAGACACAAACACCAGCTTGCCCCGCGTCGTGATCACCACCGGACCTTCGTCGGTCGTATAAACCTGTTCCACGGTTCCTGCGGGAGTGCCGGCGGGCGTCTGCGCCGCCTCTTCTTTGTGCAGTCCGGAATACTTGCGCCCCAGCGAATCGGCGTACAACTGCGCGAACGCCTGCGCCGATGCTTCGCTCTTCCATGCGGAAAGATAGAAGAGCGAAATCGACTTGGTGGTTTTCTGCTCCGCCGGCGTCGCGTTCAGCCGCTGACCCGCCCAGTAGATGCCTCCATCCCACGCCGGAGTCAGGTCGCGCGACGCCTCGTCTCCACCGAAAAGCCTGGTCAGAATATGCAGGTCCAGCTGGCCCACCTGCCCGATGTCGTAAGGCCGGTAGGTCTTGTCCACCAGCGGGTGAATGTCCGGCAGAAGCGGAATGGCGGGCACTTTGCGCTCCTCGAATACTCTCGGGTTGATGATCTCCCAGGTCGAGGTCGGCGGATGGTCCAGCATGCCGGCAAAGGCCGCCGTCTGTCCCTTGTCCATCCAGATGTCCTGCTCAAAACTCAGTCCTTCGCGGTAAGGGAACAAGAGCGACTCCGAAAGGAGCAGCGGCGCCCGCGCCATCACGGGCGAGGAGTCCGATCCAGCCATGTTCTGCTTGATGAAATCTACCACCTCCGGATCCTTGATCAGGCTCTTGCCCATGGGTTTCAGGATGTTGTCCATCATCACCGCCGTGGCTTGCCCCTCGGTCACGGCCTCGCGGGCGTCATCCATCTCGTCCCTGGCCAGATGGTCCTGGTCGTCCCGGTAATTGGTGGAAACATCGTCCGGCGTCTGATCGCTCCATTTCTCCAGGTCCACGTGCTGGTCCTGGAGCGCGTGGGTCAACTCGTGCGCCAGCACCGGCTTCTGCTCATCCACGCTCACCCAGTCCAGCATATTCACCGTTTTGGTCTTGGTGTCGTAATAGGCTTCGATCTGCTCATTCAAAAGCTCCAGCAGGAAGGGCTTGAGATCGAAGTCCTTGTCCAGCAGGCCGAATTTCTTCAGTACGATTTCGCCCTTCTGCAACCGCTTGGCGTCCTGGTCGTCGCTGAACTTCTCTTTGAGATAGGCTTCCACCTCGGCGTGGGTCCTGATCTGCCGTTTCACCGTGCTCTTGATGGGCAGCCCCGTCTCCTGGCTGGAGAACTGCATGAGCTGGTCCACCAGCGCAAACAGTTGCTTGGCCTGATCGGGCGTGATGTGGGTCTCGCCCTTGCTCGCCTGCCCCGCCGGCGCTCCCGGCTTTGCGGGTGGCGCGGTAGTTTGCCCATCGTGAGGGACCGGCGGCGGCGTTTGCGACAGCACCGGGCCGGCAGCGAGCAGCGCCGTAACACTTAAGCTTATCAACCATTTACGGCCCGGCATTCCCGCCCGTCTTCGAACCTTTATCATCTTCGCTCTCTGCCTGGGTGCATTCACGGCGCCCGCCGGCTCCGTCCCTTGCTCGAGTCTATAATTAGGATGCGGCGGTAGGGAAATGGCTCTAACTCATTCCCCAGGGCCGCCGAATTCGTTTTGCCCATGACTGATACCGCCCTCGCCGCCCCGCTGACTGCCACTCCCCTTGCCGCCTGGATGGCATCGGGCGATACCCAAATCCGTGTCGCTCCCGCGCACGGCGTCCTTACGCCTGTCCAGTTGGACGGTTTCCCTGCCGAAATAGAGGCGCTGGCCTCTGACGCCGCTCTGCACGATCTGGGATGGCTGCGCCGCGTCAAGGTCCGCGGCGAGGACCGCTTCCGCTGGCTCAGCGGCATGGTGACCAATACCGTGAACGACCTGGCGCCCGCCGCCGGCGCGTGGAACCTGGTGCTGAATGCGCAGGGCCGCATCCAGGGCGACCTTACCGTCTGGCGGAAGCACGACAAGCTCGAAATCGAATTCTCCGCAGACCAGGCCGAGCGTCTCCTTGCCCATCTTGAGCACTTCATCATCATGGACGACGTGGAGCTGGTCCCTCGCGACGATTCCACTGCTCTCGGCATCACCGGTCCGCGCGCCGGCCAGGTGCTTGCCCGCCTGGGATTGCCCGCGCTCCCTGAGCCCATGACTCACGTTGCCGCTGACTGGAATGGCTTGCACCTGCGCGTTCGCCGCGGCTGGGGAGCGCTCGGCGACCACTACGAGCTTTGGACCACCACCGCGACCGTGGGCAAGCTCTGGAAGTACCTTGTGACCGGCGGAGCTACGCCGGTCGGCTCTGGCGCCGTCGAGGCGTTCCGCATCGCAGAAGGGATTCCGGCCTACGGAATCGACATTGCGGAGCGCGACCTGCCCCAGGAGACCTCGCAAACGCGCGCCCTCCATTTCAGCAAGGGCTGTTATCTCGGCCAGGAGATCGTGGAGCGTATTCGCAGCCGCGGCAACGTGCATCGCCACCTGCTCCCTCTCGAGCTTGACGGCCCCTTGCCGCCCGCCGGCACGGTGCTTACGCTGGAGGGAGCCGACGCCGGCCACATTACCAGCGCCTGCGAACTGGCTCTGCCCGCCGGCATGCGCCGCTTTGCGCTGGCCATGGTGCGCGCGGAGGCCGAAGCCCGCAATCTTCCCCTGGAATACGCCGCCGCGGAAACCGCTGGAACCGCGCGGCTGCTTGCCGTTCCACCAAAACTTTAACTCCCCGCATACGCAAGGAACCATGAGCGACAATCCAAAATTCGAAGTCATCGATCGCCGCAAGTACAAGGCCGACGAAGAAGCGCGGGAAGCCGCATCGGAAACGCCCGCTGCCGCCGCGCCGCCGCCCGCGCCCAAAACCGAGCCTGCTACTGCGCCCGGCGCCGGCCCGCGCCTGGTTACGCCGCAACCGCCGCAACCGGAAGAGGATGAATTTGCCGGCGAGCCGCAGATGCCGCCTCCGCCCACCGCCGAGGAGTCGCGCCAGCAGAAGTCCGCCTATGACGCCTCTTCCGAGCGCCTTGAAGACCTGATCCGCGCGCAGAACCCCGGCGCCGGTCCGCTGCCGCCGGTCACGTTCGAGCAACTGGTCCAACAGCTCTTCCTATCCGCCATGATCCAGATGGGCGGCACGCAGGCTGAAGGCCAGCGCCGGGTCGATATCGTGGGCGCGCGCCAGACCATCGATCTGCTCGGCATCCTGGCGGAAAAAACCAAGGGCAATTTGTCCGACACCGAGGATCACATGCTCCAGTCCGCGCTGTTTGAGGGGCGAATGGCTTTCCTCGAGCTCAGCAACATGATCACGCTCCAGGGCGTACCGGCGCCGCCCCCGCCAAGAAAGTGATTCAGCGCAGGTTCGCCTGGGTCGCGCCATGACGGCGCCTGCTTCGCTTCGTCACTTTTTCACTTTTTCACTCATTCACTCTTTCACTGATCACTGTCCACTGATCACTGTCCACTGTGCACGCCACCCTCACATTCCTCGGCACCGGAACCTCCATGGGAGTGCCCACGGTGGGCTGCGCGTGCGCGGTCTGCACTTCCGCGGATGCGCGTGACCGCCGATTACGGCCGTCCATTCTGGTGCGCTGGAACGCCCCGGCCGATCCATCCCGGCAGCGCGCCGTGGTCATCGACACCGGTCCCGACTTCCGCCAGCAGGCCCTCGCCCAGCATCTTTTCCACCTGGATGCAGTCCTCTATACCCATTCGCATGCGGATCACATTTTGGGCATGGACGATCTGCGCCCGCTGAGCTTTGAAGCAAGACGCGCCGGCGGTACCATTCCGCTTTACGCCTCCGAGGAGACCGCCGCGGTTTTGCGACGCATTTATGACTACACCTTCGCCGACGATGCCAGTTACATCAACCGCGCGCGCGTAGAAATCCGCCCGCTTGAGGACAGCACCCGCGTTCACGAGGCCGAATTCATCCGCGTGCCGGTGCTGCATGGCGATATGGAAGTCTCCGGCTTTCGCTTCGGCGACGCGGCTTATCTTACTGACGTGAGCGCCATTCCCGAGTCGAGCTTTGCCTTGCTGGAGGGCCTGGAGACGCTGGTGCTTCCCGCGCTGCGCCACAAGCCCCACCCCAGCCATGCCACTCTGGAGCAGGCCATCGCCTGGGCTCAGCGCATCGGCGCGCGCCACACATGGCTCACCCACATCGCGCACGATCTGGGCCACGAGCAGACCTGCCGTACGCTGCCTTCCGGCGTCAGCCTGGCCTGGGACGGCCTTGAAGTTCCCGTCAGTTTCAGCCCTTCGGGTCCAGCCGCATGACCGCCGTCTACCGCTCGCTCGGCGAAATTCCCGCGGGCCTCGCGCCCTCGGTGGCCGCAATCGGCAACTTCGACGGCGTGCACCTGGGTCACCAGGAGATCCTCCGCGCAGTCGTTGCGGAAGCTCGCGCGCGCGGCCTGCGCTCCGCCGCCATCACGTTTGATCCGCATCCCGAGAAGTTTCTCCGCCCCCAGCAAGCGCCCGCCCTGCTCACGCCGATGGACGAGCGCATTCGCGTGCTCTCCGCCACTGGCCTGGATGCAGTCGTGGTGTTGCGCTTTGACGCAACCCTCGCCGCGCTAAGCGGCAGACAATTCGTTGAGCAAATACTGGTGGGCGCGCTCGGCGTGCGCTCCCTGCACGAGGGCGGCAACTTCCGCTTTGGCCATAAGGCTGAGTGTGGCGTCGCGGAGTTGGCCGCATTCGGCCGCGAGTTCGGCTTCACCGTCACCGTGCACCAGGCAGTGCACGTGCATGGCCTTGAAGTATCCAGCTCCGCCGTGCGCGAGCTGGTGGCCGCGGGCGACATGAAGCGCGCCCGCTGGATGTTGGGCCGGCCGTTTGCGATTCGTGGAACGCCGGTGCGCGGCCGCGGCGTGGGCGCGCGCCTGTTGGTTCCCACGGTGAACCTGGCGCCCGGCGACGGCATGCTCCCCGGCTTCGGCATTTACGTCACGCAAATGACCATCGGCCCGCGCTGCTTCCAAGGTGCCACCAGCGTCGGCGTCCGGCCCACCTTTCCCGGAGCCGGATTCAGCGTGGAAACCTACATCCTAGACTTTGAGCCCGTCGAGCTGGACGACAACACACCGATTGAATTGGAGTTTCTCCTGCGTCTGCGCGACGAAAAGAAATTCGATTCGATCGAGGAACTCAAAGCTGAGATCTTCAAGGACGTGGCCAGGACGAAGCGGTTCTTTGGCTTGCTGCGCCCATAAATAGCAGACCCACGATCCACGATCCACGGCTCTTTCACTCAATTGTGATTCCAGTCGCCACGTACTTCTCTCCGTCGTAGTCGGCCGCGATTCGCACATGCTCCCCAATGCTCAGCCGCTGGCTGATCTCAGCGTGCGCGTCGAACGAAATCTGATAGCTCTGGTTATCGCGCGGGTCCTCCACCGCCAACGTTCCCGCCGCAAGGTTAAGCTCCGCAATGGTTCCGCTGAAGACGAAGCTTGCGCCCGGCGCAGCCAGCACCGAAACCTCTGTCACCACTCCCTGCCCGCGGTTGTTCGAGTCGAATTCGACTTGAACCAGAGATCCAGGGGCCAGGTCCGCAGGCCCCGACGCCGCTGAGGAAAACACCGCTTGCCCCACCCGCTTGAAAGTGGTCCGGTTGGAAACCACGAGCCGGAATGCCGGCCGATTCGGCTCCGTGGTCAGGTTCAGCACTCCAGTTCCGGCATCGTACGAAAGCACCCTGCCTTCGTATTCACCCTCCGGCTGCGTGGAGAGAATATGAATGCTCGCGGCAAAAACGATTGTGCCGTCCAGCATGGTCTGCACGGAGGCATGCGTGGCCGGTCCCAGATCGTGCAACGGAATTCGCTTTCCGTCCCGGTACACTTCCGTGCGTTCGTCAAAGAAAATCTTCATCGGCTTCTCGCCGTATACCTTCAGCTGGAATTCATCCATCACCGGATCAACGCGGTAGATCTCGCCGCCCAGGATGGTGCTTTTTCCCTGGGGAAGCGGCGGCAAATCGGGCGTATTGCCCGCATTGCTGCGCGCTCCGCTCCCGGCCATCAGCGCCGCCGATGAAGATTGCGCCCAGCCCATGCTTCCCCCGCCCGCCACAAACGCGGCTACCATTACTACCGCAAACATTCGTCCCATGCCTGTTCCCCTGGTTACGTTTAGACAACCAGTTGGATGAGTCCCGCGGCTTTCCGGTGGTCTCCTCGATCTGGTCCCCGGACAACACTGCTGTGCCTTGCGCATCTAAAAAAACGTGCCCACATTTGTGAAGACCATCGTCGGGCCTGGCCGAAGGGGATAAACAGCACCATGTCAAAGACCGCAATCACGCTTGGCGCGATCCTGGCCTTCGCCGTCCTCGGCGCAGGCAGGAATGGCTGGGCGCATGACGGCGAGCGAATCCTCATCCCTATGCGGTCCCACCTGAGCCCAGTGCAGAAGCTCAACCGGGAGGGCGTTGAAGCCATCCGTAACAACCAATTTGATCGCGCCCAGACGCTCTTCTTTCGCGCCTATCTCTTCGATCCCGCCGATCCCTTCACCCTCAACAACCTCGGCTACGTCTCCGAGCTCCAGGGCCAGATCGATCGCGCGCAGCGCTTCTACAAGCTTGCCGCCGAACAAAGCAGCAACGCTGACATCGACGTGAGCAATTTGAAACACCTTGAAGGCCAGCCCATGAAAGCCGCCCTGGTCCAGCTCAAAGATGCCACCATGCGCGTCAATCGCCTCAACCTTGATGCCATGCGCCTGATGGAGCAGGACCAGAACTTTGAAGCCATTGACGCTCTGAAGCGCGCGCTGGCGGCCGATCCGCACAATGCGTTCACGCTGAACAATCTGGGCGTCGCCTACGAGTCCGTAGCCGACCTCGACAATGCCCAGCGCTATTACCAGCAGGCCGCGGACACAGGCTCCAAGGAACCGGCCATGGTCACCATCGATGCTTCCTGGCGCGGCCATTCCGTGTCCGCCATCGCCCGCGAAAGCGCCCGCCGGCTTCAGCAGCAGAGGCGCAGCATCAATTCCGCACAGGCCCAGGCCGTCATGTATACGCTTCGCGGCGTTCACGCGGAGAACGCCAACAACTGGACTGAGGCGCGCGCGGACTTCCTCCGCGCCTACGCCCTCGATCCCTCCAGCGCCTTCACCATCAACAATCGCGGCTACGTGGCCGAACGCGAGGGGGACCTCGAAACCGCGCAGTTCTTCTATCAGCGCGCCCAGCGCGCCTCCAACTCTGCTGCCAAGGTTGGCCTTGCCACCAGCATCCTTGCCAAAGGTCAGCCACTCCTCGCCGTCGCCGGTCAAAGCAACGGCAAAGTGGATGACGCGCTGGAAGTCTACAGCCGCGAACGCAAGCAGCCGTCGGCGCCGGTCGAGCTCACCCCGCGCGGTGCCAGCCCTGACCAGTCCCCCAACTCGCAGCCGGAGAACCGGCCGTCACCGCAATAGCTTACCGATAAAGGACACCATGAACGCGCATTCCGGATTCCCTTCCTTCCAATCGATGTCCTTGCTGTCCAGTCTGCTTCTGGTTCCGCAGGACGACGCGGCCCATTCCTGGATGGGTGAAGAACTCCAGCGCGAACTCGTCTCGCTCAACCGCGATGAGTTCAACGAACTCGTGCACCTCGCCAGCCTCAATCACGTTGTGATGCGCGGCATGGAAGTCTTCCTCGCCATCGCCCGCGGCCGGCGCGACGAAATGCGCGCGCAATGGGCCATCGAGGCGCTCGCCGTGGAACAGCGCCGCATCGCCAACGCCCTCCCCTTCCTGGCCGAGATATGCAAGGCCTTTGAAGACGCGGGCCACGGTTGCTGCGTCATCAAGTCGCTCGATCATTGGCCCGACCTCGGCAGCGATCTCGATCTCTACTCGAGCGCCACGCCCCAAGAGGTGGTGGCGCTGATGACCCGCCGCTTCGGCGCTGCCGTGGAACCCAGAAGCTGGGGCGACCGCCTCGCCTGCAAATGGAACTTCCAGCTAGCCGGCTTGCCGGAGTTGGTTGAAATCCACGTGGGCCGCATCGGCCAGACCGGCGAGCAGACAGCCATCGCATCCTCGCTGCTGCACCGCACCCGTCTTGTCACCGTCGCCGGCCGCTCTTTCCGCGTTCCCTCCAAATCCGATCGCATTCTCCTCTCTACCCTTCAGCGCATGTACCGCCATTTTTACTTCCGCCTCTGCGACATCCTCGATAGCGCAGCGCTGGTGGAAAACGAGGGAGTCGATTTCGCTGACCTTCACGTAGCTGCGGAAAGGGCCGGCATCTGGGAGGGCGTCGCCACTTACCTGGCCATCGTCTCCGATTACACCGCTCGGTATCGAGGCGTCGGTCTCGACCTGCCGGTGCTGGTCACAGGCTGCGCGCGTTTCGGCGGCGAGGCGGTTTACTACGGCCGCGGATTCCTCCGCGTGCCCATCCTGCCCCAGTCGGCCCGGCTCTATGGTGCGCAGCTTGCTGACACCCTGCGCAAACGGCAACTCCAAACCGGCGCCCGGCTCAGCCTGCTTCCTTGGCTTGCCACGGCCGCCGTTGTCGGCCAGAAGGTCACCGGCACCGATAAGGGAATCTGGTAATCGATGCCGGCTGGTTCGCTGCCGTACTTTTTCCACTCATGCGCCAGCTTTAATGGGCCAACCTGTCATCTAACCAACTTGAAAGACCAAAGAACGCCACTTTCACGCCGAATAACTTAGAGAACTCGGGAGGGGATGCGGGGGTCCCGCAGGCGAAATTATGACGAATCGTACATTGAGGAACCCTGAAAGCTCAGCCCGCGGCAGGCTGGTTGTCGAACATCCCAGCGCCAGGCCGCGGCCGGCGGCAGCCTACAACCGGTCCAGCCTCGCGGTAGAAGTCGACGATTCTTTTGTTGAAGACCTTCAACCCCTGCCGCGACTGGTTCCGTTGCCCGCCGCGAGATCGGCCGCCGTCATGAGCGGCGCGCCCACCTTCACCGCCTTGGATATTGCCACCGGTCAGCGCGATCCGGCCGCAAAGGTCGTCTCCGCCATCCTTCATACCGTGGCCATCGCCGGCATCCTGTGGCTCGGGGTCAAGGCGCGCAATGCCGTCGTTCCCGTGGTCACCGAGCCCGTCAATATCACGCTTTACGCTCCTCCGCCTCCGCCTAAAGTCCTCCCCGTCGCCCCCAAGCCGGGAGGCGGCGGTGGCGGCGGCGCTCACCAGATCGTCGAGCCCACTCGCGGCAATCCTCCGCGCATCGTCGCGCCGGCTCCCGTCAACGCGCCGCAGGTGCTGCGCTTCCAGCAGCCCAAGCTCGCAGCCGAACCGGCTGAAGTGGTAAAGATGCCGGAAAACCCGGCCATCCCCAACCTTGGCCTTTCCAACTCGCCGCAGATCGCTCTCGCCTCGCAGGGCAGCGGCTCCAATTCTGGCTTCGGTAAAGGCGTCGGCGGCGGTCTCGGCATGGGTCACGGCATCGGCGCCGGCCCCGGCTCGGGCGGCGGTTACGGCGGCGGCGTCATGAGCGTCGGTGGCGGTGTCAGCGCCCCTGAGGTCATCCGCGTGGCACAGCCTGAGTTCACCTCAGAAGCCCGCCAGGCCAACTTCCAGGGCAGCGCCTCCATTGAACTCATCGTCGATCAGCAGGGCAATCCCCAGAACATCCGCATCGTCCGCCATCTCGGCATGGGGCTCGACGAAAAGGCCGTCGAAGCCGTGCGCCAGTACAAGTTCAAGCCCGCAATGTACCAGGGCCATCCCGTCGCCGTGCAAATCATCGTCGACGTCGACTTCCACCTCCACTGAACGAACCACGAACCACGAATCACGAATCACGAACCACGAACCACGAACCACGAACCACGAACCACGAACCACGAACCACGAAAAGAGCCCATCGCGGGCTCTTTTCTTTTGTGTAATTGACATCAGGCGCGCCTCTGTTGCGGGGAGCTGAACGTGTACTGGCGCGAACTCCGCAGGCGCAGCACCGGCCTCGCCCTCGAGCTCCGTCTGGTGCACGACAGTAGCATCGCATCGAGGAGACACTTGCTGGAGTTTTACATTCAGTTACGTGGTTACGGGAATCAGCTATGCGGGGTGGAAGTCCTGTTCTATCATCTTGTTCAATCGCCCGGCTGTCTTTCTCACTTACCTGCCTGGGCTGCGGTGGCTGCCCGCTGGAGGGGCAGAGCTCTTTGGGTTCCATCTTCATCAACTATCGCCGGCAAGACTCCGAGGGCGAAGCGGGGCGTCTGTTTGACGACCTGTCCGCCAAATTCGGCCGCGACTCTGTCTTTATGGATGTGGCCGGTATCAGCGCCGGCCGCGACTTCCGCAAGGCGATTGATGAGAATGTGTCAAAGTGCGCGGTCTTGCTTGCGCTGATAGGCCATAGCTGGCTCGATGCGCAGAATAGCCAGGGTCAGCGGCGCCTGGATGATCCCAGCGATTTTGTGCGCATGGAACTGGCCTCGGCGCTCTCGCGCGAGATCCCTGTAGTGCCGCTGTTGGTGCGCGGAGCATCCATGCCGTCCGCGGACCATCTGCCCGACGACCTGAAAGATCTGGCCTACCGAAACGCGATGGAGATTACCCACGCCCGTTGGAAGTCCGACGTGGGCTTGCTCATCGGGGCGCTCTCTATCTATGTCCAGCCGTCCGCGCAGGCTGTTTCGGCTGCGGTCCCTGCTGCGCCAGAGCAGGCAGGAGCAGAATTCGACGCAGCCACCCTGGAACGCGTGGCCAAGGAGCTCGCACACTACATCGGCCCCATCGCCTCCGTGGTGGTCAAGCGCGCCGCAAAGCGATCCAGCTCGCTTCGCCAGCTGGCGAGCCTCGTGGCAGAGGAGATCGAGTCCGAGCACGATCGCGCAACCTTCCTCCGCGCCATCAAGACATAGTCAGCGTCCCGCCAGTCGCCGAGCTTTCCAACGGAATCCGGAAGGAGCAGCGGCCTTCAGGCCACTGAAAAAGCCCGATGGAACCCGAGCGGCTTTAGCCGCGGGCATTTCATCTGCCCAACCCAGGATCCAGCTCTCTCGCAGGCATTTTTAGCCCCTGAGGGAACCTTCTACCCCTCGTCGATCATCCGCAGCGCCTTGGCCAGGCTCACCTGCATGCGGTTAAACGACGCGGCCACACTGGCGATCTCGTCCTTGCCCCGCAACGACACCGGCGGAACATTCTTGTCCCCGCGGCTCACGCGGTCGGCAGTCGCGGACACCAGCTTGAGAGGCCGGATTACGAAGAAGTAGACCCCCGCGTCCAGCGCCGCGATGGTCACCACCATGGAGATGCCGAGAAAAATCAGCAGGCCCATGAAAGCCTCATGGGCCTTGCGGAGCGGCATCGACATAGGCACGCTGATGATGCGCGCAGCCACCACCTTGCCCGGTTCCCAGCCGAATCCCCTGTCACGTCCGTACTTGGCGATCAGGCTTGGTGGGGCATTGTTGGGCGTGCTATGGCAAAGCAGGCACGCTTCCTCGCACTTCGTCGGCCTGGCGATCCAAAGGGTACGGCCGATGGCGGTGTCTCGATCGTTTCTGAGCTCAGTCAGATTGGGGTTGTCCTGGAACTTACGGATTACCTCGTTTTCCCAGTCCTCGGCGTGGTCCTGAGGGTTGGTAGGAGCCAGGGCTGGCTCCCTGTAGCTGTAGTCCGCGTAGGGGTAAGACTTGCGTACCGTGCTGAAAACCTCTTTGGCGCTGAAAGCGGGCACAATTTCCGGGAGAAAGCTCACCCGGTGCTTCTCCAGCTTGGGTCCCACATCGTTCGATGTGTAGTCGCGGACGGCCTCGGTCATGGCCAGCATCAGGCGAGCCTGGTCGACCACCTCCTGTCGGGCTTGGTCCGCGAGATAGTCGTAGGCCGCCCACGCAATCAAGGTCCCCGCCACCAGAAACACGGCGACCAGGATCAAGTTGAATTTGAAAAGAAGTCTCATGGCGTGCCTCCCGGGAGATTCTCCCGAGGATTAAAGATGGGGACTCCGGGAGTCAGAATCAAGGGTACTCTCTATGAGCGAGGGGTCCAGCGAAGACTTTCGCTTGTACCTGGATGCAAAATGGCTATGCTCTCTGCTCCTGCTTTTTGCGGGTGGGATGCTCCTGCGCGGCAACCCACTTGGCATGCTCCTGCGAAACCAGGCTCTCCACGCGCTCGGCCAGCAGGGCAAGCGGTTCCTCCGCGGAGGCGTATGGGCCCGCGCCGGCCAGGTAAAGATACTTCTCGTGCTTCAGAGCTTCCGCAGTGGACCGGTAGGCGATCCAGTTGGCCTGGTATTGGTTCAGTTGCTGCAGGCCTTCCGCGATCACGATGATGACTCCGAGCGCACCGGCCAGGCCGCGGCCCCAGTGCGCGTAGGAGACGGCCGGCACCAGGACTCCCGAGACCAAAGTGACGCCCTTGAGCCACTTGAACATTCGCTGGTTGTGGCCGCTCTTCCGGTCATACCACTGGATCTGGTCCTCAAGGCGCTGGATCGTGGGATGGGCAGGGTCATACAGCGGGTTCGCAGCCATTCCGTTTCGTCCTCCGCAAACAATCAAGCCAGTGTGACACAGGAACCGCCGCGCAACAAAGTGACGGGACATGGAAAACAAAACAGGCCGAGCGCCTCAATCCCGTGAGTCTCAAAACAATTTGCTGAAGTTGTAGCCGAAGGTGGGGCCGCCGCCTGCGCCAAATGCCAGGTATCCCTGCGCAGCGATATGGCCTCCGAGCGACAAGGCGACGCCGAAGCCTCCGTCCTGGCGAAGGCCTGCAAACGAGAGGCTGGAGAACGTGGGGCCGACAGTTCCCGCGTCGTAGAAGACCAGAATGTTGTAGAGGGGCAGGATGTAGTTGGTCTGCACAAAGAGCGCGTCGGGGGCGCGGAAGCGGTAGTTGGGCCACGCGCGCAAGCCGAGCCGGGAGTCAATATCGGAACCGCCGACGGTGGGCTGAAGGTAAAACGGGACCGTCGAACCAGCTCCTGTTCTGGAGGCCGCGATATGGGAAACCACGTCGAGGTCGCCGAAGCCGCAGGGCTGGCGGACTTTGAGCACATAGTTGGCTGGTTTTGACCAGTCGATGTTTTTGTCGCCGCAATTCTTGGCGAGCATGGAATCCCAGAAGTGCTCGGCGCCAGTTTTTGCGTCGCCAACTTGCACGTAGTGGCGGACCCGGGTGCCAAGCTGAACGTTTTCGTCGGAGTCTTCAACAAACTGCTGGAACGATGAGGCTGAATTTCCGGGCGCGGAGTACCAGTGGTATTCCACGCTGTTGTTGAAGGTGAACTGTGACGTACGGCTTCATCAGGGGCCCGGTATGGTTTTCGTCCTGGTCGTCGGTTCGGGGCGACAGGATAGCGACGGGATTGGTGCGGAGCGCGAAATGATAATGACCGAAGCCGGGTTGTGAAGTTAGACCGGGAGCTGTTGCGGAGGTGAAGTGCGCGCTCACGGAGTTGGGCGCAGTGGTGTGGGGAAGATCGGTGAGGCGGATACTCCGCGCCCGACTCGAATGTGAACCAGTCGGCGAGAGGAAGCGCGGCGCGGATGGATGCGAACGTGTCGTCTTCGTGAAAGACGTACTTCGCCAGTGGCGAATCAGCGCCAATGCCGTAGAACGAGATGGTCTGGAGACTGCGATGCGAGGCTTCGACATGCAGTCCGAAGATCTGCTTGGTGCAGAGTGGGCCGAGCTTGTTGCAGCTGATCTGGACACCCGCATGGCCGGTGCGGTGGCCGTCTTTGTAGCCCTTCGGCATCACCGTCAGCGTGCCGATGGTGGCCCAGCTCCCGTTTGTTGAGAAGGTCGCGGCAAGACGCGCATCTGCGCTCCACAGCGAGCCGTTCGCGACCGAAGGAAGTTTGCCGGTAGTAAAGTCGGGCGGCTTGGGATTGGTCAGGCCGGGAACGCTGCCGGGGCCGGCGGGGAGCGAGAACGGCGACACGTAGTGGTTGTTCTGTTCCAGAACTCCGCCAAAGGCCATGCCATTGCCCGGCGGCATGCCGGAAAACGTGAGATGAAGCGGGTCTTCAGAAAACAAGGCTTCAATGCAGTCGAGTTTTAAATGCAGATTGTTTTTGGCGAGGCTCTCAGAGAATCCCTTGCAACTGGCGCGGGTTTGCGCAGACAACAAGGATGCGGAACACAGCGCGAAGCCGGCCGCGAGCATGCGAAGAAGTTTGTGAGGGCGGGGAAGCAGGTTCATTGGCCGCCTCCCGCCGCATTTTGCAGGGTCTGCAGTGCCTGTTTCAGGTAGGCGGACACCTGGGTGGAATTAGTAAGAGTCTTATGGTCGCCGGGCGGCTGAAGGTTCAGCTGCTCGCAAGCATTCTGCATGGCGCCGGCCATCAGGACGGTGAGATCGGTTGGGGCGCGGAGAACCGGAGTACTCGCGGAGGCGTCAATATTGACGCCTCCGGAGATTACCGGATCGGGCAATTTCGCCACATCGGTGCGGATGTTTGTCCCGGTGAGGGTGAGCACGTTTTCGAAGGTTGCCGCCTGGGCTTCGCGCCAGTTCAGCGGCTGGCTGGCCGGATTGCAAAAGAGCTTGCGGACCGTTGACACCACCGAGCAGTGGTCGTAGTCCTTGTCGTTGATGAGGGTGTTGGGCGGGATGCACGGGGAGACAAAAACCGCGGGCACCCGGACGCCGAGACGGGTAAAGTCGAATACGTCGGGCGGACCGGCGTGCTCCACGTCGGGAAGGTTGTTGTAGATGGGATTGCGCGTGAGCACCGGAGGCGGGACGTGGTCAAAAATTCCGCCGTGTTCGTCGTAAAGGATGAGGAAGAGCGTGCTTTTCCAGTCGGGGCTCTTGGTCAGCGCGTAGTAGATTTCGCGAATCAGCCCTTCGCCACGATCGACAGGAAAATCAGGGTGCTGGCTGTTGGCGAACGCTCCCTCGCCGTCGTCGTCATAGGCGGGCTCAATAAACGTGTAGGCGGGAAGATTGCCGCTGGTAGCGTCCACCACGAAATTCGCATAGGGATGGAACTTGTCCATGTTCTGAATCAGGTACTTGTTGGCCAGCAGCACGGACGAGCCGGCAGTATAGATGGCGAAGTCGTGCGGCGTGGTGTCGTCAAAGCTCTCGAAAATGGTGTGCAGAACGAAGGGAGCAGCCATCACATCCTGCGTCAGGGAACCGGCTGAACTGGCGCCGTGAACAAACAGGCGGTTGGGGATTGTGGAACCGGGCACGGAAGAGAACCAGCGATCGCAGACCGCGTATTGCGTGGCCAGCGTGGAAAGAATCGGAAGCGTCTGCGGAGTGAAGCATTTCATGATTCCCGCGGCGTGGGTCGCGTCGTTGCAGTCCGTAAAATAATCGCGCACGAATCCCCTCATGTCGGGATTGCCGACCGGGTCGCCGGTCGAAGAAATCTGCGCCGTTACATGCGCGAATTCGTGGTTGGGATCGGGGTTGAGGTCTTGAACGTCGCCGGCATCGTCGCTGACCACAATGTTGGTTGGGCTCTCTCCCGCCGGGTAGTTCCATTCGTCGCCATTCAGCCCGTTGATGGCGGGATTGGTCTTCTTCAGGAACCCCAGCATGTGGTCGAACGAGCGGTTCTCGAGCATCAAGACCACCAGCCGCGTGATTGGAGTCGGCATAGAATTTCGCCTCACTTGGGTCGCATCCCGGACGGGGAGCAAGCCTTCGCTGATTCAGATGGGGGAAGAAAAAGAACGCAGCAACAGTGAGCCCTGGTGCCTCTCTCGATTGAACTTGCATGCCAACTGGCATGGGCGGCTTTTTTGACGGTGCTGCTCGCCAGCCCTGACTCACATTCAGCGGGGAAACGGGGGATCGTCGGAGTCGGGTAGACCGATTATTGGGTAACTTGACGGCGATGTCAATGGAAGGCGCCGCTCCCCGGCGCCGCTGGTGTCTTGTCCCTGAAGTTCCCAACCAAAATGCCGCCGTCATCCTGAGCGAAGTTTGCCGCGTTTTTTGAGGCAAACGCAGTCGAAGGACCTGCATTTCGCGGTCCCTCGGTCCCTGCTCTACTGCGGCGGCGCCGACGTGCGCTCGGCCGTCATGTCCTGGCGGCCCTGCCCGGGCTTGGCGTAGTATCCGTGGCGGGTGCGTACGGTGAGCCCCTTGTAGCCGGGCGCCTGCGCCTCCACGCGCACAGTGCGGAAGCCGCCCAGCGATGCCGCCTTGGTGGAGTGGTACCCGACCACGTACTGGTTGCGGATGTCGCGCGCCACCTCGGACGCAATCTCCCCCACCTCATCCAGCGACTTGGGAAAGTAGGCCAGGCCGCCGGTCTCATTGGCCAGCTCATTCAGATCGTCCCGCGCCTGCTGGGACTCGCGCGGGTCGGTGTCAAACAGCAGCCCGATGGTGTAAACCACCGGCCCGCCCAGGCTCTCCACGCGGCGGATGGCCTCGTCGCGGGTGAGACGCGAGGCGTTGTCGGAGCCGTCGGTGATGATGAGCAGCACCTGCTTGGGTTCTTTGGCGTGGTGTGAGAGCTCGTCGGCCGAGGCCACCACCGCATCGTACATCGCGGTTTCGCCGCGCGCTTCAAACCGGTTGATGCCCCGCTGCAGCGCCACGCGGTCCATGGTGAGCGGCTGGTCAAGGTAGGCCCGGGTGTTGAAATTTACCACGAAGGCCGAGTCGCGCGAATTGGATTCGGTCGAGCAGCCGCATCGCCGCATCGTCCACGGCGGTGCGCTTGTCCAGCATGGAGCCCGAGCTGTCAATGAGGATTCCCATCGATACCGGCAGGTCCTGGTGCTGGAATGAAGTGACGGTCTGCGGAACGCCATCCTCCCATACGCGAAAGTCGGGGCGGGCCAAGTCCATTACCGGCCGTCCCTTCTGGTCCACCACGGCGCAACTCAGCAGGACCTCATCCACGTCCTCATGCAGCGTGTACACGCCGTTGGCGCCCTTGCGGATCTCGTTGGGACCCGCGGGCGCGGTGGAGGCAGCGGTGGGTGGCGGTGGAACCACGATGTCGGGGGAGGGAATGGGGTCGCGGTCGGCATCGAGCGGGGGCTGGACCTCGGGCTGCGTGGGGTTCTGCATCTGCGGCGATGCTTGGCTTGGAGGCGATTGCGGCGCCTGGGCAGCCAGACGGCCGCATGGGAGCAGAAGCGCAGCGCCGGCAAGGAGGGCCGCGCAAAACAACAAGCGAGAGCAGGGAATGGCTCGAAGGGACATAGGACGGCATTGCTTCAATTAGGTTGGATGCGTGGATGGGCTGGCTGGGTTAGTCCTCCCACGCTAACCGCATGAAGCGCGGCTAGGATGGGGCACCCAAGTTGTGGGAGAAGCTAAACGTCTGATTCCGGGCCCCAGCCGCCGCCGCCAGGGGTCTCAATGCGGATCACGTCGCCTGCGCCGGCGTAGATAGAGCCTTTGCCTTTAAGGACTTCCGTTGCCCCGGAGGCGCGGGTGAGCAGCGCGGAGCCGCAGGCGCCATTCTGCCCGCCGGCCAGGCCGTAGGGCGCGAAGCGGCGGCGGTCAGCGAGGAGGGTGACTTGCGCGGGGGCAAGCAAACGGACTTCGCGCACAAGGCCATTGCCGCCGCGGAACCGGCCGCGGCCGCCCGAGCCCTCGCGGTAGCCGTAGCGCTCCACGCGCAGCGGGTAAGCATATTCGAGCGCCTCCACCGGCGTGTTGAGCGAGTTGGTCATGTGGCAGTGGACGCCGTCGATGCCGTTGCTGCCGGGGCGCGCGCCCATGCCGCCGGCGATGGTCTCGTAATACGCAAAAGGCGAGCCTGTGCGAGGATCCAGTCCTCCGATGGTCAGGTTGCTCATGGTTCCGTAGCTGGCGGCGGGAATGCGTTCGGGCGCGGCCTGGGCGAGCGCGCGCAGAAGCACATCGGTGATCCGCTGGCTGCACTCCACGTTGCCGCCGGCCACGGCCGCCGGAGGGACGGCGTTGACGATGGTGCCTGATGGCGCACTGACCACGATCGGATTCATCAGCCCCGCGGTGGCCGGCGCTTCTTCAGAGAGCAGGCAGCGGAAGACGTAGAAACAGGCGGAGACCGTGACCGGCAGAACGGCGTTGACCGCGCCGCGCACCTGCGGCGACGAACCGGCGAAGTCGATCGATGCAATGCCCTCGTCGGGATGGATAGCGATGGAGACGGCGATGCGGATGGGATCGTCGGAGACGCCGTCATCGTCAAGGAAATCCTCTGCGGCGAAGACTCCCTCAGGCATGGAGCGAAGCTCAGCGCGCATCAGCCGCTCCGACCAAGCGATGAGATCGGCGGTTAGGGTTTCCACTTTGTCCAGACCGTACTTGGCAACCACCTCAAGAATGCGCCGCTCGCCCACACGGCATGCACCTATCTGCGCGGCCAGGTCGCCTTCCCGTTCCTGCGGTGCGCGCACGTTGGCCAGCAACACGGCCAGGATGCCGGGAACAATTTCTCCGCGTTGCATGAGCAGCACCGGTGGAATGCGCAGGCCCTCCTGGTAGATTTCCTGCGCCGGGCCCATGGAGCCGGCGTACATGCCGCCCACGTCGGCGTGATGCGCGCGCGCGGCGGCGTAAAAGGCGGGACGGGAACGGCCGGGCACAAAGACCGGCGAGACGAGAGTGATGTCCGGCAGGTGCGTGCCGCCCGCGAACGGATCGTTGAGAATGGCCATGTCGCCCGGCTGCATCTGCAGGCGTTCGGCAGCGGCTTTGACGCTCATGGGCATGGCGCCGAGGTGCACCGGCATGTGGTCGCCCATCGCAATCACGCGCTCCTCGGCGTCAAAAAGCGCGCAGGAGTAATCGCGGCGCTCCTTGATGTTGGGTGAGATGGCGGTGCGGCGAAGCGCTGCGCCCATTTCCTCGGCGATCGAGTGCATGGAGCTCTGAAACACGGCGAGTTCTATTGGATCGGAGCGGTATTCGGTCATCCATGCACCTCGATAACGAGATTGCGCAGCTCATCCACGCGGAGACGATCGCCGGGCGGAAGGATGGTGGCCGAGCTGTACTCGGTGACGACCGCCGGTCCGGCGAAGCGGTCTCCCGGAGCAAGCAGCTCGCGGTCGTAGACCTCGGTGGAAACAAACGAACCATCGAACCAGACCTGCCGCGTGCCGGTCTTCGCGTGCCTGCCGTCGCCCTCGCGAAGAGGCGCGCGTGTCTGAGTGAACGGCTCGGAGGGCGAGATCATGCGGACGCGCACGTTTACCACTTCCATGGCCCGCGCGGGATCGGCGAAGCCGTATCGCTGCCGGTGAAGCTCGTGAAAATCCGCAGCCATGCGCGGCGAGAAAGGAACGTTGAGCTCGTAACCCTGGCCGCAATAGCGCAGATCGACGGAACGATGACTCTCACCCCCTAAACCTTCGCGATGGAAATCCTCCGCGCCAACAGCTTCGAGCTCAGCAAAGTACGTTTCGAGCGCGGCGTCAGCAGAAAGCATCACGGTGCGCGAATACTCGCGGATGGTATCGGCGAGTAGGATGCCTACCGCTGATAACGCGCCGGGCAGCGCGGGTATGAGCACGCGCGGGACGCGCAGCGCGCGGGCCAGGCTGCATGCGTGCACCGGGCCGCCGCCGCCGAACGCGACCAGGGTGAAATCGCGCGGGTCAAATCCGCGCTCGATGGAGATGACGCGGATGGCCTTGGCCATGGTGGTTTCAATCACGCGCAGAATGCCTTCGGCGAATTCTTCAATAGTGGCGATGGCGCTCTTCGCTTCGAGCATGATGCGTCGCGTGCGCTCGAGATGGAGAGGAACCGCGCCGCCGAGAAACGACGTGCTGTCGAGGCGGCCGAGGATCAGGTTGGCGTCGGTGACGGTGGGCTGCGTGCCGGTTCCATAGCAGATGGGTCCGGGCTCGGCGCCGGCGGATTCGGGCCCGACGCGCAGCATGCCGCCGGCATCGAAGCGAGCGATGGAGCCGCCGCCCGCGCCCGCGGTGTGAATGTCGAGCATGGGCACCGCAAGGGGAATGCCGGCGACGCTGGACTCATTGCCGATGCGAAAACCGGCGGCGGTATCGACCAGCGAAACGTCAGTGGATGTGCCGCCCATGTCGAAGGCGATGATGCGCTCAAATCCGGTAGCCGCGGCCAGCTTGTACGCGCCCACCACGCCGCCGGCGGGACCGGAGAGCACGGTGCGCACTGGCTCCGCAGCCGCCTGGCGCGCGGAGATGACGCCGCCGGAGGACTGCATGACCTCAAGCCGGCCAGTGCTGGAATTACATTCAATGCTGGCGGCGAGTCCGGCAAGATAGCCGCCGACCTTCGGAGCAAGATATGCGTTGGCGACAACTGTGGACGCGCGCTCGTATTCGCGAAACTCGGGCAGGATGCGATGCGAGACGGAGAGCGGAAGCCCGAGTGCCGCAAGCGCGCCGGCGACTTCGCGCTCGTTCTCAGGATTGGCGAACGAGAACAGAAGCGAGATGGCGACAGCTTCGGCGCCGGATGCGCGAATCTGCTCAACCAGTCTGCGCAGCTCGTCAGGGTCGGGCGCAATCAGCCGCTCGCCTTCAGCGCTGACGCGTTCCTCCACGCCGAAGCGGAGCGCGGCTGGAACCAGGCAGGGCGGCGGCGGCTGGAACCAGTCGTAAAGGCGCGGGCGAGCCTGGCGACCGGTAGATATGGTGTCTTCAAATCCGCGGGTGGTGACAAAGGCAACGCGTGCGCCCTTGCCCTCAAGCATGGCGTTGGTGCCGACGGTGGTGCCGTGGCGCACCACCGCATCGGGCGCGGCGCCGAGCCGGCGCAGCCCCTCAAGAACGGCCCGGCCGGGATCGCGCGGCGTGGAGAAGACCTTGAGTGCGACGAGCTGCCCATCGCGCAGGATCACGCAATCGGTAAACGTGCCGCCGCTGTCGATGGCTACGCGCTGGCGCGGGCGCGATGAGGAGGAATCGGGCAAGCAAGGTTCTCCCAGGATTAGGCTCGGTGACGATTATTGCAGAGGAGAGGCGCGATAGCTGAGACGTTGATAGGCGAGCTATGCGGCGATGCCTTTGCGCAGGCACGGGCTGGCACAAATCGTCGGGGGAAGTCGGAACAGGCCCAGTTGGGTTCGAATTCGGGAGATGGCACGATTGGCGCTGGATATGGCCGCCTCACCAAACGGGCGGCAACAGCTCCCAACTCTTCCGTCGATATTCCAGGAACTCATTGCCGAATCGTTGGAACAGAGCTTGTTCTTCAACCCGGATGCGCCAGAGAAAGCCGGGCAGCGGAATCAGAACAACCAGAATCAAGCTAACCCAGTTGTTCAATATCAACCCCAGGCCTATGAGCGTCACAATCGCCGACGAGTAGGACGGGTGGCGCAAAAACCGGTATGGACCGGATGTAACGAGTTGATGTTGCGGTTGCAGAATTACGATGGTACGGAAGAACCTGCCGAGCGTTTGAATTGACCAGAGGTGCAAGCCGAGGCCGGCCCAGGCTATTGCCAGCCCGCAAATGGAAACAGTGCGCCCCGCACCGAGCGGGCAGCCTATATACACTTTTGCGAAATAAAACGCTGCAAGGGAGCCGATACTTATCCCACCAATGATGGCCAAACGGCTACCTCGATCGCGAACGTCGCCGAATTCAGGACGCTGGTCGCCGCGGCCAATCCAAATTTGGATAAGTACCCATGCGAAAAAAGTGATCCAGAATGCAAGTCGTGTAAAATCCAGGTTTGAGTTCACAGGGGGGAGAGTCTCCATAAGCGCATATGACCGTTCGCGCATGGATAATACTATACACGAATTATACGAAGATCGAAATAGATGAAGTTCGTATAAGATGAATCCATGCAAGAAGAGCAACGAAAGCCAGACCTCTTTCAGGAGCTGACCTTGAGTATTGTTCTGCACCAGCAAGCACTTGCGGGCAGGCTGGGGTTGAATCTGACGGACTTCAAGTGCCTCGGAATCATCCATCGTCAAGGCGGCGTGACCCCCAAGCAATTGGGCGAGACGACTGGGCTGAGCGGCGCCGCAGTCACAACCGTGATCGATCGGCTTGAGCGCTCAGGCTTTGCCAAACGGAGGCGAGTCGTTGACGACCGAAGGAGCCTGACGTTGGAGGCAACTGCCAGCGGCGAACGAAAGGTGAGGTCTCTCTATCGTTCTCTGGGGAAGCGCCTGTTGGCGCTGAGCGCAGGCTATACCGCCGATGAGCTCCGAAGCGTTTACCGCTACCTTTCAGAGTCGACCGCAGTACTGGCCATGGAGGCGGAGTCTCTTCGAAAGGGCAGGTGAGGTGTATATCTCATCGGTCCACTGATATGCTCTTGGGTTGATTGAATTCCCTCAAATCAAGAGGTGCATCATGAGTCGTTATCCTCTGTCGTATGTTGGCCATTGCGGCGCGGTTGCATTGATCAGTGCGTGGGCTGGGATGGTGATCAGTGGAATTCCGGTTTATGGGCAGGCAAGCGCGGCGTCGGCGCTTCACGTGATGCCGCTGCCGCGCTCGGTCTACATGGGCTCGGGAGAGCTGGTAATTGCCGACCACTTTCACGCGGTGACTTCAGGCGATCACGATGCGCGGCTGGACGCAGCACTGGAACGATTTCTCTGGCGGCTCGATCGGCAATGCGGCGAAATCCGCCGTGGGCAGTTCAGTGCTACGGAGCGGGGTGCCCCCGATTCCGCGGCTATACTGGCGCTGCACGTGGCCGGGCCGGGCGCGGCCGTGCAGGGCGTCGATGAGGACGAGAGCTACAAGCTGACGGTGACGAGCGCATCGGTTGAATTGGCTGCGGCGACGGATGTGGGCGCGATGCATGGGCTGGAGACGATTTTGCAACTCGTGACCACGTCGAATGGCGCCTGCCGCCTGCCTGCCACTACCATCGACGATGCGCCGCGATTTCCCTGGCGCGGCTTCATGCTGGATGTGAGCCGGCACTTTGAGCCCGTCGACGTGATCAAGCGAACGCTGGACGGAATGGCGGTTGCAAAGCTGAACGTCTTCCACTGGCACCTGAGCGACGACCAGGGCTTCCGCGCGGAGAGCAAGAAGTTTCCGCGGTTCACCGAGGCGGCTTCGGACGGACTGTATTACACCCAGGAAGAGATGCGCGAAGTGGTGGCGTACGCGCGGGCGCGGGGCATTCGCGTGGTGCCGGAATTTGATATGCCGGGACACACCACATCGTGGCTGCTGGCGTATCCGGGGATCGGTGCGGGCGAGGACATCAAGGAATTGCCGCAGCAGTTTGGAATTCCCGCGGCTGAGCTCGATCCGAGCAACGAGAAGACTTACAAATTCCTCGACGAGTTCATCGGTGAGATGGCCGAGATATTTCCCGACGAGTACTTCCACATTGGCGGAGACGAGACCGCGGGCACGGGATGGCTTGCCAATCCGCGCATTGTGGAGTTCATGAAGAAGAAGGGTTTTACCACGCCGGCCGAATTGCAGAACTACTTCAACACACGCCTGCTGCCGATCCTGAAAAAGCATGGGAAAAAGATGATGGGTTGGGACGAGATTCTGAACCCGGAGCTGCCCAAGGATATTGTGGTGCAGAGTTGGCGCGGCGAGGACTCGCTGGCCGCAGGCGCCACGCAGGGATACGTGGGACTGCTTTCCGCGCCGTACTATCTGGACGCGCAAAAGACTTCGGCAGAGATGTTTATGGCCGACCCGATTCCCGCGGACACCAAGCTGACGCCGGAGGAGCAGAAGCGCGTCCTGGGCGGCGAAGTGTGCATGTGGGGCGAGCAGATTGATCCGGAGACGGTGGACTCGCGGGTGTGGCCGCGGACGATGGCGATAGCGGAACGGTTCTGGTCGCCGCAGAACGACACCGACGTGAAGGACATGTACCGGCGCCTGCGCATCGCGTCGCTGGAGCTGGAGGATGTGGGGCTGACGCACATTTCAGGGCCGGAGATGCTGCGGCGCAACCTGGCCGGCAATGCGCATCCGGGCGCGCTGGATGTTCTGGCTGCGGTGGTAGAGCCGGTGGGGTTTCACGATCGCTATGAGGAGCAGCATACGGACCGGCTGACGGCGCTGGACCGCTTCATTGATGCGGTGGTGCCGGATCCTCCCGCGCGGCAGCAGATCGATCGGCTGGTGGACGAGGCGCTGGAAGGGAGATCGTCGGCGGAGCGCGAGATCGGACGAATGGAGTTGCGGCAGCGGTTCACGGCATGGGTGGAAGCCGCGCCGCAGGTGCTGGCGCTGACGGCCGCCACGCCACGGCTGAATGACGAGGAGACGCGGGCGCGGCAGCTTGGCGAGCTGGGCGCAACGGGCCTGGAGGTGCTGGCGTTGCTCCAATCGCATCAGACGGCGTCGCTGGGCTGGTTGGATGATCGCCGCGAGACGCTGGCGGATGCGGAGCAGGCGTCGGGGATGGTGCGGTTTGTGTTTCTGCCGTCGCTGGAGCGGCTGGTGGAAGCGGCGGGGGCGCGATAGCAGCGAGTCAGCAAGCGGCGGGACGGTATACGAGTTCAGAATGCGGTGCGGCTGCGAAAGCGTTTACAATTCGGCATGGATACAATGCCATGACGAACAACGTTGGGAAGAATAAGGAAGGAATCGATCCGGCGGCAGTGCCGCAGCGGGTTCTGGCAAGCGGCGCGCGCATGCCGGCCATTGGCTTGGGGACCTTCGGATCGGATCGCGTTTCGCATGAAGCGGTGGCCGATGCTGTGCGCTACGCGACCTCCATCGGCTACCGGCACTTTGACTGCGCGTCGGTTTATGGCAACGAGGAACGCATCGGCGCGGCTTTTGCAGAGCTGTTTGGCTCGGGCTACAAGCGCGAGGAGTTTTGGATCACGTCGAAGGTGTGGAACGACAAGCACGATGACTTGCGCGGATCGTGCGAGAAGTCGCTCAAAGATCTGCGCCTCGAGTATCTCGATCTTTACCTGGTGCACTGGCCGTTTCCGAACCACCACCCGCCTGGATGCGACGTGAGCGCGCGCAATCCGCACGCCAAGCCGTACATCCACGAAAACTACATGCGCACCTGGCGGCAGATGGAGTCGCTGGTGGACGCGGGCCTGGTGCGGCACATCGGCACTTCGAACATGACAGTTCCGAAAATGGAACTGGTGCTGCGCGATGCGCGCATCAGGCCGGCGGCCAACGAAATGGAACTGCATCCCCATTTTCAGCAGCCGGAGTTCTTTGGCTACCTTGTGGAGCGCAGGGTGCAACCGATCGGCTACTCTCCGCTGGGCTCGCCGGCGCGGCCGGAGCGCGACCGCACGCCGGAGGACACTTCGCCGACAGAGGATCCGGTCATCCGCAGCATTGCCGAACGCATCGGCGCGCATCCGGCGGTGGTGTGCATCCTGTGGGCCATCCAGCGCGGACAGGCGGCGATTCCGTTTTCGACCAATCCGCGCAACATCCTGGCCAACCTGCGCGCCGCAGCAAACCCGGCGCTTACGCAGGAAGACATGAGCGCCATCGCGGCCATCGATCGCAACTGCCGGCTCATCAAGGGGCAGGTGTTTCTGTGGAAGGACGATCAAGACTGGGAAGAATTGTGGGACGTGGATGGACGGATCGCGACGTAAGTGGACGGAACGCCGGCGCGCGAGCGAGCAGGTTAAGAAGTGAATGAGTGAAGCGGTGAGGTAGGCGGGAGCGGGAGATGAAGAGCACGATGTTAGCGGCATACTTGCCCGGCAACAGCACGGTGGAGATGCGCGAAGTGCCGGTGCCGCGGCCGCGACACGGGGAAGTGCTGATTGAGGTGAAGGCTTCCACTATCTGCGGGTCCGACATTCGCGCCATTTATCACGAGCACCTGGGCAAAGGCCCTGAGGGTTACCAGGGCGTGATCGCCGGCCATGAACCCGCGGGCCAGCTGGTGGAGACGGGGCCGGGCTGCCGCCGCTTCAAGCCGGGCGACCGCGCGATTGTGTATCACATTTCGGGCTGCGGCCTGTGCAACGACTGCCGGCGCGGTTACATGATCTCCTGCACCAGCGCGGAGTATCGCCGCGCCTACGGTTGGCAGCGCGATGGCGGAATGGCGCGCTACATGATCGCCGAAGAGAAGGACCTGATCGCTCTGCCCAGCGAGCTAACGTATCTTGATGGCGCGCAGGTGGCATGCGGCTTCGGGACGGTTTATGAGGCGCTCGAGAAAATCGGCATCAACGGCAATCACGCGGTGCTCATCATAGGCCTGGGTCCGGTGGGCCTGGCCGCCGCGGCGCTTTGCCGCAAGCTGGGCGCGGAACGCATCATTGGCATCGACGTGGTGGCGGAGCGGCTGGAGCTCGCGCAGCGTCTGGGCCTGTGCGACGACGTGCTGCGCTCCGGTGCGGACAACGTGCAACAGGTTCGCGATTTGACCGGCGGTCATGGCGTGGAGCGCGCCGTGGATTGCTCCGCCAACGCGGACGCTCGCACCGCCGCAGTTCGCGCCACGCGCAAATGGGGACGCATCGCGCTTGTAGGCGAGGGCGGCACACTTACGTTAAGCCCGTCGCCCGACATGATTCACGAGCAGAAGACGGTTTACGGCTCATGGGTCACCTCAACCTGGCTGATGGAGGAACTGGTGGAACGGCTAGTGCGGTGGAAGCTGCATCCCGAGGAGATCGTCACCCACAGGTTCGCGCTGGAGCAGGCCGGTGAAGCCTACGCGCTGATGGCGTCAGGCAAGTGCGGCAAGGTGGCTGTTTGCCCGGCGGGCGTTTGAGACAACAGGAGGCATCATGCTGAAGGGAATCGCGGCGTGTATTTCGCCGGAATTGTTGGCGGTGCTGCATCGCATGGGACACGGCGACGAAATCATTCTCGCCGATGCGCATTTTCCGGGACACTCGCTGGGGCCGCAGGTGCTGCGCGCCGACGGCATCACCGTGGCCGCGCTGCTCGATGGAATCATGCCCCTGTTTGAACTGGACAGCTACGCGCCGCCGCTGGTGATGATGCAGGTTGTGCAGGGCGACGCGCTCGACCCGGCAGTAGAGGCGGACTATGTCCGGGTGATCCAGAAACACTGGCATCGTGCGCCCGCGCCGGAACGGGTCGATCGTTACGCATTTTATGAGCGTGCGCGCAAGGCCTTCGCCATCGTGATGACCGGCGAGACGCGCAAGTACGGCAACCTGCTGCTCAAAAAAGGCGTCACCCCGGCGTAACGCAGCGTTCAGCCGTTTGCAGGAAAGGCCATGCTCCCGCGGGCCGCTGCCGGACGGCTCGCGGCAGCCTGCGCATAAGTCGCTCGCGCCGCGGCCAACTCGGCGCCTAAGAGTTCCAGCCGTGGCGGGCGCACGCGAGCCCAGCCAACTCCCGCTTCCTGCTGCATCTGCTTGATGAGCTGCACAAACTTGGGAACGGTGTCCATGCGCAACAGCGGCAGGAACCAGCGGTAAAGCTCAAGCGTTTCATGCTTTCGGCCCGCAGCGGCCAGTTCGAACAGGTCCACCGACTCGCGCGGAAAGGCATTCACCAGGCCGGCAATCCAGCCCACTGCGCCAGCTGCGATCCCTTCCACAATGGCATCGTCCACGCCGACAAAGATCGCCAGCTGCTCGCCTCCCAGCGCGCGAATCGCGGTCACGCGGCGCACGTCCGTCGACGATTCCTTGACCGCGGCCAGGTTCGCGAACTCCTCAGCCAGCTCGCGAATCTGTTCGGGGAGAAAATCCGTCCCGTACGCCACCGGGTTGTTGTAGAGCATGGCGGGAAGCGGCGTTGCCGCGAGAATTGCCGCGATGTGCGCCTTCATCTCGCGCCAGTCGCCCTGGTAAACGTACGGCGGCAGAATCATGAGTCCCTGCGCGCCTTCCTCCGCCGCGGTCTGCGCCAGCGCGATAGCCTCAGCCGTGGACAGCGCGGAAATAGCCGCCACTACCTGAGGCACTGCCGCCACGGCCGTGCGGATGATCGCAACCTTCTCGTCAAAAGCGAGCGTCGCCGCTTCGCCCAGCGAGCCCAAGCACACAATTCCGCTGCACCCATTCGCGCACAGCCAGCGCGCGTGGCGCGCGAAGAACGCATGATCGACCCTCAGTTGCTCGTCAAATGGCGTGGTGATGGCGGGCATTACGCCTTTCCATTGCATAACGTCTCCTTGTGCGGGTGCCGATCATGTCGTGCGAATCGGCCGGGCAGGTACGGTTCCGGCGCGATTGGCGACGCCGCGCCCGTGAATGCTGCGACAATCAGTTCCGCCGTGGCCAGCGCGGTGGTGATGCCCAGTCCTTCGTGTCCGGTCGCGAGCCACAGAGTCTCGTCTCCCGGCCATGGCCCAATCAGAGGCAGCTTGTCCGGCGTGGCCGCGCGAAAGCCGGTCCACACGCGGATAGCCTCAAGCGATGTGATCCCCGGCATGTAAAGCTCGGCCCGCTGCAGCATCGCGGTCAGCATGTGCTGGTCCACCGCTGCCGAATCATTACCGTATTGTCGCGACGAGCCAATGAGGATTTGGCCTGTCTTGCGCGGCTGCACGTTGAAGGCGACGGAATCCGAGCCCAGCGAGTGCGCGCTTTTCAAGTAGCCGAGCTCCACGAGCTGATGCCGCACATACCCCGGATAGCGATCGGTGATGACCAGGTGCCCCTTGCGCTTCCTCACCGGAATCTCGGCGTCCATCTGCGGCGACCACGCGCCCATCGCGTTGATTAGGCGCGGCGCGGTGAGCCGCTCGCCTTCATCCAGCACAGCTTCGCCATGCTCCATCTTCGTAACCGAGCGCCCGATGATCAGCGTTGCGCCGCGCGCCTCCGCCTCACGTGCCAAATGCAGCGCAACCGCGGGCGGATAGACAACTGCGTCCTCTTGAACCAGCAGCGCGCCCGCCAGGCCGGGCCGGAGGTTCGGTTCGAGATCCGCCAGTTCGCTCGCGCTCAGGATGCGCGCAGGCACACCTCGTTCCGAGTAGTACGCCCGCTTGCGCGCGGCCTCCGCCATCTCTTCCTCGTCCGCGGCAATCCAAAGCGTGCCCGGTGTTTCGTATTCGGCGGAGGCAGGCAGTCTCGCGGCCAGATCACGCCACAGCAACTGCGAGCGGCGCGTGAGCGCAAACTGCGCTTCGGAGTCATCCATCACCACAACGTGCCCCATGCCCGCTGCCGTCGCTCCGCTGCCCAGCACATCGCGTTCCACCAGCGCGACACGCATCCCGGCGCGCGCGCACGCCTCCGCGCAGGCCGCGCCTACAATGCCTCCGCCGGCGATGATCGCATCGAATGCCGTAGACATGCGCGCCCCTAATTGCCAATCCCGTCGCGAAACGGATCGGCGGTATCGAAGAGCAACTTCGACTCCGCGGTGACATACGCCGAACCGGTGATGCCGGGGATAACAGCTCCGTTCTCGATCCGCACCTGTCCTTCAAACACCGTGCCCAGAATGCCTTCCTGCCGCCACACCGCGCCCGGCGCCAGCTTGCCGTCCGCTACCAGGCACGCCATCTTCGCGCTGGTGCCCGTGCCGCAGGGCGAGCGGTCGTAGGCTTTCCCCGGACACAGAACAAAATTGCGGCTGTCGTTGGCCGCATCGTGCGCATCGCCGAACAATTCAATGTGGTCAATCTCCGCGCCGCCCGCGCCGGTAATGCCCGCGGCGTTCAGAGCATGCCGCACCGCCCAGGTGAAATCGGTCAACTCCTCCACGTGCTCCAGGCGCAGATCGAACGGATGCTCCTTGATGAGGAAAAACCAGTTCCCGCCCCATGCAACGTCTCCGCCAAACTCTCCGTAATCCGGAACCTGCACGCGCACGCCCGCCGCATGGCGATAGGCTGGGACGTTCTCTATCGTTGCCGAGTGCGCGGAATGAAGATCGAACGTCACCGTGCCCACCGGTGTTTGCAGCCGGTGCCTGCCGGGCGCGATGCGGCCCAGGTGCGCCAGCGTCACCGCGACTCCGATACTGCCGTGGCCGCACATGCCCAGGTAGCCTGCATTGTTGAAGAAAATGACGGCCGCAGCGCACTCCGGATCGTCCGGTGGCAAAATCCACGCGCCCACCACGACGTCCGAACCGCGTGGCTCGCACAGTATGGCTCTGCGCAAATGATCGTGACGGCTGCGCAGGATCTCCAGGCGTCCGGCGAGCGAGCCCGCGCCAAGATCGGGCCCGCCCGAAAGCACACACCGCGTCGGCTCGCCCGCCGTATGCGAATCGACAATCGCGATGCTGGTGAGGGATGGGGGTTGTGCATTCATATATGAGCTTCCGGCATGCGTCGGTCGCGAAGTCTTCATGCGAAGTATACAGTTCGATACAATCGGAGTCGCTTGAAGATGAGCTCACATACCGATATGCGCGCCGCACCAAATGAAATCGCACTGACCGTCAACGGCCGCGAAGTGCGGTCGCGCGCCGGCGCAAGCGTGGCCGCGGCCATGCTTGCCGCCGGCGCGCCCTGCCGCATCTCGGTTTCCGGAGAGCCGCGCGCGCCATTGTGCGGCATGGGCATCTGCATGGAATGCCGCGCCACCGTTGATGGCGTGGCGCACGTGCGCACCTGTCAACTGGCGGCTCGCCACGGCATGCGGGTGGTGACAGAATGACGCGCTGCGATGTCCTGGTGGTTGGCGCCGGGCCTGCCGGAATGGCCGCAGCCGCCGCGGCAGCAGAAGCCGGCCGCCGCGCAATCCTTATCGATGACAATCCGGCGCCCGGTGGGCAAATCTGGCGCGACACCGCGAGCAACGGCCAGGCCCAAGCGCACTTCACGCTCTACGCGCGTTGGGCGCAACGTCTCAAAGCCGCGCGCGTGCAACTGCTCTCCGCCACCCGCGTCATCGATCAGCCTGAACCCGGCGTGCTCCGCGTCGAAAGCGAATCTAGCTCTACCGATATCGCGTGGGACCAGCTCATCCTGGCTACCGGTGCGCGCGAGCGCTTTCTTCCATTTCCCGGCTGGACGCTGCCCGGCGTGATGGGAGCAGGCGGATTGCAAGCCATGGTCAAAGCCGGGCTGCCCATCGCAGGCAAGCGCGTTGTGTTGGCCGGCAGCGGCCCGCTGCTACTCGCCGTGGCGGCAAATCTTGCGCGGAAAGGCGCCATCGTCGCCGGCATCTTTGAGCAGGCGCCGCTCCCGCGCCTTCTTCGCTTCGCGGCGGGACTCCTCGCCCAGCCCGCCAAACTGCTGGAAGGCGCGCGCTACCGCATGCAGACGTTCTCCGCGGCCTATCGCACAAGCTCGTGGGTGACTCAGGCGCACGGCGAGGATCGCCTTCGTTCTGTGACGGTCCGGTCCGGCGGGGCCATGCGCGAGATTGCGTGCGATACCCTCGGCTGCGGCTTTCATCTGGTGCCCAATCTCGAGCTGCCGCGACTCCTCGGCTGCGCCATCCAAAACGGCTATGTGCGTGTAGACTCCGCACAGCAATCCTCCGTGAGCGGCGTTTATTGCGCCGGCGAGCTCACCGGAATCGGCGGACTCGACAAAGCATTGGTCGAAGGCGAAATCGCCGGTCTCGCTGCCGCGGGCCGTTCCATGGCGCATCTTGCTCACCGGCTCAACTGCGGTCTCCGCTTCGCTCGCAATCTCGACCGCGCGTTTCGCCCGTGCGCGGAGCTGCGCAATCTCCCCCGTGCCCAGACCATCGTCTGCCGTTGCGAGGATGTCCGCTATGCCGCGCTCGAAAGCATGCGCAATGGCCGCGAAGCCAAACTGCAAACCCGCTGCGGTATGGGCGCATGCCAGGGGCGCATCTGCGCTCCCGCCACTGCCTTCCTCTTTGGATGGGAAGGCGATAGCGCGCGCCCGCCCATTCTGCCTGCCGCCATGCGCACGCTCGCGACCGAATGCGAAACCACCGCGCCCATCGCACCTTGATGCGAATGCCGTTGCGCGCACTGCTGTGCCAGCTCCTGTTCTACACTGAAAGGTACGGACAGGAGCTTCATTCATGCCTTCTTCCGCTGTCTCCGTCAGTGCGGATCGACGCCCGTCTCCCGCGCTGCGTCGCTTCGCCTGGGGAGTCTTGGCATATTTCATCGCGGTCATCCTCTGGGGCGCGCTGGTCCGCGCCACCGGATCCGGCGCGGGCTGCGGCAACCATTGGCCGCTGTGCAATGGCACACTAATCCAGCAATCGCCGGGCACGGCCACCGTAATTGAATTCACACATCGCGTCACCAGCGGCATCTCGTTCTTCGCCGCCGTGGGCCTGCTCGTGTGGACGTTCGTCGGCACCGTGCGCGGGCATCTGGCGCGCACCGCCGCTGTTGCCGCGGTCGCCTTCACCCTTGTTGAGGCTATCCTCGGCGCCCTGTTGGTCAAGCTCGGCCTGACCGCGCAGAGCCAGTCGCCATTGCGCGCGCCCTACCTGGCGCTGCACCTCACCAACACGCTCCTCCTGCTGGCGTCTCTCACCCTCACAGCGCACCTGCTCGGCCGCCGCCACGGCTACACCAAGACTTCAGTCCGGTTGGTCGCGCCCATCGGCGCCATCGCCTGCGTGCTGGTTGTCCTCATGGTGGGCGTAACCGGATCGCTGGCTGCGCTGGGCGACACGCTTTTTCCCGCCACATCGCTGGGCGCCGCACTCACTGCGGACTTCTCTTCCACCAGCGGCTGGCTGATGCGCTGGCGCTGGACTCATCCGGCCTTTGCTTTCCTCGCCAGCGTCTTCCTCATCTGGCTGGTGGTGCGCGCCTCGCGTCAATCCGCGCAGGGAGATAATCGCGGCCTCTCCGCGCTTGTCCTTCTCCTGCTGGCTGCGCAATATGTACTCGGCCTTCTCGATGTCCTGTTGCTCGCGCCCGTCTGGCTCCAGATCGTCCATCTGCTCGGCGCCGATCTCCTCTGGTCCGCCCTCGTCGTGCTCACCGCGCGTGTGGCGCTGGAGCCGGTGAAGCAGGGACTAGGGACTAGGGACTAGGGACTACAAGATGAGCGGCAAGACGTACTCCACAACGAGGGATCTTCCCACTCGTTACTCGTTCCCTGCTTTCCTAGTCCCTATTCCCTACGTCCCTACTCCCTGATAAGCACTCCCGATGCCGGATATTCGTTACCGCCCGCGGTCGCAGGAATCACCGGCAGCTCCGGCGTCGCCGTCAGCCATTCGATTTTTCCGTCGCGCAGAATCGCGGTATCTTCCGCCTTGCCTCCGCGAATGCTCGGGTTCCACGCAAACGCCTGGTTGTTCACCACCGTTTCCGTTCCCTTTGGCGTGGCCACCCATTCGCGCTCCCAGTAGCCCGTCGGCCCGCCCTGGTGATGGAAGCGCTCCTCGCCGAGATAACCCTCCGCCTCATACGCATTCTGCGCCACTTTGAACAGCTCCGCTGAAGTCGCTCCCACGCGCGAGGCATCCAGCAGCGCCGCGTTCACCTGCGCGGCCGAACGGAACCGCGCCTCAAGCTCCTTGGGCAGCGGCCCGAAGTGCACAAATCGCGTGATCGAAATCGCCAGTCCCCACTTGCGCGCGCACAGGTTCAGCATGGCGTAGCGCTCCACTCGCTTGCCGCGCGCCACCGCATGCTTGTACTTCATGATGCGATCGTCGGCGGCATAGAGATAGACGCTGGGCAGGATGCCGCGCCTCAGCAGATTTGCCGCGGTCATCGCCTCCAGGTCATATTCGCTCAATCCCGGCTTCACCGCGTGAAGCGACTCCACCGTCGCTGCCGCCGTTTGTGCTCCTAGCCATTTGTAGCGCGCGATCTCCGTCTCGCTCAGCGAAGCCCGCAGCGGAAACAGGTTCGCCGCCTCCGCGCCCGTATCGGACGCCAGCGGTCCGCCCGCCAGCTTTGCTGCCGCTTCCCCTGTCTCATCCGCGAACCACGGAAAGATCACCGGCTCAAAGTCCAGCTGGCCGAACTCCTCATCGTTGAGCCGCGGCGCTTCGTTCTCCGTGGTGAAATAGTAGCGCTTGCCTTCCGCCGTCACCAGCAGCGCGGCCACGCCCGTCTCGTTCGGGGTCAGCACGCGTAACTCCACCGCCCCGCCGGTCAGCCAGGCCACATTCTCATTCCGCCGGATCAGCACCCCGGCAAAATGATTCGCGCGCAGCCACTCCACAATCTGCTTCTGCTTGTGTTCCAGTTCATCGTTCCACGCCGCCTGCGCAACAATCGTAGTCCCGTTCACAACCAGGTCTTTCCCAATCCGCTTACTCATGAATGCATACCTCAATTCCACGATGAAAGAGATGAGGGAGCAGCCAGCCAGATGCCGTCTGCTCCCCAGTCCCTTATCCCTTTTCCCTTGTCCCTAGTCCCTGCAACTTCAGTCTTCCAGTGCGGGATGGTAATGGCTCTCCCATCCCATGTAATTCGACGCGGCCTCGTGGATCGCCTTCGACACTTGGCTGAAATTCGCCGCCACGTGATGCTCGAAGGCCTCGCGGCAGATGTACTTCAGCAGCTTCTGCAACTGCGGAATCTCCGCCACGCCCGCGCCGCCAAACGTCTCCAGTGCATCGTCGGTAAACCGGCCCTCCCCGGTGTAACCGCGAATCACGCCGCGCCGGTCGTCGGTGGAGAAACGCGCGTAACTCATCGCGCCCGCCTTCACGCGGCCCACGCAGGTGCCGAACGTGTTCAGCTTGCCCACTGTGCCCGCGATGATCTCCTGGTAATCCATGCGCACATCCTTGAAGAAGTGCTTGGGCAGATTGGAGCAGTGGAAGCACACGCACTTGTTGGGATCGCTGCCGTAGTTGTTGTTCCAGTCCAGCAGCGCCGACGGCGTTTGGCTGGCCAGCGCCAGCATGTACATGCTCAGCACGCCGGGCACGTCCACTTCACACGCCGAGGGCAGCAGCTCGTTCGACATCATGCTCATCACCGTGCATGGCACCACGCCGAAAAACTCTTCCATCGACGTCCAGCATTGCAGCGCCGTGATATTGATATGCGCCTGCTTCATCCACGCTTCCACCACCGCCGCCAGCTTGGCCTGCTTGATCAGGCCCTCTTCTGAGATGCCCGCGGTGGAGACGTAGTCCTTGATCTTCTTCAGCTTTTCGTGCACCACGTCGTCGGTGTCCTTCAGCCGGCCGATGCGCCCGAAAATTTCCGACAAATCCAGCGTCTCCACCGTGATGCCGTTCGTCTCCAGGATCCGCTCCGAGTAGCGCACCGTGTTGAACGCCGTGGGCCGCGCGCCCACTGCGCCGATGCGCAGGTTTTTCAGCCCCTTCACAATGCGGCACACCGCCGAGAACCACTCCAGGTCCGCCTTGAATTCCGGCGACGTCACCGCTTCGGTATGCAGCGTGGTCAGCGAGTATTTGATCCCGTACTGCATCATGTTGTTGCACGCGCTCATTTTGCCGCAGAAGCTGTCGCGCCGCACCGCGATGGTCATGTTGTCGGACTTATCCGGCGTGGCCTGCACCAGCACCGGCACCTTCAGCCCGGAGAGCCGGATCGCGTCCACAATGCCGCGCTCTTCGCCAAAGTTCGGCAGCGTCAGGATGATGCCGTCGATCTCCTCGGCATGCTTTTTGAACAACGCCGCGCACCGCTGCGCTTCCTCGTACGTTTCCACCGCGCCGTATTTCGATTCCTCGGGCCCCAGCACAATCGCCTTGGCCCCCGCTTCTTTCAGTGCGGTAAGAATCTCTTCGCGGCCCGTCTTGGCCAGATGATCGGGAAAGAAACCGCGATTGCCCACCACAATCCCAAATGTCATTGCTCGTTGTGCTGCCATGTTCGTATCGCTCCTTCAAAACTCTGCCGCCCTTCGCGGCTGTTGTCCCTCGCGGATAATTGCGTTAGTCCCGCACTCCCCGTGCCGTGCAGCTCGATGCGCGTCCGTCGCGCTACCTCGATCTGCCCGGACGGAACTTCACCACGTACACCAGCCCCAGCAGCAGCAGTACGCCGCCCCACCACACCGGCGTGTGCATGCGCGTCAGCTGCACCCCGGCAGGATAGCTGCCAGTGATCCACTCGTAGCACCCGTAACCAAAAATCATCCCTCCATAGACCGCCAGCAGCAGCCCGATGAAAAACCAGATCGCAATGCGCGCACCATGCATAACGTTTCTCCGTTACCAGACCATTACGTTGAGAGCCACAAAAATCACGCCCACCAGCGTCGCCCAGAACCACTCGCGTTTGTAGAGCGGCACCCATTCTTCCTTCGGCAGCACCGTGGCGCCGTACACCAGCCCATCCAGCTCCGCCACCGGCTTCGCCTTCGTAAACAGGCTCACGACAACTATCACGATTGCCGCAAAGCAGAACGCCCACAGCGCGCGAAAAACATTCTCGGCCATCGGCTTGGCCGCGGGCGAAAGCGCCACCACCGCCAGCCTGGCCGGATTCAGCTTGACCCACACAAACAGCCCCGCCGAGAAGAGAATCCCCAGCAACAGCCCCAGGAATCCCGCCCAGCGCGTCGCCCGCTTCCAGAACATCCCGAACAGAATCGCCGCCAGCAGCGGCGCCACAAAAATGCTGAACAGCGCCTGCACGTAATCCATGATGCCGTGGAATTGCTGTACCAGGTACGCCGCGCCAATCGACACAATTACGCCCGCGACAATGGAGATCCGGCCCACCATCACATAATGGCTGTCGCTGCCTCGCTTGTAGATCAGCGGCCTGTAAATGTCGTACGACCACACCGTCGAGAACGCGCTCACGTTGCCGGCCATGCCGCTCATGAATCCCGCAATCAGCGCGGTGATGCCCAAACCCAGCAGCCCCGGCCCCAGGTACCGCACCATCATCAGCGGCAGCGCCTGGTTGTAGGTGTGCAGCTCCGCGCCCTCACCGCCGGCCAGCACCTTCGCCTTCTGCTCCGGCGTCAGGTTGGTTCTCGCCATCGCCGCTGAGCAGCCGGCGGGATCCGCCACCTGCTCCACGCCGTTCATGCCGCACGCGGCCGTCACATCCTCGCCCACCAGCACGCGCCGGCTTCCATCCGGATTCTGCAGCAGCACCAGCCCCAGCAGCCCCGGCAGAATCACGATAACGGCACCGCCATCTTGAAGAACGATCCGATCAGCGGCGCCATCCGCGCCGCGCGCAGGTTGTGCGCCGCCAGCACCCGCTGCACCACCAGGAAGTCCGTGGTCCAGTAGCCAAAGCTGATCACAAACCCCAGGCCGAACACGATCCCCGTCCAGTGCACGCCCATCGGGTTCGCCGCAAAACTACCCGTGTCCCGCCACAGGTGGAAATAGCTGTCCGAGTGCAGATTGGCGATGATCTTCGTCTTCCAGCCCCGTCCACCCGCCCGCCTGGTAGAGGCCCAGGATCGGCACCAGCAGCGCCCCGCCCCAGATCAGCACAAACTGCAGCACTTCATTAAAGATCGCCGAGCGCAGCCCGCCCAGCCCCACATAAAGCGCCACCGCCACCGAGCTCACAATGATGCTGAAGTTGATGTCCCATCCCAGCACCACCTTCATCACCACCGCCATGGCGAACATGTTCACGCCGCTCATCAAAATCATTTCCAGCGCGAACGCGATCGCCGACACCGTCCGCGCCTCGCCGCCGTAGCGCAGGTCCAGGTATCCCGGCACCGAGTGCGTCTTTGACACGTAATAGAACGGCATCATCACCAGCCCCAGGAAACACCATGGCCGGTATGGCGCCGATCCAGTACCAGTTCGTCGCCAGGATGCCGTATTGATACGCCGATCCCGCCCACCCCATCAGCTCCAGCGAGCCCAGGTTGGCCGACACAAAGCTCAGCCCCGCAATCCACGCCGTCATCTCCCGCCCGGCCATGAAAAACTCTTCGCCGGTGTTCGACTGCCCCTTCAGATAGAAGCCGATCCAGATCACCACCCCGAAATACATGGCGATGATGGCAATATCCAGCGGCCGCAAATGCGCGATGGGCGCGCCCGTCAACATCAGCGCCGGCATCGGCGCTAGATCGGGGAGGAACGCAGAGATCGTGACCAATCCCAACATAAGTCACCTGGAAGGGGCTTGCACCCGGAGTGCCTTAGGCATTCGCCCCAAGTAAATGGTTTTACTCCATTGTTTGTCAAGCGGCAAGCTCCCCGGCGTCGGCGGCTTCCGTTCTTACCCCGTTCCGCACCCCAGGAATCTCCCGCAGTTTCCGATGAAAACGATTACCGCCGAAGTGTATCGCGCCCCGCCCCGCCCAAGCCAACCGCCGCGTTCCCTACTCCGGCGCCCCCGCCTCCCGCAGCATTCGCGATGGTTGCGCTCTCGGTCCCCGGAAACCGCAATGCGTACCCCAGCGCAGTGCACTCCACAAACTCCTCCGGCCGCTCGTAGTGCCCCGGAACCCGCGCCCGCACCGCCAAATCCGCCCCATGCTCCACCAGCCATCGAGTCATCTCCAGCCCCTTGTCCCAGAACTGCGTTGCCGAGTGAAAAATAGCGGTCTGCCCGCCCACCCCATCCCCATCCACATCGGCCCGCGCATTCACGTCCGCCCCATTCTCCACCAGCAGCTGCGCCGCCTCCACGCTGCCGAACTCCGCCGCCACATGCAGCAGCGTCCCGCCCTTGAGCAGCATCCGCCGTGTCCCTGTATTGCCGAAATCCAGCCCAGCGAACCGCCGCCCCACCAATCCCGGATCGTCCGCGAGCCGTTCCTCCAGCAGATCCATCCGCCCCCGCAGCAGATCCAGCGCCGCCGGCACATTCCGCCGCGATCTGCACCCTGCCGCCAGCAGAATCTCAATGCACTCGGCCAACTCCGCCGACCGGTAGTAAGTCCCCAGCAGGTAGTCGAGCGCGTTCTCCCGCGCCGTCTCGCCCCGCCGCGTAAACTCTGGCCGCGCCCCATGCTCCAGGAGCCATCGCAACGACCGCGGCTGCACCGTCTCGCACGGCGTACAAATCATGGGAAACCCGCCGCCCCACGCCGCATTCACGTCCGCTCCGTTCTCCACCAGCAGTTCCATCATCGGTATCCGCTCGTCGTAAAGCGCCGCCCGCATCAGCGGACCGTCCCCGCCCTGGTGCACATCGGAGCCGTTGTCGATCATCCATTGCGCCATGGCCAGCCGCACCGGCCCCGGAGCCTCCCAGGGAATCCGGCACTCCGCCACCCAGGTCAGCGGCCCGTTCTTGCCGTAGCCCATTGGCGCCCGGTGCAGCTCCGGATTCTGCGTCATCAGCGCGCGCACCGCGTCAAAGTCGTTGCGGTCGATGGCCTGTTTCAGCAGCCCCGCCGCATGCAGCTGATCCACGTGGCGCTTCAGCTTCGGCCAGCTCGCAAACCCGTACTGGCGCGCGATCTTGAATTGCGCCTCGGCCAGCGTCGCCGCGCCCCCGGCACGCAGCAACTCCTTGGCCTGGTCCTTCAGATGGCGAAGATCCGGTTGATCGGGAAGAGTGCGGAGAACCGCGGGAGAGTCGTCGGGCATGGAGCCTCCTTTCGTCTGTGCGCCCGTGGTCCGCTCATCTTCGGGCCGAAAGAAGGTTAGTCCTGAGCTTCTGTGCAGGGTGGGCTTCAAGCCCTTTCCGCGGACCGGATGCGCCCCTCGCGCTTGTCTGGGATGGTAGCAGAGGAAGCGCACCCGGAAACCCCACATGCGCCCGTTCTCGCCGTTCTCCCGCCGCTTCCTTATGCATTTCCTCCTTGTCCTCGCCCCGCTTCCAGTAATAATGTGTTCATCAAGCCAAGTCGGTTCCCCGATCCCCTCTTCACGTGTCACGAACTACGAACTGTGAACTGTGAACTACCGAACTGCCCTCCGGAGGTCCCCAATGCCCATCCTCGATCCCGCCATCTCCCGCCGCTCCTTCTTCCGTTACGCCGCCGGAGCCTCCGCGCTCGCCACCCTCCCCTTCGTCACGGAGGCGCACCTGGCCCTTGCCCAGCGCGGCCGCCGCATGGGCGACCCCAGCAAAGGCGTCCACATCGACTCCAATGAGAATCCCCTCGGCCCCTGCGACCCCGCCCGCGAAGCCGCCCACAAAAGAGTGGAAGACGGCGGCCGCTACCACTTCGACATGGAGTACGACCTCGCCGACACTCTTCGCCAAGCAGGAAGGCCTCGACCCCTCCAACGTTCGCGTCTACGCCGGCTCCAGCGAGCCCCTCGCCTACACCGTCCTCGCCTTCGCCAGCCCCAGCCGCCCGCTCGTCTTCGCCGACCCCGGCTATGAAGCCGCCGCCTTCGCCGCCAAGCGCGCCGGCGCCAAATCCATCCCCGTCCCCCTCGCCGACCCCAAGGGCGCCGCCGCCCACGACATCGACGCCATGCTCTCCGCCGCCGCCAATCCCGGCGTCATCTACATCTGCAATCCCAACAACCCCACCGGCACCTGCACCCCCCGCGCCGATCTCGAGCACGCCGTCGCCGCCGCCAAGGGCGACACCGTCCTCCTCATCGACGAGGCCTACGTCCATTTCTGCGACGCGCCCCGCTCCCTCGACTTCGTCAAGGAAGGCCGCAACGTCATCGTCCTCCGCACCTTCTCCAAGATCTACGGCATGGCCGGACTGCGCATGGGCTTCGCCATCGGCCGCCCTGACCTGCTCAAGAAGCTCGACTACTTCGGCCGCAACTTCCTTCCCACCACCGCTGTCTCCGCCGCCATCGCCAGCCTCAACCAGGCCGACCTCGTCGCCACCCGCAAAAAGATCACCGCCGACACCCGCACCGAAACCATGGCCTGGCTCAAGCAGCAGGGCTACGCCGTCTCGCCGTCTGAAAGTAATTGCTTCATGCTCGACACCCGCCGACCCGGCAAGCAGGTCCTTGAGGCTATGGCCGCCAAAGACGTTTACATCGGCCGCATCTGGCCCGCCTGGCCCACCCAGGTCCGCATCACCGTCGGCACCCCGACGAGATGCAGGCCTTCCGCACCGCCTTCACGCAAGTCATGGCCGGCTAGCTGCGGTTTCCATCTGGCTCTGGCGCCCCGCCCTTCGTCCCCGCGCGCTTTCTGCAAATCGAGAAAGGCGGCGCGGGCGTAATCTATCCAAAGAATGCCGAGAATCGCGCAAGTCATCCTCGCATTGATCGTGGGCCTGGTGCTTCTTACGTGGGCGGCCTCGGGTGTGGTGGAGACTACTGCCAGCGAATGGTTCGAACGGGACGAAACTTCACGGGCGCACCTGGTACTGATGAGCGCCAGTCATTCTCTGGCCAATGCCTGGAACAATTCGGGAGAGCTCAATGGCTTGATGCTCGCCATCGCACGCGAGGAACGCGTGATGGCCGTGACCGCGTGCAACCCGGACTTTACCATTCGAGCCACCACGCCAGGTTTTCCCCCGGAATTCGACTGCACTGAGGTCGGCCCGCGCGTCCGCACTGCCGAGCCGGCCCCCGGCGAAGGGGCGGCGACATTCCAGGAATGGAGCACCATGGCCTCCCTGCCCACCGGGCTCGTGCAGGTCAGCGCCATGCCCATTCCCTCCTCGCAGGGAGAATTGGGATTCGTAATCATGGTGCAGGACCTCAATTACATTGAAAGACGCGAAGCCCGCGCGCGCACTTTTCTCATTGTCATCTTCGTGATTCTCGCCATCACCGCATTCGGCGTCCCGCTCATCGTAGCTAGAGGCGCGCGCCTTGAGCCGGGCCGCTGTCCACTGTCCCGGGGCATCCTCCTGTTCCGCCGCAATGCGCCGCTGATGAATTCTGGAGAAGCGTCTGCTGAGGATTGGCTGGAATTCCCCGGCTGTGCTTTCCGCCTCCGCGGGAGGATGTCTTGCGTCAGCTCGAAAGGGGTCCAGCTCAAGGCGCGCGCCTCTAGCTACGATGAGCGGGACGCCGAATGCGGTGATGGCGAGAATAGCGAAGATGACAATGAGAAAAGTGCGCGCGCGGGCTTCGCGTCTTTCAATGTAATTGAGGTCCTGCACCATGATTACGAATCCCAATTCTCCCTGCGAGGAGGGAATGGGCATGGCGCTGACCTGCACGAGCCCGGTGGGCAGGGAGGCCATGGTGCTCCATTCCTCGAATGTCGCCGCCCCTTCGCCGGGGGCCGGCTCGGCAGTGCGGACGCGCGGGCCGACCTCAGTGCAGTCGAATTCCGGGGAAAACCTGGCGTGGTGGCTCGAATGGTAAAGTCCGGGTTGCACGCGGTCACGGCCATCACGCGTTCCTCGCGTGCGATGGCGAGCATCAAGCCATTGAGCTCTCCCGAATTGTTCCAGGCATTGGCCAGAGAATGACTGGCGCTCATCAGTACCAGGTGCGCCCGTGAAGTTTCGTCCCGTTCGAACCATTCGCTGGCAGTAGTCTCCACCACACCCGAGGCCGCCCACGTAAGAAGCACCAGGCCCACGATCAATGCGAGGATGACTTGCGCGATTCTCGGCATTCTTTGGATAGATTACGCCCGCGCCGCCTTTCTCGATTTGCAGAAAGCGCGCGGGGACGAAGGGCGGGGCGCCAGAGCCAGATGGAAACCGCAGCTAGCCGGCCATGACTTGAGCGAAGGCGGTGCGGAAGGCCTGCATCTCGTCCGGGGTGCCGACGGTGATGCGGACCTGGGTGGGCCAGGCGGGCCAGATGCGGCCGATGAAAACGTCTTTGGCGGCCATAGCCTCAAGAACCTGCTTGCCGGGTCGGCGGGTGTCGAGCATGAAGCAATTACTTTCAGACGGCGAGACGGCGTAGCCCTGCTGCTTGAGCCAGGCCACGGTTTCGGTGCGAGTGTCGGCGGTGATTTTTTTGCGGGTGGGGACGAGGTCAGGCTGGTTGAGGCTGGCGATGGCGGCGGAGACAGCGGTGGTGGGGAGGAAGTTGCGGCCGAAGTAGTCGAGCTTGTTGAGCAGGTCAGGGCGGCCGATGGCGAATCCCATGCGCAGTCCGGCCATGCCGTAAATCTTGGAGAAGGTGCGGAGGACGATGACGTTGCGGCCTTCCTTGACGAAGTCGAGGGAGCGGGGCGCGTCGCAGAAATGGACGTAGGCCTCGTCAATGAGGAGGACGGTGTCACCCTTGGCGGCGGCGACGGCTTGCTCCAAATCAGTGCGGGGGGTGCATGTGCCAGTGGGGTTGTTGGGATTGCAGATGTAGATGACGCCGGGGTTGGAGGCGGCGGAGAGCATGGCGGCGATGTCGTGGGCGGCGGCGCCTTTCGGGTCGGCGAGGGGGACGGGGATGGATTTGGCGCCGGCGCGTTTGGCGGCGAAGGCGGCGGCTTCATAGCCGGGGTCGGCGAAGACGAGCGGGCGGCTGGGGCTGGCGAAGGCGAGGACGGTGTAGGCGAGGGGCCCGCTGGAGCCGGCGTAGACGCGGACGTAGGACGAGTCGAGGCCTTCCTGTTTGGCGAAGGTGTCGGCTAGATCGTACTCCATGTCGAAGTGGTAGCGGCCGCCGTCTTCCACTCTTTTGTGGGCAGCTTCGCGGGCGGGGTCACAGGGGCCGAGGGGGTTCTCATTGGAGTCGATGTGGACGCCTTTGCTGCCGTCTCCCATGCGGCGGCCGCGCTGGGCAAGAGCCAGGTGCGCCTCCGTGACGAAGGGGAGGGTGGCGAGGGCGGAGGCTCCGGCAGCGTAACGGAAGAAGGAGCGGCGGGAGATGGCGGAATCAAGGATGGGCATTGGGGACCTCCGGAGGGCAGTTCGTAGTTCACAGTTCACAGTTCGTAGTTCGTGACACGTGAAGAGGGGATCGGGGAACTGACTTGGCTTGATGAACACATTATTACTGGAAGCGGGGCGAGGACAAGGAGGAAATGCATAAGGAAGCGGCGGGAGAACGGCGAGAAGGGCGCATGTGGGGTTTCCGGGTTGCGCTACCTCTGCTACCATCCCAGACAAGCGCGAGGGGCGCATCCGGTCCGCGGAAAGGGCTTGAAGCCCACCCTGCACAGAAGCTCAGGACTAACCTTCTTTGGGCCCGAAGATGAGCGGACCACGGGCGCACAGACGAAAGGACGATCGTTG
>CAVYSS010000017.1:0-207609 GCA_963771195.1 uncultured Acidobacteriota bacterium
CGCACCGATCAACTCAGCAAGATCTCTAGCGATCATTCTCGTCTCATTCTCTCCTTGTCTGTGAATTCGATTGTTGCCCATTTGCTGACACAACCTTGTGCAGTCGCTAACCTAACCACATTTCTCGTTCCCATCACTTCTTTTTGCTCTTGGGAACAAGGAAACGAGAATCGCGATAGCGGTAGGGATCGCCCCGCCTGCCGGTTCCCTCACGTGTGACCTTGCCCTCAGCGACCAATTTGCGGAGTTGCTTGTTCTTGCCTGTTGTCCTTCCGGTGACCTGCGTGCGAATGGCCGGTTCGGTCAACTCAATTCCCTCTCCGATGGCTCCCAGAATTTCTTGTTCCAAAGCCGATGCGGTCACTTCAGCCAACGTGGGACCGAGGCTGAATTGCTTTGCAACATCATCGAACCTCAGCACCGTCTCCGGCATGTCGCGTCCGATGCGCTGCCTCGATTGCAGAGTCCTTTCATCCCCGGCCCGTCGTAGGAAGAGAATCGTGGACGGTGCACCGCCAAAGGCTACGCCGCCGATCGGCGAATCGATCGGATCGCTGCGCCGGTTCCTTGGCTCATGATGCGGCCCCAGAATGTGGGTCCCGGTCTGCCTGGCCAGATCGATCAACGGTCCGAGGGATCGGTATGTCTCGAAATAATCTCCCCCATTCTTCATCTGCACAAATCTCGCCAAAGGGTCGACGACGACGAGCGCCGGGCGATGCATGTGAACGATCGCGTTAACATCATCGATGTTTGCGGCAGCTGCAATGAAGAGGTGATCGCCGTCGGCAACTCCCAGTGCCGCAAAATTGGATTTCACGTCTTCGATCCGCTCCTCGAGGGCCAAGTAGACCACCATTCCCTTTATCACTCGGCCGCCCAGGAGTGGTTTCCCGCTTGCGACCGAGCAGGCGATATGCCTCGCCATCGTTGATCTTCCGACCTTCGGCTTGCCGACAAGAAGGCTGACGGTACCGACCACCAGGCGGTCCTGCCAGAGCCAATCGACCGGGCGCACCGGCTCGGTCATCAGCTTCTGCATCGATACTGCACAGAACCCCGATTCGGTGCGAAGCTCGTCCGGCAGGCTGTGCACTGGCGCAACGGTACCGCAGCGGCGTCGGATCATTTCCCTCGCTCGTTCGCGCAACTGTCGCCGCTCTCTCAATTCGTATTCGTTCATGGATTCCATGCAACCTCCAGTCGTTGAGTCGTACCCCGGTTTTGGTTGGTGGAACGTCTGCGCACAGAGGTCCGAGGATTCTGCGCCCCCGACCCACGCGCGAAGCAGCCGCTCCCTCACCTTGTGGCTCGCCCAGCTTAGCCCGAAGTTCGTCCCGCTCCTCCGCGGTATCCTCGGCCGCCGCGCCCACTCCCGCCGTTTCCTCCACCATCGCGAGCAGCCGGCTGCTCCCAATGCAATCTGGCCCCAAATGCCTTCAAATATTGGCCTTTCTTGCCCCGTGGAGCCCGTGGGGGCGCTCAATGCAGGCCGGTGGACCCTAACCAGCCCGAATATCCCCGGCTGCCTGTAATCGGCTTTGTGGCCGATGCCTACGATCCGGGCGCACGCTGGTGCCGGCGCGCTGCCAATACTGCATTTCCTTCTGAGCTGTCCCGATCCCGCCGCCAACGAGTAGCACCCCACAGAGGCGTTCAATGCTGGGTGCTGGGCACCACCCAGCCTAAAGAATCATCAAGAAAAATCATCGAAGAGCGGCAAGCGCCGACGAGGCCCGCTTTCCGGACTGTCCAGCAACACCGCACGATCGAATTCCCTTTTGTAATCGTGTTCGCCGTTCCACCTGGGCTGAGGACGATCAGCCTTGGGAATGCGCGGCTTCGGGTCGGTACCTGGAGCCGGCAGCAGGCGCGGTTTTGGGCAGGTGCCTGGCGCACGCAGCTGCCGTTCCTCCTCCTTCAAGCTGCGCAACTCTGCCTGAGCGGCGTTCAGCTTGCGCTCCAGCACCGGCCGCCGTTCTGCAGGTGCGACCTCAAGCTTTTCGAGAAGCCGAGCGACCTCTTTCCTCTGCGCACGCAGGCGCAGGCACACATCCCCGTGCTCGACCTGCCGCTCGCGGTCCTTGGCGCGATAAGCTTCATACTCTTCCTCGGTCACTTCGTTCTCGTTCGGCGGCTCCACTGGTCGCGATGTGTAGTCATCTTGTGTCAGGTGCCAGCGCTTCAGGATCTCGTGAATCGAGCAGCCACTGGGGCAGGTCACCACGGCGTCGCCCGTGGATAGGTTCATGATGCGCAAGGGGCGCCCGTCATCTCCGTGCACCGGACAGGGCGGCTTCCAAATCCCACGCCTCTTCTCTACTGGGGTGGCGCCGATCAGATCGGCCAGGTCTTCTGCAGTCATTTGAATCTCTCCTTTCGTGTTTCGTTCAATAGCGCCGGCACGGCGGCACATTCTTTGGCAACTGTGAGCAGTTCAGTAGTTCCGCGGCGTCGGCGAGCGTCAGCAGATCGAATTGGTCCACATGCATCGACATGACCTTTGCCTATCGCGGCACCGCCTCCTGCGTGAGCCTTTGACGGGCGAACCGCGAACGGCGCGCCCGCCCTTGGGATTGATTGGTTTGGTCGATCCCTGACCCCGGCTAGGGCCAAGCTAAAGTCATTTCGGTTTTGACTATCACTCCATGTATTCCATTCAATTGAAACCACTTCGTGATAGCTTCCCTTGATGGATGATTGATTGATTGTTTGATCCGCCGCTAGCTCGGCTGTCCGGTCTCCCACCGGACCACCTCCTTGATCACGCTGTACGCGAATTCGTCCGTTACCACCTCCTGCTTCGAGTTCTTTGCGGTATCACCAACGAGAACAACCGCATAACGCCTTACGAACACGCTGGGTGACAACCTATCCTTGCGCCTGGGCGCGCCGCCGTTGGCCTTCACCCAGGCATCCCAGTACTTCTTCCTGCGGGTCACATGTGGCTTGTCACCGCTGCCCAGATTTAGGTACCAGGTGAGCCGCCCCATCACTTTCAATCTGTCATCAAGCACGTCAAAGTGAATCGCGCAGACCCAGCGTTTGAACGCGCCGTCACGGTAGATCTTGGCGGCGCGACAGTACGCTTTGTATTCCCCAGGTTCAAGCCGCGGTACGTGCTGCCACGTGATCTCCGGTTCCACCTGACGTTTCGCCGCCGCGCTGCGAGCGCGGTCACTCGCGTTCTTCATTGCTCCGTTCCCCTAAGGGTGTTATTTCTCCGGGCGACCTCGCGTCGTGCCGTTGCGGGTAACTTTCTGGTGGACCACCGTGGTCCGGCAAACATCTCGCTCCAGTCCACACCGGCGGTCTCTACAACATCCTCCGGAGCGCAGCCGGCGAAGCAATGCACCAATACGCGACCGTCCTTTCCCTCGCTGATTGAGAGAGATGGTTTGTCGTCCTGGTGAGCCGGGCATTGCGCCGTCCACTTCCCGGGACCAGCGGGCCGGGCGCGGAGCAATTTGGCGAATCTGTCAGCTGTCATCTCATTAATCCTGTTGCGGTTCGATTGCCTGAGAGGATGCGCCATGATGTCTTCACCGGCACCGGCGGCAGTAAGGTGTAGTCGATCAGAGTTGGCATGTTGCGATCAGAGTTGGCATGTTGCTCTGTTAGCTGCTCGGAAGAATTCCAGCGACCGTCGAGGTGATTATTGGTGTGCCTGCAGGAATCGATTCACCTCGTCCAGGGAGAAAAGCAATCGCCGACAAATCCGCACCGGCCGCAGGCGGTTCTTCCGCACCCATGCGCGCACAGTGTGCGGGCTGACCCGTAAAGCGCGTGCTACTTCCAACAAGGTGAGGAGTTGAGGGACCGCTGCAGTCACAGCTCACCTCCCCTGCCGGACCGGATCATTGACCGCGGACCCTGCTTGGGTCTTTCTAGCCAGTCTGTTTTCCACAGCCGCCGCGGAGATATACCAGCGGTTTTGACGCATCTCGGCTTCAATCTTGCCTGCCCAGAGCATTGCGTAAACGGCATTCAGGGTGATTCCCAGCCGATTTGCAGCCTCCCTGGGGCTTAGAGTTGTCTTGCTCTTCATCGTCACCTCCGGTTGGGAGTATTATTGTTGACTAATAATCCCACTACTACTAGCATACCGGGAGTGAAGAGAAATTTAACACTCCCTGCCAACCGATTCTTGAGCTGTGCCGTTTGCACTCCCATTGGGGTGGCCAACGCTCGTTTGGAGGGGACGAAAATCACGGGCGACTGGAAGAACGAGGCGTCCGAATTCTCTGGCGAGAGAAGTCTTCCCCTTGCGTTGCGTTTTGCGAACTGGCCATCTGATCCAAGCAACATTCTCAAGTTCACACAACGATGGGGTCCGTTGCGTGGAAATCCTTGTAACAGCTCTGGGGAGTTTAGTTTTGACATCCAAGGATGGATTACCTGGCAGGACCTCTTCAGAAACATTTGGCGTGCTCATTGTCAGCTTTCCAATAAGCTCAAACATTTGCCTTTGGGTGCGATGACGTTTGACATAGGCCCTCCAGAACCGGTCGAAGTGGAAATGGGCCCGAAGCTCGTCGTACTGCGGGTCCCGAGTTTGCTCAAGTTTATGTGTCTTGAACTGCACAGTAATATCCGGGCTTTGAGGATTTGTCGCAGACCAGACTGCAGCAAGCCCTACTTCATTGCGCAACATGGCAAGGAGCGGTACTGTTCGACCGTTTGCGCAAATTGGGCACAGCGCAACTGGAAGAAAAGATGGCACGACAATCGGCGGAAAATTCAACCGAAAGGAGCCCTGGGGGATGGCGCTCAAGAAACGCGGTGACATTTGGCATACCCACTTTTTTGTGGATGGCGAGCGGTTCAGAAAATCACTGGCAACAAGCGATTGGCGGGAAGCACAGCGCAAAGAGCGGGAACTGATTGCGGAAGCGCAAAAGGGCAAGCTGATGGCAACCCGAGATGAATTCTCCCGTTTGTCCTTCGGTGAGGCGGCGGACAGGCATATCGCGGATCGAATTCCCCGACTTGCAGTTCGTAGCGTACAGACTGAAAAGGAACGGGCAAAACCAATCAAAGAAGTGATCGGCAACATTCCGGTATGGCGACTGACCGTTGAGCAGGTTCGATCCTATTTGCGGGAGCGCAAGGCCGCGGGCCGGTCGAATGCAACACTCAACCGGGAACTGGATATCATCCGCGGCGTACTCAAGAGGGCAAAACGCTGGCATCATTTCGCTGATGAGATTCGCCCTCTGCCGGTTCGGGAGAATATCGGACGGGCACTCACCTATGAGGAAAAGGTCAAGCTGCTGAAACGGGCGGCGGCGCGCCCTGAATGGCAGACGGCAGCATGGGCTGCGCGGCTGGCCCTGAATACCACACTGCGCAGTTGCGAGATTCGGGGGCTGCGTTGGCGCGACGTGGACATGATCGGGCGGGCACTGACGGTGAGGCACAGCAAGACAGAGGCAGGGGAAAGGGTGATTCCGCTCAATGCGGACGCTTGGGACGTGATGCTGGCGCTCTACAGGCGCTCTCAGGAGTTAGGCGGATTCGAGCCGGGGCATCACCTGTTTCCCGCGCTCAAGCCGGACCCCAAGGCACAGCCGGAGGGCGAGAGGAAGCAGGGAAAAAAGATGATCGACCCCACGCGTCCGATGAAAACTTGGCGGACGGCATGGCGGCGGCTGACACGGGCGATTCAATGCCCGCGGTGCTGTCTATTGCAGGATCCTGCAGATTCCTGCTCCGGCTGCAAGGCGGACACCAAGGACGTGAAAAGCCCGTTCTGCGGATTCCGCTTCCATGATCTACGGCACCAAGCCATCACGGAGCTGGCGGAATCCAAGGCAAGCGACCAAACCATCATGGGGATTGCCGGTCACGTTTCAAAGAAGATGCTCCAGCACTATTCACACGTCCGCTTAGAGGCGAAGCGGAGCGCGCTCGACGCGCTCTCCATGAAGCCGGTTCAGGTGGTGGATTCGAGGGACACAACAGAGGGTTACGACACAAACAACGACACAGATTTGCGGAGAGAAATAGAAGAGATGCCGCAAGTTGCTGATTCTTTGGTGGAGCTGAGCGGGATCGAACCGCTGGCCTCCTCGTTGCGAACGAGGCGCTCTCCCAGCTGAGCTACAGCCCCACGGGTGACTCATCTATCTTAGCAGCGAACCTGGATTGAGAAAAGCGTGGAGGGGCGAGCGGTGCGACGCAATTCTCGGTTCGGACCGGCGGCAACTGGCGTCGCAAATCCCGGCTGACGTAGAGTGGATGGGCTTATCGGAGAGAGGCGGGGGATGAGTTCTAGCGGGAAGGTTTGGTTTGCGCTTGCGGTGGGCGCGATGTTGGCATGGACGGGCGCGATGATGGCGCAGGGAAATGCGAAACCGCAAAAAGCCGCGGTGGGCGCGTTCGAGGGGCAATCGGACGTGGGCATTGTGAACCCGGCGGGCAGCGGGTCCTTTGACGCGGCGACCAGCGCCTATTCGGTGGCATCGTCCGGAGCCAATTTGTGGTCGACTAAGGATGGCTTTCACATGGTGTGGAAGAAGGTGTCGGGCGACGTCTCAATGACTGCCGATATCGAGCTTTCGACGCCGGCGGCCGCATCGAGTCCGCACCGGAAGGCATTCCTGATCTTCCGGCAGTCGCTGGACCCGGATTCAATGTACGCGGACGCGGCGGTGCACGGGAACGGCGAGACGGCGCTGCAATACCGGCGCAACCAGGGTGACACGACGCAGGACATTGCCTTCGACCTGGGCGCGCCCAGGAGGGTGCGCCTCGAAAAACGCGGAGACACCGTCACGCTCTTCGTCAGCATGAAGGGTGAGCCGCTGCACCAGGCCGGGGCGTCGGTCAAGCTGCATTTTTCTGAGCCGTTTTACGCGGGCCTGGGCGTGTGCGCGCACCAGGAAGGCGCGGTGGAGAACGCGACGTTCTCGCACGTTGAGCTGACGCCGCTGAGCGTGCCGGAGAGTCCGCGGCCGAAGGCGCTTTACAGCACGCTGCAAACCATCGCGATCGATAACAGCGCGCGCATGGCGTTTGTGATTGCGACCGGCAAAGGGTACATGGAAGCACCCAACTGGAGCCGCGATGGCAAGACGTTGATCTTCGATCGCGGCGGGAAAATATGGACAATCCCGGCCACGGGCGGCGAGGCGACGGCGATCGATATCGGCGACGCGACGGGCTGCACTGGAAGCCATGGGCTGTCGCCTGACGGGAAATGGCTGGCGATGACCTGCGCTGTGCCCGAGCATCCGGGACGGCGGGTTTACATTGTTCCCGCAAGCGGCGGCGCGCCGCGCACGGTGACGGATAATCCTGACTCGTATTTTCATAGCTGGTCGCCGGATGGCAAGACCATTCTGTTCACCCGGCCCGCAAATGGCAGCATCAACATTTTTGCGATTGCGGCGGAGGGCGGCGCGGAAAAACAACTGACCACGGGAAGCGGGACCAGCGACGATCCGGATTACTCGCCCGACGGCAGCTACGTTTACTTCAACTCCGATCGCGCGGGCGGCATGCAGATCTTCCGCATGAGGCCGGACGGCAGCGATCCCCAGCAGGTGACGTTCGACGACCGGCGCAACTGGACGGCGCATCCATCGCCCGACGGCAAGTCGATCCTGATCCTCTCCTATGCGGCCGGTGTCACAGGGCATCCGGCCAACAAGGATGTGACCCTGCGCATCCTGGACGCGGGCACGGGCAAGATTCGCGACCTGGTGGAGATTGTGGGTGGATCGGGCACGGACAACGTGCCCAACTGGGCGCCCGATGGAGCGCACTTCGCGTTCGTGAGCTACCAGATGCTGCCGGCGGAGGACGATGGGCGGATGGAGTAGCGGAATCCCGGCACGTTCCCAGGGAGAGTTGCGGGTTTGCCTAGAATAGGAGGGTGAGTCTCGGGTTCCACGTTGAAAACTTCGGATGCCGCGCGGCGCGAGCAGATGGCGAGGCCATCGGCGAACGGCTGCGCGCATCTGGACATTCGATCGAACAGCTACCCGAAGCGGATGTGATCGTCGTGAATACGTGCAGCGTGACTCAGGAGGCGGATCGCGAAGCGCGCGCGTTCATCCGGCGGGCGCACCGGCGCAATCCGGGGGCGCGGATCGTGGTGACGGGGTGCTACGCGCAGCGGGCGCCGGAGGAAGTGGCGGCGATGCCGGGCGTGGCCGCGGTGGTGGGCAACAGCCACAAGGCGTGGGCTCCGGAGATTGTTCAGCAAGTCAGCGGGTCGGCGGGTCAGCGAGTCGGCGGTGCAGCGAACCAATCGCTGGTGGATGTGCGGGCGCTGATCGCGGGGGCGAGTACCGGGGCGGCGCCAATGTGGGTGGACGACAAGTTTGCGCACTCGTTTTTGGAGGAGGCACAGGTTGTGCCCGGAGCGCAGACGCGGCCGAATCTCAAAATCCAGGAAGGATGCGGCAACCGGTGCACCTTCTGCGTAATTCCGCAGACGCGGGGCGGGTCGCGGAGCCTGGATGCGGAGAAGGTTTTAGAGCAGGTGCGCGGGTTTGTGGCGGCTGGCGGAAACGAGCTGGTGCTGAGTGGGATCAACCTGGGGCGGTGGGGTCGGGAACTGGCGAATCCCAACCATGCCGGAAACAGCCTAGGCATGGATGGGGCACAGCTTCTCGCGGCGTCGCATCCCACCCTCGCGACGGAAAGAAGTCGCGAAGATGGGGCACGGGAATCTCCCCTTAGGAGCGGCGCAGGGGTGCGAACGCTGGCGGGGCTGGTGCGGAGGATTTTTGCGGAGACGGATTTGCCGCGGCTGCGGCTTAGCTCGATTGAGCCGATGGACTGGGATGGAGAGCTGATCGGGTTGATGCGGGAGTTTGGTGGGGGTCGGCTGGCGCGGCATGCGCATCTGTCGCTGCAGTCGGGATCGGACGCGGTTCTGCGGCGGATGCACCGGCGCTATCGTCCCTGGCACTATGCAGGCAAGGTTGCGGAGCTATTCCGGGCGGCGGGACCGGAGCTGACGCTGGGCGCGGATGTGATGGTGGGATTCCCTGGCGAGACGGAACAGGAGTTCGCCGAGACGTGCGACTTTATTGCCCGGCTCAGCTTCGGTTACCTGCACTTATTCCCGTTTTCGCCGCGGCTGGGAACGCGGGCCTGGCAACTGCATCAGGCAGCTCCGGTGCCGGCAGAGGCGGTGAAAGAGCGGATGGCGGAGCTCAGGGCGATCCGGGATGCGAAGATGCGCGAGCACCGGAGCGCATTTGTGGGCAGGGAAGTGGAGTGCATTACTCTGCATACGCCCGAGCCGGAGCGGCGAAACGGACGAAGCGCCGCGCTGACGGAGAACTTTCTGCCGATCTGGCTGGCAGGCGCGATGGAGGCAAACCGATTTTCTGGCGCACTCGTGACGGGGATGCGCGCAGACGGGGAACTGGAGGGAGAACCTCTCCACGGTGACGCATAAGAAGCAGCAGGGATGGTGCATCCGTGTGCGGGTGTTGGCATCCGCACTACAGCCGGTTTGGAAACCGGCGGTACGCAGCAATTGTGTAAGGCAAGTTACAAAAGCCTTGATTGGCGCGGGTGGAAGCTGAAATAGCGAGCTAACTTCCTTAGTAAATGGAGTTATCCGATCCTGCTTGACACGACGAATGAAGAAGCGCACGATGAGGATAAATCTGGGTGCGGGCTGGCGGATTCAAGGTCAGAGATCGACACAGATAAATAAATGCAAAACATGCGCTCGTCCTGAGATCTTCGTCCGACTTGGCTGCCCGCACGGAAGCGGGTGGGTCATGGTTGTAAGAACCCGGCAAAACGGTCATGAAGTGACGGGGCTGATGGTGGGTGCAGCCAACATTCGGCGCTTTTTTCCCAAGACCGTGAGCCGGGTGATGCTGCGGCTGGGAGATCTTGAAATCGACTGCGCGCTCTCGCCCGAATTCTGGCACGGCAAACCGGAGATCGCGGATCCTCGGTTGTGCGAATGGCTGCAATACCGAAGGCAGCACGACGAATCGGATCGCAAGCCGATCACCCTGGCAATGGATCATGCCGGTGGAGATTCCTATACGGTTCACGCAATGGCGCCGTCCCATTTTTAGCGACATTGGGGCAAAACAAGACAACGAAGCGAAACAGAAGACGGCACACAGAAGGGCCGCCGGCAGTCTCCCCAAAATCAGCCTGACTGCCGGCAGGAACAGAGAAGAAGGAGAATCCCCATGAAGGCAATGCGGGTACCGAATGAAATGGAAGCCAGGGCGGCTGAAGCCCTGGATGCTCTTCTGCACCAGGTTTCATCCTTCAAGCCGCGCGATATCCGTTTTCAGCCGGCGCGCCGGCGCAGCGATTTTGTGGCCAGCGTGGATGTGCTGGGGCGGAAGCGGGAACTGGTGTGCAACGTGGCTGACGGGGATCCCGAGCATGTGCGCGAGGCGCTGAACAAGCTGAAGAACTGCGCGGAGAGCAAAAGAACGGGTGCGACGCCTGTGTTGATCACGCCGAGGCTGTCAGAGCAGACGAGGGCGCTGTGCGCCCAGCGGCGGGTGGGCTGCCTGGACCTGGAAGGGAATGCGAGCCTTTCGGTGGACGAGGTGTTTATCGCCAAGCGCTCAGTGCGCGGCATGACGGCGGAGCCGCAGCCGACCCGGTATCTTGCGTAACGGGACGGCATTGAGCTCAACGCGAGTGCCAGCGCACGCTCGTGCATAAGATTGCGGGCTGAATTGCGCGCAGTCGTTCCTCGGGGGTTGAGGCCCTTACCCTTCAAAACTGACCCACTAACTGGAGCGCAAATGCAACCAAGCCAATGGTATACTCAGGGGTGCGTTCCGGTTGCCGGGGCAGAAAGCCGGCAATGACGGGAGTGGAGGAGCACCATCGTATTCGATAAACGAGCCGCCAAGTCTTTTATTCGCATCAACGACCGCATTCGCGCCCGCGAGGTGCGCGTCATCGACGACAACGGCGAACAGCTTGGCATCATGGCCCCGTTTGAGGCCCTGAGGACCGCCCGCGAGCGCGGGCTGGATCTTGTTGAGGTCTCGCCCAATGCTGTGCCGCCGGTGTGCCGCATCCAGGACTACGGCCGCTTTCTTTACGAAAAGGAAAAGAGCGAGCGCGCGGCGCGCAAGAAACAGAAGGTCATCACCATCAAGGAAGTCAAGTTTTCAGTGACGGTGGATGAACACGATTACCAGACCAAGAAGAACCAGGCGGTCCGCTTCCTCGGCGATGGCGACAAGGTGAAGGCTAGCCTGCGTTTCCGCGGCCGCCAGATGGCGCACCGCGAGCTGGGCTACAAAATCATTAACCGGCTGATCCAGGATATCGGCGAGGCCGGCGTGGTGGAGTTCATGCCGCGGATGGAAGGAACCATTCTGCACGCGATCCTGGCGCCGTCCAAAAAGGATCAGCCCAAGCCGAAGCCCGCGGCGGCGCCGCAACCGCCGCAATAACAGGCACCCGTAGCGCGCTGAACTGATCTTCAGACGATCGGGAGAGCCGCCTTTCCGGGCGGCTTTTCTCATGCAGGTCATTCCTGCGCTGCGTGCGTTTCTCGCGCGAACGTGCCTTCGTGAAACAGCTTTTCAATGAGCGCTATGATCATGAAAATGGCGACGAGGTCGATGGTCATGCAGCCCTCAAACACCCTGGCTGGGACCCATCCGCTGGGCCATTGAACCCGCAAGATGAGCAAGACGTGAACCGCTGCCCAAACTCCCAACGTTACCCAGAACCACGGCCTGTTCTTCAGTTCCCAGTGGCACCGCAGGATAAAGAAAAGCACCACAATGCTGCCGAAGACCGGCCGAAAGAAGTCGAGCATGCCAAAATGGTCAAAGAGAAAAACCGCCGGGATGGTACACGCGATCATCACCAGGATTCCCCGCCAGCGCAGTCTCGGCATCTTGCTCAATTCGTTGATCTTGCCAAACAGCATTGAGCGCCGCATTTTGCGCACCACCGGGTCTACTTCCTGGCGATAGTCATGGCGGTCGTTTCGGAATCGCTTGAGATCGTCCGGCGAAAGTCTGCGTTTCGACAACTCGTAATCGAGGCAGACCTGCGCCTCCGGCACGAGGGTCCTCCGCGCAGAGGCGATCTTTGCCAGTTCGCCGTCCGTAAGCTGCGCGTAATAGGTCTTGAAGTCCTCAGTGTTCACGCCTTCCCCTTTGGAGCTGTCTTCAATCCAACTTTTACGTTGGCACAGATTGTAGACTTCGGACCCAGGGGTTCCGATTGCTCGATGTATGCTAATGCCATGCTTTTGAGCCGGATGTTCCCCACCTGCCTGAGTCTGTGTGCCGTGTTGAGCCTCTCAGCCGTGCTGCGCGCGGCCGATGAGCCAAAGCCCGCCGAGCTGCACTTTCCCGCCACTGACGATTTGCGCCACCTGAAAGCGATGGGTGGAGCTGAGCTCTCGCCCGATGGCAAGCAGGTGCTGTTTGTGGTGACGGACTCGACCGCCGATGGCGCCAAGTCGCACCTGTGGGTGGTGGCGACGAATGGGGACAAGGACTCGCTGCGGCAGTTGACGTTTTCGCCGCCGGCGGACAAGCGCGGGGAACGCGCGCCGCAATGGGCGCCGGATGGAGGCGCCATCTTCTTCCTGGCGCATCGGGGCGAGCATACGCAACTATTCCGGTTGGACCTGCGCGGCGGCGAGGCCATGCCGTACGACCTGAAGGTGATGGCGGCGGTGGACCAGTCGAAGGAGAAGGACGCGATTCCGCCGCCGGGAGCGGAGAAAAAGGACGCCGACAAGAAGGAAGGCGACAAGAAGGAGGCAGACAAGAAGGCGGAATCCGACAAGGAGAAAAAGCCGGAGCCGCTGCCGATTGATGTGGGCGGGTATTCGATTTCTGCCGACGGCAAGTGGCTGGCGGTGATGGCCCAAGATCCGGAGACACCGGGCGAGAAAAAGGAGACGGACGCCAAGGCCGACGCGGACTGGGTGAATCACGACATTCACGGAACGCGGCTTTATCTTGTGGGGCTGAAGGCGGACGGTACGCTGGATGGCGATTTGAAGTTGACCGGCATCGCGCCGGATGTGCGGATTGCGGTGTGGGCGCAGAGCTCTGACAAGATGCTGGTGGGGACCGAGCCGATGAACGACCTGAGCGACCTGGGGCCGGCTGGGCAAGCTTTTCTTGTGGATGCGGCTATTCCGGACAAGCCGCAGAAACTGGATGGGATTCCGCCGACGGTGGGGAATTTCGCGTTTGCGCCGGATGAAAGCGCCATTGTGTTTTCTGCCGCGACGAAGGAAGATGCGCCGCCCGGATACGACGAGCTGTATGCACTGCCGAAGGAGAGCTCAGGGGAGAAGGTGATTCCGCTGTCCTCGGGATTCGCTGGGCAGTTGGGATTTGGGCCGCTTTATTTTTCGGGCGAAGGGACGGTAATTGCACAGGCGGGAGTGGGGACGCATACGACGCCGGTGCGGCTGACGCTGGACGGGAGCAAGCCGCCGGCTCCGATCGACCTGGGCGCGCCGGTGATTGGCGGGCTGAATACGAACCGCAAGAAGACCGGATGGGTGTGGATGACGGAAAGCGGCAGCACGCCGGACAAATTGTGCTTCGCGGAGCGTCTGGGCGATGCGTGCACGGCGCTGCCGATGCCGGAGCTGGGACTAAAGGACCTGAGAGCAGTGGAGCCGGAGCTGGTGAAGTGGACGAGCGGCGAGTTCACGGTGGAGGGATTGCTGTATCTGCCGCCGCAGGCGAAGGACGGAAAGGTTCCGCTGATTGTGGATGTGCATGGAGGGCCAGCCGGCGCGTTCGAGGACCGCTACGATCCGTTTGCGGGATTCCTGCTGGGGCATGGATGGGCGCTCTTGCGGCCGAATCCGCGGGGCTCGTCGAATTACGGGGTGAAGTTTGAGGCGGCCAACAAGAATGACCTGGGCGGCGGCGATTACCGGGACATCATGGCCGGAGTTGACTACGTGCTGGCGCACTATCCGCTGGACGCGAACAAGATGGCGCTGATGGGCTACAGCTACGGCGGCGAGATGGCCGGGTTTGTCGAGGGCAAGACGGACCGCTTCAAGGCCATCATCAGCGGCGCGCCGGTGATTGACCAATTCAGCGAATACGGCACCGAGGGCGGTTCGTGGTATGACCGGTGGTATTTCGGCAAGCCGTGGGAGCACATGGACGATGCGTGGAAGCAGAGCCCGCTGAGCGGCGCGGCGCGGGCCAAGACGCCGTTCCTGCTGATCCAGGGACAGGCCGACTCGACCGATCCGCTGGGGCAGTCAGAGGAGATGTACCGGGCGCTGCGGCAGGAGGGCGTGCCGGTGGAGCTGGTGACGTATCCGCGCGAGAATCATGGGCCGCTGGCCGGGGGGATCTACGGGCGGCCGTCGCCGGAGGCGTGGCACGGTTTCGATGGGCGGCAGAGGATCATCCAATTCATTCAAAAGGCGTTTGGGGAGTCGATGCAGGGGATTGGGCCGGAAAATCCGTAAACGCGGTTTCAAACTCGCCGTAGCCGGAATACCGGGCTTCCTGTATACTGGTCGGAGTCTCCCAAGTGCGGGAAATCCCTGTGCGGGCGAGGCTTATCCGGATCGGGCGGCAATGCCCGGCTCCCACAAGAGAAGAAAATGCCCAAGTTGAAGACCCATTCGGGCGCGGCCAAGCGCTTCAGCAAGACCGGCACCGGCAAGATCAAGCGGGGCCACACGAAGACGCGGCACATCCTTTCCTCGAAGTCGCCGAAGACCAAGCGCAAGCTCGGCAAGAGCGCAATTGTGTCGGATGGCGATCACGCGAAGGTAGCGCGCATGATTCCCTACGCCTGATCGTTGCGTCCGCCGCGGCGGACGCAGCAGGGCTCCGGTGGAGGAGCCCCCGGCGAGCCGAATTTGAGGCTGCCGAGAGATTGAGGCTTGAACGAGCGAGTGAAGAGGCCCGGCCAGAGATGGCGCTCCTGCCTCCAGCCGCGTAACCCACGTGAACCAAAATGGAGAACGACAATGCCCCGCGTAAAACGCAGTACGAAGAGGAATGACCGGCGCAAGAAGATTCTGGAGCGCGCAAGCGGTTATTTCCTGACGAAATCGAAGCTCTACCAGGCAGCGCAGGAGGCCGTGGAGCGCGGACTGAAGTTCGCCTACAAGGGCCGCCGCGAAAAGAAGCGCCAGTTCCGCTCGTTGTGGATCGTGCGCATTTCCGCCGCATGCAAGCTGAACCAGACCAGCTACTCGCAGTTCATCAACGGCCTCAAGAAGGCCGGCATTGAGCTGGATCGTAAGATTCTGGCCGACATTGCCGTGCACGATGCCGCGGGCTTTACCAAGCTGGTGGAGCAGGCGAAAGCCGCTCTTGCCAGCGCAGCCGCATAAAGCCAGGCTGACGAGTCCCTTTTCACCGACGGCCTGGAGCTTAGCTTCAGGCCGTTAGCTTTTTTGGGGCTTCCGATTCTCTGAAACGCGACTCAAAGCAAATTGCCGCACCGCGAGTGTGATTTATTCTGCGAGTTAACGAACATGGACAATCAAGAGATTCCGAATCTCAAGTCGTTTGATGACGACGCGCTGGACGCGGCTTTCGCTGCGCTGGCGAAACTTGCTGAAGGCGACTGGATGGTTATGCGCCTGGAGGACTTTCCTCCCGACTCGGTGGAGGCGTTCCGCCTGCGCTGGATCGGGCGCAAGCAGGGCCTGCTGAATGAAGTCTCCAGCCGGTGGCTCAAGGCCGCGCCGGCGGAGGCCAAGAAGGCTGTTGGCGAACACTTTAAGACTCTCAAGGAGCTTGTGGAGAGTCTGCTGGAACAGGCCACCGGCGGAGGCCCGAGCGACGCCGCGCTCGCCCGCGAGGCCATCGACATCACGCTGCCGGGAACGCGGCGGCTCATTGGCGCCGAGCATCCGATCACCCGCACCATGAACGAGATTGTGAGCGTGTTTGCGGCGCTGGGTTACTCGGTGGGCGTGGGGCCGGAGGTGGAAACCGACTACTACAACTTCGAGAGCATGAATTTTCCGCCCGGGCATCCGGCGCGCGATACGCAGGACACGCTGGTGATTGCGAACCAGGAGCGCAAGCCGCTGCGCGAGCGACTGCTGCTGCGCACCCACACTTCGCCGGTGCAAATGCGGACCATGGAGCAGCGGCCGCCGCCGGTGCGCATCGTGATTCCGGGCAAAGTGCACCGCAACGATGCGCAGGACGCGACCCACTCGCCCATCTTTCACCAGGTGGAGGGGCTGTGCGTGGACGCCAACATCACCTTCAGCGATTTGAAGGGCACGCTCGATCACGCGATGAAGGCGCTGTTCGGATCGGCGGTGAAGACGCGGTTTTTCCCGTCGTTCTTTCCATTTACAGAGCCGAGCGCCGACGTGCAGATCAGTTGCATCTTCTGCGGCGGAAAAGGCTGCCGCAAATGCAAGCAGTCGGGATGGATTGAACTGCTGGGCTGTGGCATGGTGGATCCGGCGGTGTTTGCGTTCGCGGCGCAGAAGCAGCCTGCGTACGACCCAAAGAAGATCTCCGGCTTCGCGTTCGGGATGGGCGTGGAGCGGATCGCGATGATGAAGTACGGGATCAGCGAAATTGGGTCCTTGTTCGCGGGTGATATGAGATTTTTGGGGCAGTTCGCATGAAGATACTGACCAAATGGCTTCGCAGTTATCTCCCGGAGCTGCCGGTGGACGACCTGAAACTCGCCGAGGATTTGACCCTGCGCGGCATCGCCGTCGAGGGCATCTACGATCTCGGTCCGGGCAACGGATCGCTCTACGAGATGGACATCACCACCAACCGCGTGGACGCGATGAACCACTACGGCGTGGCGCGCGAGGCGGCGGCGATTTTTGGCTTGGAGCTGAAGCCGCTCGAGTTCGCGCTTCCCGAGCCGCGTCCGGCGGTCAAGCCGATTCCTGTCGCCATTGAGGCCGAGGACGTGTGCGGGCGGTTCACCGCGCGTGTTTTGCGCGGGATCGTGGTTGGGGAATCGCGCGATCTGCCCGGTGCCGAGATTGTCACATATTTCAATCTGCTGGAGCAGAAGAAGATTTCGGACGCAGTGGATGCGACGAATTTTGCCTGGCTGGCGATGGGACAGCCCACGCACGTGTTCGACCTCGACAAGCTCGAGGGCGGCATCATTGTCCGCCGGGCGCGCAAGGGCGAGAAGCTGCGCACGCTGGACGGCGTAGAGCGCGACCTCGATCCGGACGACCTTGTGGTTGCGGATCACGCCAAGCCCGTGGGCCTGGCCGGAGTAATGGGCGGCTGGGACACGATGATTACGGCGGATACGAAGAACGTGCTGGTGGAGGCGGCGTGGTTCGACCCGATGGCGGTGCGGCGCACCGCGCGCCGGCATGGGCTGCATACGGATGCGAGTCATCGTTTTGAGCGCGGCGCGGATATCAACGCGGGGCCGGTGGCTTCCGCTCTGGTCAGCAGCATCCTGCTGGCCAACGGCGGCTGGCTTGAGGGCGAACTTGTCGACGTGCGTATTCCCGCCATCGCGGCGCGCACCGCGCATCGCGAGGCCATCGTGCTGGCTTTGTCGGAGGTGCGGCGGATTCTCGGCGCCACGCTTGACGCCGAGGGCATCGCGGCCGCAACCGTGGAGAACGTGTTGCGCGCGCTCGGGTGCCAGTTGGCGGCGGAGCTGAGTGGGCAAGCGCGCGGCGAGGCATGGTTGGTCACGCTGCCAAGTTGGCGGCTCGACCTGGAGCGCGAGATCGATCTCATCGAGGAAGTTGCGCGCGTCTACGGCTACAACCGCTTTGCCAACACGCTGCCGGCATTCGGCGAAGGCGTGCGGGCACTGCCGTGGGCAGAGGCCGAAGCCGCGGTACGCCGCACCATGCTTGCCGCCGGGTTCCATGAGGCCATCGGCAGCACTTTCTGCTCCGCGGCGGACGCGGAATTGACCGCGCCGCAACCGGGCCTGATGGTGCCGCTGGGCAATCCGCTGAGCGAGGAGGCCGGGGTGATGCGGCCGTCGCTGGTTCCCGGCATGTTGACGATGGTTGCGGGCAATCTGCATCGCGACGTAAGTGAGGTGCGGTTGTTTGAGCTCGGAACCGTGTTCTCCGGCACTACAGACAAAGTGGAGGAGCGGCCGGCGCTGGCATTTGCGGCGGCGGGCGCTGCGCCCGATGAAGGAGCGCTGCATGCGGCGCGCGCCATCGACTTTTACGACATCAAGGGTGTGGTGCAACAGTTGCTAGCGCAATTCCAGGCGGGCGGCGTGTATTTCGATCGTTTCCCTGCGGAGGCAGGATTGACGCCGGCGTGGCTGCATCCGTATCGCTCGGCGCGAGCCGTGGTGGGTGGGCTGACCGTGGGCTGGTTCGGCCAGTTGCATCCGCATGAAGCTGCGGCCCGCAAGCTGCGGGAGACGGTGTATGCGGGCGAAATCTACCTCGACCGCCTGTACAAGTTGCCCCTGCGCAGGCCGGCGGCACGGGATATTTCGCGCTTCCAATCGGTGCGGCGGGACTTCTCGCTGGTGATGGACGAGAGCATACCGTGGGAGCGCATCGACGAGGCGATTGCCGAACTGGGAATTCCGGAGCTGGTGGACTGGCGCGCCTGCGAAGTATTTCGCGATCCGAAACTGGGCGCGGGGGAGTACTCGCTCCTGCTTGGGGTCACGTTCCAATCCGCGGATCGCACCTTGCGCGACGAGGAGCTAAAGGACTTCCAGGCGCGCGTGGTGGAGGCGGTTGGCAAAGCGGGTGCGCGCCTGCGCTCCTGAGATTTCCACTTCCTCTTCCGGCGCTATACTCCAATCAAAGTGTGCATGCGCGGAGGTATATAAATGCCGGAATTATCGTTTGGAGAGGAAGTGGCGGAGGCGAACCAGGATCAGCGTCCCGCCGGCGAGGCGGGAGCAATAACGGTGAGCGGAGATGAATTCGCCGCGCTGGAAGAGCGCGTGCTGCGCGCCGTGAACCTGGTAAAGCGCGAGCGGCTGGCGCGCGCAGCCGCGGAGGAGCGCGCCGCCCAGGCGGAAACGCGGCTGAAGGAACAAGTGGAATCGGCGAAGAATGTCGACCACGAAATCGAATCCCTTCGCGCCGAGCGCGAAGCGGTGCGCCAGCGGGTGGAGAAACTCCTTGCCCAGCTTGACGTCCTGGAGGCTTGATGGCGCCGCAGTCCGACGATCCGTCCAACTACGTCACGGTCCAGATTTATGACCAGACCTATCACCTCTCGGGGCAGGACACCGCTCACATCCTGGCACTGGCGGAGCAGGTGGACGCCAAGATGCGCGCGGTGGCGGCGCAGGGACGCACCGTGGATTCGTTGCGCGTGGCGGTGCTGGCGGCGCTGAATCTTGCCGACGAGCTATCGCAGTATCAGCAGTCAGGTGCGGCAGCCACCGGGCATGCGCGCGCCAGCACACTGCGCTCGCTGCTGGACGAGGTGTTGGACGAGGAACGGAAAACAGGCTCGTAGCAGAAGTCGATTCGCGGCGGGAGCGCAAAAATAGGTGGGTGCGCTTTTCTAACACATCGCGCATACTCCGCACAAGACTTGCAATTCCGCGCGCATCGCCATAGACTCCGCAATAGAAACCGGCCTGCAAAGCAGGTGGGTGGTCAACGCTGGTTGAACCAACATTCAACGAACAGGAGCTCGACTCGACAATCGGTTCTGTGTGCAGTGTCCGCCAGTCCGGAATGCCTAATGAACCGCGGGGAGCTCCACCGTCTTAGGACGGGTTCACCAGCGCATCGCTCACGGCCCCGCGGGTCGGCTTCTCTTTTTTGATGCCCTGAATCGGCGTCTGCGGGATGCCGTATTCTTTTGAGCAGGTGCACCCCATCCTCTTCCACATCGGAGCGGTCGTCATTCCCAGCTACGGGGCCATGGCGGCCATCGGCGTGCTCGCCGGCTTATTGCTGGCACTGCACACCGCGCGGGTAACGCGCGTTTCCCCCAATCAACTGTGGAATTTATTTGTCTTCTCGTTGTTCGCGGCGCTGGTGGGTTCGCGCTTGCTCCTGGTCGCCATGAACTGGCGCATCCTCGCGCGTCATCCGCTGTGGATGCTTTCGCTCGCCATGATCCATCATCCGTTGGTGGCGACAGTTGCGGGCGCCATCGGCCTGGGGGCGGCGTTTGCCTATGCGCGATGGCAGCGCATGCCGATGATGGATGCGGCGGACGCGCTGGCCGCGCCGGTGGCATTGGGTCTGGCGTTCGAGCAACTCGGAGCGCTCATGGCGGGATCCGGATTCGGCACTCAAACCACCGTGCGATGGGCTGTCACGTACACCCATCCGCTGGCAGCCCGCTGGAGCGGCGCGCCGCTGGGCGTTCCGCTGCATCCAGTGCAGGCTTACGCGGCCATCGCGTACCTTTCTCTCGCTGCCCTGCTGCTGGTGATGTTGCCGGCACGGCGGCAACACGGCGACGCCGCCGGATCGGGGCTCATCGGATTCGGCGCGATCATCTTTCTGACCGAGATCTGGCGGGATTGGGATGGACGCGGCGCCATGCTCCACGGCGCGCTGGATGGGCCGCAACTGGCCGCTGTGCTGATGGTGATTGCCGGTGCGGTGCTGCTGCGCGAGCGCCGCGGCGCCGCCATTGCCGCGCCTGCCGAGGCAGCGCATGGATGAGCCGCGCTCGATAATGGCTCCGCACGACGCTGCCGGCCGGCGCCTCGACCAGTTTCTGGTGACCCAACTCGAGGGCGTGAGCCGCTCTCGCGTGCAGTTGCTTCTGGATCAAGGCAGCGTGCTGGTGGACGGCGCGCGCCCGAAAGCTTCGCATAAATTGCGCGGGGGCGAACACATTGTGGTTACCGGCGATCCTCACCCCGCGCCGCTGAAGGCCATGGCGGAAGACATTCCGCTGCGCCTGATTTACGAGGACGCCGATCTTGCCATAGTGGACAAACCCGCCGGCATGATGGTGCACGCAGGCGCGGGAGCAACGGACGATGCGCGCAATCGCGGCACGCTGGTCAACGCCCTGCTGCACCGCTTCCAGTCTCTTTCCTCCACCGGAGGCGACCTGCGGCCCGGCATAGTGCATCGGCTCGACAAGGAAACCAGCGGGCTGATCATCGTGGCCAAGAATGATCGCGCTCACGCCGCGCTGGCGCGCATGTTCTCCGGCCGCCAGATCCGCAAAACCTACATTGCCCTGGTGCAGGGATCGCTGGAGCACGCGAAGGGCAGCATCAACTCGGCCATCGGCCGCGATCCTGTGCGCCGAACGCGGATGAGCACAAAGGCGCGAGAAAATTCGCGCTCGGCCTTGTCGCACTACCAGGTACTGCGCCGGCTCGATACACGCTTCGGCAAATTCACGCTGATTGAGGTCCGCATCGAGACCGGCCGCACCCATCAGATCCGGGTGCACATGGCGTCGATCGGCCATCCGGTCGTCGGCGACAGGCTCTACGGCGCTGCCGGCCGGCTGACTGAGCAGCCGACGGCCACTTCCGGAGCATCTGGCGCGCCGCGGCGCAAAGCAGAGGCACAGGAACTCACATTGAACCGCAATTTCCTCCATGCAGCGGAGCTGGAATTCGCCCATCCGCGTTCGGGCAAGCCCCTGCGCCTCGCTTCTCCACTGCCGCTCGAATTGGAGGCTTTCCTGCGCGCGCTCGGGGGTGACGAACCTTCTGCGCCAACGTCCAACCTTGGCAACAATTTAGCCATTGGTAAAATAGAATCGTGATGATCAAACAGCTTCTTTTTCCGGCGGCCATCCGTCGCTGGGCGTGGGGATTTGCGGTCGTTCCCCTGGCCGCGATCCTTCCGGCCATTGTGGCCGCGCAAAAGCCCGCCAGTCCGCCGAAAACACCGGCGGCACAACCGAGCCAGCCCACCGCGCAGAGCCAGCAGCCGGCTGCGGGCAATGCCCAGCAGGAAGAAAAGCCCACCTTCGTCATTCAGCGCAATGAGGTGAACCTCATCTTCACGGTGACGGATAAGCACGGCCGCTATATCCCCGACCTCAAGCTCAACGATTTCGCATTGCTTGACGATGGCCGCGCGCCCCAGAGCATCACTTCGTTCCGGCAGCAGATCAATCTTCCCCTCCGCGTCGGCATTGTGATTGACGCCAGCACCTCCATCCGCTCGCGGTTCCAGTTTGAGCAGCAGTCGGCCACCGAGTTCCTGATGCAGACGCTGAAGCCGAAGTCGGACCGCGCATTTGTGATGGGCTTTGACGTGACGCCGACGGTGGAGGCGGACTGGACCAACGATCTGGACAAGCTGGAGGCGGGCGTCAACCGCCTGCGCCCCGGCGGCGGCACTGCGCTTTTCGACGCGGTCTACACGGCATGCCGCGACAAATTGCTGGACGTGGCGCGCGGCCAGGAACCTGTGCGCAAGGCCATGGTCCTCATCTCCGACGGCGACGACAATCAGAGCCGGGTTCGCATCGACGAAGCCGTGAAGGAGTGCGAGCGCGCCGAAACCGTGATCTACGGCATCAGCACCAATTGGACCCCGAGCCGCGGCAGGGGAGACGACGTGATGAGCAAGCTGGCCACGGAAACTGGCGGCCAGGTGTTTTTTCCACCGTCCGTAGAAGACATGTCGGAGAGCTTCCACAGCATCCAGGAAGCGCTGCGCAGCCAGTACGCTCTGACCTACGTCCCTTCCGATTTCAGGTCCGACGGGCAGTTCCGGCCTATTTATCTGTATTGCTACGATCGCAAATACCAGGTGCTGGCCAGGAAAGGTTACTTTGCGCCGAAAGATTAGGCGCTACCGCCGCGCTGTTCCGAATTGAAACCTCCCGGCAGCCGTAGTTCCAGAATGAGAACGGCAACGATTCCCCGCGCTGCGCGCTCAACTCTCAGCCCATCCGAGCGATGAAGGACTTGGTAGCCGCAGGGATCGCGGCTCTGCGCCGTACGCACTCCGTAGGACGCGCGGTCCGCGATCTCTGCTATTGCCGCCACGGCACCAGGCAACAGTACAGGAGGCACGGGTGATCCGCCAGGCCATTTCGTGCGACATTTGCGGAGCGGAAAAGAAACAGACCAACCATTGGTTCGTCGCGTGCGAGCTGGCGGGTGAGCTGCGCATCGGCGGTTGGAGCTCCCGGAACCGTCTGCGTTCCGGCTCCAAGCACCTGTGCGGCCAAACCTGCCTGCACAAGCTGGTGGACGAATTCATGGCCCGCACCATCGCTGGGCGGTCCACCGCTCCTGCTGCCCGTGCGGAGCGCCTGGATGCGGAACCCGAGTGCGCGGCGACCGACACGAGCCTGACTTCGCCAGCCGCCTTCGCCGATGACGATTCTTCTGCGCAGCTCATTGTGCCCGCGGTTTCCACTCCGTCGCGCGCGACCGGCCTGGCTGACGCCTTACCTGCCGCCATCGCCTCCATGCCGGTGGGGCCGCTTCTCGTTCCGCCCTCGCCAATTTCCGCGCCGGTGCTCCCGGAAGAATCTCCTGTGTACTCTTCGCGCCGTTGGCGTGCCGAAGCTTGGGAACGCGAGCGCAGCCGCGAGTTGCGCGCTGTGGAACGCCACCCCGAACTCCTCCGCCGCCGCAAAGGCTTCTAGAAGCTGTTGGTCGCAGCCAACTGCGCCCGGCCGGACAAACTGGCCGACGGCAACTCTTCAAGATGATGGAGACCACGCTCGCGCGGCGTTGGTATGATGGCTCATTCCGGAGCTTCATGAATGAATCCGATGATGACCAGGATATTCAGCGAGTTGGGGAGGCAGGGGCTGCTCGCCAGGTTGTCCTACATCTCCAACATTCTGGCGTTTTTCTTGATTTTGCCTGCATCGGCAGCGGCCTACTACCAGGCATACAAGCTGCGCCAGGAGGCCCGCAGGGAGCGCGAGGGGCGGCTGCACAGCGCCAATTGCCTGGAATTCGTTGCCGGGGACGGGACGTGCATCAACCTGGTGCCGCTGGAGACGCTGCACTCGATGCCCAAGCCGGGAGACGTGGTGATGCTGCCGGCGCATGGTGTGGGCGGGACGGGGGAGTTCCTGCCCGGCGCGTACCTGGTGGAGTCCATCGAGCATTTTTACTCGCATGAGGAATGCAAAGACTGCCGGCCCAACGAGGCGCGGCTGACCAAGACGGTGGCGCAGGTGACATCGCTGAATCCGACCCTGGCCGGTGACCTTACGGCGACGGTCCGGAGGCAAAGCTGAGGGTCGTCGTTTCCCACGATTGCCGCAAACTGCGGAACGGGCGGGGCGCCCGGGGTTCATGGTTGAACCGGCGAGAAGCACTCCCGGATCCTTCGTCGCTCCGTTTCTCAGGATGACAAGCTGTGGTTAGTGCGAAGGCTTTTTGCTGAGCAGACGGCGTAGGAGCCGGTCGGTGGCGCCATGCATCAGACGGGTCTGTTCGGCTTTGAGGGCGGCGTAAGACTTGCGCACGTAGACGTCGAACTCGGGGGGCCAGCCGATGGTGGAGCGGCGCTCGGAGTAGTCGCCGTTGTTCCACTTGGAAATGACGGCCTTGTAGCCGACCACGTGGGTGACGAAGTCAAGCAGGCATTGCGGCATTTTTTCTTCGACGATGAGGTAAGCCTTCTCGATGATGATCTTTTCACGAACTTCGTTGAGGGGGATGAAGATGGTGCGCATCCAGAGTTCCCACTCGCCAAGCTCGGAGTCGAGGATAGGGTAGCTCTGCGATTTGCCCAGGCGCGCGAGCAGGGAACGGTAAGCGATGTTGCCGGTCTCAGAGGCGACATACAGCGGGCCGTAGAACTCGTTGAGACGCTTGTTCACCAGGTCGAGCTTGTCGCGGCGGCGGGCCAGGAAATGGGCGCTGGCGAAGGTGATGGCATAGCCGGCGAAGGCCACGATCACGGTGAGGATGGCGGCATTCTGCAGAATGCTGGGCACCGAAAGTACCGAAAAATCCATGGGCTGATCCTCGGGTGAGTATAGAAGCGAGGCTGTGGGCAGGATGTGACGGACGACATAAGGGCAGAGAGCAGCAAATAGGGAATAGGGAGCAGAAGGCGCCGCGCATCAATTTGCGAGCGGCTTGCCGAGCCCATGCCTTTGTCCCTCGTGCTTTAGTGCCGGTTCTTGATCGTTACTCCCTTCTCCCTTTTCCCTCAGGCGGTACCTTGGGAGGCACGATTTTGATGGAAATTTCGCTGCGGATCAGTTGACGGTTCGAAGGAGTCGGGCTACTCTCTAGCGCAGATACCTTACTTGGTTGCCATCGCCAATTCGCGGCGCTGCCGGACGGGAGGGAGCAGAAGCTCCGGACCGCGCGGCGCTGGTCGAAATCCTCTAAAAGCCGTTTGTACGCTCCGGCAACCCTGGAAGCCGTCCGCCTCTACTTATGGTTGTGACGCCGCGGCGAATCCTGCCGCATCCAAGTCAATAGCTCTATGGCTTGCCGGTCCTGCCGATAAAAAGTGCAGGAAACCGGCGGCGCCGGCACGGTGGCGCTCAAATGTTACTGGACCCTTTGGAGGGTATTAACCACTTGAAGATCGCCCTGGAGATCACGCCCAACCTTGAGCCCCTGTTCGGGACCCGCGACGAAAACCTGAGACTGATGGAAGACTCGCTTGGCGTGCGCATCGATCTTCGCTCCGACGCCGTGCACGTGGAAGGCCCCGACCAGGGAGTGGCGCGCGTGCGGGTAATTTTCCAGGATTTCGAGTCGCTGCGCCGCCAGGGGACTCATCCCCACAACGGGGAACTGAACGGAATGCTGCGCCTGGTGGTGGCGGATGCCGCAACCACGCTGCGCGGCCTGGTGGATGCGGGCAAGCAGCGGTCGGCGGGCGTGAAGCGCATGGTGCAGCCACGGAGCGTGAACCAGCGCAAGTACGTGGAAGCGATCGAGCAGAGCGACATGGTGTTCGGCGTGGGGCCGGCCGGCACGGGAAAAACCTACCTGGCCGTGGCAATGGCCGTGGCCGCGATGAACGCCAAGAAGGTGAGCCGGATTGTGCTGGTGCGTCCGGCGGTGGAAGCGGGTGAGCGCCTGGGCTTTCTGCCTGGCAGCTTGCAGGAGAAGGTGGACCCGTATCTGCGGCCGCTCTACGATGCGCTCTACGACCTGCTGGACCCTGAGCGCGTGGACAAAATGCTGGAGCGGAATGTGATCGAGGTGGCCCCGCTGGCCTTCATGCGCGGGCGCACCCTCAATGACGCGTTCATCATCATGGACGAGGCGCAGAACACCACCATCGAGCAGATGAAAATGTTCCTCACCCGCATGGGAAATAACTCCAAGAGCGTGATCACGGGCGACATTACGCAGATCGACCTGCCCAACCCGCGGAAGTCGGGGCTGGTGGACGCCATCAACGTGCTCGAAGGCGTTGAAGGCATCCAGTTCTGCCACTTTGAGGAATCGGACGTGGTCCGCCACTTGCTGGTGCAGCGCATTGTGCGCGCCTATGGCGCCGCGGAACCGCAGCAGCAGGAGCTGCCGCTGGCGATGGGCGAGGCAATGGAGGTCCCGGCGGAGCAGCGGGTTGCGGTGCATGCGCCCAAGCCACAGTAATTAAGGAACGGGCAATCCCAGGATCTGCAGTGCAAGTGTATGGCGCAGAGCGGTTTGCGGATTCCGGTCCACGCTCTGCGGGACCATGCGCCAAGAGTACCCGTGGGGTGCGGCGCAGGTTTGCTCCGACGCAGGCACTATGCTAACCTTTGTAATTGTGCCGTACAGTGCGGAGGATGGTGTATCCGTACTGTTTCTGCGGCTTTCGGGCGCTTTTTTTGGGTGGCGAGAGACGGGCTGAAGGAAACCCCTCCTGAGGGCTGGCGTAGCTCAGCTGGTAGAGCATCTGATTTGTAATCAGAGGGTCGGGGGTTCAAATCCCTCCGTCAGCTCCACTTACAAAAAGGCGAACGACGGCCGGAAGAGAAGCGGCAGCGAGTGGTGAACCGGCGCTTCGGTATGGGCGCCGGATCTGTCCTCTGCGGTGATCCCACTCCAGTGAATCAGGATGTTTTTTCCGGAACATTCCGGATTAAGGCTGGTGCGTGGAAATGGTCTTTCCGGGGTGGATGGGCGAATTGGGCACAGGTGGCCGAGCGGTTAATGGCAGCAGACTGTAAATCTGCCACTCATTCGAGTTACGGAGGTTCGAATCCTCCCCTGTGCACCATAAATGCAGGGAATAGCGAGTAGGGAACAGGGAGTAGGAAAGCCTGTGACCTGCCAGCTGGATTTGAGGAATTGCAGTGCGTGAGGGAGCCGGCCGGATGGATATGGATGAGGCTGAGCAGAAACGCAGGGAAGACGAAGCGGCCGGAACTCGCAGCGAACTGGAGCGGAAGTACCGGATCGCGATGGCGCTGTACGGCGTGCTGGCGGTAGTAGCGTGGTTTACGATTGGCAAGGGGTCGGTACCGGTCTTCGGCAGGATGGTGGAGATCCGGTGGGTTCCGATTTTTGTGTTGGCGACATTTGCGTTCCGGACAGTGATGGCGATGCAGGCGGACCGGATCCGGAGGAAAGACAGCCAGTAGCTTTTAGCCTTTAGCTCTTCGCTTTTCGGTGCGGCGGTCAAGCTCAAGGCTAAGAGCTAAAGGCTCGGTTTTAGAGGGCTGATGTAGCTCAGTTGGTAGAGCACTCCCTTGGTAAGGGAGAGGTCACCAGTTCAATCCTGGTCATCAGCTCCAGAAATTGAAGGGCAGTTCTTAGTTCGCAGTTCACAGCTTTCCAAGCGGCGCGGCGTACGACGACGAACTGCAGCCTGTGAACTGAGAACTGTGAACTGCGAACTGTTTTTCGCGGGAGTAACTCAGTGGTAGAGTCACAGCCTTCCAAGCTGTTGGTCGCGGGTTCGAGTCCCGTCTCCCGCTCCAGATTCAGCTATTAGCCTCTAGCTTTTAGCCGTTAGCCTGGGTTGTGGTGGGTCGGGCTGGCAGCGAGGCGGGCGGCGAAGAGTGAAGCTAAGAGCTAACAGCTAACGGCTAGTTTTTGAGGTCACGGGACGTGGGAAAGATGTTCGAGCAGGCGCCGATTGCGGTGCGGAGCGAGGAAGAATACCGGCGGCTGCACGCCATGATCGATGCGGCGTTCGACGTGCGGGACGTAGACGTGCTGCTGACCAAGGTGACCAAGGCGCGGCTGCGGATCAGGGATTTTGAGTCGATTTTGCGGCGCGGATTTCTGGGCAAAGAGGCGCCGGGGTTGTACGACGGGCTTCCGGTGAGCGACCAGGGGTTGACGCGGGAGCGGTATCTGCGGCTGGTGGAAAAGGTACAGGCGGAGCTGCGGCAAAGGTATTTCAAGGCGTACGCGTACTACTGAGATTGCGGCAGCATGTATGTAGTGACCACGAAGACGAGCGACTGGAAGAGCGGCCCAAACACGGATATCCGGGTTGAGTTTGAAGACGATGCCAAGGCCGAGGCGGAAAAGTGGGGCGGCCCTGGCGAGAATATGCTCGAGAAATGTGTTTGGCGTTTCTTGAGTGAGCACCTGGATGAATTGGAAGGTGCCTCGGCAACTTTTAGATTGCGCAAGCAGGATGTTCTGGGATTGATTGAGCGGCTCAGGATTGCGAATTCTGAATCGATGAATTGAAGAACGGAAGGAAGCGAAGATGGCGAAGGAAAAATTTGATCGTTCGAAGCCGCACGTGAACGTGGGGACGATTGGGCACATCGATCACGGCAAGACGACGCTGACGGCGGCGATTACGAAGGTGCTGCAAAAGCACAACCCGAAGAATGTGTTCCGGTCGTTCGACTCGATCGACAACGCGCCGGAAGAGCGGGAGCGCGGCATCACCATCGCGACGGCGCACGTGGAGTACGAGACGGCGAACCGGCACTACGCGCACGTGGATTGCCCTGGGCACGCCGACTACATCAAAAACATGATTACGGGCGCGGCGCAGATGGACGGCGCGATTCTTGTGGTTGCCGCCACCGATGGCCCCATGCCGCAGACCAAGGAGCACGTGCTGCTGGCGCGGCAGGTGGGCGTGCCCTCGGTGCTGGTGTTTCTGAACAAGTGCGATGCGGTGGAAGACGAGGAGCTGATCGAGCTGGTGGAGCTGGAGGTGCGCGAGCTGCTGGCCAAGTACCAGTTCCCGGACGACGCGCCGGTGATCCGCGGCTCGGCATTGGGCGCGCTGAACGGCGAGGCCAAGTGGGAGGCGAAGATCGACGAGCTGATGGCGGCGGTGGACAGTTATGTGCCGCGTCCGGATCGTGCCGTCGACCAGCCGTTCCTGATGCCGATTGAAGATATTTTCTCGATCTCGGGCCGCGGCACGGTGGTGACCGGCCGCATCGAGCGGGGCAAGGTGAAGGTGGGCGAGGAAGTGGAAATCGTGGGCTTCCGCGAGACGCGCAAGACCGTCTGCACCGGCGTGGAAATGTTCAAGAAGCAGTTGGACGAGGGCATGGCCGGCGACAACGCCGGGATCCTGCTGCGCGGCACTGCGAAGGAAGATGTGGAACGCGGCATGGTGCTGGCTAAGCCGGGATCGATCACGCCGCACACCACGTTCAAGGGCACGGTGTACGTGTTGAGCAAGGAAGAGGGCGGGCGTCACACGCCGTTCTTCAAGGGCTACCGGCCGCAGTTTTACTTCCGCACCACGGACGTAACGGGCGTGGCGGAATTGCCGGCGGGCACCGAGATGGTGATGCCGGGCGACAATGTGGAGCTGCAGATTGAGCTGATCACGCCGGTGGCAATGGAAAAGGGATTGCGGTTCGCGATTCGCGAAGGCGGACGCACCGTGGGCGCGGGCGCGATCTCGGAGATTATCAAGTAACGGGACGAGTGAACGAGTGAAGAAAGTGAAAAAGTGAAGGCGGCGGAAGCCGAAAATTCACTTCTTCACTTGGATTCGGCGGAAATCGCCGAATCGGTTAGGATAAGAAGATGCGGGAAATTGTGACCATGCAGTGCACGGAATGCAAGGAGCGGAACTACTCGACGACCAAGAACAAGAAGACGACCACGGGGCGTCTGGAGTTCAAGAAGTTCTGTAACCGCTGCCGCAAGCATCAGGTGCACAAAGAAACCAAGTGATCAGTGGTCAGTGATCGGTGATCAGATCCGATTCGGGCGCGAGCCGGGAACATCTGACCACTGAGCACTGAACACTGACCACTCGCATTCAGGGGCGTAAGCTCAACGGCTAAACTGCCGGTCTCCAAAACCGGACTTGGGGGTTCGAATCCCTCCGCCCCTGCCAGAATTAGGGAATAGGGAGAAGGGAAGATGGAATAGAAGGCGGAGCATGAATCGCCGATCTCCAGTCCCGATCCCTGGCAAAGGAAAACAGTAGTATGGCAACGAAGGCATCCGTGATGAAGGAAGACCGATCGGCGCCGCTGAAGCGGCAGGAACCCAGCGCTCTAGGGAATCTCGGTGGCGGCATTACCGGTTCGTGGGGCAAGATGACGCAGTTTCTGAGCGACGTGCGCTCAGAAATGAAGAAGGTTGTGGTTCCGAGCCGGAAGGAAGTGGAATCGACGACCACGGTGGTCATCATCACCGTTTTCCTGTTCGGTCTGTTTTTCTTCGCGGTGGATAAGGTATTCAGCGTGGCCATAGGACAGATCCTTCAACGCCTGGGCGCGCAGTGATGAAAGCGGCCGGACGAAGCGAGAGCACGATGGCAGAAGAGACGGAACAACCCGACGAGCAGCCGCAAGGCCAGCAGCCCGATGGGCAAACGCCCGAGGGGCCGCAGCCGGAGGCCCAGCCGGTGCGCAATGAGCGCTTCAAGTGGTACATCCTGCACGCGTACTCGGGGTTCGAGCGCAAGGTGCGGGAGTCGATCGCGAGCCGGGTGGAGGCTTTCGGGCTGAAGGACAAGGTGGGCCGGGTCATGATCCCCACCGAGCCCGTAACCGAGATTGTGAACGGCAAGAAGCGGACGGTGGAACGCGTGTTCCTGCCCGGGTACGTGCTGGTGGAGATGGACCTGGACAACAACCTGTGGCACGTGCTGAAGGAGACGCCGAAGGTGACGGGGTTCCTGGGCACGGGAGACAAGCCGGTGGCGCTGAGCGAGGAAGAGGTGAGCTCGATCCTGTTCCGCTCCGCCGAGGCCAAGGAGAAGCCGCGGTTCAAGATCAAATTTGAAAAGAGCGAGCAGGTCCGGATTACCGAAGGACCGTTTGCGAACTTCAACGGCGTGGTGGACGAAGTGAATCTGGATCGCGAGACACTGAAGGTCATGGTGACGATCTTCGGGCGGTCCACGCCGGTGGAACTGGAGTTCGGCAAAGTGGAAAAGATTGAGTAGTTGCAGCTTCTAGCTACTAGCTTCCAGCTTCTAGCCGGTGTGTGGACCTAGCGGCCGCCGGTTTGCAAGCGAACGCTGAGGCGCAACACCAAAATTGAATCAAGGAAAAGACCAGCTGGCAGCTAGAGGCTAGGAGCTAGAAGCTGGTTCCAAAGGAAACAAATGGCACCTCCGAAGAAGGTATCGACGTACGTCAAGCTGCAGATTGAAGCCGGGAAGGCTACTCCTGCGCCGCCGGTGGGTCCCGCGCTGGGCCAGGCGCAGGTCAACATCATGGAATTCTGCAAGCAGTTCAACGCGCGCACGCAGAACAAGGAAATGGCAGGGCTCATCATTCCCGTGGTCATCACGGTGTATGCGGACCGCAGCTTTAGCTTTGTCACTAAGACCCCGCCAGCGAGCATCCTGCTCAAGAAGGCGGCGGGGATCGATAAGGGCTCGGGCACTCCGAACAAGGAGAAGAAGGGCAAAGTGACGGAGAAGCAAGTGCGCGAGATCGCGACGCAGAAGATGCCGGACCTGAATGCGGCGTCGGTTGAGACGGCAATCAAGAGCATCAAGGGAACCGCACGCTCCATGGGAATCGAAGTCGTGGCGTAGTTTTCAACCGGGGAGTGGTGAATGGAATGGCCGCGCCTGGGGCGCGGCCGTTCTGCGTTCGGGGGCAGCGCGCCAGCGAATTGGCGAGGGCATAGGTCGGCGGACCATCGCCCGTCCATTGTTCACGCAAGGGCGCGGCGATAGCGGATTTCCGATACCGTGATGCCCCATATTTCGTCGCGCTTTTGCGCGCCGTCGGGAAGCCAGCCGTCCCTGCGATAGAAGCGATCGGCGCGGGCGTTTCCTTCGAGCACCCACAACACGGCTCCGGCGAATCCTTCGTCCGTGAACCGTTGCCGCGCCGCGGCGGCCAGGTGCTGCCCAATGCTTTGTTCCCAGCTTTCTGGCGCAACGTAGAGCGCGAGCAACTCACCCAGCCCGGCGTAGTCGGCGTCGCGGGCAGGCGCCGTGGTAGCGAAGCCGAGGATTGCGCCGTCGCTCTCCGTCACCTGCGTGTAGGGTTTCTGCGGGTCGCTGTGGGAGAAGTCGTAATGCGCGGCACGATCCTCTGGGCGGAGCTGGTCGAGGTATTCGTCGGGGAGCAGCGACCGGTATGCCGCCTGCCAGGAACGCACATGAACTTGCGCGACGGCGAGCGCGTCCTCAGGCTGCGCGGGGCGGATGAGCATGCTTGGATGGTACACAAGGGCAGGGAACAGGGAACGGAAATACGGCCGCAGATCCTTTGCTGCGCGCAGGATGACAGCCTGATTCTCCCGCGCGCAAGCGATGCGGACGGGTACAGGCGCAGGAGCCGAAATGCGAAAGCCCTCCCGGCTGGGAGGGCTTTGCTATTTCGCCGGCGGCGGCGTTGAGAAGATCTCGCGCCGTGCGGGCTCTGGCTTCGGTTTCGGCTTCGGAGCTTTCTTGGCTTCTTTGCGGCCTTTGTCTTTGCTTCCCATGGTTGCAAGTGTGCCACAAGACAGTGGTCAGGGGAAAGGGGCGGGAAGCAGTTCTTAGTTCACAGTTCTTGGTTCTCAGTTCGAGCGCCCCTGTGAACTATGAACTAAGAACTGTGGACTGCTGCCACCTCTACTTCTTCTCCTCGGCTGGCGTGGGCGCTGGTGCTGCCTTCGCCAGGCGGTCGTGGTTCAGGATCGCGTTGAAGACCAAGGCATAGTCGCCGATGGTTTCGCCGCGGTAGATGGGGTTGTTGGCGAACAACAACACATTGCCTTGGCCCAGGTGGGCATCGACTACGATGGCGTGCTCGGCGATGGGTTGCGCGTGGTCCAGCAGCCCGGCGAGCAGCATGGACTTGGCGTCAGAGAAGCGCAGGATGACATCTGGCCGATACTGCGCCGGAATGACGGAGGGATTATTGCGCATCTGCTCTTCGTTGAGCTCGCGCGCCTGCCAGGGCTGCTGTTTGTGCAGGGGCTCGGCTTCAATGGCTTTGCGGCCCTCCGGCTCGTCGTTCTCCTCCAATGTCCCGCGGCCGGTGGGGCGCTCGGCATAGGGATCCATGAGGATGCGGCCCCCGCTCCGGCCGACAGTGTTGGAGATATTGAAGGCGAGCGGTCCAGCGCTCATCACGGGTAAATTGGCGTCGTAGCCGAAGGCGACGGGCGAGTCCTTCTGGACAAAGACGCTGTTGAGAACCGTGCCGACCACGTTGGCGCCCGCGGACGGCGCCACGCTGACACCGGGAGCGAGGCCGGTATCGATGGCGAACTCCGCGGTGTCTTCGCAGGTGATGAGCAAGCCGCCAGCCTCGATGAATTTCCTGAGGTGGTCGAGGCCGTCGTAGCCGAGGCCGGGGCGCTGATCGTCGGTCGAGTCGATGCGGCCGAGGTTGGGGGTGAGGTCCGTCTTCTCCCACGGCATCGCGTTGCCCCACATGGGAATGCCGTTGATGATGGTTTGCGCGTTGGCGCGGCCCACGGGCGCGAAGACGATCACGTCGTATTTCGAGCGGAGGTCGTCTTCTTTAGCCACGGTCTGGGTGCTGATGTAGTCGTAGGGGACGCCCGCGGTGTCGAAGGCGTAGCGCCACCAGCCTTCCGTCTGCGTTCCAAGCCACGTATGCATGAAGGCGATGCGCGGCGGTTGCACAGCGTGCGCGTCCACCACAGGCGCGGCGACGAGGCGGGTGCCATCCAGCGAAAGGTCGTGCAGCGCGGCGGTGAGCTGATCGTCAGGCGCGTTGGAGACGATGAGGGAGCCGGCGGCAAAGTGGTGGCCGGCGGCGTCGAAGGGCTTGTCTGCGACCTGGAATGTCGCGCCTTTGAGCTTGTAAATGAGCGCGAGCAGCGTGGTCTGGCCGGAGTTGTTGATGGCGACAACCGACCCGGAGCCTGTGACCTGGCCGGCGATCGAAGCCGGATCGTCGAGCGGCTTCACCGCGGCCTTCAGGATGGCGGCGTCGGCGATGCGCGTGACCTTCAGGTTGAAAAGCTCGCTGAAGGACCAGCCGGTGTCGTCGTAGGGATGCTTCTGCGGATCGTCGGGCGCCCAGTACTGGCGGTCAAGCAGCGCGTCGGCAATGCGCGAATACGGCTGATCCATGCGCACCACGATGGACCCGGCTGGGAAGGTTTCCGGCTTGGGCTTGTCGTCGCGCTTGGCGCCGGGGACGTCGACGGTGGCGTCGGCGGTTAGCTGCTGCACTTCCACGTGCTGCCGCTGGAGCACTTTGAGCAGTTCCACGTTGCGGTTCAAGTGCGCGGGATCGTTGGCCACGATGTAGGCAGCAGGGCCTTCAAGCGTGGGCTTCTCAATGGCGCGCTTGCTTTTCAGGTAGTAGTTCTCAAGGAAGTGCTGGGTGTGCTGCGAAAAGTAAGCGACGGTGGACAGCAGCGCGGACTCCTCGTAGTTGTTGTTGTCGCGCTGCGACCAGTTCACGATGGGCCACGGCGGATTCTGCCGGTACCAGGTGCGGGAATACTCTTCCGGCGAGAGGATGCGCTTCTCCGTGTCGGCTCCGCCGTTGCCGAAGGTCTCATACAGGCGCGAGATGCCGTTGTGCATGGCGGCAAGGAACATCAGGTAGCCGGGGCTCCAGGTGTCGAAGTCGCCGTGGGTAAACACGCCGGGCATGCCGAAGGATTGCATCTGCGAGATGTTGTTCCAGCCGAGCTCGGCCCACTCGTCGCTGAGGATGGGATCGACCCAGGAGTTGTAAGGGCCGTCGCCGACGGTATTGTCATAGAGGAATGGGACCGATTCATGCAGGTCATGCAGCACCTGCGCGTGCCAGTCGAGGTAGGTGTTGAGCACGTTGCGGCTGAGGTCGAGGGTCATGCCCATGGCGTCGCGATTGTTGTCATGCGCGACGTAATGGCCCCAGTAGGTGAGGCGTGGGTAGTCCTGGCCTAGGTGCGCGCGGTGCCAGCGGTAGATGTCCACCATGCGGTCGCGGCCGTCCACTTCCACCACCGGGGTGATCAGCACAATCATGTGCGAGCGGATGTACTTGATGTACGGTGCATCGTCCACGGCGAGGCGGTAAGCCATCTCCATGAGCGCGGTGGGCGCGCCGGTTTCAGTGGAGTGGATGGTGCCGGTGATGTAGTAGACGGGCACGGACTGGTCAATAATGGCGCGGGCCTTGGCGTCGTCGAAGTTGATGGTGCGCGGATCGGCCAGCTGGGCCAGGCGGGCCTTGTTGGCGTCGGCGTTTTTCAGCAGGTCGGCATCGGCGATGGCGACGGCGATCTGCTCGCGGCCTTCCTCGGAGTGGCCGATGGTATAGACCTTCACGCGCGGCGTGGCCGCCTCAAGCATGCGGAAATACTTGTAGACATCCTCGGCGTAGGGAAGCATGTTGGGCGCGCCGGAGACGTCGCCGAGAACCTTTTCCGGCGTGGGGACGGTCTTCGAAGCGGGCAGGTAACTGACCAGCGGCGAGAGGAACGTGGCGTCGGTGGTGTACTTGTGGATCGCGTCGGAGTAGGCCTGATCGACGGGCTGGTTGGGATCGCGGGCGTAGGTGCTATCGAGAGTGGAGTTCTGGGCGGCAGCGGCAAACGTGAGGCCGCAAAGAAGCAAGGGGAGCAGGCACAGCCGTGAGATTCTCATAATCCTCATTCATCAACTGTTCGAGTGAACGCAAAGGTCTGTGTGGAAGCACAAGGGAGGTTGCGATTGCGATGCCTAACAAGCTACACGGCGGCGATGGTGGAATTCAAGAGAAACCGGGACCGGGGGACGAGGACAGCGGAGAAACGAGACAGAGAACAGAGGCGCAAATAAAAACGCCGCCCTGGGGCGGGCGGCGTCTGTTGGAGTGCGGTCAAAAAATTGATTACTGCATGGGAGTGCGGCCGAGGTAGACCTGCTGCGGCGCGTCCACCTTGGCGGACACGTCCTTCACTTTCAACTTCATGCTCACCACCTGCGGCTTGTTGCTGAGCGGCGCTACAAAGCCCACTTCGTACTGATTGCCGAGCCGCTTGTTCAGGTCCTCAAAGAACGGCTGCAACGAAACGGGATCGCCCATGCCTTCCCAGTAGCTGTTGCCGCCCGTTGCCTGCGTCACTTCAAGCAGGAGGTTCTGTCCCAGGTTGTTGGCATACCAGGTCTGGTCAAACCGCCCTTTGTTCTTCCAGTAAATGGTATAGACAACGAGGCCGGAGCGGACCGAATCCGTGATGGCCGCCTGCACGTAGGGGTCGTTCATGTCGTAGCTGCGGTAGTAGTAGTCGGCTCCGTCGCTGATCATAACCACCTCGCGGCGGGCATTGGGGTCGCTCGAGGGCCAGTGCTTGGCCAGGTCAGAGAGGCAGAAGTAGGGGCTGGCGTCCTCTCCGACGAACCCCCCGGGGATGTGCAGGCCCTTCAGCGCGGCATCGTGATCGGTGGTGAGCGGGCCGGCGAGCTTGGCGACGCCGTTCTCCATCCATGCGACGCTGACGTGGGCATCGGGCGGCAGGCCCTTGATGAAGTTCGAAATGTCCGGCAACTGCGTGCTCAGGCTGGTGCGCGCGCCGGAATCGAGCATCACCACGATCTCCAGCGCTCCGGTGCGGCTGTTGGCGGGCGTTAGCCTCGTGATATTTGCGTTTTTCCCGTTGACCGTGAGCGTCAGATTCTGTTGGGAAAGTGTTGGCGCCGTAGCGTCTTTGCCCTTCGGAATGACGGTGATGACCGCCTGGCCCTGGCCTTGGTTTTCACTTTGCGCCTGTGCAAACAGGGGCGCAGCCGTCAGCAGCAGGGCCGCTGCGAGGCCTATTTTCGATGCGGGGAATCTCATTTGCTTGCTCCTTCTTCACTTCAGTCCATCTCTTTAGATGGGATTCGCAAAGATTTGTTGCGGTTGGGTCAATGTCTCTAGCCGTCGCCGGCCCGGACGGCGCTGGGGTCCGAGGTGATTGGATGCAATTGGTTCAATTTAGGTTACGGCAGAAGGTCTGGGTGGGCTGGCGCCGGGCGTTGTCTGAGGCGGGAGGCGAGCAAATGGGACGGCAGAGGAGGGCGCGGCTCAACCCAACGATTTTTGAGAGACCGGAATGAGCTTGAACAAGTTCTGGCCAGAAGGGGTCATCGCCAGAGTCACATGACTGTGTGAGGGACGGTGCGGATGGTGCTTTGACTCCAGCCACGCGCACAAGCGGAGGTCGCGGATCTCTGCCTCACCATCCCAGAACTCGGGCGGCAGGCCGCATGCGATGCGCAGATGGTCGAGCTCAAATTCGATGGTTTGAGCGGACCGCGCGAAGTAGCGGCGGGCGTTCGTCCGCCCCACGCACAGCGCTGTAACGGAGTGTCCTTTGTATTGCGCTTTGACGAGCACGGTCGCCTCCGAGCACGGGCAGAGCCGTACCATTCGAGTGATCATGAGGATTCACCAATGATCCCAGGCAATCTTGCCGGCTTCGGAATGTGATCAGGAACACGCCTCTCCCAGGGTTGGTTACCTTTGGAGGGGAGGGGGTCGCCCGATTTTCGCCTTTTGGCGGTTCCTTATGGCGAATATTTGGCGAATCTAGCTACCCCTTTCTGAAGAGAGGTTACCTCTGGGTGGGGGGGTGCTTTTTCAGCTAGACGGCTCGCGTTATCGAATGCCGGCGAAAATGGACCCCCGATGGTCCGATCACTGGACCGATCTTCCGCTGCCGCTTCCAACAGCCGCTGAGAATGCTGGATGCAGTCTATCGATTTCGATTGGGTGCGGGATGTGTGAGCCATCACAGCGGGTGGGGCGCCCACGCGCAGGTTTTGCGCCGTCCCTACGGGACTCCGGGGTTCATTTTGGGTTCGCGCGTACCCCACGTTGAAACGCGGGGCATCGGGCCTTTGTGGCTGACGATGCGGAAGGGCCTTTGGGTACGTCGAAAGAACGCAATTGGGGCTATACTTATTGTGTCCCGGGAGGAGTGGGTCCTCCCGGGAGTTTGGCTACTTCATCAGTAGCGCCAGGACGAGGATTACGAGCGCTGTCACAAACCGCCAGTCGATGGCGATAGTGATCAGGACCCGCATCCAGGACGATTTCTCATCCAACGCCCTCACCTCCTTTGCGTTGGCACGGCCCGCAGGTCGTTCTCAGCGGCCTGCAGACCGACGGTCCGATCTTCCGGACCGATCCTGCGCCACCGCTTCCCACACACGCAAAAGAAGCGCGATCAGTCTAGGTCTTGGGTCTGAATCTGGATTGTGCGAGCGATCACGCGTGGAGTTGCTGTGCGCTTAGAAGCCGATCCGCCGGCATCGGTTTGCAATCCGCGGGCCAGTCCGATATGATCTTTGAATGTGTCCGGAGTGTGTCTCCGGACCGTCAATAGCACCACGGCATTTGGGCCTGGATCCGATGGCCGGGGTGGGCGGGGCGGCTGAAAACGCTGCTTTCCCTTCCGGCGGCAGGCTTTCGCCACATGCGAACTGGCAAATACGGTGGGAGACGAGGGATGAATGAGGAAACTCAGCAAGAACATTGCTAAGGCGCGCGCTGCTGTCACGCAGCCGGCCTATCCTCTGCCGGATGCGGTCAGCCTCCTGCAGAAGGTGAAGTACGCCAAGTTTGATGAGACGGTGGACCTGACCATGCGCCTGGGCGTGGATACGCGCCATGCGGACCAGATGGTTCGGGGGACGGTAGTTCTGCCGCACGGGCTGGGCAAGAGCAAGACCGTGGCGGTGATTGCCAGCGGCGACCGGCAGCGGGAAGCGCAGGAAGCGGGCGCGGATTTTGTGGGCGGCGAGGAGATGGTGGAGAAGATCCAGAAGGAAAACTGGACCGCCTTCGACGCGCTGATTGCCACGCCGGACATGATGAAGGTGGTGGGGCGGCTGGGCAAGGTTCTGGGCCCCAAGGGACTGATGCCGAACCCGAAGACGGGCACGGTGACGATGGACGTGGCCTCGGCGGTGAAAGAGATCAAGGCCGGCAAGGTGGAGTTCCGCGCCGACAAGACCAGCCTGGTGCACGTGCCGGTGGGGAAGATCAGTTTCACGCCTGAAAAGCTGGTGGACAACGTGACCACGGTGGTGACGGCGATTGTGCGGGCCAAGCCTTCGGCGGCCAAGGGGAAGTACATCAAGAGCATCACGCTGAGCTCGACCATGGGACCCGGGGTGCCGCTGGATTCGGCGGTTGCGGACGCGGCGGGGAAGCACTAAGGGCAGTGGACAGTGAACAGTGGTCAGTGAACAGTGGCCGGGCGTTCATGTGGGTCCAGCGCAGGGTTCTTAAGAAGATTTGAAACAGGAATAATGATCGAGGACAGTTTCTAACTGTCCACTGTTCACTGATCACTGTTCACTGTTGTGCGGAGCACACAATGGCGATTTCGAAAGCGAAGAAGCAGGAGAAGGTCAAGCTGCTGGCCAGGGAGCTGGAAGGCTCGACGACGGCGATTATCGGGACGTTCAGCAAGCTGACCGTGGCCAAGGATTATGAGCTGCGCAAGGTGATCCGCGAGGCGGGCGGCAAGTATCGCGTGGTGAAGAACAAGCTGGCCGCGGTTTCCGGCAAGGACAGCGAGGTGGGTCCCGCGCTGAAGGGCCTGAAGGGCGTGAACTCGGTGGCGTTCACCTCGGGCGACCCGGTGGCACTGGCCAAGGTGTTTGCCAAGTGGGCGGGCGAGAACGCGGAGTTCCAGTTCAAGCTGGGCATTGTGGACGGCAAGCTGCTGAGCGTGGAGGAAGTGAAGGCGCTCGCAACGATGCCGGGCAAGGATGAGATTTTCTCCAAGCTCCTGTTCCTGATCAATGCGCCGGCGCAGCGGCTGGCGACGGTGATCAATGCCACCGGCCGGGATCTGGCAGTGGTGATTGGGCAGGGCGTGGAGAAGGAAAAGTTTGCGGCGGCCTGACGGCCGCCAGTTCAGAGTTCACAGTTCGTAGTTGCGGACCGAAAACTGTGAACTAAGAACTTCGAACTGTGAACTGAGGTTTAGGCGGTGAAGCGAAGCGGGAAGGGCGCATGTCTGGCGCATCGGAACCTTTCCTCTACGTGGATCAGCCAGGGAAACAACAGATTTCAAGTTTTTGAATGGAGAGAAACATGGCGGATATCGCGCAGTTGGAAGAACAGATTGTAAGCCTGAGCCTGCTGGAAGCAGCGGCCCTGGTGAAGAAGCTCGAAGAGCGTCTTGGCGTGTCGGCGGCAGCAGCAGCTCCTGTAATGGTGGCCGGCGGCGGCGCGGCGGCAGCTCCGGTGGTGGAGGAGAAGACCGAATTTCAGGTCATTCTGAAGGACGCGGGCGCCAACAAGATCAACACCATCAAAGCGGTGCGGGAAATCACTTCGCTGGGTCTGAAGGAAGCCAAGGACCTGGTGGACGGTGCTCCCAAGCCGTTGAAGGAGAACGCGACCAAGGAAGAGGCCGAGGCCATCCGGAAGAAGTTTGAAGGCGTGGCCACCGTTGAGGTCAAGTAGACCTGCCCGTTTGGCATAGGACTTGCAAGCCCGGGGAGAACGCGCTACGATGGAGGTTGCGCGTTCTTTTGTCTCGTTTTCGATGGCGGGATGGATCGGGAAAGCGCTTTTCGACATCTAACAGGCAGAAAAAAGCGGATCGGCGTGCTGAAACGAGCCAAGCGTTCCGGCACCGGGCCGCGCTGGATTGAGATAAGCTCCTCAAAGTGAGCAGGTTAGGCGGGAATCCTGGCGACGGGCAGCGTTCATCTGTCGGTCAATCAGCGACAGCAAGCATTGGGATCGGCGAGAGCAGGGTATTGAGAATTCGGACGGGAGCACAGGCAACGAGCTGGGCTCGCGAGACTTCGCGTCCTCGCGAGCTATACGTGTCTCCGGGCAAAGTGGGTAAAATCCACCTCCCGCGCGCGGGGACGCAAACGGCGTCTTCCGGGCGCATCCTTCTCGCCAATTGTGCGCAGCATAGCGCAAGTCCCCGACAACCGGCAATGTCTCCGAGGTGAATTCGGCAGCGCGGATTTGAGAACAACATGCTTGGCATGCATACGCCAGTGCGCAGGGCGAGGACGGCGCGGTGGCGGGAATGGCTCAGGACTGGCTCAGGATCGGCAAGCCAGACACGGTTTTAACGAGACTCATAGCGTAATTTGCGGGCGCCAACGGGACTCAGGCGCCAGCCCGGACACCAGGCATCGAGGCTTTGGCCGGAAACGACAGGGTTCCAGGAGTGAAGCATGCCCAACGAGAAGCGCGCGATTCGCAGCCGGCTCGACTTTTCCAAGATACCCACCGCAACCCAAATCCCCAACCTGATTGAAGTACAGCGGCGCTCCTACGAGCGTTTCCTGCAAATGGACAAGCTGCCCAACGAGCGCGACGACTCGGGGCTGCAGTCGGTGTTTGTGTCGGTGTTTCCCATTACCGATTTCCGCGGCATCTCGCAGCTTGATTTTGTGGACTTCGCGATCGGGAACTGGGAGTGCAAGTGCGGGCACCTGAAGGGGCTGCACCATTTGCGCACGGCCTGCACCAATTGCGGGTCCATGGTGATTACGGATCCGTTCCTGCCTGGCGACGTGCTCTGCCCCAAGTGCGGGCACTACAACAAGAACACGCCGGACTTCTGCAACAAGTGCGGCGACCCGGTGAGCCTGCAACTGAAGTACGACCAGCAGGAGTGCGAAGAGCGCGGCATGACGTTCAGTGCGCCGTTGAAGGTGACGGTGCGGCTGACCATATACGACAAGGATCCGGAGACGGGCAACAAGACCATCCGCGACATCAAGGAGCAGGAAGTCTTCTTCGGCGACATTCCGCTGATGACGCCGAACGGCACCTTTATCGTGAACGGAACCGAGCGCGTCATCGTGTCGCAGCTCCATCGCTCCCCAGGCGTCTTCTTTGAGACGGCGAACAACCGCACCTACTTCCTGGGCAAGATCATTCCTTACCGCGGGTCATGGGTGGAGTTCGAGTTCGACCAGAAGAACACGCTGTACGTGAGGATCGACCGCAAGCGGAAGTTCCTGGGGACGATCTTTTTGCGCGCGCTGGGGCTGCGCTCGGACGAGGAAATCCTGAAGACCTTCTACGTGGTGGACAGGATCAACATCGCCGACGGCAAGCTGTTTTGGACGGTATCGCCGGACGGCAAGGCGGGGACGCACCTGGTGGGCTCGAAGCCCGCGCACGCCATCCTGCATGGCAAGGAAGAGATTGCGCACTCCGGGCGCAAGATCACGGCGCACGCACTGAAGGCGCTGCGCGCGGCCAACATCGAGAAGGTGGAGATTGAGCAGGCCGAGCTGGACGGCGCGATGACGGCTTCCGACATCGTGGATACGACCACCGGCGAAGTGATTGTGGAATCCAACCTGGAGTTGACTGCCGACCGCCTGCACAAGGTGCTGTCGTCGGGCGCCCAGAGTTTCGAGGTGTTCTTCCCCGAGCGCGACGACGTGGGCAACATCATTACCAACACGCTGAAGCGCGATTCGATCCACAAGCCGGAAGAGGCGCTGATCGAGATTTACCGCAAGCTGCGCCCGGGCGATCCGCCCACGCTGGACACAGCCACGGCGCTGTTTGAGGGCATGTTCTTTGATCCGCGCAAGTACGACTTTTCGCGCGTGGGCCGGCTGAAGTTCAACATCAAGCTTTACGAAAACCAGGACGCGACGCAGCTCGACCATCGCACCCTGACCGCCGAGGACTTCTACGCCACCATCCGCTACCTGCTCAAGCTGCGCAAGAACATCGGCATGGTGGACGACATCGACCACCTGGGCAATCGCCGCGTGCGCGCGGTTGGCGAGCTGATGGAAAACCAGTTCCGCATCGGCTTGGTCCGCATGGAGCGCGCCATCAAGGAAAAGATGAGCGTGTACCAGGAGCTCTCGACGGCCATGCCGCACGACCTGATCAACGCCAAGCCGGTGATGGCGGCCATTCGCGAGTTCTTCGGCTCGTCGCAGCTCTCGCAGTTCATGGACCAGACCAATCCGCTCTCGGAGATCACGCACAAGCGGCGTCTCTCGGCGCTTGGACCGGGCGGCCTGAGCCGGGAACGCGCCGGGTTTGAAGTCCGCGACGTGCACCCCACCCACTACGGACGCATCTGCCCCATCGAGACGCCGGAAGGTCCGAACATCGGCCTGATCAGCTCGCTGAGCTGCTTTGCGCGCATCAACGAGTACGGGTTCATTGAGTCGCCGTACCGCAAGGTGAAGGACGCCAAGATTCTCGATTACGTTGAAGTCGCCAACGCCGGCGACAGTGGGCTGCGGGTGGGCGACCACATTGAGAAGGACGAAGCCGCGCGCCTGAATGCCCAGCTCAAGAAGGCGGGCAAGCGGGGGATCGACTCGATCCCGTACAGCTTCTACCTGAGCGCGTGGGAAGAAGACCGGCACACCATCGCGCAGGCCAACATCGAGTTCGACGCGAGTGGGCACATCACCGAGGACCTGGTGAACGCGCGCCGGCAGGGGAACTTTGTGCTGGTGAACCGGGCGGAGGTGGATTACATCGACGTCTCCCCCAAGCAGCTTGTCTCGGTGGCTGCGTCGCTGGTGCCGTTCCTTGAGCACGACGACGCCAACCGCGCGCTGATGGGCGCCAACATGCAGCGGCAGAGTGTGCCGTTGCTGGTGGCGGAAGCTCCGCTGGTGGGCACGGGGATGGAAGGCGTCACCGCGCGCGACTCCGGCGCCGTGGTGCTGGCCAAGCGCAACGGCATCGTGGATTCGGTCGACTCTGAGCGCATCATCGTGCGCGTGGAGGGCGAGCATCATCCCACGCAGCTCTCGCGCGAGGTTGGTTCCGACATCTACACCCTGATCAAGTTCAAGCGCTCCAACCAGAACACCTGCATCAACCAGAAGCCGGTGGTGCGCGAGGGCGAGCGCGTGCTCAAGGGCCAGGTGATCGCCGACGGGCCGTGCACGGAGCAGGGCGAGCTGGCGCTGGGACGCAACGTGCTTGTGGCGTTCATGCCCTGGCGCGGCTACAACTTCGAGGACGCCATCCTGATCAGCGAGAAGCTGGTCAAGGACGACTACTACACCTCGGTGCACATTGAAGAGTTTGAGATCGAAGCGCGCGACACCAAGCTGGGGCCGGAAGAGATCACGCGCGACATTCCCAATGTGAGCGAGCATGCGCTGCGCGACCTGGACGAGAGCGGCATTATCCGCATCGGCGCCCAGATCCAGCACGGCGACATCCTGGTGGGCAAGGTGACGCCGAAGGGCGAAACCCAGCTCACGCCGGAAGAGAAACTGCTGCGCGCCATCTTCGGCGAGAAGGCCGGCGACGTGCGCGACGCTTCGCTGACCTGTCCTCCGGGCATCGAGGGCACGGTGGTGGACGTGCGCATCTTCAGCCGCAAGGGCCAGGAGAAGGACGAGCGGGCCAAGCAGATTGAAGCGGAGTACGTCTCGAAGCTCGAAAAGAACCTGGGCGACGAAATCCGCATTCTGACGGATGAGCGCCTGAAGCGTCTGGCCGGAATCCTGGGCGACAAGGAGGTGCTGGCCGACCTTCACGACGAGCGGACCAACAAGCGCCTGCTGACCAAGGGCGCGATCCTGGATCGGGAGACCATCGAGCGCATCTCCACCAAGAACCTGAAGCGCATCCGCTATGCGGACAAGGATCCGCGCGTCAATGAGCAGATCGACGAGATCGAGGAGATGACGTCGCGGCAGATCGAAGTGCTGCGCAAGATCACCAACGAGAAGATTGCCAAGCTGGCCAAGGGAGACGAACTGCCGCCGGGCGTGATCAAGCTGGTGAAGGTGTACGTGGCCATGAAGCGCAAGCTTAGCGTGGGCGACAAGATGGCCGGCCGGCACGGCAACAAGGGCGTGATTTCGCGCATTCTTCCCGAGGAAGATATGCCGTACCTGCCCGATGGCACGCCGGTTGAAATTGTCCTGAACCCGTTGGGCGTGCCTTCGCGTATGAATGTGGGCCAGATCCTGGAGACGCATCTGGGCTGGGCCGCGCACGGGCTGGGGAAACAGGTAGCCAATTTGGTCCGCGAGCACAACGACGTGAAGACCACGCGCGAGTTTATCCGCAAGCAGTTTGCGGGAACGGCCACGCTGCGGCAGCTGGAGGAGCTGGACGACGAGATGCTGCTGCGCGTAGCCGCGGGCATGGATCACGGCATCTGGTTCGGCACCGCGGTGTTTGACGGCGCGCAGGAGAGCGAGATCAAGTCGCTGCTGCGGGCGTCGGGACTGCCGGAGTCGGGCAAGACGCCGCTGTACGACGGCATGACGGGCGAGCAGTTTGAGCAGCCGGTGACGGTGGGCTACATTTACATGCTCAAGCTTTCGCACCTGGTGGACGACAAGATTCACGCGCGCTCCATCGGGCCGTACTCGCTGATTACGCAGCAGCCGCTGGGCGGCAAGGCGCAATTCGGCGGGCAGCGCTTCGGCGAAATGGAAGTATGGGCGCTCGAAGCCTACGGCGCCGCGTACATCCTGCAGGAACTGCTCACCGCCAAGTCCGACGACGTATATGGCCGAACCAAGATCTACGAGGCCATCGTCAAGGGCGAGGCGGCCATCGAGCCGGGTGTGCCGGAGTCGTTCAACGTGCTGATCCGCGAATTGCAATCGCTTTGCCTGGACGTGGAGCTGATCAAACGCGCGGACCTGATCAAAAAGGCGCCCGCGCCAGAGCCGTTGGCGGCGGTGGCGGACGATTAAGTGCAAGTGGTCAGGGATCAGTGGTCAGTGGTCAGTCTCAAACGAGATCTAGCTACGGACAACCGATCACTGATCACTGAGCACTGACCACTGTTTTAGGGGTCCTTCTTCACAGCGAGAACCATCGCTCCCCGGGAAGGAAGGATCCAGTGAGAATCCCGGGAAGAGCCGCGGCAGCGCCCAGAAGGCCTGCCAAGGAGGGTCGCCTTGTTCCGATCGAACCCGTTTGAGCTAGCCAGCCCGATTACCGATTTCGACGCCATCCGCATCATGCTTGCATCCCCGGAGAAAATCCGGAGCTGGTCGCACGGAGAAGTCACGAAGCCGGAAACCATCAACTACCGCACGTTCAAGCCGGAACGTGACGGGCTGTTTTGCGCCCGCATCTTTGGCCCGGTCACTGACTGGGAGTGCCTCTGCGGCAAGTACAAGCGCATGAAGCATCGCGGCGTGATCTGCGACAAGTGCGGCGTTGAAGTCACCGTCAGCAAGGTGCGCCGCGAGCGCATGGGCCACATCGAGCTGGCGTCGCCCTGTTCCCACGTGTGGTTCTTCAAGGGACTTCCCTCGAGGATCGGCCACCTGCTCGATATTTCGCTGCGCGACCTCGAAGGCATTCTCTACTTCGAGTCCTACGTCGTGGTCGATCCCGGCGACGCGCCGGTGCGCGAGCGCGAGATCATCAAGGACGAGAACCGCTTCCGCGAGCTCGACCAGCAGTTCCGTCCCTCGGGCTTCAAGGCCATGATGGGCGCGGAAGCCATCAAGGAGTTGCTGAAGCGCGTCAGCATTGAAGAGCTTGCGATGGAACTGCGCGAGCGGATGAAGACCGAAACCTCGGCGCAGAAAAAAATCAAGTACGCCAAGCGGCTGAAGGTAGTGGAGGCGTTCCGCAAGTCAAGCAACAAGCCGCAGTGGATGATTCTGGACGTGCTGCCGGTGATTCCTCCGGAGTTGCGCCCGCTGGTGCCGCTGGATGGCGGCCGTTTTGCCACTTCGGATCTCAACGATCTCTATCGCCGCGTGATCAACCGCAACAACCGGTTGAAGAAGCTGATGGACCTGCACGCGCCGGAAGTGATTGTGCGCAACGAAAAGCGCATGCTGCAGGAGGCTGTGGACGCGCTGTTTGACAACGGCCGCCGCGGCCGCGTGCTCAGGGGCGCCAACAACCGTCCGCTCAAATCGCTCAGTGACACGCTCAAGGGCAAACAGGGCCGCTTCCGCCAGAACCTCCTGGGCAAGCGCGTGGATTACTCCGGCCGTTCGGTCATCGTGGTCGGGCCGGAGCTGAAGCTGCACCAGTGCGGCCTGCCCAAGAAGATGGCGTTGGAGCTGTTCAAGCCGTTCATCTACCATCGCCTGGAGCAGACGGGCCACTGCACCACCATCAAGCAGGCCAAGGAAATGGTGGAGATGCAGGAGCCGGTGGTGTGGGACATCCTTGAAGAAGTCATCAAGGACCATCCGGTGCTCTTGAACCGTGCCCCAACGCTGCACCGCCTTGGCATCCAGGCCTTTGAGCCGGTGCTGGTGGAAGGCAAGGCGATCAAGATCCATCCGCTGGTGTGCACCGCGTTCAATGCCGATTTCGACGGCGACCAGATGGCCGTGCACATTCCGCTGTCGCCGGAGGCGCAGATCGAGGCCAGCGTGCTGATGCTGGCGTCGCACAACATTCTTTCGCCGGCGTCCGGCCAGCCCATCACCGTGCCCACCCAGGACATGGTGCTGGGGCTCTATTACCTGACCAAAGCCAAGAAGGGCGCTACCGGCGAGGGCCGCACGTTCGCCAACACCGATGAAGTTCTGATGGCGCTCGAAGCCAGGGAACTGGAGACGCTGTCGCCTGTCCGCCTGCGCTACACAGGTAAGGTGCTGGACATGACCACGGCGTACGACGACCAGGACCTGACCCACACCGAGCCTGTTGACTTCGAAGGCGACTACATCAACACCACCGTGGGCCGCGTGATTTTGAACGATGCGCTGCCGGCGGGCATGCCCTACATTAACGGCCTGCTCAAGAAGAAGGGCATTGGCCAGCTTGTCAACTATTGCAACCAGAACCTCGGGCTCGAGGTCACGGTGCGGATGCTCGATCGCATCAAGTCGCTCGGATTCCATTACGCCACGCGTTCCGGCCTGTCTGTCGGCCTGGACGACATGGTGATCCCGGCCAGCAAATACGAGGTGGTGAAGGAAGCCGACAAGAAGGTCATCGAGGTGCAGAAGCAATACCTCGACGGCGCCATCACCAACGGCGAGCGTTCCAACAAGGTCATCCAGATGTGGTCGGCGGTGACGGACGAAGTGGCCGACAAGATGTTCTCCAACATGAAGAGGGCCGATGAAGAGGGGGCGATGAACCCCATCTACATCATGGCCGACTCCGGCGCCCGCGGATCGAAGCAGCAGATCCGGCAGTTAAGCGGCATGCGCGGTTTGATGGCGAAGCCGTCGGGTGAGGTCATCGAGACGCCCATCACGGCGAATTTCCGCGAAGGGCTGACGGTGCTCGAGTACTTCATCTCCACCCACGGCGCTCGCAAGGGCCTGGCCGATACGGCGCTGAAGACCGCCGACTCGGGCTACCTGACCCGCCGCCTTGTGGACGTGGCGCAGGACGTGATCGTCACCGAGTACGACTGCGGCACCTCGGAAGGCATTGACGTGGTCGCCATCGTCGAATCGGGCGAGATCATCGAGCCTCTGCGCGACCGCATTATCGGCCGCGTGTCTCTCGAAAGGATCAAGGACTACGACGGCAACGTGGTGGTCGAGATCAACCAGCAAATCGACGAAGACATCGCTTCGGCGATCCAGGGCGCGGGCGTGGAGAAGGTGAAGATCCGCTCCGTGCTCACCTGCGAATCGCGGCGCGGCGTCTGCGCCCTGTGCTACGGCCGCAACCTCGGCTCCGGCCGCATGGTGGAGTTGGGCGAAACCTGTGGTGTCATCGCCGCACAGTCCATTGGCGAGCCCGGCACCCAGCTGACCATGCGCACCTTCCACGTGGGCGGGACGGCCAGCCGGGTGGCGGACCAGTCAAAACTGGACGCCAAGAACAACGGATCGGTGCGTTTTATCAACCTAAGCACGGTGCAGAGCAAGGGCGGCGGGCTGGTGGCGATGAACCGCTCCGGGTCCCTGGCCGTGGTAGACGAACGGGGCCGCGAGAAGGAGCGCTACCAGGTGGTCTACGGCGCGCGCCTGAAGGTGAAGGATGGCGAGAAGGTGACCCTGGGCCAGTTGTTGGCCGAGTGGGATCCGTACACTTACTCGATCCTGACCGAGATCGGCGGTACGGTGCAGTTCAAGGACCTGCAGGAAGGCATCACGCTGAACGAGGAAGTGGACGAAGTCACCGGGCTCTCGCGCTGGGTGGTTGCGGACGCTCCCGACGAGAAGCGCCAGCCGACCTTCGTGGTGAAGGGCTCCAAGGGCAGCAAGCGTTACCTGCTGCCGCGCGGCGCTCACTTGATGGTGCAGGATGGCGACGATGTGGGTCCCGGCGACGTGCTGGCGAAAATTCCCAAGGAGTCGACGCGCACCAAGGACATCACCGGCGGTCTGCCGCGGGTGGTGGAGCTGTTTGAGGCGCGCAAGCCGCGCGAAACCGCGATCATCAGCGAGATCGATGGCCTCGTCCGCTTCGGCGAAGTGGTGAAGGGACAGCGCAAGATTTACGTGACGGCCGACAACGGCGAGGAGAAGGAATACTCCGTGCCGCGCGGTATCCACGTCAACGTCCAGGAAGGCGAGCGTCTCAGGGCCGGCGATCCGCTGATGGACGGCCCCTTGAACCCGCACGACATTCTCGACGTGCTGGGCGAAAAGGAACTGCAGAAATACCTGGTGAACGAAATCCAGGAAGTCTATCGTCTGCAGGGCGTGGCCATCAGCGACAAGCACATCGAAGTCATTGTGCGGCAGATGCTGCGCTGGGTTCGCATCGATGAAGTCGGCGACAGCATTTTCCTGCTGGAGCAGCAGGTGGATCGCTTCCGCTTCAACGAGGAGAAGGACCGGGTGGAGAAGGACGGCGGGCGTCCTCCGCAGGGCCGTCCGCTGCTGCTGGGCATCACCAAGGCGTCGCTCTCGACGGACAGCTTCATCTCGGCGGCCTCGTTCCAGGAGACCACGCGCGTGCTTACCGAAGCCTCGATCAACGGGGCCATCGACAGCCTGCGTGGCCTGAAGGAAAACGTGATTGTCGGACGGCTGATCCCGGCGGGCACGGGCCTGGAATACTACCGCAACGTCCAGCTCTCACCGGAGCTGGAGGAAGCGGCGGCGCGGGTGCAGCAGGAAGTCTCGGCCGAGATTGAAGCGGCGGAGCGCGAACTGGAGCTCATGCGCCAGGAAGGCGAGGCCGAGGAGATGGCTGCCGAGTAGTGGTCAGTGCTCAGTGGTCAGTGATCAGAAAGGCCCGGCGCGAGCCGGGCCTTTCCCGTCTGTTTGCATTCCAAAGAGCCATCACAAAAGAAAGATGCAATCCAACCTGCCTTGCGGGAGTCTTATATATTTGCACCGGTTTTTTTGAGGACCGGAGAGGGCGGATGCTCGCCTTGCGTGAGGCACACAATGAAGCGAATCTCTCTTCAATCGCATTTTTGGTGGATGAGGGTGGTGGTACTGGTTCTCGTTCTTGGCGTTGTCACGGGATGCAAGACGCGGCACGCGCGCACGGATCAGCAGGTTGCTGCCGATATTCAGACCAGGATCAAATCCGATTCGGCGCTGGCCGGGCAGGAGATTCAGGTAAGCGTCGTAAATGGGGTTGCAACTCTCAACGGCACAGTGAACGACAACATTTCCCGCGGACTGGCGGGAAGCGACTGCGGAACGGTTGACGGCATAAAGACCGTGATCAACAACCTCACGGTGGAGCAGGCGGCGCGTGCAGCCGCTCCGGCGCCGCCGGTAGAGGAAAAAGCGCCGCTTCTGCGGGCTCCCGAGCCGCGCGTGGCCGCGAAGCCGGCTTTGCACGAAACTCCGCAACCGGCGCAGCCAGCTTCGCCCCATGTGGTCGCTCCGGAAGCTCCGCCGGTTCAGGCGGTCTCCGCGCCCGCGCCGGCTATCGCCGGTTCGGGGCAACCCCCGGCCGCACCGCCCCCGCCGGCGCCGGTACCCCGTCCCGTTCCCGTGATTAAGGAAGTCACCCTCCCTGAGGGAACCTTCCTTCCTGTTCGCATAACCGAAACTCTCAGCAGCAAGACGGCTGTGACCAACGATGTATTCCACGGCTCGGTGGCGGCGGCGATTGCAACCACGGCAACCCAGGGCGCTATTGCCATTCCAGAAGGAACACCGGTGATTGGCCGCGTGGTGGAGGCAAACGATGCCGCCCACTTCGCGGGCAGTGCACGGCTGGCCATTGAGCTCACCCAGCTCTCGCTGCGCGGCCAGAACATCACGCTCGTCACTGACAGCTACAGCAGGCAGGGCGAAGCGCGCGGCAAAAACACCGCCGAAAAAGTGGGTGGCGGCGCAGGATTGGGAGCGATCATTGGAGCCATCGCCGGTGGCGGCAAGGGTGCGGCCATCGGCGGACTCGCCGGCGCGGCCGCGGGAACCGGAGTCAATGCCGCCACTCGCGGCCAGCAGGTGGTTATCCCAACGGAGACACTCATCAACTTCCGCCTGCAAGCTCCCATCACCGTTACCGTGACCATTCCGCCGCAAGGTACTCCGAGCGACGAGCAGATTGAACCGCAGCTGCGCCGCCGGTGAAGTCGCAATACTCTTCCGCAGGCCCAGCGAGCGCTGGGCCTTTCTTTTCGTCGGAGACATCAATGACTGCTCCGAAGATTCCCTTCCATCGGCCGTGGACTCCATTCAGCATTGAAGAGTTACGGGGCCAGTCTCACAGCGAAGCGCCTCAGCCTATGGGACCGGGCGCGTCGGCGCTAGAATCTCCCTATGTCCACCGCAGCCGGTGTAAGCCCCGAAGTCATGGCCAAGTACGAGCCCGTCATCGGCCTTGAGGTCCATGTCCAGCTCCTCACGGCCACAAAGATCTTCTGCGGCTGCGCCAACAGGTTCGGCGCCGAACCGAACACCAACATTTGCCCCGTCTGCATCGGTCTGCCCGGCGCGCTGCCGGTGCTGAATGAAAAGGCGGTCGAGTTCGCCACCTTGGCCGCGCTGGCGCTGCACTGCACCGTCAACCCGCGCTCCATCTTCGCGCGCAAAAACTACTTCTATCCCGATCTGCCCAAGGGCTACCAGATTTCGCAATACGACAAGCCGATTGCCGAGCACGGTTGGATCGAAGTTCCGACAGCCGATGGGGCGCTGAAAAAGATCGGCATCACCCGCCTGCATATGGAAGAAGACGCGGGCAAGAGCCTGCACGAGGGCTTCCCTGACTCCGCCACGCGCACTTATCTCGACCTGAACCGCTGCGGGACACCTTTGATTGAGATCGTCTCCGAGCCCGACATCCGCACCCCGGACGAGGCCTTCGAATACCTCACGAGACTCAAGGAGATTCTGCTCTACACCGGCGTCTCCGACTGCAATATGGAAGAAGGTTCTCTGCGCTGCGATGCCAACGTGAGCGTCCGACCGCTCGGCCAGGAGCGCTTCGGCACCAAGGCCGAGGTGAAAAACGTCAACAGCTTCAAATTCATCCGCGCCGCTCTCGAGCATGAAATTGAGCGCCAGGTGGAAACGATCGAATCCGGCGGGCGCGTGCAGCAGGAGACGCGATTGTGGAATGCGAACGAGGGGCGGACCTACTCGATGCGATCGAAGGAGCAGGCCCACGATTATCGCTACTTCCCCGAGCCCGACCTGCCGCCGCTAGTGCTTGCGCCTGAGTACCTGCCCGCCCGCGAGCGGGAGTTGCCGGAGTTGCCTGAGGCGCGCCGCGCGCGCATGATCCGCGATTACGACCTGAACGAGAAGGATGCGCGCGCCCTCACCGCCTCGCGCGAGTTTGCCAACCGTTTTGAAGCCGCCGCCCGCACCGCGAAGAATCCGCGGCGCGTGGCCAACCTGCTGTTGAGCGAGATTGGCGGCCGGCTCCACGCCCTCGGGCTGGAGCAGGAGTCCTCGCCGGTATCGATGGCGGGTATTGTGCTCGCCGCAGACCTACTTGAGGACGGCAAGATCAGTTCGAAACAACTCAAGGGGCTGCTCGACACCTGCTTCGAGAAGGGCGAGGATTTCCCCGCCGTATACGAGCGCGAAAAGCCGCAGCAGATCACGGATGCAAGCGAGATCGAGGCCCTCATCGACCAGGTTATCGCTGCCAATCCCAAGCAGGTGGAGCAGTACCGCGCCGGCAAAAAGACCCTGGCAGGCTTCTTTGTGGGCCAGGTGATGAAGGCGTCAAAGGGACAGGCAAACCCGGGCCTTCTGAATGAGATGGTGACCAAGAAGCTCGAGGGATAAACACGCCGGCGAGGAACTTTCTCCTGGGAGGCCGCGTATCCGCTTGCAGGAGAGTTTCGCCATGAAGTCTCGGCTGTGGGTTTCAGCGCTCCTCGCAATCGGAATGGGCTCGCTTCTCGCCCTTACAGTGTGCCCACCCGCGCACGTGCTTGCCGCCGCCGCGCCGCAGGCCGGCAAGGTCAGCATTCACCAAATGGGCGGCGACATCGACGTGCCCGATGCCCCTGACGGCGCCGACGTGGCCACCATGGGCGGCAACATCCACATCGGCAATGCTCGCGGTTCCGTCAGCGCCAAAACCATGGGCGGCAACATCGTCGCCGAACACGCCGATGGCTCGGTCGATGTTTCCACCATGGGCGGCGTCATCACCTTGCGCCAGGTCAGCGGCCCGGTCCACGCCAGCACCATGGCCGGCGACGTCACCGTCCATCTGACCGGGGCATCCGGCGACCGACGCGACATCCGCCTCAGCTCGCTCGCCGGCGTTATCCAGCTTACCGTTCCCAAAGACTACGGCATGGATGTCCACATCAAGCTCGAATACACGCGGAACAGCAGCCAGAACTTTCGCGTGTCCCAGCATCTCGGCCTCACCGAGCGCCAGACCACCGATTGGGACACGAGCCGGGGAACGCCGCGCAAGTACATTTATGTGACCGGCCGGGTGGGCGATGGCCGGAACCAGGTGACGATTGAAACCATCAACGGCGATGTGATTTTGAAACAGGAGTAGGCTACGCTTGCGCGGGGCCGGCGCCCTGTCTGAAACCATTGCGGCAGCGCCTACTTGAGCTTGAGTATTTCCTGCACGTCCTTGCGCGTGTCCCAGGAGCTCACCGTCTTGGTTTGGCTCTTCTTGCCGTCCTTCTCCGCCCACAGGTCGCAGTCGTCGCTCATGTTGACCTGAACGAAGCGGAAGCGCCCGTCTTTGGCCGACGTATAGCTGCGGATCGCCTTGGTCTTTGTGTTGCGTAGAAACACGGTCGCCCCAGCCACATCGGCAGAATCGGCATCCTGCACCGACCCCTCCACCACCCGCTGGCCGAAGTTTTGCTGCGCCTGCGCCGCAGGGCAGGCAAGTCTGGCCACCGGACCCATGCCCAGCGCCAACGCGCCCATGACCATGCCGGCCGCCCACCGCGCGCACAATTTCATTCTTCTTCTTCCTCTTCTTCCTCTACGTAGTCTTCATCCTCTTCGTCCTGTTCGTCGCCCACCTTGGACAGTTCCAGCGGGTCCACGCCCACTACCTCGTATTCGGTCCCGCATTCTTCGCAGGCTACCACGTCGCCTTCTTCCACCTCATCCAGCTCGATATCCAGATCGTATTCGCATTCCGGGCAGCTCGGCATCGCAGCCTCCTCTCTTTCTCGCCTTCAGTCGCTGCTTGGTACTGTTAGGATGTCGTTACTCGGAGTTCGACTCCGCTAGTTTTAGATGGTTGCCCGCCTCAGGTCAAGTAGGGAGGCGCGGCCGAATCGTTACTTCCTGTGTGGAGAACCCCATATGCGAATCGTTCCCGTGCTTCTGGCCGGCTCGCTCGCCGTTTCGGCTTCGTTGCTTTTGGCTCAACCTGACCTCGCGCTTCATGCCCGCCGCGTTGCTCCCGCGGCTCCTGATCCCGCCATCGCCCACGCGATTGCCCGCATTGATCCCGCCCGTATCCACCAGATCATCGCCAAGCTGGTCAGCTTTGAGACCCGCAGCACGCTTTCCAGCATGGAGACCGATCTGCCTTCCGGCACCGGCATCAATGCCGCCGCCGACTGGATTTTCGGCCAGTTCCAGCAAATCTCCAGCGACTGCGGCGGCTGTCTCGAAGTGAAACGCGACACGTTCACCGCCGATCCCGAGAGCGCCGCCGGCTCGCCCTGGGCCCACCGCATTCCCCGGCCCACGCAGCTTACCAACGTCTACGCCATCCTCCGCGGCCACGATCCGGCGCAGGCCAACGTCATGTACCTGGTCACGGGTCACTATGACTCCCGCAATTCCAACATAATGGACGCGCGCGGGGCGGCGCCGGGAGCAAATGACGATGCCTCCGGAGTGGCGGTTTCGCTCGAAAGCGCGCGGGTGCTCTCCAAACTGAAGTTCCCCTCCAGTATCGTCTTTGTCGCCGTGGCCGGCGAGGAGCAGGGTCTGGTCGGCTCCGCGCATCTGGCCAGGCTGGCCAAAGACCAGGGCTGGCAGCTTGAGGGCGTGCTCAACAACGACATCGTGGGCGGCAACACCACTCCCGGCGACACCCTCCAGCTCAAAGATCGCGTGCGTGTCTTCTCTGAAGGCGTGCCCGTCGCGGCCACGCCGCAGGAACAGCGCCGCATTCGCGCCCTCGGCCTGGAAAACGACTCGCCCAGCCGCCAGCTGGCACGCGCCATTGAGGACGTGGATGCCACTTACTTTTCGGCGCACGGCCCGCACCCGTTTGACGCCTACGCCGTCACCCGTCCCGATCGCTATCTGCGCGGTGGAGATCATAGCTCCTTCAACCAGGAGGGCTTTGCCGCCGTGCGCTTCACGGAGTGGCGCGAGGACTTCAACCACCAGCACCAGAATGTCGTTATTCCGCCCAGCGGTTCCCATGATCCCATCCTCGGCGACTTGTTGCAGTTTGTAGACTTCGCCTACAACGCAAAGGTTGCCCGGCTCAACGCGGCCGCGCTGGCCACACTGGCCAGCTCGCCCGGCGAGCCCACAAAGGTCTCCATCGACACCCGCAAGGCGGAAAACGACACCACCCTCACCTGGCAGCCCGCGCCCGGCGCCGTAGACCACTACGAGCTTCTCTGGCGCGTGCCCACCGCATTCGACTGGCAATATGTCCGTAACGTGCCGCCGGGCGCGCCGGGTGAGCCCGTTACCATCGACGTCCCCATTTCAAAGGACAACGTCTACTTCGGCGTTCGCGCCGTGGACAAGGCCGGCCACCGCGGCCTGGTCGTGGTTCCGTAACTCCCGCTGACGGCTGAGGGCTGAGGGCTGACGGCTGAGAGCTTCGGCGTTGTCCCTCTGTCCCTTGTCCCTCTGTCCCTGTTAGGCTGTTTGCTATGGCCAGGATGGGATCCATTCCCTTGGGTTTTCCCGGGTTCACTGGGGCCACTCGGCGCCTCGTGTTCCTGAACCTGGCGGCGTATTTCTTCCTGCTGCTGCTGGGATTTGCCTCGCGAAGCACTGCGATCGACGTGGCTGCGCAGTGCTCGCTCATTCCCCAGCTGTTTCTTCACGGCGCTCTCTGGCAGCCCATCACCTACAGTTTTGTCCATCCGACGCTTCTTCAAACCCTTCTTGAGCTGCTCTCGCTCTGGTTCCTTGCCGGCTTCCTTGAAGGCTACCGCAGCTCCGGTTGGGTCAGCGGCCTCTATGCCGCGTCTGTTCTCGGCACTGCGGTCTCCGGCGCGGCCATCTGGGAGATCGCCGATTTGCTCGGCCGCGGCGCTCCGGTCCAGCTTTACGGTTGCATGGGCGGTATCTTCGGCCTGCTCGTCGCCATCGGCGTCCTCTATGGCGAAACCGAGTTCATGATGTTCTTCCTCATCAACATCAAGGCCAAGTACCTCGCCATCATCTATGCGCTCATCGCCTTCGCCATGCTCTTCAGCCAAAGCTGGATCTACGCCGTTGCCCAGCTTGGCGGCGCGGTCGCGGGCCTCCTGTTCATCCGCTACGCTCCGCACAAGGGTTTCTCCGTCGGCGTCAGCGAGTGGTTTTACGGCCTGCGCAACCGGTACTACCGCTGGAAACGCCGCCGCGCCGGCCGCAGGTTTGAGGTGTACATGCGCAAGCAGGGTCGCGATGTCCGCCTCGACAACCGTGGCCGCCAGATCGACGACACAGACCCCAACGACAAGTCGCGGTGGAACTGAAAACAGGGACTAAGGGACAAGGGACATAGGGACAAAGCAGACCCGGAGTGGCCTCGCTCCGTTGCTCTCTTTATTCCTCAGACCCTTGTCCCTACTTCGACACCGCCACCCGCAGCCAGTTTGGCATTGTGGTCAGCAGCGCCACTGCAGCCTTGTACGGTAGTCCCGGAACCACAAACAGCTTGCCGCGCTGCAAGCCCTTCAGTGAGTCGTCGACGACTCGTTCCGCCTTCAGCCAAAGCCACTCCGGCGCAATGGTCTTGCGGTCGAGATGGAGCACGTCGTGGAATTCCGAGTAGGTGTACCCCGGGCAAAGCGCCTGCACCTTCACTGCCGACCGAATGCTTTTCAGCTCCAGGTGCAGCGCCTCGGTGAATATCGCGATCCAGGACTTGGTGGCTCCGTAGCTCGTGCTGCCGGTGCGGCGTACGAAAGCAGCCACCGATGCCACGTTGATGATCGCGCCCGCATTCCGTTCCACCATCCCCTTGAGCGCCGCATGGCTCAAGCGCAGAGTGGCATCGATGTGCAAGCGGTGCATCCGCGCCTGCTCCTCCACGTCGGCCTTCCAGAACAGCCCTCGTGTGCCGAATCCCGCATTGTTCACCAGCAAAGCCAGCCGCGGCTCAGCCGCGATCCGTCCGGCGACCGTCCGCAGCTCTTTTTCGTCTGTCAGATCGGCCGCCAGCGCCTCCACTGAAATGCCGTACTGGGATCGTAGCTCATCGGCCAGAGTTTCCAGCCGGTCTCCGCGCCGCGCCACCAGCAGAAGATCGTGGTCCTGCGCCAGCCTCCGCGCAAACACCGTCCCGATCCCGCTCGATGCCCCCGTAACCACCGCTAACGGACGTGTCATCGACTCTCCTCTCCGAGCCACCAGCGCCTCTCTCCCTTATCCCTGTCTTCCTGTTCCCTTGGTCCCTGCTTTTCGCCATTCGCCGCCGCAGCTCCCGCGTGGCTGCGCGATGGCATCGCAAGCACAGCGTGCGAATGTTCCCAAGGTCGCACTCACCGCCGCCTTCGGCCACCGGCACCATGTGGTCCGCGTCCCACAGAGTCCGGCGTGTCCGCGCTCTCAATCCCCAATGCCGTAGCAGCTCCGCGCGGCGCGCGCCCCGCGAATACCGGAGCCGCCGCGCCTCCGCCATCGTATCCACGCCGCATCCCGCGCACACGCCACGGTCGCGCGCGAAAACCCGCTCGCGCACATACGCCGGCTGCGTCCGCAGCTTCCACTCGTGAACACAATCGTCAGAGCAGAACGTGAAGCGCCGCCGGGGCACCTCCAGCGCGCACCAGCGGCAAATGCCGCGCCCGTTCGGCCCGCGCGGACCCGCCATCCGGTCTACCCACCCTCCCCGCATCACCCGCCGAATGCTCACTTCTCCGTTCTAAATCCCGCAACCGAAATGCGCTCGGCCTGCGCGCGTCTCCGCACCAAAGTCGCAAACCGGTTCCAGCCCTCAGACGTCAGCTCTCAGCTCCGCTCCTGATCCCTGACCCCTGGTCCCTGTCCTCTCAACCATCCGGTACATGCCCCGAAGGTGTAGTTGTGGATCGACTTTGCGGATGTCATCCTATCGGCACCACTCATTGCTGCTCTCTGCGCTCTGTGCAGTGCATTTGGGACTGCCGTAAGGGGTTTGCTGCGGATCGACCGCCGGAGTTGGGGCTCCGGGATTCGCTGCGTGCAGTCTTGCGGTCAATCGGGTTCGGGGGAAGTTCAGCCAGATGTCACCGATGGATCGGCGCCAGATGCTGCGGCTCATGGCGCTGGCAGCGGGCAGTGCAGCCGCAGACAAAGCATTTGCGCGCGCGGGACAGGCTCAGCGCCTCACTCGCGAGGACGAGTCGTTTCTGGACGACCTGATCCGGCAAGGGTGCCTGTTTTTTTACGAACAGGCCAGCCCCACCACCGGCCAGGTGCTGGACCGCAGCCGCAATAATCAGGGTGGTGCGCGCGATCCGCGCCGCATGGCCTCCATTGCCGCGACTGGATTCGGTCTCACCGCGCTATGCATCGCCGACCACCGCGGTTACCTGCCCCACGCGGAAGTGGTGGAGCGCGTCCGGACTACTCTCGACTGGCATCTGAACCATCTACCCGACGTGCACGGCTTCTTCTTTCACTTCAGCGATGTGGAAACCGGCGAACGCTGGCGGGACAGTGAACTCTCGTCGATTGATACCTCGATCCTGCTGTGCGGGATCCTGACCGCACGCGCCTATTTTGCGGACGCAAAAATTCAGTCGCTGGCGCAGCAGCTTTATGAGCGAGTGGACTGGCCCTGGATGCTGAACGGCGGCCAGGCCTTTGCCATGGGCTGGTACCCGGAGAGCGGGTTCATACGGCAGCGCTGGAGCCACTATTGCGAGCTCATGATGATCTACCTGCTGGCCATCGGCTCGCCCACGCACCCGGTGTTGCCCGATCACTGGAATGCGTTTTCCCGCCCGGTGATTCATTACGCGGGCCTGAGCTACATCAGCGGCAACGATCCCGTCTTCACCCACCAGTACTCGCAGGCATGGTTCGACTTCCGAGGGAAGCGCGATGCCTGGGCCGATTACTTCACCAACTCGGTCGTGGCCACTCGGGCGCACAAGGCGTTTTGCCTTTCCATGCCCGAATACGGCCCGAACTTCTGGGGCATCACGGCGTCGGACTCAGTGCGCGGCTACACGGTGTGGGGAGGGCCACCGGCGCGCGGCGTGATCGACGGGACCGTGGTTCCGTGCGCCGCCACCGGCTCGCTGCCGTTCTTGCCCGCGGACTGCCTGGAGGTATTGCGTTCGCTGCGCGCCAACTATCCCCGCGCATGGGGCCGGTACGGGTTCGTGGATGCGTTCCACCCTGCGGCGGGCTGGTACAACCCCGACGTGCTGGGCATCGACCTGGGAATAGGTGTTCTGATGGCGGAGAACCTGCGCTCGGAGCTGGTTTGGGACACGTTTATGCGCAACGCGGAGAGCACCCGGGCCATGCAGCTTGTGGGCTTCCGGCCGGAAGCGTAGAAAGCGCCGGAGTCTCGATCATTCGCTGATGCGCTTGTGCATGAATCGCGTGGCCGGAGGATGGTTGTTGCAGGGGCACCCACGAAGGGAGTATGCCGCGGGATAATGGCTGCATGCGGACATGGCGAATTGTGGTTTGGCTTTTGCTGCTGGCAGCGGCGGGCGTGGTTGCGTGGATGCGGTTTGGCGGGCATGGGCGGACGGGTCTGAAGAGGCCGGAGATACCCGATTTATCGGTGACCAATCCGCTGAATGTGCCGGGCGGCGCGCCGGAGCCGGAAGAGGCGTACGCCATCTATTCGGCGCTTTACCAGGAGAAGTCGAACGAGCCGTTGGCGTTTGCCAGCTATACATCCACCGATATTCCGCAACTGGACGGAAGCTGCCTGAAACCGCAAACGCCGGATGAGCGCGCGATGACGGAAGCGTTTGAGGCGGCCAACAAGCAGAGCCATCCCTGGGAACAGAAGTTTGCCACTGCGCAGGGATACCGGCTGCTGACGGCGCGCGAGACGAACGAGGCGGTGGAGTGTCTGGAGGCGGGCGAGAAGGCTGCGGCGCTGCCCGAGTGCGCGGCCTACAAAGACCTGCGGCACGTCCGGTTCCTGGGCGCGCCGGGGTTCAGCGCGGACCACACGCGGGCGCTGGTTTCGATCATTCGCAAATGCGGGCAGTATTGCGGCGCGGGCGGCATTTTCGAGGTGGAGAAGGCGGGCGGGACCTGGAAACGAGCCCAACCGGGAGCGTTTGCCGAGGGGTGCAGTTGGATGTTTCAGAAGTAGCTTTCCAGCCGGGTGGCCGCGTAGTTGGAATCAGAGCGTTATCCGCGAAGGGGAATCGAGCATCCCAGCTTCCCACCCTTGCGCCAAAAAGACGGCGCAAGGATGGGGCACCCACTCGTGGAGGTCAGGACGGGGCGGGAAAAAGGGCGTCGAAGATCTTTCCGAAGAGCAGGCGGAGGTTCGGCTCCGAGAGCTTTTGCGGCTCGATGTGGGATTCGAGGATCAGCCCGGAGACGATGGGGCCGAGCGCGGTAGCGGCCAGATCGACCTGTGCGCGGCGGGCGCGGGAGAGCGGCCCGAAGACTTGGGTGTAAAGCGCCGCGTCGTTTTCCGGCAAGCTGGCGGCGAAGGCCTGGCGCAAGGACTGCTTGGATTCGGGATGGCGAAGGGCAAAGAGTTTGAATTCGAGCTCGAGGATGGGCCAGGTGCGGTTGGCGGCGAGGGAGATGAAGAACTCGCGAAAAGCGCGCAGCCGCTGGGGGCGGGTGGTGCAGGTTTGCATGGTGGCGACGAGTCTTGCGACGTAGGCGCGGGTGCGATGGGCGAAGAGGGCGAGGAAGAGATCTTCCTTGGAGCGGAAGTGGGCGTACACGGCGCCCTTGGTGCGACCGGCGGCGGCGGCAATTTCCGCCAGTTGCGCCCCTTCGTATCCCTGGCGGACGAAGATATTCTCGGCCGCATCGAGAAGGCGAGCCTGAGTTTCGCGCGTGCGCAATTGATGCTTATTGAGGGATGAGGCAGGCATGGTCCTAATTTATACACCCGGAAGGAGCGTGGCGGACTTGATAAATACGTACCGGTAGGTATTTAATTTGCCTATGGCGGGAGAAGGCGCTGGCGCATGGCGACCCTAGAGCTCGCGGTCCATCCGGAACGCGATGCGGGCAAGGAAGCGGCGCTTCCAGCCGGGGGCGCGGGGGTCAATCCATGGGTGGTGGCCATGACGGTTACGCTGGCCACGTTCATGGAGGTGCTGGACACTTCCATCGCCAATGTGGCTCTGCCCCACATTGCCGGGAATCTTGGAGCGAGCGCCGACGAAAGCGCGTGGGTGCAGACCAGCTACCTGGTGTCGAATGCGATCGTGCTGCCGCTGAGCGCGTGGCTCTCAACCCGCATGGGGCGGAAGCGGTTTTACATGACGTGCGTGGCGATTTTCACTGCCAGTTCCATGTTGTGCGGGCTTGCTCATACGCTTCCGCTGCTCATTTTTTTCCGGGTGCTGCAGGGAGCGGGCGGCGGGGGCCTGGGGCCCAGCGAGCAGGCGATCCTGGCGGATACCTTCGAGCCGGAACAGCGCAACATGGGATTCGCCATCTACGGAATGGCCATTGTGGTGGCGCCGGCCATCGGGCCCACGCTGGGCGGTTGGATCACCGATAACCTGAGCTGGCACTGGATTTTCTTCATCAATGTGCCTATTGGGATTCTGTCGCTCTTCCTCACCCAGCGCGTTGTCCACGATCCGCCGTCGGCGCGGGCGCGCCAGGGCAAGCAAGGAGACTGGCTGGGGATCGCGACCATCGTGGTGGGGATCGGGCTGCTGCAATTTGTGCTGGACAGGGGCGAAGAATTGGATTGGCTCGCGTCCAGCACCATCGCCTGGGCGGCGGCGATTTCCGCCGCCGCGCTGGTTGCCATGGTTTGGCGCGAATGGACACATCCGGAGCCAGTGCTTGAGCTGCACATGCTCAAGGGCAGGAACTTCGGCCCGTCGGTGCTGTTCAACTTCACACTGGGCGTGGTGCTGAACGGGTCAACGATCCTGATCCCGCTGTTTTTGCAATTGCAACTGGGCTACTCGGCCGAATTGGCGGGATGGGCGCTGTCTCCCGCAGGGCTTACCCTGGCGGTCCTCATGCCGGTGGCGGGCGTATTGGCCAGCCGCTTCGATCCGCGCAAAGTCATCGCCGTGGGATTCGTGCTGACCTCCGCAAGCCTGTTCATGATGATGCGCGTTTCCTCGGAGGTGGATTTCACCTGGGTGGTATTGATGCGGATGTTCCAGATGACCGGCCTGCCGCTGATCTTCATCCCCATCACGACACTTTCATATGTGGGAGTGCCTGCGGAGCGGAGCAACCAGATTTCCAGCATCAGCAACTTTGCGCGCAATCTGGGCGGGTCAATCGGGGTGTCGTTCCTGGTGGCATTTGTGGCGCGGCACCGGCAGATCAGCCGCGCAGGGCTGACGGCGCATCTGCAGCCGGTCAATCCGGCATTCGAGAGCTACGTGGCGGGGATCGCCGACGCACTGCATCGCGGCGGGGCAAGTTGGGCAGACGCGCAGACCCTGGCGATGGCGCGAATGAACCAGTGGGTGGACGGGCAGGCAAGCACGCTGGCGTTCATCGCCGCATTTTTCATTATGGGCGTGATTGTGGCGTGCCTTGTGCCGCTGCCGTTCCTGATGCGGAAGCCCACCAAGGAGGAGATGCAGGCGGGGATCGGGGGACACTGAGGAGCGCAGGGCGGGTTCGATAGAATGCGGTGGTAATGACTACAAAAATCGCCTTCCTCTTTCCCGGCCAGGGCTCGCAATCGGTGGGCATGGGTCGCGCCCTCGCCGACGCCTGGCCGATGGCTGCGCAAGCGTTCGCCGAAGCCAATGAAGCCCTCGGCTTCCCAATCTCCAAGCTGTGTTTCGAGGGGCCGGAAGAGGAGCTGCGGCTGACGGAAAACACGCAGCCGGCAATCTTGACCGTGTCCGTGGCGGCGTGGCGGGTGCTGGAGGCCGAGGGCGTAAGGGCGGAGCTGGCGGCGGGGCATTCTTTAGGGGAGTGGTCGGCGCATGTGGCGGCGGGGACTTTCACGTTTGCCGACGCGGTGCGGGCGGTGAAGGCGCGCGGGCGGGCGATGCAGCAGGCGGTTCCAGCGGGGCAGGGTGGGATGGCCGCGGTGCTGATGCTGGACGCGGCGAAGGTGGCTGAAGCGTGCGCGGAGGCCGCGGCCCAGACTGGGCTGACGGTGGGCGCGGCGAATCTGAACTCGCCGGGACAGACGGTGATCTCGGGGGCGCTTGCGGCGGTGGAGAAGGCCGCGGAGATCTGCAAAGCCACGGGCGCGCGACGGGCGGTGATGCTGCCGGTGAGCGCGCCGTTCCACTGCGCGCTGATGCAGCCGGCGCAGGAGGAAGTAGCGCGGGTGTTGAGCGGGATCGCGATGAGCGATCCGCGGATTCCGGTGGCGGCGAACGTGACCGGAGGGCTGGTGCGGACGGCGGCCGAGGCCAGGGATGCGCTGACACGGCAGGTGACAGGCGCGGTGCGCTGGGTGGACTGCGTGCAGGCGCTGGTAGCGGCGGGCGCGAACACGTTCATCGAGGTGGGGCCGGGCAAGGTGCTGACCGGGCTGATGAAGCAGATTGACTCGGCGCAGAAGGCGATGAATGTGGAGGATGGGGCGAGTTTGGAGAGGACGCTGGGGGAAGTAAAAGCAGCTTCCAGCTTCTAGCTCCTAGCTAGCGCGCTGATCGTTGGGAGGATGCGGAATGCGGAAGGTCGGACGAGTCGTTCTTTGCGTGGCAATTGTCCAGTGCGGGCTGGTGGCTCAACTGGAAAGCCCGCTCCCGGACGAGAATGGCGTATTCGTGCTGCAGGGCGGGGTCATGCGGCCGGAGATTGTTCGCCCAGCGCCCGCAGCTTACCCGGATGATCCCAAGCTTGCGCAGACACGGCACACTTGCGTAGTCAGTGTTGTTGTCGGGCCGGATGGCAGCCTCGAATCTACCGATTTAGAAAATGCGAATCCGAGCGCATTTGACGGGAGTGCGTTAGCGGCGGTGAAGGCATCAACCTTCACGCCAGGAACGGTGAAAGGGCACCCTGTTGCCGTTCGGACCCAGGTGTGGGTGACATTTCGCGGCGATGGCAAGCCAGCGATTCCAGCAACCGAGCACATCAATCCCTTCGAGAACCCCAAGCCTCGATCGACGCCGAGTCCTACGGCAAGCGCGAACGCCGACTTGTTTGTCTCATACATCGTTACGGAGGACGGAAGGACCTCCGACGTCCGTCTCATTCGTGCGACAGGTACCGCATTAGACTCAGAGGCCCGGACGGCAGTCAGTCAGTGGCAGTTCTATCCAGCCAAACTCCAGGGTGAGGCAGTGCCCGATCAAATAGCAACCGTGCTGAATTTTCGGAAGTATTAACCAATAGCGCTGCGGGCAACTATGGCCCGAGACACACGCAGCCCAGAATGCGATGAACGTGGAGGACGGAGTGAGCCTGGAGAAAGCGCTGATCCGATGCGCGATTGCCTGCCTTGCGATGCTCCCCTTGAGCGCGGTGGCGCAGGTCACCGGATCGCCGGCAGACGAGGGCGCAAACGATGGGTCGCGCGCGGGCACGCCGCCGCGATTGCTGCATGCCGATGCTATCAGCTACCCGAGCGACGCAAGTCTCGCGCATACACGGCACACTTGTGTGATCAGCGTCGTAATTGGCAAGGACGGCGAGCTGAAATCGGCGCAACTGGAGAACACGCAGCCAAGCCCGTTTGACGCGGCGGCATTGGAATCGGTGCGGCGGGCCGCGTTTGCGCCGGCGACGCTGCACGGAGAAGCGGTGGGGGCGCGTACGCAAGTGTGGGTTCAATTTCGCGGAGACGGCCGGCCGGCGAATCCCACAACGGATCCCGGGCCCACCTTCAACCATCCCAAAGCCAGGTTCGCTCCCATCGGCCAGTACACGGAAGAAGCCAGGAGACAAGGCATTCAGGGCGAGGTCTTGCTTTCCTTTGTGGTGACGGAGAGCGGAACGGCGACGGATATCCTGATCCTGAGACACCTGGGCGGCGGGCTTGACGAAGAAGCGATCAAGACGCTCCAAAAATGGGAATTCGCTCCGGCGACGCTGGATGGGGAAGCCATCCCCGACCGCATCAAGGCGGCGATGACCTTCCATTTCCGATGAGACTTCAGGGACCGAGATAGAGTTCGACCGGCGAGTAGGTCAGGGCATCGGTGTGGGGGTCGTAGGCGAGAAACAGCGGCTTATCCCGCCTGCCGTTGATGTAAATGCCGGCGACGAGGACGTTGCCGTTGATGCGGGCCGCGGCGATGAAGTGATTCTTGATGGGGCCGTAGTCGTTGTCGGGGCTGGTGGAGCTCCAGTCCTGCTGGAAGCGGGTAAAGGAATAGGTGGCAAAGCTGTTGCTGTGGCTTTGCCAGTGACTGTCGCCCACCAGCTTCGCATATTCGCTTACGTACTTCTGAGCCGATTTGGGGTCGAGCAGGCCGGGGTTGCCGTTGTAGCCCTGTTGCCTGAGGAATTGGTCATAAGGATGGGCGTTGAACTGGGCCTCTTGCCGCTGCCAGTCGGGATCGTGCAGCCACACGGCGTAGGCCGCGGTCAGGTCGTTCTTCTGAACATCGTCGAGGAAGCGGTTGATCACAGCGCGGCCGCGCAAGTGGGCCATCCAGTTCCAGGGCCAGTCGATGGGATAGCCGGCGGCGATCCAGATGGCGATGACGATGGCGCAGAAGGCGCTGACGCTGGACCACATGATGATGCGCTTGCGGCGGTCAGCGGCTTCGTCGAAACGGGGTGCGTCGAGGAGGGTCATGGATTCGCAGTTCTCAGTTCTCAGTCGTCAGTTCGCAGTTCACAGTTCACAGTGTAGTGCCGGGCAAACGTCTCTCCATCTTTAGTTTAGACACCGACAATCGAGGAGCTGTTCCCTGAACCGGGCATGGTACTGTGCGGCGGAACGTCCCGTTGTTTGTTCCTTCAACTGCGCCAGACGCAAAACCTCGGCGCTACGAACTGCGAACTGCGAACTACGAACTGCTTTCTACTCCCTGCTGTAGGAGTTGCGGTTCTTGTCCTGCTGGCGCTCCAGGGCGAGCTCGATGAGACGGGTGATGAGGTCGGTGTAGCTGAGGCCTGAGGCTTCCCAGAGCTTGGGGTACATGCTGATTTTGGTGAAGCCGGGGAGAGTATTGACCTCGTTGACGAAGATGCGGCTGCGGCCGGCGCGGCGCTTGTCGGAGGGTTCCATGAGGAAGTCGACGCGGGCCAGGCCGGAGAGATCGCAGGCGCGGAAGGCGGCGACGGCCATCTGTTGGATCTGCTTTGTTTCAGCCTTGGTGAGTTTGGCGGGGATGACGGGGACGGAGCCTTCGGAGAGGTACTTGGCCTCGTAGTCGTAGAACTCCTTGCCGGGAACGATTTCGCCGACCACGCTGGCCTTGGGATCGTCGTTGCCGAGGACGGCGACCTCGAGCTCGCGGGCGCGCGATTTGGCCCCGCCGACGCCCTGTTCGATGACGAGCTTGCGGTCGTATTTGGCGGCTTCGTCGAGGGCGGGTCCGAGCTCGGCGCGGTTGTGGGCCTTGGTGATGCCGACCGAGGAGCCGAGATTGGCAGGCTTGACGAAGACGGGATACTTGAGCGCTTTTTCAACAAGCGCGATCGATTTCTTCGGAGACTTCTGCCAGTCGGCGCGGAGGATGGTGACGTGCTTGACGATGGGCAGGCCGGCCTGGGCAAACAGGCGCTTCATCACGTCCTTGTCCATGCCGGCGGCCGATCCCAGCACTCCTGACCCGACGTAAGCGATGCCCGCCAGCTCAAACAGGCCCTGGATGGTGCCGTCCTCTCCGAAGGTGCCGTGAAGGACGGGGAAGACGACGTCGAGAGGAGTGCCTTGCGGGCCGGGCATTGGCGACATCAGGGTCGGAATGCCCTCGTGGAGCAGCTTCGCTCCGGGCGTAGTTTCCGGATCGCCGGCGCGAAGGCGGCGAGCCACGGCGTTCGCCAGCGGCGAATCGCCCTGGAGCAGCTTGTGCGCGTCGGCCGCGGCCAGCCAGCGGCCTTCCCTGGTGATGCCGATGGGGACGACGTCGAATTTGGAGCGGTCGATTGCGTTGAGGACGGAGGCGGCGGAGAGCAGCGAGACTTCGTGCTCGCCACTGCGGCCACCGAAAAGAATGCCGACGCGAAGCTTCTTCGCCATGCTTCCATTTCACACCATCCGCCCGGTGCGCAGATTTCACACACGAAAAGAGGAATTCGCCTTTACACTAGCGGCATTCCAGCGATTCAAGGAGAGAGCTATGAGTCATCCGGTGGTGCATTTCGAGATTGGCTGCCTGGACAAGGCGAAGACGAGCGCGTTCTATTCCGCAGCGTTTGGGTGGAAGATCGACGATGGCCCGATGGGGTCGATCGATACCGGATCGGCTGCGGGGATCCCGGGGCACGTGGCGGCTCTGGGGCACGAGCCGCACCAGTTCACGCATTTCTACGTGCAGACGGACGACGTGGCTGCGTCGCTGAAGAAGGTGGAGGAACTGGGCGGCAAGACAATTGTGCCACCGGTGCCGATTCCCACCGGCACGTTCGCGTGGTTCGCCGATCCGGAGGGAAATGTGGTGGGGCTGTGGAAGCCGAACCAAAGCTAAGTGTTGCTGGCACCTAACTGAATACAAATGGGGGCTTCTTGGCGATTTGATGGATTTCCGCCCGAGATTTTGCTGATAGAGCGAATGGGCAGATTCTCGTCACGCGATTTCCCGGAGGAGATCATTTGCGATCTTGGCACCAGTCTTGTTGCTGCCTGCAAAGAAGAACACAAACAAGAGACCCTTTGAATTGCGCAGAAACCCCGGCTTGGCCACCTCGCTGAAGACCGTGCTCAAGCGCTTAACGAAGAAGTTCACGATTGCCGTTTCGTCGGCAGTCTTATGCACCCGCTCGATCTCCGTATCTGGATCGAGTATCGACGGCATGAGACTTGAAGAGTAAAACTCGTCTCCCCATGCGGTGGTCCCGAACACGCGCGTCAACTTATCGGACCAGGCCGGCGACGGTTTGCGACCCCTCGTGAGCATGCGGTTGACCGCTGCGTATGGAAACAAAACCCATAAGTCTACGGCCCTTGTTCCTGCGATTGCCTCGATGACCTTCCACTCAACGGAAGCGCCGAACGGATCGAGAAACACGACAGCACGCTCGCGCCTTGTGCTCATTTCGCGGCACCATTTCAGAAGCTCCACATTCGCGTCGTCATTTACAACGTCGATGTCTCTGTCCGGATATTCGCTTCGAAGCGCCGCAAGCTCTTCGCATTTGGCGCGGTTTTTCTCAATGAATTTGTACTGATGAAAAGGCGGATCGACCTCCAGTGCTCGCCGAACGCTTCCTTTTCGGAATTCCTCCTCTGCTTCTGCCAGAGACGGAATGAGCTCAGCAAACGTCCCTTCGATATCCGGCCGCGGTATCACTCCGGTCCCGGCAAATGCGTCGACGTAGGAAACGCGAAAGTACCGCGCACGCTTGTTCCCCTCGAAGATTATTCGATAGGCCCTGAGATACTTGCTCAGGATCTCCAACTTCTGTTGCGTCCAGTTCCCCCCGAACATCACCTGTTGAGTCACGGGATGCCTCTTCCAATTGAACCGACAAAATGGCGAATTAAAGGCGAAAATCTAGGGGTATCATAGCAATGTCAAACTGGAAGGGCAAGCGCGCGCTGGGGCCGGAGGCTCTTTAGGAGGTGAAAATGAGCTTGGACTCAAAGATCGAATGGACCGACGCAACCTGGAACCCCGTCCGTGGCTGCACCAAAATCAGCCCAGGCTGCAAGCACTGTTACGCCGAGGTTTTCGCCGAGAGATTTCGTGGCGTGCCCGGCCATCCGTATGAACAGGGTTTCGATCTGCGGCTCGTCCCGGAGAAGCTGGCCGAGCCGCTGCGCTGGCAATCGCCCAAAATGATCTTCGTGAACTCGATGAGCGACCTGTTCCATGAGGGAGTTCCTGACGACTACATTGAGGCTGTCGCGAAGGTCATGGTCAGGGCCAATTGGCATACCTACCAGGTACTCACGAAGCGCTCGAAGCGAATGGCGGAGCTCCTGCGGGGCCGGTTGCGATTCGCAGCGCAGCAGGCTCACATCTGGTGGGGCGTTAGCGTGGACAATCGCGCATATGGTCTGCCGCGCCTGCGCGACCTGCAGAGTGCTCCGGCTATCGTGCGATTTCTTTCCATTGAGCCGTTATTAGAAGGCCTGGGAGAATTTTCTCTCGATGGAATTCACTGGGTCATCGTCGGAGGCGAGAGCGGGCACGGCGCTAGGCCGTTAAGAAGGGAATGGGTCACGTCGATTCGCGATCAATGCAGCGAGGCGGGCATTCCATTCTTCTTCAAGCAGTGGGGTGGCGTTCGCAAGAAACGCGCCGGTCGCGCTCTGGATGGCCAGACCTACGATGGCTTTCCGGCTCGGACGAACTACCCGGTTTCGCCCGTGGCAACGGCTCTGGCGTGGGCGCGAGAGATACGCGAGAGCTATGAGGCTTCCAGCGGCGAACTCCTGCCGATTCTGGCTTGACGGCTACAAGGTCTTCTCCCGGTGCTGTCTTGCTGGATGTGCTTGACGGTGGCTTCAAGTTGGTCGGCCGCTTCGGTCGTCCACCGAATCCGTCTCACGAGTGAAATAGCCTGTCGATACGATCCAGCACGTCTTTGTGCTCCACAAACTCGCCACGGTCGGCTTGCTCCATGCCTCTTTGCACTCCGGCGACGAAGCGGGCCTGATCTTCGAGCATTCGGGCGACGGTTTCCTTTACCAATTGCTCGGCATCCTTGCCGTTGGCAACAGCCACTTGTTGGAGCCGCGTTTCAACGTCGGGCGGGAAATGTACTTCCATGCCCTTCAGAGTACGTAAAAGCTCCGTGCAAGGCAAGGCGCCCCCTTTCGCAGACCGAGCGTGAGGTTGGGGCTGCCCATTCGGTGATGGAGTGAGCGGACAGTAGGGGCGATTGACTACAAGATCTTCTTCCCGAACGCCGAGCAGGCCAGCTCCACCGCTAAATCCGCCGTCCGGTTGTGCTCGTCGATGACGGGGTTGACCTCGACCATCTCGAAGCTGAGCAGGCGGCCGTGGTCGGCGATGATCTCCATGGCTAAATGGGCTTCGCGGTAGGTGGCGCCGCCGCGGACGGGTGTGCCGACGCCAGGCGCATCCTCGGGATCGATCCAGTCCATGTCGAGGGAGACATGATAGCCTGCGGTCCCGCGGCCGGCGGCCCTTAGCGCCTCTTCCATCACGGTGCGCATGCCGCGCTCGTCGATGTCGCGCATGGTGTAGACCTCGGCGATGCCGGCGCGCTTGATGTTGGCGCGCTCGGCGGCGTCCACGTCGCGGATGCCGACGAGCACGGTGTTCTCGGGGGCGATCTTGGGCGAAAAGCCATAGAGGTTGGCGAGCGGGTCGAGGCCCAGTCCGAGCAGCGCGGCCAGCGGCATGCCGTGGACGTTGCCCGAAGGCGACGTGTCAGGGGTGTTGATGTCGGTGTGGGCATCGATCCAGAGGATGCCGATCTTCTTTCCCGTGCGGCGGTAGAACTCGGAGACGCCGGAGACGGAGCCGGCTGCGATGGAGTGGTCGCCGCCCAGGATCAGCGGGGTCTGCCCGGCATCGAGGGCCTTGAGGACGGCGTCGCCGGTGCGCGAGCAGACGTCGGCTATCTGCTTGAGATAGCGGGCGTTGGGCGATCCGAAGGCCTGGGTTTCGGGAATTTCGACCTTGATGTTGCCGCCATCGGTCACGTGATGACCGAGGGCTTCAAGGCGGGCTTCGAGACCGGCCACGCGGATGGCCGACGGTCCCATGTCCACGCCGCGGCGGCTGGCGCCCATGTCGAGGGGAACGCCGAGAACGCGAATCTGGCGGGTGGGGAGGGATTGGAGGCCGCTGACAGAGGCGGCAGGAGCGGAATCAGGAGTCGCGGAGGGAGAATTGGTGGGCATGAGGTCGCTTTTCTGCTGTTTTGGTTAGGAAACCGTGTGAAACCGGCCGGCGGCGTCCCCAATTTGCACTGCCACAGCCGTTCTTGAGCCCGGAACGCTTCAACGGGGACAAAATACCCCGAAAGGACTAATTACACCAGAATCCGGTATGAGTAGAATAGGGGGCAACAAACACCGGTATTGCCAGAAGAGCAGACTGTCACGCACCGAGGCCGTTTTTCCGGGCGAACGGAGACGGTGGGGCCCGACGGATTTGCCCTGTTTGAAGCGTTGGATGAAGAAGTGGGTTATTGTCGCAGCGTTGTGTGCCGGGCCTATTGCAATAGGTGCGGCGGCGCAGGCGGCCCTCTCCACGCCCACGGCGCCCCTGACCACACTAAAAGCCATCCACCTGTTGACCAACGCGCAGGCTGCCCAAAGCCTTCCCGTCGATTTCGAAGCGACGGTGACGTTCTACCGAAGCTACGAAGCCACCCTGTTTGTCGCAGATGGCGACTCGGCGATTTACGTGCAGCCGTCAAAGGTGTACGACCTGTCGCCGGGCGACCGGATCCGCATTCGCGGCGTCACCCGGAACAGCTTCCGCCCGTTTGTGGGCGCGGCGACGGTGACGGTCCTCGAACATGGGCCGGCGGTTAAATCCTCATCGGCCAGCTACGAAGACCTGATCCATGCGCGGGACGACTGCCGCATGGTGGCCATCCGGGGCAGGGTGCTCTCCGCCGATACCGTGATGAGCTCGGACCGGCCCAGTACGGTGCTGGAAGTGCTGATGGATGGCGGCGGCGAAGTGGAAGTGGAGATTGAAAGCAATGTGCCGGACAAGCTGCCCGCGCTGCTGGACAGCTACGTGGAGGTTTCCGGCGCGGCGTCGGGGCGGTTCGACGGCAAAATGCAGATGACCGGGGTGGTCCTGCACACCCAGAACCTGAGCTACCTCACGGTGCTGAAGCCGGCCCCCAGCGATCCGTGGTCTCTTCCCATTACTCCCATGGACGAGGTATTTTCCGGCTACGCGCAGACCAACCTGCTGAAGCGGCTGCGGGTCCAGGGGACCGTTACTTATTACATGCCGGGGCAGGAATTGGTGCTGGAGAACGGCAAGCGCAGCCTGTGGATCAATACGCGCTCGCGGAGGCCATTGCAGATTGGCGACCGGGTGGACGCGACGGGCTTTGCCGATGTGCATGACGGCTTCCTAAAGCTGACCGACAGCGAATTACGGGACAGCGGGGTGAACCATCCCCTCCAACCGACGCCGGCGTCGTGGCTGGACCTGAACCAGAGCCATCACGTTTTCGACCTGGTCTCGACCGAGGGAGAAGTGGTGACGGAGGTTCGCGAGGCGGGGCAGGACGAATACGTGCTGCGCGCCGACGGGCACCTGTTCTCGGCCATATTCCGGCATCCGCCAGACAGCAGCCTGGAGCCGGTAAGGTTGCCGGCGCTGCGGGAGATTCCGCTGGGAGCCAGGGTGCGGGTGGCGGGAATCTGCATACTGGAAGATCCCAACCCGTTCAACCGCTACGTGCCGTTCGACCTGCTGCTGCGCACCTACGACGATATTGTGGTGGTGACGCGGCCCTCGCTGCTTACGGTGGCCAACCTGATCCTTCTGGTGGTGGTGCTGTTGCTGGTCCTGCTGGCGATGAGCGCATGGGGTTGGATCATGCAGCGGCAGGCGCGGAGGCAGACCGCGGCCCTGGCCATACGCATTGAGACGGAGGCGGCGCTGGAGCGGCACAATGCGCAGGTGGAGCAGCGCCGCAGCCGGATCCTGGAGGCGATCAACAATTCCAAGCCTCTGGCGCATGTGCTGGAAGAGATCACAGAGCTGGTGTCGTTTACCCTGCATGGAGTTCCCTGCTGGTGCGAGGTGGCGGACGGAGCGCGGCTGGGAGACTACGTGGCGGCCGGCCTCAATCGGCGCATCGCGCGGGAAGAGATACCGGCGCGGTCCGGCCCGCCGCTGGGGGCTCTTTCCGCAAGCATGGAACCCGGCTCTACGCCCGCGGACGAAGAGAAGCAGGCGCTGTTCCTGGGTACGCGCCTGGCTACGCTGGCGATTGAAACCCACAAGGCCTATGCGGACCTGGTGCGGAGGTCGGAATTCGACCTGCTCACGGACGTGCACAACCGTTTCTCGCTCGAGAAACAGTTGCACGCGGTGATCGAGCGGGCGCGCGACATGGCGGGCATCTTCGGGCTGATCTACGCCGATCTCGACGAGTTCAAGCAGGTCAACGATGTTTACGGGCATCATGTGGGCGACCTGTACCTGCAGGAAGTGACGATGCGGATGAAGCGGCAGCTCAGGGCCCGCGATCTTCTGGCGCGCCTGGGTGGAGACGAATTCGCAGTGGTGGTTCCGTCGGCGCGCAGCCGCGCCGACGTCGAGGAGGTCGCGCGCCGGCTGGAGAACTGCTTCCGCGAGCCGTTCCGCATCGGCGGCCATGTGCTGAGCGGATCGGCCAGCGTGGGCGTGGCCATGTATCCCGAGGATGGGACAACCAAGGACAGCCTGCTGAGCGCGGCCGACGCGGCCATGTACGTAAACAAGCACACGCGGCGCTAGGCGGATGGAAAGTCCGCACGCGCGTGAGATAAATCGCAATTCTGCAGGCGTCGGATCTCCAGGATGAAAGATGATCTGGTCAAAGGTGTAGTGTGTCGCGGCAATCTGTCAACCGGAAGCACGGGATGGATAGCGTGGACGCAGAGAAATGTCGCCAGAACCGGATGTGCAGGGGCGAGAAGGGGATAACGGCGCGACGGAGGCGGCGATTCCCACAGGAAACGGTTCCGGCGGATGTGATCTGCGCGTGCCAACTGCCGATAACCCATAAAGGGAAAGGCGCTTTTGCACCTTAAGGGGGAGATGAAGCGTATTGCAGCCATCCTGGCGATGTTTGCGGTTGCGTGGGCCTCCTGCGCGGCCCAAACCCCGCGCGTGCTCCATTCCGTGAAAGAGGTGCGGATGCTGAGCCACGCGGATGCGGCGCGCGGATTGCCGGTAGAGTTTGAGGCTACAGTCACATATTACCGGTCCTACGAAAAGGCCCTGTTTGTGCAGGACGGCGCCTGGGGCGTGTATGTAATCCCGGCTACTCCCCAAAACCTGGCTCCGGGCGACCGGGTGCTGGTTCGCGGTGTCACCGAAGATAGTTTTAATCCGATCGTAGACTCCGGCGATTTGAAGTTGCTGGGGCACGGCATGCTCCCCGAGCCGGTGACGGCGACCTTTGCGCCGCTCATGCGGGCCATTTACGACTGCCGTTGGATAAAGGCGCAGGGGAGAGTGGTGCTGGCCGAGATGAACCTGACATCCGGCCGTAAGGTAACCCACCTGGTGCTGCGCATGGACGGCGGCAATGCGGACATCATGATGGACAGCGACGATCCGGCCAGGTTGACGGGACTGGTGGATGCGCGGGTGGAGATGAGGGCAGTCGCCGGCGAGATCTTTGACGGCAAGATGGCAGCAGACGGGCGTGCGCCTGCATGTTCCCTCGTTTGCGTACGTGAAGATCCTGAGCAGGGCGCCGGTGGATGCGTGGGCGATTCCCGTGACGCCGATGGACGAGGTGCTGCGCGGATATCGACGTAGATGAGAAGACGCCGCGGGTGCGGGTCCAGGGAACTCTGACTTACTATCACCAGACGACGATGGCGGTGCTCCAGGATGGCAACAAAAGCATCCGCATTGCTGACCTCGCAGATTGACAGGCTTAAGAGTGGGCGATCGCGTGGAGGCAATCGGGATTCCGTTCGTAGATAACGGCTTTCTTACCCTGAAGCTGGGCTCCATTCGCACTCTGGGAGCGGCGGCGCCCATCCAGCCTCAGCCGGTAACGTGGGATCAGTTGGCTACGGGCAAATACGCATTCGACCTGGTGTCGATGGAAGGCACGGTAGTAAGCCAGGTGCGCGAGCACGCCCAGGACTTGTACATGATTTCGGCGGACGGGCACCTGTTCACTGCCGCGGTACGGCATCCGTTTGTATACGAGTGGAATGCGCGGCGCGATCCGCCGCCAATGCCTGTAATCCGGCCCGGCAGCCGAGTGCGCGTGACCGGCGTGGCCATTCTGGATAACGGTAATCCGTTCAACGGTGCCATGGCATTCGGAATTCTTCTCCGCTCCGCGGATGACGTTGCCGTGCTGGCGCCGGCCTCGTGGCTCAACGTGCGCAACCTGCTGGGTGTGGTCAGCGGGCTGTCTCTGATCGTGCTGGCCATTACCATCTGGGTGGCGATGCTGCGGCGCAAGGTTCACATCAAAACCTCCGAGCTGGCCAAGCGCATTGAAGCGGAGGCGATCCTGGAGCGCCGGCGGAGCAAGATCCTGGAGGACATCAACGGGGCCCGGCCGCTGATAGAAATTCTGGAGCAGATTACGGGCTGGTTTCAACCAGCCTGAATGGAGCGGAGTGCTGGATCCGGGTGGCCAACTCCGAACCGATTGGTACGGTGGCGCAGGAATCCCCCGAATCGCGAACAGTGCGGCAGGAGATCCGGTCGCGCGCGGGTTCGCTGCATGGAACCATCTACGCCTCGCTGAGAAAAACGGCGGTTGCCGACGAGGAAGCGCTGCAGGCGCTTCCCATGGGCGCTTGGCTGGCGACTCTGGCTATTGAAACGCGCAGCCTCTATTCCGACCTGGTGCACCGCTCGGATTTCGATCTGCTCACCGACATCCACAATCGCTTCAGCCTGGAGCGGCAGCTGAACCGGCTGGTGGTCGAGGCGCATGCGCGCCACGGATGCTTCGGACTCATCTACATCGATCTGGACGAATTCAAGCAGGTGAATGACCGTTATGGGCACCGCATTGGCGATCTCTATCTGCAGGAAATTGCTGAGCGCATGAAGCGGCAATTGCGTCCGGGCGACATGCTGGCGCGCCTGGGGGGCGATGAATTTGCCGCGCTGGTGCCGGAGGTGCGCAGCCGCGCCGACGTGGAGGAGATCGCCGAGCGGCTGGAGCGCTGCTTCGATGAGCCGCTCTCCCTGGACGGATATTCGCTGCGCGGCTCGGGAAGCCTGGGCATGGCCGTGTTCCCCGCAGACGGCGTCACCAAGGACGCGCTGCTGGGCGTCGCCGATACCACCATGTATGAAGCCAAGCGGAAACGGCGGAGCATGATCGAGGAGCTGCGGCTGCATATGGAATAGCAGGACCGCGAAATTGGTGGGACACGTATCAACCCAACGTTCGGAGTCCGCGCTCAGCGCACGTGCAACTGCGAAATGACCACCTTGCCCTTGACCATCTCCGCTTTGCGCCAGCTGCTCTTGTCGTTCAGAGCCACCCAGCGGCGCTCCTCGCTGCGGTAATGCCAGTCCTTGTCGAGCTGGAAATAAATGAGCAGGCCGCTCGATTCCAGCACATTCAGGATGGAGTTATCGTGCGAGTTGCGCTCGTCGTAATCGGTGGTCGCGCTCTGGCCCATCTCTGAATAAATCTCGTTCAACTCAAAGAGCAGTCCGTTCACGCCGTCGTCCATGGCCTCCACGTTCAGGCCGATGCGCTTGGCCTCGCGCAGGGTGATGGGATAGTTGTGCGAGGGGTAGCCGGCGTTGAGGATATTGGAAATTTCACGGGCCCGGTCCAGGTCCTGCATGTGGTAGGAGAGGATCTCCTCGCAGATGCGCGTGGAGAGCGCGCTCGATCGGTCGACGGCGCCGATCACCAGCGGGTGCACATAAGGAAACAGCGCCTGGTAAGGATTCTGGGTGGAGTCCTTGGCCTGCTCGCTCCACAGGCGAATGACGCGCAGCAGCTCGTCGTTCGAAACGCTGACGCGATCGTTGTCGCGGTCGATGGGCGAGAGGTCATGGGTGAGGGAAGTATCGACGGCGGAGAGATGCGCCAGCGGCCCCATCAGGATGCGGTCGGCGCCGAGCGCGAGCATGGTGGCGGCGGACTGGCACTCGAGCGGCGCTAGCACCGTCAAGTGCTTCACGTAGCGGCGCAGCAGGTTCACCATGCGCAGCGCGGCCTGGCCGGAACCGCCGTCGGACTTGATAAACAATGACAGCCGATCGACCTGCCCGCGCGAGCGCACCAGCGCGTACAAGCCGGCAACGTCGTTCTGGCAGATGGCGCCCTTGGTGGAGTTCCAGTAAGTGAACACCGGCTCGCCGAGCGCGGCGGAAAGGCGCTCGATCACGGGCTGCGTGCGCTCCATCAGGACGGGTGGCCGGGAGGGATCGGGACGGCGGGGAACTTGGATAATTGCGGCAGAGTTTTTCGGCATTGCGACTCGGCTATGGTAGCAAACGGGAGCATGTTCCCGTCACGTTACCAATGGCGCATCGAACTCACTGTTTGGTATCAAGCGGGTGCTGTGCCTTCTCGTAAAACTCGTTCTGCAGCTTCAGGCTCTCGTTGTCGGCCTTGATGGCTTTCAGCGCCTCGGCGATTTCTTTGGACCACTCCTTCTGGTCGAACTCGCCCAGTTCCTTCGTGGCCGCCGCGCCGTCGCCCGAGTAGTGATTGGGGAAGCGCGCATACCACCAGATGCCGGTGTAGACATTGTCCGGCAGGCTGAGGCGGTGTTGATCGGCGCCGGACTCCTGACTGGCGCGGTCCTGGTGGACGAGGTCGGGCCGCGCGATCAGCATGCTGGAGGTCTCGGTTTCGCCGGCATGCATGTCGTTGTTGGGGTCGGATTTCATTGCCGGGCGGCCGGGCACATTCCGATTGGGCAGGCCGATGACGTAGACGACGTAGTCGTGCGGTGCCGACAGCTGCGACTGGGCGAAGAGCGGCAGCAAGGAACTCGTTGCCGCCGTGGCCGTTGACGATAACAACCTTCTGGCAGCCGTTGCGCGCCATCTCGTCCACCGTCTCCTGCAATAACGTGAGCTGAGTGCTGAGGCTGTAAGCAACGGTGCCGGGCTGGTGTTGCGCCTCGAAGATCTGCCCGAAGTAGTACTGGGGAAAGACGACGGCGTACTCCTGCTGAACCGCGTTGAAGACGGCGTAGCGGACGTCGAGCAGATCGGTGCCGATGGGCAGGTGCGGCCCGTGCTTCTCCAGGATTCCGAAGGGTAGCACGCATACGCCCTGCGACTGGTGGATGGCGTTGACGAAATCGGATGCGGTAAGCTCCTCCCACTTCGGCGAGAGCTGCTGCGACTGTGCTGACGCCGCGAAGGCAGCAAGCGCCAGAAACAGGCCTGGAATCCAAGAATGTCGGAACATCGATTCCTCCGTCCGCCCAACGCCTAATTGTTTGGATCGCTGGCCGTGAATTGCGAGCAGCAGGGCTTCTCGGTGGCGTGGAAGTTCATCATCTCAATGCGGGTGCCGTCCGGATCGTAAAGGTTGAGCTGGCCCTTGCCGTCGCGGCCGATCTTGGGTGCGTTGTCTGCGCGCACGCCGGCGAGGCGGCCGCCGTCCTTCAGAGTTTTGAAGGCATCATCGACGGAATTCTCGCCGAGCGCGACGTGATTCAGCACGCCCAGTGTCCGCTGTGACATGCTATCCGGGATTCCGGTGCCTGGCCCGCCGGCAACCATGTACTCAATCCAATCGTGCCCGTCGGGCACCTGCTGCGAAACCCAGTCCACCTTGGTGTCCTGCATGCCGCCGTACCAGTAAGGCCGGAAGCCAAGCAGGGCGCTGTAGAACGTGTCTTCCTTGGCGCGGTCATGAATCAGGATCCCGAAATGGATGACGTGATGGCTGATGGCGTTGGGAGCATCCACGTGCGCGTTGGCCGGCGGCTGCACAAACTGAATCTTGTTGCCTTCAGGGTCGTTCACAAAGAACCAGCGGCTGCCGTCGGAGCCGCGCGTGATTTTGTCGGGGACCTGCCAGCCCTTCGCGGCCAGGTACTTGCGCATGCCTTCGGCGCTGGTGGTGTTGAAGGCCGCGTGATCCATCCGCTGCTTGCCGGCATCGGCGGGTAACGGCAGCACTTCGACGAATTGCGTATCGCTGATGGCGTAGCGCACGCCCTTGGGGTCTTCGGGATCGGGCATTTTGACTGCGCCGATGGTGACGGTATAAAAGTGCTCGGCCGCGGCCGGATCGGAAGTATAGACCGCGAGGTGGGAGACGCCGGTGATGCGCGGGCGCGGCGGCGCGGATTGCGCCAAGGAAGAGACGGCGAAGCTTGCCAGAAGGGCAGGGAGAATAAGGGTCGTACGCATGGGTCACCTCGACGAAATTCAGGTCCGCACAACAATAAATCGGTTTGGCGGGCGATGCAACGTGGAACTGCGCTCGAACAGGCTTGCGCCGGACCGGTACAATGCGCACATGCGCCCGAATGCCTGCTTTTTCGCTGTCGTTTCCCTGTGCTTGCCCTTGGCTGCCGCCAGCCAGAGCGTTCTCACGCCTGCCTCGCCTGCCGATCGCGCCGAGGCCCAGGCCATCTTCAAGCAGCTCATCGAGACCAACACCACGGACACGGTGCGCGGGAGCGTGACCGCGGGAACGCAGGCGATGGAGAAGCGGTTTCTCGATGCGGGATTCCCGCGCGAGGACGTGCATCTGCTTGGTCCCAATCCAAACAAGATGAACCTGGTGGTGCGCTATCGCGCCGCGGGCACGCCGAACGAAAAGCCGGTGCTGTTCCTCTGCCACATGGACGTGGTGGAGGCGCTCAAATCCGATTGGCACACCGATCCGTTCCAGTTTGTGGAGCAAGATGGCTACTGGTACGGCCGCGGCACGCAGGACATGAAGGACTCTGACGCGGGCCTGGTGGCCACGTTCCTGCGCCTGCATCGCGAAGGGTACAAGCCGAAGCGCGACCTGATCCTGGCGCTCACCGCCGATGAAGAAGGCGGCAAGTTCAACGGCGCTTCGTGGCTGGTGAACGAGCATCGCGACCTTGTGGACGCGGCTTACGTCATCAATCCGGATTCGGGCGGGGTGGAGCTCGACCATGGGCGCGCGGTGGTTGCCGACGTGGAAGCGACGGAGAAGGTTTACGCCGATTTCCAGGTGACGGCCGTCGATCGCGGAGGGCACAGCTCGCTGCCGCGGCCTGACAACGCCATCTACGAGCTCTCCGACGGGCTGGAGAAGCTGGCGCATTTCAGCTTTCCGTTCGAGCTCAACGAGGTGACCCGCACGTACTTCGGCAATCTTGAGAAAGAAGAAACCGGGCAGACGGCCGCGGACATTCGCGCCATCCTGGCCGATCCGCCGGACATGGCGGCAGCGGCGCGGCTCAGCGCCCAGGAGCCCAGCTTCAACTCGAACTTCCGCACCACCTGCGTGGCCACGCGGCTTAATGCCGGAGTGGCCAATAACGCTCTGGCGCAGACCGCGCAGGCCAACGTGAATTGCCGCATCTTCCCCGGCCATTCTCCGGAGGAGATCCGGCAGAAGCTAATTGAACTTTTCGCCGATCCTAAGCTGACGGTGAAATACGTCTTGGATGATGGCGTGGTCTCCGATGTGGCGCCGGCCCGGAAGGCGATTGTGCCGCCGCCGCCGAATCCGGAGGTTTTTGAGCCGCTCACGCGCATTACCGATGCCATCTGGCCGGGCGTGCCGGTGACGCCGACCATGGAAAATGGCGCCAGCGATTCGATCTACTTCGCGTGGGCGGGAATACCTTGCTACGGCTACTCGGCCATTGCCCTGGAGCGCGATGACGAGCGGGCGCACGGGCAGGACGAGCGGCTGCCGATGGATTCGTATTGGAAGTCTCTGGACTTCTTGTACGCGTTTGCGAAGGCGCTGGGCGACCGTTAGAGGCGCCGAGAGGTGGCCGGGGCGCAAACGATTGCCCGGGTGGAATCGTCCGGTATTTAATAGCTGTTTATCGGGTCACCTTGCAATTCGCGCCGGAGGTGTAAGCAGTCATGAGAAGTATTCCTTCCGTCCTGGCCTTTCTCCTCGTTTTCAGCCCCGCAATCGCACTCTCGCAGAACGGTCCATCTCCGAAGCCTTCTGATGGTCTTGAACTATTGAAGCGGGTCGAACAGCGTTATGCCGATGCGAAGTCCTATTCGCTTGCTGCCACTGAGGAAATGACGCAGACAGGGGATTACCAGCGGATATGGGAGAAGACCCGGATGTCCGCAAGCGAAGCCGCCGGCGGCCGGTATCGCTTTGAGGGTCACGCCAACATGGGAGGGGCTATCCGGATTTCCGACGGCAAGACTGTATGGACCTACCACATTGAGGAAAATCACTACACCGCGAAGCCTGTTTCCGGAGCGGGTACAAAGGCCACAGGCATAATCCTCCCGCCGGAATCGGCTGTAAATGTAGCCAGGGGCCAGAGGTACATGCTCGCACACCTGACGCATTCGTTTCGGTCGGCATCGCTCCTTCCGGAACAAACTTTTAAGATCGATGGCGAACCCGTGCGCTGTCTTGTAGTGCGGATTCGGAACTCTGACGAGGATCGTCCCGATCCCGGCGAACAGTTCGAGAGGACCATCTGGATCAACAAGAAGCAACAAACCGTGGTGAAGATTGAAACGAGGCGCGACGTCAAGCACGCGAACGTTCCCAAAGGGCCATCGTTCATTCAGGTAACCACTACCACCTACACGAAGACGACCCTCGATGGAGTGGTTCCCGATACGGATTTCACCTTCGTGCCGCCGGCGGGCGCGGTTCTCATGGCGAGCTTCCCCGATCCAACGGACGGCCCCACCTCGATGACGGGCGACATGATTCCTGCGCTGCAGCTCAAAACCGCTGACGGCAAGACGGTCTCCATCGAATCTTTCCGCGGCGAGCCAGTATTGATTGACTTCTGGGCGACGTGGTGTGCGCCGTGCGTTGCTGAAATGCCGAAGCTGGCCGAAATCTACAAAGAGGGCAAGGACAAAGGACTTGTTCTGATCTCCATCGATCAGGACGAGAACGCAGCCAAGGCGACCGATTTCCTGGCGAAGCACGGCTATGACTGGCTGAACTTTCACGATGGCGATGGGGCGATCGCAAAGGTGATGGGGGAGAGCCCGCTCCCTCGCGTGGTATTGGTAGACTCGAAGGGCCAGATTGTCTATGACACGATAATCCAAAACGAGAGCAGGTTGCGCGCGCATCTTGCGGAGCTGGGCCCCGAGTTTCGCGATCTGGCGCCAAAAACCCCGCAACAACCGGCCCCGAGCGTTGCCACGGAATGAAATCGAATCCACCGTCCGAATTGCAGGACTTAATGGCGACACAAGAAACCGAAGATAACCTGGCGTTGCCGTCCGTGTACGACAGAATCATGGGTCACATCGTGCCCTTCCTGATGCTGCTGTACACCATTGCCTTTCTCAACCGGGTCAATGTTGGATTCGCCGCGCTCACCATGAATCGCGACCTGGGCATCACGGACCGCATGTCCGGGTTCGCGGCCGGCATCTTCTTTCTGCCCTACTGCCTGTTCCAGCTGCCCGCCAACGTGGTGTTGGCGCGGATCGGCGCACGGCGCTGGCTGGGCGTGCTGATGGTGGTGTGGGGCATCGTATCGATGGGCACCGCCTTTGTGGCCAGCATTCCCGCCTACATTGGGGCGCGCGCGCTGCTCGGCGTCGCGGAGTCGGGCTTCTATCCCGGCGTAATTTTTTACTTCACCTTCTGGCTCCCGCGCGCGCTGCGGACGCGAGCCCTGGCGCTGTTCCTGTTTGCCCTGCCGCTCTGCAACATTGTCGGGTCGCCGATTTCCGCGTATCTCCTGCGCATGAACCTGGTGCTGGGTTTGCGCGGCTGGCAGTGGCTCTTCCTCATCGAAGGAGTGCCGGCGGTGTTGCTGGGGATGGCCACCTGGTTTGTTCTGGCTGATCATCCACAATCGGCAGCGTGGCTTTCGGCGGCGGAGAAACAGCAAGTGGAGCGCGAACTGGCCGGCGACGATGCCGAGCAAAGGGCAAGCGCGAGCCATGCGTGGTGGAAGGTGGCGGGCGATTCCGTCGCATACTTCCTGTGGAGCACGGGTATCTACGGACTGAGTTTCTGGCTACCGAAGATCCTGGTCACTCTCGGCGCATCCACGGTGGCGACAGGCTGGTGGGCAACGCTGACGTTCGCCTTTGGAGCCGTGGCCCTGTGGTGGGCCAGCCGCCAGCACAATATGAAGCCTCTGCCGCTGCTGTTCCTCATCGCCGGCGCGGGCTTTGCCATCTGCGGACTCAGCCACACGGTCCTCGAAGCTGTCGCCGGCTTCTCCATTGCGTGCATGGGGCTGCTGTCCTCACTGCCAATGTTCTGGAGCGTGGCTACGGGGCGTCTGAGTGGAAAGCCCGCTGGAGCAGCGATCGCCATTGTAAATTCGTGGGGAGCAGTGGGAGCCTTTGCCGGCCCGTACGCGATGGGTTGGTTGAAGGATGCGACCCACCACTTTACGGCCGGGTTGTGGGCGATTGCGGTTTGCCTGGCGGTTGGCGCGGGAATTGTGGCCTTGTCCATTCCGGATTCGCCGGCGGCGAGCGGCTGAGGCGAAGGTTGCAAAACAATAACATACCAACCGGTCGGTTTGTATGTTTTAGCCCATTGAAATTGGTCCAATCTGACCGACAAAAGATGGAAAAGTCCGCATTTCGAGCGAATTCTCGGTCGTTTAGGAGCGTATTCTGTTAAATACCAACCGGTCGGTTTGTTAAATCTAATAAGTATAATTATATGAGTCATTTGTATGGATTGGCATGGGCCGTAAAGCTCGCGAACTCTCCGTCCTTCTGGCTAATTTGGCAGCCTGCATGCATGACGGAGCGAGTTTGGAATCGCGGGCTGTTCGAGTCCCGGACGTCGCGGACGGCGGGTTGCGCCACTGGTAAACTGATCCCAGATGATTCTCCCGTTCGTCCGCGAGATTTTCGCGGACCTGGAGCAGACCTCGGCGTTTGAGCGCGTTCGCAGGCACCTCAGCCTGAGTTCGGGGCGGCGAATTGTGTCCGGACTCACCGCGACCGCGCGCTCCCTTTACATTCCGCTGATGGCGCGGGCGGCGCAGCGTCCGGTCATCATGATTGTGGCCGACAACAAGGCTGCCGAGGCGCTGGAGCCGATGTTGCGTGCCGGCTGCGAGCTGACCGGAGCCGTCGATCCGGAGCGGGTGGTTCGGCTGCCGGCGCACGACGTGCTGCCGTTCGAGAATCTTTCGCCCCATCCCGACGTCCAGGAACAACGCGCAGCGGCCTTGTGGAAGCTGGCCACCGGCGCAGTCTCCATTTTGATTGCACCGGTGGAAGCTGCGGCGCTGCGCCTTTTCGACCGCGACTACTACGCCAGCCTCGCAGTTACGCTGCGGCGCGGAGAAGAGATCGACATCGAGGTACTCACCGCGCACCTTCTCAGCGTGGGCTATACGCAGATGGACCTGGTGGAGATGCCGGGGCAGTTCACGCGGCGCGGAGGGATTCTCGATGTTTATTCGCCGGAGTCCGACCGGCCCATGCGCTTCGAGTTTTTCGGGGACGAGATCGAAACCATCCGCCGTTTCGATCCGGAGACGCAGCGCTCGCAGTCAGGCCTGGACGAAGTGCAGTTGCTGCCGCTGACGGAAACGCCGGTGACCGAACGCCTGCTTGCCGCGGTGAATGCGCGGCTGAGCCGGCAGCGCATCGAGATCGAGGGAGACGGGGAGGCGGACGCGCTGGCAGAGGAAGCTGCCGCTGCCGGGGGCGTGAGCGTGTTCCCTGGCTGGGAGTTCTTTGCGCAGGTGGCCGGCGCGGAAAGCCATCTGCTCAAGTTCGCGCCCAAGTCGGTGTTGTTTGTGGATGAGCCGGGCATGGTGCGCAGTCAAATTGATCGCTGGTGGAGCAAGGTGGAGCAGCGCCACGAGTGTTCCGGCATCGGCAGTCTCATCCGCCCCGAGGATATTTACCTGCGTCCTGAAATTCTGCAAGGCCTCCTGAAGGGGCACTTTGGTCTCGATTTCGACCAGCTTGGCGCTATCGACGTGCTCGACGAAGATGCGACGCTGGGCGAGATCGCCATCAACACGCGGCCCACATTGCGCTTTCACGGCTCCATTCCGGCCCTCACCGAGCAGTTGCGCAAGCTGATGGAAATGGAAACGCACATCGTGATCGCTGCGGCCAACCAGGGCGACGTGGAGCGCACGGCGACGATTCTGCGCGACTACCAGATTCCCTATCGGCTGGGCAGCCGCGCCGCCGGTCACGGCGAGACGGTGCTGGAAGAAGCCAGCTACCTGGCCGGCGATCTGCGCGTGCCGGTGATTGTGCGCTCGCCGTTTGCCGCGGGCGTCAGCTTTCCCGAGTCGAGCTTGATTTTGTTTGGCGCCAACGATCTCTCCGACGAGGCCGATGTTGCCGCCAGGCCAGTGCCCAGAAAATCGAAGACGGCCGCATTCGTCTCCGATTTTCGCGATTTGACCGTCGGCGATTTCGTGGTGCACGTGGAGCACGGCATCGCGCAATACCAGGGATTGAAGGAGATTGTGCAGGACGGCCTGGCCGTGGAGTTCATGATCTTGGAGTTCGCCGAGGGCGCGAAGCTTTACGTCCCGCTGACGCGGCTCGATTTGATCCAGAAGTATCGCTCCACCGACACCGGACCCGCGCCGCAGTTGAACCGGCTTGGTTCGCAGCAGTGGGTCAAGACCAAGGCGCGCGTGCGCTCGCGCCTGCAGGACATGGCCGCGGAGTTGCTGAAGCTCTACGCGGCGCGGCACACCGTGGAAGGCACTGCGTTCACGCCCGACAACGAGTTCCAGAAGGAATTCGAAGATGCATTCGATTACAACGAGACCGACGACCAGATCACCGCGATCCAAGCCATCAAGGAAGACATGGAGAAGCCCACGCCGATGGACCGCCTGCTGTGCGGCGACGTGGGCTACGGCAAGACCGAGGTGGCGATGCGCGCGGCGTTCAAGGCGGTGCAGGACGGCAAGCAGGTAGCAGTGCTGACGCCCACCACCGTTCTCAGCTTCCAGCATTTCGAGACGTTCAAGAGCCGCTTTGCGCAGTTCCCCATCAAGGTGGAGATGATTTCGCGCTTCCGCACGGCGAAGGAACAGAAGCTGATTGTGGAGCAGGTGGAGACGGGCAAAGTGGATATCCTCATCGGCACCCATCGCCTGCTGTCAAAGGACGTCAAGTTTCAGGACCTGGGTCTGCTGGTGGTGGACGAAGAGCAGCGCTTCGGAGTGCGCCACAAGGAAAGGCTGAAGCAGTTGCGGAAGGAGATTGACGTGCTCGCGATGAGCGCGACGCCGATCCCGCGCACGCTGCACATGTCGCTGGTGGGGCTGCGGGACATGAGCGTGATTGAAACTCCGCCCAAGGACCGGATGGCCATCCAGACCGTGGTGGCAAAGTTCGACGAGAAGATCGTACGCTCCGGCATTGAGCTGGAACTGGAGCGCGGCGGGCAGATTTATTTTGTTCACAACCGCGTGGAATCCATCTACGAGATTGCGGCGCGCATCCAGGAGCTGGTGCCCGCGGCGCGAGTGGTGGTGGGCCATGGCCAGATGAGCGAGAACGAGCTGGAGCGCGTGATGCTTGCCTTCATGCATCACGAGTACGACGTGCTGGTGGCAACCACGATCATCGAGAACGGCCTCGACATCCCGCTGGCCAACACGATGTTTGTGAATCGCGCCGACCGTCACGGGCTGAGCGAGCTCTACCAGCTGCGCGGACGGGTGGGGCGCTCCAATCGCCGCGCGTATGCGTACCTGCTCATCCCGCCGGAGCAGGAGCTGTCCGCAATTGCGCGCCGGCGGCTGGCCGCGCTCAAGGAGTTCAGCGACCTGGGAGCGGGATTCAAGATTGCCGCGCTCGACCTGGAGCTGCGCGGCGCCGGCAACATGCTGGGCGGCGAGCAGAGCGGCCACATTGAGGCGGTCGGATTCGAGCTTTACACTTCCATGCTGGAACAGGCCGTGAAGGAGCTGAAAGGCGAGAGCGCTGAGGATAAGCCGACCACGCAGCTCAACCTTGGCATCGCGTTGCGCATCGACGAGAGTTATGTGGCGGAGGAGAATCAGCGCCTACGCCTTTACAAGAAGATCGCCGGTGCGCAGCATGAAAAGGCTCTCGCCGACCTGCGCTCCGAGATGGAAGACCGCTACGGGCCGCTGCCTGACGCCACCGTCTACCTGCTGGAAGCGGCGTCGCTGCGCCTGGAGTGCGAGCGCATCGGCATCGCGCAAATTGACCGCAAGCGGGCGGAATTGCAGATCCGGTTTACGGAGAATGCGGCAGTGGATCCGCAGCACCTGATGCGGCTGGTGGCGCGCAACGTTAAGCGCGGCGCCCAGTTCACGCCGCAGGGCGTGCTCAAGTTCCCGCTTGCCGCCACGCGGCCCGACGACGTTTTGCTGGAGATTCGCGAGTTGATTGGAATCCTCGCCGGTACTCCCGTGAGCGGTTAACGCCGTTGCTTCTAATTTCGACAAGGGCCAGTGCTGTGGTCCGAGCACAGCCGCAACGCGAACCGGCAGTTTACCGGATCGCGATGGCTCAATGGCGGCTATTCGGCGCTGACCGGTTCGCCGGATTCGGCGGCGAGGGCGATGGGGTCGTCGTCGAGCTCGGCGCCGGCGAGCACGGACCTGGGCAGCGATTTGCCAGGTTTGACGCCGAGCTGGCGGAGCATCTCTACCTGGCGGACGAGGTTGCCGGGGCCTTCGCTGAGCTTCTTCATGGCGCCGGTGTAGCACTGGTCCACCTTGCGCAGGTTGAGGCCGAGAGCTTCGAGGTCAGCGACAAAGCCGGCGAATTTTTCATAGAGCGCGGCGCCGCGGTCCATGATGTCCTGCACGTTGCGGACCTGAAATTCCTGCTGCCAGAGACTGTCGATGATGCGGATAACGAAGAGGAAGGTGGTGGGACCGACAAGCAGAATCTGCCGGTCGTAGGCATCGCGCCAGAGGGCGTCATCCTGGTGCAGGGCGGCAAGGAATGCCGGCTCGATCGGAACGAACATCACCACGAATTCGGGCTGCTCGCTGGCTTCCGATTTCTGATAAGCGCGCGCAGCAAGATTCTCGGCGTGGGCGCGAACCGCAGCGATATGGCGCTTCATGGCCTGTCTGCGTTGCTCTTCCGATGATGCGTCGACCCAGTCGGCCCATGCGGCCAGCGGGACCTTGGAGTCGATAACGAGATGGCGCTTGCCGGGAAGACTGAGAATGATGTCGGGCCGCGCCTTGCGGCGGTCGCCGTTGGTGGAGGCGCCGTCGAACGACTCCTGTACGCGGAAGTGCTCGCCCTCGCGCAGGCCTGCTTTCTCAAGGAGATTGCGGACGATGAGCTCGCCCCAGTCGCCCTGGCCTTTGGCGGAGCCGCGAAGCGCAGTGGAGAGATTGCGGGTTTCCTCGGCTAGCTCCTGGTTGAGGTTGTTCAGGTTGCCGATGAGGTTTTGCAGCGTATTGACCCCGACCCTGGAGTCGCTCTGCGCCTCTTCCACCTTCTTGCGAAATTCGCTGATCTGCTCGCGCAGCGGCACCAGCAGGTTATCGAGGTCTTTCTTATTGGTATCGGTGAAGGCTTTGGATCTTTGCTCGACGATTTCGGACGCGACTGTCCGAAACTGGTCGGTGAGTGTCGCCTTCGCCGTATCCAGGAGGGAGAGCTTTTCCGCCAGATTTTTCTTCTCATTGAGGAGATCGGCGCGGAGCTGGCTCACTTCGCCGAGCATTCGCCGCTCGTTTTCATTCTTTAACCGCAGTTCTGCAACAGCCCGATCGCGCTCCTCCGCAAGAGTAGCGACAATTTTCTCGCGATCGGCATTGAGCACGTTGATCATCCGTTCGCGTTCGGCGGCAAGCGATTCGGCGCCGGCTCGCCGCTCGGCCTGATCGCGCGCCTGCGCAGTCTCAGTGCGCGCGCCGGCCAGCTCGGCAGCCAGGCCAGAGATGCGTTGCGATAATTGCGCCTTTTCCGCGTCAAGGTCTTCACGGTCTTTTCGATCCGTCATCATGCGGAAGACGAAATGAATGGCAATGCCGACAATAATGCCGAGCAATGCGGCAATTACTGGGAGGATACCTTGCATGTTCGAATGCCCCTTCGCTTAATGTAGTTTGGAACACGAAAGTTTGGCTTGAGAAATCACGGGGGTCACGTTACTAAAGATGCACGGGACAGGTGGATGTGGTCTTTGGTGATGCGAAGGGAGCGCGAACAAAGAGCATCCGTGAGGGACGGGGGCATGATTATTCTGCGGGGGTGGTTTCTGAGGCTTCGGCAGCGAGGGCAAAAGTGGATTCTTCTGCGTCCGCTTCCGCGATGAGTTTTGGCGAGAGAGGCTTGCGGGGTTTGACGCCCAGTTGACGGAGCATTTCCACCTGGCGGATGAGGTTGCCGTCGCCGCTAGTCAGTTTTTTCCATGCCTCCTCGTAGCTGCGGCCAGCGTGTCGGAGGCTGTTGCCGATATCTTCCATGTCGGTTACGAAGCCGGCGAATTTCTCATAGAGCCTGGCGCCGCGATCCATCACGTCTTTGACGTTGCGTGCCTGCCTATCCTGATGCCAGAGGACGTTGACGATGCGAATGATGTAGAGAAGCGTAGTGGGACCGACGAGGAGGATGCCCTGTTGGTAAGCGTCGGCCCAGAGGTCGGCATCGTTTTGCAGGGCGAGGAGGAAAGCAGGCTCGATGGGCACGAACATCACGATGAAATCAGGGGCTTCGATGCCGGGAAGGCGGTCGTATCCGGCTTTGCCGAGGCTGGCAACGTGGCCGCGCACACTGGCCAAATGCTGCTTTAGCGCGATCTTGCGTTCTTCTTCTGTTGCATCCGCCTTCACGCAGTCGGTGTAGGCGGTGAGTGAAACTTTGGAGTCGATGATGAGATTGCGGCCGCCGGGCAGCAAGACAATGACGTCTGTACGCGCGGTTCTGGTTTTGTCGCCGTCGCCGTCGGCGAGGCCGGCGAAGCTCTGCTGAAAGCTATACTGTTCGCCTTCGCACAGGCCGGCTTTTTCGAGGAGATCGCGGAGGATGAACTCGCCCCAGTCACCCTGGGCCTTGGAGGAGCCGCGAAGCGCGGTGGTGAGATTGCGGGCCTCCTCGGCTAGTTGCTGATTCAGATTGTTGAGGCCACCGATCAAACCCTGCAGCGTGGCCACGCCGGTTTTGGAATCGGTTTGCGCTTCTTCGACTTTCTTTCTGAATTCCTCGATTTGAGCTTTCAGGGGATTGAGGAGGTTGCCGATTTCCTTCTGGCTGCCTTCCGAGAAAGACTTAGATTTCTGGTCGAGGATTTCTGCGGCGACGGCCTGAAACTGATTGGAGAGGGCGGATTTTGCTTCGTCTAGCAGGGCCAGTTTTTCGGCGATGTTCTGGCGCTCGTTTTTGAGTTCGACCTCAAGCTGGCTGACTTGGGTGGCGAGAGTGCGCTCGGAGTCGCGGGCCCGATCGCGTTCGGAAGTAACGGCATCGATGGTCTTTTCGCGTTCTGTGGAGAGGGACTCAAAGCCGGCACGGGAGTCGGCGAGGGATTGAGCCTGGTTGAGCTGGCTGCGCGCGGTGGCGAGATCGGTGGCGAGCTCTGCGGCGCGGCGGTCGATCTGATCTCGTTCGCTTTTCGTCGAAAGCTGCCGGAGCCAATACCCCAGGACGATGCCGAAGACAGCCGCCAGGACGGCGATGAGAGCCTGCATGGGAGGAATGCCTCTTCGCCTAATGTACGCCTGCAGGCTGTGCATTTGTAGGCCGAAACTCGATGATCGGCGCTGGCGGTGGCAAGCAATCGCGGTTCCTTTACTCCTTCCGGGGGAGAGGCCGGGTTGCTGAAGGGTGATCGGGGCGCATCTTCCGGCGCTACGCGGCTTTACACTCCGGGGGTGGGCCTTTAGACTTGGAGATTCAGGGCCGTGCGCGGTTTTTTCTCCGCCATGGTTGTGCTCCCCTGCCGTGGGCCGGTATTGTAGGCTGGCGGAGCCCGAGCGGACCCACTGAATCCCGGTTTCCGGAGTAACTGAACAGACGAGGAGAGAACACGCATGGCCGTGGAAGAGAAGGTGAAGCAGATCATCGTGGAACAGCTACAGGTGGACGAGGCGGAAGTGACGCCTAACGCCAGTTTCCAGGAGGATCTGGGGGCGGATTCGCTTGATGTGGTTGAGCTGGTGATGCAGTTCGAAGAAGCGTTCGACCTGGAAATTCCGGACGAAGATGCAGAGAAGATCAAGACGGTGAAGGACGCAATCGACTACATCGAGAAGAACGAGAAAACGAAAGGCAAGTAGCCGGTGAACCGTCGAGTGGTGATTACCGGCCTGGGGCTGGTATGCGGTGTGGGCAACACCGCACCTGAAATCTGGCGGCAATTGGTGGCAGGGGCCAGCGGTGCGGCGCCCATCCAGGGCTTTGATGCAACCGGCTATCCTGTCACATTTGCCTGCGAGGTGAAGAACTTCGACCCATTGAACTTCGTGGACAAGAAGGAAGCGCGGAAGATGGGGCGCTTCATTCACTTTGCTTTTGCTGCTACGGAAGAAGCGCTGTCGCAATCAGGTCTCAAGATCACCCCGGATAACCAGGACCGTGTGGGCGTTTTTATCGGCTCGGGTATCGGTGGGTTCGAGATAATCGAGCGCGAGCACGCCAACCTGTTGAACGGCGGCCCGCGCAAGATTTCGCCTTTCTTTATTCCCGCGACCATCGTGAACATGGCGGCCGGACAGATTTCCATCCGCTATGGCGCGCAGGGTCCCATCTCAGCCACGGCGACAGCGTGCGCCACTAGCGCCAACTCGATTGGCGACTCCGTGCGCATGATCTTGCACGGCGATGCGGATGCGATGATCGCAGGCGGATCGGAGGCGGCGGTGACGTCGCTCTCAGTGGGCGGGTTTGCCGCCATGCGCGCGCTTTCCACGCGCAATGAGGAACCGCAGCGGGCCAGCCGGCCCTTCGACAAGGACCGTGACGGGTTCGTGATCGGCGAAGGCGCGGGCATCCTGATCCTGGAAGAGCTGGAGTTTGCCCGCAAGCGCGGGGCGAAGATCCTGGCCGAGGTGATCGGCTACGGGATGAGCGCCGATGCCCATCACATGACGGGAATCGCCCCGGAAGGCCTGGGGGCGCAACGAAGCATGCGGGCGGCGCTCAAGGATGCGGAAATCACGCCGGAGCAGGTTGGTTACATCAACGCGCATGCCACCTCGACACCCGCGGGCGACGGAAACGAGTCGCTGGCGATCGAGAAGGTTTTTGGCGAGCACGCGCTGAGTCACAAGCTGAAAGTGAGCGGGACGAAGTCAATGACCGGGCACCTGCTGGGCGGCGCAGGCGGGCTAGAGGCGGGGATCACGGTGCTGGCTCTCGAAAACCAGATGCTGCCGCCGACCATCAATCTGGACAACGTGGACCCCGAGTGCCGCCTTGACTACGTGCCGAACAAGGCGGAGGCGCACAGTTTCGATATCGCGCTTTCGAACTCGTTTGGGTTTGGCGGGATCAACGCGACGCTGATCATGCGGAAGTGGGAAGAGTGAAGAAGTGAAAGAGTGAAAGAGTGAAAAGTGAAGAAGTGAAAAGTGAAACGGCGCGCATCGGTTGATGCGCGCCGTTTGTTTGCGGGTTTTGAAGCTTGCCGGTCAACCCATAAGGGCGGCGGATCCGACGCCGATAAGAACGACGAGAATCCACCAGGCGAAGACCGAAATGTAACCCGAGCTGCGCTTGACGCCGGCGACGGTAGCCAGGCCGATCCCCATGACCACAAGGCACCAGATGGTGATGACGTCGATGGAACTGGCGAGAGAGTAGAGCGCGGCGCCAGTATCCGTGGGGCTGAGGAATGCGCCCAGGTTAGTGGGCGCGTAGTTTTTGACGTTGAAAGACTCCGGCGCGGCGCCAGCCAGGACAACGGCAATGCCGAGTAATGTTTTGACCATCGACGGTAGCATAGCGTACATCCACATGGAGAAGACGCCGCCGAAGGTGGCCTTGCCGCCGAAACCGAAGTTGATGGTGCCGAGCATCACGGCCGAGACGACGACTCCAATGATGAGCAGCAGGGCCGGAGTGAGGTAAAAGACCCATGTCGTCACAGTGGTGGAGATTTTCATCTGCAACTCACGCTGCTCCGGGGTGAGCTGGGCGAGCCGATCCTGAGTCTTTTGGCTGAGGTGAATTTGATTCTCGGTCACCTGGCGCATGCCGATCTTGGTGCTGATGACGCCGAAGAAGGCATAGCCGAGGATGATGTAGATGACGAATGGCAGCCACCAGCTGCGGTGACCGGCCTTGATGTCTTTGAAGGTTTTGGAAGGAGCGCTGAAAATGTTGGTGATGCGCTGCATCTGCGACAGGCCGGCGGCTGATTCGGCTGTCGGTTGAACTCCGGAATCGCTCATGGATCGCCTCTCAAATTGAAGCTTGGATCAGGTGGACGCACCTGCCTGCGGGATGAGACCGCTGGCGCGGGGGCGCGGTTGGATTTCCAACGCCTGCCGCCCGGAGTTCCATCGCGCAGCTTAAAAAACAGGATCCCGGGCTGGAGATGCGTTTGCCCGCGATTGTACCGCGAAAGACTACAGGATGGGATGATTTTCGGTAAAAGCGAAGCAGGTGGAGTCAGCGGCGCTAGCAGAACCGGGGAAGGCAATGGAGTTTGCCGGCATTACCGGCCGCGGGACGCGAGCTGCTGCGCGACAGCCGGAGCGTTACGGTGGCGCCTGGGCGCCGCTGGGACGTAGCTTTTGTAGACGGTGATGTGAAAGCATGCCTGCTGAAACTCCTCCTCCACGTCGATTTTGCCGGCGAGCTGGAGGGTGAGGAGGCGGGTGCGCATCCATGCGATTTCAGGGAGCGTGAGATCGTGCTTGGCGATGTCCACGGTGGCGCCGGTGAGGTGCGGGCTTACGATGTCGCCCTCTGCGGCAGCCGCGTTTCCGTTCACGTGCATCAGGCGCTTCTGGTAGTCGACGGTGCGGACGGCGGAGCTGACCTCCAGCGGGCTGTGAAACCGGGCGCTGTGGGCGCGGGCGATGTCGGAGAGAAATCGAGCGGTCCAGGGACGGCAGTAGCGGCGGTTGGCGGGCAGATCGGGGTTGACGGAAAGCGCGCCAGAGACAGGGATCGCGACCAGGAGATGGTTCGCGATGCGATCGTTGAGGTCGCCGTCATCGAGGATTCGCTCGAGGCCCTCGGCATCTGAGCGCTCATTTTGGCGCTCGAGGGACGCGAGCGAGCCGGTGAGCGGCGGCGGCATGACCAGGCGACGTGGGTGCGTATACGCGGCGGGTTTGGGCTCGGGATCTGACGGGGTTTGGTCCGGCGAGTCATCAGCCAGTGCGCCGGCGCCAGAGGAATTTAGCGGAACGATGCTGGGTTCACCGGCGGCGCTATGCTTGTGCGCCACCCGATCGGTTGCCGGCGGAGCGACTGCGGCGCGGTGCGCTGCATGAAAGCGATGCGCCATTTTGCGGTGTAAGCGGGAGGTTCGCAGCGAGTGAGGAGTTCGCCGCATGGGCTGGGAAACGAGAGTGTGCGGATGGCCGTAGCGATGCGCGCGCTCAAGAGGAGCGATGATTGCGGCCGGCGCCAGAGTGGGAGAGGCCGCGGCCAGAACGAAAAGAATGAGGACAGTCCGCAGCACGGGGATTGGGCCGCGGAGACCCAGAGCAAATTCAGTGTAGAGCGGATTGGGCGGAATGGCGATTGCCTGACGGGGTGCGGAAGGGTCTGATAACGATAAAGTGCGATTACACTGTGAGGGAAGACATTGAGGAGACGTTCATGAGCCGGGCACGAATCGAAATCCCGCAGGAACGGATCGAGGCGTTCTGCCGGCGGCATCACATCCGCAGGTTGAGCCTGTTTGGCTCGGTGCTGCGGGACGATTTCCGGCCGGACAGCGATGTGGACGTGCTGGTTGAGTTTGAGCCGGGGTTCACGCCGGGGCTGGCGTTCTTTGGAATGGAAGAGGAACTCTCGGCGATTCTGGAGCGCAAGGTGGACCTGAACACGCCGGGATTCCTGAGCCCATACTTCAGGGATGCGGCGCTTGATTCGGCAGAGGAAAAGTATGTCGCTGCGTGAAGGGCAGGTCAGGCTCAGGCACATGCTGGACCATTCGCGGGAGGCCGTTGCGCTGATCGCGGAAAGAAAGCGAGCGGACTTGGATTCCGATCGACAGCTCAACCTTGCCCTTGTTCGGCTGCTGGAAATTGTCGGGGAGGCGGCAAGCAGAACAACGGAAGATGAGCGTCGCCAATGTCCGGCTGTCCCGTGGGCTCAGATCGTCGGTCTGCGGAATCGGCTGATTCACGGCTACGATGCGGTGGATTTCGATGTGCTGTGGCAGATTGTGAGTTACGATCTGCCGAAGCTGGTTGCAGAATTGGAACCGGTGCTCCGGGAAGATGCGTCATGACTGTGGATGAATCCAAATTCGACTATACGTATGTGCCGGAGCGCCTGAAGGAGCGGGTGAAGAATTGGCGCGACCTTACGGTTGGCGAAAGATTGGAACTGGTTAGCGAATTGAGCCTCGCTGCGTGGGAGAAGCTGGGAGTTGTCTACGATCCGAGCAAGCCGATGGATAAGACGATTCGGCGGGTGACTCGTTCCCAGGATTGAGAGGCTCCCCTCCCCGTCCCTCCGCCGCGGCGGACGAGGGACCGGAGGCGCCCCAACCAATTAGCCAAATTCACTCGGCCTACTGCAGGAGCGTTGGTTGTTCCTCGTCCTTGCCGTTGACTTCGTCGGGCGGGATGACTACGGCGGCGGCTACTTTGTCTTCGGCATCGAGGTTTAGCAGGCGGACGCCCTGGGTGGCGCGGCCGGCGGCGCGGATGGTCTTGGTGTCAACGCGGATGATTTTGCCCCACTGGCTGATGACCATGATCTCGCTGGAGTCATCGACAAGCTGGATGGAGCTGACCTTGCCGATGCGGTCCGTGACCGCCATGTTCTTGACGCCCTTGCCGCCGCGAGTCTGGAGACGATATTCCTCGACATCAGTGCGCTTGCCAAAGCCGTTCTCGCTGACGGAGAGGATGCGATAGGCGCCGGGCTCGTGTTCCTTGGGCGTGACGGCCACGCCGACAACATGGTCGTTCTTGCCCAGGTCAATGCCGCGGACACCGTAGGCGGGGCGGCCCATGGAGCGAACGTCACATTCGTCGAAGCGGATGGCCATGCCCAGGTGCGTAGCGAGGAAGATGATCTGCGAACCATCGGTGATGCGCGCCTTCACCAGCTCGTCCTCTTTGTCGATGCCGATGGCGATGATGCCCTTCGACATCACGTTGGAGAAATCCTTGAGCGGCGTCTTCTTCACCGTGCCGTTGCGCGTGGCGAAGAAGACGAATTTGCCTTCTTCTTCGAGGTCGCGCACGGGGAGGATGGCGCGGACGTTTTCGCCGGCCTGGAGGTTGAGCAGGCTCTGCATGCTCTTGCCTTTGCCCGCGGCGCCCACGTCGGGAATCTCATAGACCTTGAGCCAGTAGACGCGGCCGGCGTTGGTGAAGCAGAGCAGAAACGCGTGGGTGGAGTCGACGATGAGCTGAGCGACAAAATCTTCTTCGCGGGTCTTCATGCCCATGCGGCCGGTGCCGCCGCGGCGCTGCTGGCGATAGATGCTGATGGGCGTGCGCTTGAGGTAGCCCTGGTGGCTGACGGTGACGGCCACCTGCTCGTCGGCGATGAGGTCTTCAAGCTGGAGCTCGGCGCTCTCGTCGATGATCTGGGTGCGGCGCTCGTCGCCGTAGCGGTCGCGGACCTCCTTGAGTTCCTTGACGATGACCTGGCGCAGCTTCTTGTCGCTGGCGAGGATGGATTCGTATTCGGCGATCTTCTCGCGGATTTCACCGAGTTCCTTGAGGATTTCGTCGACCGAGAGCTGGGTGAGGCGATAGAGCTGCAACTCGAGGATGGCGTCAACCTGGCGCAATGAGAGGCCACGCTCTTCGCTGGGCAGCCGCTCGCGGTCGAGGTTGATGACGATGTCGTTGCCCTTGCCCCAGGCGTAGAGGTTTTCGCGGGCCTCAGCGCGGGAACTCGATCCGCGGATGATGCGGATGACGGTGTCGAGATTGTCGAGGGCGATCTTGTAGCCCTCGAGGATGTGCTCGCGCTCGCGCGCCTTTTTCAGCAGGTAAACGGTGCGGCGCTGGACGACGTCGACGCGGTGATCGATGAAGGCGCGGATGGCCTGATCGAGCGGGAGCTCGCGCGGCTGGCCGTTGAGCACGGCCAGGAAGATCATGGAGAAGCTTTCCTGCAACTGCGTGTGCTTGTAGAGCTGGTTCAAGACGATCTCGGGTTGCGACCCGCGCTTGAGCTCGATGACGATCCTCATGCCATCGCGGTCGCTCTCGTCGCGCACGTCGGAGATGTCGTCGATGATCTTCTCGTTGGCCAACTCCGCGATGCGCTCAATGAGCCTGGACTTGTTCACCTGGTAGGGAATCTCGGTGATGATGATCGCCTGCTTTTCCTTGGTCAGGTTTTCGAGCGCGGTTTTGGCGCGCATCAGGAAGCGGCCGCGGCCGGTGGTATACGCCTGCTTGATCCCGGCTCTTCCATAGATGAATCCGCCAGTGGGGAAATCCGGACCCTGGACGTGCTTCATCACTTCGTCGATGCCGGCCTTGGGATTGTTCACCAGCTCGATGGCGGCGTTGACGGTCTCCGTAAGATTGTGGGGCGGAATGTTTGTGGCCATGCCGACCGCAATTCCGTTGGAGCCGTTGACGATGAGGTTGGGAATGCGCGTAGGCAGGACGGTGGGTTCGAGCGTGGACTCGTCGTAGTTGGGAACGAAGTCGACGGTCTCCATCTCGATGTCGGCGAGGAGTTCGCCGGCGATGCGCTCCATGCGGCACTCGGTGTAGCGCATGGCCGCGGGCGGATCGCCATCCACGGAGCCGAAATTGCCCTGGCCATCGACGAGCGGATACCGGAGCGTGAACGGCTGCGCCATGCGCACCAGCGTGTCGTAAATGGCGGAGTCGCCGTGGGGATGATAGACACCCATGGCCTGGCCGACGACTTTGGCGCACTTGGTGTACTTCTTGTTGTACTCGAGGCCCATCTCGCTCATGGTGTAGAGCACGCGGCGATGGACGGGCTTGAGGCCATCGCGGGCGTCAGGCAGCGCGCGCCCAATAATGACGGACATGGAATAGTCGAGGTAGGAGCGGCGCATCTCCTCCTCGATGTTGATGGGAATGAGGTTGGAACGGCCTTCAGGCGGAAGACCGCCATCGAGGGGAAGCTGAGGATTCTTATCGTCTGCCATAAGTGGTTTCTGAGCGCGCGGAGGGCGGCAGGAGACACCGGAAAAGCAGAGCCGGGCCTGAAGCGGGCTGTAGCTTTATTTTACCCGGTCAAACCCCTCCTCAGCAAGGCAGGTTCATGATTATAATTCATTTATTTTCATTGGTTTAGATGGGACGTGACGGATCGCACGAGTGGGGCTGGCGGGTACTGGGTGCATGCCGCGATTTTCAGCCCGCTTCGTCCCGATTTCTCGACTTCGGTTGCTCCGTTTTATCCCGGTGTTTCGGGGCGCTCTGCTCAGATCAGCCCCGGCAGAGCCAGCATGCAAAACACCGCCTGCAGGGCGAGAATCGCGCCGCCGGAAGCCAGAGCCAGCCGCGGACGCGGAGCCTCGTAAGCGTCGGCGAACACGCCGCCAATAAAGGTGAACAGAAATGCCTGTGCCCATAGCCAGGGCGAAGAAGGAACGCTGGTGGTGACCAGCAGGAGAAGAACGATGGCGCAGAATAGCGGCGCGGTGTTGCCGAAATAGCGTGCCCGGTGGAGAGCGAAATAGAGGATGATTGCCGCAATAGAAGCGATGGTCGCGCCGGCATTGGGCAGGCTCAGGAAAAAGTGGGAAGCCGGATCCTGCGAGAACCAGAGAAATCCCGCGGCGGAGCGAAACAGATAGCTGAAGGCGTCCGGCGAGAAGCCGTAGCAGGCGAACACGACCAGCAACCCGCCGGCGCTGGCAAGCAGAATCACCGGCAACACCTGGCTGCGGCGGCCTTCCGCTACCCACAGCATGGTCAACAGGCCCAGCAGCGCCACGATGGGCAGCGCGGCAATGTGCGCGGCCGCGGCAAGCCCAAAACTTGCGATGAGCAGCACGATGCGCGGACGCCATTTGCGCCGGGGACCCTGCATGGCGTGAGCCACGCCGATGCAGGTGTAAACGCCGGCAAAGACGCCGAGCGCGGCCAGGATTTCCGGCCCGGGTGTGGTGGACGCTTTGAGGATGGCCGGCGAGAAACAATACAACGTGAGCGCGGTGTAGCCGCCGAGGTTGCCGTAAAGCCGCCGCGTGACCCACCACAGCGCCGCGCCCAGCACAAAGCCGGCAAACAGGAAGGGCAGGCGAACCAGCAACAGGATGTGCGGGAGCTGGTGGCGGAGTTCCCAGGTGCTCAACGGAGAAGCATCGGGGCCGGCCATCTGGACCACGCGATCCTCCGGCTTGCGGAAGTGGTCAAGGCCGCGCTCGAGGAGCAGGTCGAGCGTGAGGGGCAATCCCGCGGCGCGATAGGCCAGCACGCCGTCATGGATGTTTCCGCAACTGGTGTAATAGCCGGCCAGCGGAGGCTGGCCTTCCCACATTTCGCGGCCGCAGCGGGCGTACTGGTAGTCGCGGTCGGAGATCGTCTGCCGCGACATCAACCAGAACCCCTGCGCAAGAAACAGCGCCAGGAGGACGGCGGCGATGCGCTGGGGGCGATTGAAATGGAAGCGGCGAAGGCGGGCAAAGCGGTGGGTCATCGTTGGTGGGTGAGCCAGCATTCAGTTTATACGGCAAAGTTCGCCAGAATGAGACGGAGGCCTGCGCCATCAAGCCCGGCTCGATCCGGTGATAAGCTGGCTCGGGGAAAACTGCCATGGATGCTTACAGCATCGGGTTTACGCAGAAGAGCGCCAGCGAGTTCTTTGAGACGCTGAAGGCAAACCGGATTGAGCGCCTGCTGGATGTGCGTCTCAGCAACACCTCCCAGCTCGCGGGATTCACCAAGCAGGCAGATTTGGCTTATTTTCTGAAGGAGATCTGCGGCGCGGTTTACCAGCATGAACCGTTGCTGGCTCCTTCAGAGGAATTATTCCGCGCCTACCGCAAGGAGCATGGAAGCTGGGATGCGCTTGCTGCGGGCTACCAGAAGTTGCTGAAGGCGCGAAAAGTGGAGTCGGTACTGAAGCCCACCGATTTTAAAAAGCGCACCGTCCTGCTTTGCAGCGAGGCGACGCCGGAACACTGCCATCGCCGGCTTGCGCTCGAGTACCTCGAAAAACATTGGAGCGGCATGCGCATTATTCATCTCTAGGCAAAAGCAAACTTCCTTCGTCCCGCTATACTGAACACCGGCTCCAGGCAAGCACTTTCCCCCGAACGCGTCTTTCGATTCTGCGGAGAAACTGTCTCTTGACTCATTCCTTGAAGCGCGGAGCCTACGCATCGTGGCTGCTGCTGATCGCCGCCTTCGCCATCGTCCACGCGCTTCACCTGCGCGCCGACTTTCCCAACCACTCCCCCTGGACCGCAGACTGGGCCAAGTACACCGATGAGGGCTGGTACGGGAACGCCGCCTTCCGCGCCCACCTCTTCGGCAACTGGTACATGCCCGGCGATTTCAACCCCGCTCCCGCGGTTCCCGTCTGGCCCTTTCTCGAGTGGATCGTCTTCTCCTTCACCGGAGTCAGCATTCAGGCGGCGCGCGGCCTGGCCGTCTTCTTCTTCTTTCTCAATCTTCTCCTCGCCTATTTGCTTCTGCGCGTACGCGGGTCGCGCTGGATGGCGCTGCTTGCCATCACCTTGATGGTCACCAGTCCGTTCGTCTACTCCTTCAGCCGCCTCGCCATCCTTGAGCCCATGCTGATCGCGTTGCTGCTCGCCGCGCTCAACATCGCGGCGCGTCTGGGAGGCATGCGCAGGCCTGTTGCGGCGGCCGCGGCCGTTGGCGTGCTCTTCACCCTCATGCTGCTCACCAAAACCACCGCGGCGTTTCTCCTGCCCGCGCTGGTCTGGGCCATCGTCACCGCGCAGTGGCCCAATCGCAAGTCCCTGCTGCGCAGCCTGACAGCTTTCGCAGCGGCCTCAGCCGTTACCTTCGCCGCCTGGATGGCTGTTGTCATCCACGCCGGCATGCTGCGCGATTATCGCTATCTATTTTTTGTGAACCACTATCCAAAACCGGCCAGCCTTTATTGGCCCTTCGTCAGCTTCTGGTGGTCCTTCCATGGCGGCTTGTGGATCGATCCCGTGCTCATACCGCTCGCCGGACTGGTCACCGTTGCCCTCGCTCTGTGCTGGCGTCGTTCCGGTGTGTGGCAACTGGCTCGCGATCCCGTCTTCGGCGCATCCATCCTCGCCGTCGCCGGTTACGTCCTCTTCATGACCTACCAGTACCATCCCCAGCCGCGCTATTTCGCGGTGGTGGCGCCGTTCTCGTTTTTCGTGCTCGCCATGGGCGCTGAGGCACTGCTGCGCGTGCAACCAGGTCCCGTTTTTGCATCCGGCCCCGGGAAGCAACAGCGCACTCAAGTCAACTGGCCGCGCCTCTGCGGCACCGTTTCCATTGCAGCCTGCTGCATCATGGCTGTCGCCAACGGCATCTGGACCCTGGAGTACGCCGCCCACCCCGAGTACACCTGGATTACCGCCGCCACTGCGCTCACCCGCTACATTGATCAGCACCCCAACGGCAACCGCCTGCTCGTCTCCATCAGCGGCGACCAGATCACCCTGATGACCCATCTGCCCAGCCTCTGCGACGATTTCGGCACCATCCCGCTGCCTGAAAAGCTCGCCCGTTACAAGCCTGGCTGGTGGGCCACGTGGAACGACATCGATCTCGGCACTCTCGAAGACCTCCACGTCCACTACTCCTTGGAGCAGGTGGCCAGCTTTCACACGCTTGATCACCCGGAGCGCAACGTCCTGGTGCTCTTCAAGCTTCATCCGCTGTCGCAGGACCGCAAGTTCGATTCCACGCTGCGCCAGCCTCTGCCCGATGACAAAATCGGCATTGATGTGGAGTAATGCAGGGATCTCGCCGTGCTGCAGCTATTCTTCGCCCGTGCTTCCGCCCCAGGTTGCTGTCAAGTTTCCGTCCTCAGAATGGAAACCTGATCGAGAAAATCCCATTGTGGTTGTTTCGATAAAACTGGCTCGTCGCAATCTGAAACCCGCCGCCCACCGTCATTCCTACTCTATTGGCCAGCTTGAATCGTCCCAGAACCAAGCCTGGCGTCACGTAGTTCAGCGTCTTGCCCGCGTGTTCTCCGTCCTGGTAGTGCGTGGTGTTGAATTCCACCTCGGGCCATATTTTCTTGAATACGCGATACTGCAGGGTGTTATTCCACAGGTAGTTCCGCCCATTGGCCAGCTCGTCGTTGGTGGGATTCTGCACTCCAAACGTTCCCTGCTCATCGAAGCGGCCCCAACCCTTGCCATACGCGATCGTTGGCGTAATCGTGGCCGAGTTGGCTCCCGTCACCTGCCCGTTGGTATAGGATCCGGTGGGAATGCTCCAGCCCAGAAACGCCGTCAAAATGTAGTTGCCGTGCTGCTCATTCTTTGCGAGCAGCCGGTACTTGACGAGAAACGCCACGTCGCCCCAACCGTTGGTCTCACTCGAGTCGCCGCTGTAGTTGTAGTACGGGGGCGTCTGCAGGATCACCTCCACCTTCGAAAACGGAATCAGCTCCAGGCCTTTGGCCCCGTCATATTCTTTCCAAAGATAACCGTCGGCGTGCTGCAGCCAATCCTGGTCGTAGCGGAATTCTTCTTCCAGGCGAGGCGTGGTCGTGGCAATCGGAGTAATCCAATGCGGCTGCTCGCTCTGGGTCTTGTCAACGCGGCTGAACCAGGTCGAAAAATACTCGTTCTGCGCCGGCGAAGCGATCGGGGAAAAAATGATGGGGAAGCAGAATAGCGCCAGGGCGAGCGTCCGCCTGCGAGATTGCATTCTGGGGTCTCCTGTGGGGAATCAATACGTATCTAGACGAATTTTACGATAATTATCGCCTAAAATCATATATTTAGTCGATTGGCTGAACGGCCCAGCGGGAGTCATTGCGGCCCGGCGCCGCCCGCCGCCCCCCATCACGGCTTCCCGATCATCACTTCCGTCGCTTTGATCAGCGCCAGGGCCTGATCGCCCGGCTTCAGCCCCAGGTCGTTCACGGCATCGGCGGTAATGATGGCGGTGATCCGCTGTTTCCCCACGGCCAGCACCACTTTCGCCAGCAACCCCTCCACCGTAATCTCCAGCACCGTCCCGCCCAACTGGTTGCGCCCGCTGATCCGCGCCGTGCCCATGTGCGCCTCGACCTGCGGCAGGAACTCATCCAGCGCCTCGGCCGGCACGCGGTGATGGCCGCCCGGCGTCTTGATGGTGCGAATGCGTCCGGCCATGATCCAGTGCTTCAGGGCCGGGTAGCTGATGCCCAGGCGTTCGGCGGCCTGGCGCGGCGTTAGCAGGGTAGTAGTGGCCATGGCTTCGGTTCGTTCCTTTGCCGCACTCTACACCCTGCCCGCCGAATCGCACGATTGAATTCCCCATAACTCCCGACATTCCAATCCGGTCTAAAATGGCGAGCGGTCAAGAAATGACTTATCTTGAGGCCCGGAAGTGATCGCCATGCGAGTTCGAGTCCTTTCATTATTCCTGTTTTCCGCTGTTATGCCTGCTTTTGCCGCTCGGTCCGTCACGGTGGACCAGTTGCAGCAGCAATTTGCCGCGTTACAGGGCAAAAGCGACGTCGATGCGGCACGGCAGATTGCCGATCTGAAGCTGTCCGAGCGCCTGAGCTGGGCTCGCGAGGGGGAACTGGAAAAGGCGCTGCCCGGCGAGAAGAGCCGGCAGGCGCTGCGGGCGCTGGCCGATGAGTCCGAGTTCCAGGCGCCGCCGCCGAGCGAGGTTCCGGCTCAGCCTGCGCCGGACCTGGCCACGCAGCGCGCCATCATGGGAAGGGTTGTGGCTTACGTCTCCAAGACGATTCCGCTTTTGCCTGACTTCCTCGCCATCCGCAACACCACCCACTTTGAGGACATGCCGCAGCGGAAGGCCGATTATGTGAACAAGTACGAGCCGCTGCATCCGGTGCGGTCCGCTTCCGTCGAGGTCAGCTATCAGGACGGCAAGGAAGTGGTGAATTCGGAAGCCAAGGCAGGAATCAAACCTCTCTCTGAGAGGGGCATGGTCACGTGGGGCGAATTCGGCCCGATTCTTACCACCGTGCTGCTGGATGCGGCGCGGAACAAGCTGGCCTGGCTGAGGTGGGAGCAGGGGCCATCGGGGCAGCGGGCGGTGTTTGCCTATTCCGTGCCGCGCGAGACCTCGCATTACGAGGTGGACTACTGCTGCGTGCAGGATTCCGAAGGCCGCACGCACACGTTTCACGAGCTCGAGGGCTACGAGGGCGAGATGACTGTGGACCCGGCCACGGGCGCAATCCTGCGGCTGACGGTGAAGGCGCAAATCAAGGCAGGCGAGCCGGTCAGCCGCGCCGACCTGCTGGTGGAGTATGGGCCCGTCGAGATTGGAGGCAAGAGCTACGTCTGTCCGGTGCGCAGCATTGCGCTCTCCCGCGCGCAGAGCATTGGGGAGGAGCAGGTTGAGATGGTGGACCAGGGACCGCACGGCGCCGCGGGTCCCGGGATGGCTTCGCCAGTCGTCACTGGTTCGACCTCGGATGTGACCCAGCAAACGCTGCTAAATGACGCGGAATTCACCAGTTATCACGTTTTTCGCGCAGAGACGCGGATTGTTGCGGATGCGGGCTTGCCTGCGCTGGGGACGCAGCCGGCCGATGCGCCGGTTAGCGCCGCGACGAGCACGGCGCCTGCTCCAGAACCTGTAAGCGCGCCGCCTCCAACGGCGCCCAGCGCAAGTGCGCCGCCAGCGCTGCCCGCAAGTGCAACTGCGTCGCCTGACGCATCGAAAACTCCAGCGGCAAGTGCTTCCGCAGCCGCGCCGTCTCCCGCGCCTGCTGCGGCGGCCAATGCGGAGCCGGAGATGAGTGCGACGGATGTGACGAACTTGCCGGAACAAACGCCGGCCGCGCAGGCACCGATTCCGGATACGGGATTTACCTTGCGCCGGACCACGCGGCTGGTGGAAGTGGCCGTGGTGGCGACGGACAAGCATGGGCATCCGATCACGGACTTGAAGCCCGGCGACCTGGAGATCTACGACAACGGGCACAAAGAGACGGTGAAGGACTTTGCCCAGGCGGGAACGGATGTGGAGAGAGCCGCGCCGGCTGAACCGCAGCAGCAAGCGGCCGCGGCGGAGCCGGTTGTGACCAACCGGCCCGCGGCAGGAACGCCTGCGGCGGCGCGGCAGGACTCGGGAAACACGACGGTGTTGCTGATCGACGCCGCGCATGTGGCGTTTAACGATTTGACGTACGCGCGCGGGGAGATTATGCACTTTCTCAAAACCGTTCCGGGGGATGAAAGCGTTGCACTCTATATTTTGGGTTCGCAAGGATTCCAGGTGATGGATGAACCTACGCTGGATCATGCGGCCCTTGCGGGCACGCTGGCCAGGTGGATGCCGAGCGCGCAGGACCTGCAGAGCGCCCAGGCCGAGGAACAACGCAACCGGCAGCAGATCGATACCGTCCACAGCGTGTACGACCTGCCTTACGTCAACGGTCATGGCGAGGGCGGAAGCGACGCTTCGATGTACACCTCGGGGAAGGATGTTGCGGCTGCTGCTAAGTATCCACCCGACGCTGAATTGCGGCCCATGGGCGACCGGCCGGAGGACTTTGCGCTGCACCTGCTGGTGGGCGTGGGCCGGCACCTGGCGGCGATTCCCGGGCACAAGACGCTGGTGTGGATTGCCAGCGACAACGTGCTGGCGGACTGGACCTCTTCCATGGTGGGCCGGGAGGACACGGGGAACCGGTTCCTTGATTCCGTTTCATTGCGCGCGCGGGAGACCCTGAACGAGGCGCACGTGAGCATCTACCCGCTGGACGTGTCGCAGCTTGAGGGCGGTGGGATCGACGCGTCGCTTGGCAATAACAACGTGAGCGTTGTCGGCTTTTCAAGCAGGGACCAGATCACGAAAGCGGTTGGGGACCAAGCTCCGGGCAATACGAATGGCCGCGACACGGCGCGGCTGAATGAGGACACGCATCCGATTCAGCCGGCCTTCCGGGAACTGGCTGAGGCCACGGGCGGGCGGGCGCTGCGGCGCTCGGGCGACATTGCCAAGGAACTGGATACGATTGTGGCGGACGGGCGCGCTGCATACTTGCTGAGTTTCTCGCCGGACACGCAGGCCGACGGCAAATACCACACCCTCACGGTGAAGTGTCTGCGCAAGGATGTCGCGCTGCGCTATCGCAACGGCTATCTTTACTCAGAGGAACCGGCGACGATGAAGGACCGGTTCCGCGAGGCGGTGTGGCAGCCCAGGGATGAATCTGAGATCGGGTTGACCGTAGCGGAGGTGAAGGAAGCCAACACCCCGGCAGTGCGGCTGAGCATTGCGGCCACCGACCTCGAGATGGCGCAGCAGAACGGACGCTGGACGGACAAGGTGGACGTGTTCCTGGTGATGCGGGACGATTCCGGACTGCACGCGAGCGTGGCCGGCAAGCGGCTGGGGCTGGCGCTGACGCCGGCGACGTATCAGCACGATATGAAGGATGGGCTCACGATCGAGGAGCGGCTGCCGAAGACGCCGCCGGGAGCGTTGGTGCGGCTGATCGTGATCGATGAGAATTCGCGGCGAATGGGGTCCGTAACTGTAGAGACCGGATCCACTAACTGAGGCATGACTCAATGGAGATTTGGCTCTAACTCTTCCATCGTCATATCAAGATATGTTGATAACATTGGGTCAAACATTAACTATGGTTAAATCCGACATATCATGATATGTTGATATGTTTTTGGAGAAAGACAGCTAACTCCTTAGTGATCTAGCTCACAGGGATTTAGTGGGATCGGAAACCTGAAACTTCCAGGCCCCATCCGCCGTTATGCCACGGCGGACGGAGTCTGCTGCTCCTCGGCTTCCAGCCTGCTGCCAACCTCAGCGGCGGCAGCGGCCAGCACGCGGTGGTGAATTGTGAACAGCGCCAGCTCCAGCCGGTCGCTGACCCCGGTCTTGTCGTAAATGGACCGAAGATAGTTCTTGATCACCTGCTCGGTGGTCTTCAACCGCAGCGCGATCTCACGGTTCTTGCACCCTTGAACGATCAGGGCGACGATCCGCATCTCCTTTGGAGTGAGGCGGTCGCGCACGCGGGTGCCCACGTGGTCCTCTTCAAGGACTTCGTGCACCACCACCTGCGGAGGAACCCAGGTATCGCCGGAGGAAACCCGCCGCACGCAATCCATGAGCGAAGTGCCTGTAACAGAGCGGAAAACCACCCCACGGAAGCCTTGCTTGATGTAAGTTGCTGCAGCTTCTGAGTTTTCGGCGATCACAATGCCCCGGCTCCCGGCCGCATCCAGCATCTGCCGGAGCTGGTTAAGATCGGGGCGCAGGGACGTGGCAAACAACACCACTGACCCAGGGTAAGTGGTTACAGCGTGAAGCAGCCGCTCCAGGTCGGCACATTGCGCCACGATGCGAAGGTCCGGATCCGCCGCCAACACCTTGGCGGTGCCGGCGCGAAAGATAGCTTGTGAATCTGCAAGAATGATCTTGTTCATTTTGTGCGCGTCAACTGGCGCGCAATGCGCACAGCTGATTGCGTCTCCTTACTGTTCTGCCCTTTGCAAATGCCTCGTCGCCGGTTCGGGATAAACTCCCCAGTACCCTAATCGGCCGTCTGGCTGCGGAACTCCGCCTGGTGTCTCAAAATAAGGCAACAGGAAAACCCAATCCCCCAGGGCATGTTCCCGTTCTGGCCCACGTGCAAGAACAGAATGAGGGAGCTTCGTCTAGAGAGTACCGTGGTAATATTACGCACGAAACTAGATAACTAAGGGAATAACACAAAGGATGTAGTAAAGGAATAGATAGATGAATTGCAGTGCCGGACATCACCTATTCCAGTGCAAATTGGGGACAATAAGTAAACTGGGAGCATGGCAAGGCCAACTCTGCTGGCGATCGACGACGACGTGAATGTGCTGGAGGCGGTGGTGCAGGACTTGCGCCGCCAGTACGGCTCCGAGTATCGGGTGATGCGGGCCGCCGGCGGCCAAACCGCCCTGGACACGCTGGCACAGCTGCGGCAGCGCGAGGAACCGGTCGCTCTGCTGTTAAGCGACCAGCGGATGCCGGGGATGACCGGCGTGGAATTCCTGGAGCGCTCGCGGGAGCTTTATCCCGAGGCCCGGCGCGTGCTTCTGACCGCGTACGCCGATACCGACGCGGCCATCCAGGCCATCAATGCGGCCCGTATCCACTATTACCTGAACAAGCCGTGGGATCCGCCGGAAGAGAAGCTTTATCCGGTACTTAGCGACCTGCTGGACGACTGGAAGGCGGGATACCGGCCCCGATTCGAGGGGTTGCTGGTGATCGGGCATCGCTGGTCGCCGCGGGATCACGAGGTGCGCAGCTTTTTGAGCTGCAATCACGTGCCCTACCGGTGGATGGATGTGGCCAGCGAGGAAGCGACCAAGCTGCTGGCGGACCGGAATGTGAGCGTGGCGGAGCTTCCGGTGGTGGTGCTCCCGGACGGCGAGATACTGACCGCGCCGGAGCCGGATGTGCTGGCGGAGAAGGTTGGGTTGAAGGTGAAGGCCAGCCAGGACTTCTACGATCTGGTGGTGGTGGGGGCTGGCCCCGCGGGACTGGCGGCGGCGGTATACGGCGCCAGCGAGGGTCTGAAAACACTGGTGATCGAGCCAGATGCTCCAGGTGGCCAGGCGGGAACGACCTCGAAGATCGAGAACTACCTGGGCTTTCCGGCCGGAATTACGGGTGCGGACATAGGCCGGAGGGCGCACATCCAGGCCACGCGGTTCGGGGCGGAGTTCGTCACCCAGCGGGCCACGGGGCTGCGCATCGACGGGCAATACCGGTTTGTGCGTACCGCGGACGGGCGCGAGGTGTCGAGCCACGTGGTGTTGCTGTCGCCGGGGGTGCAGTATCGCAAGCTGAACATTCCCGGGGGCGAGCGGCTGACTGGCCGGGGAATCTACTACGGGGCGGCACTGGTCGAGGCGCCGAGTTGCAAGGACGAGGACGTTTTCCTGGTGGGCGGGGCCAATTCTGCGGGCCAGGCGGCTCTTTACTTCGCCAAATATGCCCGGAGCGTAACGATGTTGGTGCGCGGGGAGGGGCTTGGGGCCACCATGTCGAAATATTTGATCGATGAGATTGCCCAAACATCGAATATTGTGTTGAGACCGCAAACCCAGGTGGTTGAGGCCATTGGGGAGGAACGGCTGGAAAGGCTGCGGATTCAGGGGCCTGGGGGCGAGGAAGAGATTGCGGCCACATCGCTGTTCGTTTTCATTGGAGCGGCGCCGCGGACCGATTGGCTCCCGGCGGTGGTTCTGCGGGACGACAAGGGTTTTCTTCTGGCCGGGCCGGACCTGCGTACGGACGGCAAGATTGCGCCGGAATGGAAGGAGCCTCGGGAACCGTTTCTGCTGGAGTCGAGCGTGCCGGGAGTGTTTGTGGCCGGTGACGTTCGGCATGGCTCGGTAAAGCGGGTGGCCTCGGCGGTGGGAGAAGGATCGATTGCGGTGCAGTTTGCGCACCAGTATCTGGCCGGATTCTAAGAGCAGGGACCGAGGGAACAAGGAAACGGGGAGCAGGGAGTAACAAACCGAAAGAGGCTGAAGGAACGCTGCAGCAATTTTGAGGAATGGACAACGGAGTGAAGGCGGAACAGAAGAAGGCGGTCGAGGTGGCTGTGGAGAACGTCAGCTTTGCGCAGGTGGCGGAGCGGCTGCGGCAGTACCCTGCTTTTGCAGCTTCAGATATTGAAGACCTGCGCGGGGTGGAGACGGTGCAACTGGTGCGATTGCAGGCAGGAGAGCCGCTGGTGGAACTGGGAAACCGGCCGCTGATGTACTCGGTAGTATTGCATGGCAAGCTGCGCGCGGAGCGGCCGGAACAGGACGGTTCGGTAGCGGTGGTCGGGTATGCCGGCGAAGGCGAGGGGTTTGGGGAGACGCCGATTCTGCAGGGCAAGGCCCGATCGGCATTCCGGATCGTAGCCGAAGCGGAATCAGAGGTGGTGCGGTTCACCGAAGCGCAGTTCTGGAATCTGCTGGCGTGCTGTCCTACGGTGCGGACGATTGTCCTCCATGACATGGCCGAGCGCATGCAGACCTACCAGGTGGAAGCATTGCACCGGGAGAAGCTGGTCACGCTGGGGACCATGTCCGCGGGCCTGATGCACGAGCTGCACAACCCGGTTTCAGCGGCGAAGCGGGCGGCCGCGCAACTGAGACAAAACCTGAAAATGCTGCAGGAGCTGGCGCTGCGGATGAGCGAACGGCCGAAGACGCGCGAGCAACTGGATTGCATAAAGGGCCTGCTGGAGCACGCGGTGCGGAGCTGCCATATTCAGGCAATGAGCAGCATTGAGCAGGCGGACGCCGAAGAGCGGATGTCGGGATGGCTATCTGCGGCGCAGGTGGAGAATGCATACGTGATTGGCCCGACGCTGGTGGAGATGGGATTCGACGTGGGCCAGCTCGAATGCGCGAAAGAGCATTTTGAGCCGGCCGCGTTCAGCGATGCGCTGAATTGGCTGGGCGCGCTGGTGTCGAGCATGGGGCAAGTGTGCGGGATCGAGGAAAGCATCGGGCGGGTGAGCGAGCTGGTGCACGCGGTGAAGAGGTTTGCTTACGACGAGCGTTCGGGGCACCGGGAGCTGAACGTGCACGACAGCCTGCAGAGCACGCTGACCATCCTGGGGCACAAGCTGCGGATCAAGCAGATCAAGGTGGAGAAGCGGTTCAATGCGTTGCCGGCGACCATTGAGACACAAGGCTCGGCGTTGAGCCAGGTGTGGACGAACCTGATCGACAATGCCGCGGATGCGTCGCCGGCGAACGGACGCATCGAGATTGCGACCTGGATCGAGCCGGAGTGGCTGGTAGTGTGCATCGGAGATCACGGCGCGGGAATTCCGGAGGAAGTGCGGCCGCGTATCTTTGAGCCGTTCTTTACCACCAAGGCCGTGGGCTCAGGGACGGGGTTGGGCCTGGAGATCGTACACCGCATCGTGACCCAGAAATTCGGCGGGCGAATCGATGTGGAGTCGAAACCGGGGGATACGCGGTTCATCGTGCGGCTGCCGGTGAAGGGCAGTGAGCAGAAATCCCAGGCCGGAGATCAGAAGATCGCGCAGTCGAATTGAGTGCTGCGTGGGCGGTTCAAAGCGAGACTCGGGCAATTTACAACAGTTGAGAAGAACCGACGACAAGCGCGACGGCTTGCCTCTGCGGCATCAGTGCGGCACGCTCTTGTCCAGACGATGATGTCCCATTGGCGTGATGAACTCCATGCCCGTGACGTTTTGCTGCGAGTCGAATATGAATGACAGCTCTTGCGGCCCGTCAAGGATGAAGAATCGCGTACGCGATTCCGGATAGAGCTGAGCGGCAGGCGATCCGGCCGGAATCTCCGCGGTTAGGTGGTCGCCATCCTGAGCCACCTTGATGTAAGCATAGGTTCCGACGTAATCATGCAGAATGGAAGCCGGAACGTCCACAACCGAGTGTTCAATCGACTTGAAATCGGGAAAGTCATAAACGGTCCCTGCGCTGCGAAGGACTTCCTCTTCGAGCGCCCCGCCTCCACCGCCGCTCGTCATCACAACAATGCCGTTGCCATCGTGGAGATACTCCACCATGTCATCTTGGAAATACCCCGAGCCCTCGTGACGGATATACGGATTGTCCGGGCTGCCGCTCACTTCGAAGCCAAGTCCCCAGCGTCTGGATGAGGCAGGGCCCATTCCCGGGGAAAGCATCATCCGCATTGTTTTCTGGTGAAGGACCTTGTGCGATGTTCAGTTGTATTCCTGTCGAACTTCCAGGAGCAGCCTCGCCAGATCGGTGGGTGTCGACCAAAGCCCGCCAGCGGCCAAGTTCGGCGAAACGAACTTTGAAGGTGGCACCGCCCACTTTCCATCATCTCCATAGGCCGTGGCTGCATGCCGTTGCCATTCTAGCGGGAGCGGCGCGTCGAAGGTGCTGTGCTTCATCCCGATCGGGTCCATCACAGCTCGCTTCATGTATTCTGCGAACGATTCTCCCGTCACATCTTCGATGAGCAGGGAGAGCACGAGATAACCACCATTGGAATAAGCAAACTCCGTTCCTGGGACAGCCTCAATCCGAACCGGCGGCGTTCTCGCAGGCTTTTCGCCCTCCAATAGCTGAAGCAGCGTAGGTACAGGTGAACTCGGATCATAAATGTCACCGTTGTGGGTTCCGATGCCCGAAGTGTGGTTTAGAAGTTCACGAACCGTGACCTTCTGCTTCACGGTGAACTGATTATCCGGAGTTTTCCATCGTTTCAAGTATTGGTTGACGTTTGTATCCAGATCGATTTTGCCCTCTTCAACAAGCTTGAGCACTCCAAGAGCAGTCACAGGCTTTGAGATGGAAGCTGCTTCGAACAAAGTCTTCGTCGACACCGGTGCACCTTGAAGGGAAGAAACGCCATATGCCCGCGCCCAATCCAACGTGCCATTTTGAATGGCAGCGATACTCACTGCAGGAACGTTGAGAGCCTTGATTTGTGAGAGCAGATTCAAATCGTCATTCCTGCTGCCCCGAATGACGACGTACCGGGAGAGATGATTCTGCACGGCTTGCATACGCTGTTGAGCAGATTGAGCCGTTTGCGCGTGGGCCGGGAGTGCCAGGAGAGCGCAAAGACAGGCGGACAGGTACGCATCAGCCAGATTCCTGCGGGGAAGAATATTCATCATGGGCTCAACCATTCGGATCGTAATCGTTTCACTAAATTAATTCAATAACAGAGAAGAAATCAAATCTTTCTCTTCCGCGGAAACCAAAACTTTCTCATCTGCGCGCGCCTGTGGATGAAGTTGGAGCGGGGATGGCCGATGAAGCATGTGGAGGCTTCAAATGGCGGACCGCGAGGACCTGATGGAGGCCGCGCTGGAAGTCTATCCCGAGGGATTGGCGCTGCTGGACGGGGATGGGCGGGTGGTTTTGTGGAACCGTGCAGCGGAGGTGGTCACCGGCCATGCGCGTGCAGGCGTTCTAGGACGGCCGTTGCCGTGCGCGCTGGAACCGCTGGCGAATTGCCGGGACTACGAGGGGACACCGGATCCGCGCAATGGGCCGCAACTGGGTCGCGGGTCGCTGGTGCATGCGCAACACGCGGAGGGGCATGACGTGGCGGCAATCAGCCGGAAGGTGATCCTGCGGGATGATCTGGGCGCGCGCATCGGGACGGTGGCAGTGTTTCATCCGGCGGAACGCACCATGGCGCTGCCTCACGGCGAAACCAGCGAAGGCTCCGAGGTGCAACAGAGCCAGGCCGAGATGCAGGACCGGCTGGAGACTGCCTACGAGTTGTTTCTCCATGAAGGGGTGCCGCTGGGGGTGCTTTGGGTGACGGTAGACCAGGCCGAGGAGTTGTTGAAAACGCATGGGGCACAGGCGTGCGAAACGATGCTGGAAAGCGTGGAGCGGACGCTGGCGAACGCGCTTCGGCCAAACGAGGAGATCGGGCGGTGGGGCGACAACGAATTTCTGATCGTCTCCCAGGAGGGACGAGGAGAGGTGTTGGCCAATCATGCGCAGGTGCTCGTTGGGTTTGCCCGGACGGCGGATTTCCACTGGTGGGGCGACCGGGTCTCAGTGACGGTGAGCGCAGGTGTGGCGGAAGCGGAGAACGGGGATGAACTCGGGGAAGTGCTCCGGCGGGCGCAGGAGGCGATGGAAGCCAGCGTGCATGCGGGAGGCAATCGGGTGACGCTGTCGGGGAGGCTTGCATGTTCGCAATCGTAGGAATCCTGTTGGTATTTGCGGCGGTGATCGGCGGGTTCCTGATGGAGAAGGGGCAAATGCTGGTATTGCTGCAGCCGGCCGAACTGCTCATCATCGTGGGCGCGGCGACAGGAACATTGCTGGTGGCGAATCCGATGCACATCCTGAAAGGAATCGTGGGCGGACTTCTCGGCGTGTTGAAGGGCAAAGGAATCAGCAAGGATCGCTACCTGAACACTTTGAAGATGATGTACCAGTTCTTGAACAAGGTGCGCAAAGAAGGTCTCCTGAGCGTGGAAAACGACGTGGAGAAACCGGAGGCGAGCGCGCTGTTCAAGAACTATCCGGAATTCCTGGCCGATCATGGGGCGCGGGATTTTGTCTGCGACACACTGCGCATGGCCATCACGGGCGGCGTGGAGCCGTTCGACATGGACCAGATGATGGAGCTCGACATGGAGGTGCATCACCATGGCGCCAGCGAGCCGATTTCCGCGCTGTCGACGACGGCGGATGCATTGCCGGGTCTCGGCATTGTTGCGGCGGTGCTGGGGGTGGTCATCACCATGGGCGCGCTGGGAGGCCCGCCGGAGGAGATCGGGCACAAGGTGGCGGCGGCGCTGGTGGGGACGTTTTTGGGCATCCTTTTGTGCTACGGAGTGGCGGGACCGTTGAGCTCGAACATGGCCAAGACGGCGGAGGAGCACAACGGATACCTGCATGTGCTGCGGGTCCTGCTGCTGGCGTTCCTGAAAGGTTCGGCGCCGATGATTGCGATCGAGATGGCGCGGCGAGCGATTCCCGCGCACGTGCGGCCGAGCTTTGACGAGATGGAGAAGCACTGCAAGAACACGAGTGCGGGGCAGGCAGCTCCGGCGGCTGGCGCGGGCAACGCGGCATCGCCGGGCAAGGCGGCATAAGCGGAGGGGGAAATGACGCCGGGCAAGACACAGCATCCGATCATCGTAATCAAACGTAAGGGCGGGCATGGCGGCCATCATGGGGGCGCATGGAAGGTGGCCTATGCGGATTTTGTCACCGCCATGATGTCGCTGTTCATCGTGCTCTGGCTGATGAACTCGAGCGACAAGATCAAGAAGGCGGTCGCAGGCTACTTCAACGATCCGCGCGGCACAGCGAACCTGTTGGGGACAACAATGTCAGGCAACGGCGTGAATGTGACTCAGACCAATAACGAACAGATGAAGCTGCTGAAGGAGAAGCTGGAATCCGAGATTGCGGCCAAGAAGGAACTGCAGAAGCTGAGCAAGCAAATCGAGATGACGGTGACGGCGGAGGGTCTGCGGATCGAGATGCTGGAGGACAAGAACGGGACGTTTTTCCAGAGCGGGGGCGCGCAGCTGAGCGATTCCGGCCAGGAGCTGCTGACGCTCTTGGGGGGCGAATTGAAGAAGCTGCCCAATTCGCTGCTGATCGAGGGGCACACCGACGCACAGCCGTATGCGAGAGACGCGGGGTTCACCAACTGGGAGCTGTCGGCGGACCGGGCCAACGCGGCACGGAGGCTGTTGCAGCAGGACGGTGTGCGCCGGGACCAGGTGACGCAGGTGCGGGGCTATGCGGATCAGTTGCTGCGGGTGAAAAACAATCCCTACGATCCGTCGAACCGGCGGGTATCGATTCTGGTGAAGAACCTGGACGGATCGGAGCCAAAGCTGGCGCCGGTAAAGGGCACGACGACTCAGACGGGGAAGTGGAAAAAGAAAAACGCCGGAGGATCCGCGATCCCCCGGCGCTTACCACCATTGCCGGTTTGGTTAGAAGTCGTAGCGCAGGGCAAACTGCATGCGCCGCGGCTGGGTGAGCACACTGCTGGCTATGCCCAGGTTGCCGTCGGTCAAGCCTGAGCCGATGGAGGCTGGGTCGAAGCGCACGGAATTGAACGTGTTGTAGACCTCCCAGGCGAACTTGAGGGTTCCGTATTCGCCCAGGCTCCAGCTCTTATCGAGGCCGGAGTCGATGTCGAAATAGCCGTCGCCACGGAAGTTGTTGCGCTGCCCGGCCTCGCCCGGATAGGGTAGGCGGACGTTGCCGCCGTTGCATCCGCCGCACGAGACACCATTGTTGATGGCGGCGGCCTCGTTGCCGGCGAAGAACTGTGGGTTCCCGGAAGAGTCGTAGTGCTTGCCCGTTTTCACCGGGCCGGTTTGCACGCCATAGCTTTCAATCTGCCAGTCGGTGCTCCAACCCGGCTCAAAGAGCGAGAAGGGGAGGCCGCTGGACCGGCGCATGATCCCGGACCATTGCCAGCCGCCGATGATCGCGTCCTCGAGGTGATTCGCGCTGCCGCCCACCATCTTGCCGGTTCCGAACGGCAGGGCGTAGACCCCGTTCACGGTGATCAGCTGGCGGGTGTCGAAATCGGATGCGCCGCGATTAAGATACGGCTTCCAGGTATTCAGGATTTCGCTGAACGCACCGGATCCGGTACCGACGGTGTTCGACGAGAACTCGGTGGCGCGCTCGGTGTCGGAGCCCATGTCGATGGAGTTCGACCAGGTGTAACTGACGGCCAGCGTCAGGCCGTGGCTGACCGGGTGCTGAAGGGTAAACTGGCCGGCGTTGTAGTAGCTCATGCCGATGCTGGACATGGCATAGAGCGAAGAGAATTGGTCCTGCCAGAAGTGAGGCTGCCAGTCTGCGGGGCAGCCGTAGGCGCAGTAAAAGTCTATGTCGGAGAGCGACGTCGTAGCGCCATACTGCGCGCGATAGGGCGCCCACTCGTCGTTATAGATGGCCTGTGTGGCGCTTTCACCCGCATAGTCGTAGCCGGCCATGAAGGGAAAGACGTCTTCGAAATACTTGATAGGCGCCACTGTGCCTGGGCCGCCGTTGTTCAGGTCGACGTCGTGCGAGAGTTGAGTGCCGGCTGCATAATAGTCGCCGCCCCCTGCGGGATCGACGTAATCCACGGGTTCGGCAAGGTCAAGCTGCTGCAACAGGTGACGCCCCAGACGGCCGGTGTACGTTCCCTCAAAGGTGAAGCCGCCGGGCAACTCGCGCTGCAGCGAGAGGTCGAATGTCTCCGAATACGGCGTGTGGAGTTTGCTGTCCAAGCCCCAGGTAATGGCAAATGCATCTTGCGGATAGAGATAAGGGAAGCTGATAGTCGATGCCGCCGCGCCGACATTGATCGGCGGCAGGGCGGTACGGCTCAGGAAACGCGGAGCTGCAGGATTGGTGCCCTTCGGTTGGCAACCGGGCGTGGGGCAGAACGGCGCTGTACCCTCGATGGCATAGACACCGGCGGGATTGGAGATGGACGAGCTCATGCCGAACGAGCCGCTCTGGTCGAAGTTGTTCACCAGGGCTTCGCCATAGTGGTCGTAGTAGATGCCTGCGCCGGCGCGGAGAGAGGTTTTCGTATCCGGCGACCAGGCAATGGCAAGGCGCGGCGCAAAGTTGTCCTTCGGCATGGGCCAGTAACCGGGCTTGTTGTAGTGGTTGCCGGCCGGAGAAAACTTGAGGTCAGGCTCGTAGATCTGGCCCTTCAGCGCCGCAGACTCGCGCTCAAGATACCACGAGTGTGTGTCAACCGTGGGCGCTACTTCCTGGCCGGCAGTTTCATAGGGTGTCTGCAGTAGCGTGTGGCGGATGCCGAAGGTGATGGTTACGTCCGGCCGGACCCGCCAGGCGTCCTGCGCGTACCACTCAAACTCGTTGGCCTTGAAATGGCGATCGATGAACGCGCCCTCGGCGAGGGCCGATCCCGCGGTTGCGCTGGTGAGCTTGTAGTTGAAGTTGTCCGTGATTTGGGGAACGGTGCCCACCAGGTTGGCGAAGGCTTCCTCGTAGGAGTTGGAGAACGAGCCGTTCGTCAACACTGGACCTGTCGTGTTGCAGGAGCCATTCAGCAAGCAGGGATCAGGAGGTTGTCCGTGGAGCCAGTACGGATTTGTCGTGGCACCGTTCCAGGAGATGCCGTCGGAGGAGTGGTTCTGGTGAATCAGGCGCCAGTTCGCGCCGAATTCGAAAGTGTGATTGCCCTTGGTCCAGCTCAGGTTGTCGACCACATTGTTTACCGGCACACTGAAGATAGTGCTGCGCGACTCCGAGGTGGGCGAGTTGAGGAAGCGGAAATCGACGTACTCGCCTGTACCAATGCCGCTATCGGCATACGCCTGGCGAATGAATCCGTAGCGCACGTCGTTCACCAGGTGGGTGTTGATGGTCCAGGTGTCGCCAGCGATCACGCCCTTGGTGTCATCCACCAGCGTGTGCGAGGCAGGCTGGCCGGGGAAGTGCTCGGTGAAAGCCGTGCTGTCGTCCTGGAGGTTGGCCCGCACGAACATCCGGTTGCGGTCCGAGGGCACCCAGTCCAGGCGCGCAATGCTGGTATTGAGGTGAATGGGCGCTGGTGACGAGAATGAGAAAGAGCCTGAGTTGTAGCCGCCATCGCCGTCTACAGTGCCATTCGCCGTGGGCATCAGCTTGAAATACGCTAGCGCATTCGGGTTCCCGCCCGGTGGGTTCGGATAGTTGGGCGTGTTGCAGATCATGCAACCGCCATCGAGTTCTTTGAACTGGGTCGGCGTGATTACGCCCCCCGGGTAGGAGAGATTGCCGGCCTGGTAAGCGGCGGTGGGCGCCGTGGTGGTTACCTGTTGGTTTTCCGCGATGCGGCTGGCTTCGTAGTTGCCGAAGAAGAACAGCTTGTCCTTTTTGATCGGCCCGCCGGCGTCCGCGCCGTAGATGTTGCGGATGAGCTTGCCGGGGATATTAGGTTCGTGGTTGGCCGCTTCGGCCTGCTTGTTGAACCAGTCGTTGGCCACGGTGATGGTGGGCCGGTTGTATTCGTATGCGGCGCCATGGAACTTGTTTGTACCGGACTTGGTAACCATGGAGACCTGCGCGCCGGAAGAACGGCCGGAATCGGCATTGGAGTTGCCCGTCACCACGCGGAACTCTTCAATCGAGTCCTGGGTTTCACGGAGAACGCCGGTAAAAGCGTAGCCGTTTACCTGGTCGTTGTCGTCGATGCCGTCCATGGTGACGTTGCCCTGGTCGGAACGGCTGCCGTTCACCGCGCCGCTGCGGCTGTCGTTGGTAGTTGCCGAGGGCAGATAAAGCACGCCGGGCTGCAACGAAAGCAGTTCGGGAACATTTCGGGTTTCACTGGGCAGCGCCTGAATTTCGGCGCTATCGTCCGAGGTCCCCAGCGAGGCGTCCGTTGTGTTCAGGGTCTGTGCTGAGGCGGACACATCCACCGTGACCGTGCTGGACTGTACGCTCAGCGTGAAATCGATGGTGGCGGGCTGGTTCACCAGCAACTCTGCGGACTTGGTCTGCTGGCCGAATCCGGCTGCGTTTACTTTGATGGTGTACCGCGCCGGGAGAATCTGCGGGAACTGGTAGACGCCGGAGGAATTGCTCGTGGTCTGCTGAGAGATCCCGGTGGATGTCGCGGCAATGCTCACCGTGGCGCCGGGGACTAGGGCGCCGGTCGGATCTTTGACCACGCCGCGGAGTGATGTGGTTGCGGTCTGGGAGAATGCGAGGGAAGCACAGGTAAGGATGCAACATAGCATCCAACCCCACAGGGATCGTTTCACGACTGTCCTCCAAGTACGTCAGAACCAGCAGGGAGCGGGTGCGCCGCGCTGGATGGGTTGAGTTGTGCGCTTCGGTCTTCTCTGGGCTAGCTGGACCGGAAACGTCTACTCGTCTGCGACCATTGGCCTGCACGATTGCACGTGCTGGGTAGTGCCATTTTCCACGAGACCACTAAAAAAGCTGCCGCAAGATGAGGGGGCGGCAGGTCAGAGTATGAGTTAAAGAACATGTTGACCGAAATTTACGCCGGTTTCAACAGGAATTTGCGCGAATATGCCTGGGCGACGGATTCGAGGTCCGCCGCAAAGCGGGTGATGCGAACGAAACTGCGTGCAGACTCTGCCTCGACTCATGTGCGTGCGCCTGCGAAAATCACGGAATAAATCACGGCCAATTGAACTGCGCTCGAAGAACTCCGTGGAACCGCATTGGCGAAGTTCTTCGGGCTTGATTGTCGATTTTGCCACCACATTCATAAGGAATGCGTGAGAATTGACGGGAAGGCCGGAGAGGCGCGCCAGCCGGACCAGTGACTGCTCATTGCGGACATTGCGGGCGGCGGGCTGGGTTAGGCTGTTTGCATGCACACGCGTCGCTTCCCCTTTGCCGCTCTCTCTGCACTCCTGTTTGCCGCGTTGTTCGCCGGCGCGGCCCACGCTCAAAAGTCACCCATCCAGATCGTCGCCGACCTGACCGACGCTCCGCGCAAGCTGTACCATGCGGAGGTGGAGCTGCCGGTCTCGCCGGGACCGCTGACCTTGATCACCCCGCAATGGATCCCCGGCAATCATCGGCCTACGGGGCCAGTGAGCGACATCACCGGGGTGGTTTTCACGGTCGACGGCAAGCCTCAGGAATGGCGCCGGGACGATGGGAACCTGTACGAGTTCCACTTGACCATTCCTCCCGGCGCGACCAGGCTGCACGCGCACCTGGATTGCATTGTCACGTCCCGGTTGAGCCAGAAGCTGGCGGTGCTGGAATGGGAGAAACTCCTGCTCTACCCAGCGAACATCCCGGTCCGCGACATTCCCATTCAACCATCGTTGAAGGTGCCGGATGGCTGGGGAGTGGGGACGGCTCTTCAGCCTGTGGGTGGAGGATCGTGGCCCGTTCCTGCTGCGGGAACCACGACCCAGTTCGCCGCTACCAACGTGGAGCAGCTTGAGGACTCGCCCATCATTACCGGGCAATATTTTCACGAGTTCGCGCTGGCGCCGGAAATCACGCCGAAGCACTACCTGGACGTAGTCAGCGATGAGCCGGAGGACTCGAACCTGCGGCCTGCCTTTCTGGCCGAGGTGAGCAACCTGGTTCGCGAGGCGACCGCGGAGTACGCCTCGCACCACTACAACGTGTACCACTTCCTCCTGACGCTTTCCGACGCGGCCGGAGGCGAGGGACTGGAGCACGGGCAATCGTCGGATAACGGCGTGGGGGAGAAGGGCTTTGCCGACGATGCTCACCAGCTTGCGGACGCGGATTTGCTCTCGCACGAGTTCACCCACTCCTGGAACGGCAAGTATCGCCGTCCGGTGGGGCTTTACCAACCGGATTTCGCCACGCCGCAGCAGGGCGCATTGTTGTGGGTGTACGAAGGCATGACGCAGTACCTGGGCAATGTGCTGGCGGCGCGGTCGGGGCTCAAGTCGCAGGCCCAGTACCGGGACCTGCTGGCGATGAGCGCGGCCAGCCTGGATTACGAGCCAGGACGCGACTGGCGGCCCACTGAAGACACGGCCATCGCGGCCAGCGTGCTCCGTGGACGGAATCCGGCGTGGTCCAACTGGCGCCGCGATCAGGACTACTACCAGGAGGGCGAGCTGCTGTGGCTCGATGCGGATACCCTGATTCGCAAGATGACCAACAACAAGAAGTCGCTGGATGATTTCGAGAAGATTTTCCTGGCCAAGGGCGGCAACACCGGTCCGATGATCGTGACCTATACATTCGATGAGCTGGCGAGTGATTTGAACCAGGTGGTGCCGTACGACTGGGCCAGCTTCCTGCACGATCGCGTGGACAAAATCCATCCGCGCGCCGACTTTGACGGCATCGAGCGCGGCGGGTACAAGCTGGTGTACAAGGATAAGCCGAATCCTTCGGCAAAGATGGTTGCGGCCGCCTTCGCCCGCCGCGGCGATGGAGTCGACTGCTGGTTCTCCATAGGCCTGCAAGTGAATGGCGAAGGCAACATCTTCGACGTGCTGTGGAACGGGCCCGCGGATAAGTCCGGACTGGCGCCGGGCGAGAAGATCATTGCTGTGAACGGGCAGATTTTTTCGCCCGACAGGCTGCGCGATGCGATCCGGGACGCCAAAGGTAAAGCGGAGCCAATCAAGTTGATTGTGCAGGCGGACACTTACATTCACAACGCGCAAATCGACTACCACGACGGCGAGCGTTATCCCGTGCTGGAGCGCGTTGAGGGGACGCCGGACTTCCTGGACGACATTACCAAGCCGCGTACGACGCCGGAGAAGGCGCCGGAATCGGCGACTCAGGGAGAAAAATAATCAAGAAGTTTCAACCCGCGGCAAAACGCTATGCGCTTTTGCTGCGGGCGCGGCGCGGGCTGGGAGGGCACGTGGACTCGCGAATTACCAGCTCCGGATGAATGGGCACAATGTCGGGGAAGCTGGCCTGTCCGCGGATCCGCTGCAACAGGATGCGCGCGGCCACAATGCCGATTTGCCGCAGAGGCTGGCGGATGGTGGTAAGGCTGGGGTGATGGAACGCAGCTCCCTCAATGTCGTCGAAGCCAACGACGGACACGTCCTCGGGGACGCGAAGGCCGTGGTTGATGAAGGCTCGGATGGCACCGATGGCGGCGATGTCGTTAAAAGCCACCAAGGCCGTAAATTCTGCGCCTCGCTCCAACAGCTCGTTGGCCGGCCCAAAGCCGAGCTCCGGCGTGGCTATGCGCAGTTCGAGCTGCACGCAGAGCCTCGGGTCAACCGTCAGCTTCAGGTCGCGCGCCACCGCCATCAGGCAATTCCAGCGCTCGTCGGCGTCGGAGCTGTGACTGCCTCCGCGCATGAACGCAATCTTGCGATGACCGAGCTGGTAAAGGTGGCGCAGCGCCAGTTCGGCTGCCCGCCGCTGGTCCAGAACCACGTTGGTCACGCCCTCGATTTTGCGATGACCGGCAATAACCACCGCAGGAAGACTGGGAGCCTTCTCCAGGATCGTATCGATGACGATGAAGCCTTCTACTGAACGCTCCATCAGCAGCCGCGGATATTCCTCAATGAGGTCCGGCTGGCGGCGATGGCTGACGGTCAGGTAGAAATACCCCTCCTCGATCAGGAACTCTTCCACTCCGGAAAGGATCTCCATGGCATATCGGTCGCTGAGCTCGGGAACCAGTACGCCAATCGTGAAGCTTTGCCGCTTGCGCAGTGAGCGGGCGTAAAAGCTGGGGCGGTACTCGAATTTTGCGGCGGCCTCGGTGACGCGATTACGCGTCTCCTGCGGAATTGATCGCACTCCGGGCGCGTTATTCAACACCAGCGAAATGGTGGCCGGCGACAGGTTCAGGTATTCGCCCAGCGTGCGCAGGCTCATCCGCTGTCCGGGCTGAGGGTCCGCGCCCGGTTTGGATCGCTTTGCCATGCTCCCTCTTTGTACCACTCCGGGGCGCGAACGCCAGCAAAACCAATGCAATCTCGAAGTACAATCGTTTAAGGCCTGCTGAAGCGGAGGGATGGGTGAGCGGTTGATACCGGCGGTCTTGAAAACCGTTGTGCCTGAAAGGGTACCGGGGGTTCGAATCCCTCTCCCTCCGCCAAGTATATTTAAAAATCAACAACTTACTAGATGCGTACCGACGATATCATTTGAATTCCCCGCAAACTTGCAGGTTTCCTGATCGTGATGGAACGGAGAGCGTTCTCCTGCGGGAGCCATACGCGCCCTTTTGTCGGCACTTCTCTGTTGGCAGTTTCAGCAGTTCCCTTTCAATGTGCGATGGGACTGGAGAGATTTGACTCATCGGCGATTGCATGATTCAGACTGAACTTGGCGTAATCTGTTTCGGAAATGCCCAAGCAGCCCGACGGGTGCTTGAGGGGTTGGCAGATTCAGAATTGGCGTGCTGGTTACGTGGACTTTGTAGGCAGGCGGAGCGACTGCGCGTGCCAGTCCAGTGGGATCGCGGCGAGCAGATCGTTGAGCGTGCCGGTCAGCGATTCTGTAACGATGTTTGCTCTCAGCGTCAACGCCGACGAGAGTATTGGGAGGTACGTGGCAGTACACTTCGAGCAACGAGAGTTGGCCGGACAAGTCACTGACTGTTAACCTCAGCCGCCTGTCAGCTGCGAATGCAGCGACAAGGCTCCGCCGATCGGCTTACGCGGAATTCTATGGTGTCGGTTTCGCGTACATGTCGGAAGAGAACGCCGCGCCGCATCTCACGACCAAGGCTCTCCGCTCAGAACTCGCCGTTTAACCGCATCTCTCCCCTCCTCGGCCGAGGTGATCTCTCTGGTATGGATCTGTTTTGGGAGGGTCTGAGAGTCGCGGCAGAGGCATAACAACTTCCGTTTTCCGGGCAGAGGGAAGGTCTTCTTCGACGCGAAGGGTCGGTCGAGAAGTCCTGCACCCGCATGTGCGATCGAATCCACGTGGTCCGATCGTTTCCGGCAGTTGTGCTCGGCTTAGTGCTGAGGAAGCTATCCCGCCCCTTAGCGCCGCTGCGCCTGCCGCCGGTTTTCTCGGCTTGCGGCGTGCTCCGGCAAACGAACTAGCTTACCGCGGACGGCGGATGCATAATATGGATGCAGATTGCCTTCAATCGGCAAAAGGCTCTCGTCCATGCTCATGGTTTGCGCCCAGAAGATCGGTGAGCTGCCGGCGCTGTTAAACGCTGCTGAGGAAGCGCAGATTGCCCCGGGGACCTCCTCGACATGTCGCAGTCTGCACCAACTTTGCTGGATCACGAATCTGGGACCCAAGAGAGATGCCTTTGTGTCCGAGATGAACGCTGATCCGAGCCATCCGCATGGAGCCTAATCAAGAAATCATCGATCGCGGGCAAGTGGAGGAAGATAACGACCTCTACAGATCGCTTATTGAGGCGTTGCTGCAACTCAACGACATGGCCGAGCAGTCGACCCAGGTGGTTGCTGAGTTTGCATTGCAGAAGTCGATTGGACTGACAAGGAGCAAGACCGCCTATATCGCCATCCTGAACGAAAATGAGACTGCGGCTACGCTGTATTCCTTGCCGCAATCTCAAACGGAAATAGACTCTCCCAAGGTCGCGCCGAAGACATATTCCCTTGCCGTCGGCGAGAGATGGGCAGAAGCTGTGCGGCACCGCCGCCCTGTTGTTGCAAACGGCGACACTCCGCCCAACCAGTTGCAGGATGCACCGCTTGACGCGGGAAACGTACTCCGTCATATAGACGTGCCAGTTTTCGACGGGGGGCGAATTGTGGCCGTAGCCGGAGTGGGAATTAAAGGCTCGCCGTATCACGAGAACGATGTGCGCCTGCTGAAACTGCTGATGGTGAGCATGTGGCGGTTGCTGCAGCGGAAGCAGGGAGAAGATCGGCTACGCGCGACGGCCGAGGCATTACGCCGCATTCAAGCGCACCTGGCAGAGGTGCAGCGGTTGACGCATACTGGCAGTTGGGCCACGGATGGCGGCACCGAGCCGGTGTACTGGTCCGAAGAAGAGTACCGGATTTTTGGATTCGATCCCCAGCACGGAGTGCCCACACGGCAACAAGTGCTCCAGCGCATACATCAGGAAGATCGGGACAAATTCCTTCACGCGTTCGAACAAGGGGTGAGCGAAAAAAGAGACGCCGAGGTTGACTACAGAATCGTTCAGCCGGATGGAACAATTAAATACGTACATGGCATCGGCCGCCCGGTCTTCGATGCCAACGGCGAGTTGGTTGAAATCATTGGAACCAACATTGACATCACGGAACGCAAGCGCGCCGAGGAGGCCCTTGCGCTCGCGAGCTTTGCGCTGAACAATGCCCACGATGCTATAGCGTTGCTGGACGAGAAGGGGCGCATTCTTTACGTGAACGATCAGGCCTGCCGCGATTCAGGATTTACGCGAGATGAGTTGCTATCTCTGTCGGTTTGGGATGTGAATTCTGATTTCACGCCGGAAACGTGGGCAGATCACTGGCAGATTCTCAAGGAACAGGAATCGGTAAGATTTGAGAGCTGCCAGCGCCGGAAAGACGGGTCGACGCTTCCGGTCGAGATCAGCGCAAAACATCTGGAGTACGAAGGCACAGTTTTCAACGTCTCCATCCTTCGCGACATCACCGAGCGCAGGAGGGCGGAAGAAGCTCTGCGACGGAGCGAATCATATCTTGCCGAGGCGCAACGGCTCACCCACACCGGCAGTTTTGCAAGTGATTCAAGCACCCAGCCCCTGTACTGGTCCGAAGAGCTGTTTCGGATCTTTGGATTCGATCCAGCACAAGGTTTGCCCAGACGCGAGCAGCCGCACGAACGAGTACATCCAGAAGATCGCGAGAGGTTCCTTCGTGTCTTTCGAGCCTCAATCGACGGGAAAGTTGACGGCGAGATCGAATACAGGATCGTATTGCCGGATGGGACGATCAAATATGTCCATGGCATAGGTCATCCCGTCTTGAACGCAGATGGGGAGCTTGTGGAGTTTATCGGAACGACCGTCGATATCACCGAACTCAAACGCGCAGAGGATGCACGGGCGAGACTCCGCCAGATGGAATCGGAACTCGCCCACATCAACCGGGTAAGCGTGATGGGAGAACTCACGGCTTCGATCGCGCATGAAGTGAATCAACCGTTGTCCGGCGTAGTAAGCAACGGCAGCGCATGCCTGCGCTGGCTGGCTGGAGATTCGCCGAACGTGGAGGAGGCTCGCGAGGCCTCCCGTCGAATTGTTCGCGACGGCAAACGGGCGGCTGAAATCATCTCGCGCATTCGCGCCCTGACCAAGAGGGCGGCGGAGCACCGAGAAAAGCTCGACATCAATGAAACCATCCGCCAGGTTCTCCCGCTGGTTGGTGATGAATCAACCAAACGGGGCATGGTGATTCGAACCAGATTTGCGGAGGAGTTTGTCCCCGTAATTGGCGATCGCGTGTACTTGCAGCAGGTGATCCTGAACCTGGTGATGAATGGACTGGAAGCGATGAGTAGCATCACCGATGGATCCCGGGAACTGGTGATCACCAGTCGGAACGCTGAACAGGGAGAGGTGGAGGTCGCGATTCAGGACTCTGGCATCGGTCTCGATCCGGAGCAAAGCGCCCGAATCTTCGATGCGTTCTATACAACAAAGCCCACGGGCATGGGGATGGGCCTGTCGATCTGCCGTTCGATTATCAGTGCCCATGGCGGGCGCTTATGGGCTACCAGCAACCCCGGGCGAGGTTCAACATTCCATTTCACCCTGCCGCGAGAACAAGATGAGGGCAATGCAGACAGCGCGCAAGTTTAGCCCCGTCATCGCCATTGTGGACGACGACGCCTCGGTTCGCGAGGGATTGCACAGTCTTATTCGCTCTGCGGGGTGGCGAGCGGAAGCGTTCGCTTCGGCACAGGAGTTTCTCGAGCGTCGTGGATCGGAAGCGCCAAGCTGCCTGGTTTTGGATTTGCAATTGCCTGGGACCAGCGGTCTGGACCTGCAGAAACGCATGGCTGAAGCGGAACTCGGAATCCCCATTGTGTTCCTGACAGGTCACGGCGACATTCCTGCCTCTGTGAAGGCTATGAAGGCGGGGGCAATCGAGTTTCTGACCAAGCCGGTAGACGAAGAGGAACTTCTCCGAGCCATTCGGGAGGCCATCGAACGTGACGGTGATACAAGGCAGGAGCACGCCGAAAGGCATGACCTGCAAGGCCGCTATGAAACGCTGACTCCGCGCGAGCGGGAGGTGATGCAGCAGGTGATTACCGGGCTCCTAAATAAACAGGTTGCTGCAGAGCTGAACATCACTGAATTCACCGTGAAGATTCATCGTGGGCAGGTGATGCGCAAGATGCGTGCGGATTCGCTCGCAGACCTGGTGCGGATGGCAGACAGCCTCGGGATCCGCGCCAGCAAGCGGTAAACGAAAGAAACATTCACGATTTCGAATCCCTGCAAGGTCGTGAATAGACCGAATGCGGAAACCGAACTTATCTAGTGCCAAGGTGTAATAGACTCCTTCCGCGCACGGTGGTATCCATTAGATGGAAACGCGCGATGGCACCTCTTGCAGCAGTAGTTGACGATGATATCTCCGTTCGGGAATCGCTCCAGAGCTTGATCAGGTCGGCTGGACTCGAGGTAAAGGTGTTTGCCTCGGCGGAGGAGTTCCTGGACGCAGTGCACGCTCGCAAGGCGGATTGCCTGATTCTGGACGTTCGGCTTCCGGGCATGAGCGGCATCGATCTCCATCGCCAACTCATGGCCCGCAGTTGCGAGGTACCAGCCATCTTCATCACGGCACACGGATACGACGACCGCACACGGTCGCAGACCTATTCCGCCTGGACGGTGGCCTGCTTAACCAAGCCGTTCAGCGAAGACGAGTTATTTGACGCTCTGCAGGCAGCCTTGACTTGGCAGCCCAGGAACTGATCGCATAGCCCAATCCAGGAGGGGCCATGAACCACACAGGAACTTCGGTGTACGTAGTGGACGATGATGCGTCGGCGCGCGAAGGGATCGCTTGTTTGCTTCGCTCGGCCGGGCTCGCCAGCAAGACCTTCTCCTCGGGAGAGGAATTCCTTGCGGCTCCGCCGGCACAGGGGCCGTGCTGCCTCGTGCTCGACGTAAATCTCCCCGGGCTAAGCGGGCTTGAAGTCCAAGATGAGCTTGCGAAGGCTGCTGTGCGTATGCCGATCATCTTCCTTACTGGCCATGGCGACATTCCCACGACGGTTCGCGCCCTCAAAGCGGGCGCAGTGAATTTCCTGACGAAGCCATTCGATGACGATCAGCTTCTGAATGCAATTCAGCAGAGCGCGGTCGAGTACGAAGAAGCACTCGTGCACCTTGATTCCGATACGCCGCGCGAGTACTCTTTCGAGGAGATTATCGGCAGAAGCAATGCTTTGCGCCAGGTGCTGGAACAGGTTGCCATTGTTGCGCCAACGGACTCGACGGTTCTTCTGCACGGCGAAACTGGAACGGGAAAAGAACTTGTGGCGCGCGCGTTGCACAGCCTGAGTCCACGGAAGGACCGGAACCTGGTACGTCTGAACTGTGCCGCAATTCCATCCGGGCTGGTCGAGAGCGAACTGTTCGGGCACGAGAAAGGAGCGTTTACAGGCGCCCTGATCCAGAAGCGCGGACGTTTCGAACTTGCCGACCATGGCACGCTCTTCCTGGACGAAATTGGCGATATCGGTCTGGAACTCCAGCCAAAGCTTTTGCGGGCTTTGCAGGAACACGAGTTCGAACGACTCGGCAGCACGAGGACCATTCGCGTTGACGCGCGACTCATCGCCGCTACCCACCGCGATCTCTGGGCGATGATCCGCGAGGGCAAATTCCGCGAGGACCTCTTTTATCGCTTGAACGTTTTCCCGATCGAAATACCGCCTCTTCGCGAGCGCCGCGAAGACATACCTCTACTGGTGCATCACTTTGTAGCGAAGTTCGCGAAGATGATGGAGAAGCAAATCGGGACTATTCCGGCGCGCACAATGGACGCTCTCGCGAATTCACCCTGGCCCGGCAATGTCCGGGAACTCGAGAACTTTATCGAGCGCTGCGTGATCCTGACGAGAGGCGATCAACTGTTTGTTCCCGTGGATGAGCTGACCCGCCCGGCAGCAGTGCACGGGATGACTGCATCGTCCTTTTACGATGCTGAGAAGCGAGCAATTCTCGATGCGCTCCGGGCCTGCTCGGGCAGACTCGCGGGGCGTGGCGGCGCGGCTGAGCGCCTGGGCCTGAAGAGAACCACGTTGCAGCGCAAGATGGAACGGCTTGGCATCTCCCGCTCCGATTACAGCCGCGAGTTTGCGGGTGTAGCCTAAGTCCAAGCCACTGCTTGCCCTAAGGAACGCCGAGCACAGAGCAGGGAGACCGCTCAACTACATCCTGCGTGGTTCTGTCGGTCACGATCGTGCGGTGTCGCATTCCCATCACAATCAGATCGGCCTGGTATTGCTTTGCGCATCTCAGGATGGTCTGTACTTCGCTGCCGGCAACCACCTCGGCGTCCGGGAAGACTCCAGCTTTTGCCATATTCTGCATTGCCTCGGTTAGCAACGCCGAGCACCTGTTCGACTGTGCCCGCTTCCAGCTGTGGGCGATTACGGCGGATACTGCGAACGAGAAGCTTGCGGGAAGCGGCTTGAGGACGATGAGCACTTTCAGGTCAGCGCCGATTTCACGTGCCAGATCGATGGCCAGCCGGAGCGCTCTTGCGCCCTCCCGGGAAGGATCAATGGCCGCCAATATTCGATCCAACATCTCGTCGCCCTCGTCTGCCGTACTGACTTTGCGAAGCGGAAGAAAGTCACGGCTTCGGTTTCCCGGGTACCCAATAGCGCGCGCTCCTGCGGCGGCACCGGCACGCTAATTCCGTTCCGGCGACGCCGCAGTCCCCGTCATTCTCCCGGTGCGCCGCTCCTATGGCGAAGCGGAAGCGGTTTACGTTCCTCAGGTGTGAATGCGCTTTCGTTTATCCACGAGATCCCCTGCACGTCGGCCGAAAAACTAGCGCCCGCCGGTACAAAGTAGTCCTGGACCTGCTGGTCATCTCCGGTTCCGGTGGCGATCGCAATCCGGGAGAGATCGATGCCTTTCTCTCTTACCAGGTAGTCCTTGGCGTTTACCGCGCGCTGCTCCCCAAAGTACTGGACCTTTGTGTGTTTGTGTTTCGCCGCACGTTCTTGTTGTTTCGCGGCGATTTCCTTTTCCTGCGCGGTGGAATCGGCGACTAAGACGGCCTTTGCGTCCGGATTAGCCTGCAGGTTGAGCGCGATTTCGTCCAAGCAGGCTTTCGCTTCGTTGCTCACACGCGTCGGGCGCTTCTTGTCCTGCTCAAAGGAAAGGCTGCAGAGCGCTTGCACATGCGGTATAGGGGGCGCGGGAGGGGTTTCGATAGTCAATGGAACTTCGGCAATGGCCGAATGGTTCTTGTCATCCTGAACCTTGCAGGCGATCGTCACGGACCCCGTAGGAGCTCCTGTAGCAGAAAACACCGCGGTTGTGCCGGCGCCGCTGATGGTTCCCGAGCTGGCTGAGTACTCGTAGGAGAGGGGACGGCTCTGCGGGCTTACGCCGGTGCAGGTAATCTCGCTTTTCCCGTCCGGCGGAAGCGTGGAGGGATTCGCCGAACAGGTGGCTGACGGAGGCTCGAAATCCTTGACTCGGAAACTCGCCGAGCAGGCGGCTGTTTGCTCTGGTTTGCGCCCTTCCTTGCCGGGCTTGCCTTCCTTCACTTCCGCATTGACGGTGTATGTGCCAGGGTCGAGGGTCGCAGTGGACACGCGCGCGCTCGTCCCATCGGCTGTCACACCGGTTCCGGACCAGTTGTAGAGCACATTAGTGTGCCTCTTGGTGCTGACTGAACCGGCTGTTGCCTTCACGGTGACCGGTTCACCCTGATACACCGACGGCGGCAAAGCTTCGCACGCCAAGTTGATGCGCGCCGTCTTTTTGCATCCGGCAACAAAGAAGGCCACGCCCAGTAATGCAAAACAGGTCAACTTGCAGGATCGACTCGATTCCATTGATAGCTCCTTCCGTCTCGTGCGCCGAAGAGTCGGCCCTGGGACTAAACACCGCGAGCGCTCCCGGCGTCGGCGGAAATGCTCTATGCAATCCGCCGGCAGCGGCCACTCTCGCGCATTTCATCCACCTGTGTTGCAATGACGATGCCAAACCTGGGACTAGGCCGATCCGCTTTCATTCGGGTAGATGCGATCGACCATGGATGCCGCGATTGTGGCAATGACATCAGGGGTGGGAAACTTCGTGGAGAGAACTGGTACCTCTAGCTATATCTCGGTTTACCCTCCTGCACTTTGAGTTATCTGTCGCAGGGGCTGTATCGGACAGCCCGACATCGCTCTCGCTAGCCTCAACTGTTTCGTACCCGCCGAGGCATTCCTCAGGCGTCCCCCTTTGGCTTTCGCTCTGCCGCCTTGGCGGCATTGCCGCAACCGCGGCAGCTTTATCCAGTGATTCAGGGGTCCTCGTTACCCGTAAGCTGCTTGTGATTCAACGAATCATCTGCGTTGTTTCGTTTGGCAGGCCAGATGCACCTGAGGGGGCATGTTGCGAATTACATTGCCAGCGGCGAGCCGCTCCGGATCGTTCATCCTCGAAGGCAGGCTAACCGGCCTGTGGGCTAAGGAACTCCTTCGCGTAGCTCGCGCCGAGATCCAGGGTCAAGCCAACATCTTTGATCTTCGGGAAGTGTTCTACGTCGATTCCCAGGGCGAGGACGTTCTGCGCTGGCTGGGCGGGCGGGGAGCGAAGTTCATTACCGAGTCGGCATACGGCAAAGATCTCTGCACTCGACTGAACCTGCATCGGGTAAGCACGCCCGAGGTGAGAGGCAACAGCTGCGAAGGACTAAATACTCCTCGTCGGCCAAGCCAGCGCCGAAGTGCCAATGCAGAAGGACTGACTGCATTGGTAACTGCGGATGTGAACCAGCACTCGTCGAATTGCAGAGGGTGAGGCCAACTATGTTCCTCGAAGATTTCCTGTCGCTTCCCGTTGGTACGCGCGTGGTCGCAGACATTCAGGTTTCCACGAGGTTACCTGGCGTGGTTGCATCGCTGAACGACGGGTCGAATTTCATCCGCTGGGATGACGGGTATGCCACGATTCCTCTCGGAAAAGTGCGGAAATACGACGAATACATCGCTGCTCGTGTTGAGCTCCAGCCAACCCATGGGAACGCGCACCGGACGCGCCAGAGAACAACATAGACAGGGGACAGAGGTATTGGTTCCCACAACACCGCCGAGTGAGAAGAACATGACGACAATCACACAAGCAAATGGAAGACGTCCGGGCGATCGGAAATGCCGCGGAACTCTCCTGACACTCCTGCTCAGTGCGTCATGGCTTCTGCACTCGGGCGGTGTTATGGCCCAGTCGGATACCAATCCTGGCAGCATCAAGGGCCAAGTATTGGTGATGGATTCCACGGGGGGCTCCAACATCCCGGGAGCAGCCATTGTTCTGAACGGCCCCGTAAGCCTTCAAACCGAGTCAGATGCAACCGGTCAATACGCGTTCTCTTCGGTTGTTCCGGGCACTTACGCCATCCGGGCCACCGCACCGGGGCTTGAAACCCAGCAGTCCATCGTTGTCAATCCCGGCGAGACCCTTGAGATCTCGCTGCAGTTGCGACTCTCGAAAACAACCACCGACATCACAGTGAGCGCCAGTTCCGCGGGTGCCGATATCACCACCACCACGCAGACACTAGAACAGAAGACGATCGAGGACGCCCCCAACACGAACGAGAAGTTCGAGAGTCTTCTCCCGCTGGTTCCCGGGGTAGTGCGGGGCCCCGATGGACGAATCAATATGAAGGGGGCACGCAACACTCAAAGTGGAGCGCTGGTCAACAGCGCCAATGTGACGGATCCAGCTTCAGGCGGCCCCGCCATCAACCTGCCCATCGATGTTGTGTCCTCTGTGCAGGTCGTCTCAAATCCGTTCGACCCGCAATACGGCCGATTTACCGGGGCGCTCTCCACAGTGGAGACGAAGACCGCGGATTACGACAAGTTTCACTTTTCAATTCAGAACGTGGTTCCTCGATGGCGTGAACGCGCCGGAACGATCGCTGGCCTGGGCGCGGTCACGCCGCGAGTGACCTTCACCGGCCCGCTCATCCGCAACCGGGCTGCTTTCATGCAGTCGTTTGAGTACCGCTTTATAAGGACGCCCGTAAACAGCCTTCCTCCGCTAGAACGCGACACCAAGCTGGAGGGTTTCAACTCCTATAGCCAGGCAGACATCACTCCCAATACCAAGCAGACGGCCACAGTGTCTCTGGCCATCTATCCCCAGAAGCTCGACTACATGGGGCTCAACACGTTCACCCCGCAACCATCCACCACCGATTTCAAGCAGCGCGGATACCAGGTCTACGCGCAACACCGGTATTTTGCTCGCGTGAATACTGCCCTGATCTCGCAGTTCAGCTACAAAACATACGATGTCGACCTGAACCCGCAGAGCGATGACCAGTACCGTCTTTTGATTGACACCACACAAGGCGGCTTCTTTAACCAGCAACGCCGTAGGACAGCTCGCTACGGTGCTGTAGAGAGCTACCAGTTTGCTCCGATCACTTTTCTCGGCTCGCATCAGATGAAGGTCGGGCTCGACTACGCCCATTCGGAACTGACCGGGCTCGAGACGTTTCGGCCTGTTGAGCTGGTGGGCACCTCCGGCGCTACGATTGAGCGCATTGACTTCTCCCAACCATCCGCATTCGAAGTCCACCAGAACGAAACCGCGTCCTACTTCGCGGATCAATGGACTTTTTCCAGAAGGGTTTCCTTCGATTATGGAGTCCGTGTTGATAGCGACACCATTACAAGCTCATCTCATTTTGAGCCCCGGGCCAGTGTCCTGCTGTCGCTAACCGGCGACGGCAAGACTCTTCTCAAGGGGGGTGCGGGCATCTTTTACGACCGCGTACCCCTCATGTTGCCTTCCTTTGCGGAGTTACCTGGCCGAACAGTAACCTCCATCGGCCCGGGGGGCCAGGCTTCCAGTTCGACGGTGTTCGTCAATGAGAATGCGCCATCGCTTGAGAATCCGCGAAGCACCACGTGGAATGCCGAAATCGAGCGGCAGGTGACAAACCGGTTGACCGTCCGCACCGGCTATGAGAACCGCGTCACCGCGAGGGATTTCATAGTTTCATCGGTTCTTAAGGCTCAATCCGGCGCCATCGTCCTGTCCAATGGCGGTAGCGATTCCTATCGGGAATTCCAGGTTTCGGGGCGGTACCAGTTTCCACGCGCTGTCTTGAATGGATCTTACGTCCGCTCGCGAGCCTATGGAGACCTCAACGACCCGTTTCTCTTCATCGGCAATTATCCCCAGGCAGTCATCCAGCCGGATCAGAAAGGGCGCCTCTCTTTCGATGCTCCCAACCGTGTTCTCTTCTGGTCGGATACGCAGGGCCCGTGGAAGCTGACCATCCTGCCGGTATATGAAATCCACACCGGGTTCCCCTACTCGATGCAAGACCAGTATCGCGATTACGTGGGTCCGCGCAGTTCGAGACGGTTTCCACGCTTCCAGTCCGCCGATTTCCAAGTCACAAGACCCTTCGCCGTGCACGTCCGGAACAAGGAACTAGCTCTGCGTGCCGGAGGCTCTGTGTTCAACGTCTTCAATCACGACAATCCTCGCGATGTTCAGAATGACGTCGATAGCTCCAGCTTTGGCTCGTTCTACAACGATGCCTGGAGAGAATATCGCGGAAAGCTGGTGTTCGAGTTTTGACCATGAGAGTTCATTCGATCTTTGTTTTGGCACTGATTTGTGCGGCCCGCGCCTTGGTCGGCCAAGGTTCCGTGCCCTCCGCTGACGAGGTGGTGGCCACTATGTATGCGCACGACACTGCGCGGGAATCTGCAAGCGGGGGGTACAGCGGCGGTCGCCAATACGTACTGGAGAATCATCGATTCCAGAAGCGCGCCGAAATGGTAGTGCGGGTGACGTGCGACCGGGCCGGAGTAAAGCATTTTGAAGTGATGTCCGAAGATGGATGGAAATCGGCCAATAAACATGTCCTGCGCGCAATGGTGGCCACCGAATCGGACAGTTCGCGTCCAGACGTGCGTCCCCGAAGCCGCATCACCTCAGATAACTACACATTTCGAATGATTGCCACCGAACCGCTCGGGGGCCGAGGGGCCTATGTGATCGAGGCGACGCCGAAGCGGGAGGATAAGTCGCTGTTTCGGGGCCGGATCTGGGTGGACACGGAGGACTACGCGCTGGCTCGCGTGGAAGGCGAGCCAGCGAAACCCCCGTCGTTCTGGACGCGCAGAGTGCATTTTGTCCAGCAGTACTACAAGTCGAGCACCTATTGGTTCCCCATGGAGACCACAAGTGTGACCGAAGCCCGGATCTTCGGCACGACGGACGTAAGTATCCGCTACTTCGATTACAAGCCGGTTGTTGAACGGCCGGCGTTGGCTCCCGACTACTCCCTCAACGAGGCGCGATATGCAACACGCTAAACTTGCCCTGATTCTCGCGGCTGGTAATGGCAGCCGCATTGCCGCCCGATCGGGCGAGAATCCCAAGCCGCTCGTAATTCTGAATGGGAAACCGCTTCTCGATCACGTGATGAGCAACGCACGAGACGCCGGCATCGAAAGATTTGTCATTGTGGTCGGGTATCGCGGCCAGGCCATCAAGGAATGGTACGAAAATCACCCTCTCCCGGGGGTACAGGTCACCTGGATCGAAAACCCTGACTACCGGAAAGACAATGGAATCTCGGTGCTGTGTGCCAGGAAGGTGATCCACGAGAGGTTCCTGCTATTGATGGCCGATCACATCTTTGAAACCGAAACAGCCAGGTCTTTGCTTCGACAGCCGATTGGGAACGGTGAGGTGGTTCTGGCTGTCGACCGTAACATCGGCAGCGTCTTTGATATCGAGGATGCGACAAAAATCAGGCTGGAGCGGGACCGCATCGTTGAGATCGGAAAGTGGCTTCGAACCTACAACGCCCTGGATACCGGGATGTTCCTGTGCAGCCCGGCACTCTTTAGCTGGCTTGAGAAGGCCGCGGCCAATGGGAATTGTTCGCTATCAGACGGCCTGCGGCTCATGGCAGCGCAGGGAAACTTCAGGGGCTTCGATATTGGAGATGCCCACTGGCAGGACGTTGACACGCCGGCAGCTCTTGACTACGCGCAGCAAGTGTTTCCGCCCAGGTGCTGGAATGTAGGCGATAGCTCGAGTGTTGCGTATGCGTGATTCGTCGCGACAAAAGCAGACGCTGCTGCGCCTGGTCCCGCTGTTAGGCATAGGCCTGCTCGCGTATCTGGTGTCAAAGCTGGATCTCCATGCGCTGAGAGCGAATGTCCATGCGATTCGGTTGGGGTTGCTTCTGATCATCGCTTTGGGCGGTGTATCGCATGTCGTGAAGACGTGCGCATGGCTGCTCACCATGCGAAGCGAGAGCCGCAAAGTCTCGTTCATCCGTGCGTTCGGATTGAGACTGGCCTCCGAGGCCATAGGGCAACTGGGATTTCTCGGCATGGTAGGAGGAGAAACAACCCGGGTTTCCTTGCTCGGCTCAAGCGTGTCTCTCCCGGTAGCCATAAGCTCAGCGACCCTAGATCGCGGAATCTTCATCCTTACGGGTGCGTTCGTTACATTGGCCGGCATTGCCGGAATCGGCTTTGCCGCTCCGCTTCCGCACGCGCTTCGCATCTATGCCGCGGCCGTGGTGATTGCCCTGCTGTGCCTGGTGGCAGCCGGCGCTATCGCCATTCAGCGAAGATGGCCGGTACTGTCAGGAAGTGCGCGTGCCGTCGCATGGATCCCTCGCCTCAACAAGTGGCTGGCGTCCAGAGAATCAACCCTCATCGCCTCCGAGCGCCGCATCGCCGCTTTCTACCACGACTCTCCAGGAGCGTTCTGGTGGAGTGTGCTACTCAATCTCTGTTGCCATTTTCTGGCAATTGTTGAAGTCTACATTTGTCTGAGGATGCTCGGCGCTCATGCGACCCTGACGGGAGCGCTCATCCTCGAAGCGATGACAAAGCTCGTCAACGTCGCTGGATCGGTCAATCCGGGCAACGTGGGTACATACGAGGCCGGAAACATGGCAATTGGCAAGCTCGTCCGGCTGACGGCAGCCCAGGGCCTGCTGCTCGCGTTGTGCCGCCGTGCCCGAGCGGTGTTCTGGGCCATCATTGGTGGTATATGCCTTGTAAGGCTCTCGAGAAACCGGAAGCGCCACGTGGCGGAACTCAGTCCCGATGCGAACACGAGTGCAGCAGCCATCCCGAATGAGCGCTCTCTCAACTCCCTCTCTCTATGTGAGACGGTGTTTATTCTCGCTCACGATCTTCCCCACGCGGTGCAGTTCGAGCCTGCCCTGGCGAGCGTGGCAACTCTTCCGCTTCTACTCCGCACCATCCTGGGCGTTCGAGGCAAGGAACGCGTGCGCACAATCTTAGTGCTGAATCCTGCCAACTTCGCCACCATCAGGGATGGGCTTCTCGCTACCGGCCGAGTGCCGCCGGACGTCGAATGGTTGGCGGTCGATGCGGAAACCGCGCTCCCAAAACTTGTTCGCACCGCGGGATTGAATGGCGGCCGCATCGCTTTCATCAGCGCAGGATGTGCTTATCGCCCAAGTCTCCTACGCGCCCTGCACGATTGGGACGGCGACGGCGGGGCGCTCGACTATGTTATTTCCGGCAAGCCTGTAGGCCTGTATGCGCTCGCGCCCGAAATGGCGGCGAGACTCGCCGCGGAGCATGAATCGAAGTGTGTGACCATCGAGACTCTGCATGAATGGATCTCGAAGAACTCGAACATCGGGTCTACATCGGAGTGCCCATGTCGGGAGATTGACCAGGATTCTTGGCAGGCAATCACTCGGCCTCAGGATTGCCTTGCCGCGGAGCGAAAACTGGACTGCTGGTTGGTCAAGCCCACCGATGGCGTCTTTGCGCGCATGAATCGGCGTGTGTCTATTCCCATCAGTCATCAATTGATCAAGTTCCCTATCAGCCCCAACATGGTGAGCCTGTTCACCCTGACTCTGAGCCTCGCGGCCGGTGTTTGTTTCGCGGCAGGCGGATACTTGAACTGCCTTGCCGGGGCGCTGCTCGGAGTGCTGACCAGCATCCTCGACGGATGCGACGGCGAAGTGGCTCGCCTCAAGCTTCAGGCATCGGATTTCGGATGCTGGATGGATAGCATTTGCGACTACCTCTACTACATAGTCACGTTCGCCGGTATCACGATCGGAATGGTGCGCAGCAAGGGCGACCCGAGCTTTGTGGGATGGAGCGTTGCGATCTTTGCCGGTGCATTCATGACATTCATTATGGCCGCGATTGGCCGTAGACGGATGTCAGGCCCGCGGCCGGAGCAGTATCTCCAGGCGTGGCAAAAGAACGCTGAGCAGCGCTCGGCGGGCCTGGTCATGCGGATGGCAAGGCAAACCGAGTTTATCGTCCGCCGCTGCTTCCTTCCGTACCTGCTCCTAGTACTCGCCGTGTTGAATCTCACGCAAGCGTTCATCTACATGGCTGCCATCGGAGCCAATATCGCGTGGATCGTCTCCCTGCGTTCTCTAATCGTGTTCTCTGGAAGAACCAATTCCGCGCCCGCAGAAGCAGGCGCGTGAGGATCGACAAAAAGCGTCGCATCGCATAACCTGCGCATTGCAAGAGCCGGGTAATGAAAGAACTCGAGTCGGGCTCAAATTTCAGTGGACCATCTCTGAGCGCCTGGCCGGAGACCATCAGGGCTGTCACTTGGAATATCAATCGCGGCCTTCAACTGGACCGCGTTATCGATTCTCTTGCGAGTTCGTGTGCCGATCTGATTCTGCTCCAGGAAACGGACGTCAACGCGCGGCGAACCGAGCACCGCAATATCCCTCGTGAAATCGCGCAAGCACTGCGAATGGATTACATCTTCGGACGCGAGTTCGAGGAGTTAGCGCAAGGAAGCCCCACCAATCCTGCCTATCATGGTCAAACGACGTTGTCCCGCCTGCCGCTGTCGAATGCTCGCATCCTCAGATTCCAACAGCAGTCGGCGTTCTGGCGCCCACGCTGGTATATTCCTCCGTTTTCGTGCATGCAAAGACGCCGCGGAGGCAGGATGGCGTTGACTTGCGAAATCACCATCAAAGGCAAAATGCTCCTCGTCTATAACGCACACCTGGAGAGCCGGGGCAACGCACAAATCAGGATGGGCCAGCTCTCCGAAATTCTCGCGGACATCCAGCAATATCCAGCCGATTCTCTAGTCGTGGTAGCAGGCGACTTCAATTTCGACCTGACTTGTGGCCCCGCTTCTTCGCGGATCGCCCGATCCGGGCTCGACAATCCGTTCACATCGTTGGCTGGATTCAGAACCGTACTGAAGAGCAGAAATGGGAGACATTCCGCGATCGATTGGATGCTGACCAGGGGAACACTCGCCGCGCATCATGCCGCAATCCACACATCGGTTGCGGCGTCTGATCATTTCCCGCTTTCTCTCGACCTTCGCTTGAAATGAGCTGCGAAATGGTAGTTGAGCTGGATGGCGGCCCTGCCTTGATCGCCATCCTCACAGCCGTCATTTGCCACTATCGCGGCGAGTCGCCGCTATCGCGGCATTGAGCTTGCCCGCGTTGCGCACCATTGAAATCCTATGTCATTCGTGCTCAGGCGTTTCGGAGATCTGGGGCAATGGTACAGCTCGTGCAGATAGAAACGGCAGTTGCGAATAGGACTGCGCTAGGCTCGCTGTTGGCGGGCTTACCAAATGAAGATCGCGGCGAAGGTTGGGGCATCCTCTCGCGGTCGCGCTGATTAACTGCTTTGCTCACGGTTGGTTTTGAAGAAGTGACAAAGGGAGCTGCCATGATGGCCAATGAGCCAACGACGACGACAAAAGAATCCGGACAAAGCCATTACCGGCTCACAAATTCTCGCGCCGGCTCCGAGGAAGACGCTCTGGTGGCCGCAGCCCAAGCCGGAAAGCCCGAGGCGGTGGGCGAATTACTAGGCAGGCACAAACCTGCTCTATATCGAGCGGCCCGGCGGTTCGCAACCAACCATGAGGATGCTGAGGATCTTGTGCAGGACGCAATGCTCCGCGCATATGTCAACCTTCGCAACTTCCGCAACGAGTGCCACTTCGGCACCTGGCTCACTGCCATCGTAAATAACGCAGCGTTATCGATTAAACGAAGGAAAAGGAACGTTTACTTCATTTCCCTTGAAGGCACTCCCGAAGGGCAAGCCGGCCTCAGCCGCTGGGATATTCCCGATGTTCGACGGAATCCGGAAGAGGAAGCCATGCAGCAAGAACTCCTCACAATGCTCCACAGGGCGTTACTGCGGCAATCGCAGACACACCAGAGAATCCTGAAACGCCGCCTTTTTGACGAAGCCCCAATTGCCGAGGCCGCTTCATCTCTAGGATTAACAGTCGCTTCGGCAAAGTCGAGTCTCTTCCGTGCACGACGCAGGCTATCCCAGTCGTTTGAGAGACGCGGGTTAGTCCAGAGACGCAAGCTCCCAACTCTGCCGGGCAATGAAGTAACCCTCAAGAGTGAACAAATATGATTCTGATTCACAATGTCCAAATAGCATTGAGCCGCTACACCACATCGACTCCTTGCGACAAGCCTCCGGCCCCGGCCCAGCAGCTCAAACCGTGCTCCAGGATCATCCCGGAAATGAGCCGGGCGCTTGTTGCGACCGCCATAATGCTATTCCTTGGCCAGCCGGTGCTCGCACAGTCTCTGGTCGACGACACGCATACCATCGTTGCTTCGCCAAAAACGGCACGCAACGCGCACTCGGATCTGCCAGATGCCCCTCGTAACGTTTCGGATACAGCCACAGGCAGCAACGCCCCCTCTGTGCCCCCCGCCGCGGCCACAATCACCGGAACCGTCCTTGACTTGAGTGACGCCTTGGTCCCAGGCGCAAATGTTGTTTTGCAGTCCGCATCGACCGGGGAGCGGCGCGAAGTAACTGCCGACGATACCGCGGCATTCAAATTCGATTCCCTTGCGCCCGGCGTTCCCTACGAAATCACCATCAATGTGAAGGGGTTCGCGTCTTGGACCTCACCGGCCATTGTCCTCGAGCCATCGCAGTTCCTTTCCCTGGGTAACATTCATCTGAAGATCGAAGGGGAAGCCAATTCGATCACCGTCTATGCCTCAACCGAGGAGGTTGCGGTCGAGCAGGTGCATTTGGAAGAACAGCAACGCGTATTCGGATTCATTCCCAATTTTTACGCCGTTTACGATTCCGCTAACGCCGTGCCTCTCAGCGCCAAACTCAAATTCAAGCTGGCGATGAGGGTGTCGGCAGATCCGGTGACATTTGCCGGCGTTGCCCTGATGTCGGGTATCGACCAGGCGGCGGATAGGCCCGACTATGTCCAGGGGGCAAAAGGATTCGGTCAACGCTTCGGTGCCAATGCTGCGGGCGGATTCAGCGACATTCTTATAGGAGGCGCCATTCTGCCCTCGCTGCTGCATCAGGACCCGCGTTACTTCTACCAGGGCACGGGAGGCACCCGTTCGCGCCTTGAGCATGCCATGGCCTCGCCCTTCATTTGCCGCGGAGATAACGGCAATCGCCAAATCAACTTCTCCAGTATGGGCGGCGATATCGGTGCAACCGCGTTGGAGATGACTTATCTTCCTCAGTCCAATCGCGGCGCCGGAACCGTACTCACGGAATTCAGCATCAACACGGCGGAACGGGTATTTGCCGGTATAGCGCAGGAGTTCATTATTCCCCACTTCACGCCAAGCCTGAAGCGAACAAAGTAGGAATGCCTGTATCGTTTTTGGGATTATGCCGGATCTCCCAAAAAGGAGAAGGCGTAATCCCTTTTTTTTGAAGAGGGGTTAGAACAACCGTGCTTTCACCGAGACTACTGTGCCTCTGAAACCGTGGACGGCACCTTCAGGGTTCGGCTTAACCAATCAGCAAATTCAGTTGGACCGGATACTCAACACCGGGCAAAGAGCTTCACAAACTATCCGATACGTGTGCGGCAGAGGGCGGACGCCGTAAACAGAGCGGTCATTCGCGAGACCGAGGATAATTGCACCGTCCTCGTTTTGGCGCGCGAACTCCAAAATCGTGGAGGAAGGCTCCCCCTGCACCACGTGACTCCGGATAGAAAGCCCGGGACAACTTCCGCCCATGGAACGCAGGCTGTTGGTGCATGCTCTCATTCGTTGCTCGCAGTCATGGCTGTCTCCGGAACAGACGTGCAATACGTGAATTCCTGCGCCCCACATTCTTGCTACGGCTACCACATAAGGCATTGCCACTGCGGAGAGGAGCGAAAGATCGGTCGCGAAGAGCACGTTCTTCAATTCCAGTTTTGCGGCGGCGCCGCGCGACCACGGCCCAACGGTGAGCACCGGACATGAGACGCAGCCAGAGATTTCCTCGGAGACAGATCCCATGAGAAGCTTCGAAATGCCTTTCCGCCCACGGGTACCCAGCACCATGAGATCGATCTCGTGGTCCCGGACGAAGTCCGCCAAGACCGGAACCTCCCCGTCAAGGTTCCAGCAGCGATAGTCGAGATCGTCCAGACTGTGCTTTGCACGTAAGCGGCCTATCAGGTCCTCGCAATCCTGGTCAGCTAACGCGTCCAAGGGCACGAGCATGTCGGGCACAAGCCAGAACTCGGATCGGCGAACCGCATGAAGAATATGAACGAAGGCCCCGTATTGGCGAGCGACGAGCAGTCCATGCTGCGTGGCTCGATCGGACCAGGGTGAGAAGTCGGTGGCGATCGCGATGTTGCGAATGGTAACGCCATCATGCGTGAGGTCGGACACGAGCGAGCTCTCCTTCAATGGTGTGAGGATTCTCTCGAACTCCGGTAAGCCCTTTTGGCGAATGCCGATCGGGGAACAGCATTTCTGCGCACGAGGTATCACGGCGGCCGAAGGCCCCCAAGATCGCCGTCATGCCTATTCTGGCTCCGCGAATGAGGCGCTCGGGCCGTTGCTCAAAGTGCCGAATCACCGGCGCAGCATTCGGCGGACTTACCGCGTAGACGAACGGAGAGCGGATGGGGGCGCAGGTCTGCGTGCTTAGCCAGTCCAATTCCGTACCGTAGTGGTTGGCCCTATCGAGAAATGCCTTTCCGAGAAGAGGATTGTACTTAGCCAACTTTCTCGAGAGGACGAATCGCTTCAGCAATCCGGTCTTCCGCAGCGGAATGCCGACCGGCCGGGTCAGCACGGTAAGCACGTGGGTGCAACCATCATCAAGCGCATGCCGAAATGGGATAGCAGCAGAGAGGCCTCCATCCAGGCATGGCTCGCCCTCCACGCAGACCGGGGGGCCGGCCAGAAAGGGTATACACGCGCTGGCCTTGAGCCTCAAAAAGAGCCCGTAGCGCGATTGCGCCCCCCGCAGGAGAACTGTTCTTCCCTGAGATAACGACGTGGCAACGGGAACAAGTTCAATCCTCGAGTCAAGAACCCGTCGCCAGTTCAAGGGCTTTTGCTTTGTCATTACGTGTTGAAACAGGAATTCCAGCGATACCGCCCGCTCACCGGCCAGCCATCGCAGCGGGCTCATGAATTGGGAGTCATTGAGGTCCTCGTAGTAGATACTGGCGCCGTACGCAGCCTGCCCTGCAATGAAATAGGCGGCATTGATCGCGCCAGCCGAGGTGCCGTAGATTACGTCAAATGCCGGCAAAAGCCCCAGGTATTCGAGGCCCGCAAGCATGCCCGCGGAGACGACCCCGCGCATGGCGCCGCCCTCAATTGCCAGGGCGATCTTGAATTCGTCCTCCCGTTGCCCGGGGATGCTGCCGGCCTTATGTCGTTGAGTTATCGCTTCTAACACCGGGTGGTGCATGCTGACCCTTTCCCAACGCCTGGGAGTATGCATGCGCCGCGCCATTGCAAGGATCATGGCCATCTCACTGAAGATAAAGAAGATCCAAACACGCGCGAGCCGCCCGCAACGACAAGTAATTGCCATCCACGGGGCAGGCGACGCGAATGCGGCACCAAGGCGTAATCCGCAGGGCGGAAATGCCTTGCAGCACGTCTGTTTAGTTTGGAGGCGGTGTTGGCTCGCTTCCCTCAACGGCATTTGGGCGGCTCGCTGCCGCGATGGCGGCACTTGCGTCGATCGTCGGCCGTCATCCGCATGCATCTTCTCTGGATTCAGGCAATTATGAAGCAGGAGAGTGGTTGCGGAATTGCTAGAACGGTGGTGAACGGCTTTGGCCGGGAAAAGAGAGACCCAATGCTCGAAACTCACGTTATCGGCAACAAGGAGTGGGTGGAAGGATTCCTCACGGCAGAAGATGTCCGCTCATTGGAGAACTTAGATTGTGAGATGAGAATCCGGCATCTCCAGCAGAAACCGGGACGCCAGAAGGTCAAGACCTACGAGCAGCTCGTGGAGGAACATGGCGACGGAGTGCCGACTCATTGCGAACATGGGATTCCCCGGTATCGCAAATGTGGAATATGCCGCGCACTCCTTGGATAACCTAGGGGTGGGTCTCGGCTGCGCCTGTGTCCGTCTCATTCCGCAGCTGCCAAGCGGTAAGGGGCACGCGTCTCTCACAACGGTTTGCAGCCTTTGCCAACGGTCCAGGTTTGCCTGGAGCCTGCGTCGGTAAAAACGCCAACTTCCTGACAGAAGAACCGCTGCCGGCGCTGGTTCAACCGGCTTTGAGAAACGGGCGTCTGGAGATGAATTTAGACGAAGGGATCCTTTTGAAGAACAACCCAGTAGAAGGAAACAAAGGATGGGCCGTCGACAGGTTCGGCCAGGACATAGGACGTTAGGACCAGGGTGCGATTCCTGGTGATCTTCATCTGGCCATTCTGACCCTGAACCATCGCACAAAGGCATAGAAGAAGAGACGCAATGATTGAGTTCTTGCGGAACCGGCGGCGGATCAGGCCATCAGGCCGCGCCGTTTGCTCCGCCGACGCGCATAGTCGATTCTGCCCTCGGAAGGGGATCTCGACTGGAGCCGTTTCCAATACCTCCTCATCGTAGCCATTTACTCGAGTGCAGGGCAAATAATGGTGCTTGTCGCGTTCATCCTCTCGGTAATTCATGCCTGGTGTGCCCCATGCGGCCGAGGCTGAAGGCGGCTTTGGTACTGCCTCAAAAAGTAGTGAATGGTTTCCACTCGGATGCGAATGGAAGCCAAAGGGCGATTCTCGTCCAAGTCGCGAAATGAGAAATGCGGCTTGCCGGAGCGCTCGACGATCTCTTCGATCGTCCTGCCGATGAACGCATCGTGCCCGCACTTGAAGTTCGAGAGCTCGACCGAGATCAGGTTGGGATGACGAGCGACGAATTTGGCCGCCCACAGCTTATGATTTGAGCTGGCCGAGAACGATTGCTTCCATACGTCTGAGATATCGAAAGGACTGCGAACGATTCCCGCGCGGACCTGAGACCCAAACAGCTTGTCGAGCAGATCCTCGTCAAGGGGGAGGAGGCTCTGTGCGAAGATTGGGTACCCCATCCTTTGCAACTCATCGAGAATTCCCTGATTCAGGCCGGGATCGTGATGATACGGCCGCCCGAGCGCAACGAGGCCGACTCTGCCATTTTGTTCCAGGTCATCCAGCGTGCGGCGAGCCTGCCGGCGCAGATTGTCCTCAAATTCCTGCCACTTTCCAAAGGCGATGTCGACCGCGCGGGAATTCTCCTCCCCATCCAAGGCGAGTATCTGTTCCCAGCATGAGAACATCTGGTACTTGAACAGGTCGCGATCGGCGAGGTCCAACACCGGATCCAGGTACTGGACCTTCCGTTTTTCAAAGCCATCGACCGTCCGCGAAAACGCGGCTTTCACGGCTTCGGGCGTGGCGGCGCCCGACGGGCACGCGCTGGAACCGCGGCACCAATGTTTGAGAGGGGAGCTCAGGACGTCGAACATGGGAAAGAAAATTGCATCGAGCGGCTGCTTCTCACACTGTTGGAGCAATTCAAAGACATGGGCGACTGCCACCTTGCTCGGGTAACAGGGATCGATTGCGGAGAACCCCGCGGCTTGCTGATATTTCTCCGCGCTTGAAAAATGCGAGAAGTGCAAGTTTTCGGCGGACACACCGAGACTTTCAAAGTACGCGGAGAACAGCGGGGCGTAAGTGAACAAATTGAGTGCTCGCGGAATCCCGATATGGACTCCTGCACGGAGTGCAGCTTTCCGTGCTGACCGGCCGGTGAGTGGCACCGCCCTCCGCAAGTTTGCGCTTGCGGTTGCCGGACGCGGATGAGTTGGAAGCCAAGCCTGTTCCGCGGCCATTTGCACGTAGTTGGGAGAGCCTTGGCAGAGACTATGCCAGTTTGCATTGATCTTTCGCACCTCATCTGCCGACTCCGCTTCCCCGCGCTCGCAGTTGGCGATCACTACGCGTTTGGCGGCCTCTTCGGGCGCGGATGAGCTTAACTCGACGAAAGTCCGCAGGCAGCGGTTCGTGCAATAACGGCAGCGTGTACTTTCGTCGCGCCGGATGGAGTATTCGACCTTCTCCAGGGAAGCAAATCCGGGAAAAACAGTGCGCTGCTGTGCCCGATAGTGTTCCATCACTTCCAGTGCCGCGCCGATGGCTCCGGCCTCGCAGCAGTGGGGATGAATTCTCACTTCCGGAACGCCCTCCCCGTGATAGTGCTCGCTGATGAAGTCCAACTCGGCTTTGACAACCGCGAGATTTCGCTGGGTCCCGCCCTGCAGCATGATGCGCCTGCCGATCCTGGCCACATTGGAAACTCCCGCCACGTACAAAAAGACGTTCTTCGGGAGCACGGTGGCGAGACCCGCGAGGACCTCTTCCGGCCTCCAGCCCAGGCGCTGGAAATTCACGATGTCGGATTGCAGGAACACCGCACAACCGTAGCTGAATTTCGGCATTCGCCGGGCTTGAAACGCGGTTTCGGCAAAGTCCTGCACTGCGATTCCGAGAGCTTCCGCGGCCGCTTGCAGGAAATACCCGTTGCCCGCCGAGCACTGGGTATTCAACTTGAAATCCTTCACGGTCCCGTTCTGCAGCACAATGATCTTGATATCCTGCCCGCCCACGTCGACGATGGCATCGACATCGGGGAACAAGCGGAGGGAAGACTTTGCGTGCGCCACAGTCTCAACGAGCGCAACATCTGCCGAAAGCACCTTTTTCAACAGGTCCTTGGAATATCCGGTTGTTCCCATTCCGAGCACCCGCACGTGGATGTTCCCCGCTTCGAGTTGGCCACGCAGATCCTCAAGGACAGTGAGGGCATCGGTGATTGGATCAGAATGCGACAAGCGATACGAGGCGGCGACCACGTCTCCGTCGGGGGTAAGAGCAACGGCCTTGGTGGAGGTTGAACCGCCGTCCAGCCCGATGAACACGCCGGTTGAACCGTTGGCTGGAGTCGGCGCCGCTGCCTGTGCGGGTATGTACCGAGCGCGGAAGCTCTTCAGCTCCGCGTCATCCACGAACAGTCCGCGGGGCTGACCGGCCTGGTCGGGACAACGGTCCTTCTCACGGATAAACGTCTCCAGTTCTTTGGTCCCGCGATACTGGAGCTCGCACTCCGGCTCAGACGCCCCGAATTCGATGGCGCCCATTGCAGCGAAATACTCCGCCATGGGCGGAACTCGCACCAGCGTGTCGTAATTGGCGCCATCCGGAAGCTGTATGTTCTTGCGCCTCCAGAAATCGCCCAGGCCCTTGCGCCAGGCGGCCTGTAAAGCCGGGAAGTACGCATTGGGACCGCCGAGCAGGAACACGGTGGGCATGAGCGTATTGCCGCGAGTGAGGACCGATAAGTTCTGGAGGACGATGGCGTGGAACAGAGATGCAATCAGGTCATGATTGGGGACGCCTTGCTTTTGCAGTCCCGTGATATCGGTTTCGGCAAAGACGCCGCATTTGCCGGCAATTGGATAGATGCGGGCGTCTTCGTAGCTTTCCCTGTGGAGGTCTTCGCGCGAGAGATGGAGTTTGGCCGCGATCTTCTCGATGATGACTCCAGTGCCGCCCGCGCACTTGTCATTCATGGTGGCAATCTTCTTCCGCTGGCCTTGGACGGCGGTGTCCTGGAACAGGATCATCTTGGCGTCCTGGCCGCCCAACTCGATAACGGTGCGCACTTCCGGGTAGGATTTCTCCACGGCCATGGAGACCGCGGCCACTTCCTGCACGAAGCGAGCGCCGAGATTGGAAGACAGTTGCTGGCCGCCGCTCCCGGTGAGGAAAAGGCGCATGCGGCCATCGGCCATGGCCAACTCGGCTTTCGCGCGACGCAGCACATCCAGCACAGCTTCGGCCTGGCGGCCTTCGTGCCTGCGGTAATCGCGGAACAGCAGTTCACGACGGGGCTCGGCGCACACGACAGCCTTAACGGTCGTCGAGCCGACATCGATACCGACCAGGAAGGTCGAATCCTTGCCTAGCGGGTTTGCTTCCGTCGAGAGGGCCGGATTCGCCGGCAAATACGAAGTCCCCTTGCGCATGGTCATCGGGTTTATTCCATGTTGCCGTGCACGCCTTGAAAACCATGCAACGCCTGCTTGAACAGCCAGCGAATCACGCGCGTGTCGTTGTAGCAGAACGCCAGGATGTGATTCAAGGTGGAGAAGCAGTTCTTCTCGCAGTCGCATTTCATTTCTTTGAGCTGATCGAGGTCCATTTTCGGAGCTTCAATGGTTCCCCAGTCGTGGTTGGCGGTATACATCGGGAAGCACGGAGCGAGGGTACCATCGGTGCGGATGATAATGCTGTTGAGCCCGGCGCGGCAGCCCCACTGGTGCAGTTCCTTGTTCATGAACTTCTTCATTTCCGCAAGTCGCTGCACGGAGTTGACCATGTGCCAACCTTCGTTCTGTTTGGCGATGAGCCAGTCGATCAGGTCGCCGATGGCCGAGTGATCTTCCGCCCGAATGAAGACCGGATTTTCCTCCAGGTGCTTGAAATGATCGTGCTCCATCATGGGCGATTCGCAGATGTGGTAATCGGTGGCGATGCCGTTGTCGTGCGCCAGTTCCGTCAACATGCGCACATCCTCCAGGTTGTTGCGGCAGATGTTGATGTTGAGGAACACCGAGTAGCCGTACTTGTACTGTTTGCGAACGAGATAATCGAAGTAGTTGCGGATGGGGACCATGGCTTTGGGTAACCCCGGCTTGACATCCCACGCGTCGACAGCCAGGTTCACCGTAGATATGCCGGCATCGGCCACGCGGTCGATAACGTCCGGCTTCATCAGGCGCCCGTTGGTGGGCAAATAGACCCAGAATCCCTTTTTGGCCGCATAGTCGATGACCTTGTGGGCGAACTTGGGACGGAGCAGAACTTCTCCTCCCATTAGCGCCAGCACGCGGCAAGTAGTCGAGTGCAACCAGTCAATTGATCGTTTAGCGACGCTCTCAGTCATGCCGGTCACTCGGTTATCGAATGCCCAGCAGTAATTGCAGTCGAGGTTGCATTTCCACTCGTTGAACAGATAGGCGATGATGGGATGAAAATCTCCGGGCAGCAGGCGGGAGCGGAAATAAGGAAATGCCCAGCCACGCATGTGGTGCCAGATCTCCGCCGTGCTGTAATGGCGTTTACCGTTTTCGGGGAAATAGTCCTCGTCGGGATCCCAGAGAAGGTGGGGGCGCCGAGGATACACCGGATCGGGAAGGCCCTCGATAACTCCGTTCGGAGGCGGCGGGAGCGCGGATCGCTGGCCCTGCATCAGCTCCTGGTTCAGAGCGGTATCCAATCGGTGGGAGGAAACTGTGGCTAAAGTTGGTCTGGGCAGATCGCTCATGATGTTTCAATCTCCTGTGGAACGGATTTGATCGAGTGCGGCTGAACCGCGCGTGTGCTCCGGATGCCGATACGAAGCAGCGTGCCCGGGCAAAGACCAGGACATGATGCGGTCGGCATAAAGCAGGAAGTTTGCGGCAGTGGATGTGATTCCTGAATGGCGCGGGATGGGGTGGAGGGGGTGGCGCAACTCTGGGTGCTCCGCCACGAACGAACGGATTTCGTCGAGCGGGTGACGCACCGATTGGAGCACCCGCTCAAACTCAGTGACCGCTCTCGCCTTCGCATCTGAGAGCGCCATTTGGACGCGGCTGTAAGCGTGAATCTCTCCGTCGCCCGAGGTCTCGACGGGAAGGAAATTGATTTCAGGGAATCGCTCGACAAGCGCTGCTTGCACGCCATCCGATTGCACGGAGGGCAGGCAGCCAAAGGGCTTGAGTGCCAGGACAAGATGGCAGGAATTCTGACGCGTGAAGTAGAGCGTCTTGCCCACTTCCAGATGGCCCTCTCCTCCGCGGAGAGAAGTGTTGTAGTGCGGGCGGGCAAGTTTCGCCAAGGTAGCCTGCGGTGCAGGGCGCAGGTCCGGCACACCGAGCAGCGCGGCGAGACGGCTGAAGTGATGAAGATAGATCTTGGATCCAAGGTTGAGTCCAACGCGCTGGCCCACGCAAGACATAGTCGCGAACAGGGCCTTGCCGGGGGCAGTCCACCGCGCGTTATGGGCATGTAGTCTCTGGCGGCGGGCCGCGCTCTCGCTTTTTTGCTGGAGAAGGTACAACACCCACGTGCTGATCGGCTCGATAGAAACCTCTGCACCTTCTCGTTCGAGGAAGTCGAGCATCTGGAAGTTACCGTCGCTCTCAGTCATTTGCGCCCAGAATTCACCGATCACCTTGACAACCGGCTTGACCTGGAGCCAGTCCACTTCTACCTGCTCGAATTCCCTGGCGGCGGAAGGAACGATGCCGGTCATAACGCTGCCGTAGAGGTGCGACCAGATCTTGCGCAGATTGTTGGGAAGCCAATACCAGGGCGACTCTTTCCTCGGGCGCAAAAAGGATGGGATGATGTTCTCCAATTCGAAGCTGCGATAGGTTCTGAAGTGCTCCGCGATGGAATCCGCCGCCCTGGCGACTGCCCGCGCGGTGGTCCCGGCTTGCTTCTCGTAGGGTTGCAAGCGGCGCTGCACCGCGTTCAGCAAATCGCCGAGGATGAATGCGTGAAGGGCGTTCATGCCGAAGTCGACCGAGAAATTCATCCCGGAATGTCCGGTGGAAGCCCTAATACCGTGATCCTGAGAAAAGGAGAGGATGCGGAATCCGTCGTATCCGGCGGCCCGTAGCGCCGTACGGAATTCTGCCTCGTACATACTGAAGCGGCACGGGCCGCCGCATGCTGCTGTGAAATAGACATAGCGTCTGACGATCTCGGCGCGACTGAGCCCAATGGCCTCAAGCTGGCGCAGAAAACGGATCAGATTGCCTGCGGTAAAGTAGACCGGGTTGCACAATCCGCTGGCGCAGAATTCCTTGCCAAGTTCGTGTGCCGCGCGGTCGGTTTCGGGGAGGGCCTGGCATCTGTAGCCGGCCCCGGCGAGAAGCCCCTCGATCAACCGCTCATGCTTCCAGGTGAGGCCTCCGAAGAGGATCGTAACGTCGGCGCGCTCCTCCGCCAGGAAAGGTAGCTCCCTCGGAGACAACGGCGCATCCATCGCGGACTCGAGGGACGCAACAAGAGGGAAGGGGCCGGAAGTACTTGCGGAGCCGCTGAAGCCTTGGCCGGAGGGTTCTTTAGAAACCGCGCCATCGACATTCTGGAATCGAGATCCACTCATACTTCAGCGCCCCACAGAGAGACATGTGACTCGGTTGGCTTATCCGCAGAACAACATGGACGCAAGCTCTGTTATGCATCGGCTTTCGGATTGGGCTCGCACAATCACACGCCGAGGTCCCCGCAGAAATGGAGAGCAATCAACGTGCACGCTAAGAAGACTCGAGCACTCAACGCTCCGCTGCGGTTTGACTCAGATCATGCAAGCGGGGAGCCATCCCCATATAACCTTCAACTTTTTGAATCGAAAAGGGATGCAATTGACAATGGCAATCCCGCCGACGATCCGCTGCCGCGAATGCGGCAACTGCCGCGCCTGCGGCAGATTCACGGAGAAGAAAGGGAATGGTTATTATGCCCGTTTACGACAATGTCTGTATTCCGCCTATCCTCAAATCCATGGTGCTTATTACTCCGACAAGAGTGGATAGGGGTGAACGCCACTAACAAAGCGGATCAAAGCGAAGATTGCGCGCCGTGGAGAAGGCTCGCGTATTGTCAGGAGTTTCGCCGTCCGGCGCGTATGTGCGACCGTTCCAGACGCGTGTACTCAGCAGATGCAGGGGTTCGAGGTTGCCACATTGGCGAAGGCGCAGTATTGGCGGGTTGAACACTCATCCTTGTTTCCGCATCCTCTGCAGCTCTATCGGCGCTTTCCAGTCCGGCACTCCCAAGTCTCATCAGGTCCTGGCTGATCAATTTGTGCACGCAGGTCTCCCCGCAGAGATGCAGGGTACCTGGGAAGAGTATCTGGAGAGGTTTCCATCCACTTATACGCAATTCTCCTGACTCTTCGCGGACAAGAAACCAATGATTGGTCTGGCGCTTCTCGATTCCGCAGATATCACAAGTGATGGCTTGCTGAATCATTATCTCCTCCTCATCCCCTCATCCAGGGCGAAGCCGAACTGTCAGAGCGGCCGACCGTCACGATCTCATTTGCTCTCGATCCGATCGAAATCGCCGCAGCATACTCTTTCTTCGTGCACGCGGCTTGCCACCCGTGATCCCGCAGCTAATCCCATTGTTATGAATGGTGGCAATTATCCAACCCCCTCAAACAGAGGGGCGCACTATAACGCTATGGGGGCACTTGCCGCAATTGCGGCACCCGTCTCCGCCATTGTCGGCGATGAAGTGCGAATTCGTTGCCTTTCCTATGAGTTCTTGAGAAGCCTGCGAAGCGCCTTCCGTGCGCGGAACAGACGCGTCTTCGCAGCGGCCACAGTGATGCCCATGGCATTCGCAGCGTCCGCCAGCTTGATCTCGTCCTGGTAATGGTGCTCCAGTAGAACGCGGAAGCTTGCCGGAAGCTCGTCGACCGCACGGATCAACCTATGACGCGCTTGCCATTTCGAGTAGAACTGTTCCGGATTTGACCTTGGGTCGGAGACCTGCAAGATCTCGAAATCGTGCCCCTCGCTGGCCACGATTGGGAAGCCAGATTCGGGACGGCTCCGCCGCCTTCGCAGGAGCATCAATGACGTGTTGGTCGCAATTCTCATGATCCAGGTGCGAAAGGTGGATTGTGACCTAAATCCCGCCAGGTTGCTGAATGCGTTCATCAATGTCTCCTGGAACACGTCCTCTGCGTCCTCAAAGTTGCGAACGATCCGGCGAATCCTTCGCTTCAAGTGTGGACCGTGGCGCCGGCACAGCTCGACGAATGCATGCTGATCACCAGTTTTGGCCGCAGAGAGAAGATCCACCTCACCAGCAACCTCGTGTCTGAGCCCAGAGCCGTTGGGCGTCATCGATTCACCTCCGCAACTTTTGGCTGGCAATCAGACAAGAGTTGATGAACCTGCGGCAATTCTCGTCACGCGTTAGCTAGCAACCGAAATCGGAACGACAGATGTTCAGTTTTCGCATCTTTGTCTGCAGAGTCGTGCGCTTCAGCCCAAGCCGCTCGGCGGCGCCGCCCCTGCCCGATAGACGCCCGGACGTCTCCTTCAACGCCGTAATGATGGCGTTGGATTCCGCTTGATGGAAACTCGATGCGGTGGCAGGAGAAGGCTCGCACGGATTCGTGGGCTCCACCAGCGGGACTTCCAACTCATCTCCGCGGCTGAGGATGACAGCGCGTTCGATAACATTCGCCAGTTCCCGGATATTTCCCCGCCATGGACGATTGATCAAAAGCTCCATGGCCTTGTCGGGAATTGAATGGATCTGCTTGCCCATTCGCCGAGAGACTTTGGAGACGAAGTAACTTACAAGGAGGGGAATGTCCTGGCGCCGCTCGCGAAGCGGGGGGATCTCGATCGGGAACACGTTCAGCCGGTAAAACAGATCTTCGCGAAAGCTTCCGCTCCGAACCATCTCGGGGAGGCTCCGGTGTGTGGCGGCAATCATTCGCACATCCACCTGAATCGTCCTGGCGCTTCCCAGGCGTTCAAACTCCTGCTCCTGCACGGCGCGCAACAACTTCGGTTGCACTTCGAGGCTGATGTCGCCGATCTCATCGAGAAAAAACGTGCCCCCGTCCGCCAGCTCCAATCTTCCCTTCTTTTGAATCAGGGCTCCCGTGAACGCACCCTTCTCATGCCCGAAGACGTCGCTTTCCAGGAGTCCAGAAGGAGTGGCAGCGCAGTTCATGCAGACGAAGCTGCGGTGACGGCGCCGGCTCAGCTTGTGAATGGCGCGGGCAACCAGTTCCTTGCCGGTTCCGGTCTCCCCGTGCAGCAGGACCGTGGCGTTAGTGGGAGCAACGATCGTCACCTGGTCGAGCACTCCGCGCAAAGCGGAGCTCTTGCCGACTATGTCTTCAAAGCCGTAATCCGAGCTGATTTCTGATCCTGGATAGACCTGCTCGTCTTCGAAGTCACTCGGTTTTGGAAAGCGTGCTTTCATGAAGCCTCCGGGATCTGCGAAAACAACATTCGCGGCCATAGTCCCCTCCTCCGTGGCGCTTCTGGATCTGAACTGCAGCATGAATGCTCCTTTATGCAGCCTGGGCCTCGTCGAAATAACGTCCGGTCCAGAACTTGAATGGATCGTTGCGGGATATCATGATATGTAGCTCCCGATCGACCCTGCTTGCCTGGTCGGAGGGCTCGGCGCGCGCGACCTTGGCAGCTTGGAATTCCCGGAAAATCTCCCTGATCTCTTCCGGCGTCTTAGGTTCAGAGTGGTATCCCATAGGGATTCTCCTTTCTCTGTGCAACCCGCCTTGGCGCATTGCCTTTAGAAAGCGGATCGCGTGCTAGTAGTCGAACTTGGTTCCGATGCGCAGGGGCACAAGGTTATAGGCCCAGCCGAACATCGTTCCGGCAATGCGGCAGTCGTCGATGGTGGGTGGATTCTCAGAGAGCACGAGTTCCTCGGCGTTGCGGCAAAGGTGATCAGCAATCCTGGCCAGCTTCGCGTAGTTGAGGACAGTCGTAAGTGTCATAACTGCGTAGTGTCCCTTGTCGGTGTAGAGTTCATTACCCAAAAGAGTCTTCATTTTCGTTTCTCGCTTTCTGCCGCAATCCGGGAAGGGAGCGATGCGGCTGGGATCGACGCATGCACCAGCCAGGCTTCCATCATGCCCTTTTCTCTTGTTCCATCCGGAGCACCCGGCTAACTCTTGATGGATGACATTGTGGAAGCTATTTCTTTTTCGCGATACTCTGCATCGAGGGGAATAGAAGCCGCTATGGAGGCGTGGGAATGCCCCGTTCTGCAAGGAAGGCGGGGTCTTTCGAGGGGCGAGGCCGGCCTCGTTCGGGTGCTGCGACTAACTCTTTCGGGGAGAGGGTTCGATGCGTTTCCAGCCAAAGAGGCGCGCATCGACTGACCACAGACCGGGCCCTAACATTGCCAGGGCAGCACCAACGGTAGCTACCAGGAGGTAGACCATTGCGTCCGCGGGAAGGGTGATCAGCCTGAGGGATTCAATCACAGCCACAAGCGTTCCGACGATCGGCGTATAGAGCCCGATGATAAGAAGAATCGCTGCCGCACCCAGGAGGATTGACAGGAATGTGACCTCGAAATTCGGGTGGCAAAACAAAGCGGATCCGGCGCTAGTCGCCAGCGCCAAGCCGACTACGAGCCGCATCAAAATAAGACCAACCCCGGGCCAGCCGCCAGCAAAAGTGGAATACAATCGTCGCAACGAACGAACCTCTCAAACCATCAATTTTCGCGGATGTCGGAAGGAATTGGAACCCCAGAAGTAGGTCTGATCGAGCCTCTTTCGAGGCGCGGGTCTGGACCAAACGGGGCGTCAGGATCTACAACTCGATAATTCCCCGCTTCAGAGCGATGGCCGTGGCGTGGGTTCGGTCGTTGGCACCCAGCTTGGAGAGGATGTTCCTGACCCGGCTTTTGACCGATTCTTCCGTGGTAGAGAGCTGATCCGCGATCTCCTTATTTGCGCGCCCGGCGGCGATCAGGCGGAGTACGCTGATCTCTGCCGGGGTCAGCGAGTCGTCCATGGCATGCTCGACAAGCTCCAGGGAAGCCTCCGGGGAGATCGTCTTTTTGCCCGCATACGCGGCGCGGATCGTGTCCAATAACTCCTTGTGCAAAGCGTTCTTCAAGAGGTAACCCTGGGCGCCGGCCTTGAGCGCCCGGATGATCTGTGTGTCACTCTTATAGGTTGTCAGCATGATGATCTTCGCATCAGGGAATTCAGTGCGAATGGCAATCAGCGCATCTAACCCGTTCATTTCGGGCATCTGCAAGTCCATCACCATGACGTCTGGACGATGAGTCCGGAATTGTTGGATGGCTTCGCGTCCGTCGCAGGCTTCACCCACCAGAATCATGTCCGGTTGAATGGCGATCAATGCGGCGATCCCCTCGCGTACGATGGGATGATCATCGACTGCAAGAATTCGAATTCGAGCCGTGCCAGTGTTCATCTTGCGTTCTCCCGATTGGCTAGCCATTACATTCTCGCCAGCAAATCCGACAGCCAGGAGCGCTTCGCAGTTTTGACGTAGGCAGTATCGGCTGCAAGCCGCAGTTCCACTTCGGTGCCTCCGTCGATTTCGCTCCAGATCTCCAGCACGGCCCCAATCACTTTGGCGCGCTCGCGCATGCCGGGCAGGCCGTAATGTCCCTTACGCCCCTGGTTCGAGAAGATGGTTTGGTCCATGCCTTTGCCATCGTCGCGAACACGGAGCCGGAATTGGTCATCATCGTAGCGAATCTCAACTTCGATGTTTCGCGCCTGGGCATGCCGGAATGCATTCCGCAGTCCTTCGCCTGCAATTCTGTATATCTCGTCGCGCAGGATCGGATGCAGATCGTGCGCTTCTCCTTCCACAGTAACGCGGAACGCCGGAGAACCATGATTATTACCTGGATCAGTTGCCAATTCCGCCGCCAAACTATTGATCGCCTGGGCCAAATCGTTTGTTTCTACTGTCGAGGCTCGCAGCCCCTGCACCGCATCCCTTCCTTCCGTGATCGCATCGGCAGCCTGCTTCATCGCGCCGTCCAGCTTTTCCTTTGCCTCGATGGGACGGTCAGGGAGCAACTGCGAGGCGATTTCGAAGCGCAGCATCAACCCCTGGAAGCTCTGAAGCAATGTGTCATGGAGTTCGCGAGCGATGCTTGTGCGCTCGTCAACTCGCGCTTCCAGGGTGAGGGCGAATTCCCGATGCATTTGGCTAACTCGCAGCCGGTAGATTGCCCACACGAGTGCCAGGACGGCGATCGCGCAAAGCGCACGGAACCAATTCGTCTGGTAGTACGCCGGAGCAATGGAGAAATCAAGCTTAGCCACGCTATCACTCCAGACGCCATCACTATTGCATGCGACCACGCGGAACGAATACTTCCCAGGAGCTAGATCTGTGAAGAAAGCCTCCCGGCGCGTACCGGCGTCATGCCAATCACCGTCATAGGGATCGAGGCGATACCGAAATCTCACTTTCTGCGGAATAGTAAACGCCGGTGAGGTGTAATCGATCCGCAAGTCATGCGGATGCGGAGGGAGCCCAAGCTTATCGGTTGCCGCGAACTCGTTGCGGTCGACGTTGACTGATTCGATGTATGTAACAGCAGAAAGAGATTTTTGCGACAGTCTGGAGGGGTCCAGCATCTGAACCACACCTGAATTCACAAACCACACGCGCCCATCTGACGAGTTTGCCGCCGATTTGAATGGTGGTCGCGCGGACGGTCGAGCTCCGTCCAGTATGTCGTAGAAGTGTACTTGGATGACGGCTTTCGGGCTGGCCCACCATCGATCGAGTTCGGAGTCTGAAAACTCAACGACGCCGCACTGGGTATTGAGCCACCACCGTTTCTCCCTGTCTTCAACGAAAGAAAAAATGCCGTCACAAGGCAGGCCATTTTTTGTCGTCATTCGCTGCACTTTACCGTGCCGCAATCCGACGAGACCGTCGTCGAAGGCGGCTAGGGTAGATCCGTCTGATTCAGCAATTATCTGATTGGTCCAGGGATTAGCTTTAGTACCTACCGGAAACTCTTTCAGCACACCATCGCGAAGCTGAGCCAAGTCCCCGGCACGAGTGCCAATCCAAATTCCTCCTTTCGGGTCCGGAGCTAGACGGCCGGGTGGAATTTGCGATCGAGAGAATTCTTGCTGCACCTTGAAATCTCTGATACGTACAAGCTTTCCCGTGCCCGCGCACTCTGCCCAGATATTCCCGTCGACGTCCTCGATCAAGTCAGACACCAATCCAAGTGGCTGATGATTCGGTTCGGGAAGGCGGCGAAATCGGCCACTTTTGAATACGTAAAGCCCATCATCCACCCCGACCCACATGTTTCCGGCGCGGTCTTCCAACAACGACGAGACTTGGCTTCCCGGAAGGCCGCTTCCAGTGCGAATCGATGTAATCGTCCCGTTTTTCTCAATGCGATCGAGCGACTCAGCGTTTGCAACCCAGATCGTGCCATCTCTGTTGGCCTCAACCCCTACTGCCCAGTCCCTTGCCAAGCCCTCCACTGCGGAAAAGGTCGTGACAAGTGGATCATGGAATTTGTCAACACCATTGCTAGTGACAGCCCAGACGATGCCTTCTCGATCTTCGAAGAGAGTGCGGACGAAATCGCTGGACAAACCTTCCGCCCGTCCGTAATGGTCGACAGTATTCTCATGGACACGAAAGACCCCATCATTATCAGTGCCAACCCAGAGATTGCCCTGGCGGTCGAAGTGCAAGGCGAAGATGCCGAACTTACTTCCATCGAAAGTCCGCGTCACAAACGATCTGACAGTGTTCTGTTCGAATCGTGCCAGTCCCTGCCCCGGTCCTTTCGAGACTATGCCAACCCAGATGGAACCATCGGGACCACGTGCCAGGCTCATTATCCCCGGAGCTCCTGTATTCGACTTCAGGCCTTCGACCGGATAGATTTCCGAGACGCCGGAATGCCAGTGGACAAGTGCGCTTTGCCCTCCCAGCCAAAAGCCATCTTTTTCGTCCGCCACGATCGCATCGATCGGAGAAATTGGTATTCCATCTGCCTTCCCGTAACATTTGACCGCGTGCTCGGTAATATGGCACACAGGCTCTGAAATGCCATTCTCGCCACGTACCACCCACAACGAGCCATCAGCGTCTTCGCTTAGATTGCTCGCATTCGGCATCAGGCCTTCCAACTCGAAATGAGACGTGCTAAGCCCACCTTTAAGGTGAACGATCCCGTTAGCCCCCAGAGCCCACAGCCCACCAGCTTGATCGCCGACGATGTTCCTGATCCTGCCGATTGAGCCAGCGTCCGCCGGCAGGGGCCATGGACGAAAACGCATTCCGTCGAACCTGTAGATATCGCCGCGAGACGACAGGAACCAGAGGAATCCGTCGGACGTTTGCGCAATTGTGTACATGCCGGAAGGCGCGGAACCATCTTGAATCCGCAACGATGTGTGGATGTACTGGGTGAGGCGTTTGTTCGGATCCAGGGCGCGAATAGCGCCCGGCAGGAACACAATATAAGCAAGATAACAGGCGAGGCTAACCACAATTGTCGTTCGGTTGCAATGCAAAGGAAGCGGAAGTGATTGACGAGAAGCCACTACCTCATACCTTTCCGGCAAGCTTTTGTGTTAACCGGGAGAGTTTTCGAATTCTCGTATATGCAGTGCCGGCCGGGACGCCCAGTTCTACTTCGGTGCCCGTGCCAGCTTCGCTCCACACCACTAGCTTGCCTCCAATGGCATTGGCGCGTTCCCGCATGCCCGGTAGGCCAAAATGCCCCTCGCGCCCTTGCCCAGACAGAACTGATGGATCAATACCTATTCCATCGTCGCGTACGCGCAGCCGGAACTTCTGACTGTCATATCGAATTTCAACTTCGATCCGTCGAGCGGCGGCGTGGTGAAACGCGTTGCGCAGAGCTTCGGCGGCAATTCTATAAATCTCGTCGCGCAGGATGGGATGCAAATCGCGCGATTCCCCTTCAACCGTCACGCGAAACGCCGCAGACCCATGGTTGCCTGGGTCGGTTGCGAGTTCCTCGCCGAGGGTGTTGATGGCCCGGGCAAGGTCGTTCGTTTGCTCAGTGGAGGCGCGCAGGCCCTGCACGGCATCCCGGCCTTCGGTGACCGCATGGGCGGCCCGATCAATGGTTCTGTCCAACTCCGCCTTTGCCTCTACCGGCCGATCCGGCAGCAGCTGGGACACGATCTGGAACCGGAGCATCAACCCATGGAAGCTTTGCAGCAGAGTGTCATGGAGATCGCGGGCGATACTCGTCCGCTCGCCGACCCGAGCATCCAGTGTCAGGGCGAATTCGTGGCGCAATTGCCTGACCCTGAGCTGATAGATTGCCCATACGAGTGCCAGGACGGCGAACGCGCACAGCGCGCGGAACCAATTCGTCTGGTAATACGCCGGCGCAATCGAGAACTCGATGGAATCACCCTGCTCGCTCCACACGCCGCTGTTGTTGCAAGCGATCACGCGAAACCGATAGGTGCCGGGACCGAGGTTTGAATACTGCACGTCGCGATCATTGACCACCTCGCGCCAGTCGTTATCCTGGGCCTCAAGCCTGTATTTGAAATGGATTTTCTCCGGCGCGACAAAACTGAGGGCGGTGTAAAAGATCTGCAGATCGTGAGTTCGAGCGGGCAGATGCACACTCGGACTCGGTGCGCCCGGCAGGTTCTGCCAGTAAACCTTGTTATCGGCTACCACCTTTTCGATGTGGACGGGCGGCACGATTTTGTTCAAAGCAAGATGCTGAGGATCGACCACAGCGACGTCTTCTCGGGTTACGAACCACAGTTTGCCATCAGCGCCATTGGCAAAAGTTGGACCGAAGGAGGAAGGCGATCTCAAAGGCAACGCGCCATCGGCCGCATCCCAAAGCGTCGGCTCGACCTTGCCGCTCGGGTCGGAGATCCAGGCATCCACCTGGCTGCGTGGAATGCGGAACAGGCCGCAGGCCGTGTATAGCCACAAGGAACCGTCGCCCTGCTCTGTTGTCCAATGAATCGTATCGCACGGCAAGCCATTTCTGGTGGTGAGGGTTGTGATCCGACCGTCTTTGATGCGGCTCACGCCGCCATTCTGCATTGCGGCCCACACGGCCCCATCCCGATCGAGGCGAAGCGAGGCAACTGGCCCCCTGGTCATTCCATTCGCGACTGTGTACGAAAGTTGGACCTTTCCATCCTTGAAATAGTGCACCCCCCCATCCTGCCAGAATCCTCCAAGCCACAGTCCGCCGCGACCCTGATCGAAAACGATCACCTTGGCCTGTTTACGATCCCCGAATGCTGCCCAGGGAAGATTCTCGATCAGTCGTCCTTCCCGAAGATGGGAAAGCCCTTTGTCTCCTGAAAGCCAGAGGTTGCCGGCGCTGTCCCCGGTGATGGAATAGACCTCCGTGCTGGGTACCCCATCCGCGGACACGAACCTACCGTTGTTGAACCAGGCCAGTCCATGACCTGTAAACACCCAGATCCGCCCGGCATGATCCTGGTACATGGACTGCACCATGTCATCCGGCAGTCCATCTGCTTTGCGAAAGATTCTTGTTTGGCCATTCTGCCATCTCGTCAAACCATTGCCAGTGGCAATCCAGGTGCTGCCATCAGTCGCCGCGATTACTGAATTAACGTGATCGCTGGACAAACCTTGTTTCGTAGAAACAGTAGTGACGGGGAGTTCTCGAAACCGATCAAGTCCCCCAGCAGTGGACACCCAGATATTCCCTTCACGATCCTCAAAAAGGCCTGCGATGATGTTGCTTGACAAACCGCTCTCTGCCGTGAAGACATCCGTGCGACCGTGATGCACGTGGATCAGTCCCCGTTGGTTAGTTCCGATCCAGAGACCTCCATCGCGGTCCCGGAGCAGCTTATTGGCATCGATCTCGCGGTCCGGCAGCGTCGCATTGGAGTTCATGGCGCTGTGAATCGGATAGGCTTCGAGTTTGTCGCCAACGACCTGCCTGAGTCCTCCACCTTTGATCCCGACGATTAGCCGGCCGTCGACAGATTGAGTCAGGTCGGCAAGCCGCATTCCGGGCGCCGCATAGCGCTTCGGCGGACCGGGCTTCCAGTGCCAAAGACCGGATTCTGCGCCAGCCCAGAGAGCGCCGGAACTGTCCTCGCCCAAACTCCAGACGAAACTGCCGAAGGCGCCATCCTGTCCGTAACATTGTGTGCTGCCGTTTTGAATCGCGCACAGCCGCCCGGTAGGGGTTCCCGGCGGACCGCCCAGCGCCCCCGCCCAAACCGTTCCCTCCCGGTCTTCGAGCAGCGATGTTATGAATCGAGCGCCTACCTCGGGATATTGGGTCAGCTTGCCGTTGTTCCAACTCGCGAGCCCGGCAAACGTGCCAATCCAGAGGGTGCCATCGCGGGTGACAAGCAGAGCGTATGGGGCCTCGGGGAGCCGCTGCCCCGCCGGTGGATGCCAGCGAGCAAAACTAACGCCATCGGAACGAAACAAGCCAAATTCCGTAGCGAGCCAGAGATAGCCGTCCGGTGTTTGGGCCATGGCGAAAGCCGTGCCAGCGGTAAACCCGTCGCGGATCCTCCACGCGGTGTGGCCGTACTGGCTGATATCGAGGGATGGATTGAGCGCAAAAAAGCTCTGGCTGCCTGCCAGCAAAACACCCAGGGCAATTGCGGCCATCGTCACGCTTTGTTTCACGGTGGGTCTACATCGTAGCACATTGAGGTGAGAGGTTCACTTGGGAAGCCATCAACACTCATCAAGACTGGCCTCGAAAAGAACGACCGGTGTCGCCGGAACCATGCCGCGAAGTGCCCGCATAGCGGCAGCGCCCAAATAGGGGCATGAAGCGTTTGCCCGGGGCAAATGGGGTGCGCTGAAATGCAAAGACTTCCAATTGGCCGCGAACGGCTCACTGTGGCAGCCAGATTGCAAATAGAGTATCGATCGGATCGTTCTAATCGCTCGAGGTGTTGGCGATGGACGGAGTTCTGGCGAACATTCCAACGAATTCGCTGATTGAGATGGTGCTTGTCATCCTCACCGTCAAACCGGGCATCCCGGCAAACGATGGAAAGGAAATCGAGCAGATTCAGCGCGAGTTGCAGAGGAGGGGCGAAGATCAAAACTGGACTTTCTGCATCGTCAATTAGCAAAGGGTCAACCAGTTTCCAGGGGTTTCTCGGCCGATGCTGGAAGCAAATTGCTGCAGCGGTTTACCCGATCGCGTCAAGGAGCCCGATGACAATCGCTGTTGGTCGCCCAGCGCCATACCCAACGGTGGACCAGTTTTGGCGAGCGTACCATAAGAAGGAGCGCCCGGCAGATCTCGTTGACCGTGAGCATGAACGACGACAAGGTGAGGACACACGAAAATGACACTACTCGCAAAAGCTGAGGAATTGATCCAACCATTGAGTGCACAGGGCAAAGCACGGTCCACGGTCGCGGGATCGCCGTTACCGGACGATGAACTGAACAGGATTGACGCCTACTGGCGCGCCTGCAATTACCTGGCGCTGGGAATGATCTATCTCCAGGCAAATCCGCTCTTGCGCGAACCCCTGAAACCCGAACATATCAAGAACCGCCTCCTCGGCCATTGGGGATCAAGCCCTGGACTAGCATTCATTTACACGCATCTCAGCCGCCTCATACGGAACCAGGATGCGGAGATGATCTTTCTCGCGGGACCAGGCCATGGCGCGCCGGGGGTACTGGCTCCCATATATCTCGAGGGCACGTATAGCGAGATCTATCCAGAGAAGAGCCTGGATGAAAACGGGCTGCGTGAGTTCTTCAAGCAGTTCTCTTTTCCGGGCGGGATTGGCAGCCACTGCACGCCCGAGACGCCGGGCTCGATCCACGAAGGTGGTGAGCTCGGATACGTCCTCTCGCACGCCTGCGGGGCAGCATTCGACAACCCGAACCTTATCGTCGCAGCCGTTGTGGGTGACGGCGAAGCCGAAACGGGTCCATTGGCGACCTCCTGGCATATCAGCAAGTTCCTGAATCCGATTCGCGACGGCGCGGTCCTGCCGATCCTGCAACTCAACGGATACAAGATCAACAACCCCACCTTGCTGGCTCGAATCACGCACGAGGAACTTGAGAGTCTCCTTCGCGGATATGGCTGGAATCCCTACTTTGTGGAAGGATCTGACCACGACAGCATGCACCAGGCGATGGCTGCGACCCTGGAGCGTTGCCTGGCGGAGATCAGGACACATCAGGAAGCCTGCCGGAACAGCGGCATCGCGAGCCGGCCGCGCTGGCCGATGGTGGTGCTGCGTTCCCCCAAGGGCTGGGGCGCGCCGGCGGAAGTAGATGGGCATCGCATCGAAGCCTCCTGGCGCTCGCACCAGGTGCCGCTCGCGGACGTCAAGACGAATCCCGAACGCCTGCGCATCCTGGAAAACTGGATGCGGTCCCTCCGGCCGGAAAATCTCTTCGACGAAACCGGACAGCTGCGTTCCGATCTCACGGAGATTGCGCCCTCAGGCCCACGCCGCATGAGCGCCAGCCCGCATGCCAACGGAGAACTCAGGAAGAAGCTGCGCCTGCCCGACTTCCGCGAATACGCCATTAAGATCGAGCGCCCGGGAATCACCGAAGTCGAGAACGTGCCACCCCTGGGCATCTTCCTGCGCGACGTCATGAAATCGAATATGAGCAGCTTCCGCGTTTTCGCACCCGATGAGAATACGTCGAACAAGCTGGACGCGATCTACCAGGTGTCCAAAAAGCTCTGGATGGCCGAATACTTTCCCGAGGACAACGATGGCACCGAGTTGGCGCCGGAGGGACGCGTCATCGAGATGCTCAGCGAGCACACCATGGAGGGAATGCTCGAGGGATACCTTCTGACTGGCCGAAACGGATTCCTGTCATCCTACGAAGCGTTCGTGCACGTGATCGACTCGATGTTCAATCAACATGCGAAATGGCTGTCGATCTGCAACCACTTGTCCTGGCGACGCAAGGTTGCATCACTCAACCTTCTCATTACGTCGACTGTGTGGCGCCAGGACCATAACGGTTTCACCCATCAGGATCCTGGCTTCCTCGACGTCGTCCTGAATAAGAGCGCGGAGGTAACCCGCATCTATCTGCCCCCGGACGCGAATTGTCTCTTGTCGGTTGCGGATCATTGCCTCCGGTCGGAAAACTACATCAACGTAATTGTCTCCGACAAGCAGAAACATCTTCAGTTCCTTGACATTGATTCGGCCATCACCCACTGCAGCAAAGGAATTGGCATCTGGAAATGGGCCAGTAACGATGAAAATGGCGAACCGGACGTCGTAATGGCGGCGGCGGGCGACATTCCAACGCAGGAAGCGCTGGCCGCGAGCGTCCTCCTCAGGGACAGGTTTCCTGACCTCAAGATCCGATTTGTCAATGTCGTCGACTTGTTCAAATTGCAGCCAAGCACGGAACATCCGCACGGCTTGACGGATTCGGATTTCGACTCCCTCTTCACGACGGAAAAGCCCATCATCTTCAACTTCCATGGTTATCCGTGGCTGATTCACCGCCTCGCATACCGTCGTACCAACCACCGGAACCTGCATGTGCGTGGCTACAAAGAAAAGGGCAACATCAACACCCCCATGGAACTGGCTATTAACAACCAGACGGATCGTTTCAGCCTGGCCATCGACGCGATTGACCGGATCCCGAAGTTGCAGCGGATAGGCGCACATGCGAAAGAGGAATTCCGGGACATGCAGATTGCCTGCCGGCTCCATGCTTACGAGCACGGCATCGACAGCGCAGAGATCAGCGGGTGGAAGTGGCCGTACGAGAAGAAGTGACACCACAGTTCCTGAGAGCCGAATCGGAAATGGAACAAGCTGCGGCGCCGCAAATCTGCGTGGAATTGTACGAGCAGATTGTGAAGCTACGCCCGGACTGGCACAGCCAAGCCGATGATGCAGGAGTACTGAGGGTTGGAATGACCGGCTCTGCGGCCGATGGGCCGGAGTGGCAACAACATATTCGCGACAAGCGCCGACGGGAGGGGCTGGGCAAGCGGTTCAAGAGAGCCGGCGATCCGTTCTGTGCTGAACCAGGCGGAGGCATTGTCGGTAAATTGGGCTCCAGCGTGAGCAATGCAACGCCAGCGAACTCACATTCCCCGGACACAAGCCGACTTGAACGAAGCCGCTGCGGCGGCGGACGCATCCGCGTGCGGCTGAGCCGGCCGTTGTGGCTGCCGGGGTAGTTTGGGACGCAGAGAAGGAGGATTCTCTGTGAACCAACTACGTCAGCTCATGCTTGAGGAGTTGCATCGGCGCAACTTCGCCGCTACTACCATCCGCACATACCTGCACGGTGTTGAGCACTTCAGCCGCTACTTTCATCGCCGGCCCGATCAGCTTGGCCCTGAAGAGATTCGCAAGTACCAGGCAGCCCTGTTCACCCAGTTCAAGTTCAGCCCGAACACGGTGATCCTGCGGCTGGCGTCGCTGCGCTTTTTCTACATTCACGTGCTTAAGCGCAACTGGAGCATCGCCGAAACGCCCTATCCGAAGAAGTTGCGTCACCTTCCCGGGGTGCTCAGTCAGGAAGAAGTCGCGCGACTGATCGACGCGGCCGATACCCCTTTTCATCGCATCCTGCTGATGACGCTTTATGCCACCGGCGCACGCCGCGCAGAAGCGGCCCGCCTCAAGGTCAGCGATATCGACAGCCAGCGGATGGTGGTTCACATCCACGAGGGCAAGGGTGGCAAGGACCGCGATGTCATGCTCAGCCCGAAGCTGCTCGAAGAACTGCGCGTCTACTGGCGCGGACTGCGGCGCAAGCCCAGGGAGTGGCTATTCCCCGGCAACCGCTGGCACACGGCAAGTTACCCTGTCACCACCAAGGTCCTATGGTCTGCCTGCCAGATCGCCGCCGAACGCGCCGGCCTCGACAACAGGCGCATTCATCCCCACACTTTGCGCCATTGTTTCGCGACCCATCTTCTTGAAGCCGGGGCCGACCTGCGCACCATCCAGATCCTGCTCGGCCATCGCGACCTCGAAGTAACGACCATCTATCTGCACCTGTCCCAACGCCATCTCAGCGCGACCGCCAGCCCCCTTGATGCGCTCACCTTCTCTCGACAGGGAGGACGCAAGCACAGTTGAAGAACCGGCCTCTGGTGGAGATGGCCGACATTGTTCGCTGTGCGGGACAGGCATTTGTGGATCACAGCCGCAAGTGGATCAACTGGCAACACCGGAAGGTGCTGCTGGCCATCGTGCGCTGCCGCACCGCCGCGCTGGGCGGGCATCGCGATCGCTGCACCGGCTGCGGACACACGACCAGGATCTCCTACAACTCGTGCAGAAACAGGCACTGCACGCGGTGCCAGGGCAACGCGCGCCGGCGCTGGCTCCAGGCGCGCGAAGGGGAACTGCTGCCCACTCGCTATGTCCATGCGGTCTTCACTCTGCCGCGGGAACTGGCTCCGCTCGCATTACAGAACAAGCGGCTCATCTACAACCTGCTCTTCCACGCCAGCGCTGAGACTCTGCTTGAAGTAGCTCGTGATCCACGGCGTCTCGGTGCCGAGATCGGTTTCTTCAGCGTGCTCCACAGCTGGAACCAGCGCTTGCAGTTTCATCCGCACATCCACTGCGTAGTTGCAGCCGGTGGCCTGGCACCGGATCACTCCAGTTGGATCTCCGCCCGGAGTTCCTTCTTCCTGCCCATCGGCGTGCTCAGCCGTGTCTTCCGCGGCAAGTTCGTCGCCGGAGTCCGCAGCGCCTTCCTTCGCGGCGAGTTCCAGTTCCACGGCAGCCTGGTGCCACTCGCCGAGCCGCGCGCGTTCGCTCGATGGCTGCGGGTACTGTTCCGCCACGACTGGGTCGTTTACTCCAAGCCGCCTTTTGGCGGCCCGCAACATGTACTGCGCTATCTCGGGGCTTACACCCATCGCGTCGCCATCTCCAACTCCAGGCTGCTCGCTCTCGCCGATGGCAACGTCACCTTCCGCTGGCGCGATTCCGCGCACGGCAACAAGAAACGGCTCATGACCCTGGCTATCGACGAGTTCCTGCGCCGCTTCCTGCTTCACCTGCTGCCGCCGGGATTCGTGCGCATCCGCAACTTCGGGTTCCTGGCCAACCGCAACCGCGCTGCGCTCCTGCCGCTGTGCCTGCGGCTGCTCGATGAACAGCAAAACATACCTGCGCCGGCATCACCGTCCACCGATCGGACCCGCTCACTCTGGAACTGCCCAGTCTGCGGCGCAACCATGCGCGTCGTCGAACGGCTCTCCGCCGCGCAACTCCTGCTTCGCTCGCCACCTCAATCAGACCGGTGCGCCGCATGAATCTCTATCCACATCCTCGGCCTTTGACCGTGCTCCGGCGCGCACGCGGACTCCTTGGCTCATCTCGGCAAGACCCCTCCGATGCCAGCCTCTCCCGCCTCCAAATCACCCCTCGGCGAGCCACAGTGCCGCTCCATCCGGCCTTCATGCCATCGCATCCCAGCCGACTCAGTCGGTTCCTGATCCCTCTGCACCCGCTCAGACCGATGCAAAGTACATAGGCTTAAGTGGGGCGGCTTCCTTCAAGTCGCTGTATCCGAAGCGCCCCGCCAGAGAGCATGCAACTGCGCACCCTTGCGTCGCGGGGCGCTCCAGATACAGCACTAAGACATTTCAGGACCTATCTGTCATCAATGAGCGATTTAGTTGAATTGTTGAATCGATCCATTGAGGAAAAGTCATTCTGGCAGCGTGCATCACTCGTCCCGCAGGGCAACCATGGGGTCGATGCGCATGGACCGACGGGCGGGGATGGAACACGCGGCCAGCGCCACCAGCACCAGCAGGACGGAAACGCCCGCAAACGTGGCCGGATCGAACGGGCGCACGCCATAAAGCATGGCGGCCATGAGGCGCGTGACGGCCATGGCGACGCCGATGCCGATAACCGCTCCGGCCAGCGCCAGCAGTAGCCCACGCCCCACCACCAGCCGCATCAGCTCTCGCCTTCGCGCGCCCAGCGCGATGCGAATCCCCAGCTCGCGGGTGCGCCGCGCCACTTCGTAAGAGAGCAATCCATACAGCCCGATGCACGCCAGGAGCAGGGCCAGGAGCGCAAAGAGGCTCGACAGGCGCGACATCAGCCGCTCCTGAAAGAGGGTTTGCTCAATTTGACCGGTCTGCGTGCGAATGTCGAAGAGGGGCAGGTTGCTGTCGACGTGGGAGACAATCTGGCGCACCTGACCAACCAGCGCGTTGGGGTCCGCGGCGGTTCGCAGCTCAAAGTAAGCCTGGTTGCCGACCAGCGGCATGAACATAGTGGGGTCCACTTCATGCCGCAGGCTGTAGTATTTGCTGTCTGCGGCGATGCCCACAATGCGATAGCCGGGCTGCGGACTTGTGGCCGGCTCGTCGTGCTGGCCGTCACCGATGTGAAGGCCAAGGGGATTTCGGTTGGAAAGGTATTTGCGCACGAACGTCTGGTTGACGATGACCGGAACGGACGCGGGGGGCGGACCGGTTGGTTTGGCAGCGGCAGCCGCTGCGGTGGTGGGCGCCTTGCTCTTGAGCTCGTCGGCGGCTTGGATTGCGGCGTGGGTTTCGCTCGCGGATGCGAAATCGGCAGCAGTAAAGGAGCGGCCGGCGCGCAGGGGAATGCGCATGGCGGAGAAGAAATCGAGGCCGACAGGAAGGACATCGGTATAGACGTTCGATTCGGGGGGAGCGCCGTCGAGGTGGATGTCGTCACCGGACCAGCCTTGGCTGAGAAGCGCCTCTTCTGAGTAGCTGACGGAGAGGACGCCGGGTACCGCTGCAAAGCGCTGCTGCAGATCGCGATAAAGATCGGCGGTCTGGCGATCTTTATAGCCGGCGATGGTGGGATTGATGGCGAACAGCAGGATGTTGTGGGTATCGAAGCCGGGATTGAGGGTTTCGAGATTGCGCAGGGTTCGGAGCAGCAAGCCCGCGCCGATGAGCACGACGATGGACAAGGCGACTTGCGCCATCACCAGCAGATCGCCGAGACGGAAACCGCGGCCATGGCGGGCGAATTCGCCCGGAAGCGACGAGGCATTCTCGCGCAGTGCGGGGGTAAGGTCGAGCCGTGCGGTGCTGAGCGTGGGCGCGAGGCCGGCGAGAATCCCGGTGAGGAGCGTGACCCCGCAGGTGAAAACCAGCACGCGCCAGTCTGTTGCGACGACGAATGGGAACGACTCGTCAAAGCCGTTGGAGAGGAGAATGGTGAGGGCGTGGACGCCCCAGAACGCCAGAAAAATGCCGAACGCGCCGCCGGCGACGGAGAGCAGCAGGCTTTCCGTGAGCAACTGGCGCGCGATGCGGGCTCGGCGCGCGCCGAGCGCCTGGCGTACCGCTATTTCCTTTTGCCGCCTGGTTGAGCGCGCCAGGATGAGGCCGGCGACGTTGGCGCAGGTGATGAGCAGGACAAAGCCGACGGCGGCCATGATGAGTTTCAGCATGGGCGCAATTTCATTGCTCTCGCCGTTGAGGCCCTCGCGCGCGGGCAAGAGCTTGATGGCGGGTGCATCGGCCTCTGCGAATAAGGGCTTGGCGCCGCGCAGCGTTTCATTGCGGAAGATGGTGGATGCCTGGGCCTGGGCCTGGGCGACGGTGACGCCAGGCTTGAGACGGGCAGCGATGGCGACCCACCAGATCGTGGGGTCGCCGAGCCCATCCTCAGTATCGTCCCACCATTGGCTGCGGATCTGCTTTACCAGCGAGATCGGCATGAGAAAGTCCTGGGTCTTGCCGGGAGTGAGTCCGGTAAAGCGCGGGTCGGCCACGCCGACAATCAGCGCCTCAACATTATTCAGGCGAACGGTGCGGCCCACCGCGGCAGGATCGGCGCCGAAGGCGCGCTGCCAATAACGATAGTCGAGCACAATTGCCGGCGGCGCGCTGGGCGTATCGTCCGCGGGACCCAGCGGACGGCCGAAAACAGTCTTCAGCCCCAGCAGGTTGAAGTAGTCGCCGGAGACATATTGGCCATGGGCAATGCTGGCGGGACCATTGCCGCTCAAGTCGATTTGCAGAGGGCCTGCAAACGCGGCCACGCCGGAGAATGAATTTGTCTGTGCGCGGACGGCTTCAAAAAAAGGCATGGAAACGGAGCAGTCGGCGGCGCAATCGCCATAGCTGCTGGAGCTGAGGTGTTTTGGCTTGTGGTGCGCGGTCCAACTGAAGATGACCAGGTGCTGCGGGTCTTGGACGGGAAGCGCGCGGAACATCACAGCGTTAATCACGCTGAAAATTGCGGTGTTGGCGCCGATCCCCAGCCCCAGCGTGACAATGACAACCGCGGCGAAGCCCGGCGATTTCCTGAGCATCCGCAGGGCGTAACGCAGGTCCTGTATGGTCTGTTCGATCCAGAGCAGCGATCGCTCGTCGCGATGTGCTTGTTTCGCCTGCTCCACCGCGCCGTACGCGCGCCTGGCGGCCAGCCGAGCTTCTTCCGGCGGCATGCCGCGCCGTTCAAAATCGTCGACCAGCAGCGTGAGATGCGCCGCAACTTCGCGCGCCAGCTCTTCTTCCGCACGATTCTGCCGGAACAAGGTGCGCAATCTTGACAGGAGCCGTCTCGAACGTGACATGACTATTGCTCCTCCGCCAGCCGCAGCGCCTGCATGGGATCGATGGTGGCGGCGCGGCGAGCGGGAATGATGGCCGCGATTAAGCCGGAAACCGCGAGCAAAGCACAGACGGACAGGATTGTGATTGGGTCGTGCCGGCCGACACCAAAGAGAAATGCCTGCATGGCGCGCGCGGCAAACCACGAGGCGACGAGCCCGGAGACGAGACCCAGCGCAAGCAGCAGCGCGGCCTTCTTGAGCACAAGCAGCATCACGTCCGTCCGCTGCGCGCCGAGGGCCATGCGGATGCCCATTTCGCGGGTGCGGCTGCCCACCGAGTATGCCATGAGGCCGTAGAGGCCGACCAGCGCCAGGAAAAGCGCGATCGTGGCGAAGACGGTGAGCAACGAGGTTTGAAAGCGGCGTTGCGCGCTGGCCGCAGACTCAAGGTCGCCCATGGTTTGAATGTCGCCGGTGGCAAGGTTGGGATCGATGGCATGCAGAGTGGAGCGAATCTCCACGGCAAGAATTTTTGGGGGAAGCGTAGAGCGGACGGCGACGTATCCGCCTGAGAAAGCCGTCTCAGGATGATAGATTTGCGGCTCCGCGGCCTCCTCAAGGCTGGTGTGGCGCACATCAGCGATTACGCCAACGACGGTGTTCCATTGAATATGACGTTCGCCTGTGTTGACGCGGCCGCCGATGGGGTTGCGATTGGCAAAATACTTTCTGGCAAAGCTCTGGTTGATGATTACCGTGTGGGCAACGTTGGAGTAATCCGAATCACTGAGGAAGCGTCCGGCCACAAGCGGAATGTTCATCGCGGAAAAATATCGAGGCGTGACCCAGCGCTCTTCGGCCAATTGACTTTTCTCATTTGGATAGCCATCGACACTGAACTGGCCGAGGCTTTCGGAGTTGCTTAGCGGCAAATAGTCGATGCCTCCCACAGACTGGATGCCGGGGAGCGTCTGCAGCCTCGCAAACAGATCTCGGAAGAAGGTGGTGCGTTGTTGCGGCTGGCTATAACGCGCATCGAGATAGACATTCAGAGTGACGGTGGATGGGGAGAAGCCGGTGTTGACCGACTCGACGTTGACGTAGCTGCGAATGAGCAGGCCGGCGGAAGCGAGCAGCACAACGACGAGCGCCGATTCAACCACGATAAGGGTGCTTTGAACTCGGGTGTGCGCGCCGGCCACGCTGCGGCTGCCGGTGGTGGCGAGGAAGTCCGTCAGATGGATTCGCGAAACGGCCAGCGCGGGCAGAATGCCGGTGAGCACGCTGGTGAGCAGAGACACGGCGACGGTGAAGAGCAGGACGCGCGAATCCAGAGAGGCTTCGCGGAGGCGCGGAATGTTGCCGGGATCGAGGAGTGGCAGCAGGCGCAGAAAGGCGAACGCGAGACCGATGCCGATGGCTCCTGCGGCGATGCCGATGAGGAGCGACTCGGTGAGAAGTTGACGAATGATGCGGGTGCGGCCCGCTCCGAGCGCGACGCGTACGCCCAACTCTCGCATGCGGCCCGCCGCACGGGCCAGCAGAAGGTTGGCGGCATTTCCGCAGGCGATGAGCAGGACGATGCAAACGGCGCCGAGCAGCAGCCACAAGAGAGAACGCACGCGGCCGACCGTGCTGTCAACGAAGCTCTCCACAGAAGCGCCCCAGCCGTGCATCTGGGGGTGAAGCTTGTCGAGCCGCGTCATGTTGGCAGCCATCTCCGCCTGCGCCTGTGCGATGGAGACGCCGGGCTTGAGGCGGGCGACGGCATTGCCGCTCGAATTATCTCTATCGGCTGTTTGCGGTGGAGTAAGGGCCAGCGGGATCCACACCTGCGTTGTCTTGTATTGCGAGTTGCCGTAGGGCAGATCGGAGGAATGCGGATACTCGAACCCTGGAGGCATGACGCCGATGATCTGATAGGTCTTGCCGTCAAGCAGTAGAGACCGGTTGAGGATTTCCGTCATCGAGCCGAACATGGACTGCCAGAGCGCGTGACTGATGACGGCGACATTTTCGTGGCCTTGATGGTTGTCGTCGGAAGTTATGGCTCTGCCCAATTCGGGAGCGGACTGGAAAGTTCGAAAGAATTCGCCGTCGACGCGCGCCGCACTGACGCGCTCCGCCGCGCCCTGCGAGGCAAGGCTGAAGACGGACTGGTCGAAGGCAGTCATATCTTGAAAAGAGTGGGTTTCCTTCTTCAAGTCGTAGAAGTCAGCGTAGGCGGGGCCGAAGACTTCGATTGGCAGTTTGAACTGGGGATTGGGCGTGTAGAGATACACAAGCCGGCCTGGATCGCCATACGGCAAGGAACGAATGAGCACCGCATTCACCAGGCTGAAGATGGCCGTGCATGCGCCGATGCCGAGGGCGAGCGTGAGCACCGCGGTGATGGTGAAGCCGGGGCTCTTGCTCAACGTGCGCAGGCCGTAGCGCAGGTCCTGCACGGTTTGTTCCATCCACAACAGCGAGCGTTCGTCGCGATGTGCCTGTTTTGCCTGCTCCACGCCGCCGTAAGCGCGCCGCGCGGCAAGCCGTGCTTCTTCAGGCGGCATGCCGCGCCGCTCGAAGTCGTCGGCGAGGAGGGTGAGGTGCGATGCCACTTCGCGCGCCAGCTCTTTCTCCGCACGATTGTTGCGGAACAGATTGCGCAACTGTGACAACATTCGCCTTGAACGCGACATGACTATTGCTCCTCCGCCAATAGCCTTTCCACCACGCCGGACATCTGGCGCCAGCGCGCGGTCTCTTCTTCAAGCCCCTTCAAACCTGCCTTGGTGATGGCATAGTACTTCGCTTCGCGGTTGTTTTCCGTCGTGCCCCAGGTGGCGCGCGTCCAGCCGTGCTGCTCCAGCCGCACCAGCGCCGGATAAATGGTGCCCTGGTTCAGGTTTAACTGGCTCCCGGAAACCTGTTCCAGCCGGCTGGCGATTCCGTACGCGTGCTGAGGCCCCATTGTGGCCAGGGTGCGGAGAATCATCAGATCGAGCGTTCCTTGCAGTATTGGAATGGTCATCTTCTTCACTTGACATCCAAGTAAACACTCGCTCCACTTGCATGTCAAGTGGAAAATGCCGGATTGTTCTCGAATCTCGGCTGATAAGTTCGATTCGAGTGGGAAGGCGGGTCCTTACCCATGACCGAAGGCCCCAGATCCCTGAGCTCGCGCCGAATCCCGCAACGACTATTCCTCGAAAAACAATGCAGGGTCAGGGATTAACGCGGAACGGCACCGGGGTCCCGAAGTGCGGGATTCCAGTCGCCATGGCGACATTTAGGTACCAATCTCTGATCAACGCGTGATTTGGCGATTTTGCAACAACTGAGTTGGCGGCTGCGTCGCCATGATGTTGCCAACCATCGACCGATAATGTCGGGGGAGAATCAGGCAGTGTGCCGCAGGGGAAGCCGGACCCTCAAGTGTCAACGGGCTTCCGCGTCAGCAGGCCATTTCTCTGACAAGACAGCGGAGTCGAGAGTTTCCCCCCGCGGGCGTGGGTGCGTATAGTGCGAGCAATGGTTCCCGCACTGTAACGAGGTCATGCAATGGCACGACGGACCTTTTTCGTCCTCTGTCTGACAGCCCTGGTGACAGCCGGCTTTATTGCGGCGTCATAGAGACACAGCGCGCCGAGAGTCCAAATAAAGGAACCACCGGCCCTGCGCGCCCGCTCCCAAGCCACTGTGCGCGTCACCCTGGGCCAGGCGACTGTGCCGCTCTACGGGCCATGGAAGTCCACCGTGGGCGACTCGCCGATTGACTCGAAGACGGGCCAGCCGCTGTGGGCCGAGCCGGACTTTGACGACTCAAAGTGGGAGACGGTGGACCTGACGCCGAAGGACGCGGCCATTGAACCCATCGGGGGTTCTCCGGCTATGTGCCGGGCTGGACCACCCTGGGCCACCCCGGCTACTTTGGCTACGCCTGGTACCGCATCCGCGTGCAGGTGCTACGGCAGCCCGGTCAAGCCCGGCAAGGCGCGGGGCTGGCGCTGGCAGGGCCGGCTCACGTGGATGATGCTTACGAGGTCTTCGACAACGGGGAGCTGGCCGGCCACTTCGGCGACTTCAACGGCGGCAGGCCCGTTGTCTACTTCACCCAGCCCAAAATGTTCCCTCTAGCGCAAGCGGGCAGTCACAAGGCGATATCCGGGCAAGATAGAGCTGGGCAGGGGGAGACCGGACCCGGCGAGACCGCCCCGGCTGAGTCCACGCTGGTTGTGGCCTTCCGGCTGTGGATGGAACCTTACACCCTGCTCGATGACCCCGAGGCGGGCGGCATGCACTCGGCGCCGGTGCTGGGTCAGGCCGACGCGGTGGCGGCCAGCTACCAGGTGCGCTGGCTTGCACTCACCCGCTCCTACGCATTTGCCGCCATCCTGGCTCTGCTGTTTGGCCTGCTGGGCGTGGTCGCCTTCAGCCTCATCCTCTTTGACCGCTCTGACCGCGTCTATCTGTGGATGGGGGCTCTGTTCCTCCTCATTGCCGCCAATTCCGGCCTCAAGGCCCTCGGTAGCTGGACAGAGCTTCAGAGCATCCCCGTCAACGATCTGCTGGTGGACGTTGTCGGCCCGTTGACTTACGCCGCGTGGGTGATGGTGTTTTGGGTATGGTTCGGGCTCGAGCGCCCGGCCTGGCTGCCTCGGCTCACCGCAGGCCTGACCGTGCTGTTGGCAGTCTCATTAGTGCTGAGCGACGAAGCCTTCTTCGGGTTTATCCCCCACGGGGTTGCCGTCCCTTTCGTCACCGTATCCCTGGCCCTCCGCGTGCTCTTGTTCGCCCTGTTGTTCTGGACGGTCGTCCAGGGCATTCGCCGCCAGGGTGTGGAGGGCTGGCTGGTTTTGCCTGTCGTCGTGTTGCGGGGGATCAATGCCTTCACCGCCCAGCTCAGCTTTCTTCCTGTCCATATTTATTGGTTCCCATTTGGGGTCGCCATTTCCCTTGGCACAATCTCCAGCCTGCTGGTGGCAGTGGTGATCGCCCTGCTGCTGCTGCGGCGGCTGCTCAAGTCCGTGCAGCGCCAGCGGCTGATGGCGCTGGATGTGAAGCAGGCGCAGGAGGTGCAGCAGTTGATCCTGCCCGGGGCAAAGCTGGTGCTGCCGGGCCCCCCGGGCCTGCCGGGCCTCATCATCGAGAGCGAATATCGCCCGGCGCGCGAGGTGGGCGGAGATTTCTTCCAAATCATTTCGCATAAGACCGACGGCAGTGTGCTGATTGTGGCCGGAGATGTGTCCGGCAAAGGTCTGCAGGCAGGCATGCTGGTGGCGCTGCTGGTGGGGGCCATACGGAGCGTCGCTCAATTTGATTCCGATCCGGTTGTGATGCTCTGGTCTCTCAATCAGCGGCTTTGGGGCCGCGGCGATGCGCAGGCTACCTGCCTGGCGCTACGCATTGAGGCGGATGGCGGTGCGACGCTGGCCAATGCCGGGCACCTTGCTCCGTATCTGAATGGCGAAGAGCTGCCCATGGAAGGCGCTCTGCCGCTCGGAATGTCGGAGGGCGCTGAGACTTCGTTGATGCATTTCGAGTTGAAGGCCGCAGACCGGCTAGTGCTGATGTCGGACGGGATTGCCGAAGCGATGGATGCGAATGGGCAGATCTTTGGCTTTGAGCGCGTGCATGAACTGCTGCGCACGGCAACCAGCGCAGCCGACGTAGCCGGCTCCGCGCAAGCCTTCGGGCAGGAAGATGACATCAGCGTTATCTCGGTTACCCGCACGGCTGTGCTGGAGTCCGCCGCGGCTTGAGAAAGGCGAGCCAGCGGCTGCACCTGCGCTGATGTGCTTGGATTGCCGGCAAAGCGGAGGCTATACTCAACGAACGCAAACTGGGAAACGGCCATCCGATGTGAAACGCCGGCTAGCCAAGGTACAGATCGCGAGACGACTCATCAAGGCTGTCAATCCTAGGGCCGATGTTGTGGCAAAAGTCTCCCCCCTGGCAGGAGCAGACTGCCCATATTCAAGAATGCGAGGTTGTCTTCGGCTGCATCGATTCGCTTGCCGGGAGAGGCGACCTTGAGGCATTTGCACGCCGATCAATGATTCCGCTGATCGACATTGGCATGGACGTGAATGCGATTGCCGATGGATTCATTTTCAGCGGCCAGGTGGCCCTCTCTTTGCCAGGGATGCCCCATGATCACCTCTTCTGTCGCACCTGATTTAGCGTTCGATTAGGGTGCTGAAGCCTAAAATTGGGTGTTTTTGTGCGTACCGGCGCGCTGAACAAGGTCGAGTGCTTTTGCCCTAACGAGGAGGAGCCCGTGATCGCTCGACTGGCTTAAGACTTGGTTTGCTAACTGAAGGGCAACTGTATTCTGATGCGACTTCAGATCCATTTCCGCCTGCTCTAACGTTGCCTCTAATGTATAGCGAGTCAGTCCAAGATCACCTGCTGTCTGCACAACTTGGTGCAGTTCCTCATCGTGTTTTGTGGTATCACCTGATCGGCCTGCGATTCTAGCCAGAGTAAGATGCAAGGCCACTCCAAGCCGGCAATCCTTTACCGCGAAAGGGTCAATACTCGATGCAATTGATCGTGCCCGGTTCAGCGCCGAACCTGATCCTTCTGTCAATAGCGCGTTTACCAGCACACTCCTCGCTTCTATTTCCTCGTCATGGTCCTTTTCAGACTGTGCTAATTTCAGATCGTTTGCTGCAAGCGTCACTGCTTCCGAGATGCGTCCTTGTTCGATCTTGAGGTTCGCATCATCTAAGATTGCGTCGGGTAAAACCCTGTCGCCATGCACGTTAGAGGGCTGCCTATCGTCATAGCACGGCCCTCCCTTGAAGCACTGATCAGCCAGATCGACTTTTGCTTCCTCCGTGTAGATCTCGCCTAAGGTAATAAGCCAGTCGTCTGTGTCCACACTGAGCTTGCCCTGGGCTTTAGAGAGCGCGGATTTCATGCTTTTCTCCGCGTCACGATCGTCGCCAAGGTATAGTTGCATGCTGCCCATATTCGACAAAGCGAATGCTTCGTCCGCGCTGCCGATCTCATTCCAAGCTTGTTGAGCCGTCTCTGCGCTACCTAGCGCCTCTCGGTAGTTACAAAGTTGAATCTGTCGAACGGCCGCGTCGTTTTCGAGGTCTCCAAGACTGGCTTTGTCTCCCAGACTCCGGAACAATTTCCGGCTGATCTCATAATGATTTCGCGCGGCCTCGGAATCGGGCGATGTCTTCTCCATCAGAATGTCGCCTAGGTTTAGGTGGCCTCCGGCCTCATCGCGAATTGCGCCCCTTTCATGCGCAATATCGATAGCACGGTTCTGCTTATCGAGCGCTTCCTTGTAGAGCGCATCCGCCTTCTGAACATCGTGATTCTTTCCGCCTTGAGCAGCTAAGATCAGTGCTTCCCTTGACAGAGTCCTTGCCCGCCCCAACGCGTCTTCACCGTCGTTGAAGATGCCTTCAGCCACGTTACAATCTTCCAAGCCGCTTTCCAACGAATCGTTATTATCCCGTCGGTTGTACTGCACCCAGCACCGGGCGGCCAAAGCCGTGGCCCGTACAAGATCCCGGGCAGGGTGCCCATCGATTAGTTCCGTAAGAGTTTGCAATTCCTCTTCAAACTGTCCGAGTGAACTCTGTGCTGCCGCCTTCTCCAAGACAATTCGTGGATCGCCGCCTTTCGTCGAAGAGATCGCTTGCAGAGTATCCAGTGCAGTGCGAGGTGCACCACCCAGGGTTTCCACATGAGCGAGGCGTAGACCGTTCTCCAAGTCATGACCACCGTCCCGCCAAAGAGCGGAATAGAGCTCTCCTGCCTGGCTCCAGTTTGCGTTTGTCTCATCGTAGACAGCCTGAACAAAGCTCCGAAGGTCGCGCGGGAGGGACGAAGCGAGATTCCAGGCCTTTTTTGCCACCTCACGCGCTTCGAGTTCGCGCCCTCGCTCGTTTAGGCTTAAAGAATACGCGGCCAGAATCTTAGGATCGCTCGGCTCTGCTGCAGCCGCCTGAGACAGCAGGTCCTCGGCGTTTCGGAGATCTAGCGCCTTCCAACTTGCGACCCCGTCGCTATAGAACTTTTCGGCGAGCGCACGCTGCCGAATCTGCTTTTGGTATAGGCCATACCCTCCGACTGAGATACCACCGACAATCAATAACAGCCCCAGCGCAATCAGACGTGGGTGGGACATGAACCATTGCACTCCCCTTGGTACCTTCCCCGGCTTCCCGGAAGATTGGGCCTCAATCGGCAAATTGAGAAGCCTCGGACCCGAACTCGGTTTCGGAGAAGCAGCTTCAATTTGAGCGGCTCGTTGTGCGAGCGCTTGTTTAAGCCGTTCATACCCATCGGCCTCGTAAAGGTCAGCCGCCTGCAGGTCTCGAAACCGGCGCGGCAATTCGACGGGTTCGAGCCGAGCCGGCAAGATATACATCGTGTCATCAGGCTTTTCGTCTGCAATCTGGAGGGCAAATTTGATCTCCCTCTGCAAGAATCCTTCCTTGCTCACTGAACCCTGAGACAGACAAACAACCACGACATCTGATGCTCGTACCGCATCTTCGATGACGTCAGCCCAACGCTGAGCTGGCAAAAGCTTCTTCACGTCTAGCCACGGATCAAACCCATCGCGCTGTAACCATTCGTATAGCTGCCGCACTAATGCCTTATCTCCGGATGAGTGACAGAGAAAGACTCGCAATCGGCGCTCTGATTGACCATCAATTGCAGGCATTTGATCCACGTCCTCGTGTCGGGAAAGGGAAGGCGGTGTGATTATAGCATCGACTTAGCCAACCTGTTTATGAGTTCTATTGACTTTCGAAAAACCGGGGGCTAGAATCGCTTCACTTCCCCGGAGGATCGCGATGCTCCGAACCAATTGGGGCTCCCTTCAGTCTTTAGCAGCGACAATAATACTCAGTTTGTTGAGTACTCCAGCGTATGCCCACCACGCTGTAGGTACCCGCGCCAGCTCGCAGTACGGCGTTGCTGATATGCAAACGTTTTGGGAGTACGCGCCTGTGACACAAGCGACCTTGAACGGGGTCGCGGTAAGCGCAGAAACACTGTGTCCGTTCGGCGGCCTGAATACAAGCTCTTCGCCGTCAACGTGCACTTCCACATACGTGTTCCTCTATCAGATCCAGACTGGGCCCAACAACCTTGTGCTTACCTTTTCAGGCCTGACAAACTTCATGTTTAACGATTCTGGATTCGGCGTGCTCACGTGCGATCCCAGCGCAGCTGGCAACATGCTATGTACCCAGAATCTAACGACGGACCAAATCAATTCCCTGAATATTGGCTGGGATTCCCTTGATGGCGATCTGATTCTGACAGTCCCCTCCGTACCGGAGGGAGATACGTTGACCTTCTATATCGCCGAATCTGCCCCTGCCAGCGGCTTGCCCGCTTCACCTACACTCGTTGTGGGCGGCGCCGTTGTAGTGCCAACAACCATGACATTCGGAAGTGTAGAGCTGGCCGCTACGGGTTCTCCGCAGACTCTCACGATCGCGAATTCCGATGACTTTGCTACATCGCTTAGCTTAAGCAAGACCACGATTTCGCAGAATTTTGCCGAGACGGGAAGTTGCGAGGCTTTGGGGCCCGGGCAAGCTTGTGCGATGTCCATAGTGCCCAGCCCCACTGCCTCGGGTACTTTGACGGGCGCTATCGATTTCTCCGACAGTTCGCCAATCGGCAACGAATCTGCGGTTCTAAACGGAAATGGAACAACGGGAGGCATTACATTATCTTCGTCTAATCTGATCTTTGGTCCCCAGGTGGTAGGCACCTTCAGTCTGCCAACTTCCGTAACGATTACGAACTCCCCATCGAATTCGCAATCGCTAATCGTTTCGGGGATCGCATTCACACCCAATCCCGCTACCCTAGATAATGACTTTACCGAAAACGATAACTGCACCAACACTCCCGTATCGCCGGGGTCGACATGCACCGTGCAGGTGTCTTCCTTACCTTCGATTTCGGGCGTAGTCCTGGCAACAATGACAATCTCGGATAATTCTCCATCTGGATCTCACCTGATCCAATTGAGGGGCAACGGTGTTGTTGCAAACTCCTCAATGGCGACACCCGTTTCCTTGACTTTTCCGGCGCAGACAAGCGGTACAACGAGCGCTTCGCAGACCATTACGGTAGAAAATGAGGGGAGCTCCGCTTTAACCATTGGGGCAGTCAATACCACGGCAGCATTTGGTATCGAATCTGACTTGTGCTCAACCGCAGGCACATTGAGCTCGAATGCCACATGCACTGTATCGGTGTTCTTTCAGCCCACTCAAGCGGGGCCATTTACCGGGACACTAACAATCGCAGATGACGCAAGCGGAGGAACACTTGTAGTGCCTCTATCTGGAACCGGCCTTCCACCTCCGGCCTCTGTTCCAACTTTCAGCGTGCCCGGAGGTACATATACGTCGGTGCAGTCTGTAGTGCTTTCGGACTCGACTCCGCAGGCCACCATTTACTACACCACGGACGGTACTACACCAACCACCAGTTCGCTGGCGTACACAGCTCCGATCTCGATCGCGTCCTCAGAGACCGTAGAAGCAATTGCCACGGCTCCTGGTTACACAACAAGTTCTGTTGCTGTTGCGAAATACACAATTAATCTCCCGCCTCCCAGTTTCGCAATCCAGGCTACAGCACTTACTGTCGCGGCCGGAGCGACGAACGGTAATACATCCACGATTGCAATCACGCCAGTTGGAGGATTCACAGGCTCTGTAGCACTGTCAGCGGCGATTACTTCGAGCCCAACGAACGCAGTTGACCCACCAGAGTTGAGCTTCGGCTCGAGCAGTCCGGCCATTGTCACTGGAGCGAATGGAACGAATGCTACGCTCACCGTAACAACCACGGCCGCAACGATTGCCGCTTACCGCTTGCCGGAACCTGAGCGACGCGTTTGGGGGGATGCGGGAACCATGGTCCTCAGTGTGATGCTGTTCGTTGTCGTCCCAGTGAATAGACGCAGAAAGCGCTGGATGCTTGGTCTTTGCTTATTAGCTGTGGCCTCTACCACATCGATTGTCGCCTGCGGGGGCGGATCACCAAAGCCCGGCGATCCAGGCACCACCGCTGGCCCATATACAATCACGATAAAAGGGACCTCCGGTTCGCTCGCCGCGACCGCAACGATTTCGCTAACGGTGAACCCTTGACTGTCCCTCTCGGCCTAAAATGGACTCGGTCGGCTGGGAGTCGTCAACAGAAGAGCTTCCGGCGGATTGCAGCTGGAAATTGAGGTTCATTTTGAGCAAGTGTCTCACGATCCGCATGGCCCGAGATGTCGAGCAAACAATTATTTGTCGTGACTCTTCCGCAGGCTAGGCCCTTCGTAATCAGCTCGACCCAACAAAATGCGGGTTGAGTGCAGCGAAGCCCAATGAGCTGCAGGGGAGGGCGAGAAGAAGGATCGAAGCGATTGCGAATGGCATCAGTCGATTCATGGCAAGCCTCAAAAGTGGTGTCGCAACGATTATTTGAAAGCTTTCAATGCAATCGCCAAGTTGATGCTCGCGGGCTCGAGGTTGTCAATGGAATTTTGCGTGTGATTTCTGGCGGTCAAACTGCCAAGGGGCGATCAAAAACGCACTATCGTCGGAATTGTCCTTCGGGCCGTTCTCGTTTCCTGGAGTCAGGTGATGGGCCTGCTCCTTCGGTGGCTCACTTGCGCCAATCCCCGTCAAGTCTTCTGGGCAGTTTCTCGTTTTTTCGTATTTCTGCAAACGCCGAGGTGGGGTCGCGCCTCCTCGTCCTTTTTTGAAATGTTTCAGGGAGATATAATAACCTCGACTGGGTGTGAGATCCTTCGCCGTTCAAGCGGCTTCGGCACCAATCTGCCAGCACCACCAGGGAGGGAGTCGTCATGGCGAATATGAAGGATGTTGCGAAATTGGCTCAAGTGTCCCTTGGCACCGTTTCCCACGTTCTCAACAACTCTGCGGTGGTTCGAGAGCCAATGCGAAAGCGGGTTCTTGAAGCCGTGCAAACTATGGGTTATCAGCCCAGCCAACTGGCGCGTGGATTGCGGCGTGACAAAACCAATATGATCGGGATGATTATCCCGGACATCACTAACCCCTTTTTCCCTTCGGTAGTCCGTGGCGCAGAGGACATAGCCTTCGCCCATGGCTATCGTCTGATCTTATGCAATACTGATAATGACCACTCCAAAGAGTTGGTTCACCTCGATCAACTGCGAACATTTCTACCAGCTGGGCTCTTAGTCATCCCTTCTAATTTCAGCGACCTCACCGCGCAAACAGAGTCGTATCGCCGCGCGGGTACAGGAGTGGTCTGCATAGACCGGCTTCCGCGCGACTGGAGCGGGGATAGCGTGACCGTCGACAATGAGAATGGGGCTTATCTCGCGACTCGTTTTCTGATCCAGTTGGGGCACACAAAACTAGCCGCAATCACCGGCCCTTTGCATCTCACCAATGCCAAGGAGCGGCTCACGGGTTTCAAACGGGCAGCAAAGGCCGCGAAACTTCGTCTTTACCCGGAATATATCCAGGAAACAACATTTGACAAACAAGGCGGATATGCTAAGGGCCTCGTCCTACTACGGCTCGTCCCGCGGCCTACCGCAATTTTCGCGAGCAATGACCTGATTGCCCTCGGAGTATTGTTGGCCATCCGGGAGTCTGGCCTTCGTTGCCCCAATGACATTTCCGTTATGGGCTTCGACGATCTTGATATTGCCGAGATGACCGAGCCCTCTCTTTCGTCAGTCTCCCAATCGGGATATCAGCTTGGCGCAACGGCTGTTCGCATACTTCATGACCGATTCGAGGGCGATCACGGTCCTGCAAAGCACTTCGTACTTGAGACTTCTCTGAAGGTGAGGCATTCGATTGCCCCTCCCTCCCTCGATCATGAGCCTTCTCAGCTCAAACAGGCCGCATCTATGGGAAGACCCCGAACCACACGGAAGCCAGCCGGCAGCCACGCACCAGTTGTGAGTCCGCAGCAAACGTAAAAAGCTGGAAGATCCGGCCGATCGAGATTCTCTTCAGTTTTGTGGCACGCGATGCACTCGTGGGACGCCGTGCGTGTGAAGTCATATTGCGCCCGCCCCCTTATCGGAGGCTCAGTCAACCCCAACATTCGCCAGCTGACAGCATCATGATTTCCACCATGTCGAGGCGTCCCGTAATAGCCCTCGAATGTATGACTCCGCACCAACGCAAAGAACTCCGGTAGATCGTGTTCTAGTGCGGCCGTGACGTCAAATTGGCAATTCTGGGGGGCATCTGCCAGGGAATCGGCAGGTGAAGAACTTATTGGCGGCAACCGCACTTTCTGTCGGTGTCCCGATGTTGCTGATGGGCGATGAGGTGCGGCGAAGCCAGCTGGGCAACAACAACGCCTATTGCCAAGATAACGATAAGAATTGGTTCGACTGGACACTGCTCTCCAGACACTCGGATGTGCCCCGTTTCGCCAGACTCCTGATCGGACGCCGATTGATAAGAGACTTGGAACATGAGCGGCGGCGAGTGAGCCTGACCCAGGTCCTTCGCGAGTCCAGGCCCATCCTACACGGCGTAAAACTCAATCAGCCTGATTGGTCGCCTTCCTCGCATAGCTTCGCAATCAGTGGAGAATTGAAAAACGAATCTCTGCATGCATACATTATGTTCAATGCGTATTGGGAGCCGCTTGAATTCGAGATTCCCGTACTGGAAGGAGCCATCAACTGGTACCGGTGGATCGATACGGCACTTAAGCCGCCGCACGACATCTGCGAGTGGAACCAGGAAGTGCGAGTGATGGAACCAATCTACCAGGTTGATGTGCAATCGATGGTGGTGCTGATCGCAGGGAAGGGCAAAACGGGTATAGCTTCAGGATCGCCGAAACGCAAGACTAACGACCTTTTGAATGATTCCTCTAATTGTCGCATCTGTCATCGGGTAAACATCGAAGCATAGTCTGACTTCACAATCCCCAGCTTCTCCATCTTGCGCTGCAACGTGGTTCGCTTCAATCCCAGGCGCTCGGCGGCACCGCCTGCACCGGAGAGCTTGCCGCCCGTCGCACGCAGCACATTGAGGATCATTTCTCGTTCCATTCCATGCAGCGTGTTGGCCCGCATCTCTCTCGGGACGCGTCCTCCCTCCAATTCTGAGATGGAAGCAGCAAGGGTTTCGTCGCGGCTAAGGATTACCGATCGCTCGATAAAGTTCTGCAACTCGCGTATGTTTCCCGGCCAATCAAAGGCAGTCATTGCGCTCATCACCCCGGGCGGTATGATCCGAATCGATTTCCTCAGCTTCCGCGAAAGAGTCGCAACGAAGTAGTGAACCAGCAGCGGGATATCTTCTTTGCGCTCCCGGAGCGGCGGGATATGAATGGGAAACACGTTCAGGCGATAGAACAGGTCCTCGCGGAACCCGCCGCTGCGCACCATTGCGGGCAGATCCCTGTGCGTTGCTGCGATCACACGGGTATCCACCTTGATGGTGCGATTGCTCCCCAGCCGCTCAAACTCGCGCTCTTGCAAAACCCTGAGCAGTTTCGGTTGCAGTTCCAGTCCGATATCGCCGATCTCGTCCAGGAACAAGCTGCCCTCATGCGCCAGTTCGATCCTGCCGCGCTTCTGCGCCAGGGCGCCGGTGAATGCCCCTTTCTCGTGCCCGAACAGTTCGCTTTCCAAAAGACCGGAGGGCACCGCGGCGCAGTTCAGACGCACAAACGTACGTTCTCGCCGCAGGCTCAGGTTGTGAATGGCGCGGGCGATCAGCTCCTTACCTGTCCCGCTTTCGCCAATCAGGAGCACTGTTGAGTCGGTGGGAGCGACAATGCTGACTTGCTCAAGAACATTCTTGATAGCGGCGCTCTTCCCAACGATTTCTTCAAAGTTGTATTGGCTTTGAAACTCCGACTCGAGGTAGTTCCGCTCGTCTTGAAGCCGCCGGCAGGAGAACGTGACCCGGTGGTAGGCAAGCGCGTTATCCAGTGCGAGTGAAATCTGGTTCGCGATCTGTGAAAGCAATTCAAGGTCTCCCTGATTGAAGGCGTCCTTGTCCTTGCTTCCAAGGGAAATTGCTCCCAGGAGGCCTCTCGTTCCGACGAGTGGTACTAGAAGTAAGCTGCGAATACCATTCTCGCGGATCCCCTTCGCCACCGTTGCGGGCAATTGATCGATATCCCCGGGTTCGAAGATCGTTGCCACCCTCGCCCTCATGTTGGCAACTTCCTCTTTTTGCAGGACGGCGCTGGTCATGTTTTCACGGAATCCCATTCCCTGAGGGAACTCCAACGTGGACAACTCGAGTTGGCTTGACTTCTCCTCGAAGAGCCAGAAACCGGTTAGCGCGTTGTCGAAAAAGGATTGAAGAGACTTGGATGCCGCCCGAAACAGTGTCTCCATTTCTAAATGAGTGATTGTATAATTGTTGATTTCGAGCAAGAGCTTCAGTCGATCTCGTTCGCGTGCGAGGGTCTGCTTGTACGTCTCAGCCTCGGCAAACGCCAGGGCCGTATTCAGAAACTTCGAAATCAGAACGGTGGCCGATGTCATCAACTCCAGATTTCGGTCACTGCAGTTCTCCGCGTCCGATGTGAAGAACACGAGCACGCCAGGGCGATTCTGAGGGCTGGACAAGGGGAATACACGAGCGCCGGTGCCGGATCCATTTTCAATGAGCCGCGTCAACTCGGGATCAGTGGTAAGCTCGTTCGCTAAACCATCTATGTATCGGGCCTTTAGGCCGCTGAGAAGTTTAGCCAGAGCCGCATCTTCGATTGGCACATCTCGCACAATCGGTATTGTGGATGCACTTGGCACCACGCGGAAAAGGTACACTCGCGCCGTTTGTCGATCCTGGTTGAGCAATACGAGTGCGGCGCAAGTGCACCCCACGATCTCCGAAAGGATCAGAATCACGCTTTGAAGGATGGCGTGCAAGTCCGATTCGGAATCAGGAGTAGGCATCTCGCTGAGCGGCAGGTTTTCTCTGGTTTCATCGGCAATCATGGTCGAGAATGGATCCACATGAGCATTCGAACAAATTCCCTACGTGCGGGATAACGCCGGACATGCCCCCGGTTTGTTTTGGGCCGTCACTGACGAGCGGGCTTTTCTCATTTGTAAGCTGTTGGATGGCTCTCAAAATCGCCTCGCGCACCCCCTGCGGCGTTTGTTTCAGCAGGAGGGCGCAATCCAGAATGGAGTAGCGCTCAAGCACGCAGATCACAAAGGCAAGTCTGTCGAGAACGGGTAAGCCGAGTATCGCAATCGATTCCCGCAACGCGTCGGACGAATATCTGCTGGGCTGCAAATGGAATTCGAAGTCCCGCTTGCAGAGAATGTCGTTTGTCGTTCGCCAGGTGACGCGAATTGCATGCCGTATAACCACCCGGCGCGCCCAGCCTTGCACCCGATCTTTGAATATGTTGGTCGTAAAAGAGCAATCCCCAAGCGCACGTGTTAGGCAGGTTTCGGCTTTCCGAACATCCGCGGTGAGCTGTAAGGATAATCGAAGCAGCTCAGTGCCTTGTTTCGCGAAGACTTGTTCGAAATCTTCGCGTACCGCGTAGGCACTCTTCTCGCTGGCATTGACGCGCGGGCTGTCGAGATGGGACATGTTTTAGATTCCTCCTGAATCGAACGCTTCGGCAGTTCCGGACACCGATCAGGCCACGCTCCGTGACCGACTTGCGATCTCGTTCAACCATCTGGCGACGAGTTGCTCCCGGTGAACGATAGTACTTGTTGCAAGTTGTGACAGGGCCGCGGCCCGGTGAGACTTCGGATCGCTGCATATGCCGATCCAATGCATAATTAGCGTCTGTTTGCGAGGATGCCCTATTTCGACGCGGCCAGCTTCTGCGAGGTTCGACATGGACTTTGTCCTTTCTGGCAATCGACGGTAAGTTGGGGGTTCAGAGATCCGTTCCGGGCCGCACAGCGGGAAAGTGAATCAGCAGGTGTGACTAAACCTATCGAGGGGAGGCGTTTCGCGCCGCACTGTCCAGCACTTTCTTGCCGCCAGGATTCCCAAGACGAGAAAGCCGGCAGCGAAAAGGATCTGGGCACATTGGAAAAGCGGAAGCGGCTGTGCAAGCGGTGTCGTAAATAGCGGTGGATTCCCTAAGATTCTGGTGAATACGAAAACAAGATCGAAGTACAGAACCGCTGTAACAGCAACCGCGAAGATCAGGCGTGAATGTCCCAGAAGCCCAAATTTGAGCCATGCGACGATTGCAGCCGCCGAGCAATATACGGAAATCATGCAGGTCTGTTGAACCGGCGTAAGGTGACGTGTCAAAGGCATGAGCCCCGCAATACATGCAATTAAGCTCCAAAGCAAGAATCGGCCAGCTGATTTACTGCTTAACGAGGTGTGGAAGACGCCGCGAAGCGCGATCACTCCCGCAATCGCTGCCAAAGCCCCGAATGCCAGATTCACCCATCCCAGGATGTTCATCATTTGCGCACTCCGATCCGCTACGCTAACCTCTGATGCACACTCGGTACCAAACGATAAGAGCGGTAAACCCCTGCAGTTCAAGCAAATCCACACATGCCGCAGCAGAGAAATGTGCCCACTTTGACGCCTCCGCGGCATTTGCCGCAATAGCGGCGACCCCTCGGCCCCGTATCTTTTCCAACTGCCGAGTCGCCGCACACACAGCTGACTTGTTGCGGTTCAGGCAGAAACAGCGTACTCATCCATACCTGCTTGATCAATTACTGCCCCGATTGCGGCAGTGCCCAATTGGCGGCAGCTTTTGACCGGCAACGAGAAATCGGATGAATTGACGCGCAAGGACTTTCAGGCATTTTCAATGGCACATCGCTTGGCACTCGGATTGCATCTCCCGTGTAGCGATCGCCTTTAGCTCGCCTTGCGAACCCGCGGTTCCAATAGCACGCCGGGCTGGCGGACGTTCGGAAGGCGGCGATTTGTGATGATTCTCGGCAAATGCAAAGGAATGCATGAATGACATCGTCCAATTTGTCGAGAGCCACGGATGTTTGGTTCTCTTTGCAGTTGTTTTTGTGCGCCAGATAGGGATACCCATACCGGGTTTCGCTTTTATTCTTGCGGCCGGGGCGCTCTCGGCTGCAGGAAGATTCCCCCTTGTTGCGGCCATTGCCCCGGCTGCTGGGGGTTGTATGCTGGCTGATTGGCTGTGGTACGAGGCTGGCCGCCGCGGCGGTGACAAAGTGCTGCGCTTTGTTCACCGATTCACGCGCGACCCTGAGTTCCACGATCGCAGGGCAAAGAGGATCTTTCGGCGGTTTGGCCTTCCTCTGCTGCTGGTTGCCAAGTTCGTTCCAGGCCTCGACGCGGTAGCGCCTCCCCTGGCTGGAACTTCGTGTGCCAGTCGCTTCTCGTTCCTGGCCTTTGAGTCGGTTGCTGCATGTCTCTATGCATCCTTCTACAGCGGATTGGGGTACGTGTTCAGCTACGACTTGAACCGCGCCGTCGCATACGTGTCGCACGCAGGGAGGCTTTCTCTATGCGTGGCCGGCATCAGTATCTGCATCTACCTGTTCCACAGGCTCGTTCAGCGGCGCCGCACTGTTCGCACGTCTCGCATTGTTCCGGTCGTTTCAACCGAGCCGTTGGAATAGGAATGATTTCGTTCCCGCTGCGAACGCCTGCCCTGAACTTCCAGACTGTTGCAAATCGACTAATTCTCGGACGCGCGGATGCCCCCACTTCGCTCGATGACTCCCACGCCGGCAAATCGTCGCTATTGGTAACAAGCTCGTCCCGTTCGCTTTGCCCGCATGCGGGCAATTGCCGCCAGGGCGGCAGCATCTCTCGTCCAATCGACTGCCGTCCGCTGGATAAATCAGTTCGTTTCAACGCACCGACGGTTCAGGAAAACTGGCCCTCCACTTGCACAAGGTAAGTTCGTGCGGATCACCATCTGAACCGTATCTTCAGCGCGGGCAACCTTTTCTGCGGTTCGGTTGGTGAATCTCTCGAAACATTGTCCCGAACCAGCTGGCCGTTCCGGCCAATTGCTTGAACTAAATGGAGGAGTGGAATCACAGTTATGAGCACGATCCAGGTTGTTACACAGTCGCGTAATGCTGGTGAGAACGAACAGACAGCTAAGGGAAAGGTGCTGGCGAGCCGCCTGAGCCGCTACGGCATGTGGGTGATCCCAACATGCATCCTTTCCATGTTGCAATTGCTCGGGCTTACGGGATGTGCGCGCACCAGCCGGGCCGAAATCAAGTTGCCTGACACGGACGTGCTCGTCGCGGCCCCCCTTCAACGGGATGTTCCCGTGCATAGCGAATGGGTGGCGACAACGGACGGCTACGTCAACGCCGAGATTCGGCCCCAGGTCTCTGGCTACATCATTCGCCAGGACTACAAGGAAGGCGCCTTTGTCCGCAAGGGCGACGTTCTGTTTGAGATCGACCCACGGGCTTTCCAGGCTGCCCTCGATGGCGCCAAAGCCGACCTCGCACAGGCTGAGGCGCAATTGGGCAAGAGCATCATCGACGTCGAACGCGATTCGCCCCTGGCGGAAGAAAAAGCCATTCCCAAAGAAAAGCTCGATAACGAGATACAGGCGAAACTTGCTGCCGAAGCAGCAGTCGCGGCCGCAAAGGCGGCCGTTGAGCGGGCTGAGCTCGATCTCGGCTGGACGAAGGTCACCTCGCTCGTCGATGGCGTGGCTGGTATTGCGGAAGTGCAGATGGGCAACCTGGTTGGCCCGCAGGTTCGCCTCACCTCCGTTTCCCAGGTCGACCCCATCAAGGTCTATTTCCCAGTCAGCGAACAGGAATACCTGCACGCAAAGCATGTCGGCGCCAAGGGGCAGGCGATGGATTTGTTCGACAGCGCGCCGGAGCTGATCCTCGCCGACGGCACGGTGTATCCGCACAAAGGCAGAATTGTGATCACGGACCGGCAGGTGGATTCCAGCACGGGCACCATTCGCATCTGCGCTGCCTTCCCAAATCCGGGCAATGTACTCCGGCCGGGCGAGTACGGGCGGGTCCGCATCCAGACCAGCATGAACAAGAGTGCGCTGCTGGTTCCGCAAAGTGCGGTTCAGGAGCTTCAGGGAGGCTTCCAGATGGCGCTCGTGGGCGCCGACCAAAAAATCAACATTCGCGCCGTCAAGGTGGGCGAGAAGATCGGCTCGATGTGGGTGATCAACGAGGGACTGCAGCCGGGTGACCGGGTGGTCGTGGAAGGAATCGGCAAGGTCAAGGACGGTACGCCTGTGGTTCCCAAGCCAGCAAACATTCAGGCGGAGGGACTCTGAGTCATGTCGAACTTCTTTATTCGGCGGCCCATCGTCGCCATCGTGATCTCGATCCTGATGGTGATCGTGGGCGTCATCACCATCATCGGACTGCCGGTCGCACAGTTCCCGGATATTGCTCCGCCTGAGATACGCGTCAAGGCTCTGTACCCGGGCGCCGATGCCGAGACCCTGGAGAAAGCCGTGGTCACGCCCATTGAACAGCAGATCAACGGCGTGGACAAAATGGACTACATGTACTCGCTGAACTCGACCGGCGATTCGAGTTCAGTACTCATGGTCGATTTCGATCTGGGCACGGACCCCAACACGGACCTGCTGCTCACCCAGTCGCGCCAGCAATTGGCGAACGGGCAGCTTCCGGAAGTGGTCAACCAGGTCGGAATCGACGTGAAGAAGTCGCTGACGTCGCCGATGATGATCGTTTGCCTGACATCACCCAAGGGCACGCACGATTTCCAGTGGTTGGCCAACTATGCCTACATCAATCTGAAAGATCCGCTCCAGCGTGCTTACGGCGTAGGCTTGACCGATATTTATGCCGGGCAGCACGCGATGCGCATCTGGGTCAAACCGGATCAGATGGCAAAGCTGGGAGTCACTGTCAATGAAGTTGTGAATGCTGTGCAAACCCAGAATACGGTGAATCCGGGCGGCAAGCTGGGCGGCGAACCCAGCCTCCCCGGCCAGAGATTCTCGTACGCCGTTCTTGCCCAGGGGCGGTTGAAGACACCCGAGGACTTTGGCAACATTGTGGTTCGCGAGAATCCCGACGGCGGCGTAGTACGCGTGAAAGACGTTGCCCGGGTCGGAATGGGTTCGCAGGATTACAACATCGCCACGCGCCTCAACGGCAAGGATGCCTCAGGCATTGGCATTTATCAGTTACCGGGCACGAACGCGGTGGAAGCCGCAAAGGGCGTCCGCAAGCTGATGGCCAAAATGAAGGAGAGTTTCCCCGCAGATGTGGACTACGTCATCACGCTGGACACCACGGATGCTGTTACGGCGGGCATGCATGAGATCGTAATCACGCTGGGAATCGCCTTTGTCCTGGTGATCCTGGTTGTGTACGTGTTCCTGCAAGACTGGCGCGCAACCATCATTCCCATGATGGCGGTACCGGTGTCGCTGGTGGGCACGTTCGTGATCTTCCCCGCCTTCGGTTTTTCGATAAACACCCTTTCCTTGTTCGGCTTGGTGCTCGCGATCGGCCTGGTGGTCGACGACGCGATCGTGGTGGTTGAAGGTATCCAGCGGCACATCGAAGAGGGGTTGAGTCCGAAAGATGCGGCCCGAAAGGCCATGCAAGAGCTCACCGGTCCGGTAGTGGGTATCGCCTTGGTTCTCTCGGCGGTGTTTGTGCCCACGGTATTTATTCCCGGCATCACCGGTCGTCTTTACCAGCAGTTTGCCATCACCATCGCCATCTCGGTGATCGTCTCCGCGTTCAACGCGCTGACATTGAGCCCCGCGCTGGGAGGCTTGCTGCTTCGGCCCAAGAAGGAGACACATGGACCAGTGGCGAAATTCTTCGCCTGGTTCAACCGCCGATTCGAATCGGGCACGAAGTTCTATGTCCGCGTGTCAGGCGGGCTCATTCGCAAGAGCGTCTTCGCGGTGGTAGCGCTCGCGGGTTTTGGTGTCGCCAGCGTCTTCTTCATGAAGGCAGTTCCAACCAGCTTCCTGCCCGACGAAGATCAGGGCTACATGTACATCCAGATGCAGTTGCCGGAAGCCTCCTCCATCCAGAGCACGGCAGAAGCAACCCGCGTCGTGGAAGATGTCCTGAAGAATACTCCCGGGGTCAAGTACACCACTACCGCAGTGGGATTCAGCCTCCTCAGCCTGACCCGCAACACCTACAACGCCTTTTTCTATGTAACGCTCAACCCGTGGGAGGATCGCAAGACGATTGACGAGCAGTACCAGGTGATCAAGGCCAAGCTGAACCTGAAGCTGATTACGCTTCCGCAAGGAACCACGTTTGCCTTCTCGCCGCCGCCGATTCAGGGTGTCGGCACCTCGGGCGGATTTCAGTTCGTATTGGAAGACCGCACGGGAGGCGACCCCACATTCCTGGTCAACAATCTGAATAAGTTTCTCGAGGCCGCGCGCAAACGTCCTGAGATCGGCCTGCTTCAAACCACGTATATCCCCAGCACGCCCCAGAAGTTCCTGGCGGTGGACAAGGAGAAGGTGCTGAAGCAGGGCGTGAACATCAGCGATGTCTATGCCACTCTCCAGGCGTTCATGGGGGGAACCTTTGTCAACTACTTCAACGACTTCGGCCGCGCGTGGCAGGTGTATGTGCAGGCGGACGCGCCTTATCGCTCCAGCCTGGACGATGTGGGACAGTACTACGTGCGCAACATGAAGGGAGAGATGGTGCCGCTTTCCGCGCTGACCCATTTCGAATCGCGATATGGGCCGGAATTCAAGATGCGCTACAACGAGTATTCGTCGGCGCAGATCATCGGCAGCGCGGCGCCGGGCTACAGCTCGGACCAGGCTACCGCCGCTCTGGAAGACGTGTTCCGGCAAACCATGCCCAACGGGATGGGATTCGATTACATGGGCATGTCGCGCCAGGAACAGAAGGCACGCGAGGGAATTCCCTCGTGGGTGGTCTTCGCCATGTCGCTGGTTTTCGTTTTCCTGATTCTCGCAGCACTCTACGAGAGCTGGTCGTTGCCGTTCGGCGTCCTGCTGAGCACGCCTGTCGCCATATTCGGCGCCTTCGGCACTCTCTGGTTGCGACGCACCATCATGGGCATGATCTTCCCTTCGTTCATGGTGCAAATCGAAAACGACGTCTATTCGCAGATCGGGCTCGTAATGCTGATCGGCCTGGCGGCGAAAAACGCCATCCTGATCGTGGAGTTCGCCAAGGACGAATACGAAAAGGGCAAGCCTCTCGTGGAAGCCGCCCTGGAAGGAGCCAGGCTGAGACTAAGGCCGATCCTCATGACCTCCTTCGCATTCATCCTCGGCTGCGTGCCGTTGTGGATCGCTACCGGTGCCGGTTCCGTAGGCCGTCAGATCATGGGCACCACGGTGATTGGAGGCATGCTCGCCGCAACCGGCATGGCCATCTTCATCATCCCTGCCCTCTACGTCATCGTTGAGCGGCTCGCAAACATTGGCCGGCGCCATTCCGAAGAAGCGCATATCTCTGAACCCATTCCGGCGGAGGGTGACTGATGAAAACAGCGATTACTACCTTATTGCTGACGCTCGCCACGCTTCCGTGTGCGGCGGCCGACAAATACAAACAACCCAAAGTGGACGTTCCGAGCGCTTATCGCGGCGCTAAGCAGCAGGAACCCGCACAATCTGGCCAGTCGGCATCGCAGACGGAGCAGTCCATCGGGGATCAGAAGTGGTGGGAGGTCTTCCGGGATCCGGAACTCCAGCAGTTGATCCGTACCTCGCTTCAGCAGAATTACGATGTTCGCATCGCTGCCACCAGGATCCTGGAGGCCCAGGCGCAGTTGCGCATCACACACGCTGACCAGTTGCCCACGCTTGGTGTAGGCGCTTCCGCTATCAACCAGCGAATTCCCAGGCAAAAGAATCTGCCGCCGGAGTACGAAACCAGCTCTTCGTCCCTAGGTGCTTCGGCGAGTTGGGATCTGGACTTCTGGGGCAGATACCGCCACGCCACGGAAGCAGCCCGCGCCAATCTGCTGGCCACGGAATGGGGCCGCCGGGCGGTTACCAATACCCTGGTGAGCAATGTCGCCGCTGCATATTTTGAGCTGCGCGCGTACGATCTTCAGCTCGAAATCGCCCAACGGACGTTGGCGTCGCGCCAGGAATCGTTACAGCTCACGCGGACGCTGGCGGACGGCGGAGCGGGCACGGAACTCGACGTTCGCCAGGCGGAGCAGTTAGTGTCGGTAGCGCAGGAAACCATTCCCGATCTGGAGCGCCGCATTCAGCAGCAAGAGAACTTGATCAGCACGCTGTTGGGAAACAACCCCGGTCCCATCCCGCGTGGGCTGAAGCTGACCGATCAGCCGCACTCGCCGCAAGTGCCCGCTGGTATTCCGTCTTCTCTGCTGGAGCGGCGGCCGGACATTCGGCAGGCCGAAGCAGAGTTGATGGCGGCACACGCCGAGATCGGTGTCGCTCGGTCGGCCTACTTCCCGCAGATCTCGCTCACCGCCAACAGCGGATTGCAGAGCTCCGCGCTGACCAGCCTGTTCACGGGCCCGGCGGGACTCTGGAGTTTCGGGGGATCGCTTCTTCAGCCGGTCTTCGCTGGCGGCCGGATTCGCTCTGGCGTCCGCTTAAGCGAGGCGCGGCAGCAGGAGATGGTTCTCAACTACAAGGAAACCATTCAACAGGCGTTCCTCGGCGTCTCCGACTCGCTGATCGCCTACCAGAAGGATCGCGAGTTCCGCGAGAGCCAGGAGCAGCTGGTTGCCTCCGCGCAGGGCGCGGCTCAGCTTTCGGAAGAGCGGTACAAGGGGGGCGCCGCCGGATACCTCGAGGTGCTCACCAATGAAACCAACGCATTTGATGCCGAGTTGGGACTCGTGCAGGCACAGGCCAACGAACTCTTGAGTCTGGTCGAAATCTACAGGAACCTTGGCGGAGGCTGGGAGTCGTAGGACCGATGAAGCTGCTCATGCGCTATTCCATCCTGAGAATCGGCGCATGAGCAGCCTTGTACGAGATCACCGCACTGAATCAGGCGCGCCGCATTCGTCCGGACGGTGAGATCGCGCGTTCTGCCGATCCCGCTCGCTGACTCGGTTCGACGCTGCACGTCTTTGGAGGACTTCGGAATGGCAACCCACGTAACGACGAAAGGGCAGAGACTTCCCGACCCCGCCACGCTCCTCAGAAACCAGTATGGGTGCGGCCCAGTACAATTCGCCGGAACCAACGATGCGCTCTACGAACGTCATCTATTGTTCGATATCGGCCTCGATCCCGCGGAGGCCACGGCCCGCGACCGCTTCGAAGGGCTGGCCCGGTCTGTCCGCGACATTCTCTCCCAGCGATGGCTCTTGACCGAGAAGACGTACTCCGAGCGGAATGCAAAGCGGCTGTACTACCTTTCCATGGAGTTCCTCACCGGCCGCTCCCTGTCGAACAATGTCATGAACTTGTTGCTGAGCCCGCTCGCCACGCAGGTTCTCGAAGACCAGAAACTCAGCATGGTCGAGATTTTGGAGCAGGAGCCCGATGCCGGTCTCGGAAATGGAGGGCTCGGCCGCCTGGCAGCATGCTTCGTCGAGTCTGCTGCAACCATGGAGTTTCCCGCCATGGGCTACGGCCTGCGTTATGAATACGGCATGTTCCGACAATCCTTCCGCGACGGATGGCAACAGGAGTTACCCGATAACTGGCTCCGCTCGCCCGATCCATGGGAAGTCGCGCGTCCTCACGACAAAGTCGAAGTCAACCTGGCTTGTTCGTTCGAACTCAGCGGCCGGAGCCTGCGCCCGGTGCTCGGACGTCCATCCGTTCTTATCGGCATTCCCTTCGATCGTCCCGTCATCGGCTACGGTGGATCCACCATCAACACCCTGCGTTTGTGGGCCGCTGCCGCACCGGAATACTTCAACTTCGAAGAGTTCTCCCACGGCGATTTTGTCGAGGCATTCGCGCAGACGCTTTCTGCGGAAACCCTCACGCGCGTCCTGTACCCCGACGATTCGCAATTCAAGGGACAAGCCCTCCGTCTCATGCAAGAATACTTCCTGGTCGCCTGCTCGCTGGCCGACGCCGTGCGCCGTTTTAAACGCACCAATTCAGACTGGAGCTTGTTCGCCGATAAGACGGCGATCCAGATGAACGATACACACCCGGCTCTCTCCGTGCCGGAGCTGATGCGGATCCTGGTGGATCAAGAGCATCTTGGATGGGACGACGCCTGGCACATCACCCGGAAGACGCTGGCCTACACCAATCACACCCTGCTGCCGGAAGCGCTGGAAAAATGGCCGGTGGCCTGGTTCCAGGAAATGCTGCCTCGGCAGCTCGAGATCATCCACGAGATCAACCGGCGCTTTCTGGACGACGTTCGCAAGAAATTTCCTGGCGACGAACCGCGTATTCAGCGAGTAAGCCTGATCGAAGAGGGCCCCGAGAAGAAGGTGCGCATGGCCAACCTGGCCGTCGTTGGCTCTCATAGCACCAATGGGGTGGCGGAGATTCATTCCGGCCTGCTGCGCAAGACAACCCTTGCGGATCTCGCAACTGTGTTTCCTGAGCGCTTCAATAACAAAACCAACGGTGTTACTCCCCGGCGCTGGCTCCTGCTCTCCAATCCCGGGCTCTCTCATCTCATCACCGATGCAATCGGAGACGGCTGGATCACGGACCTCGCCCAGCTTGGCGAACTCAGGAACTTTACTGAGGACAAGAGCTTCCGCGACGGCTTTCTTACCGCCAAACGCGATGCCAAGAGACAATTCTGCGATTGGTTCCAATGGTCCGCTGGCCAGGTTCTCGATCCCGACACCATTTTCGATTGCCAGGTCAAACGCATTCACGAGTACAAGCGTCAGTTACTCAATGCGCTGAGAATCGTCGTGCTTTACAACCGGCTGCGGCGCAATCCGGGGCTCGACATCTATCCGCGGACCTTTCTTTTCGCGGGCAAGGCCGCTCCTGCTTACCGCGTGGCCAAGCTGATCATCAAGTTCATCAACAATCTCGCCGCTACCATCGATAACGATCCCGCGGTTGCAGGCCGGCTCAAGGTCGTGTTCCTTCCCGAGTACTGCGTTTCCCTCGCGGAACACCTCATCCCCGCGAGCGATGTGTCCAACCAGATTTCGACCGCGGGCTATGAAGCCAGCGGCACCAGCAACATGAAGTTCATGATGAACGGCGCCTTGACCATCGGCACGCGCGACGGCGCCACCATCGAGATGGCAGCGGAAGCCGGCGAGGACAATTTCTTCCTCTTCGGCCTGACGGCGGAGCAGGTTATCGGCAGCCGTTCGTGGTACAGCCCGCAGTGGCACTACGAAAACGAGCCGGAGACCCGTGAGGCGCTGGACCTGATCTCCTCAAACCACTTCAGCGAAAAGGAACCGGGCATATTCGCACCGCTGCGCGACGTACTGCTCACTCAAGGGGATCACTACATGCACCTCGCCGACCTCGCGTCGTACCTGGACGCGGACCAGCGATTGCAGGCGCTGTACGCAGACCCCGGCGGCTGGGCGCGCAAGGCCATCTTGAATGTGGCGGGATCGGGAAAATTCTCCAGCGATCGCACCATCGCGGAGTACGCAAACGAAATCTGGAACCTGAAGCCTTGTCCCATCCCTGGAAAGGCGTACTAATGTGACGGTCTCCTGGATCTGCTTCGGTATGAGGTCTGCGATGCGTGTGTTTAACGGGATTCTGGCGAGCGCAATCTTAGCCGGGCTCTTGTGCCCCGCAGCCCTCATATGCCAAGATCATCGCAAATCGGATCGACCCTCGATTGGAGTTGCCCTAAGCGGCGGCGCTGCCCTCGGATTGGCCCACATTGGGGTCCTTCGCTACTTCGAAGAACACCATATTCCCATCGACAAAATCGGGGGCACCAGCATGGGCGGCCTTGTCGGCGGCCTCTATGCGGCGGGCATGGATTCGACCCAAATCGAGACGCTTGCCCGGCATGCGGACTGGGACTCACTCATCAACCCCAATCCGCCCTTTTCCAATCAGCCGATCGTCGACAAGCAGAAATGGAATCGCACATTCGGCAGTCTCACCGTGAGATTCGGAAAGAAATTCACGCTCCCTTCCGGCCTCAATCCCGGTGAGTCCCTATCCCTGTTTTTTAGCCGGTCCACGCTCGGCTATGCCGAGGTTTCCGATTTCGACCAGTTGCCCACCCCGTTTCGGTGCGTGGCTACCGACTTGGTCAGCGGTGATTCCGTCGTGCTTTCCAAAGGCTCGCTGCCCGTCGCCATGCGCGCAACCATGGCCCTGCCCGGCATCTTCACGCCGGTCCAGATCAACAATATGGTTCTCGTCGACGGAGGCGTGCTCCAGAACATTCCTGTCGCCCCGGTAAGGAACATGGGCGCCGACGTGGTGATCGCGGTAGCACTGGAGACGAATCGGCCCAATCCCGGCCAGATCAAGTCCCTCTCTGACGTGATGCGGCAGACCATCGCCATCGCCATCGCGAAAAACGAGCAGCTTTCAGAGTCGCAAGCGGACTTGGTGATCCGCGTGGATACGCGCCGTTTCTCCGCAACGGACTATCGCCGGTCCGAGGAGATCATCCAGGCGGGATACGACGCCGCAGAGGCGCAGCAAGCCCAGTTGGCTCGCTTCGAAGTCTCCGCGGCCGAGTGGTCCGCCTATGTCTCCGGCCGGAAAGCGCGCATGCGGCCGTCGGGCAGCCGCGGCAAAATTCTCGCGGTTGCAAGCCCCGATCCCTCGTTTCAGAAGAATGCCGAATCTGAGTTGCGCCGCACCCTCGGCAATGAGACGGTTTCCGAACAGAAGCTGGAAAAGGTCCTTTCCGGGATGGTTGCTTCCACTGCGGTCCCTGGCGCCTCGTACGACTGGGAGCAGGACGATAATCGGGACGGAGGCTATCGGGTCAGGTTTGCGCAGCGTTCCACCGGGCAGGTCCTCGCGCGCGTTTCGGCACAGTATTCCGTATCTTCCGGAGAGCCCTCGCGTTTCGGCCTTCGGCTCTCAACCGTGTTTGTTCCGGAGCATGCTTACAAAGCTCGCATCCTTACCGCGATGAACATTGGCTACGATCCGTCCATCCAAAGCGAACTCTATAAGCCGTTCGGCGGAACGCAATTCTTCGTTGCTCCCCAGTTTTTCGGCGGCCGAACCCACTTCAACAGCTATGCCGGAGCGGTGCGCCAGAGCGATACCCGCGATCGCGCCTCCGGAGCCCTTTACGGCGGCATAGGGACCTGGCGCTTTGCTCAGTTTAGCCTCGGCGGAGAAGGCGGCTATGACTCCTATAGCCGTTCCGTCACTGCCGACGGAGTCCGCTCTCAGAGCGGTGAGTTCGGCGAACCGCAGGTGCGCTGGATCTTCAATCACCAGGACTCCGGCGGACTACCGTCTCGCGGTACACGTCTGGAAGGTTCGGCCGGTTATCTGTTCCGACAAAACGGATCGTATCCTGTGCTCCAAAACGAGTACAGCTCATTTACGCCTCTGGACCGGCATATAACTCTCTTTGCGTTGAGTTACACGGGCACAAGCCTCGGCCGCAAGATGGACTACTTCGACCAGTTCACGGCCGGAGATCAGAGCAACCTCCCCGCTTTCCGTTACGAGGAGTTCCACGCCAACACTTTGGTCACCGCCGGTTCGGGCGTGATCCTGCATCCGCACCCGATCCCTCATCTCTCCTCCCATCCCGACCTGGCGCTCTGGTACCAGGCAGGGAGGTTCGACCTCGGCTCGCGGGGATGGACCACCCATCAAAGCACGTCCATCACGGCTCTCTTCCCCACGCAACTCGGAGCCACCGGATTGGAGCTCAGCTTTGATGAAAACGGCAAAGCGCGTTTCCGCCTGATGCTCGGAAGCTTCTAGACCGTGGGCCAATTACGCCATGCCGCGCGCAGTCCAAGCCGTCGCGCACTGCATTCCGATCTTCCATATGAATTGCATCATGCGCAAGGTTTAACCTGGTGGGCGCGACCGCAAGCTGGGTGCTTCCCCACCTTCTGATGCTTTTGGGTTGGCTAATTGTTGCATACGTGTGGGGTTACTCGTCCTTCAAGCGGTGGTGCATTTCGCAAAAATGTTCACCCGACTCGAGCACGCCATCGGCGAGCTAAGCCGATGGCGTGAACACCTCACATGGGTGTGGAGAGGGAATCTCACTCCCCTTACGCCGCCGCTATCGTGGCAAGTGCCGCAATAGTGACTCTCTATCTTCCGTCTTCATAGGGTTCGCGCGGCCCTCCTGCTTACGAATCAGCCGCATGCGGGAATTACGACAATGGCCATGCGGGTGCAATACAAGAGTCGTCGCCTTTTGCGCGATGTGGAGATGAAGTTCGTTCAACTGAATGTTGCGTCACCGCACCAGGACAATCGTCCCAGTCCAGCCCGAGACTGGCTTCGAAGCAGACCGGGCCAACCAAAACACGCTGCCCAACAGCGCCAACCCATGGCTGATCGCCAGAACAGCTATCGAGAAAGAGGATCGATGAGAAAGCATTCGCTCGCACTAGCTCTCATTCTTGCAACTGCATTTGGAACCCACGCACAAGATGTCGCCTCGGCCACGGTCACAGCCACAAAAGCCACCGGCCATGCCACTGCGAAATCGGTGGAAATAGCAGGCCAAAGCACAAAAAATGCAGTCAAAGGTACGGCGAAGGGCGCCCGTCGCGCTACCAGGCAGACTGCTCACGGTGTAAAGAAAAGGGTCAAGGGTACAGCGCGCGCCATCAAGACGAACGGAAGCAACCCACAAAGCACACGGAACTGAGGACAATATCTTGGGCGGCCCCGGATTCAGAGATCGTGTATCCGCGGATCCGGTGAGCCGTCCGCTTCTTAGCGGCACCTGCTCATCCCGCAAAGCGGATTGCCGACCTTGATCGGAACCACATCATCCGCGGAAATTGGGTTCTCATCTGTGCGCGGTTGTCCGCCCCATTACTGCTGGTCGCGGCGCAGGAGCACATCTTGCCTGTGGCCTCAAACACCGTGATGGTCAAAAGGCAATTGACACTGGCTTCTGACTTAGAGTTCGGCATCGTACTCCCAATCTGGCGCGTCGCTCGTGTGCCTTGCCTTCTCTTCTCTCAACCGAGCTGTGCGCTCATCCATGCTTTCGCTAGTAGTGGACGAAGTATTCCTTCAGCGAGCGGGTCGGGCTATTCCTTTTCGGATCTTCGTCGGTAAACTGCCCGATCTCATCACGTCGCGATCGGCCGCCCAGGTGATACACCAGTCCGAAGTCCACGTTCATCAGGTCCACTGCCGGGTTTGACCGCACCACAAACGCATTGGAAAAATGCAGGTCGCTCAGAAAACCGACCCGCAAGGCATAGCGTCCCCGTAGCCGCACGATCACGCCATCGGTCAAATGGAAGCTCCAGTTCTCATAAGTTGCTTGCGACGAGAGCGCCTTTTGCGTAAATCCGAGAACGCTTCCTTTCGTCTCGAAATAGGGCATTACCCGTGTTCCGTCGCGCCACAACATTCGAAACCCGAGTGGTGTTACTCCGGCCCCAGGGACCAGCTTTCTCTCGCGGCTGAGGGTGTCGCCCCAGATGTCGGTCTTTTTGGGCTGGCTGAGCAGAACCACGGGAAGAAGCTCCATTACGCCGTCGACACGGGCGCGAAAAACCCTCGGCCACAGCCCTCGATCAAGCTCAATGCCGGCCGTGTAGAGCTTCACATTCTCCGCCGCGCCAAATACCCTGTAATTGCCGTAGGAGACCATGCCTTCATAGACCAGATCCGCGGGACGCCAGGGAATCTGGCCCTCGGTGACGCGTATGGTTTCCCCGCTCGCCGAGAAGCACGCCGCTAGTAGTACACCAGGAACTAGAGCGCGCCGGCATCCTCTGATGTGAGCGTGCCAGTAGGTCAGTCGCGTTGAAACTGTTATGCCGAGCATGCCCTTCCAATGGCAACTGCATGGCCATTTCCCGGAGAGCAGCTTTTGATTGATATCAAAGGAGTAGAACGAATCTCCAACCTGCTTAACGCAGAATATGCCCACTGTTATTGCGGCGCCCTGCCGCTATTGCGGCGGAATCCGGCTTCGCAAGTTAGCTACATAGTGTTGTTTTGGGGAAGAAGGTGCAGAGTGCTTCGGCCTTGGAGAGTCTGTCACGCCGAAGCACTCACACACCGCTAGTGCGGAATGCTATTGCTGCGGGGCGGGGCTCCGATCTGCGGGCACCGTGGAATCGAAGTTGATGGTGGTTCCACCCAGGTCGATGTACACCAGGACACTCGGGCCATTCGGCCTCGTCTCCATCCCTACGGATACGTCCTTGTCGCTCGTGGAAACAACTGTCGCAACCAGGACAATGGGTGAGTGCCGAAAATTCGTCAAAGTGACGGTGGTATTCGGGCCCGAACCTTGGCACGTCAGTTTATATTCCCCCGCCGGAATCTGCGTAGAACCTACCACGACATCGTTCGGAATGTGCACGGTAGCTTTCTTTGCGGCAAACAAAGGGGTGGCAAACAAGGCCACTCCCAGAACGAATGAAGCTAGCTTTTTCATCGTAATCTCCTGAATTGCGGTATGAGTGGTTGTGCATGCGGACACGGGATCCGACATGACTGGACAATTACTTTGGCCGCTGCTGATTTGCATTGACCCGCATTCATGCAGGGCCCGGAATGGCGTTGGTGGTTTCGAGCAAAGAAACGGCCGCAGTCGTGAGAGTCTGACAAGAATCGCCGATTGCGCTTTACTCTGCCGTCTCAAAAATTGAGGGTGTTTGGGACTTCGAACTTCCATACTCGCGCGACCTATATCCACGGTCGAATCACCATTGGGCGATAAGTGCCCAGCGTATTGCGCGAAGGTCCGCCGTGCCGCGGCCGGCGCTGGAAATAGCCCAAGAGCTGGTTAGTCCCAGTCATCCTGCACGCCTGCTGACCATCTCTGGCTCATTGGCTATCATTGCGGTGGTAGAATGCCCACGGGCGTGGGAGTTCATAGCTTTGAAAAAGCGCACCCATTGGGGCAACAGAACGCGAGGCCAAAAGGCCTTGGGTTGACCGAATGCTTCGAGGATAGGCTCTGCCCCCGATCGCGCGCCGGAGACGAGCCGTTTCCAACTATTCTCGAAGCGGGAAACAGCACGCGCGCCTTGCGAAGGTCGGATCGCGCAAATATATGGAGCTCGACGCAAGGCGCGCGTGCTGTTTCCCGTTAGAAAATAAGTTGGAAACGGCTCGTCTCCGGCGCGCGATCGGGGGCAGAGCCTACACTCGAAGCATTGGGTTCGACCCAAGGCCTTTTGGCCTCGCGTTCTGTTGCCCAATGGGTGCGCTTTTTCAAAGCTATGAACTCCCACGCCCGTGGGCATTCTCATCCGCAATGATAGCCAATGAGCCAGATCGGTGGGCACGGCGTGCAGGATGACTCGGGACTAACCAGCTCTTGGGCTATTTCCAGCGCCGGCCGCAGCACGGCGGAGCCTTCGCGCAATACGCTGGGCACTTATGGCCCAATGGTAATTCGACGGTGGAGATGGGTCGCGCGAGTATGGGAACTTGCAAAGTGCAGAACACCCTCAATTTTTGAGACGGCAGAGTAAAGCGCAATCGGCCATTCTTGTCAGACTCTCACGACTGCGGCCGTTTCTTTGCTCGAAACCACCAACGCCATTCCGGGCCCTGGGTGAATACGGGGTCAATGCAAATCGGCCGCGGCCAAAGTAATTGTCCAGTCATGTGGGATACATGTGCACATGCACAACCGCTTCATCTACAAGTGAGAAGGAGATTACAATCAAAAAGCTGACTTCATTCATTTTTCTGGGAGTGGCCTTGTTTGCCACCCCTTTTGTTTGCCGCGAAGAAAACTACATCCACATCCGAACGATGTCGTGGTAGGTTCTACGCAGATTCGGCGGGGAATATAAACTGACGTGCCAAGGTTCAAAGCTTCCCGAATTCCACCGGAAATGACGAATTTTCGGCACTCACCCATTGTCCTGGTTGCGACACTTTTCCACGAGCAACAAGGACGTATCCGTAGGGATGGAGACGAGGCCGAATGGCCCGAGTGTCCTGGTGTACATCGACCTGGGTGGAACCACCGTCGACTTCGATTCCACGGTGCCCGCAGATCGGAGCCCCACCCCGCAGCAATAAGCATTCCGCACTAGCAGGGTGTGTGAGTGTTAGACGTGACAGACTCTCCAAGGCCTGAAGTTCACTGAAGTAGTTTGCCGAAACAACGCTATGTCGCTGACTGCAAACTTAGGCGATTTGCAGCAGGCCGACGCAATAACAGTGGGCATATTCTAGTTCGGTTGGAGATTGGTGCTCCTCTTTTGATATCCACAATGAGACTACTAACGGGAAATGGCCATGCAGTTGTGCCTTTGGAAGGGCATGCTCGGCATAACAGTTTCAACGCGACTAACCTCTGGCACGCTCGCCGTGAGAAGAATGTCGGCGCGCTCTAGTTCCTGGTGTACTACTAGCAGCATGCTTCTCGGCGAGCGGGGAAACCATACGCGTCACCGAGGGCCAGAATTCCCTGGCGTCCCGCAGATCTGAGTCTATGAAGGCATGGTCTCCTACGGCAATTACAGGGTATTTCGAGCGGCGGAGAATGTGAAGCTCTACACGGCCGGCGTTGAGACTTGATCGAGGGCTGTGGCCGAGGGGGTTCCGCGCCCGTGTGCGAACAGCGTAATGAAGCTTCTTCCCGTGGTTCTGCTCAGCCAGCCCAAAAAGACCGACATCTGGGGCGACACCCTCAGCCGCGAGAAAACTGGGTCCCTGGGGCCGGAGTAACACCACTCGGGTTTAGCTTGTTATCCTTCAGACGGAGCGCGGGACATGCACTCTAGAAAACAAAAGAAGCATCACTTTGCGGATTTGCGCGAAAGGCGCTCTCGTCGCAAGCAACTTATGAGAACTGGAGGGGCCATTTGACCGATCAGGCGTGATCGTGCGGCTACGGGGACGCTATGCCTTCAGGGTGCGCTTTCTGAGCGACCTGCATTTTTCCAGATGTCTTTGTGGTGCGGTAAACCCGGCAGTGGACCTGATGAACGTGGACTTCGGACTCGTGTATCACCTGGGCGGCCGATCGCGACGTGATGAGATCGGGCAGTTTACCGACGAAGATCCCGAAAAGGAATAGCCCCGACCCGCTCCGCTGAAGGAATACTTGGTCCACTACTAGCGAAAGCATGGATGAGCGCACAGCTGCGGTTGAGAGAAAGAAGGCAAGGCGCGCGAGCGACGCGCCAGATTGGGAGTACGATGCCGAACTCTAAGTCAGAAGCCAGTGTCGATTGCCTTTTGAGCCGTCGCGGTGTTTGAGGCCACAGGCAAGATGTGCTCCTGCGCCGCGACCAGCAGTAATGGGGCGGACGACCCGCGCACAGAATGAGAACCAATTACCGCGGATGATGTGGTTCCGATCAAGGTCGGCAATCCG
>CAVYSS010000018.1:0-91569 GCA_963771195.1 uncultured Acidobacteriota bacterium
TCGGCAGTGGGGCGGGCATCCGGAAGCGGATGGAGCAGCTCGGGCTGGGCGAACTGGAAAGCGTTGCTGAGATTGTTGAAGCCGACAATGCAGCCGGAACAGCGGTGCGGCTGGTACGGGAAGGCCGCGTTGACATGCTGCTGAAGGGGCACCTGCGCACGGACGAGTTGCTTCACCCCATCCTGGATAAGGAAACCGGTTTGCGGACCGGGCGGCTGCTGTGCGACGTGGCGTTCTTCGAGCACCGCACACCGGAAGGCACGCGGCTGGTGGGAGTTTCAGACGGCGCGCTGAACGTGGCACCTACGCTGGAAAAGAAAAAGCAGATCATTGAGGGCGCGATCGACGTGCTACACAGCCTGGGAATAGCGCGACCACGGATCGCTCTAATGAGCGCTGTCGAGGTGGTGACGGAGGCGATTCCTTCTACCGTGGACGCACGCGCGCTTACGCAGATGGGCGTTGCAGGCGCATTCGGGGATGCGGAGGTGTACGGGCCGCTGGCGCTGGACAACGCGCTGCTGGAGTGGGCGGCGCGGGCCAAGGGGATCGATCACCCGGTGGCCGGGCACGCCGATTGCCTGATTGTGCCCAACATTGAATCCGGCAACCTGCTGGTGAAGGCGCTCCTGTTCCTGGCGGGATGGGAGTGCGGCCACGTGGCCGTTGGCGCTCGAGTGCCCATCCTCATCCCCTCACGCGCGGAGACGGCGCAGGACAAGCTGAACGCAATCGCGCTGGGAGTACTGTATGCCGCGCGATGATTTCCGGATATTGACGGTCAATCCCGGATCGTCATCGACCAAGATCGCCGTCTTTGCGGGCGATGAGCCCGAGTGCGTGCGCCACCTGGAGCACGGCGAGGCGGAGCTGGCGGTTTTTCGGGGAAGGCCGGTGTTGGAGCAGACCGCGTTCCGGCTGGAGGCGATCAAGCGGGAACTGCGGGACGCCGGGTACGCGCTGGATGGCTTTGACGCAGTAGCCGGTCGCGGAGGACTGATGCGGCCGGTGGTGAGCGGAACGTATCGCGTGAACGAAGCCATGCTGGACGACCTGCGAGGGGCGCCGTTTGGAGAGCAGCATGCCGCCAACATGGGCCCATTCCTGGCGCTGGCGCTCGCTCAACATGGCGGCGCGCAGGCTTTCGTGGTGGATCCGGTGAGCGTGGACGAGCTGACGGACAAGGCGCGAATCTCCGGCTCGGCGCTGGTGGAACGGCGATCGCTTTCCCACGCGCTGAATACCAAGGCGGTGGCCCGGCGCTATGCGCGTGAGCGCGGCAAGGCGTACGAGGACCTGCGGTTGGTTGTCGCTCACCTGGCCAGCGGCACCTCTGTTTCCGCGCACTGTGGCGGGCGCATGGTGGACGTGAACCTGGGCGGGCAGGAAGGCGCATTTTCAACGGAGCGCAGCGGGGGATTGCAGCTCCTGGGCGTGGTGGACCTGTGCTTCAGCGGCCGGTACACGGAAAGCACGCTGTGGGACGCATTCATCCGCGAGGGCGGCCTGTACTCGTACCTGGGCACCAAGGATCTGCGCGAAGTGGAGCAGAGGATTGCGTCAGGGGACGCGGAGGCGGCGCTGGTGTTCGAGGCCATGGCGTACCAGATCGCCAAGGACATTGGCGCCATGGCGACCGTGCTGGATGGCCGGCTGGATGCGATTGTGCTTACCGGCGGGATGGCGCGATCGGAGAAGCTGATGGCTGCGATTCGCGAAGCGGTGGAGTGGATTGCTCCGGTCGCCGTGTATCCGGGGGAGGACGAGCTGAAGTCGCTGGCAGAAGGCGCGTTGCGGGTGTTGCGGGGCGAAGAGACGGCTCGCGAGCTCTGAGGACAAGCAAGTCAGCGGGTCAGCAAGTCAGCGAGTTAGCCGCGGGGTTGGCCATATCTTTTGTTTCGCGGGCCCGATAAGATTCAGAGCAACAGGGAGATTCGCTTATCGTGCGCTGCCAATTCTCTCAACCGATCCTCGCGCGCACCCGGCCGGGCTTGGCTGGCGGCAGCGCCGCTCTGCTTATGGCTGCAATGGCGGCGGGCGCATGCGGAGTTTTCGCGCAGGGTCCGTCGCCGGAGCCGGCGAAGACTCCGATATCGCAACTGCATGCCGATGCACCGGAGATCGTGCTGGACCTGGTGGCGCGGGACAAGAGAGACCGGCCGATCATGGATCTAAGTTCCGCGGACCTCTCGGTGACGGATGGAGGCAAGCCGGTGCTGCTCTCCGGCCTGCACCTGGTCACCGCACAATCGCGCACGGCCACCCGTATCGCGATCCTGTTTGACGTCCTTTCTCCCGAATCGGCTAAAGTTGCGCGCGACTTTATCGGCAGGCTGCTGGCGGCGGCTCCGGAACAGAGCGCATTCGCCGTGCTGAGCGCTGATCGCGGATTGCGGCTGCTTGGGGACTATACGACGGATCGCGCGGCGACCCTGGCCGCCACGCAACTGGTGCCGAACGGCATTCCCCAGAACAGTCTTGCCGATGCGGAGAAGATCCTCCTATCCGAAGCGCAGAATGGAACCCTGCAGAACGGCGCAAACGCCAGCGTAGAGAATCGCGCCGACGCAAGAATCATGTTGAACGCGCTGGAGGATTCACAGAAGATTGTCGAGGACCAGCACATCCCGGCGGCGCTGGCGGGCATGATAGCGCTGTCAAGGGCGCAGCAGAATGTCGCGGGGCGCAAGATCATCCTTTTTTTCTCTGAAGGCCTGCGCCCCAGCAGCAAGACGGAGGATTTGACCAAGGAGGTGGTAGAGGCCGCGAATCGCGCGGGTGTGAGCATCTACACGGTGGATACCTCGGGGGTGGCGGCCAAGTCCTTCAACATGCTCACCATGGTGTACGCTCTGCCGACCAACTCACCAGTGGGGCAAACGCCGGGTGTGGCCGGCATGATCACGCAGGCTCCCATCAAGTTTGCGCCGGATCTGGCCAACAATCCCGTTTTGCGCGGGGTGCCCAGCAGCCTGCAAAGCGACCTGGAGAATGCGAACGGCGACTCGCTGGCATTTCTGGCACGCGGGACGGGCGGATTTGCCATGAGCACCGGGGACGATCTGCGCAAACCGCTGCGGCGCCTGGTGGTCGACATCGGCAGTTACTACGAAGCGTCGTACACGCCGGCGCTTAAGGACTACGACGGGCAGTTTCATCCGCTGGAGATTCATGCGATGCGCAAGGGGGCCACGGTGCGGTCGCGGTCGGGGTATTTTGCGCTGCCGCCAGACGCGGCAGGCTCGGCACCGGTGCGGCCGTCGGAGGCGCCGCTGGTGAAACTGCTTAGCGATGCACAGCCCCCCAGCGACATCGGATTCGACCAGGCGGTGCTCGAGGTTGGTTCCGGCGACTCAGGAAGGGATGCGAACGAAGCCGCTGTAGAAGTGCCGCTGGCGCAATTGGAGCTGCGGCGCGACCAGCAAACGATGTTGTACAGCGCGCGCGCCACGGTTTTGGCCGAGGTAAGAGACGCGCACGGCGTGGTGGTGCAACGGTTCCACCAGGACTTCTCCCGAGATGGTGCGCTGGAGTCGAGCGATGCCGCGCGCAAAGGGGTGTTCACCATGCAGCGGCACTTTGCCGCTGCGCCCGGAAAGTACGAGCTCGAGTCTGTGGTCGTGGATGGGATTTCGGGTAAGGCAGGCGCCCAGCGGACCCCGTTCACGGTTCCCGAGCCGGTCAATGCGCCCTGGCTCAGTGACGTGGTGCTGGTGCGGCACATGCAGCCCATCAACAGCGCACCCGATCCAGCGGAACCGATGCAGTATGAGAAGGCGCGCGTCGTTCCCAATCTCGATCACAAGGTGGCCGTGGGGACGGCGCAGGTTTCGTTCCTGGTGCGCATGGAGCGCGAGTCGCCGGGACCGGACGGCATGCTGACGCTGGATGTGGAGCGAGAGGGCAAGACCGTGACCCATTCAACTTCGAAGATCGCCGCAGCAGCCGGATCCAACGCGACGGTGGATTTGGCGACCATCCAGGCCGGTAACCTGGCGCCCGGCGCGTACCGGGCCCGTTTCACGCTGGCGCAGGGCGACAGGAGCGCGTCGCGCGACCTCGCGTTCACGCTGGACGGCGATGCCGGGGACGAGCCGCAGCCTGAAGAGGCCGACACGACGGATGTTCCGGCGAACCTGGACGCGGCCGTTGGGCGTTTCACTCCCGCAGTTGCTTCCAATCCGCCCAGCGATGCGTATCGACGCGCACTACTGGATGGCGCGCGCGAAAGGGCTAACGGATTTCTCGCCTCGCTGATGGACTTCGAATGCCTCGAAATCACCGACCGATACGTGGATCACAGGGGCAACGGCAAAGCGCAGCATGATCGAATTGTCGAGTTGCTGACGTCAGAGAACCACAAGGAACGGCGGCACGTACTGCAGGTAAACGGCAAGCCGGCAAATAGCGATAGCGTGGACATGTCGGGAGCGCGGCTGGAAGGAGCTTTCGGCGGAGCGCTGCGGGTTGTCTTTCAGCCGGATTCCGATGCGCATTTTGAGTGGAAGCAGAACGGTTTCCTGGATGGTTCGGCGGTGGATGTTTTCAGTTTCTCTGTGGATCAAAAGCACTCGCGCTTTTCGGTAACTCCGCTGCCTGCGCCATCAATCCTGGTGCCGTTCCATGGAATGGTGTTCATTGATGCGGCAACGCACGGAGTGCGGCGCATCACCCTGGAGGGCGACGATATTCCGGAGCATTCCCCCATTCGCGCGTCGGGACTGAGCATCGATTATGACTACGTAACCATGAACGATCACGATTACCTGGTTCCGATTCGCGGCGAAATGCGGATGCAGCTTGGCAAGACGGAGAAGATTCTGCACACAATTGAGTTCCGCGACTATCATCGGTTCGGATCGAAGGCGCGGATCCTGAGCGTAAATCCCTGAGACGCCGTGCCGGCTTTGAATTTCCACCTTTGGCGGGCCACACGAAAACAGTGGCTCACCCACGCAAGCGGTATTCCCGCAGACGGCCGACCAGCGATGCGGGGCCGGTGACCGAAAGACGCACCAGGTTGCCTTCGTACGCGCGGTCGCGGACGATGGCGCCCGCTTCGATGGCCGCGAGCACGGCGCCCTCGTGTTGTGGAATCCGGAAATCCGCTTCGACCAGCGGATCGGAGTGGAGCGCAGCGTCGATTGCATTGAGCAAAGCGTCCGCGCCCTCTCCGGTGCGCGCAGAGACCAGAACGCGCGCCGCCGGCGGCTCGGCGTCAAGCCGATGCGCCAACGCCTGACGCTCCGATTCGCCCAGCAAATCGATCTTGTTCAGCACTTCAATGCGCGGCTTTTTCAAGGCTTCCAGCTCACCCAGCACTTTTTCCACCTGCGTCCTTTGCTCTTCGCCGTAGCTGGACGCGGCGTCGCGAACATGCAGCAGCACCTCTGCCTGCCCCACTTCCTCCAGCGTGGCGCGGAAGCTGGTCACAAGGGTGTGGGGCAGGTTGCGGATAAAGCCCACGGTGTCAGACAGCAGCACCTTCCGGCGGCTGGGCAGCTCGATTGCCCGCAGCTTGGGATCGAGGGTGGCAAACATGCGCGAGGACTCCAGCACATGGCCGCCGGTGATGCGGTTGAAAAGCGTGCTTTTGCCGGCGTTGGTGTAGCCGACCAGGGCGACCGTGGGAACGGGAACGGCTTCGCGGCGCTGACGCTGCTGGCGGCGAACGCGGCGCACACCCTCAAGGTCCAGTTTGAGCTGATCAATGCGTCGCTGGATGCGCCGGCGGTCGGTTTCAAGCTTGGTTTCGCCCGGTCCGCGGGTGCCGATTCCGCCGCCAAGCTGCGACATGGCCTTGCCCCGGCCGGAGAGGCGCGGCAGCAGGTACTCAAGCTGGGCCAGCTCCACCTGGAGCTGGCCTTCGCGGGTGCGGGCGTGGCGGGCAAAGATGTCGAGGATGACCTGGGTGCGGTCGAGAACGCGAAGCTTGAGCGCGGACTCCAGGTTGCGCAGTTGCGTGGGCGAGAGATCGTGGTCGAAGAGGACCAGGTCAGCCTGCGCGGAGGCGGCAATGCCGGCGATCTCCTCCACTTTGCCGGCCCCGATCAGCGTAGCCGGATCGGGGCGGTCACGGCGCTGCAGAAGCTCGGCGGCAATCTCCGCACCGGCGCTGGACACCAGCTCGCGGAATTCGGCCAGCGACTCTTCGGCGTCCAGTTCCGTGGATGGACTGCTCGGTTGGGACGGGGAAGTTCGCAGCGGCCCGGCAAGAGCTTCCTGAGGACGTGCCGCTGCACGAGCGCCTTCCACTGCCGGACGGCGCATGCGGGAGCGTGCCTGGAAGCCCACTCCCACCAGGATTGCGCGCTCCAGCCGCCCGGGATTCTGGCTGCCGGTCACACTCCTGCCGCGTTGATCAGTCTCCAATCGAAACCGCTCCGCGCGCGCTCTCTCCGGCCCCGGTGGACGTTGTCGAAGAAACGCCTACGGGAGCCGGGCCCAGCCCGCTGTGCATGCCCGCCGGGCGATGCTCGCCGTGGAGCACGCTTCGATTGCTCACTACGGTGGATATGGCGTGCTTGAAGATCAGTTGCTCCTGGCTGTTGTTCTCCAATAGCACGGAGTATTTATCGAAAGAACGTATCTTCCCCGTCAACTTGACGCCGCTGACCAGGTAGATGGTAATGGGGGTTTTGTCCTTGCGGACCGTATTCAGGAAGGTGTCCTGAATGTTCTGTGCCGGCTTGTTTTCCATAATGCCGATCTCCTACTTCCTCTAGAGGTTGGATGCTGCGCACTTTCAAACGTCTCAGACGACAATACGGCGGGAACGGCGCCCGAACTCCGGAAACCGCCAACGATCCCGCAATGTGACAACGATATAGCTATTGGACCCCGTTTTTCAACTCCGGCCGGGGTCGAACGGCTCCCAAGGTAATGCCCGAATCGGCCTGGTCTTCCCGTTCTGGACCCAAAATGGGTTATCCCGCCATGCCTTCTGGATTTGTTCTTGCGGCCGTCGCCAGCGATTCCGGCAACGACCCGGCAAGACTGGAACGGACGGAAAAAGCAATGGGGCTTGCGCCCCCGGTCCAAGCCTATGAATCCTCTTAATTCTTTATCGCCGAGCTACGCGCTGTGCCACTACTTCTTCGTCGGCATCCGCCTGAATGATTTTGTTATGCAGGCAGTAGAGCGCCAGTTCCAGGCGATCGCTAACCCCAAGCTTGTCGTAGATTTTACGCAAATAGTTCTTGATGACCTGCTCGGTGGTTCCCAGTTGGAAGGCGATTTCCTTGTTCCGCTTGCCCTGCGTAATGCAGGTAATGATGGCCATTTCCTTGGGGGAAAGGCGCGGCTGCGTGCGCGGGCTGACCAGCGCCGCCGCCTGGGCCCGATAGGCCTCAATGACCCAGTTGACGCTCTGGTTATCGATCCAGGTTTCGCCGGCGGCGATGCGCCGCACGCAGCGCACCAGCAGGTCAGGGGAGATGGACCGCGAAATAATGCCGCGCACGCCATGGCGGTACAGCTCCACGGTATTACTTTCATCGTTGGACACAGCCTGGACGATCAGCTTGACCTCAGGCGCGAGCCGCAGCAGATCCTGAATTGCTGTCGGGATGCTTGTCAGCAGCGCCGCCTCCGCCAGAACAACATCTGTGGGAAAACGCTCGACGGCCGAACGCAGGTTTTCCAGCGAATCGGCCTGGGCAACCACCCGAATGTCGTCTTCAAGGGCAAAGATCTTGCGGATCCCCACGCGATAAATCGCCTGCGAATCCGCAAGGATGATGCGGATCGTGCCGGGCTTAGCCGACGCATCGGCAGGCTCTATCTCGGGGGACTCTTCAACGAAATCCATAACCATTTTAGTAGAACTGCTACTGCTCCACGAATCGGTATTCGTCGATGGTGGCTGCAACCTGCGACTGTGAGTGACTCTGGAAGCAGCGTACCACACGCCCGCAGCAGTCTACCAGAACATCGTGAGGAGTACCCAGCACCTGGCCGGGCATTCGCAGGGAAAATCGGATTCCTTCGCCTACGCTGAGCGTGCTGGACATATCAAACAGGACTCCGCTGGCCGATACATTCCGTGTAAGGGCTGTGTGCTCCCGGCGTCCGGCCCGGATAACTACGGGCAGACTCAGGGGGAAACGAACCGCACAGCGCACTTCCACTGCCGAGTTTCCCAATCCCCCTGGGACGACCTTGAGTCCCGACTTGAGAGCTTGCTGGTTCATCGAACTTCCCGTCCTGTCTGTCGCGAGGGGGAAAAGCCCTGCCGGTGTATTTCAAACTCTTCCTGCTGGTGTATTTCAAACTCTATAGAGTTTCTTCCGAAATGCCTAGAACACAATGGTTTGGGAAATAGTAACCACCCTACGGGAAGAACGCCGCCGAACCACCTACCCACTCCTGATTCCGGTTATGATCGACTCCCATCATCTTTCCCCTGCCCAATCGCACCAATGAAAGTGCAGAAGTCAATGTGTCCCTATCCGGCCAAAGATAAAGAATCCGGATTTCGGCTTGAGTCAATCCGAAAGGAGTATCGATAGTCGGCACAAAGCGCATCCTTTGCTGCAGCAGGTAGCCGTTCCGTTCCTCAGGAGGAATCGCTTCCAGTTCTGCGTGGGTCGGATCGAATCGGATTCCCTTGCCCGCAAAGGAAAACAGCGGTTTGAGTAACAACTCGTGATACACCGCGTCCGAATGGGGCTGCGGCAACTCCACGCCGGCATTCGTCAGGCTGGTGCGCCCGTCGCCGGTAAGAAACTCGTCAAGGAAAACTGCCGGGGGGACCAGCCTTCCCGCCTTTCCGGAACGTGCCAGCCAAGGCAGGGAGAACTTGCTGATAAGGAAGTACCAGTTAGGATGGCCGGCCCATTCGACATTCCATGGCCTCTCCAGGTCAAACGGCAGCCGGACATTGCGTGTCATCATCTCCTCGGCAATGGCCCTGTTGTAAATGCGGCGGATGGGAACTCGAATCCCGTTGGCAGCGCGGTAATGCAGTCTGTCACTCTGCGCCTCCAGTGAGGCGATGTCGACCACGGCAATTCCCAGCCGCCGTGCCGTAACCTCAAAATCTGGCAGCGTTTTCTGGTGCCTTGGATCGACCTCGGTTAATACCACAGTCTGGGGATCCTGCCCTCCCAATACCGTTCGCCCGAGCAGGCTCCAATAATCGGCCTCATCCAGGCCGCTCAAGAACGTGCCCAGCCCCGGATCGAGTTGAAACACCTCGCGGTAGGTCTGGCTCAACACAGCCTGATAGGCGTAGACAGAGGGAAAGCCCTGAATCTCAACCAGGCGCGGCTCCAGACTCCCGCTTGCGGATCGAACGAGAGCAAAGTCCGCAGTCAGAAAATAGGGATGTGTCGGCTCTCCGGCCACGCAATAGCCTTTGGGAATGGCTCGGCGGGCCGCCCGGATGTACTCCGGATCTCCCATCAGAGCCGCACACATCTCGGCGCCGGCCCCGGCCATCTGATCCAGCAGTTCGCGCGGGACGAAAATCGGCGTCTCAGCCACCCGAAATTCCACCGGGGCACCGCAACGCTGCTCCAGGCATGTGAGCAACTCGGCGTAGCGCTCGCTTGAGTAGTTGCGGTTGAATTGGCTGCGCAGTTCTGGAATCAATTCACATCCACCCCTCTTCGGCTTCCTGAACGGCACAACCGGTGGCCTGCTCCGCTCTCGCCGCAGGACCAAGATACCGTTTCCGCAGCGCGGGGGGAACCGGGGGATGGGAGAGATTGGTACAGTTTTTGGCTCTCTCTGTTCCAGAAATGCCCCAAAGAGGGGGATTTGGCTGATTAGTAATCTTACTAAAGAGTTACTAAATTGGGTACTTTTGTGGCATTTCTACGTACCACTAATGGGGTAGCCTCTTTGGAGAGAGTGTTGTCTCTCGGGAGACCCTTCTATGCGTACGGCCCAGTTGGTTGTTCGTTCTGTTTTTCTTTCTGCTGCTCTTGCTCTAGCTGCACAGGCCGCATTTGCCGGGCCCGCCATGCCGTGGCCGATGCCTCGGGTCATAGCGGCCGCAGCGCAAGGACCTGCGATGCCTTGGCCGATGCCCCGCGTTGCAGTAAATGGTCCGGCGATGCCTTGGCCAATGCCCCGGGTGAACGGACCGGCCATGCCCTGGCCGATGCCCCGCGTTGCAGTAAACGGTCCTGCGATGCCTTGGCCGATGCCCCGGGTGAACGGACCGGCCATGCCCTGGCCGATGCCCCGCGTGAACGGACCTGCGATGCCTTGGCCGATGCCGAGGGGATAAGAGTCGCCTAAGAAGGTTCGGAAGGCAACTTCGCAGCGAAGAGTTCTAGATTTCTTGTTACACTCGGGTCATTCAGCTTTCTCGGCTGAATGACCCGTTTGTTTTCTCAGGTCAGGAGTATGGCGGTGTCTTTAGGCTCGGCACTTTGGTTTTTGGGCGCTGCTCTGGAGATCGCCGTCATTGTGATCGCTCTCCGGAAGAGGCTTTCGCGCCTCCTGCCGATCTTCTTTGCCTACCTGGTCTGGACGGTGATCAGCGACGGCTTGGGGTACGCGGTCAAGAGCAATCCCCTCCTATACGAGCAGGTATTTCGTTTTTTCGAGATGCCGTTCGACTCTCTCATGCAGATCGGAGTCCTGGTGGAGTTGGGGTGGAGCGTGCTCCGGCCGATGCGTTCGGTACTTCCGCGACGCACCGTTCTGTTTATCTCGCTCGGAGTTCTCGGCGCAGGGGCCGTTTTCTTTCCGCTTACCAGCTTCACAGTGAATCATAGCTGGCCCTGGAATTGGGTGGTCCTGCTCCGAATTCAGCAGACCGTCTCCATGCTTAGGGTACTGTTCTTTCTTGGGTTGGCTGCTCTAAGCCAGTTCCTGGCAATAAGTTGGCGCGATAGAGAGTTGCAGGTGGCAACCGGGCTTGGCTTTTATTCGATTGTCAGCCTGGGCGCCGCGCTCCTCCACACCCACCCCGGCACCAAGGGCCAGTTCGACATAATTGAGAATTTGGTCGTCGTCGGTTACCTATGCTCCTTGACCTACTGGTGCTTCAGCTTCCTGCAGCAGGAGGCTCCGCGGCAGGAATTCAGCCCGCGTATGCAGAGCATTCTGCTGACCGTAGCCGGCGCAGCGCGGGCCAACCGCCTCGCGATGGAACAAAACCGGAAGAACCCATTGCTTTGAATTCGAACAGGTTATGCGATCCCCTGGGGCGACCGTTCTTTTCGAACTACCACTTTCGGGTGAGCATTTTGGCAGGCGCTGGTTACCTAGGTGCACCTCCCTTTCGATTACCTAAATCTGGAAAAAGTGCTTGAAATTGATAGATTTCGCTAGCGCTGACCGAAGAATTTTGGTATCACTAGTACATCGAAACGATGACCGCAGGGTAAATCTGCAACCATCGCAGGTTACTAACGCTCACTAAGAAGGTCACCAATGATTCTTCCGCTTCTCCAATTCGTCGCATTTGCGGCTCTGGTCATTTGTCTTGGTCGCTGGCGGTCCGGTATGCGCCGCCGCAAAGATGTCTCCTGGGAATTGCTTCTGTCTCGCCTGCGCCTGGACTGGAGCGCTCGCGAGCTCAGCCACCAGTTTCTCTGGAAAGAGGGCGTAAACGCCACTCCGGCAGACGCCTGGCAGCGCATGGAAGGCCCGAAAGGGCTTTGGATCATGTACCAGAACGCGCGCGTGATGCTGGAAATGGCCAATTTCGCGGCTCGCAATGACGCCAGTGTCGACCGCGAGGTTCTGGAAAGCCTTCGCAGCGACGCGATGCAGATCCGGCTCCTGGTGTTGATGGCCCTGGCGCAGTATGGGTTCACGCAAGCCAGTGAAGGCGTCAGGGTGAATGCCTATCGCACGGCTGAAATTTACTCCTGCATGGCGGCCCGCTTAACCACGCTCCTCCAAAATCACGCGGCCGGCGTTTTGCCTGACTTTGTCGCGGCAATGTAACCCAAGAATCCCTCACCCCGCACCAGATGCTCCCAAAGCCCCGGCCACTTGGCCGGGGCTTTTGCTATCCGCTCGTTTCGGATCCACTGCTCTTCACGCGACGTCTTCGGCCAAAAACGCTCCAATGCGCGCGAATTCCTGCTCGGTGAGCCGGAAGCCAAGCGCCGGAGCAACCCCATCCACTTGATGAGCACTGCGGCCGCCCACGATGGCCGCGCTGATGGCAGGATGATGCAATGTCCATGCGATCGCCACGACGCCGGGTTCCACGCCGTGGGAGGCGCCAATTTCGCGCAGCAATTCCACCAACCGGAGGTTCCGGCTCAGGCGCGGCTCATTGAACTCCACTCCGAGGCGGCGCCAATCGTCGGCGGGCAAAGCCGCCGCTCGCTCCGCCGTCATTTTTCCCGTCAGCAGGCCGGAGAGCATGGGCGAGTAATTGATGACGCCAATTCCATTCGCCTGCGCAAAAGGTAAAATCTCCGCTTCGATCGCGCGGCGCAGCATCGAATACGGCGGCTGAAGGCTGGTAATGGGCGCGATTTTAAGCGCACGCTTCATCTGATCGACATTGAAATTGGATACACCGATCCAGCGCACCTTGCCTTCTTCCTTGAAGCGGGCCAGGGTTTCCCATCCTTCCTCGATCTCCTCTTCAGGATTGGGCCAATGAATCTGGTAGAGATCAATGACGTCGACATGGAGACGGCGGAGTGAGGCTTCCAGTTCTTCGCGAAGGGACTTGGCTTTCAGCGAACGCCAGATGGTGCGATCCGGGTGCCAGCGCATCGAACACTTGGTGAAGACATAAGGACGCGGCCCGGACCACGCCTCAAGCGCCCGCGCCACGATTTCCTCGGAGTAACCGAGGCCATAGATCGCGGCCGTGTCGATCCAGTTGACGCCCAATTCCAGCGCTCGATGAATGGCCGCGATGGAATCGCTGTCGTCCTGTGGTCCCCACGCGAATTCCCAATTCCCTCCGCCGATGGCCCAGGCGCCAAAGCCGATGGGAGTTAGCATGAGGTCGGAGTTGCCGAGTCTGCGCAGTGCGCTCGAAGATGCCGTGGTTGTCATAACACCACGATAGATGCACGCTGCGCCGACACGAATCGAATTTGTTGCCGGCCAGGCCGGCTTTCCTCGTTCCCGGCCCGCCGAAGCCATTTCCTGTTTGGCCGAATCAGGCTTCGATAAGGAACTTCCCTTCGCGCATGATCTGTTCTTCGCCGGCATTCGATTCGAGCCAGATATTGAAGCCGAGTCCGACTACATCGATGTGCGTGGTGGAGCTCCAGGGTGCGCCGGTGTGCTCGCCGTAGGGGTTGCCGAAGGCAATGTGAATGCCAGGGAACTTCTCATCCTGAAGAATGTTGCCGATGACGTGGTCAACACCGACATTGGTGCCAATGGCGAATTCACCCACGCGATCGGAGTTTTCATCGGTGTGGGTGTACTCCCAAAAGTCTTTTTCGAGCTGGGAGTTCGAGCTGGAGCAGCTCACGATGCGGTTGGCCGAAATTTCAATGGTGAGCGGCGAGGATTGGAGCAGGCCGTAGCGCGCGCAAAGCCAGTCGCCGACCACGCCATCGACGACGAACGTGCCGTTTACTTCGCCGGGAGCGGTAAAGCACTCGCCGCCGGGCAGGTTGCCCCATTTTTCCGGCGAAATGATGCCGGAGGTCTTGAACCATTTGTAGCCGGTGTTCATCTCCGAGGTGATGCGGGTGCCGGCGGCGGTGGTGGCGCGGATACGGTGAGCGCGGCGCACGCGATTGAGGACCTGCTGGCTCAGCCGATCCACGCGGCCGTAGTCGGCGCGCATGCCTTCGCACATGATCTGCGGCGTAATGTTGACCATGTGCGCATGGCGCATGCGGCGCCGATTCACCACGTCGGTCATCTGCATGCGGGAATGCAGTTCATTGGCCTGCACCGTGACGGCAAAGATCGACACATGGGAAGTTTCCATGTCGGCGAGGATGGCGGCGGGCATATCGGTGAGCGGGCGCGGGGCCAGGTCCTCGAGCACAAACCCGTTCCAGCGGCAGCTGCACGATTCGAGCTCATGCGCGATGGAAGCCGCGATGGATTCGGTGGCGCGATCAGTGATCAGCGTGACCTTTTCCTCCGGCTGGATGCGCAGGCAGGTGTTGACGGCCGAGCGCGCCCCGGGTGCGAACTCGGCGGGAAAGTCTAGCGAAAGCAGATGGGCGGCGGTTTCAAGCATGGATTCGAGCAAGTCTCCGGATAAGCGCAACAGGAATTCAGATGCGTATTCCGAGAGATTAACGGAATTGTCATAGAAATGAAAAGGACCGGAGCTTCAGCCCCGGCCCTTTTTGCCGATCTTTACGTGCCCCGGCTGGACTGCCGGTCCGGGCGGAGTCGAGCTCACTTCTTGAGCGAATAGATAATGTTGATGGTTGTCTCAACGTCGATGGGCTCACCGTTGAGGAGGAATGGCTGATATTTCCACTGCCGCACGGCGTCGATGGCGCTCCGGTCGAGGTCCTCGCGCACGCTCTTGACCACCTTGATGGCCTCCATCGAGCCATCCTTGCCGATGACGGCGTCGAGCACCACTTTGCCTTGCACGCGATCTTTCTTGGCCTGCGGCGAGTATACGGGCGGAACCTTGCTGAGGATCTTCAAATCGGTCACTTTCACGTGCACCGGATTGTTTGGCGATTTGGGTTGCTGGTTGACTTCAAAGCGCAGCGCGAGCGCCGAAGCGCACGCCGCCGCGCCCAATGCCGCGCAGGCTGCCAAAGCGACAAGCCGGCGCAGGCCATGCACTTCCACACGTTTCCCCGTCAGGTTCATAATTCTCCTTTCAAGATTGTTGGCATCGAAGAGGCCGAGGGCGGGCAGCGGTCCCGCCGGCGCCGCAGTGGACAAAATGGAGGCAAGGCGCAACAGGCTGCGGGCGTAGCGTTCGCGACCGGAAATGGCCTCTGCGGCCATGGCGTCGCATACGCGTTCGCGGCTCTCCGCCAGGCGGGCGCGGGTGAGGCCGACCGCCGGATGCCACGCAACCGGCAGCGACAGGATTCCATACACAAGGTTTTTGGCGAAGTCGCGCCGCGCCATGTGGACAAATTCATGGGCCAGGAGCGCGTCAAACTCTTCCTCCGGCAATTGAACGAGGAATCCACGGGGAAGAAGGAGCGTACGCGATCCCACCGTCACCGGCCCTGCAATCAGCGCCGAAGTTGCCAGAGTAGGTGTAAATGCCGGGTCGCTCAGGATCGCCCTGAAGATTGCGCGGGCTCGCGCCCACCCGGCGGCGTGCACGCCTTGAAGATGAACCGGCGCCGACTGGCGAACGATGCAGCCCGTTCTAAGCAATCCCCAGGCGAGCCTGGCGGCGCAGTAGCACACGCCACAGGCGCAGGCGGCGAGCAAAACGGCGGCGACCGGGCGTGGCAGATGCAGCGCGCTCGGTCCCATCGCTGCCGCGGGAGCAACAATTACGCGTATATCGCCGCTGTTGGATGCGCCGCCATAGGAGAGCAGACTGCCGAGAGCGTTCCGAATCTGGCGGGGAGCAGGGGTACACGCCGGAAGCGAGATCTGGACCAGCAACGCGCTGACCCAGATGCGATGTTCCGCGCCGGGACCGATGCGCACCGCGATTCGCGCCGCCAGCCATGCACCGATAAAAACCAACGGGACTTGCCAAACAGAGTTCACGAAGTACGCGAGGGCCCAGTTTTGAAAGCTGGTCATTCTCCACTCCCTTCCGCCTCTAGCCGGCGGCTCAGTTCGGCAATTCGTTCTGGATCGATGTCACGGTTCTTGATCAGGCTCATCACCAGTTCTTCGCTGGATCCGCCGAACATGCGGTCGACCAGATCGCGGACGGCGTGGCGCAGAGCCTTATCCTCGGTGACCGCAGCGCTGTAGACAAATGCGCGGCCGTTCAGCTTGCGCTTCAGCTTGCCTTTGCGGCAGAGGATGTTGAGCATGGTCTGAACCGTGGTGTACGCCAGCTTGTGCTCCAGCCCTTCCTGCACGTCGGTCACGCTGCCGGATCCCTGCTTCCAGATCACCTGCATGAGGGCGAGTTCGAGGCGGGTAAGCGGATTCTTTTCGCGCCGGGCCATGTCAGTCTCCTAATTGCTTAGGAGATTATCCTCGAAACGGGAACCTGTCAACTAAGATTTTAGGACTCGCGGGCAAAACCCGGCGCCGCGATTCTCCTTAGAGGCGTCCACTCCGGGCTTCCGCCCGGCGGCCACGACCAATATTCAGCCCGTGCCATAACCAGTTCCCCGGCAACGGCCATAACCAGTTGGCCGCACTCCGGCTGGGGAACACAGCCAGTTCATTGGCTTTATCGGCCATTACGACCCCCCGGAAGGCCGGTTCGTTCAGCCATGCGGTTTGGCGTGAAAAGCACCGCAATCCGGCATACAATTGCGGGTATCAGCCGAGGCGCCGACCCTGTCCATGCTATCCCTGCGGCGCCCATAGAAGATTCGTGCTCGTCCATTGAGGGGGCTGCGCCATGCGCAAATGGTTTCTACTGCTTCCCATCGTATTGCTGGCGATCCCAACGTCCGCGATCGCGCTTCAGCCCGTTTCAGCAGACCAACTCGAACAACTGCTGGCGCAGTCCCGCAGTTTGTCAGACACAGACATGGCAGCAAAGTTGTCTGACCTCGAGCTCACCCAGCAATTCTCTCGGGCCCAGATAGCACACTGGAGCAGCTTGCTTGCCGGGCCCCGCTCCCAACGTGCCCTCATCGCATTGGCCGACCGCTCCATCTTCCTCGCTCCCCCGCAATCGGAGCTGCCGGCTGCGCCTGCACCCCCGTTCTCAGAACAGCGACACATCATGGGTTTGGCGGCGGCCTACGTTACCCAGGCCATTCCGCAGCTCCCTCACTTTTATGCCACACGCGCCATCACACATTACGAGGGTGATCCTGCGGATGCATCCGGCTCCGCATCTGCCGGACAGGGTTCCGTGCACGCGCTTCGCATCTCGCGGAACATCGTGCAATATCGCGAAGGTCAAGAAAACGTGGCCTCGCTTACAAAGGTTGTTGCACAACCAGCTCAGATCGAGGAAGGCCTGCGAACCTGGGGCGTGTTCGGTCCCGTTCTCTCCCTTGTGCTGATGGATGCGGCGCAGAACAAGCTGGCGTGGGAACGTTGGGAGAAGGGTCCGCTCGATTCACCAGCGGCCGTATTCCGTTTCTCCGTGCCGCGCGCGCGCTCCCACTACCAGGTGAGTTACTGCTGCACGCTTTCCGACTACGGCATGGAAAACCATCCGTTCGAGCAGATGACCGGCTATCACGGCGAAATCGTGATCGACCCCAGCTCCGGAGCCATTCGGCGCTTGACGATCGAGGCCGACCTTGAACCATCCGATCCCATTTCCCGAGCCGACATCGCTGTGGAATATGGGCCAGTCCTGCTGGGCGGCGTGGAATACATGTGCCCGCTTCGCGCTGTGTCCGTCTCGATTGCCCCTACCATCCGCTACATCCCCGATGCCGAAGGCGCGGTTCGCCGCGCCATGGGCCCGCCTCGAATGCTTCTCAACCATGCGGATTTCACTAACTATCACCTCTTCCGCGCGGAAGCCCGCGTGTTATCGGCAGATGAAGAGCGCAGCATGGGCGCCGCTCCCGATGCGACGCTTCCGACTTCAGCGGAGGCGGAGGACGCCGGCTCCGGCCAGCCTGCGGAGGAAAACCTGACGGATGCGCCGGCTGGCAAACCCGGCGAGGTTTCCGCGCCTCCCGCGGAGGCCCCGGAGATCACTGCCACCACGACAACCAGTCTGCCAGAGCAGCCGCTTCAGGCCGCCGCTCCGATGCCCGAGCCGGAGGCATCCGATTATCGCCTCCGCATCAACGCGCGGCTAGTGGATGTGAATGTTGTTGCGCTCGACAAGAAGGGTAATCCAATTACCGGTCTTACGCAGGATGACTTTGAAGTCTACGACAACGGCGTCAAACAGGTGGTCGGCTCATTCGGCCGGGCTGATGCTCCGGAGCCAGCTCCGGCAGCCGCGCCGGCACCCGCCGCCCCGGCGGAAACCATGCCTCCGCAGCAGGCCTTCTCCAATCAGCATCCCGCCGTTTCTGCACAGCCGCGAAACGGAAACACGCTGGTCTTCCTGATCGATCCCAGCAACCTTGTCTATAGCGACCTGGTGGACGCACGCCAGCAGATGCTGCGATTTCTGGCTAAGGCGCCGGCTGCGGATCCGGTGGCACTGTATATCATGCGGTTCCATGGGTTCCAGGTGCTCCAGGAAGCCACCACGGATCACGAGAAGGTGCGGGAGATTCTGGCCAAGTGGACTCCCAACGCGCAGGATCTGCTGAACGCGCGCGACGAGGAGGACCGGAATCGCCAGCACTTTGAGACCGTTCACAACCTGGAAGACATGCTCAGCGTCAACGGGAATTTCATTCTGGACACGCAGACACAGGGAGAAGCAGTGGATCCCAAGATGCGCGAAATGGGCAGCGTTCCCGCACCCACCGCGCTACAGGTCCTGGTCACCGTGGCCAATCACCTGGCTCCAATGCCTGGTCACAAGAGCCTGGTGTGGGTCACCAGCGACAATGCACTTGCGGACTGGGATTACATGGCGGATACGATTGAAAAGCACAGCAAGTTCATTGAACCGTACGCGCTGCGCACGCAGGAAGCCATGAATAACGCGCAGGTAAGCGTGTATCCGCTGGATGCATCGCGCCTGGAAGGAAACGTAGTTACCGCGGACCTGGCCAACCGCAACGTCCAGCTCTCCACAACCTACCAGAATCCCAGCCAACTCCCGGTGCAGGTGCAGGCAACGGTGGCGTCTCTCCAGTACGAGCAACTTGGCCCCGAGGCCAAAGGATCGGACGACACCGACGTCATACATCCCCAGGCTATGGAACGCAACTTTACCTCCGATAATCGGCTCAGGGCGCAGATGCAGCAGGACCTGCATCCCATTCAGGGCGTGTTCCGCGAAATCGCCGAGGCAACGGGCGGCCATGCTTTTCGTCGTTCCGGCAATATTGAAGGCGAACTTGACGGCGTGGCTGAGGATGGAGAAGCCACTTACCTGTTGGGCTTTTCGCCTCAAGGAGCGGCGGATGGCAAGTATCACGTTTTGACCGTGAAACTGCTCAACCATCGCGATGCGACCGTCCGTTACCGGACCGGCTACGAGTACGACAAAGAGCCGACATCCCTCAAGGAACGCTTTGCCAAGGCGATTTGGCAGCCCACGGATGTCAGCGAGATCGCTCTGTCTGCGCGCCCTGTTGTGGATTCCGTTGGCCAGGCAATCCGGGTAACGATCGCTGGAGCAGACCTGGATTTGGCTCAGCAGAAAACGACAGCTTCGCAGAGCAAATCCCGAGAGGCGCCGCAGCCCGCTATCGCCGCAGTGCAGCCGCATCCGGTTTGGTCAGGCAAGGTTGACATCTTCCTGGTGCAGCGCGCCGAAGACGGCATGAGGGCTCATGTGACCGGACTGACCGTAGGCCTGCACCTCAAACCTGCCACCTACCAGCATGCAGTGACGGACGGGCTCACATTCGACGAGCGGATTCCTGCCAAGCCTGACTCTGGCTCGCTGCGCGTGGTGGTGGTGGACGTGAACTCTGGGCGCATTGGTTCCGTCACGATTCCGACGACGGCATTCACAGCTCATGTAGCAACGAAAACAAACTGAGCACGATGGCGCCGCGGAAGCATGTTCCTGTCGACGGACAACTGACAACTGTTTCTACAGTCCCTCGCCCGTTTCTTTCGCCATGTAATCTACAACCGCTTTCAAGTCGCCGCCGGTCTCTTCAAAAACCTTGAGCTGGCGGTCTGCCCCCGTGCCCGTCTGCATGATCTTGCGAATACCGTCGATGGCTTCGCGGCTGCCAAGTTCATCCACCTCGCGATCGATCAGCACCAGGTACTCTTCCAGAAGGTCGCGCTCGGGGACCTCCGCTTGCCGGCCAAAGTCGATCAGTTTGCCGTCCAGCCCGTAGCGCACCGCGCGGAATTTGTTTTCCATCAGAAGCGGCCGCGCATACTGTCGGAAATCCTGGTTGGCCTCGTGCAGCCGGCAAAGGTAAGCCGCCGTGGCCTGGATCAACGCAGCAATGGCAACCGTCTCCTCGGCGCGGAGGGGAATGTCGCAGGCACGCACCTCCACCGTATTGAAGAACGGATGCGGCCGTATGTCCCACCAGATCTTCTTGCCATTGTCGATGCAGTTGGTTTTCACCAGCAGCTTCACGTAGTCGTCAAACTCCGTGTAGCTTGAAAACGCGTCGGGAATCCCGGTGCGGGGGAAATTCTCAAACACCTTGGCCCGGTATCCCTTGTAGCCCGTGTTCAAACCCAGCCAGAAGGGCGAATTCGTGGCCAGGGCCATGATGTGCGGCAGAAAATACCGCATCGCGTTCATGATGCGGATGGCTTCCTCGCGATCCTCGATGCCTACGTGCACGTGCAGCCCGAAGATAAGGTTGGCGCGCGCCACCAGTTGCAGGTCCTTCACCACCTGGTGATAGCGAGGGTCGGGATAGATCTCCTGCGTGCGCCAGTCGGCAAACGGATGGGTGGCGCCCGCCACCAGCTTGAGATCGTGTTCCGCGGCCAGCTTGATCATTTCGCGGCGCAGCTCGTAGATGTCTTCGCGGGCTTCTTCAATGTTCTTGCAGATGCGCGTGCCCACCTCCACCACCGAGGTGTGCATCTCCGCCTTCACGCGCTCCTGCAGCCGCATCTTGCCCGTCGCCAGCATCTCTGTCTCGATATGCGAGCGCAGATCCCGCGTCACCGGATCGATGGTCTGGTATTCCTCTTCGATGCCAAGAGAGAACGATGGCCGCATGTGCGCTCCTTAGTGGGACAGCTTGCGGCAATTGTACAGAAGCAGAATGAGGGTATTGGAGGCCACGTTGCAGGGAATCACAGCTATGATGCGTCTTCTTCAACCGGCGCGGCCGGGCTTTTCAGCTTGCCGGCCTTCTTCCTTGACTTCCTCTTCGCTGGAACACTTCTCTTTGCCGGCGCGGCGTCAGCGTTCAAGAAGGACGACCACCTCAACTCCAAATGTTTTGGCGCCGTTTTGGCCTTCGCGATCGCCAGGTCCGCAACTTCCTTCACAATCCAATCGAAGTTCTCCTGGCCGACCGAGTGCAGATCGGCATCCGGCGCGGGATTCATAAAATCGATCGCGTAGGGTACGCCGTTTTCGACCGCAAACTCCACCGTGTTGAGGTCGTATCCCAGCGCGCGGCACAACGTCAGTGCATCCCGCTCCACGCGCTTCAGCAGTTTCCTATCGTACTTCGGTGCGTCCTTTACATAGCGTTCGTGATGCGGCCGGCGCGGGTCGTAAGGCATGATGTGCACTTTCTTCTGCCCCACTACGTAACAGCGGAAGTACTCATTGAAGTCCACTGCCTTCTGGTACATCATGCACAGATCGCGCGACTCGTCGTAGGCACGGAAGAACTCATCGCGGTTGTGGACGTGGTGCACGTCCTTCCATCCGCCGCCGTCCACCGGCTTCATGAATCCGTGTTCGCCCGCGTAGGCAAACACCGCGTCCCAGTCCAGCGGGAACTCCAGGTTCCGCATGGAACGGTCCGTAGTTCCTTCCGGATGCTTTTTATGCGGCAGAATCACCGTGGGCGGCACGGCCACGCCCAGCTTTGCCGCCAGCGTGTAGTTGAAAAACTTGTCGTCTGCCGACCACCAGAATGGATTGTTGATGATGACGGTTCCGTTGAGCGAGGCATGCTTCAGGAACGCGCGATAAAACGGGATGTCGTGCGAAATGCGATCGACAATCACCGCATATTTCGGCGCGCGGTCCAAGTGCACCGCTCCCGTCTCGACGAATTCAGCCTGAATGCCCTCAATGTTCCGCGCGTTGATTGCCTCCACCAGCGCGCCCGGAAAACTGTTCTCCATGCCGAACAGAACGCCGATCTTCTTCATGCCACCGACCTCCGTGCAACGCGCAGAACAGCGCAAAAAAATAAGCGCCGCTCGCTGCATTTTGCTCCTAGTGTACGGCAGGAGGCAAAAGACCAGCCTATTCCGCGGGCCCGGCGATCCGCCGCAACTGTCCCAGGTGATTCAAGTCGTGCCCGGCCATCGTTTCCACCACCGTTTGGAACGTCATTGTCCCGCGCTCAGGATGCGTCATCGTCCGCTCCGCTGCCGCAGGCAGCGCCGTCTCCAGCATCAGCAGATTCCATCTGCGCAGAGCGGTGAAGCCGGCAAGCGCTTCGTTGGGCTCAATGCCTCTGTACGTTTTGGCCCACTTGTCCTGATCGAACGGCTGGATGGTCGGGCCGTCTTCCGCCAGCGTTTGCCGCAACCGGAATCCAAACACAAGTTCGCAGTCGGCCAGGTGCGCGACAATCTCGCCCGCGCTCCACTTGCCCGGCGCCGGCACCTCGTACGCCTTGCCCGCACCCATCTTTTCCAGCAGCAGCGCAATCACGCGCGGACTCTCGGCAAGAACCTCCAGCACCGGCCGCCCATCCAGAAACTTCTCATACGGATTCAACTGATTCATTGCTCAACCTCCAACAACGATGAAGGAGTGAAGCAGTGAATAAGTGAATTGAGCCTGCACCCTCGCGCCTTCACTTTTTCACTCTTTCACTTTTTCACTCTCTCTACAAATACTCCTGCACCATCCGCTGCCACGTAGGCCAGTCATGCGAGTTCCACGTGTCCCAGATGTACAGCTTGTGCGGGATTCCTTTCTCGCTCATGATCCGGTCCAGGTTCTGATTCTGGCCCAGGCATTGATCGTCCCAGCCCGTTCCCAAAATGTAGGTGTTCCGGCGATATCGATCCAGGAACCACGGGTCGCCCATGTTGGGCAGGAACTGCGTGGGCTGATTGAAGTAAACGTCCTGGTCGTGATAACCGTTCAGGAATTTCGACAAATCAAACGCGCCTGACATGGTCAGCATCCCTGTAAACACATCCGGATGGCGCAGCGCCGCGTTCGCTGCGTGAAACCCGCCGAAGCTGCATCCCAGCGCTACAAGGTGAGGGTCCTGGTTCTTCTGCCGCACCAGCGGCACCACCTCCTGAATTACGTAATCGTCAAACTGAACGTGCCTCGCGATCCGCCACCGTGGCGGAACATTGCGGTTGTACCAGCTCTCCATGTCGATGGAGTCAACGCAGCAGACCTGCAATTGGCCGGCGTCGATTTTCCCCGCCAGCGCCCCGATCATCCCGCGGTCCTCGAACTCGAAGAACCGCCCTCCTGATGTGGGATACACAATCGCCGGCAGTCCCGCATGGCCAAAAACCAGCAGTTCCATCTCGCGACCCAGCCGGGACGAATGCCACTTGTGATATTCGCGATTCATGGTGCGCTCCGGGTTTGAGAAGTCGGGCAGTTTCCTGATACTGTAACAGCCACGGGCGGGCCCGCCGCCATACCAGGGAACGGCAAAGGAACCGAACGGTTTGAATCTTGAATCCCACACGGAGCCGAAGTCGACGCACATCGAACCACTCGTCACCGCGCCGTCTCACCCCCGTCTCCGCCCGCACTACGGCTTCCGCAGCCGCTATCTCCCCGACGCCCGCGATCTGATCGTCTACGTTCCGCCGGGGTACGATTCCCACTCCGACCGCGACTACCCCGTCCTCTACATGCATGACGGCCAGAATCTCTTCGATCCGCAAACGTCGTTCATTCGCGGCCGCACCTGGCAGATGCGCGAGCACGCCGACGCCGCCATTGAAGCGGGCGAGGCCGAGCCGCTCATCATCGTCGGCATCTATAACACCGGTGACAGCCGCATTGCCGAATACACTCCCGACTCCGACTGGCAGCGCGGCGGGGGCAAAGCCGAAAACTACGGCCATCTCATCGTCGACGAGCTGATGCCTTTCGTCGCCCGCCACTACCGCGTGCGCTCCGGCCGCAACTCCACCGGCCTCGGCGGCAGCTCGCTCGGCGGCCTGGTCACGCTCTATCTCGGACTCCGCTTCGCCCAGCACTTCGGCAAGCTCGCTGTTCTCTCGCCCAGCATTTGGTGGAATCACAAGAGCATTCTCGGCTTCCTGAACGAGCGCTCCCCCGAAGTGTGGGAGCGACCGCACCTATGGCTCGACGTGGGCGAACGCGAAGGCCGCCGCACCGTTCAGGACGCCGAGCATCTGGCCCGGCGCCTCGTTGCCAACGGCTGGCAGCGAGGCAATACCCTGCATTTTGAGCAATTCCCCGATGGCGCCCACGACGAGACAAGTTGGGCCGCGCGCGTTCGCCCCATTCTGCGCTTTCTCTTTCCTGCGTGATGGGGTGCGCCCCTGCCGGAACTCGCGCCGACCGCCAGCCCCTCCGCGTTTATTGCATCCCTAGCGCCCGAATCCAGGCTCTGGGTGTTTCCGCAAAGGTCCGCCGGAAAGCCCCGATGAATCCGCCCGGCTGTTTGTAGCCCACTGCGAAAGCGGCCTCCTTCACCGATCGGCCCTGGCTCAGCAATGCGATGGCCGCCATCAACCGCACCTGACGCCTCCACGCGTCGAAGTCAATCCCGATCTCTGCGCGGAACACGCGCTGGACGGTGCGCACACTCACAAACGCAGCGGCGCAAAGAGCTTCCAGTGTCGCTCTGCTGCCCGGTTCGCGAAGAACAGCACGGCACACCGCGGCAGTTCGCCGCTCGCCCGGAAGCTGTATCGAGGTTGGGACTGAATTGGCTTGTTCCAGCTGCGATGCAATCACATCGCTCAACCCACGTTCCACGCGCACGCGGGTGTGCAGCTTCTCCAGGCGCACGGCCTCCAGCGTGAGCTCGCGAAGGAATGGGGACACATGCTCCACAGCCACTTTCTTCTCCCTTCGCACCCGGCCCGACCGCACATAGAGCGTCCGCATTGAGACCGCCCTCGCCATCCGGATGCTGTGTTGGAACCCAGCCGGTACCCAAAGGGCAAATTGGGGGGGAACCACCCAAAGCGTATAGCCGGATCTCACCTCCATCGCCCCGCGTACGGCGTAAATTAACTGATCGGACCCATGCGCATGCTGCGCAACCTCCGACGCCGCCGGGTATTCGTACTCCAGCGTAGAGATCGCCACCCCAGGCGGAGGGTCAAACTCGCGTAGAATTTCCGTGTGGCGCACAAATGTAATTTTATGGCATCGTAGCATTCTTGCGTCACGGCCCGAGTTGCGTCATTCTTCTTGCATGACCCAACATGCTGACCTGAACCGCTTCGATCTGATGGCCTTCATTAACGTGCGGGATGCCGACCGCGCCCGCGCCTTCTACCGCGATGTTCTCGGCCTTCGCCTGCTCAGCGAACAGCTACCGTTCGCATTAGTCTTCGACGCAAACGGCGTTGTTCTCCGCATTGCCATCGATCCGGAGTCCACGCCTGCTCGCGGCACCGTTCTCGGATGGCGAGTACCGGACATCGTCGCCGCCGTTCAAGATCTTGTTGCCGCCGGGGTCACGCTCGAGCGGTACACCTTCATGAAACAGGACTACAACGGCGTCTGGACCTCGCCCTCAGGTTCGCGCGTAGCCTGGTTCAAAGATCCCGACGGAAACGTCCTCAGCGTCTCCCAGCATCCGGATCAATTCAGCTAGCCTCATGCGGCCCCTCGCCTGTACGCTGGACCCAGGCCGTTTCTCCTATGCCCTCCCTCCCGCAAAATGCTGCTGCCGCCATCCTCTCCGGGGTTACCGCGCCCAGTTTGTCCATTGCCGGCTTGCGCAAGGCTTTCGGCGATGTCATCGCTGTGGCCGGCATCGACCTTGAAGTCATGACGGGAGAGTGCTTCGGACTTCTCGGCCCCAACGGAGCCGGCAAGACCACCACCATCGAGATCTGCGAAGGCCTTACGGATCCCGATGCCGGCAGCCTCACCCTTCTCGGCCAAACCTGGCGTCAGCATGCCTCAGACCTGCGCCAGCGCATCGGCATCCAGCTCCAGGAAACGCAATTCCCTGAAAAACTGACCGTCTCTGAAACCCTCCGCCTCTTTCGCAGCTTCTTCCGCCGCGGAATACCGGTGGATGAAGTCATCGCCACGGCTCAGCTCGAGGAAAAGCGCAACGCTCGCGTGGGCACGCTCTCCGGCGGACAAAAGCAGCGCCTCGCCATGGCCTGCGCCCTGGTCGGCGATCCCGAGCTGCTCTTCCTCGACGAGCCCACAACAGGCCTGGATCCGCAAGCCCGCCGTCATCTCTGGGATCTGGTCGACGCGCTCAAGCGCGCCGGTCGCACCATCATCCTCACCACGCATTACATGGACGAGGCGGAGCGCCTTTGCGATCGCGTCGCCATCATGGACCACGGCCGCGTCATCGCGCTCGGCACATCTCAGCAGCTCATCGCCCAAGTGGGCGGGGATCACATTGTCGAGTTCGCTGTTTCTGCCGCCGACGCCCCCCTCGACATTGCTCAACTTACCGCAATTCCCGGTGTGCAGTCGCATCGCGTCGACGCCGGCATCCATCAGCTCTGCGTTTCCGATCTGCACACCACAGTTCCGCGCATCTTGCCGCGCTCGAGGAACAGGAACTGAAACTCACGGAATTCCGCACCCACTCCGCCACCCTAGAAGACGTCTTCGTCTCGCTCACTGGAAGGAACCTGCGCGATGAGTAAGCTTGAGTTCAGCTCGCTCTATCAGCTCACCTCCGCGCGCTTCCGCCTCTTCCTGCGCGAGCCCGAAGCTCTCTTCTGGGTCTTCATCTTCCCCATTCTGCTTGCAGTCGGTCTCGGTATCGCTTTCCGCAACCGTCCGCCGGACGTGCTGCCCGTGGCCGCCACCACACGGCAACTTACGCTGGCGCTGGCCTCGGACAAAGGCCTAAAAGCCACCACCATGGATGAAACTGCCGGCGCCCACGCGCTCGCTTCCGGCAACATCGAACTGCTCGCCATTCAGACTCCCGCCGGCGTCGCCTTCAAGTACGACGATACCAATCCCGACGGCCGCCTGGCCCGCATGCTCGCCAACCAAGCCATTCAGGCTGCTGCCGGCCGCCATGACGCCATCACTACGCACAACGACCTGATTCACGAAGTCGGCGCACGCTACATCGACTTCGTCATCCCCGGCCTGCTGGGCATGAACCTTATGGGCTCTGCCATCTGGGGTCTCGGATTCTCCATTGTGGAAGCACGTCAGAAAAAGCTGCTCAAGCGTCTCGTCGCCTCGCCCATGCCGCGCTGGCAATACCTCGCGTCGTTCCTCCTCTCGCGCCTGTTGCTTCTGGTCATCGAAGTCATCGTTTTTCTGGGCTTCGCTCGCCTCGCCTTCGGTGTCCCCTTTCGCGGCTCGCTGGCTCAACTCGCCTTCCTCTGCGTGCTCACGTCGCTCTCGTTCTCCGCCCTCGGCCTGCTCATCGCATCCCGCGCCCGCACCATGGAAGCCGCTTCGGGCCTGATGAACCTCGTCATGCTGCCCATGTGGATCCTTTCCGGCGTCTTCTTCTCCGCGTCGCGTTTCCCCGCCGTCATCCAGCCGTTCGTAAAGGCGCTTCCGCTCACCGCCGCCAACGACGCCCTCCGCGCCAACATGCTTCAGGGCATCGGGCTGACGCATCTCACCGCGCCTGTGGCCGTCCTGCTGGCTTGGCTGGTGATTCCCTTTGCCGCGGCACTGCGTATTTTTCGCTGGCGCTAGCTCGCTTCCCCGGGCCAACTGCCTTTGGTATCATCCTCTCTACCCCGGGCACACCTGTTCAGGAGCGCTGCCATGTTCACAATCCTTCGCCGGATCCTTGGTTTCTCTGCCCTTTTGGCAACCGCCGCAGCCATTGCGCAAACCCCGCACAAGCTGCCTGAGATCAAGTTCGAGAAATTCACCCTCCCCAACGGCCTCACCGTCCTCACCCATGAGGACCACCGTCTCCCCCTCGTCGCCGTCGATTTGTGGTATCACGTCGGTCCGCTGAATGAGCGGCCCGGCCGCACCGGCTTCGCCCATCTCTTCGAGCACATGATGTTCGAAGGCTCCGAACACGTGGGCGAAAAAGCTCACATCAAGTATGTGGAGGGAGCGGGCGCCACTGACGTCAACGGCACCACCGACTTTGACCGCACCAATTATTTCGAAACCATGCCCTCGAACCAGCTCGAGCTGGCGTTGTGGCTGGAGTCCGACCGCATGGGCTTCCTCATGGAAGGCCTCGACCGCAAGCTGCTCACCAACCAGCGCGACGTGGTTCGCAACGAACGCCGCCAAGGCGAAGGCCAGCCTTACGATGTTGCCGACGAGGAAGTCTTCCATCTGCTCTTCCCTCATGACCACCCCTACTATGGCGTGGTCATGGGCAGCCACCGCGACATCGAATCGGCTCGCATCGCCGATGTCCGCGACTTTCACCAGCAGTTCTATACCCCGAACAACGCCTCCATCGCCATCGCCGGCGACTTTGATCCCGTGCAATTAAAGACGCTCCTCACCAAGTATTTCGGGCCCATCCCGCGCGGGCCTGCGGTTGCGCCAGTGCAAGTGGTTACGCCGGCCATCACGTCCCAGCGCCGCTCCACCATCACCGACACGGTCAAGCTTTCGCGCCTCAGCTTCGCCTGGCTCACGCCGCCTGCTTACAATCCAGACGCCTATAGCGTCGATACCGCAATCTTCGCGCTGGGCAGCGCCAAGGCCAGCCGCCTCAAGCAGGTTCTTGTCATCCGGACCCAGGTTGCCCAAAGCGTCAACTGCGACACCGATGAACTCAAGCTGACGGGCATTGTCGGCTGTGACATCACCGCCAAGCCCGGCGTGAAACTCGAAGACCTGGAAGCCACGTTCTGGAAGGAACTGGGCAAGTTGCAGCAGGACGGCCCCACGGCCGAAGAGGTGGACGCTTCAAAAGCGCTCACCATCACATCGAAGATCAACGGACTCCAGCGCCTCGGCGGATTCGGCGGCGTTGCCGATACGCTCGACAAATACAACCAGTACACTGGCGATCCCGGCTTCCTGCCCAAAGACCTCAGCATGATCGAAGGAGTGACGCAGGCCAGCGTCAAGTCCGCCGCGCAAAAGTATCTCTCCAAGGATTCCGCGGTGGTCGTCTATTGCGTGTCCGGCAAGAAAATCCTCGACGATGTGCCGCGCAGCCCCGACGACACCGATGCCGACGTCAAGATCACCAATCCTTACTCGCCCGAATTCGAGAAGTCGCAGGAGTGGCGCAAGAACAAGCCCGGACCGGGACCGGCGCCCGTCCTCCATTTGCCCGTTCCCGCTGAGTTCACTCTGGACAATGGCCTGAAGGTCATGCTGGTTGAAGAGCACGCTCTGCCCCTGCTGACTGCGGAACTCGTCTCCCGCGCGGGCAGCGAGAATAATCGACTCGCGACTGCGGGCCTGGCTTCGCTGGCTTCCGAGGTGATGGGCGACGGCACCGAGTCCCGCAGCCTGGAAAAGCTGGCCGAAGACCAGGAGGGCCTCGGCACGCACATCAACACCGTCGCCGGCATGGACTCAAGCGCCATCAGCATGGATGTGTTCACATCGCACGCGGATGAGGGCATGAGCCTGCTCTCCGATGTCGCCCTGCACCCCGCGTTCCGCACTGAAGATTTCGAGCGCCGCCGCGCCCAGCGTCTGATCCGCATTTCGCAGGAAACCGATAACGTCTTCCAGATTGCGATTCGCGTCGGCCCCAGGCTGCTCTTCGGCGAGCAACCCTATGGCCTGTCCGGCAATGGAACCACTGAAAGCGTGAAGGCGCTGACTGCCGGCGATCTCTCCAACTTCTACCGGCATCATTACGGGCCCAACGATTCCGTCCTCGTGCTCGCCGGCGACGTGAACCAGGCGGAGGCCCGAGCGCTGGCTGAGAAGTATTTCGGCGGCTGGAAGAACCTGGCCGATGCCGCGCCTCAACTTTCCGCCGCGCCCGCAGCTCCATCCACCCGCGTGGTCATTGTGGATAAACCGGGCGCGCCGCAAACGGGCCTGCTGGCCTTCGGCACTGGCGTGCCCAAAAACTCGCCTGACGCGGAGCTGCTCGATGTGCTCGAATACACTCTCGGTTCCAGCTTCGGCAGCCGCATCAACATGAACCTCCGCGAAGCTCACGGCTACACCTACGGAGCCTTCTCGGCATTCAATGAGTACCGCGCCGGAGGCGATTTCCTGGCCGGCGCGCTCGTCCGCACGGACGTCACCGCTCCCGCCGCGAAAGAAATGATGATGGAAATCCGCAACTTCCCTGATCATCCTTCCACGCCGGAAGAGCTGGCCGCAGCCAAGGAAGCCTCCATCCGCTCGCTGCCGGGACAGTTTGAAACCAATGCGGAAATCGCCCGCGCCGTCAACAGCCTGTTCCTCTATGACCAGCCCTTGGATTATTACGCCAATCTTCCGGCCAAAATCCAGTCCGTCTCCCCGGACGACATCGCCCGCGCGGCGAAGGCGTACCTGCATCCCGATCAGCTCATCATCGTCACCGCGGGCGATCGAACCAAGATCGAGCCCAGCCTGAAAGACGCCGGCCTGGGCCCTGTTGAGGTTCGCGACATCAACGGAAATCTTGTAACCGGCGATCCCGCGCCCGCAGCAGTCCAGAAGTAAATCCTCATCCGGGGTGCCCCATCCTACGCGCGGCTACCTCGTGCGTAGGGTGGGATCCTACTCGCTGACTTGCGGGTGCCCCATCCTACGCACAGCTTTATCGTGCGTAGGGTGGGATCGGGATCCAGTTCACTGATCAGCCGACTTGCTATCTCTTCACCGCCGCCTCGTACGCTAGTTTCCCAACCTCCGCCATCACCCGGTTTATTGTCGCTTCGTCCGCGCGCGAATCCGTAACAAACACAGCCACCGCCAGCTTGCGCCCATCTGGAAGCGTAATCAGCCCAATGTCGTTGGTGGCGTGCGCCAGCCCGCCGTAAACATCCGACGTCCCCGTCTTGTGCTCCACCGGCGTTCCCTTCGGAAGTTCCGCGCCCAGCCGCGTCTCCCCCGCAGGCGCCGTCATGATTTTCCCCAGATACGCCGTGTCCGCCGCGTTCAACGGGGAACGCTCGTCGATAATCCGCAACAATTCGACTGCGCCGGCCGGCTCAAACCAGTTGCGATACTGCAGGTCCCGCTGCTCGTGCAGCGCCTTCTCGTCGTCCACCAGGTGAAATCCCCTGACACCCAGCGAAGCAATGTACCGGTCGACAACTGCAGGCCCTCCCGCCAGCCGCAGCAGAATATCCGCCGCCACGTTATCGCTAAGGCTCACGCTTAGCCGCAGCAACTCCCGCAGCGGCACATCCACATTGGCGTTCGGGTATTTGTCCCACAAAGGACTGTGGGCGTGGGGCAGGATTCGATCCGACGGAAGGAACCGCACCGGCTGATCCAGCGTGAACTTCCCCTGCTCCACCTGGTGCAGCACGGCAATCGCCAGCGGCAGCTTGAATACCGACTGCATGGGCGGATGCCCATGCGCGTTCAGATCGCAGTTCAGATCGGTTCCCGCCAGGCGGCAGGCAGTCGAAACACGCCCCTGCGCGTCCGCCTCGATCGCCCGCACCTGCTGGCGCAAATCCTGCGCGCCCGCGCACCCTACTGCCAGCACCAACACCAGAACCAGTCGCATAGGGGCAAGTATACGAATGGCGCAGCCAGGAAAGATGCGGCCGCGCCGAAGACAAGAACCTCCTCAGTTACCGCGAAACGCTCTTGGTCTCTTGGTCCCATGTTCCCTGCCCTATCGGTCCCTTGGTCCCCGTTCTATTGCAGTATCGGCACTCCCGCGATCCTCTGCTGCCACTCCGCCGGTCCGGTCTGGTGCACACTCGTACCCTTCGCATCCACCGCCACCGTTACGGGCATGTCCTTCACCTCGAACTCGTAGATGCCCTCCATGCCCAGGTCATCGAAAGCCAGCCGCCGCGCGCTCATGATCGCCTTTGAAACCAGATACGCAGCGCCGCCCACTGCCATCAGGTAAACCGCTCCAAACTCACGGATCGCCTCAATCGCCGCCGGCCCACGCTCCGCCTTGCCCACCATCCCCAGCAAGCCCGTCTCCACCAGCATCTGCCGCGTGAACTTGTCCATGCGCGTTGAGGTTGTCGGCCCCGCCGGCCCAATCACCTCGTCTCGCACCGGATCCACCGGCCCAACGTAATAAATAAACCGGTCGCGGAAGTCCACCGGCAGTTTCTCGCCGCGGCTCAGCATTTCGGTCATGCGCTTGTGCGCGGCATCGCGGCCGGTCAGCAGCTTGCCGTTCAGCAGCAGCACCTCGCCCGGCTTCCAGGCAGCGGCTTCCGCGCGCGTCACCGTGTTCAGGTTCACGCGCCGAGCGCCCACAGGATCGTAAGTCAACTTCGGCCATGCCTCCAGCCTCGGCGCATCCAGATACGCCGGCCCCGATCCATCCAGCACCACGTGCGCATGCCGCGTGGCCGCGCAGTTCGGGATCATCGCAACGGGCAAATTCGCCGCATGGCACGGCGCGTCCAGCACCTTCACATCCAGCACCGTCGTCAGCCCGCCCAACCCCTGCGCGCCAATGCCCAGCTTGTTCACCTTGTCATAGAGTTCCACGCGCAGCTTCTCGGCGGTCGTCTTTGGCCCGCGCGCCAGCAGGTCCTGAATATCGATCTTCTCCATCAGGCTCTGCTTGGCCATCAGCATGGCTTTCTCCGCGGTTCCCCCGATGCCGATCCCCAGCATCCCCGGCGGGCACCATCCCGCGCCCATCGTCGGCACCGTCTTCAGCACCCACTCCACGATGGAGTCCGACGGGTTCAGCATGGCGAATTTCGATTTGGCTTCGGACCCTCCGCCCTTCGCCGCCACCGTAACCTCCAACTTGCCACCCGGCACCAGTTCCACCGTCACCACGCTCGGCGTATTGTCGCGCGTATTCTTTCGCGCCCCCGCCGGATCCGCCAGCAAGCTCGCCCGCAGCGTGTTATCCGGGTCCAGATACGCCTTGCGCACGCCCTCATCCACCATTTCCTGCAGGCCCATTTGCGGGCTCGCCCCATCCGGCCCCGCAAATCGCACCTCCATCCCCACCTTCAGAAACACGTTCACCACCCCCGTGTCCTGGCAAATCGGCCGGTGGCCCTCCGCGCACATCCGGCTGTTGATCAGGATCTGCGCCATCGCGTCCTTGGCCGCGGGCGACTCCTCCTTTTCATACGCCTTGGCCAGGTTCGTGATGTAGTCCTCGGGATGGTAATAGCTGATGTATTGCAGCGCCGCGGCGATGGTTTCCACAAGATCCTGCTGGCGTATGATGGTCATGGACCAAGACTCCTCAAATGCAAACACATACTAGGGTAACCCCTTGTAAGGGGCGCTGTGGCCGCCGTCACCTTGCGGGACTGGATTGCTTGGTTATAATTTTCACAAATTGATAGGCCTGTGGTTTTTGGCAGTTTCCGGGGAACAACTTCAATTACAGGTACACGCGATGATTAGGGCAATTGTCTTGGCGCTTTGTATGCTCTCGCTGGCCGTTCCAGCGTTTTCGAAGGCAAAGGAACCGCACGCCGTGAAAGGCGTTTATCCCGTTTCCTGCGACGATCTGTGGATCGCGGTTAAAGACACCATCCACAACCGCAGTAATTACGGGCTTTCCGCTGTCAACGACCTCGATCTGACAGCTTCGTTCATTGTCGTTGGCGACAGCTTCATCTACAACGACCGGGTTGCATTGATTCAGAAGGGTACCGGCTGCGAGATGAAAACCGATATCGGCGACATCGGCGCTGAGCCCACGAACTACCGCCAGTTCCGCACTCGTGTGGAACGCACGTTGAGCAGGCAGCAGTCTGCCAAGGCGAAAGACGCGCCCCACGATCCCGGAGCTCCTAAATCGGCCGACCAGGAGCATCCGTAGCCTGGCCGTCAACATCGTCCCGGAATCGCGAGCGAATCAGGGCATTCCTGGCGCGCTGGATACAAAAGCTCTCCGTCAATCAACCGCAAGAACGGCGTTTCGCGCATGCCCTCTGCCGTCTGGTGGTGTACAGCTCCGGTGCAACAGCCAAATCGTAACGCGGGATTCATCTCCCGGCACTCATTCATTCCCTTGACGCCCAAGTTCATCAGCCCTTCAGCAAATCCTAAGGTTGCGTGTGTTAGGGTTCTCAACGGATTCCCCGCACCGTTCCCTGAAAGCTTCCGAAATCCACTAGAAGCGAAGGAGAGATGAGAATGAACATTGGGAAAGCTGCTGTACTGCCGCTGGCACTGGTGCTGGCAGGTTCGCTGCCCTGCCACAGCCAGCAGTGGGCTGTCACCCGGACCCTGCACATCGGCGGTGACGGCTCATGGGACTATGTCACCGTGGATGCCCCCACTCACAGGATTTTCGTCACCCGTTCCACCCACACCCAGGTCGTCGACACCGATTCCGGCAAGTTGCTGGGCGACATTCCCGGTCAGAAACGGTCGCATGGCGTCGCGTTGGTTCCCAGCTTGAATCGCGGCTTCATCACCGATGGCGGCGGCAGCGGCCAAATCATCGTCTTCGACCTGAAGACCTATGCCGTACTCGGCACGCTCGCCACCATGCCCGATTCCGACGGCATCATCTACGACCCGGGCCAGAACCTCATCCTCGCCGTCTCCGGCGACCAAGGTAAGCTGATGGCCTTCAGCCCGGACATCGATCCCAATGGCAAAATCCCCCCTGCCATCGACCTCGGCGGTTCGCCCGAGTTCCTTGCCGCCGACGGTTCGGGAAAAGCCTACGTCAACCTCGAGGACAAGGACCTCGTCGCCGAAGTCGATCTGCACACGCGCAAGGTGATTGCCCGCTGGCCGGTCGCGCCCGGTGGCCATCCCGTGGGCATGGCTCTCGACAAAAAGTCGCACCGCCTCTTCATCGGCTGCCGCAATCCGCAGAAGCTCGTCATCATGAGCGCGGTTGAAGGCAAGGTGCTGGGCAGTGTGGATATCGGCGTGGGCGTAGATGCAACCAGGGTCGACGGCAGCCAGGCCTTCGCCAGTTGCCGCGACGGCAAGCTCATCGTAGCCACTGAGAAGGCCGGCCAGTACGTGGTGGAGCAGACCGTCACCACCCCAGACGGCGCACGCACCATGGACCTCGATTCCACCGCCAACAAGCTCTACCTTCCCACGGCGGAGTTCGAACCGCTCGCAGCCGGGTCTCGCCGCCCCCAGATGAAGCCGGACACCTTCATGATCGTTGAAGTCAGCCGCCAGTAGGCTGATTGGCGAACCCTTGCTCTTCCTTATGTAATTCCCGGCCGGAAACCTGTGGGTGCCCCATCCTACGCACAGTTTCATCGTGCGTAGGGTGGGAAACACAGAAGTCCGCGCCACAACCGCTCTTGCTTTTGCCTTTGCCTTTCTTTCTGTCATTCCCCGCCGCGGCGGGGAATCTGCTTTGGTCTCATTGCCCCATTTATCGCGATGAATGGTCGGCTCAATCCCTCTCGCGTTAAGCCTCGTCTCCCTCAATGTCCTAATCTAGAACTGTATGCCCGATTACCCGCTCGACTCCGTCCCTGACATCCAGCCGCACACCATGCCCGCGCCCCAGGACAAGCCCGCCGCGGACACTCTCTTTGACGTGCTGGTCATCGGCGCCGGCCCCACCGGGCTCTCTTGCGCCATTGAGGCGCAACGTTCCGGCTTCCGTACCGTCTTAGTGGATAAGGGCTGTGTCTGCAATTCCCTGTTTCACTACCCCTCCCACATGACTTTTTTCACCACTTCGGAATTGCTGGAGATCGGCGATCTCCCCTTCCCCAGCCCGCACGCCAAGCCCACCCGCAATGAAGCTCTCGAATACTATCGCCACGTTGCCGCCCATTACCGGCTCGATGTGCGCCAGTACCACCGCGTCACCCGCGTGGAAGGCGAACGCGGTGGTTTTACCGTGCACTTGGTCGACCGCTTCAGCCGCCCTGGCGCCCTCCGCGCCCGCAACCTCATCGTCGCCACCGGCTACTACGATATCCCTAACTTCCTCAACATCCCCGGCGAAGATTTAAGCAAGGTCCATCACTACTACGACGACCCTCACCCCTACTTCGGCGCCGACGTGCTCGTCATCGGCGGCAAGAATTCCGCCGCCATCGCCGCCCTCGAGCTATGGCGGCATGGCGCGCGCGTTACCCTCGTCCATCGCGGCCCTGACATCCATCGCCACGTCAAATACTGGATCAAGCCCGACATCGAAAACCGCATTAAGAACGGCGAGATCCGAGCCCTCTTCAGCTCCCGCGTCGTCCAAATCGAGCCCGACACCGTAACCGTCGAGACACCTTCCGGACGCGAAGTTCTGGCCAACGATTTTGTCTTTGCCCTCATCGGCTACCGTCCCGATTTCCGCTTCCTCGAAAGCCTCGGCGTCCGTTTTGAGGGCCCCGATTGCATGCCGTTATGTCATCCTGATTCTCTGGAAAGTAATGTCCCCGGCATTTTCCTCGCCGGCGTCATCGTCGCCGGCTCGCGTACCAACGAAATCTTCATCGAAAACGGCCGCTTCCACGGCAAACAGATTGCCCGCGCGCTGGCCACATCCCAATAACTTCCTTTGCACGGTGCTGAAAACGTTGAAGGATTCAATTCCCCATCTCTCCCCGCTCGGCCACCTCCGCTGGTGGCCCCGGTCACTCCGCTGGCAGATGCTCGTCAGCCTGGTGCTGCTTGAGGTCCTTTCCATCGGCCTGTTCGCCATCTTCCTCACTCACATGGAAAATCGCGACATGCACGACCGCGATCGCCAGCGCCTGCAGCACCAGGTCACCTCTCTTTCTGTCCAGGCCGAGGAAGCATACGAAGACAATCGCCCTGATTTTCTCGCGGTCGCTGTCCGGTTGGTGGGCGCCGCGCCCAGCGTGCTCCGCGCCAAAATCACCGATCCCGCCGGCAACATGCTTTCGGTCAGCGCCGGCGAGCCCGGCCAGGTCCAACTCATTCCCAACGAGCGCTCCGTCCTCGACCGCTTCACCGGCCACGCTCCTCGTATCTTCTCTCTCGGCGACGATCGCTGGGAGGCCGTCAAGCCCATCTACTTCGCTTATCAGCTCCGCGGCTACGCGTGGGTCGAATCCGATCCCGTCTGGGAAGAGGAGCAGGTCTTCGATACCGTCCGCGCCACCCTCATCTTCGGATCCATCTGGATCGCCGCTTCATTCGTCCTGGTCTGGCTCATGTCGTTGGTCATCACCCGCCCCATGGCGATCCTGCATCACGGCACTCGCGCCCTCGCTGCCCATCCGGAATCGAGCGCCGCCTTTCCCCTTCCCGTCACCGTCGAAAACGAGTTCGGCGATCTCATCTCCGCCTTTAACAGCATGGTTGCCTCCATTGAGGAGCAGCGCGCCGGCCTGCGCGATACTCTGTCCCTCCTCGACTCCCTCCTCGCCAACGCCCCCATCGGATTCGCCTTCTTCGATCGCTCCGCCCGCTTCGTCCGCGTCAACCAGGTCTTTGCCTCCCTCACCGGCATCCCCATCGGCTCCCACCTGGGCCGCACTCCCGCCGAACTCCTCAAACCCGATGTCGCCGCCCAGTTCGAGGAAGCCCTCCAGCGCGTTTTCACCTCCCAGGCACCTGCCGCGGACATGGAATTCCGTAGCCAACACCCGGTAAACCAGGTCTCGTGGGCGTGGCTGGTCAGCGCCTATCCCGTCCGCACCATGCCCGATCAGGTGCGCTGGGTCGGCATCATCGTCCGCGACGTCACCGAGCGCGCCCGCGCCGAAGAGGCCCTCCGCCGCTCTGAAAAGCTTGCCGCCACCGGCCGCCTTGCCGCCTCCATCGCCCACGAAATTAACAACCCGCTCGAGGGGCTCACCAACCTCCTATACCTCCTCCGCGCCCATTGCGACCTCAACCCGCCTGCCCTCGATTACGCCACCATGGCCGAGCACGAGGCTCGCCGCATCTCTGAGATCGCGCAGAAAACCCTGCGCTTCTACCGCCAATCGACTCAGCCCAGCCGCGCTCACCCTGCCGAGCTCATTGACTCCATTCTTGATCTCTACAAATCCCGAATCCACACCGTCAACATCGTCCTCGAGCGCGACCTCGATCCGGAGCTCACCGTTTTCTGCTTCGAGGGCGAAATCCGCCAGGTGCTCGCTAACCTCATTGGCAACGCCATCGACGCAACCTCAGGCGGGGGCCGCATTATCGCGCGCCTGCGCGCCTCCCGCCGCTGGTCCGATGGAGAACCAGGAATCCGCATCACCATTGCCGACACTGGCATCGGCATGACTCCCGAAGTCCGCGCCCGCATCTTCGAGCCCTTCTTCACCACCAAGGAAGCCACCGGAACCGGCCTCGGCCTCTGGGTCAGCCAGGAGATCGTCTCCAAACACCGCGGCCAGCTCCGCGTACGCAGCCGCGCCGCCTCACCCGGCGACCCCTGCTCCGGCACCGTCTTCCAGCTCTTCCTCCCCGACGACGAATCCCTCGCCCCCCACAACCAATCCGCCGAGCAAGTCGAACTCCAAAACTCCTGAAAACACAGGGAAAAGGGATAAGCTACCTTATCCTTTATCCCTTTTCCCTTCTCCCTCGCTCATGACAACTGACAACTGACAAACTGACAACTTATAATTATCCAGAGAATAGTGAGCAAACCCCACCTATGCTTCGTTTCCTGCAAAAAGACACCAAGATCGCCAAAGCCATCTACGTTGTGATCATCGCCGCCGCGTCTGTGGGCATGGTCGTTTACCTCATCCCCGGCCTCATGAGCGGCGCCGCTGCCGCTCCTGACACCTACGCCGAGGTCTACCCCCACTGGTGGTCCAAAATCTTCCACTCCGCTGACGTGGTCAGCCTGCAGAAGGTCCAGCAGATGGCCCGCCAGCAGGTCTCCCAGCGCAACCCCCAGTACCTCGACAGCCCGGTGATCCTCAATTTCTTCACCCAGCAGGTCGGCCAGCAGATGGTCCAGCAGCAGGAACTGCTCACTGAGGCCGCACGGCTCGGCATCTCCGCCAACAACGACGACGTGGTCAAATACCTCCACAGCGGTCCCACCGGCGAAGTCCTCTTCCCCAATGGCAAGTTCATCGGCGACCAGGCCTACACCAACCTCGTCAATGAACGCCTGAACATGTCCGTTCCCGATTTCGAGGAGAACGTCCGCCGCGAGATCATCATTGGCCGGCTCAAGGACTACATAACCGCCGGTGTCTCCGTCGGCGACCAGGAAGTTCGCGATTCCTACCGCAAACAGAACATCAAGATCAAGTTCGACTACGCCGTCCTTTCCGGCGACGACCTGCGCAAGACCATCAATCCCTCTGACACCGAGTTGGAAGCCTTCTTCAAGCGCAGCTCCGCCCGCTACGCCCACGGCGTGCCTGAGCAGCGCGCCATCGCCTACTTCGCCTTCACGCCCGACCAGCTCCCCGGCGGCATCCCCCAGCCCTCGCAGCAGGAAATCCAGTCCTACTACAACCAGCACCAGACCGAGTACCAGGTGCCGGAGCAGGCCCGCTCCCGCCACATCCTCATCAAGGTTGACCCCAGCGCCGACGCCAAGACCGTCGGCGCGGCCAAGGCCAAGGCCGATGACATCGCCAATCAGCTCCGTCACGGCGGAAACTGGACCGAGATGGCCAAGAAGGACTCTGACGATCCCGGCTCCAAGGACTCCGGCGGCGAGCTCGGCTTCTCCCAGCGCGGGCGCATGGTCCCGGAGTTCGATAACGCCATCTTTTCGAACCCGATCGGCCAGATCGCTGTCATCAAGTCGCAGTTCGGCTTCCACGTCGTCCAGGTGGAAGAGCGCCAGACCGCGCATACCCAGTCCCTGGCCGAGGTTGAGGACACCATCAAGGCCACCCTCAGCCGCCAGATGATCTCCCAGGCAGAAGAGAACTACGCCCGCCAACTCGCCCAGGAAGCCGCGCAGAATGGCCTTGACGCCACCGCTGCCCAGCATCACCTCCAGGTCGTCACCACCCCCCCCGTCGCCGCCAACGGCACCATCTCGGCGCTGCCTGACGGCTCCCAGGTCATCTCCAAGGCCTTCCAGATGGCAAAGGGCGACAAGCCGCAGTACGCGCCCACCGGCGAAGGCTTCGCCATCCTCCAGGTGGCCGGCGTCACCCCCTCCCACGCGCCCACCTTCGCCGAGTGGAAGGATAAGGTCCTCGAAGACTATCGCGATGAGCAGCTCCCCGGCCTGCTGAACTCCAAAACCCAGCAGCTCGATGAAAAAGCCAAGGCCACGGGCGACCTGGCCAAGGCTGCCAAGGAGATGGGCGCCACCGTCAAGACCAGCGACCTGGTCGGCCAGAACGCCCAGGTCCCCGACTTCGGCGCCATCGACCAGATTGCGCCTCAGCTCTTTGACATGTCCGTAGGCGCCATCAGCGGCCCCATCAATGCCGGCCGCACCGGCGTCGTGGCCAAAATCGTCGACAAGCAGGAACCCACTCCTCAGGAGATTCAGCAGCACTTCGACGAAGCCCGCCAGCAGATCCTCGATCAGCGCCAGGAAGAAGCCTTTGAGATCTTCTCCTCCAACATTAGCAACGACTTCAAAAAGCACAACCTGGTCCGCTACAACCCCAAAGCCATAAACCCCGCGTCCGGCGAATAGGGCAAAGACAGGGACCTAGGGAACAGGGAACAAGGGAACAAGGGAACAAGAAAACACGAAAAAGCAAAGCGGGCATCCCGAAAGGGATGCCCGCCGTCTTTTGTCCCTTGGTCCCTTGGTCCCTCTGTCCCTGCCTTTCACAACGTCTGCGCCTGAATGTACAAGGTCCCCGTGTAGGTCCCCGCCGGCTGTTGCGGCTGGCTGCTCAAATTTATCTCCAGGCTCAGCGCGTCGGTGCGCGACGTCTTCGCCGCGTGACCGGAAATCGCTTGCGTAAACAAGAGCAGGCTGGCTCCCGCTGCTCCAAACACCCCACTCTGCGTAAATGCGGTAAAGGCCGTCGGAGTTCCAGTCGGCACCTTGCCCAACACCTCAGAGGTGGCGATGCTCCCGCCCGTCGCCGCCGTAAGAGCGCTGGTCGAGCTGGTGAAATAGCCGTACAAGTTCACCGTGCATGTTGGCGAGCAGGTGGTCGAATTCCATGACGTCGTCACATTGATCGCGCTCGATCCTGTCGCGGTGCCTTTCGACACCAGCGTAAAGCTCACCGCGGATGGCGTCACGGAAACGGCCAGCGAACCCACTGCCGTATCGGGCAGCGCGGTCAGCCCACGCCGGCTTAGCTTCACTGCCTGCGCTCCGGCTGCAAGCGCCAGAATCTCCACCATCCCCAGCAGGACCAATCCCAGCACGAACGGCTTTGAGAACTTCATCGCTGGCTCCCGCGATCCTCCGCTACCCGTTTCACAACAATCACCGTCTCCGGCTCGTTCTTGTCGTAGGTGTCACGGATTGTCTCCGGCGCGGAGACTACCCGGTACGTACCCCCGTTGAGAAACTGGTCCACCATCACCCTGAGCTGGTGCGTATGCGGTTTCCGTTCTCGTACGTAGTAGAATCCATCGTCGTCAGTGTAGACCAGCAGACTGTCGATCATCAGCGCTGCACCCCCCAATCGGGTGCCCTTCCGTGTCCAGGACGCGTCCGCGCAGTAACATGTTCCCAATCGAAGCTCTGACCATTCCGCTGTCCACCGTCCCGTTCTCCGGAACAGTTCCCTGTCTCACCGTCACCGCGTGCGTGTCCGCCGTGTATTTCAGGCTCCCATCCGGTGCCACAAACGTCCCGCCATGCAAACTGATTCCCCGGAACAGGTGCATCGTTACATCCACAATCAGCGCCTGCACAAACGGCGACGAGTTCCGCTCCGGAACATAGTACGTCTGGTACTCCGCCGTCACTGAAACCAGGTTCGAAAGCAGCGCGCCTCCGAACGATACCGTGGTTTGCCCCTGCGACCGGCTGATCAGCTCGCTCACATCCAGCCGCGGCGACAGGCTCTCCGTAAGATTGGTCACAAACGACCTCGTCGTCGGCGCATCGCTCGGCCGGCTCTCCATGTAGCTCGAATTTGCGTGCAACCGAGAGAAAATCTTGCGATCGGCCGAGTACGCCGTAGCGTCGTTTGAGGTCCCCTCAAAGCCCGATTGATAAAACGACGCCGATATCCCCGTCCCCAGAACCCGCACCGCCCCGGAAACACTGTTCACGTCGCTCCGCACTTCGGTCTCACTCCCGGAGACCGGCGATAGATAATTGTTCCGCCCCGCGCCGAAGCTCAAAAAACTCGCCGGCCTCACCGTAACATTGATGTTCTCGCGATCCGGCTCGCTGGTCAGCGGCGCATCCACCGCCGCCCGGTGAAACTGGCTGCCCGCATCCACGTACTCCGCTTTCATGTCCATCCACGGCTTGTTGAATACCATCGCCGCCGCGCCGTAGGGCTGGTTGCCTCCCACTCCCGCCGCCGCTGCCATCTTCAGGTTCTTCCCCGGCGTCCACTCCAGCCCCTGGATCGCCGTCACCTGGTGCGAAAACACCATGTTGCTGGTCATCGTCAGGTGATCCGTCAACTGCTTCTTCAAAAACACCACGCCTGCCGGATCCTCCGCCCGCGCGCCCTGAAAAAACGGGCTGTCGAATTCGTTCGACGTCGCGCCCGCAAACGCAAAAATGTCCGTATCGTGCACCTTCGTCTGCACCCCGGCTCCCAGCCCAATCAGAAAATGGCTGGTGTCGAACACATCCGTCGGCAGCACGAACGGAATGTAGTCGCTCCCGCCAATCAACGTGGTTTTGCCCCACGTCCGCTTCACCGTCATGCCGCCCACAAACGCGCCGCCCTCCAAGCCCGCGCTCATTGAGGCGTCAAAGCCGTTGCCGTGTGCCGACAGCGTCCCGCCCTGCGCCTGGTAAAGGCTTGAGGCGCCCCCGTTCAGCTCGAACACCTGCCCGTGCAGTCCGGGTACCGCCATCGCGCTCAGAAGAAGAACACTGCAGATTCGCACCGCATTTCTCCTCGCGCCAGCCGCTTCCCCATCACTGGCCTCCTCGATGGACGGGCTGTTTCATGGTGCCGTGGTCAAACTCCAGCTCCACGCCCTCCGGCGGAGTCGCCTCCGTCCACGGCACCTCCACGTGCCGTTCCTCTCCCGGCAACAAGGGAAATCCCGCCGCCGTCACCGGCTTGCCCGCCGACGTAATCTTCACCTCGCGCACCCGCGTCAGATCCAGCCCGCTGTTCGTCAAATCGAACGACACTTTCTCGCCGGCATACTCCACCGCGTCCTTGAAAGCCACCTGGCTCGTCTTCGAATGCGGCTTCTTGGGGTAGATGTATACCGTGTGCGGCAGCAAAATGCGCACGTCCAGCCCTTTCGCGCGCTGCACCTTTGCAAATACCGAGTACACGCAAAACCACGCCGGCAGCTTGTCCGCCGTGGCCGTGTAAAAAACGTAGTACGTCTGTCCCGGATCGATCCGGAAACTCATCGACGATAGCTTTAAATGAATGTCCGGATCGAGATTCCGGTATACCCCGTTGCCGTCCGGCGTGATGCTGAAACTTTTCGGCTCCAGCACCACCGCCAGCGGCACCGTCGTGTTGTTCACCAGTGAGATTTTTCCTTCTGCCTTGGCCTTGTACTCGACAATCACTGGCGACACGCTCTGCGCCCACGCGCAGCATCCCGCCGCCAGCAATCCAAGAACCAGTAGTTTTCGCATGCTCACGATCCTACCTCCTCGGTCGAGACCAGGGTTCGCCCGCTCCAATCGAGCGGTCGTCCCTTTACAGCGCCTGTGCCTGAAGGTTCAGCGTGCCCGTGTAGGTATCTGAAGGCAGCTGCGGCTGGCTGGTCAGGTTGATTTCGAGGTTCAGGTTGTCGCTCCGCGTCAAATTGCGGTTGGTGCCGGAGATCGTGTCGGTAAACAGCACCAGGCTCGCCCCGGAAACGCCAAGCGCGCCCCCGGTCGTGGTTTGCGTAAACGCCGTGAAGGTGGTCGGCGCGCCGGTCGTCACTTGGCCGTAAATCTCCGAGCTCGGAATGTAGGCGGGAGTCGAACCTGTTCCGGTCATGGCCTGCGTAGCGCTGGCAAACCAGCCCGTCAGCGTTACTGAAGTCCGCGCGCCATCCAGAACCCAGCTCGAGGTGATCGCCACCGGCGCGCTGCCGGTTGCCGTGCTCCCGGCAGCCAGCGTGAAGGTAACCGCGCTCGGCGTTGCCGCTATCGTCAAAGACTCGGCCAGCGTTGCCGTCAGCGTTACTGTTGAGGCGTTGGAGTTGGTCGCGGCGCAGAAACCGGAAGTGCTCGCAACTGCCACTCCGATCGCTATCGCCAGTATTCGAAATGCATTCTTCATCTTTATCTCTCCGTGATGGAATCCCCAGGGCAAACGCTCAGGGCGCGGTCGCACTCAGACACAAATGAAGCCGCAAACGTTTGTTTTCACATGGGCTGGAGAGAATATTAAGGACCGCTGAATCGAATTACCATCGCCCGTACAGGGATTTCAGCCTGGTACTTTAGTAATGCTCATATCGCCTGATAGTCGCACAGTGTGCTGTGACGGAAATCACAGACAAATCAGGTATTTATCCTAACGTTCAGGTTTTCAATCTTTTCGGGCGTTGCCACTTCACAGGGCCTGAACCAAGATGTTCAACAGCCCTCCTTCAGCCGATTTCTTCTCGCCGCCGCCAGCCCCACCCAGCAGGTCAGTCCGCGTTCTTGCCTGGTTCGTCTCCCCTGATTCCACCACCAGCGAGCCAACACCATCCCTCGTAAACGCCTCCGCCCGTCCAAAATAACGCGTCACTCTGAAGGTCGTGAAGTTAGCCGGCACCGCCCAACTCGTAGTAATCGATACCGGTTGCGAAGCCGCAACCATCGGCCCCGCGGCCGTCTCCGCATTCGCCACCACAGACAGCGACTCCACTCGCGCAATCAGCACCACGCTCGCCGATCCCGACGCGAGCGCCGCCCGCCGCATCGTCTGTCCGCTCGCCAGCACCGCATCCCCCGCCAGCAAAAGCATCAGCCCAAGGCCGCAGGCCGTCCGCCGCGCGCCCGTCATCCACGCCATCGGAGCCAGTGTGCCGCTACCTGACATGGACCCAATTCGCCGCCGACCACGCATGGACGCACCTCGTTCCGGTCTGCCAGGCAGCAAAACTTGCCGCCTGTTGAAACCTATCGGCGATGGAAAGAGTTGTTTTAGACAATCCCAGGCACTCGAACCCTCTGAATGGGAGGACCTGGGAAGACGCCATCCCGTTCAGCAAGTCTATTGATATCGAAAACGAAGGCCAGATTCCCATCAAGGAAACATTGGTAACAACCTCCAAGGCACTTCGTCCCTCGCTCCCTTGCTCCCTTGTTCCCTGTTCCCTGTTCCCTACTCCCTGTTTTTCAACGCCTCCATCGGTTCCACTCCCGCCGCCCGCCGCGCCGGCAGCAGGCACGCCAGCAAGCCAACCGCCATCAGCACCGCGACAGCTCCGCCCGTCACCATCGGATCGTACGGGCTCACCTGGAACAGCAGGCTCCCCACCACCCGCGCCAGCCCAAACGCCGCCGCCACTCCCGCCACCGCGCCCAGTGCAATCGGCGTCAGCCCATCGCGCAGCACCAGCGTGTAAATGCTGCCCCGATCCGCGCCCAGTGCCATCCTGAGCCCGATCTCCTGCTGCCGCTGCACCACCGAGTACGTCACCACGCCATATACGCCCAGCCCCGCCAGCAGCAGCGCGCTCGCCGCAAACAGCAGCAGCAGGTCCATCTCAAACCGCCGGTTGGCCACCGAGTCCGCCACCACCCCGCCCAGCGCCCGCACCTCCGGCACGCTCGCATCCGGATCCACGCTCCACACGGCCTTGCGAACTTCGTCCGCCATCGTTGTGCCGCCCATCTTCGTCCGCACCGCCAGCCCGCCTCCCATATCTGCGCGATACCAGTACGGCATGTACACCATCATTGGATCCACCTTGGCCAGCGTGATCGTCCGCGCATCCTTCACCACGCCAATCACCGTGACCCGTTTCTCCGTGATTCCTCCGCGCGTGAACTCCTGCCCCACCGCATTCCGGCCCGGCCAGAGCTCCTTCGCCGTGCTCTCTGACACCAGTGCCACGAACTTTCCCTCGTCACCGGCACTCAGCATTCGTCCAGCCACCAGCGACAAGTGAATCGTCTCCATGTACCCGGGGCTGATCCAGCGGAAGTGTTCCGCCGGCAACTCCATGAACGGCCTGGTATCGCCAATGGGCCGCGCCATGTCGCCCCACGCATCGCCGTTCAGGGGCAGCATGCTCACCGCCCCTGCTGACTCCACCCCCGGCAGCCTCCGCACCGCATCAAGCGTTCGCTGGTAGAACGCTTCCCGCGCAGAATCCTTGTCGTAGGACTTCACCGGCAAATCGATCTGCGCCGTCACCACGCGCTCCGCGTCGAATCCTCGATCGACCCTCATCAGCCGCATCAGGCTCGCCGTCAGCAGACCCGTCATCAGCACCAGGGTCACGCTCACCGCCACTTCCACGCCCACCAGCCCCCGCCGCAGCTTCTTGCTGCTCCGGCCTTCGCCAGACATTCGCGCCTCGCCGCGTATCGCCTCCACCGGGTTCATCCGCCGCGCCATCCATCCCGGCGCCGCCCCCGCCACCAGCGTCGCGCCCAACACCAGCAGCAGCGCGCAGCCTGCCCCAATCCAGTCCACGTGCGGCGTCCCAAGATAATTCAGCGCAGCCGGCAAATATCGTCCCATCGCCGGAACCAGCGCCGCGGCCAGCAGCAGCCCCAACCCGCCGCCCGCTATGGCCAGCACCGCTGTCTCCCGGATCGCCATCCGCATCAGGTCGCCGCGCCCCGCGCCCAGCGCCGCCGCCACCGCCATCTGCTGCCGCTGCCCCACTGCGCGGCTCAACAGCAGGTTGGTAATGTTCACGCAGCCCACCAGCAGCAGCCCCGCCACCGCCGCCAGCAGAATCAGCAGCGGCTTCTGGTTATCGCCCACCAGCTCTGCCTTGAGCGAGGTCAGCGTGGCCGTCAGAGTCGCCTTCTCATCCGCCGGCAGCGCGGCCTGGATCCTCCCCTCCAGCGCGTTGATCTCGCCGTTGGCTTCGGCCGCCGTCACCCCTGGCTTCAGCCTGGCCACACCGTAGTAGTTGAATTCGCCCATGTCCTCCGAGAGTTGATCCTTCGAGAAGGCCATCGGCGCCAGCACTTCCGTCGGCTTGGTCGCGCCCGTATTCGCATCGAAGCTATCTTCCGCGTAGGGCAGACGAAAGCTCGCCGGCATCACGCCGATCACCGTGTACTCATACCCGTTCAGCCGGATGGTCTTGCCCAGGATCCTCGGATCGGAGCCAAATTGCGTCCGCCACAGGTCGTTCATCAGAATCGCGACCCGGTCGTGGCCCTCGGTGGCTTCCTGCTCGGTGAATGCGCGCCCCAGCAGCGGGCTCACGCCGAACACCGCAAAGAAACCCGGCGTCGCGCTCACCATCTTCACCTGCAACGGGTGCCCGCCCATCCCCAGAGGCACAGATTCAGGGTTCATCACCGTCATGGCCTGGATGGTCTTCGCGTTCTGCTGCCACATCACAAAGTGGTTGGCGCTGACCGGAAGCACAGGGTAGAGGCCCTTGAGCTCCGCCACCTGTTCCTGCATCCTCACCAGTCGCTCGGAGTGGTCGAAGGGCAACGGCCGCTGCAGCACGTCGTACACCAGCGTGAAGATCGCCGTAGTAGCTCCAATCCCCACCGCCAGCGTCAACACCGCCGTCGCCATAAACCCAGGCGCCTTGGCCAGTTGCCGAATAGCGCGTCTCAAATCCTCAAGCAATGCCAGCATCACGAACCTCCTTGCGGAGTTTGGCCCAACCAACGGGGTACCTCAGCAATTGCCCAACCAATCGCGACCCATGGCTAACAGATTGATTCACCATTGCTTACCTCATCTATACGAGCAGCACGGACGTCTGGTTCCGGCCGAATTCGTGCTTGCCTGTCCGCATTCGGACATTATCCCCGGCTCGTCCAGGCACAGGCTGTGCCATTCATCGCTCCTGCCCTTAGGGGACTGAAAGGGAAGGATCCGCGCGATGGGCGGGTCATGGCTTTTGCCTTTGCTTTTCTTCCTGTCACTCCCCGCGGGAAATCTGTTGGCCGGATGGCGTGATCCAACCAACTAAAAAGAGATATCCGTCTTCATTGTTCCGCCCACGCCGCCAGCAGCCTTCGCTCCGCCTCGCTCAATTCGGCCTTCTCCAGCAGGTCTGGCCGGTTCTCAAAGGTCTTGCGCAACTGCTGTTCGCGCCTCCACTTGCGGATCTGCTGGTGGTCCCCGTTGAGCAGCACCTCCGGCGCGCGCAGCCCGCGGAACTCCGCCGGCCGCGTGTAATGCGGATAGTCCAGCAGCCCGCCCGACCCGTGCTGTGACCGCGGCACGCCTTCAACGCCGGCCGCAATCGCCGCGTCGGCCGCTCCAAAGCTCTCAAACTCGCCCGATGCCTCGTTCCCCAGCACCCCGGGGATCAGCCGCATGGTCGCGTCCAGCACCACCGCCGCCGCCAGCTCGCCGCCGCTCAGCACGTAGTCGCCGATCGAGAGTTCCATGTCGCAGTAGAGCTGATTGATGCGCTCGTCCACGCCCTCATACCGGCCGCAGACCAGCACCACCCGCTCCAGCCCCGCCAGCTCCCGCGCCACACCCTGGGTAAACGGCCGCCCCTGCGCCGACAACAGAATGACGCATGTCGCTTCAGGGCACGACTTTCCGCCGTGGCGGATGCCGACTGATGGCCCAGAAAATGAAGGGGCTTTAGCCCCTGCGTCATCGGCGGGTACCGAATTCCTCGCCCGGATCCCCAGCGCCTCCAGCGCCTCCGCCAGCGGCTCCGGCTTCAGCACCATGCCCTCGCCGCCGCCAAACGGCCGGTCATCCACGGTGCGATGACGGTCGTGGGTGAAATTGCGCAGGTCATGCACTTCCACCCTCACCAGTCCTTCGGTCTGGGCGCGGCGCACAATGCCGTGCTCAAAGAAACCCGCAAAGAACCCCGGAAAAATGGTAACGATGTCGAAGCGCATGGCGGCTCCTTCTGATCATAGCGGGCTGAGGGTCCAAGTTCCCTCGTTCCCTGCATTCGTGCACTTGCCGCGAGGGGCTTTCATCGGCGATACTTAGGTGTTAACGTCCTGCGCGGGCCGGACGCACCAGTCCGGCTGTCCGGTAGTTTGGCGCCGAGTGAGCGCCCTCCCGAGCCAAAAGCAGACAAGGTTGAATCGAAAGGAAATCTATCGCCGTGGTCATGATTCGTCTGGCGCGTTTTGGCGCCACCAAGCAGCCTTACTACCGCGTGGTGGTCATTGAAAAGGACCGGTCCCGCAATGGCCGTTCCATCGAGGTGGTGGGCACCTATAATCCCCGCACAAGTCCCGCTTCAGTGAACCTGAAGCACGAACGGATCGCTTACTGGCGCGGTGTGGGCGCGCAGCTTTCGCCCACCGTGGCCAAGCTGGTGGAGAAATTCCCCGCCCAGGCTCCGGCGGAAGCTCCCGCAGCCTGAATCCGGCCGATTTTCCCGCCGCCCCCCAAACCTGATTCATACTGACGGCGGCCTGCATTTCTGGTACTATTCAGCACCAAGGCCGTTCCGAAACCCGTCAATTCTTCAATCGAACCGTCCGAAATAGACTCCCTCCCTCGACGCAGATTGGCAGTTCACGGGGCAACAGTTCAATTGGGGCATGCGGAATGCTGGAGCGTGCTCTGAGTCGCCAACATTGGAAAGTACCGGTCAGGGGCACGAACATGACCCAGCAAGCGATGGTCGCCGTAGAAGACCTGGTCCGAGAAATTGCACGGGCCCTTGTGGATGAACCCGAGGCTGTGGATGTGGAGTCCGTACGGCGGGAAGAGAACACAGTTCTCCGGTTGCGAGTGGCGCCCCAGGACGTGGGCAAGGTTATCGGGAAACAAGGCAGAACCGCTCGTTCGGTGCGAACCATACTGGGTGCGGTCAGCATGAAGCTGCGGCATCGCTACACCCTGGACATCCTTGAAGAGGGCGAAGAAGACTGATCGCATGGGTTCCCACGCTTCGCGGAGGCCATTGTGACCGCTGCGGATTTGCGGGAGAGTTGGGTGTGGCTGGCCCGCATCCGCCGGCCCCAGGGCCGCAAAGGCGAGGTTTTCGCCGAGCTCCTTACTGACTTCCCTGAAAAATTTGCCGAACGCAGGCGGGTGTGGCTGCTGAGCGAAAAGGCAGAGCCGCGCGCGGAAGAGCTGGTGAATTTCTGGCTGCATAAGGGCGGCGTGGTGCTGCACTTTGCCGGAGTTGACTCCATCTCCGACGCGGAGACGCTTGCCGGCCTCATCGTCGCCATTCCGCTTGCCGGGCGGGCGGCGTCGCAGCCGGACGAGGTCCACATCGCCGACCTGATCGGCTGCACCGTTGTAGACGTGGCCAAGGAACCGCCGCTCGTATTGGGCGAGATCGAGAACGTGGAACGGCTGCCAGGCGCGGCGCCCATCCTGATCGTGCGCGGACCCGGCGGCGAGCTGCTGATCCCGTTTGCGCAGACCTACCTGCGCAAGCTGGACCTGGAGGCGCGCCGTGTGGAAATGGCCCTCCCCGAAGGCCTGGCGGATCTGAACGCGTAGGCGTCAGGCTGCTACCCCCCTCCCCTCCAAGGGTAACCACGAGGGCTCCGCTGACTCCGCGAATACCGTTTCTGTCCCGTATCTCGGTATTTGGTCCCAGAAAAGTGCCATTCTGAGGCACCCCCCCTGCCCGAAGGTAACCTCGCTGGCCCCCTGCCGCCTTCGACCCTGGCTCGGCAGGCGTCGCTAACTCCGCGAGTTCTGGGCTGGTCAGATCGGCTTCGGTGTCACGTTGCGCGCTGCAGTCACGTTGTCGGGGTCGTCAGTGAATGACTTCCCGGATCGATAGGCGAACTTCTGGTAGCGTGAGCCGACGCGGCGGATGGCGTCCTGGTTGCCATCGTCCCACGTAATCAGCGCGTCGCCGTTGACATAGTTCCAGTGACCGCGGACGTTGCCAAGCGTGCGATAAGCGTCGCCGTCCTCGCTGAGTGTGATGTTGAAATCGCTTCCGTTGCCGTCGCCAACCTCCCACTTGCCCACGTAGCGGCCGCGCGGCGGCTGATTCTCGCCGGTGGAGACTGCCGAGGCGCCGGGAAACTCGATACGCTCGATATCGGCGAGATTAAAGGTCTGGCGATGGCCGTCCTTGAAGACGATAACGATGGAGCCGGCGGCGGACTTTGCGGGCGCAGCGTAGAGCAGGACGGAGCCGAGAACCAGGGTGGCGAGGGCGGAGAGAACGACGGTCTTGCGCATGGGTGCGAGTCTCCTGTTGAGAGGGATACGAGATTACCGCATGGGCGGTTCCGGAATGGCAGGGAACAAGGGACCGAGGGACAAAGGGACTAAGGGACTAAGGGGCAAAGGGACAAAGGGGCAAAGGGACAAAGGGGCAAAGGGACAAAGGGGCAAAGGGACAAAGGGACAAAAAATGTCCCTTTGCTTGTATATTGTGTCAAGCCAAAAATTGAAAGCGCGACGCGCGAATTGAAATCAGGCCGGAATCGGCCCAACGGAACGGTCCTTCTTTGTCCCTTGGTCCCTTGTCCCTGCCTTATTGCTTTCCGAAGCGGTAGACGAAGCCGCCGGTGAATCCGCGGCTGGCCTGGAGGGTTGAGCCGAAGCCGCTGAAGTTGTACTCCGGCGCGAGGCGAAGACCGAGGTTATTGCTCAGGTTGTATTCGGCGGCGATGGAGACGCTGGCGGAATAGGTTCCGCCGTCGGGATAGAGGCCGAGGAGCGCGGTGCCGAAGCCGTTGGTGTCGCCGGAGAAATCGCTATGGATGTAGCCGGCCATAGCGCGGCCCGAGATGGAGTATTTGGGCTCGGTGACGAAGCGGTAGGTGGGACCGAGCATCCCGGAGTAGGTTGCGATGGACGGCCGGGTCTGGTTGTAAGGGTTCAGGCCGACGTAAGCGGTGCCATAGTTGCCGCGAGCGTCGAGGGTGACGCCGAAGTGCTCGTTATAGTAGCGGGTGAATTCGGCGTTCCAGGCGTACATGGTGGTGCGCTGCTTGTTGGGCCCGGGGACAAAGCGCATGTAGCCCATGCCCACGTAACCCTCGTAAAGATACGAGTAGATGTCGTGAATGGCCTGGGCGCGGCGCTTGGCCCGGCGCTCGCGGATCCGTTCCTGCACGCTCAGGGAGCCCTGATTGGGATTGGCCGGCGCCTGCTCTGCCTGGCCCTGCGGGGCAGCTTGCCACGCAAACAATGAAGAACTGTCCACGGGGCCACCGGAAGCGACGGTGGAACTGGATTCCTGGGCGGGGACACAGAGCGCGGCGCCGGCGGCAATGGCGAACACGAGGACAAAAGAGCGAAATGAATACATCGGGATCGGAATTCCTCCACGGGATTGCGGAAGCCCTGGCGCAGTTTTCTCCCGGTTCGTCGCGCCTCTGGCGCGGCCCGGTTTTTCTCCTGGCTCGAGCGGCTTCTCCCTTTAGGTATTAAATCACCTCACAGCGAGGGTTGTGGTTGAGCCGGCTACCGTTTGGACGATGGCGGAGGTGTTTCGCATCCGGCGGACGGACGCGAAGCAGGGCTGTAACGATCACGACGGGTCGTATTCGGGGACGCTTCTCATCTCGTAGACCCAGGAATCGTTCCCGGCCGCGTCCTGCCGCTGCCCCACGCGCACGCCGCCCAGCTTTTCAGTGGCTTTCTGGGAGCGCAGATTGCGCACGCCGATGACGAGGATCACGCGACCGACAAACTGAAGCGCATGCCGCACCATGAGTTGTTTGACTTCGCCGTTGAAGCGGCCACCCCAATGGGAGCGGGCCAGAAATGACCACCCGATCTCGATCTCGCTCTTTTCCGCGTCGTAAGCGTGATATCGCGAGGAGCCGATGATGCTGCCGTCGCTGCGATCGACGACAAGAAACGCGCCGCCCGAGTCGAGCGCATCCTGAAAGAACCGGCGGAAGACGTCCGGCTTGTAGCGATCGGAGGCCGGGTGCTGCTCCCAGATGAGGGGGTCCGATGCGACCTCGAACAGCGCGTCTAAATCGTCCGGGCGAAGCGGCCTGAGCTCTACCAGGTTGCCGCGCAGCGTGGGTTGCAAGTCAAAGGTCATCTTGTGGCGTTTTGCGACTGCTGGTTTCCGGGGTTCCCGCGATTGTGCACTTTGGCAAAGAGCCAGGCGGGAAGATTCCCGCCATTATTCAACCCTGAGAGCAAGATAGTCTACAGGCCGGTGAGATACGATGAAAACAATTCCGGAGGGCGCCTTCAATGGCTCGTTTCCTTTTGGGGCTTGTGATTGGGATTCTGCTGGTTCCGCTAGGGGTGTTCTGCTACTTCCAATATGGCAACCCGCCGGTAGCGGTAAATGACAAGCCATTGCCGGATGAGAAGTTGATCACAAGCGTGCCGCTGCATGCACGCATTGACCGGGAGATGGTGCAGACTCCGCCGATCCAGACCGATGGGGACACGTACGTGGCCGGCGCACACGTCTACGCGGACAATTGCGCGGTGTGCCACGGCTATCACGGGCAGCCGTCGCGGATCGGGCTGAACGAATTTCCCAAGGCGCCGGCGTTGTGGGAGGCACACCATGAGGGAAAAGTGGTGGGAGTGAGCGACGATCCGCCGGGCGAGACTTACTGGAAGGTGGCCAACGGGATCCGGCTGAGCGGCATGCCTTCCTACAAAGAACTGCTGACGGAGACGCAGATGTGGCAAGTGAGCCTGTTGCTGGCCAATTCGAACAAGCCGCTGCCGCCGGCGGCGTTAGCGATTCTGAAGGGCGAGACGGCGGCGCAACATCCGGCGACGGCCGCACCGGGCGCGCCGCCGCAGAAGTGACGACGAGGGAGCGATGGGGCTGGGTACGACGCTGAAAAAGATCGTGAAGATTGCGCTGATGAGCATGGGTGCGTCCAGCCCGGAGAAGAAGGCGGGGCCGTCAGCTGGGGGAACGAAGCCACGGAGCTGAGCGGAGGCTCGGCCCGGTTTCTAACCTCTAGACTTTGCATCCCCGTTCGTTGTCTCGAATCCAACAGGGGTGAGGTCGGTCCAATGAATGAGAAAAGGGGATTCTGGCGAGCGTTCGTAGATTTCTTTGTGCTGTTTAGCGGTATCTCGACCAAGTCGAATGTGGCGCGGACGCGGAACGCGCCGATCCTGGAGCGGGGTCTGTTCCTGTTCCGGAAGACGAAGGCGAACGGCTAATTCGTGCTTTCCTTTCAGGACCGATCTGGTCCCGTATCACGGTAAAATGGCCATATGCCGCTGACGCGAGAGCAAGCACTCGACTATTTCCGCTCGCCTGACCTGATCGGGCTGGGGTTCGAGGCCGACGCAGTGCGCCGGAGCCTGCATCCCGAGGGCGTGGTCTCCTACATCATCGACCGCAACATCAACTACACCAATTTCTGCACGGAGTACTGCACGTTCTGCGCGTTCTACCGGCCGTTGAAAGGGCCGACGGCGAACGAGGGGTACATCCTGGACGACGAGACCATCTACGCCAAGATTGCCGAGACGGTGGAGATGGGCGGAACGGGCGTGCTGATGCAGGGCGGCATACATCCGGACCTGAAGATTGACTGGTTCGAGCGGCTGTTCCGCGGGATCAAGGAGCGGTTTCCGCAGATCTGGCTGCATTGCCTTTCGGCGAGCGAGGTGCTGGCCATTGCTGAATACAGCAAGCTGGACTTGAAGACGACGATTGCGCGGCTGAGGGACGCGGGGCTCGATTCGATTCCCGGCGGCGGCGCGGAGATTCTGGACGACGAGGTACGAATCCGGATTGCGCGGCTGAAGTGCCGGACCGACGACTGGGTGAGCGTGCACCGGACGGCGCACGAGCTGGGCATGCGGACCACGGCGACCATGATGTTCGGCGTGGGAGAGACGCATGAGCAGCGCGTGAACCACTTCGAGGTGATCCGGCGGCTGCAGGAGGAGACGGGCGGATTCACGGCGTTTATTCCGTGGAGCTTCCAGCCCAAGCACACGGCGCTGGGCGGGAGCGGCTGGGACGAGGCGACGAGTGTCGAATACCTGAAGGTGCTGGCGATCTCGCGGCTGTACCTGGACAACATTGAGAACGTGCAGGCGAGCTGGGTGACGCAGGGGCTGAAGGTGCTGGAACTGGGACTGCACTTCGGCGGCAACGACGTAGGCAGCGTGATGCTCGAAGAGAACGTAGTGCGCGCGGCGGGAACGTCAAACTGCACCACGGAAGAAGAGCTGCGGCGGATCATTCGCGATGCGGGGTTCAAGCCGGTGCAGAGGGACACGCTGTACCGGACGATGTTTTTGAATTAACCTGCTTCGGTTCGAGGAAAACAGGATGACGAGAGTTCTGCGAGCGTCTTTTTTGGCCGCGGGAGCCTGCCTTTGGGTGCTTCCGGCTTGTCCACAGGCCGGAAGCAAGCCGCACGCCACAGCAATGCCTCTGGCGTGTTCGCAAGGAAGCGAATGCACGCTGCTGAGCGGGCCGCCGCAAACCGCGGGCATGCACAGCGGATTTGTGCAACTCAAGACGGGGGAGACGGTGGGCTGGCACGCGACCGGTCATCATGAAGAAACGCTTGTAATCCTGGAGGGACAGGGAGAAGCCCTCGTGGACGGTGAGAAGAAACTGGCGTTTACCGGGCCGGCGCTCGTCTACATACCGCCTATGACACGGCACAATGTAGCCAACACAGGGCACGAGCTTCTGAAATATGTTTATGTTGTGGCGCCCAACAAGTCAGAGTAATTTGAATTGCGGTCATGGGTGCGAGTGGCCGCCGGCGGCGACGTCGATGGCGTGCTTTAGTAGCGGCAGGATGGTGGTGAGGCTTTCCGTTGCGCCACGCTGGCTCCCCGGAAGATTCACGATCAGCGTGCTGACCTTCAGGCCGCAGACGGCGCGCGATAACCACGCAAACTTGTTCTGAGCAGCGCCCTGGGAGCGCATGAGTTCGGCCAGACCGGGAGCGTCGCGGTCGATGATGCGACGCGTGGCTTCAGGGGTGCGGTCGCGGGGGCCGAAGCCGGTACCTCCGACGGTGAGGACAAGCGCGGCATGGTCGGAGGCGAACTGTTCCAGGAGGGCGACGATGGAATCTTCTTCGTCGGGCAGGAGAGCGGTCTCGATGCTGGCGTCAGGCCACTGGGCGCGGAGGAGAGCGACCACGGCGGGACCGGCCGTGTCGGTCATCTGGCCGAGCGAGCAGCGGTCGGAGATGGTGACGACGGCCAGGAGCATGGATGCATTCTAGTTCACAGTTCGCGGTTTGCGGCTCTTACTTTCACGGGAAACGGATGATTGAAAAAGTGAAAGAGAGCTACGGCTGGGCGTTGGGCGGGACGAGCAGGGTAAGAGTTTCGGCGGCGATTTCAATGCGGACGGGAAGATGGCCGAGCACTTCTCCATCGGCCTCCACGTAGATGGGAGTGGACGAGCCGTAAACGGGAGAGCACTCGACCGAATCGGCAGCGATGAGTTCGACTTCTCGGGTGAAGGTCTGGCGGGAAGCCACGACAGCTAAAAGAAACATTAGATAGCGCAGGCGGCTGCGGGTCTTGAAGGCCAAAAGGGCGAGGTTATGGCTATGCAAGCTGGCGCCTGGAGCCAGGCGGCCGAGGGCGCCACCGAAGGAGCGGACCCGGACAGCGAGGAGTTGGGAGGCCTGCTCGGTGCGCAGGATTCCGTCGCCGTTAACGAAGCTGGCCTGAAAGAGCGGGAAGGGGTGGCTGACCCAGATGCGAAAGGCCTCTACGAGATAAAGGAGATAGCCGAGGCGGCGTTTGAGGACTGGATCCATGCGGGCCATGAGGAGGGCATCGGCTCCAACGCCTGCGGCCACGGTGAAGTAGCGGAATTGCTCGGAGCCGTCCTCGGCACGGAAGGTGATGCGACCGACGGGGACTTTGACGGGCTCAGCGCAGAGCAGCCTGTGAATGGCTTTCGACGGGGAGCCAACCAGGCCGAGGTCTGAGGCAAGCGCATTGGCGGTGCCCATGGGAACTACGCCGAGCGCCACGTCTGTGCCGACGAGACACTGCAGAATTTCATGGACAGTACCGTCGCCGCCGGCAACGAGGATCGCGTCGCAACCGCGCTCCATGGCCTGGCGGGCAAGTTGGGAACCGCTGCCGGGGCCGTCGATGGTGTATCGATCGGTCTCGATCCCCGCCTGCCGGAGGGCAGCGATGGTGTCGCGCACAATGGCTTGGCGGCGGGGCGATGTCTGTCCGGAAGCTGGGTTCTCAACCAGCGCAACTCTGCGCATCAGTAACGATCTCTATTAACAATTCTGACAGATAAACACAGTGTTACGGGATCATTTCGGTGCAGTATCTTTCGACGCGGTAATTCTCGGGGAACAACATGGGGTGCGGCACCGCACACCGGCGACACCCGTAATTGAACTACAATAACTCGCCAGATTTCTGAAAGGACCTTCCAGAGCCATGAACATCCGCGTGCGTGTAAGCTGCTACCACTTCTTGTCCGCATTACTGCTGTTTCTTACGGTTGCGATGCCAGGCGCCGCCGGACAACAGAAGCCCGCCGAAGCGGCGGGAACGCCGCCTTACAAGGATGCGAACCTGCCCATCGCCGAGCGGGTGAAGGATCTGCTGGGCCGCATGACGCTTGAAGAGAAGGTAGACCAGCTCTCCTGGGGGTGGATCCAGAAAGTGGATGTGATCGATCCGACGGGGACGTACACGACGGAGACCGCGCGGCAAACGATCGCGGGGCAATGGTCAGCGCCGATGAAGTTGACGCCGCGGAATGCGGCGATACTGCGCAACGCGGTGCAGCGGTACCAGCTGGAGAAGACTCGGCTGGGGATTCCGGTGATCTTTCCGGGCGAGGCGCTGCACGGGTACATGGAATACGGCAGCACCAGCTTTCCGCAAGCGCTGGGATTGGCCAGCACGTGGGACCCGGCGCTGGTGAAACGAGTTTATACGGCTGTTGGAGATGAGGCCGGTTCGCGCGGCTCCGATCAGGTCTTCTCGCCGGTGCTGGACATTGCGCGGGACCCGCGCTGGGGCCGGACGGAAGAGACGTACGGCGAGGATCCGTACCTGGTGTCGCGGATCGGCGTGGCGGCGATTGAGGGACTTCAGGGTGACTCATTCTTGATTGACCGGCACCATGTGCTGGCGACGGCGAAGCACTTTGCGGTGCACGGAATGCCGGAAGGCGGGACGAATACGGCGCCGGGAAATTACTCGGAGCGCGTGATCCGGGAGAACTTCTTCCCCCCGTTTGAGGCGGCGGTGAAAGAGGCGCACGTCGGCAGCGTGATGGCTTCTTACAACGAGATCGACGGAGTGCCTTCGCACATGAACCACTGGCTGCTGGACAAGGTGCTGCGGCAGGAGTGGGGCTTTGACGGATACGTGAGCTCCGATGACAACGCTTTGCAGATGCTGGTTTACACGCACCACGTTGCGTGGGACACGGCGGACGCGGCACGAAAAGGGCTGGCCGCAGGGGTGGATTTCGAGGTCTCGGATTCGCCTATTTTTCCCGGCCTGGTGCAACAAGTGAAGGTGGGGGCGGTGCCGATGAGCGAGGTGGACCGCGCGGTGGCGCGGGTGCTGGAGACGAAATTCCGGCTGGGGCTGTTCGATCAACCGTATGTCGATCTCGATTATGCGGAGCGCATCAACAACAGCCCGGAACACAAGCAACTGGCGCTGGAGGCCGCGCGGAAGTCGATTGTGCTGCTGAAGAACGACAAAAACTTTCTGCCGCTCGATCTGACCAAGCTGAAGACGATAGCGGTGATTGGACCCAATGCGGCTGATGTTCACATTGGTGGATACAGCCGTGATCCTGGCTACGGGATCAGCGTGCTGGACGGGATCAAGGCGCGGGTGGGCGACAAGGCGAAGGTGATTTACGCCGAGGGGTGCAAGATTACGACGGCGCCGGAGGGATTCCAAGGATGGTTTGCCGATGGTGTGGAGCTTGTGGACCCGCAGACGCAGCAGGCTTCTATCCAGACTGCCGTTGAAGCGGCCAGGGCGTCGGACGTGTCGATCGTGGTGATTGGGGAGAACGAGAGTACAAATCGCGAGGCATGGTCGGACGAGCATCGCGGAGATCGCGACTCGCTGGACCTGCTGGGCGCTCAGAATGACCTAGTGAAGGCGGTGATGGAGACGGGCAAGCCCGTGGTGGTGCTGCTCATCAACGGCCGGCCGCTCTCGGTCAACTACATTGCGGAGCACGCGCAGGGAATCTTCGAAGGCTGGTACCTGGGCGAGATGGGCGGGCAGGCGTTTGCTGAGGTGATGTTTGGCGACGTGAACCCGGGCGGCAAGCTGCCGATCACGTTTCCGCACACGGTGGGGGCGCTGCCGGATTTCTACAACCACAAGCCATCGGACGATCGCAGCTACGAGTTCAGCACGCGGCAGCCGTTGTTCGCGTTTGGATCGGGGCTGAGCTACACCACGTTCAAGTTCGACAACCTGCGCGTGGAGCCGCAGCAGATCCTGACTGGCGGAAAGGCGAAGGTCAGCGTTGAGGTCACGAACACAGGAACGCATGAAGGCGACGAAGTCGCCGAGCTTTATGTGCATCCGCGCGTGGCCTCGGTTACGCAGCCGGTGATGAAGCTGACAGGATTCGAGCGGGTGACGCTGAAGCCGGGCGAGAAACGGACGGTGGAGTTCACGGTGACGCCGGAGATGCTGAGAATCTGGGACATCAACATGCAGCGCGTGGTGGAACCGGGGATTTTTGAGCTGATGGTGGGGCCGAGTTCGGACCAGACAAAGACGGTGAGGCTGACGGTTGCGAGTCTGAACGGCGCAACCGGGAAGCCGCTGTCGATGGCGCCGGTGCCCGCGGGGTCGGACTCCGCAATGGTGAGCACTTTTGACGAGGGCAAGGTGACGGCGACCTACGGATCGTGGATGGCAGGCAGCGACCAGATGGGCGGCGGGGGAAAATCGACCGCTGCGGTGGCTGTGGTGGAACCGGGCGCGGCGGGCACAAAGGGCGCGCTGCAGATAACGGGTGAGCTGGTGAAGGGAAGCCCATCTCCGTTTGCGGGAGCGTTTTATTTTCCGGGAACGGCGCCGTTCCAGACGGTGAACCTGTCGAGCAAGAAGGAGATCAGCTTCTGGGCCAAGGGTGATGGGAACACCTACACGCTGCTGATGATGAAGGAGTCGGACGCCGGGCAGGGCGAGGACCTTCCGCCGGGGGTCACGTTTGTTGCGGGGCCGGAGTGGAAGCAGTACATGTTTCCGTTTTCGGCGTTTCAAGCGGACGGCAGCGACATGATGGGGCTGGGATTCTTTCGGATGACGCCGGGCAAATTCCAGTTCGAGATCGACCAGGTGGAAATCCGCTAAGGCCTTTGTCGGAACAACCCGGCAGCCACATGGGCGCATCTGCTCGCCTAGCGGTAGTGTCGCTCAGCCGCACCCCGGGGGAGCATGATCGTCATCTTCGTCATACCTTCACTGATTCTTCTGCTGATCGCAGTTGCTCCCACGTGGCCCTACAGCCGCAGATGGGGCTACATTCCGAGCGGCGGCGTGGGAGCCATCCTGGTAGCGACCATCATCTTGCTCTTAGTGAACCGGACTATTTGATTGGCGCAGGCCTGCCGGCGATGCTCTGCCACATGCGCTGCAGATTTCCATCAGCGCGCAGCGACAATCCTTCCCGAACAAGCGCCAAATCCGATGCGAGGCAGACCTTCGCGTTCCGCGTAGGCACGCAAAGTGACTTCGTCGCCGTCCTCAAGAAAGGTGCGGGTTTCGCCGGTGGGCAGACGAAGCGGCTCGGCGCGGTGCTTCATCTCCAGCAGGCAGCCTTCCGAGCCTTCGTCGAGGCCGGAGATGGTGCCGGTGGCGAGGAGGTCGCCAGCGCGGAGATTGCAGCCATTGCTCGAATGATGCGCGACCAGTTGCGAGATGGACCAGTAGAGATCGCTGAGATTCCCACGGCTGACGCGAACCGGCGCCATGCCCTGATCGCGCATCTGCTGCGATTCGAGGAAGACTTCGAGAGCGAGGTCGATGGCATCGCGCTGCGCGGATGGTGAGGTGAGATACGGAAGCGGCGCGGGATCGCTTTCAGAACGCGCGGCAACGGGCACGCGATAGGGCGCGAGCGCTTCCAGAGGCACGATCCACGGCGAGATGGTGGTGGCGAAGTTTTTTGCAAGAAATGGCCCGAGTGGCTGATATTCCCAGGACTGCATGTCGCGCGCAGACCAGTCGTTGACGAGACAGAGGCCGAAGACGTGCTGTTCGGCTTTCGTGATGGGGATGGGCTCGCCGAGTGGGTTACCGGGGCCGATGAAGATGCCGATTTCAAGCTCGTAATCGAGGTTGCGCGCGGGGCCGAAGTATGGCTCGACGGCTTGCGGCGGCTTGGTCTGGCCCCAGGGGCGGCGTATGGGCTGGCCGCTGACGACGATCGACGACGAGCGCCCGTGATAGCCGATGGGAACGTATTTGTAGTTGGGCAGGAGCGGATTGTCAGGGCGGAAGAGCTTGCCCACACGCGTGGCGTGATGGATGGAAGCGTAGAAGTCGGTGTAGTCGCCGATCTCGGCCGGGAGCTGCATCTCGGCGTCGCGTTGAGGGACGAGCATCTGCGCGACGGCGCGCTGCTTGGATTCGGAGGCGGTTGCAGCGAGCAGTTCAGTGAGGCGGCGGCGGAGCGTAGACCAGGCACCCGGCCCGAGCGCCATCAGCGGATTGAGGACGGACGCGGTGCAGGCATCGACGACCGCGTCAGGAAGTTCTTTGAGAAGCGCTTCGCTGGCGGCGGCGCGTAGATCGAAAATCTGATCGCCAATTGCGACGCCGATGCGCGTGGAATGGGCGTGGGTGAAGACGCCGTAAGGGAGATTGGCGAGCGGGAAATCGGCGCCAGGCGTGTTTGCAGAGGCGATCCAGCTAGCCCGATTTGTCACTTCAGCCATCCGAGTGCCTCCAGGTCGCGGACCGGTTCCACGAACGAACACGATCCGAAGCTGAGGAAGAAGCGGCTGCGAACTTCGTGAAGCTGGTCCGTGGTCCACTCGAACGCGCGGCAACGGATCGAGTCCGGGGCTGCGCGCCAGGCACCGGCGTCCTCTTCCTCCAGCGTGCGCAGGGCCTCGCCGGCCGCGCCTCCAGAGTACAGCAGCGCCGCGGCGAACAGCACGTTGAGAAAGCCATGCATCGTCCCGGAAGCGCTATCGGCAGCATACGTGAATGGATGAGGGGAACGAATGGGATGATGCAGTCCCGCGGTGGCCTTGAATGGCACTTGTCGTCCGGCAAGAGCGTGCAGAATGAACCCAACTGCTTTCTGAGATGGAAAAGCTTCGGCGACCACGCCGCCCATGCGCAGTTTCGCGCTGGCGCGAATCGTGGCCAGCGCGTCAAGCCATTCGGGCGCAGAATCCTGCATGGGAACTTCGAAGTAGCGTTCCACCGCGTCCGGCAAAAGCTCCGCGATGCTCACCGCCGTCGCCGCGTCATTGCACTTCATCTCGACGGACTCGATGCGAAAACCCTCATCGAGATACCGCCAAATGAGCCGCGGCTCCAAATCCTGCGCGGCGATAACGCTGAGCTGCACGGATCGAAATGCATCGCCCGCAGCCTCGCGCATTTCATTCATGCGCGCAAGGTTGACGATGAATCTGCCAAGGACGAATGCGTGTTTCGACTCGCGGTACTCGAGGTAGTTACGCACTGCGGCCTGCATGTCGAGCGCGGCAGGCGGATAGAGGCCCGCGTAGTCAATGAGCCCGCCGAGCGCGGCTTCGATGGCGGTCATTTGCGGGATCGGCCGTTCTCTCCGGCGTTGAAATGCTTCTTGAGTCCCTGCCAGCACTCGAAGTACTCGTGCTGAAGAATGCGCGTGTTCATGGCAAAGGCGGTGGGACGCACGGCGAGCTGCGTCTCAAACATGAAGGCCAGGGTGTTGGCCAGATACTGCGGTTTCAGTTCGGCGTTTGTGGCCTTCTCGAACGTCTCCGCGTCAGGGCCGTGGCCGGCCATGCAGTTGTGCAGGCTGGCGCCGCCGGGGACGAAGCCCTCGGCCTTGGCGTCGTAAGCACCGAAGACGAGGCCCATGAATTCGTTCATCAGGTTGCGGTGGAACCAGGGCGGGCGGAAGGTGTGTTCGGCCACCATCCAGCGCGGGGGGAAGATGGCAAAGTCGCAATTGGCGGTGCCGGGGTTGAGCGAGGGCGCGGTGAGCACGGTGTAGATCGATGGGTCGGGGTGGTCAAAGGAAACGGTGTTGATGCAGTTGAATAGTGCGAGGTCGTACTTCGAGGGCGCGTAGTTGCCGTGCCAGCCGACCACGTCGAGCGGAGAGTGATCGATGAAGGCGGACCAGAGGCGGCCGAGAAATTTTGCGGTGATTTGGAACTCGCCGTCGCGGTCTTCATAGGCGGCAACGGGGGAGAGGAAGTCACGCGGATTGGCGAGGCCGTTGGCGCCGATAGGACCGAGTTCGGGCAGGCGGAACGGAAGTCCGTAGTTCTCGCAGATGTAGCCACGAGCCTGTTTCTCTTCAAGCACGACGCGGAACTTGAGGCCGCGGGGCAGTATGCAAATTTCGCCGGGAGCGACGTGGAGGATGCCGAGCTCCGTGTGGAAGCGCAGCGCGCCTTGCTGGGGCACGACCAGGAGTTCGCCATCCGCGGTGTAGAAGAAGCGGTCGTGCATGGAGGCGTTGCAGGCGTAGAGATGGATGGCGACGCCGGTCTGCATTGCGGGATCGCCGTTGCCGCCGAGGGTGACGATGCCGTCAACGAAATCCGCTGGCTCAGCGGGAATGGGGATCGGATCCCAGCGGAGCTGGTTGGGGGTGGTGGGAACTTCGTTGAAGGGGCCGCTGCGAATGAGCTTCGCGGGGATCTCCTCGTATGGGCGATGGGTGACGGAGGGGCGGATGCGGTAGGTCCAGGTGCGGCGATTGGTGGCGCGCGGCGCGGTAAATGGCGAGCCGCTGAACTGCTCGGTGTAGAGGCCGAGCGGATGCTTTTGCGGCGCGTTCTGGCCCTGCGGCAACGCGCACGCCACCGCTTCCGTAGCAAACTCGTTGCCAAATCCGGACTGATACGCGAACTCGGCGGGAGCCGATTCTGATTCAGAGAGTACCGTCGATGATTCGCTGCTCTGCTTCATGCATGGCCTCGTACATTTCGTCGAAACTGTGGATGGCGAACAGGACTTTCTGGAACTCGTCGACCTTGACGGGCGTCGACAGAACTTCGTCCAGGGAGAAGTCGTGGACCTCGGATCCGCCCTGGACCACGCTGCGGCACTCGCCGTGCGAACTGATGAGGCCGCTGCCGTATACCTTGATCTCGCCGTCCTGGCGGATGAGGCCGAACTCCACTGTATACCAGAACAGGCGGCCGAGCTTTTCCAGCGTCTCCCGATTGCTGATGGCGGCGCAGACGCGGCCGTAGTGCTCGAGGAAATCGCCGAATACCTTGTGCGCGTGCATGGGGACGTGACCGAAGACGTCGTGAAAGATGTCGGGCTCGGGAGTGTATTCGAGCGACTCGCGGGAGCGCAGCCAGGTGGTGGTGGGAAAGAGGCGGCTGGCCAGCATCTCAAAGAACGCAGGCGCGGGCAGGAAACCGCTGACGGGTGTGGAACTCCAGCCGGTGCGCGGCCCGAGGCGGCGCGTGATCTCAGTGAGATTCGGCAAGTGGTCGCGCTGCACGCCGATGACCCGGAAGCCTTCGAGGTATTCGCGGGCGGCGTGCTTTTCGAGCTCGGGCAAGACGCGGCCGACGAGCTCCGACCAGACGCTGTGCTGCTCGGGTGTGTAGGCAGCGTAGTCCTGCCGGATGATGTAGGGCGCGGCGGCGATCAGGGTTGCAGTGGCCAAGTGTTTCTCCTCGATGCGAGGTGAATGTGCCGATCAGAGGTTGCCGCGGAGCTGCTGTTCGCGCTCGATGGCTTCAAACAGCGCCTTGAAGTTGCCCTTGCCGAAGCTGCGGCTGCCTTTGCGCTGGATGATCTCGAAAAACAGCGTGGGACGGTCTTCGACGGGCTTGGTGAAGATCTGCAGCATGTAGCCCTCGTCGTCGCGATCCACCAGGATGCCGAGCTTCTCCAACTCTTCGATGGGCTCGTCGATCTTGCCCACGCGCGCCTGCAATTCGGTGTAGTAGGAATGCGGCACGCGCAGGAATTCGACTCCCTGCTGGCTGAGCCGCGTGACGGTTTGCAGAATGTCGTCGGTGGCCAGCGCGATGTGCTGCACGCCGGGGCCGGGATAGAAGTCGAGATACTCCTCGATCTGCGATTTCCTTTTGCCTTCGGCGGGTTCGTTGATGGGGAACTTGACGTAGCCGTTGCCGTTGGCCATGACCTTCGACATCAGCGCCGAATATTCGGTGGAGATGTCCTTGTCGTCGAAGTGCTGGTAAAGCGAGAAGCCCATAACGCGGCCGTAAAAGTCGACCCATTTGTCCATCTCGTGCCAGCCCACGTTGCCCACCATGTGGTCGATGTGGAGCAGGCCGACGGGGCGGGCGACGATATCGTGATCGACAGCGACGTAGCCGGGCATGAACGGGCCGTTGTAATCGCCGCGCTCCACAAAGGTGTGGATGGTGTCGCCGTAGGTGCTGATGCTGGAAAGGACTACCTGGCCGTGCTCGTCGGTTTTGACGTAAGGCTCGGCGACGCTGACGGCGCCCCGGCTGGTGGTCTCGCGCCAGGCCCGGCGCGCGTCGTCCACCCAGAGTGCGACAACTTTTACGCCGTCGCCATGGCGATGAATGTGATCGGCGATCGGTCCCTCGGGGCGTAGAGGCGTGGTGAGCACGAAACGAACCTTGCCCTGCTGGACAACGTAGGAAGCGCGGTCGCGCTGGCCGGTTTCAGGGCCGGCGTAGGCCACCAGCGACATGCCGAAGGCGGCGCGATAGAAGTACGCGGCCTGGCGCGCATTGCCGACGTAGAACTCGACGTGATCCGTGCCTTTGAGGGGGAGAAAGTCTCGGTCGGTGGTCAACGATTCGGCAGCGGTATGGGATGCAATGGTCGCGGATACGCTCATGAGGACCTCGTGTGGCCGGAAGCGGGGTGTTTCTGGGACGGGGAACGTTCCGGCTAGTTCCAGATTAGGCCCGTGCATATGCCGAGAAAATGGCGCTTTGAAGAAAAATGGGGGCGCGAGGTTTAGGACGTTAGGCATAATTAGCTTGAGACCTAAGGATTGATGGCATGCCGCATAAGCATTTACCCAACGTCGTGGAGCTGGACACGATTTCCTGGAAGATCCTGGAGGGTTTGCAGCACAATGCCCGGTTGACGTTTGCCGAGCTGGGGCGGAAGGTGGGCCTGTCAACGCCGGCTGTGGCGGAACGGGTGCACAGGCTGGAGGAGGCGGGCGTGATTACGGGCTATCATGCGGCGATTGATGCGGCCAAGCTGGGTGCGCCGATTCGCATCCTGATGCGCCTGACCATTCCGGGCGGCGATTTGCAGATCAGCCGGACGGTGACGGCGATCAAGGAGCTGTCGGAGGTCCGTCGATGCCATCGGATCACGGGTTCAGAGTCGTTTGTGATTGAAGCCGACGTGGTTTCGATCCGGCACATGGAGGGGCTGATCGACCGGCTGTCGGCGCTGGGAGCGACCTCGACCTCGACCGTTCTGTCCTCGCCGGTGGAGCGGAGGGATTTTACGGCCAGGCAGATGGAAAGTTATGGGAAGTACAGGGAGTAGAACCAGGGACCAAGAGACCGAGAACACCGGGACAAAATGCGGCGGGCACCTCTTGCGAGGTGCCCGCTTTATTTTGCCGGTCACGAATGAAGCTTAACGATCGGCGTTACCGCCAGTAGTAATAGCCGCCTGCCAGGTAATAGGGGCGATAGTAGACCGGCGGATAGCCGTAGTAGGATGCCGGGTAGCCGTAGCCTCCGTAGTAGCCGTAGCCACGGCGGTAAAGCTGCGGGCCGCCGGGAAACAGCCCCTGGGCTAAGCGGGCGGCCTGCTGGCGATTGACCGGATCGACAGTGACCGGATCGGCCAGGTGGAAGGTGACAAGAGCCTCAGCCGGAATCCAGGCTTGGGGATTAGTGACTCCGGAGGCAACCGTGCCCGCACCGCCGCCGGCCACTGCTCCGATGGCTGCTCCGCCACCGCCGCCAGCCGCACCGCCGATGAGAGCGCCAATAAGAGCTCCACCCACGGCGTCGCCTACGGTGCGCCTCGTTTTGCTGGGGCCCTTCACCTTGAACAGATCGGAATCAACGGGGTAGTTGTGGCCGTCAATGTCGAGCGAGGTCATCTGCAGAGCCATTTCGGGGCTGCCGGTGAGCTGGCCGGCGTGCTTTACCTCAGCCAGAACGCCGTGGACGGTGGCGCCGCGCGGAATGGCCAGGTAGCCGTTCACGGTTACGTCACGGATGACGGTGAAGTCGACGGGCGTGCCAACCTTGGCTTTCTTGCTGGTAAGGGCGTCATTGGTGCGCAACTGAAGCACCGTGCCCTGAGGAACAGTGAGAGGGCTCGTGGCAAACGAATACGGCGGCGCAGGCTGCTGATACGGCTGCCGGTAGCCCGGAGGGGGCGGAGGCGGCGGGTAGCCGGGCTGCTGTCCGTAAGGCGGCGGAGGCTGCTGGGGATAGTTCTGACCCTGCTGCGGGTAGGCCGGAGGCTGCTGTTGGCCGTAGCCAGGCTGCTGGCCGGGGCCGTTTTGGCCGTAGGCCGGCTGCTGCTGCGCGCTCGGCGGACCGTCGGGCGGTTGATAGCTCGGCGGCTGGGTATTGGCGTTCTGCTCCTCATCCGGAGGCGCGGTGTCATTCAGGTCGGTTTGGGCATTGGGGTCATTGGCCGGATTGCCCACTTTCAGGCTGTTGTTGACCTTCGTCACGCCCGCAACCTTGGCAGCGATTGAGCCGGCGAGCTGCTTATCGGCGTCGCTGGCAACCGTGCCGGAAAGGGTGACCTGCCCCTGGATGGTAGCGGCTGTAATTAGGTCATTTTTCAATGCAGTGGAGGCATCCAGTGCTTGGACCACATCCATCTCGACCTGGCCGTCAGTGAGGGCGACGGAAGTCGGCGCCTGATCCTGCTGCGGGGGTGCCTGGTCCTGCGCCAGCAGGGACGGCGCAGGGACGGCAAGAACCGCGGCGATTGCCAGTGCCTGAAAACCTAACTGCTTTGAATGGAACATCTTTGCGAACATCGTTCTCCTCCGCACCCAAGGTTTAGCGGAACTTCTATGGCGAACTCACCCTATTAGACGCAGGGTGAGGATACGCCGTCGTAATTTAATGACCCCAATCGAACGGAAAAGTTACGGAAGCGCAAGGAACAGTTGGCATGAAGCAGCGAGCGAAAGACGGGACCGGAAACCAGGATTGCATTGCGGAAATCCCCATAGCGAATCTGGGACAATTGATCTCGCCAACGCGTTATCCAAGCAAACCAGTGACTGCTGGCGCCGCAGCAGGCGCTGGAGTTTTTGCCCTGTCGCGTCTTGTGGCATTCACCCGGATATGAAAAGCTTGGGCCAAACTGCGCTGGATGATTTCCGGGTGGAGCAGGAGCCCTCGGCGCTTGGAATGACCGGAGTGAGAACCATCTTGATTGAGGACTGGAGCCTGAGAGGATGAAAGTTCCCTTCGCGAAGAAATGGCAGAAGGAAACGGAGGAACTGCGCAGGATCGCGCTCGACTGCGACCTGAGGGAAGAACTCAAGTGGGGCAAGCACTGCTTCACCTACCTCAAGAAGAACGTTGCCATTGTCATCCCGCTCAAGGAGTCGTGCGCGTTCTCGTTCTTCAAAGGAGCGCTGCTCACGGATACCAGGCACATCCTGGAAAAGATCGGAGAGCATACACAGGCCGCGCGTTGGATCAAGTTCACTTCCGTCAAAGGGATCACCGCGCTCGAATCAACCCTGAGCAAGTATCTCTACGAGGCCATGGCTTTGGAGGAGTCCGGGAAGAAGGTTGAGCTCAAGAAGCCTTCGGAGTACGCAATTCCTGAGGAATTACAGGCCAGGCTCAATGACGACGCGGTGCTCAAGTCAGCCTTCGAAGCGCTTACGCCAGGGCGGAGGAAGTCGTACATCTTCCACATCATAAGCGCGAAGCAGGCGAAAACCCGAGCAGCGCGGGCGGAACGATGTGTGCCGATGATCCTGAGCGGACGCGGGTTCAACGAACTGCCGGATTGAAGCTCGATTCAAGCATGGCTGAAGCCCACGAGCATGCGGCCCTTTGGTAAAATTGGTGCAAGGTCGGCAATGCATCTTCCCATCGCAGCAACAACAGCAGTAATGTCCGTAGTAGGCTTGGCAGGCGTACTGGCGTGGCGCGTGCGCGAGGGCCGGACGGCCGTAACAGTACGCAAAATCATCATTCCGCCGCTGGGCATGGCGACCGGTTTCTCGATGTTCCTGGTTCCCGCGTTCCGGGTTCCTTGGACATGGGCGCTGGTTGCGTTCCTCGTCGGAGCCGTTCTGCTGGCATGGCCGCTGCTGGCTACGTCGCGCCTGGTGCGGGCGGGCGATGCGATCATGATGCAGCGTTCGGGCGCCTTCTTTGCGGTGGTGGTGGTGCTGGCGGCGATTCGGTATTTCGCCCGCGGCTATTTCGATTCCGTGATGAGCCTGGAACAGACCGGCGGGCTTTTCTTCATCCTGGCGTTTGGGATGATCCTGCGCTGGCGGCTGAAAATGCTGCATCAATACCGTTTATTGGCGGCGCAGATTATCAAGCTAGATCCTTCTCCGCAACAGCCTTAACCGGGGAAAACGCATCCCAACTAGAGTTGAACCATGCGACGCGGGCTTGCCTGGCGCGGCGAAAGTGCGTTCAACAGGGGTATTGGAATGGCTCAAACCCAAATGCCAGCTGCAGGCGCGGAAGTGCCGGTTTCAAGGCAACTGGTGCAGCCGATCAACCAGGTTGCCGTAGGAGTGCATGGCCTGCGGCTCGGCTTTGTAAATGTTTTTGGAGTGATGGACGCGAACGGGTCGTGGACACTGGTGGATACGGGCGTGCCCTACTCGGCCGGATACATTCGCAACTGGGCGGAGCAGGTGTTTGGCGGGCCGCCCAACGCGATTGTGCTGACGCATGGGCATTTCGACCACGTGAGCGGCGCGCCTGACCTGGCCGGAGAATGGAACGTCCTGGTGTATGCGCACCAGATGGAGGCGCCATACCTGAACGGCAAGAGTGAGTATCCTCCGCCGAAGACAGGAGCAGGGGGAAGGTTGATGTCGCTGTTGGCGCCTATCTATCCCCGCGGCCCGGTCAATCTTAACCATCGCCTGCGATTGCTGGCGGAGAGCCAGAACGTAATCCAGACGAGCGTGCTGCCGGAGTGGCAGATCATTCATACTCCGGGGCACACGGCTGGGCATATTTCGCTGTTCCGGCCGGCGGACCGGACGCTGCTTGCAGGGGACGCGTTTTGCACCACCAAGCCGGAGTCGTTTTTCGCGTCAATGCTGACGCAGCCGCCGGAACTGCACGGACCGCCGGCCTATTTCACCGAAGACTTTGTCACTGCCGCGGATTCAATCCGCAGGCTGGCTCTGCTGCATCCGCGCGTGATTGCGCCAGGACATGGAAAGCCGCTGGCAGGGCCGGATGTGGAAAAGAAGCTGGGACAACTTGCGGTGCAGTTCGCCCATGGGATGCTGCGCCGGCGGCCCTCTGAGGCAGCTTAGAGCGAGCTTCCGAGTTGCTGCGTTCCGGCAGGACCGGCGATGGCGCGAAGAATGAGGTGCGCATGAAGGCAGTCCTTCTTCACGAGTATGGCGATTCGAGCCGGCTGCGGTATGAGGATACCGGGATGCCGGCGTATGGCGACAACGAAGTGCTGGTGCGGGTGAGAGCGACGAGCATCAACCCGATAGATTACAAAATCCGCAGCGGCGCGGCGAAGGAGCGTTTTCCGCAGAAGTTTCCGGCGATTCTGGGGCGTGACCTGGCCGGCGAAGTGGAAGCGTGCGGGCGCAGCGTGAGCGGGTTTCCCAAGGGCATGCGGGTGATGGCGCTGGCCAATGGAACGTATGCGGAGTACACGGTGGCAAAGGCGGATGTGCTTTCGCCGATTCCGGATGGTTTGACGTTTGAGCAGGCGGCAGCGTTGCCGCTGGTGACACTGACGGGCACGCAACTGATTGAGCGCGCGGTGAAGGCGAAGCCGGGAGAGAGGTGCTGGTAACGGGGGCGCTAGGCAGCGTGGGACGGTCGGCGGTGCATGCGGCGCGCAAGGGCGGGCTGCGGGTGCTGGCCGGAGTGCGAGGGCGAGAGCGGGACCAGGCGAAGCACGAACTGAATGCGGACGGCGTGGTGGCGATTGACGATGAGGCCGAGGTGGAAAAGCTGCACGACCTGGACGCGATTGCCGATACGGTAAATGGGCCGACGATTCAGCGGCTGTTGAAGGCGATCCGCGCGGGCGGTGTATTAGGCTCGGTGCTGGGAGTGCCGGACGGCGCGAAACAGCATGACCTTCGCGTGGAGGCAATAATGGCGGTGCCGGACGCATCGCGGCTTTACGATTTGGCGGACGATGTGGTGCGGGAGGAGTTCACCATCCCGATTGCGCGCACCATGAAGCTGAGCGAGATTGCAGAGGCGCATCGGTTGGCCAAAAGCAGAGGCGTGGCAGGCAAGATCATCCTGGTGCCTTGAAGCACGGTAGCCGCAGCAGGACGATACAATGCTGCGGTGGACATCCTTCGTTTTCTGCGCAATACAAGACTCCCCGTGCTGCTTCTGTCGGTTGCCGTTCTGCCTGCGAGCCTCCCTTCCGCCGCGCAGGATGTGACCGGCGATATTCGGCCCGCGCCCTACCAAACGGCGTGGCAGGATCTCGAATTCGGCGTGATCGTTCATTTTTCCACCAACACGTTCCTCAACCAGGAATGGGGCAACGGCACCGCGAGTCCGTCGGTCTTCAATCCCACCGCTTTCAATCCCGATGAATGGATGGAGGCTATTCGAGCGGCGGGCGCGAAATACGTGGTGCTGGTGGCCAAGCACCACGACGGCTTCTGCCTGTGGCCGACCGCACAGACCAGCTACAGCGTGAAGAACAGCCCGTGGCGCGATGGCAAAGGGGACGTGGTTGGCGACGTAGCGCGCGCCGCACGCAAATATGGTCTGAAGTTCGGCGTGTACCTCTCGCCGTGGGACCGGCACGACCCACGATACAGCGATTCGGCTGCCTATGACCGCTATTACGACGCCGAGCTTACAGAGCTGGCGCAGAATTATGGCGACCTGGTGGAATTCTGGCTCGACGGCGCCGGCAGCGCCGGTCACGTCTATGACTTCCGCAAGATTGTGGAGACGCTGCGCACTTACCAGCCCAACACTGTCGTCTTTGCCGATACCGGTTTGTTCGAGTTCGGCGACGCGCGCTGGGTGGGCAATGAAGCTGGCGTTGTGACTTACGAGAATTGGAACGTGATCGACCGCCACGGCTATCTGCGCTGGCGGCCCGTGGAAGCCGATACGCCACTGCGCCGCAATCACTGGTTCTGGCATCCTGACGACGAGACCTCGCTCAAGAGCGTGGACGAACTTCTCACCACCTATGACCAGACCGTTGGCCGCGGCGCCCAGCTCATGCTGGGCCTTGCGCCGGACAATCGCGGTCTGCTGCCCGATTCCGATGTGGCGCGGCTGCGCGAATTCGGCAACGCGCTGCGCCAACGGGCGGAACATAACCTGTCGCTCCAGCATGCGCCCGCAACATCTGAAGCAGCTGCCGCGCTCGACGGCGATCCCGATACATTCTGGTCCGCCCCGGTCGGTTCGCATCACGCGGTCCTCGACGTCAGCTTCGACTACTCCGTCACCTTCGATCATGCGATCACCATGGAATGGCTGAACGACGGCCAGCACGTGCAGAAGTACGCCATCGAGATCTGGAACGAAAAGACGCAGAAGTGGTCGGCGATTGCCTCCGGGCAGGCCATTGGACACAAAAAGATTGACGCGTTTCCTTCTGTCACCGCCCGCCGCGTGCGCCTTCACATTCTCTCCAGCACATCCGAGGCACACATTCGCGAGTTCCAGCTTTTCCGATGGAATGAGCCGAACGAGGGCTTGCAAACTCGTCAGTAGCGCAATCCCAGCCGCATCGGGAACTCGTCTTCCCCGTCCTCGAGCGGAATCTGCTGGACGGCTTCCCGCACCACCGACCGATGATGCCAGCGCAACCAGAGATGCAGAACAACGATCCCGCCCGCTGCAATGCCAAGATGCAGCCCGCTTGCCTCCATCCACGGTTGCGAAGCCCAGGACAGCCATGACACAAGAGGAAAGAACGTGAAGTAACGCAGCACAGCAAAAGCAAGATTGCTCTCCGGCCCGGGCTGGCCGGTGCACGCCACGGTGGTCACGCGGAGGAAGAAGAAATCGGTCAGCAGCACGCACATGCCGCCGCCGGCAATCACCTGCGCGGCCGTTGCGCTTAGCGTCAGCAATTCCGGCGGAGCCAAAAACCGAAATACGATGATTGCTGCCAGGGTGGCGAAGCCCGCGCATAGCATCGCCCAGATTTTCGCCGCATTCAGTTCCGCGAACGCCGTGTCAAAATCCGGCGGACGGCCGTGGATCGCCCACAGAATCCAGCTTCCCTGCCGATTCCCCGATGACACAAACGCGGTGCGCAATCCGGCGATGACCCAGAAGGCGATGATTCCCACCGCGGTGCGGATTCCGTCCGCGGAGATGCTCCATTCCATTTGACCCCGCACTATGCCGAGACGAAGGACGGTCGCGATGACCACGGAGATGCCGACGCCACCGTAAAGCACCAGGTAGATTTGGTAGCGCGACACACGCTGCAGGGTTTGGCTGATGAAGTGAAATATGGCGCGCGCCGCCGGCGGCCTCAACACTGTGGCGTGCAGAAGGCCGTTCCACGGCATCGCAATGCGGTTGATTTTCGATCGGGTTTGCGAACCTTCCACCAAGGCCCGCACCCGGCGCAGATACGCCACGGGATACGCAAGGATTGTGAGAACGCCCACTCCCAGCAGAGCGATGGTCGCCCAATTTGCGAGAGTGGAATAAAAGGGATTTGCGGCAGACCCATCCAGCACGCGCTGATAGATTCCGATAAACCAGAACGGCGGAAACCAGAGCGCGTAGGCGTGAGCAGAACCGAGCATGGCCGGCACGACCCCGGACAAGACCGGAAACAGGAGCAGGAGGAGCAGAAATGCGGTTACCAGCATCCCTTGAACGGCGAGGGAAAACTTGCGCGACCATCGTTCGCCAAACGCGGCAAGCAGCGTGCTCTGCGCGGCCAGGACCAGCAACGAAGCGAACAACCCGGCCGCGGCGACGGACAACACGTGCCCGGCCAGAAGCGGAAACAGACGGGGCGGATCTGTGGCTGCGGGCAGCACCAGCGGCGCCAGGATGTTGGCGTCGAAGAGGAAGCCCAAAGTGAAGACGAGGATAGCGCCCACGCGCGCCACAAAGGTTCTGATGGAAGCAATGGGCAGCGTGCCTAACACCGATACATCCAATTGATCCGGAAATAGCAAATCCCATTCAAAGACGGTCGCCAGGCCCATGGTCACAAACGAGTACATCACGAAGAAGAAGTGGTGGTTCACCTGAACCCAGTAGGGCGGCGGCCCCACCTGCGAGCTGTCGGGCGGCCAACCATGAAACCGGTGGTAAACCGGCCACAAATAAATGGCGACCACAAATCCCGGCAATCCCGCTGCGCAGGCAACCAGAATCATGCGCGCTTTGGCATCTCCATCCGGGGATGCCGATTCATGATTGAAGAACCGCTCCACAAAAAGGCGAAATAGGTGAGAGATCTGGCTGCGCTCCGGCTCGACGACCGGCCCCATTGCGGCCTGAACAGCCAGCGACATCACCACCGGCTCGTCGCGCTCAAAGATCCTCTGAAAGCCGTCACCCATGACTCTCGATCACCTCGACCATGCGGCGTGCCTGTGTCCGCGTGTCCTGCTGCTCCACCAGCTGCGCAAAAACGCTCTCCAGGTTTGGCAGGCTCATCATGTGCGTCAGTTCGGAAGGCGGCGCATCCGCAAGCACGCGGCCCTTGGCAATCACGATCACGCGTCCGCACACCAGTTCCACCGTTTCCAGCACGTGCGAGATGTAAAGAACCGCCTTCCCTTCAGCCGCCAGGATCTCCAGGAGATCCTTGAACAATCGCGCCGAGATCACATCCAGGCCGGTTAACGGCTCGTCAAAAATCAGGAGCCTCGGATTATGCAAAAGAGCTGCGGCAATCAGCACGCGCTGCCGCATGCCCTTTGAGTAATACGAGATGGGCGAATGCTGCCACGATTGCAGGAGCAGCAATTCCAGAAGACGTGTGGCTTTTGCTTCGATCTCCCGCTCGCGCATACCGCGCAACCGGCCCACTAGTTGCAGAAACTCGAGGCCCGAGAGGTAAGAGTAGAGATGCGCTTCCTCCGGCACATAGCCGAGGACTGCACGGTACCGCACCAGGTCCTCACGGATGTCGCGCCCCTCGAAGAGCACATGCCCCTCGTTCGGGCGGAGCATGCCGGTGATCATCTTCACCGTGGTGGATTTCCCTGCCCCGTTGGGCCCGAGAAAACCCACGACCTCTCCCGCCGCCAGCGTGAAGCTCACGTCCTCCACCGCTGGGATGCCGCGATAACTCTTGAAAAGATTCTTTGCTTCCAGCATGGACTCGGCTCCCGCGGCACCCTATGTAGCATTCAGCATATCGGAGATTTTGCCCTTGTCAAGTAGATTTCTACATAGCTAAAATGCGGTATGGCGCAAGACACAAAGCTCTCCCACACTGCCGCTTTGATCCTCCAGGCCATTGGAGTCGGGTACGTTTACGGATTCAGCATCATGGAGATCTCTGGCCTTCCCAGCGGAACGGTGTACCCCGCCATGCGCCGCCTGGAACGCGCCCGGCTGATCCGCTCGCACTGGGAACGAGAATCCGCCGCGAAAGGGGAAGGGCGGCCGGCGCGCAAATACTACGAGCTGACCGATGCCGGCCAAAGCACCCTGGAAGCTTCGCGCAAACGCTATCCCCTGCTGGAACGCTTTATCCCCGACGAGGAGGCGAAAATGGTATGAAGTCTCCATTCGAGCGGGCGATACATGCTGCAGATTTGTTCTTGCTGCGCACGGCGTCGCGCATGGTGCCCGGCAGCCGGCGGAGCGAATGGCGAAGCGAGTGGGAAGCCGAGCTATGGCATGTACGCAATGCACTTACCGGGGAGGTCTTTTCCTGGCGCGCCCAATTTCAGATCGCCGCGTTCTGCGCCGGTTCCTTCGCGGATGCGCTCGAGGTCCGGTGCCATGCCGCCGCGGCGCAACAGCCGGCATCGCTCCGCGAGTCGGCGGCACAGTGCATCCTTTGCCTGTGCGCCGCTCTTGTTCTCTGCGTGGTTCCCGCATGGCTGCTTGCCGGGGTGCGCGCAGAAGACGATAGCGCGCGATTCCAGCTGAGGCCGGCTTTGATTTCCGTCGGCATGGCTGATGCACCCGTCTCCCGCCCCACCATCTCGTTTGCGCAGTTCCGGAGGTGGAAAACCAGCCGGCAGCGCTACTTTGACGACCTCGCATTCTATTGGATCACCACTGAATCTGGCCACAACCAAACGCATCCATTCCGCGCCTTGCGCGTTGCCCATGCCAGCCCAGGCCTGCTTCCCATGCTCAATCTGCCGCTTCAACTCGCGGCCACAATTCCGGGCGACGGACATCTCCCCACGCTAGTAGTGAGCCGCGAAGCCTGGGTGCGAGACTTCGGCCAGAAGCCGCTACTCAACGGCAGCGAGATTCAAGTCGGCGGAAAGATGGTTCGCATCGCCGGGGTAGTGTTTTATGGATCGTGGCAATTGCCCGGCCACCCCGACGCATGGCTGATGGAAAGCAACGACGGCGTGGTCTCGCCGGCTCCAGGCTCCGATGGTTTCGTGATCGCTCATTTGTCGCCGGCTGGACAGGAGGCGATCTCGGGCAGTTCCATTTCGATTGTGGACGAACGCGGCGACACCTCCTATTTTGATGGGGTCTCGCTTGGCCAGCCAATCGCCGGGCCGTGGCGGGTGTTTGCGTTCGCGCTTTTTCTTGCCCTGCTGGCGCTGCCGGCCGTCACCTCCATCTCTATGAGCGAGTCCGCTTTCAGCTCGCACAAGCCGTCCTTTTTGAGCCGGCTCTACCGCTGGAGTTTCCTGGCTGCCAAGTTCTCACTTGGCGCGGGCATCGCTTACTTTGCCTCGTGCGATTTGGCCTACTGGAACATCGCCGGATTCTCGCCGATGGCGGAGTTCGCGCAATTCGTCTTCGCCTTCACCATCTGTCTGTTTGTTTTTCGCTGGGCCGCGCTCGATCAGCGCCATCGTTGCCCGGTCTGCCTCCGCCGCGTCACTCATCCCGCGCAGGTCGGCACCGCGTCTTGTACCTTCCTCGGCTGGAATGGCACGGAGATGATCTGCACCGGAGGACATACTCTGCTCCACGTGCCCAGCCTGCCCACAAGCTGGTTCGGCTCGCAACGGTGGCTCTACCTCGATGCATCGTGGGAGTTCCTCTTCGCCGGCGGCGACGCGCCCTGATTACGCGCCCACAACCACCCGCCGATTCCTGAACACTGATCACTGACCACTGTTTTATGCGCCCATCCACTTGCGCAATTGCCGTTGCGCCGGCTTCTCCACCAGGTGCAGGGCCACCAGCGCCATCGCAATCAGGATCGCGTAGCTGATCCAGGGATCGTATTGCGCCAGGTGCAGCCGGTTCAGAACATGGGTGTCGTGGATCAGGTTCCAAAAGTTGAAGTGCAACAGATAAAGGCAGTAGCTGGCTTCGCCCACGAAGACAAGCGGCCGGATGCCCAGGGCGCTCGCCAGCAGATTCTGCCCGGAGAGCCCGATAATCATGCAGCCGAAGAGAGGCATCAGCAGGCCGTCATGAACGATCGGGTACGGAATGTCCGACCCCAGCCACAGCACGAAGAACAGCACCCCGAACCCTGCAACACCCAGCAGAAGGCGAACACGCGCGGCGCGCGGAATGATTTCGTCAAGTTCCGCCAGCACCATGCCGAAAACAAAGCTGGCCATGTGCGGGAGCGGAGTATACTTCAGCGCCTGCAGCCACGGGCCGGTCGAAAACCGGTCGGGGTGCGGAATGCCGTCGGGATTGAAGATGATGTAGAGCGTGCCCGGAATCAAGCCGATGAACCAGATCACCGCCAGGCGGCGCAGGATCAGCCCTATGCTCTCCGGCCGCTTCCACCGCGCCAGCCAGGGAAACAGCAGGTAGTAAAACGATTCCGCCGACATGGTCCAGGCCGGCGTGTTCAGGAACGTGGCGATCTCCGGAATCCATCCCTGCAAAAGCAGGGGCGTCAGCACCATGCCTGTCCAGAACATGCGATGCGTGTGCGCCGCGTACTCCTGCGAGACTACCCGCCACGCCATCAACAGGCTCAGCAGATAAATCGGATACAGACGCGTGAACCGGGCCTTGTAAAAGCGGATCGCGTCGAGTCGCCCTTCTCTGGCACGCGCCGCGTAGTTGTAAGCCAGGACATAACCGGAGAGCAGAATGAAAAAGCTTACCGATGCGTACCCTGCGTTCACCACCGGCGCAAAAATGCCGAACCATTGTGGATTGGAGAAATGGAACAAGACGATATTGACGGCCGCGAACGTGCGCAAGCCGGTCAACGCGTTCAGCCGGTCTGGCTTACGCATCTCCACTGGTCGATTAGACGTCAGTGTGCGGGCTGGTGCTGCAGGCTGGATGGATCAACTCGCTCGATGCATGTGAATGGCCGCCGCTCATGGCCGGCACGAAAAGATTTCCAGGGATTAACATCTAACGGGCCTTCTTCTGTTCCCTGCCTCTACGCCGTCACCAGCGACCCAACCTTCTCCCCCATCACCACCCGCTTGATGTTGCCGGGCTGGTTCATGTTGAAGATGATCATGGGCAGGTTGTTATCCTTGCACAGGCTCACCGCGGTCAGGTCCATCACCTTCAAACCCTGTTTCAGGATCTCCATGTAGGTGATCTCGTCGTATTTCACCGCGTCCACCACCAGTTTGGGATCGGCGTTGTAGACGCCCTCCACCTTGGTGCCCTTCAGCAGCACATCCGCCTTGATCTCCATCGCCCGCAGGCTCGCCGCCGTATCGGTGGAGAAAAACGGGTTCCCAATCCCCGCCGCAAAGATCACCACCCGGCCCTTTTCCAGGTGCCGCACTGCCCGCCGCCGGATGTACGGCTCGGCAATCTGGTTCATGAACACGGCGGTCATCACCCGGCACTGCACCTCTCGCTGCTCGAGTGCATCCTGCAGGGCAATGGCGTTGATGATTGTTGACAGCATCCCCATGTTGTCGGCGGATACGCGGTCCATCTCCCGGGCTTGGTCGGCCACACCGCGAAAAATATTTCCGCCGCCCACAACAAGGGCGACTTCCACGCCAAGGTCGTGGACCTCGGCAATCTCGGCAGCCGTCTCCGCCACCTTGTCCGCGTCCAGCCCGAACCCGCGCGAACCGGCCAGCGCCTCGCCAGAGAGCTTCAAAACAATCCGCTTGTACATACTCGCTCTGAGTATACCGGAGGAGATATTGAAGGCGGACAATAGCACTTCAGACAGCGAAGGCCGCTCAATGAGAGCGGCCTTCGCTGTGAACTACGAACTGCCCTTTACGCCGGGCTCGGCGATCCCTCCGGGAATCCCGACCCGCCACGCGTCTCCGGCTTCAGCACCTGCTGCCCGCCCCCAGGGCCATCGCTCGGCGCCGCCAGAATCGACCGCACCGGCGGCAATTCTTTGCCCTCGATCAGCAGCTTTACCTCTTCGGCGTCGATGGTCTCCCGCTCCAGCAGCGCCGCCGCCAGCCGATGCATCGCGTCCTTGTGCAAATCAATGATCGAGTAAGCCGATTGATAAGCCTCGTCGATCAGCCGTCGGACCTCCAGGTCGATTTGCCGCGCCGTCTCCTCGCTGAAGTCCCGGTGCTGCGCAATCTCCCGGCCCAGGAAAATCTGCTCTTCCTTCTTGCCGAAAGTAAGCGGCCCCAGCCGGCTCATGCCGTACTCACACACCATGCGCCGCGCCAGGTCGGTCGCTACCTCGATGTCCGAACCCGCTCCGGTCGACATCTGGTTGAGGAAAATCTCTTCCGCCACGCGTCCGCCGTAAGCCGTGGCCAGCCGCGTCTCAAGGTAATCGCGCGTGTAGTTGTGCCGATCGTCCGGCAGGTACACCGTCACGCCCAACGCCATCCCGCGCGGAATAATCGTCACCTTGTGGATCGGGTCCGAGTGGTCCCTCAGGAAGCTCACCAGCGCATGCCCGGCCTCGTGGTACGCGGTCACCCGCTTCTCCTCGTCGGTCAGCAGCATGCTCTTGCGCTCGGCCCCCATCAGCACCTTGTCCTTGGCCAGCTCAAAGTCGTACATGGTCACTTGTTTGCGATTCAGCCGCGCACCGTTTAGCGCCGCCTCATTCACCATGTTGGCCAGGTCGGCTCCGCTGAACCCCGGCGTCCCGCGCGCCAGCACATTCAGGTTCACGTCGTCGGCAATCGGCACCTTTTTCACGTGTACCCGCAGCACTTCCTCGCGCCCGCGCACATCCGGCAAGCCCACCACTACGCGCCTGTCAAAGCGCCCTGGCCGCAGCAGCGCCGGATCCAGCACGTCCGGCCGGTTCGTCGCCGCCACCAGGATCACACCGTCGTTCGACTCAAACCCGTCCATCTCTACCAGCAACTGGTTCAGCGTTTGCTCGCGCTCATCGTGCCCGCCGCCCAGCCCGGCCCCGCGATGCCGCCCCACCGCGTCGATTTCATCAATAAAGATGATGCACGGCGCGTTCTTCTTGCCTTGCTCAAACAGGTCGCGTACGCGGCTCGCGCCTACGCCCACAAACATCTCCACAAAGTCCGAACCGGAGATGGAGAAGAACGGCACGTTGGCCTCGCCGGCCACTGCCCGCGCCAAAAGCGTCTTGCCCGTTCCCGGAGGTCCCACCAGCAGCACGCCCTTGGGAATCCGCCCGCCCAGCTTCTGGAACTTCTGCGGCTCCCGCAGGTACTCGATAATCTCTTTCAGCTCTTCCTTGGCCTCATCCACGCCGGCCACGTCCTTGAACGTCACCTTCTTCTGCTGCATGCTCAGCAGCCGCGCTCGGCTCTTCCCGAAACTAAGCGCCTTGTTCCCGCCGCTCTGCATCTGCCGCAGCATGAAGAACCAGATCGCTCCGATCAGGATGAACGGACCAATGTTGATCAGCAACGGAATCAGCATGCTGTTCTGCGGATCCTTCAACTGGAAGTTCACGCCGTGGTCCAGCATGGCCTTCTCCAGATCCTCGTAGTTGGTGCCCACCGTGGTGTGGAACTGGTCCTTCGATCCCTTCAGGTGCCCGTGGAGGTCGGAACCCTGGATCGTCGCGTCCTGCACTTGCCCCGCCAGCACCCTCTGGTACATCTCTGAGATGGGGATCTCCTGGTCTTTTCCCCCAATGCTCGTGCTCTTTGACACCACTGTCCACAACATCAGCAGACAGATCAGGATAAATACCCAGAACATGATGGTTTTGACGGTCGAATTCACCAGGACTCCTTTTCGCGGTGGGGACTTGCCGCTTCGGGGACTTCCCTTGCTCCCCATTTACTTAAGACGCAGGCAACCGGCCTCCGGTCACACAATCTTCCTTGGGGCGGCCCTCGCAGACAACTCAGGCGGCCACTCGGCTGAGCAGTAGATCAAATTGTACTCCCGGGTCGATAAACTTGCATGATGCCTTGGTGGAAAGTAACTGCCCCATATAGGGTTCAATCAGCCCCTTAAGTCACAACGCTGGCACCGCCGCGCCTGTTCCCGCCGTCTCGGTGATCGTCACCGCGAGCCCAGGTTCTGGTTCCACATCCACTCCCTGCATCCACAGGATCCGCCCGTTGAGCTCCAGAACCGGCCAGTGCGCCCGGTCGGTCCCGCAAACCTTCAGCTGCTCCAGCACTTCCTTCACCTTCTTCGGGGCAATGGAGTGCTGCAATTGCACCCGATCGCCCGCCTTCCAGACGCGCAGCACCGCATGCTGAAGGCTGATGGCTGACGGCTGACTGCTCTCAGTATCGATCCGCACCCTCACCCCGAAGCCTGCCGATTCCCCTTCCCCAGGCACCGGAATTCTCACCGCTTGCGGAACTCCGCTCTCAATTCCGCCTTCCCGGTCCGGAGCAGCCGCCAGCCGCAGCTCGCGATGTGTCCGCTCCGCCCGCAATCCCCCGGCCAGCTCCCATTGCTGCCCCGCTCTGCCGGCCAGCGCCAGCTCCCGCAGCGCCTCCGTGCCGGAAAAATCGGGCGCAAAGCCCAGTTTCCCGGCAGCGTACCGTATCACGCGTCGCTGCAGGGCCCGATGAAGCGCTCCCAGCCGCGCCAGGTCCAGCCCAAGCCCCTCGCTCGCCGCCCGCCCCCCGCCGCGTACCGGCTTTCCCTCCAGAATCACTCCCGCAGCCTGCCGGCCGGTCTCGGCATCCCACCAGGCTTCCTCGTCCCGCGCCAGCTCCGCCATATGCGCCAGGTGCTCCTTCAATCGCGGGTTCCACCTCTCCAGCAGCGGCAGCAACTCATGCCGGATCCGGTTCCGCGTAAACGTCACCTGCCGGTTCGTCGAGTCCTCCCGCCACTCCTGCCCCAGCGCCTTCAGGTAAGCTTCCACCTCCGCCCGCGTCGTCCCCAGCAGCGGCCGCACCACTCGCCCCTCGGGAAACTCCACCACCGGATGGATCCCGCTCAACCCCTCCGTCCACGCCCCGCGCAGGAACTTGGCCAAAACCGTTTCCGCCTGGTCGTCCAGCGTATGCGCCGTCGCCACCGCATCCACATTCTGAGAAGAAGCTCTGGGTGCCCCGGGTCCCTCGCCTTTGGGGACCCGGGAGACCATCAGCCCTCGAAACCACGCATACCGCACCCGCCGCGCCGCCTCTTCGATGGTCTCCGCAGGCTTGCCTTTGAGCGCCGCCGCCTCAGCCGCCGTGTCCACCCGCCCCGCAAAAAAAGGCAACTCCAGCCGCCCGGCCAGCTCGCGCACAAACTCAAGGTCCGCGTCCGCCTCCGCCCCGCGCAGCCCGTGGTGCAAGTGCGCCACGCTCAGCACCAGCCCCAGCACCTGCGCCCGGCAGGCGAGCGCCCGAAGCAGCGCCACTGAATCCGCCCCGCCAGACACCCCCACTGCCAGCCGCATCCCCGGCTTCAAATGATCGGTATCCAGCTTGAGCAGTGGATTCGCCTTCACACCCCGATGATAGGCCACCGATCACTCTTCGCTTTTTCACTCTTCACCGTCCACTGCCCTTACACACAAAGCTCTCCGCCCGGTTCGGATCTCCGCCCTTGTACTTCGCGCTCTGCGGATATGGGCACAGCGGCCGTGTCATTACCACCGCACCCTGCTCACCGCCGCTCGTCTTCGCCGCCACAATCGTTCCCGGCGCTGTTCCCTTTTCCACCCAATCTTCAAGCGCAATCCGCACATTGTGCCCCGGATCCTGGTCGGGCCACGTCCACGATTGCCCAATCATGTCCGGCCCCGACCCTGCGCCGCAGTGCTGCACGCCGGGCATCATGTAGAGCCGGACAAACCGGTTCGTCTCCGCCCGACCCAGCTTTGCCGCCACGCTGTCGAAATAATTCACCGTATTCAGCGCGGAGATCGCCGGATCGTTCCACCCGTGATACAGGATCAGCTTGCCCCCGCGCTTCTCGAACGCGCTCAAGTCGGGATTTACCGCATCCAGCGCAGCCGCTGTCTTCTCCCGCGCCTCCCGCAACCCGCTTTCCATCGTGAACGACTTCAGATCCCAGTCAGCCTTGTCGTAAACCATGTCGGAAAAGTAGCCCTGCCCGAACATGGACATCAGGCTGCGGCCCGGCGCCGGTCCAAAAATCCACGTCGCCCAGCCGTTGCCGCCTTCCTCTGCACCCGGCGGGTATCCCGGAAACACTTGGCGGCCATTCGCGTCGTGGGGACCCGCATAAAGCGCCTCCAGCGCTGTCACCTGCGCCGCCGTCAGGCACGCGCTCGTGTCCTCGCCCGTCTTGCACTCAATCGCCGCCGGATTGAACTGGCACTTCCGCGGATCGTTCAGGATCCCATCCTTCACACCGTCCAGCACATCGCATTCGGCCAGCACCGCCTTCGCTATCGCCGGTATCTTCGCCGGCGGAATGTAGCTCGCCGGCTCCGCCGTCAGCGCCAGCGTGTCCACGGCCGCGGTCGTCAACAGCGCCGTCCAGTTGTTCGCCGGCGCCCCCGCTAGAATGCCGTCGTAATCCTCAGGAAACCGCTGCGCTTCCATCAGCGCTTCCCGCCCGCCGTCGGAGCAGGAGGCAAAATACGAGTGCTTCGCACCCGCGCCATAAAACTGCTCCACCACGGCCTTCGCCGTCACCGTCATCTCGTGGATCGCGCGATAGCCGAAATCGGCCACCTTATCCGGATGCCCAAGCGCCCAGCTCGCGTCAATAAAGGACGCCGAGTGACCCGTGTTGGTGCCCACAACGGCATAGCCCTTGGCCACCGCCGCGCCCAGATCCGCGTATCCAATCGACCCGGCAAAACCGCCATTGCCGTCACCCGCCAGCCGTCTGTTCCAACCTTCCATCGGCATCCACACCTCGATCGTGATGTCGGAATCCGCCGACGGATGCGATTCGACCACCACCCGGCAAAATGCCGGCAGCTTCTTGTATAACCTCATCACGTCCTGGCCGGTAAACGGTCCCGGCGGCCCCTTGAACGCGCCGGCAGCAACCTCGCTCGCCGCCGCAATAGCGGTATGCGGCAGAGTAAGGCTGGCAAGCCGCTCGCATCCGCCGCCAGGTTGCGCCCCGGTTGTCACTTCTTGGCTCAAAACGGCCGTCGAGCCGCAAACCATCAAGCAGGAAGCCATCACCGCCGGAATCAGAATCCGCATAGCACCATCCCTCGTTTCGGAGTCGCGACCATTGTATCCAAGCAGCACCTGTTCCCTTATCCCTTGTCAGTGTCCCTGTTCCCTGATCCCTGTTCCCTGATCCCTGTATACTTCTGCCCTATGCAGGTCTTCGCCATCCTTCCTGCGGCCGGCCTCGGAACCCGAATGGCCGGTCCACAGCCCAAGCAATTCCTCGCCCTGCGCGGCATCCCCATCCTTATTCATTCCCTGCGAGCCTTCGCCGCCGTCCCTCGCATCACCGGCATCTGCGTGGCCGTCCGCAAGCCGGAGATGGAACGCGTCCGCGACCAGATCGCCGAATACGGCTTTGCCGGCCGCGTCCAGCTGGTCGAAGGCGGCGACAATCGCCAGGAATCCGTCACCCATGCGCTCGCAGCCATCGCCGCTGAGCCCGACGACATCGTCCTCGTCCACGACGCCGTTCGCCCCCTCATCGACGCCGCCACTATCGACCGCACCATTGACGCCGTCATCGAGCACGGCGCCGCCATCGTCGGTATGCCCGCCGTGGACACCATCAAGCAGGTCGAACGCACCGCCCATGGCGCCATCGTAACCTCCACCATCCCCCGCGAGTGCATCGTCTACGCGCAAACGCCGCAGGGCTTCCGTTTCGGCCTCCTCCAGCGCGCCTTTACTGAGGCCAACGCCGACGGATTCGTCGGCACTGACGAGGCTTCCGTAGTCGAGCGCGCCGGCCATCGCGTCGCCGTCGTCCACGGCTCCGCCGTCAACCTCAAAATTACCCAGCCCGGCGATCTGGAGCTCGCCGAGTTCTACCTGAAGCAGCACGGGTAGCGCGGGACGAGGAAACACCCTCTCCCCTGGCGGAAAAAACCCACCTCTCTGCCTCGATTTGGCTTTATCGTAAATTGGAGACCATGGAAACTCGTATCGGCATTGGCTGGGATTCGCACGCATTCAAGCCCGGAGTACCACTGCGCATCGGCGGTATGACCCTCGACCACCCCGAAGGCCTCGCCGGCCACTCCGATGGCGACGTCCTCCTCCACGCCATCACCGATGCTCTCCTCGGCGCCGTCGCCGCCGGTGACATTGGCAGCTTCTTTCCCCCCGGCGACCCGCGCTGGAAGGATGCCGACTCCGCCATCTTCCTCAAGCTGGCCCTCGAAGAACTGCATCACGCCCGCTACCGCCTCATCAACGTCGACGTCACCCTCGTCCTGGCCGAGCCCAAAATCTCCCCCATCGCCGGCGAAATGCGCGCCCGCGTCGCCGACCTCCTCGGCGTCGAAATCAAGCAGGTCAGCATCAAAGCCAAAACTCCTGAAGGCCTCGGCGTCGACCACGTCGCCCAATGCCACGCCGTAGCCCTGGTGGAACGCGTCCTCGACGATGAGGACCTCAAAAGCATGTCGGCAGTTATCGAATCCCAGCGCCAGCTCGAGGACGTGGTCGAAGACCTCCTAAGCCAGGTCCACGGCCTACCCAAAAAGCGCACTGTAGCCCCCATCTTCGATACCGAAGACATCACCTAGAGCTGGCTCCGATTCGCTTGATGAGCCAGGTTAGCAGTGTCATCCTGAACGCAGTTCTTTGTTGAGCCGGTCCATGCGTGGCTAACTTGCCGCTACGGCAGCAGGCAGCTTCCCATGTCTCCAGGTGACAGATCGCAACGTGTCGACGCTTGCTGGTGAAATAGATCGGAAGTTGAGAGAAAACACGATGGCGGGGGCGGTTCAGAGTCTCGCATGCGCGGTGCGGTACCCGATTCTGATTGGGTTGACCCTTGCGCTGCCCCTTGCAGCAGCCCAGGAACAACCTACTGCCGTCTGGCACGGCTCCATTCGCAACAGCGCGGGTACGCCCATTGCAGGGGCAACGGTACGCCTGGCGGGCTCGGAAACCGGGGAGTCAGCGACGGGCGCCGATGGAACCTTCACGCTTTCTGCTTTACCAACCGGACAATACAAGCTGACCGTGGCAACAGCGGGACGAACGGTCAGCTACGCCGAAGCTATTGAATTAAGGCCGGTTGCGCCCGCCGTGGTGGTGACTCTTTCTGGCCGCGGCGAAATTACGGTCGCGGCGCAAACGGAGACAAGCGCAACCGGAGGCGAAGCTCTTACCGGCCAGGCCGTGAGTTCATTGCCTCTGAATGGGCGCGATTTCAGCACCCTGCTCCTGCTGGCGGCCGGAACCATGACGGACGTGGACGGAGCCACAAACTTCACCCAGCAATTCGCGATTAACGGGCAGCGCGGCGCAGAGGCCGTCTTCGCCATGGATGGCGCCGATATTTCCGATCCGGAGATGGGCGGAAGCACCTTCGCGAACTTCAATGTGGACGCGATTCAGGATCTCGAATCCAGTTCCGGATGGATGCCGGCGGAAATCGGCGAGGGCGCGTCTGGATTCACAAACCTCGTCACCCGGTCGGGTGCCAGCGGATTCCACGGCTCATTTTTTGAGTTCGTGCGCAATTCGGTTCTCGATGCGCGCAACTACTTCGACCACCCTACCCCGGTGTACCCGGGCAGAATACCGCCCTTCCGGCGCAATGAATTCGGGTTCACTGACGGCGGCCCGGTCTACTTGCCGCACCTGTACGACGGCCGCAAGCGGACCTTCTACTTTACCGAGTACCAGGGGTTCCGCCAGGCGCTGGGGACCACCCAGGTAATTCCCGTGCCCAGCCTGGCCGAGCGCGCCGGCACTGACGTTGTCACCTTCGACGACGGCTCTACCGACACTCTGAACGTGCCGGTGAACCCGAAGATTGCCGCAATTCTAGCGCGTTATCCAAAGCCCAACAATCCTACCGGCCCCTACGGACCACGCACCTATGCGACGCCCTCGCTGGTCGCCACCAATGCGGACCAGTTCTCCGTGCGGATCGACCAGAAAATTACCGACAAGGATCAGTTCTTCGCCCGTTTCACCATGAACAACTTGACCGGGCCGACGACGAATCCGGATCAAACCGCCATCGATCCGGCCTTCGGAATCCAGTACATCGACCCGCAGCGCAATGTGGTTGGTACCTGGACGCGTACGGCCTCGCCGCGGCTCAGCTTTGAGTCATCGATCGGCATCATCCGTTCCACGCCAGGATTCCCCACGCCTGACACGACTGACCCGGCGGTGAAATTCAACGATGGAACTTACGAAGCGTTTGACGCCGCTGCCGGAAGCGTGACCCAACTCTACGGCAACCTGTACCAGGGCCGCGAGAATGTCGCCTACACAAGGGGGAATCATGCGTGGAAAGCGGGCGCGGAGATCCGCGTGAACCATGACTCCGGCTACTTCGGCATCAGTCCCAACGGCGAATACGACATCGGCGGCGGAACAGCGTATGCTGCGGAAGCGATACCCTCCCAGAGCGGCAAACACAACATTCCTGTCGGCGGTCCACTGCCGGATACAGCTTCGGCGTTCCTCTCCGGAAGCGCATTCGTCTACACCCTCGTGATCGCTCCTCCCTCCTTCTCCAGCGGACAGCACATCGGGCCGGCAGCCCTCGACCGCGGCAATTTTGCCGCGTATTTTGAGGACGCGTGGAAGATGACGCCGCAGCTGACGCTGGACTACGGCGTGCGCTGGGATTTGTACACGCCGATCAGCGAACGCGCCCACCGAACGTCAGGCTTCCTCACCGTGAATGGGACCCAGGAATACGTCATCGACCCGCAGCCTGCCTACCAGACCAACCATCTCGCTTTTGAGCCGCGAATCCAGGCGGCATGGCAAGTGGCAAACAATCTGCAGGCGCACGTCGGCGGCAGCATCATGGCCATTCCTCCCAATATGTGGCAGGACAACTTTCTCTGCGGCTCGACGCCGTTCGAAGATTATCCGCGCGCGCAGGCCAGCGCCGGCGCCCCCATTATGTACGGTTTCCAAATCACCCCGGCGCAGTTGCCGCCGATTTACTCCATCACGGGGCAGAACATCTTCGCCAAGTGGACTACGAAGCAAGTTCCCGCCAACACTGCAATCGATGTGAACCGCTTTGAGCAGGACCTTGCCGCGCTGACGCCCGGCCACGTGGTAAGCGCCCTCAGCCTGGGCGGAATTAACCGGAGTTTCGGCAACGCCACACTCTACACCTGGACGCTGGGAGTGGAACGCAAATTCGCCAACCTGGTGGGGGACGCGGCCTACGTAGGGACCGCGGCGGAGAGGCTGCCGCGCACCAGTTTTCCCAATGCGTATCCGGGCGCGTCCCCGGGGTTCGCGCCCCAGACCCAGTTTGACAGCGCAGGGAACGTTATCGGCGGCTTCGGCGTGGAGACCGTGATCCGATCCGATTCGCATTCCACCTATCACGCGCTGCAAACGTCCCTCTCCGGCACAGTGGGCCATGGTGGTCCCGGCATCCAGGCCGGCTACACCTGGAGCAAATCGCTTGACAACACCAGCCTGGTGGTCGGCAGTGGTGGAACAGCTTCAACCGGCGCGGTCGCGATTGGATTACCGCAGAACCCTTTCGACATGCGCCCGGAGAAGGGCCCGTCAAACTTTGACGCCACTCACAACTTCAGCCTGAGCGTGGCCCAGGACATGCACATGGAGAGCGCAACATGGCTGCGGCCCGTCAGCCGCAAGATCACCTACGGATGGGAACTGTTGAGCATATCGAGCATCAGTTCTGGCGCGCCCTTCACGGTCTATTCTGGCGTTCAGCAGACAGGATACGGGTCGAACGGCGTGGACCGCCCCGACGAAATCACCAAGCCCACTCTCTCCACGGCGCGAAAGGTGCGCCAGGATTATTTTGGCGAGGGCGCCAACAACGCCGCCGCGTTCTTCTCCATCCCGATTCACGTTCCCGGCGGCACGGGTCCAAACCAGGGTCGTTTCGGCACGCTCGGCCGCAACACCTTCCGCGGGCCCGCTTACTACGACTATGACTTTGCGTTAATCAAGGACACGCCATTCGGGCGGCGGCCAAGCGGAGCCGAGCGGATGGACATGCAGTTGCGCGGCGAATTCTTCAACCTCTTCAACATCGTCAACATGGGCCTGCCGTCGAATATTCTTACCGGTTCGGGCTTTGGCGAAATCTCAAAAACCGCGGGAACATCACGGCAGATTCAGTTCTCGCTCAAGCTGATTTATTGACGGGAATACGCAACGAATTCATCTACCGACGCTCAAATGCCATCAGTCAGACCTGGATCTGCGTGTGCCTCGCCAAAAAGTTTTCCGCCAGTGTGTCCGCGATACACGCGTCCCGGAGATTTCCCGGTTCTTGGGTGAAGGCTGCCAAAGGGAACGAATGCCGACCTTATGGAAAGCACAGCAAAACTGGCGTGATCTCCCGGTCAATAATCCGCCCCGCGGGTGCGCGCTGAGGCGTGCCTACTGAATCATATCCACTTTCTTCAGGTTGTCATCGGGGACCCGGTCCACCAGGAGCAACAGGGGATCGATGCCGGCTTTGTCCGGGAGCGAGTCCGTCACGAACGAATAGGTTCCACTTTTTCCCGTCATGTGGACCAGCTGCCGCGCCAGCACCTTGCCGTAGTGCTTGCCTTTCGCAGGAGCGGCCAACGCGCCCACTTCGATCCAGTCATCTACGGGCACTTCCGTCTCCGCACCCTTGGCATCGGCCTTGTACTTGTGGGTTTCCACAACGACCGTTACGTCGTACTTCCCGTCCGGACGCTTCTTCGCCTTGGCGCTGGTTGCGCGATTGGAAAACAGCGTGATGTCTTCAAACAAATCCTTCAGCAGGTATTGATACTGCGGCGGAGTTTCTTCCTTCAGGGCATTTACCAGCGCCCACGAGGTGGGATACGGGGGCGGCTGATAGCGGTACTGCGCCAACACCTTGCGCAGGGCGCGGTTGATGGCGTCTTCTCCGATCATCTGCCGCAGGTAGTACATCACCACACTGCCCTTGCGGTAGTGGATATAGCCCTGGCTGGCTTCCACGCGCATCAGTGGCCGCTCTTTCAGCCGCTCCGTTCCCCGCGATCGCAGGTAATTGTCCATTTCGTACTGCATGAATTTGCGCATGGTGTCTGCGCCATACTCCTTCTCCATAACCATCAGCGCCGAGTACTGCGCCAGGGTTTCGGACAGAGAAGTGGCGCCCTCCATGTTGGCTCCAACAACCTGGTGAGCCCACCACTGATGCGCCATCTCGTGCGCAACGACGTAATACACCATATCGATGTCGTCTGGCTTTTCGATGTCTGCGATGAAGCCGATGGATTCCGAGTACGGCATGGTTCCTGGGAAGGCCTGGGCGAAAGAGGCCACGCGCGGGAACTCGATGATCCGCGCCTGCTTGTTGAAATACGGCCCGTAGTTAGTGGTGTAGTACTCGAACGACTTCTCCACCGAGCCCACCATCTTGGGCACGTTCCACGGATGCTGTTTGAGGTAATAGACCTCCACATTGATGCCATTCCAATTGGTTCGCTCAACCTGATAGCGCGCGGAGAGAAACGAGTAGAAGTTCAGGGCGAAGTGATCCAGCCTGTACTCGTAGTAATTGCGCCCGCCCTGCTGCCACTGGCGAATCAGCGATCCCGGCGCAATGGCTATCTGGTCGCCGCTGGTGCTCATCACGGTGTCCACATTCACCCAATCCGCGTTGTTGGTGATGTAGTTATTCCTGCAATCGGAGGTGCAGTTCGCCGCCAGCGTGGGCATCAGGTCCTTTTCCTTCAGCTTGAACCGGCGGCGATCGTTCGGGTCGTCTAATTCGTTGCCTTCCT
>CAVYSS010000019.1:0-286688 GCA_963771195.1 uncultured Acidobacteriota bacterium
ATGTACTTCGTTGACGAAACCTGGTGTTGCTGCTCACCAACGATCCCGCTGACGCCGCCGAAATTGTTGCCGCTCTCATTGACCATCCCCTCACACGCCACATCAACTTCACCGGCTCAACCCGCGTCGGCCGCATCGTGGCCGAGCGCGCGGCCCACCACCTCAAGCCCGTGCTCCTTGAATTGGGCGGCAAGGCCCCCATGATTGTCCTCGATGACGCCGATCTCGACGAGGCCGTCAATGCCGCCGCATTCAGCGCATTCATGAACCAGGGCCAAATCTGCATGTCCACGGAGCGCATCGTGGTCGAGGCGAAGGTTGCCGACGAATTCGTAAAGCGCCTCTCCGCCAAGGCCGCGTCCCTGCCCCTGCGCGATCCATCGCAAGGCCCCGCCGTCCTCGGCGCCTTGGTCGATGAGCGCGCGGCTCGGCGCGTAGCCGACTTGCTTGACGACGCAGTGGCTAACGGCGCTCGCATCGCAGCCGGCGGCAAAGGCAACGGCACCCTCATGCCGGCCACGGTGCTCGACGGCGTCACCTCCGCCATGCGCATTTACGGCGAAGAATCCTTCGGCCCCGTCGTCACCGTGGTCCGCGCGGATGGCGATGAAGACGCACTGCGCATCGCCAACGATACGGAGTTTGGCTTGTCGGCCGCGGTCTTCAGCCAGGACTTCGCCCGCGCATGGTCGCTCGCGCGCCGCGTCCAGAGCGGCATTTGCCACATCAACGGTCCCACCGTACACGACGAGCCGCAGATGCCCTTCGGCGGCGTCAAAGCCTCCGGCTACGGCCGCTTCGGCGGCAAGCAAGCGATCGATGAATTCACCATCGTTCGCTGGATCACCGTCCAGACCGGCCCGCGACATTACCCGTTCTAACGCACGAGGGCAGGAGACCTTCGGAATGCCTCGCGCGCCGGCGTGATTGCGTCAAACGCCGAACTGCCGCAGATGATGGTCGATGTGTTTATACATGAGGATGGCCCATTGTTGTGGGGCGAGTCGACCGAAGAACGGGTGCGAGTGGCGGGTGCAGCCCGCTGCGCCTAGCCTCGCAAAGCTCTCAATAGATGCGATGAGCTTGGAGCGCTCGCTTTCGAAATCGCATTTGCTCGGGTCCGCACGGAACAGCTCTGGCGATGAGGGCGAATTGCGGCGCATCGGCTTGTCGTCGCGGAAGACCATCGGCTTGATGAGCACGCCGATCAAGCTGGCGGGAAATGGCGCGCGCTTTGGTTCGATGACGCCCATCGCCATTTCAATGCCGGAGGTGCAGTGGGCCAGAGTTTCAGCCGTCGCCATGCTGCCCCATTGCCGCTCGCTTTCAGGGCGCAATTGCAGAATGCGTTTCTTCGTGTCTTCCACCAGGTTTGGGTCAAAGAGGCTTTTCATCCGGGTTGTTCTCCGTCGCAGATATAGGTTCGTGCCGATCCGTTACTGCCTCAACTCCACCAGCGTCGCTCCCTGGCCGCCTTCGTTCTGCGGCGCCTCCGCAATCGTGGCCACGTGCGGATGCCCCTTCAAAAACTCGCGCACCCCGCGCCGCAAAATCCCCGCGCCGTGCCCGTGAATCACCCGCACCCGCGGCAGCCCCGCCAGAAACGCGCGGTCCAAATACTTCTCCAACTCCTCTGTTGCCTCATCCACCGTCCGCCCAATCAGGTTGATCTCCATCCGCATGTTGCTCGCGCCTTCGCTCGTCACCGTCACATGCACGCCCGTCTGCCGCCGCGCCGCCCCCAGCGGATCGGCCTTCTGCGCCGCCGCCGCGCTCACTTCCGCAAGCTCGTCGCGCTTCACCCGCATCTTGATCGGCCCCAGCGCCACCTCAAATACGTCCTTCTCCACCTCGCGCTGCACCACGCCCACTTTGCCCATCCCCTTGATCAGCACCTGGTCGCCCACCGCCACATGCCGCAGCACGTGCGGCTGCGCGTTCGCGTCTCCCTGGTCCGCGCCCGTCCGGTGCGCCACCACCGTCTGGTTAAAGCTCTCCTGGAACTCCCGCCGCAGCCGCCCAATCCGCCGCTCCGCCTCCTTGCTCAGCTTCTGTTGCGCCGCGCGATCCTCAATCGCCCGCACATTCTCCCGCATCTGAAATTCAAAATCCTTCAACAGCGATCCCAGCTTCTGCTCCAGTTCCCGCGTGCGGTTCTTCACCTCCACATCGCCCTCGCGTTCCAGCCGCTTCCGCTCCTGGTTCAGCGCGTACTGCTCCGCGCGCGCCGCCTTGCGCTCCGCTTCCACCGCCGTCAGCTCCGCGTGCAGCCGCTCCAGGAACCGCGCCAAATCCACCTGCTGCGATCCCAGCCGCTCCCTCGCCGCCGCCACCATCTTCGCGTTCAGTCCCAACCGCTCCGCCGTGGCAATGCCCAGCGACGCCCCCGGCACTCCCATCCGTAGCTGATAATTCGGCGCCAGCGTCCGCTCGTCCACGCCCGCCGCCGCGTTCCTCACCCCCGCCGTGTTCGCCGCGTACACCTTCAGGCTCGTGTGGTGCGTCGAGATCAGCGTCCACGCGCCCGCACCCAAAAAAAACTCCGCCACCGCAACCGCCAGCGCCGCGCCCTCTTCCGGATCGGTCGACGAACCCAGCTCGTCCAGCAGCACCAGCGCGCCGCCATCCGCCAACCGCGCCAGCCGCTCCAGGTTGGTAATGTGCGCGGAGAACGTCGACAGCTCCGCCTCAATCGACTGCGCATCGCCAATATCGGCCAGGAACGCCGTGAACACCGGGAACGCGGCCCGCGCCGCCGGCACCGGAATCCCCGCCTGCGCCATCATCGCCAGCAGCGCCGTCGTCTTCAGCGTCACCGTCTTCCCGCCCGTGTTCGGCCCGCTGATCACCAGTTGCCGATGCTCGCCCGTCAGCTCCAGCGTCAACGGCACCACAACCGAATTCCTCGCCGCCCCGCTCGCCCGAAAATGCCGCTCCAGCAGCGGATGCCGCGCCTGTTCCAGCCGCAGCAACTCCGCCCCAAACCCCGGCGCAATGCAGTCGTAATCCCGCGCAAACCGCGCCCGCGCCAGCAGGCTGTCCAGGCGGGCCAGCACTCGCGCGCCCTCCACCAGCGCCCCCGCCTGCGCGCCCACCTGGTGCGTCAGTCCCACAAAAATGCGGTGAATCTCCGCCTGCTCTTCTTCAAGCAGCCGCACCAGCTCGTTGTTCTGCTCAATCGTTTCGAGCGGCTCCACGTACACCGTCTGCCCGCTCGAGCTGGCCCCGTGCACCACCCCCGAAACCTTCCGCTTCAGCTCGCTCCGCACCGGGATCACGAACCGCTCCCCGCGAATCGTGATCAGCTCCTCCTGCGTCGAGCCCTCCGCCGCGAGCTTCCGCAGCGCCGCCCGCAGGCTCTCCTCAATCGCCCGCTGCTGCCGCTCCTGCTCGCGCCGCAGCCGGCTCAGCTCCGGCGAGGCATCGTCCGCAATCGACCCATCGGGCAGAATCTTGCGCTCGATCGTCTCGGCCAACGCCCTCAGGTTCCCCGTCAGGCCAGCGGAAAGCTCCGCCAGCCCGTCCAGCTTGCCTGCCAGCCGCGCCGGCGGCTCTTTCATCAGCGCCTGCCACGCCGCAATGTCGTGCGCCAGCCGCGCCACGGCCTGCAGCTCCTTGGCCTCGAGCGCCGCCTCCGGAATCTGCGCCTTGGCCGCAAGCTCGGTGGGGTCGAACAGCCCGCCCAGCGCAATCGACACCTGCTCCCCGATCAGCAGCCGCACCTCGCCGGTAAGCCGGTGCTCGCGCCCAATCCACTGCTCGTCGGTCGAGGGCCTAAGTGCCTCAACCGCAGCCGCCCGGTAGCCGAAGCCGCGTACCCCGCCACCAGCGCCACCAGCGGCAACCACTCCAGAGCCGCAAAGTCTGCATGGACCACAGGAGACGGAATGGGATCAACCAGCGCCATGGATGCCTAAGTAGATGGTGACACAGAAGGAAGGGACGGAGGGACAAAGGGACAAGGGACAAAGGGAGAAGGGACAAGGGACAAAGGAACGAGAAACAAAGGCGCCGGAATTCGGAAACGCGTCAGGACACGACTTCAGTCGTGCCGAAACAACACTCCTTCTAGAAGTGATCGGCGCGGGCTTAAGCCCGCGCCTAAAATGGAATCCAACCTGCGGAGCGTAAGCCGATGGAAACAGCACCAGCGCATCAGCCAATCCGGGTATACGCGGATCAAAACTTCCTAATCTATTGCGTACAGAATGCCGAATGGCGAAACGCCGTTTCAGAGGCACACCGCTCGAGGAGAATCATCGTGGTTTTGTCTCCATGGCATTTTTGGGAATGCGGCAAGGGCGCTCATCACTGCGACACAGAAGATCTGTTGAAGTTCGCGGAAGAGCTACAGCCCGCATGGATACCGGAGAGAGCGGACCTCCAGATGATCGAGTTCTGGGTGGTGTGGGAGCAGCTGTGGTCCAGCTCTAACGAGGAATTTGATCCCATCGGAACATTCACAGAAATCGTCGCCATCTTAAATAAGGTCGATGAGCCGCAAGTAGAAGGAATAACATTGCGGGACTACGTGGAGGAATTCGCCCAATCCCATTCGACCGCTAAGATTGAAGCAGTACTCGAACGTCAGCGCCGCGTGGCAGACTTCAATCGCGCACAATACCTTAAGGGCCGGATGGATGAAGTCTTCAAAGCAGAATTGGAGCTGAAACACCTGGCCTCAGTTCGGGCAAGGCTGGAAACCAAGAGCTCAAATCCCGAGATAGTTTACCGGCGGGCAAATGAACTGTTAAAGGAGCAGCCGATTGCAACCCAACTAATCTGTTTCATCGAATGGGGATTCGCACACGAGCTGAAGTGCTACCAAACTGAGGGCGCACTGACCGACGACCTCTATGCAACGGGAGGGACCCTGAACACCCAGAGGTTCGTTGACCGGCAACACGCGTCGGCAGCTCTCCCATACTGCGATCTGTTCGTGACGGATGACAAGGAACTTAAAAGGCGGTGCGCGAGAGCGTCCGCCCGGCTTCGATTCAAGACCGCAAGAGTCGTTTGCGGCGAAGAACTAATCGGCTCACTTTAGAAGGGCACGGCAAAGCGTTGGCGGAGGCCAAGCTTGGTGCTATCCTTCCCGCAAATGTCAGAGAGAGCTGAAACCCTTTTCAAACGCCTGCAAAACAGAAAGGCAATCCGTGAACTGGTTGGCAAGGCGGAAGACGGCGATTTTGATTGCAAGGAATGGCATGGGCCAGACCCGATGAAGCTGAGCATCGCCAAGGCAGCATGCGGATTCGCCAACGCCACGGGCGGCGTGATTGTCATTGGACTGAGCACCAAATCCACCGGGCAGAGCATGCCGGACGTCGTCACAATGCAAAAGCCCGTCGCCGATAGAGAAGCTGTAAAATCGGCGGCGCTCGACATTATCCTGAAACAGGTAGATCCCGGCATTGCTGGAGTTAAAGCGATTTCAATCGCCGACAAACCAGGAGCAAAGTCTGGCTTCGTGGTTGTTCTCGTGCCGGAGCTGGATGGCTCGCCGCAAAGATCGCGGGCGGATTGGAAGTTTTACGTGCGAATTGCGAGCGGCACCGTTCCGATGGAGTACTTCCAAATCGAAGATCGGTTCGGAAGACGCCCCCACGCGCGTCTGACGGTCGAACTCAAGGATGAAGGGATTGGAGGCAGGGCGATGTCGGGGGGCGTACTTGAACGACGGATCGCCGTTATCCTCAGCAATCGAGGAAGAGGACTAGCGCGATTCCCTTCTGTGCGCTTTAAACGAGAGGCGCGAATTTCGTTCCCGGGTCCGATGGACCAAAAGCAACCAATCTGGCCGTATTCTTACGCCGACAGCGAGTGGATCTCCATCAGGGGCGGAAACGACGACATTGTGTATCCCGACGAAACGCTACGAATCGCAACACTCGTCCAAGAACGCGATATTACCGCGGGCCACACTTGGGCGTTCCCCGCAATTACGATTGAGACGGAGGCGACCTGCGACAGCACCGTGGCGTACCGGCAGGAATTCACGCTACCATGTCGGGAAGCCTGACCCTAGAGACCGTAGGCGGCTCCAGTGCCCTCGACGGGCCCAATCCTCAATACTGGTCGCCCCGTGCGCTTCGCCCTCAGACACCGGGAAAACCGAAGCCTACGCCGCATCCTCCACCTTCACCGTCACCCTCCGCCCCAGCGCCGCCGCAATGTTCACCAGCGCATCCAGGCTGAACCGCGCAATCCGCCCGCGCAGCAGGTCGTTGATCCGCGGCTGGGTCACGCCGCACCGCTCGGCTGCCTCCGCCTGCGTCCATCCGCTTTCGTCCACAATCGCCGCAATCTGCCGCATCAGCGCGGAGCGCAACCGCAGGTTCTCCGCCTCCTCCGGCGTGTCCGCCAGCGCATCCCACACGCTCGCATACGTCTCCACTTTCATCTTCTTTGTCATCGGCGGCCTCCCATCAGGCCTTTGAACCTCTCCCGCGCCACTTCCATGTCGCGAGCGGAGGTGGCCTGGGTCTTTTTCTGAAATGCATGCAACACGTACACCGCCTCCGCCAGCCGCGCAGTGTAAATCACGCGATAGGTCCCTGACTCGTCCCAGATCCGGATCTCTTCCACGCCCCGCCCGATGGACGGCATCGGCTTGAAATCGTCCGGCTGCTTCCCATCCTGCACCATTTCAAGCCGATACCCCGCGTTCTGTCGCGCATCCTTGGGAAACTCGCGTATCGCCTTCAGAGAATCCCCGAGAAATCGCACGGGCCTCATAGAGCATATTATATCCGTACTGATATAAATACGCAATATTGCCTCTAGAGTTTTGCGCTTCTCGTTATTTATCTTGACAAACTAAGATTATATGATCACAATATACTCATATTGCGAACTCAAGCCCGCGGCACCACCCTCCCCAGTCGCGCTCCCGGACCAGAGCTCAGCATTGGAGCGCATTGACCCGTGTTAATCCGCCAACGCAAACAACTCCAGGCCCAGCCCGGGGCCCCCGAGGACAGGTCCAAGTCCGCGGAGTGGAAGCCTGGGGCCGTCAAACGGCTCCAGTGGCCGAATCGCCGCGTCCCCCGCGCGGCCACCCCCCTCCCCCCCAAAGGTAACCACCTGAACCCCGCAAGCCCCAGGGTCCCCACGCCGGGCTCCGCGGAAAGCCTGGTTTTGCCCTCCTCCTGCAGCAAAAACAGGCACCCCCTCCCCTCCAAAGGTAACCACCCCAACCCCGCACACACCGCCGCTCAGCAAAGAAAAGGCGAATTAAAAGTGTGCAGAAATGGCTCCCATCTCTCTCATTCCGCGGCACATCTCCGTTTTTTTCTGCGTCGTGCGCGCAAATCCGAGAGATTGTCGGCCGCTTCCACTGCATTGTGAGGCAAAAGTCTGACTTCGGCTCCTACTGCGGGATCGTTGGCGCGGGGGTGGGCGGGTTGATGTTGGTGAGGTGGACAGTTTCGCCGATTTCAGGGACGGTGCCGTCATTGACCTGGACCTGGGTGGGCGCGCCCTGGATGACGACGCGAACCGTGGCGTCGCCGCGGGCGGGGACGAGAAGCCGCTGGGTAACGGAGCTCTCAAGGGTGCGGACGGTTACGGGAACCTCGGCGGCGGCGTAGCCGGAGTTGGCGACATCGACGGCAACGAGATAGTTGGCGCGCTCTTGCGCGGTGGGAAAGACGCTCTGGATGGTGAGATCGGGCAGGCCCTTGTCGGCAGCGATCCAGTCAGCGAAAAACCATGTGAGGTCGTGGCGGGGCCCGGCTTGCTCGAGGAGGCGCTCAAACTGGCTGGGGGCGGGCTGGCTGCCGGGGGACGGATTGCCGGAATCCTGATTGCCGAGATTCTGGCTGCCAAGGTCGGCGGCGGGGTTGTAGGCGCGGAGGGCGGCAGAAAGAGCGGCGTCGCCGGCGATGTCGCGGAGCATCCAGAAGACAAAAGCGGCCTTGGTGCGGTAGTAGACGGGGTTGGAGGCCTGGGCGAGCGGCTGTCCGGGGCCCTGGCCGGGGCTGACCGGCTCAATGAGGGCGAGGGAGCTGCGGCCGGACTCGAGGGCGGAGAGAGCCTGCTCGCGTCCCTGTTGGTGCTCGACCCAGAGGGTGCCCATGAAGTGGGCAACGCCCTCGCTGAGCCAGGCGCGCGGGGAATCCATCCAGGCATGGGTAAGAGCGTGGGCCATGGCGCCTTCAAGCTGGGAGGGAGGCTGGTTGTGCAAGCTGGCGGCGAGCAGGGCGCCGGTCTCAAAGGGCGCGTCGCTGGGGTCGGGCAGATCGAGGAGGGTGAGCTGGGCGCGCGGGCTCTGGCCGAGCCAGCCCTGGAGGAATGGCGTGACCACGCCGGCGGCATCGGACCAGAACTGGGCGTTGGCGTCGTTGTCGGGGGTGGTCCAGGCAGTCAGGTTAGGACCCTGGTGGGGCTTGCGGATGGCGACGAAGAGGCTGGGCGCCTCAAAACCGAGGATGGAGGGCGAGGTCTGGGCGGTGGCGATGCCGGCGACTTCGTCCGAGGCGGAGTCAGCAACCTTGAGTGCGGCGGGATGGCCGTTGATGACGGCGACGGTGGGCGGCTGGCCATGGGGAAACTCGATGGTGAGGCGGAGGGTGAAGCGCGCGCCGGCGAGGCGCAACTTGTGCCGGCCCATCTCGTCAAAGACGCGCGCGCCATCGCCGAGCAGGGCGGGAACGGACGATACGGGATACCAGACGACGTTGCCGAAGCCGCGAATGCCGGTGAAGGCGGTATCGATGGTGTCCCAGTCGGAGTGGAGGGCGAGGTTTTCAGGCGTGCCGATGGCGAGGAGGCGGTGCGCGTTGGGCTCAATGACGCCGGAGTAGGTGGCGTCGACCTGAAGGGTTGCGCCGGGAGCGAGCGGAGTGGGGAGGGGAATGACGGCCTCATGGAGCTGGCCGGTGTGGTCCACGTCAGAGTTGACGGTGGACTGCTGGAAGGCGGTGTCGTGGAAATTGGAATCAGGGCCGGCGATGCGGATCTGCTCCCAGCTGAGCGAAGAGGAGAGTTGCAGGGGAAGATGCGCGAGGGGCGCGGAGCCGCTGTTGCGGACGGTGAGGACGGCGCGGACGGCGATGTTGTGATCGGCGGGGCGAAGGTGCACGTCGAGGTCGAACGCGGTGTAGGTGACGGCCTGACGCTCGGCGTCGGCGGCGGTGAGCGCGGGGCCTGGCTGCGGCTGAGGAGCGACCTGCGCCGGCGCGGGCTGGGAGGTGGTGTTGCCGTTTTCGTCAGTGGAGCGGGAGAAGATGACCTTGCCTTTTGCGGGCGAGGGTGCGGGCGGCGTTTGCTGCTGGATGGGGAAGGGCGCGGTGGTGGTTTGCGCCGCGGCTGGGATGCCGGCGAGGCTTGCGGCCGCGAGGGGGGCTGCAAGCCCGAGGGCGAAGAACAACTTCATGAACCGAGACCTTTCTGTTTCTTTTGAGGTTTAGACGCGGGCAACGCGGAGAGGCCAGCAGCGGCGCGCTGAGCAGCAGCGGCGCGGCGCTGGCGGAAAGCCTCATAGAGGACGACGGCGCCGGCTGCGGAAACGTTGAGGGAGCTGACGCCTCCGGCCATGGGAATGCGGAGGAGGTGGTCGCAGGTGCGGCGGACGAGGTCGTGGAGGCCTGCGCCCTCGCGGCCGAGGACGAGAACGCAGTTGCCGGTGAAGTCGAAGCGGTCGTAGTCCTGGGGGCCTCGTTCGTCGAGACCGATGGCCCAGATGTTGCGGGCTTTCAGGTCTTCAAGGGCGCGAACGAGGTTGACGACGCGAGCGATGCGGAGGTGTTCGGCGGCGCCGGCGCTGGCTTTGACGGCGGTGGGCGAGAGCGGGGCGGAACGGCGCTCGGTGAGGATGACGCCATCGACGCCGGCGCCGTCGGCGACGCGAAGGAGCGCGCCGAGGTTCTGCGGGTCCTCGACGCCGTCGAGAGCGAGGAGCAGGCGTGCCTGTGCCGTTTGCGGCGGGCGGCGCGAAGAAGAGGTCCTCGATGGCGAGGAATTCCTGAGGATGGACGAGGGCGACTACGCCCTGGTGGGCGTCGGTTCCGGCCAGCTGGGTGAGCTGCTCGCGCGGCTCCTGGCGGATGCGGACGCCGGCCTGGCGGCAGGCGGCGGCGAGGCTCTGGAGGCGTGCGGCCTGATGCGCTTCGAGGCGCTCGCGAGCGAGGAGGACGTGATCGAAACGGCGGCGGCCGGCGCGAAGAGCTTCTTCGACCGCGTGGATGCCGTATAGAACTTCCATGAGGGATAGTTTAGTGGGTCAGCGCGAGCCGGAGGAGAGCTTGGTGCTTGCGAGGTGATTGAGGCTGATACCCTGCTCGGCGGCTTCTAGAGCGAGCGAACGGTGGACGGCGGGCGGAATGCGCACGCGGAATTGTCCGCTGTAACGTTTGACGGCGAGAGGAGCCGGGACGGGCTCGCCCGCTGCCTCCATGTCGCGGACCGAGGCTCGCACAACCGCGCGGATTCCTTTGAGCGCCTCTTCCGGCGTGCGCGCCAGCCACGACAGTGAGGGGAACTCTGCGCAAAGCCCTACGTATTCTCCGTCTTCCGGGGACCAGGTGACGCGGTAAGTGTATTGATCACGTCCGGGAGCCGTCTTGAGCCGGTGCTTCACTCTCGATTCCTTTCAACTTGCCGATTGCCAGCAGGACCTGCCTGACCTGATATGGCTTGGCCTTGCCTTTATCGTTCTGAATGTTGATGCGCGGATCGCCCTGCCAGGGAGTCTTGAAGACGGCGTGGCTGGTCCCGCTCTGCCGGGGTTCGCCAAAGTGCTCCACACAAACCTTCACGAGATCGGCGAAGCGCACATTGCGCGGTTCGCGTCGCATGCCTTCGAGGATCTTCTTCGAGGAGGCCAAGGAGTATGGTACCACATTTGGAACCACGGAAGGTTAGGTCTCACGCTGCTCGCGGCTTGATGTGGCGATGTTGCGCGTTGGCGGAGGCCAGGCGCAGGTCGTACTCGTTCTGGAGATTGAGCCAGAATTGTGCAGGAAGTTTGAAATAAATCCCCAGCCGGACAGCGGTGTCGGCGGAGATGGAGCGCTTGCCGCGAACGACCGAATGCACGCGCGGCTGGGGGACGTGCAGTTCCTTTGCAAGGCGATAGGCGGTGAGGGCGAGCGGCTCCATGAACTCCGTGAGGAGGATTTCGCCGGGGTGGATAGCGACTTTGGACTTCTTCATAGTTTGCCTCCTCTTAGTGGTAATCCACGATCTCGACCTGATGCGCATTCCCATCGCGCCATTGGAAGCAGATCCGATATTTGTCATTAATTCTCACGCTGTACTGTCCCTCACGATCTCGCTTGAGCTTTTCCAGTCGGTTTCCCGGCGGAATCATCAGGTTCTCCAGTCCCACGGCAGCGTTGAGTATGTAGAGCTTCTTGAGCGCCTTTCTGTGTAAATCGGCGGGTAGGCGCTTCGATTGACCAGTCTCCCAGAGTTCACGCGTTGAAGCGCCGTGAAAGCTTGCAATCACTTCAGCATGATAACGCCACCCGTAAGTATCGCGCAACGGAATTAACCATCGTGCGCTTGCGTTGGGGTTCGATTTAGCTCCATACTGGGCCTGCAATTCATGCCTGCAAAAAGTGCAAAGACATTTCGTGCGCTGCTGGAGCCGGATGGGACGCGGCTGCGGTGGACTGTGGCGCGGATTCCGTTCGACATCAAGAAGGCGTGGCCCCAGCGGCGCGGACTGCGCGTGCGGGGGACGGGAAATGGGTTCGCGATCCGCACGGCGCTGTTTCCCGATCCGCGGGGCGCGGGGCACGTGCTGCTGGTGAACAAAAAGATGCAGGCGGGCGCGGGCGCGCAGCAGGGCGACCGCGTGGCGATTGTGCTGGAACCGGATTTGGAGGAGCGCGAAACGCTGATGCCGGCAGAGCTGGCGCGGGCGCTCAAGGGTGTTGCCGGGCTGCGCAAATGGTTTGACCGGATGACGCCGGCGCGGCGGCGCGAGATTGGCAAGTATGTTGCCGATCCGAAGTCGGCGGGGTCGCGGATGAAGCGCGCTGAGGAGATGGCGGAGCGGCTGGCGCTGACGATGGAGGGAGAAGTGGATCCGCCGCCGATATTGCGCGCGGCGTTTCAACGGCAGCCGCTGGCTGAGGCAGGCTGGCGCGCGCTGACGCCGACGCAACGGCGGAATCATCTGCTGGGGATTTTCTATTACCGGACGGCAGACGCGCGGGAACAGAGGACGCAGGAGGCGATTGCGGATGCGTTGCGGCGATACCAGAGGCCGGACGCCAACGTTTTCCCACCCTAAGCGCAAAGAACGCGCTTAGGATGGGGCACCCACGCGCCCACGTTTGTGATGGAACGAACGGCTAAGAAAAGCAGATTCCCCGTCGCGGCGGAGAATGACAGAAAGAAAAACGCGCGCCCAGGGCTGCGGATTGTAACGAAATGTAAAGTAAAGAATTGTAAAGTGCGGCGGTTTCTTCTGCGGGCGGCGCGGGGTTTGCGATCTAATGTTCTTGATGGCCACTCTCGCTGTACAGTCCATATTCAGCCGCAATGCAGCCCTTGGCTGTTCCGCGGCAACTGCCGAACAGGACGCGGTGCGGCAGGAGAACCTTGCCGTTGCCGCGGGCCTGAAACACCAGGAGCCGGGCCTGCTGAACACGCTGATTGTGCGCTACCAGCACCGGCTGCTGCGCTACCTGATGTTTCTGACCGGCAATCGCGAGCTCTCCGAGGACCTGTTCCAGGAAGTGTGGATGCGGGTGCTGGTGCGCGGCGGGCAGTTCAACGGCAAGTCGCGGTTTGACACCTGGTTGTTCACGATCGCGCGCAACCTGGTGATCGACTTCCGGCGCAAGCGCACGCTCTCCAGCCTGGATGAGCTGGTGGAAGGCGCCAGCGAAGACGATCGCGCGATGACGTTCGAGATCGCCGACGGACAGCCGACGCCGTTCGATCGTTTGTCGAGCGTGGAGGATCGAGCGCGCGTGGCCGAGGCCCTGCTGACGCTGGATACGGTTTACCGCGAGGTGCTGGTGCTGCGGTTTCATGAAGACATGTCGCTGCAGGAGATTGCGACGGTAACGCGGGCGCCGCTTTCCACGGTAAAATCGCGGCTGTACCGGGGACTGGCGGCAATCCGGCCAGTGCTGGAGGCAGCGGAAGCGCCGGTAGGAGTTGCGGGATGAAGGCCGATCCGGGCAAGCCGGCCGACAACGATGCGGGTTCGCTTCGCGGGCTGGCGGCGCGGATGGGCGACGCCGACCGGGACCGCAAGGTAGCCTGCGACACGCGCCGCGTGGTGATGGCTTCAATGGGTGTGCTGAAGGACCAGAAGGCGGACCGCAACCGCAGCCGCTCACTTGCGCTGGCGGCCACGCTGGTGGTGCTGTTCATCCTTGCACCGCTGGTTTGGATGGCGACGGATCACTTCAGTTCCGGCGGGCACATGGGCGACCTGACCACTGAATTCATTCTATGGGGCTCGATACTTTGCGCGGCGCTGCTGGCGGCGGCGCTGGTGGCGGGCTGGCTGAGAAACCGCTAAAGCCAACTCTTAGTTGACAGTTCCAGGCTTTGATTCTTCCATTCACAACTTCTGAGTGCATTGGCGCCGGCCGTCGCTCCAGTCTGGCTGCCGGGCGCGGACGGGGAGCAGAGCCCTAAAAGATTTCTCTTGCCTAAATTAGGTACTCGGCGTAATAATACGTAACGTACTATGAAGAACGATTCTATTCTCGGTTTGGCGATTTTGGGGCTGCTGTATCCGCAGCCGATGTCGGGATATGACCTGAGAAAGGTCTTCGCTTCCACGGCCATGGGAAGTTTCAGCGACAGCCCGGGGGCTATTTATCCCGCGTTGGCGAGGCTGGAGGCGCAAGGCAGGGTCCGCGGGGCGGTAAGAGAGTCTGCGGGGCTGCGACAAAGAAAGGTCTACAAGCTGACGGCAAAAGGAGTGACGGCGCTGAAGGGCTGGTTGAAGCGCCCTATTACGCGAGATGACGTGGTCCGACATGACGAAGAACTGATGCTGCGTTTTGCATTCATGGACGGGGTTCTGGGTCCAGACGAGACGGTGAAGTTTTTGCGCGGGCTGGAACGGGAGATTGGCGCCTACCTGCCTACGCTCGAACAGTTTCTTGAGGCTCACGCAAGTGAGATGCCGCAGTCTGGCCGGCTGGCCCTGGAATGCGGTATGGAGGAGTACGCCACGCGACTCCGTTGGGCCAGATCGTCGGCTGCACTCTATGAGCAAGGAAAGAGGAAACGCAGATGAATCTCACATGGAGGGTTGGATTATTTTGCCTGGTGGGCGGGGTGCTGTTCACGGTCTCCGCCCTGGGCGCGGGGCATTTCTGGCTGTGGTGGCTGAGCGGCGTCATCACGGTGGCGGCGCTGGCGCCGGTGGCGCGGTTCGGGCCGCGGAATTGGTGGGCGCTGTTCGCCTCCATTGCCCTGGCGCTGGTGGTGGTGGGCCTGGTGTGCACGCTCTCGGAAGGCGTGCTCTTCTTTCCCGCGATGAAGAACGAATTGGCGCGCGATTTCGCCGGCGGAGCGGTTTCGTACCTGATTGTGGCGGCCTTGCTGGCGGTGCTGGCGAAGGCGCTGCGGCTGGCAAAGACGCCGGTCGAGGCGGCGGAACATCGCACGATGGGGATCGCAATTCCGATGGTGCTGCTGGCGGGCCTTTCCTATGTCGTCTACTACCAGGTTTTCGGCATGATCACGTTCGAGCTATATACGAAGCAGTTCTATTCACAAGCCGCGGACATCGTGGGGAAGCTTGGTTTGTGGTTCTATGTTTACCAGTGGGCGCGAGCCACGCTGATGGTGCTGGCGGTGTTGCCAATCATCTACACACTGCGCTTGCCGCGCTGGCAGGCGGCGCTGGCGGTGGGCGTCCTGCTGTGGATTGTGGGCGGGGGCGCGGCGCTGCTGGTTCCCAACGCGATGATGATTCCAGCGCAGCGCTACGCGCACATTGTCGAGATCATGACGCAGAACGTGTCGCTGGGGGTGACGGCGGTGTGGCTGCTGCGGCGGAAAGCAGTTGTCAGCGGCCAGTTGTCAGTGGCCAGTTCGTAGGTCGCTGTCCACGGTAGTCAGTTGCCGGAAGCGCTGGGCAGCAGACCTTCCCAGCGCGCGACGACGGCGGCGGCCATGCCGTTGCCGATGACGTTCATGGCGCTGCGGCCCATGTCCATCAGCGTGTCGACGCCGAGCAGGACGAGGATGGCGGCGGTGGGGATGTGCAACTGTGCGGCCGAACCCATGAGGACTACCAGCGTGGCGCGGGGCACGCCGGCAACGCCCTTGCTGGTGAGCATGAGGGTGAACAGCATGATGAGTTGCTCGCCCACGCTGAGGTGGATGCCTGCGGCCTGGGCGGCGAAGATGGCGGCCATGGTTAGGTAAAGACTGGAGCCGGTCATGTTGAAGCTATAGCCGAGGGGGACGACGAAGGAGACGATCCAGCGGGGGACGCCGAACTCCTCCATGCGCTCCATGGCGAGGGGCAGGGCGGCTTCAGAACTGGTGGTGGCAAAGGCGATGGCGGTGGGCTCGGCAATGGCGCGGGCAAAGCGCGCGGGCGAGATGCGTGCGAACGCCAGGATGGGCGCGAGGACGAAAAGCACGAAGATGGCGGCCGAACCATAATAAGTGCCGACCAGCTTGGCCAGCGGGAGGATCATGCTTATGCCGGTGCTGCCGATGGTGTAGGCCATGGCCGCGCCGGCCGCCAGCGGCGCGATGTAAATGATGATTTTGGTCATCTTGAACATGGCGTCGGTGAGCGACTGCAGCACCTTGACCATGGGCTCGCGTTTGGCCTCCGGCAGCATGGCCAGCGCGGCGCCGAAGAGCAGCGAAAATACGGCGACCTGGAGGATCTGGTTCTGCGCCACGGCCAGGGCAATGTTTTCAGGGAAGATGTTGAGCAGGATCTGCTGCCAGGTTTCAGGATGCGCGGCGGGTGCGGCAGCCGCGGCGGGAAGCAAGACGCCCACGCCGGCGCGGGTGAGGTCGATGGCGATGAGGCCGAGGACAAGGCCGATGGTGGTGACGGCTTCAAAGAAGACGATGGATTTGACGGCGACGCGGCCGACACCTTTGAGCTGATTATGGCCGGCGATGCCGGTGACGATGCCGCCGAAGATGAGCGGGGCGACGATCATGCGGACGAGGCGGAGAAAGAGATCGCCGATGACGCGGAGCTGCGCGGCGAAGTGAGGCGCGTCAACGCCGAGGACAGCGCCGACGATCATGGCCCAGAAGGTCCAGATGAGGAGCGAGCGGCGCTGCCAGGCGACGGGAATGAAGATGGCGAGACCGATCCAGCGCAGCGCCAGCGCCGCCGATGCGGCGGCAGGCCACGCGGCGAGCGCCGCGCCCAGCACGACAAGCAGCACGGCCGCAGCGAAACAGGCGCGAAGAGCGCGGCTCAAGCGCGGTTGGCGCGGAATGGTTTGGGTGTCGGCGCTCAAGGTCTCCATTATCCTATGCCTATGCCGCGAATCGCCTTTCTGGAATGCTCCCGTTGTCATGCTCAAGCCGATCCCGCAACGCCGCAGACGGTGTGCAGCGCCTGCGCCGGATCGCTTTACGTGCGCTATGACTTGAGCTCGGCAATGGGAACCGAGCGCCGGGACGCGATTGGATGTGCAGACGAGGACAAGCGCTGGAGCGGGATGTGGCGCTACCGGCAGGTGCTGCCGGACGTGGAGCCGGTGACGCTGGGCGAGGGCTGGACGCCGATGCTCGCAAGCCGGCGGCACGCGAATGTGTGGCTGAAGGAAGAAGGCGCGAACCCATCGGGGACCTTCAAGGCGCGCGGGCTGGCGCTGGCGGTGACGATGGCGCGGCACTACGGGCTGAAAAAGCTGGCCGCGCCGACCGCTGGCAATGCCGGCGGCGCGCTGGCGGCTTATGCGGCGGCGGCCGGGATTGAGGCGCACATTTTTATGCCGCGCGACACGCCCAAAGCCAACCAGGTGGAGTGCCGCGCGTACGGCGCCCATGTGACGCTGGTGGACGGACTGATCTCCGACTGCGGGCGCATGGTGGCGGAGCGCAAGGACGCCGAAGGATGGTTCGACATCTCCACGCTGAAGGAGCCGTTTCGCGTGGAGGGCAAAAAGACCATGGGCTACGAGCTGGTGGAGCAGCACGGGTGGACCTATCCCGATGCGGTGTTTTATCCCACGGGCGGCGGGGTGGGCATGATCGGGATGTGGAAGGCGTTTGAGGAGATGGAGCAGTTGGGGTGGGTTACGGGCAAGCGGCCGAAGATGATCGCGATCCAGGCTGCGGGCTGCGCGCCGGTGGTGCGGGCGTTCGAGGCAGGCGAGGCGGTGAGCCAGGCGTGGCAGGATGCGCACACGCTGGCCTCAGGGCTGCGCGTGCCCAAGCCCTACGGCGACTATCTCATTTTGGAAATTGTTCGCGCGTCGGGGGGACGGCGGTGGCCGTCAGCGACGACGCCATCTTTGCTTCGCTGCGCGACTGGGCTGCCCATGAGGGCTTGTTGCTGTCGCCGGAGGGCGCGGCGGCGACGGCTGCGTACGATTATTTGCTCGGGACCGGCTTTTTGACGCCCAACGATCGCGTGGTGCTGTTCAATACCGGATCGGGGAACAAGTACACGGATGTGATTGGGGAGCGGGTGGGGAATCAGCAGAGTTCTTAGAGGTATTGAGGGGCGTGCGTCCCGCAGCCAAAGCCTTTCCTTTTTTGGGGATTCTTCGGCACGACTAAACGCCCCTCTTACGAAGCCGTCGCGCCGTCCCTACGGGACTCCGGGGTTCTTTGGGGATCCTTCCCAGGGTTCTCGCTCGCCGTTCCGGCGAGCTTCACCCTGGGCTATTTTCGCTTCGTCCCTCCGGGACGTCAGGCGTGAAAGCCGCGGCGCCACACTGCGGCGTCAAAGGCGTGGCGACAGTCGTAGCCTTCGCTCTGATAGAGCGCAACGGCCCTGGAGTTGTCTTCAGTGACAGTGAGAGAGATTTCGCTGACGCCGAGGCGCCAGAACTCGGCAGCGGCGATGTGGAGAAGCATGCGGGCGAGGCCGCGGCGGCGGTAAGGCGGGCGGATGCAGAGCTGAGTGATGTGGCCACTCTGGGCGCTGACGCGAGAGCCGAGGACAAGGCCGGCCATTTCGCGGGAGGAACGGTCAATGAGGATGTGCGAGACCTGCTGGGAAAAGGCTCCGCAGCCGGCGTAGCGCACGATGTTGTGCAGGAAGCGCATGGAGCCGTGGGCGGAGCGGTACTGATCGTTGATGAGACTGTCAGGGTGGTTGGCATAGGCCTCGGCGATGAGGCGGCCGGCGGCGGGCAGGTCGTCCTCGCGCCAAGGGCGCAGCTCGAATTCGCGGGGCACGTCAGGACGAGCCTGATCGTGCATCGGCGTCAAGGTCTGGACCATGAACAGGCGGCGATAGAGGGTGAAGCCGGCCTCAGCAAAGACGGGGGCAAGAGCGCCGGCGGGATGGAGCAGGAGTTGCGACTCGATGCGGTCCACCTGGGGCGAATTCTGGAGGGTTTCAAAGAGGTGGGACAGGAGCATGCGCTCGATTTCGCGCGGGGTTTGGGGCTTTCCGTTGGTGAGCGGGGAAACAGCTTCGATCGAATGGATTGGCCCGTTATCGAAAGCGAAGACATCGCCGATGACGGCTTTGCTCTCCTCGTAAACGCAGAAGGCGTAGCCGGTGATACGGCCGGCGTCGACGGCGGCGTAACCGGGCAGCATGTGGCTATCGAGATACTGCATGAGCAGGCGCGAGGAGGCGCTGTAGTCCCAGTGGAGGCGCTCGCGCCAAACCGCGGCTTCGGCTTCCAGCAAGGGCTGGAGCACGGGCGCGCTGAAGTGGCGCAGATCGAGAATTTCCAGGGAAACGCCCGAGGTCATGCTCATGCCTTCATTTCCATACGCCTGCGGTGCTCATTGGGTTACTGTGCCATGAGCGCGAAGGTCCTGCAACCGGAATTGACGGATTGCAGGCTAATAAGGTATCAGCGTGCTCCTACGAGATAAACCTCAAGACCCCGCTCCGGCCAACTGAAGACCTCTTCATAATGACGTCCTTCCAGATATTCCTGCAGCGCGGAAGGAGTGTGCAGGTCAACGCCATTGCGGCCGGTGACGCGGGCGACGAGAAGGTGCTGCTCATCGGGGACGCCGGATTCGTCGTAATTGACGACTTCGTGATTGCGGTAGAACGAGAGGCCGTATTCGATATCGCGGCGGACGCGGAAGACGGCGACCGTTTCATCGGGCGGGGCAATTCCGTCCAGGCGCTCGGCCAGCGGTCGGGCGGAGTAGTAGCGGTCGAGCAGATGGATCACCTTTTTGGTGCCGGGAGCGGCGGGGATGCCGAAGGCCGGACCAACGCCGTAGACGAAGAGCATGAGCACCGCCAGGACCAGGGAAGTGACCAGGCGGAAGCGTGCAACGCCGAAGCCGTTGACCACGATAACAATCAGCAATGCCGCGCCGGCGGCGGCGACCAGCGCCACCGCGAAGGGCTGGAGGGGCGGCATCTGGATGCCGTGGACGATGAACCATGGCAGCAGGAGCGCGGCCATGGTTACGATGCCGCAGAGAAAAGCGTGGCCGCCGAGTTCCAGGCGGTGCAGGCCGGTAGCGCGGCGGCGGAAAAGGTAATCGCCGGTGAGGATGGTGATGGGCGGGATGGCAGGAAGAATGTATCCGGGGAGCTTGGACTGGGAAAAGGAAAAGAAGAGGATGGGAATCAAGGCCCAGAGGACGAGGAACTCGGGAAAGGCGTCGCCGGGGCGATTGACTTTGGGCGGGCCTTTGCGGGTGTGGCGGAGGCGCCATTCTGCGACCGAGGTCTGGATGCCGTCCCAGAGCGCGCGAAGGGCGACGACCGTCCAGGGCAAGATGGCGATCAAGACGACGACCAGGTAGTACCAGAACCGCTGCTGGTGTTCATAGCGATTGGTGGCGAAGCGGCGGAGGTTCTGGTTGAGGACGAATTCGCGGAAGAAGGTGGGGTTCTGGTGCTGGACGGCGATGAACCAGGGCAGGACGATGGCGAAATAGAGCAGCACGCCGGGCCACCAGAACGAGCGGCGGACGATGGACCACTCCTTGCGCAGCGCGGCAAAAGAGCAGACGATGACCGCGGCCAGGAAGGGCGCCACGGGGCCCTTGGCCAGAGTGGCCACGCCGGTGAAGAAGTAGATGTCGAAGAGCCAGAACTTGGAGTCGGTTTCATACCAGGCGTACCAGCCGAGGAGGCCGATGGAGAATGGCGCGGCCATCTGCATGTCAGTGGATGCGCCGCGGGAAAAGCCGATCATGCCGGCGCAGGCTACGGTAATGATGGCGGCATCGAGATGGCCTCCAGGGCGGAATCGTCGCATGTGCAGGTAAATGAGCGCCACCATGATGAAGGCGAAGGTGGCCGAGGGAAGGCGCGCGCTCCAGTCGTGGACGCCGAACTCCTGGAAAACGAACATGGCGCGCCAGTAGTAGAGAGCAGGCTTCTCCAGCCAGGGGCGGCCGTAAAGAAATGGCGTTACGCAGGCGCTCAGCTTGCCCTTGAGAGTGTCGGCGTGGTCAAAGCGGGCGAGCATTTCATGGGCGATCTGGGCATAGCGGGGTTCGTCGGCGCCGACCAGGCCGAGGCCGTCGCCGCCCAGCAGCGGGGTGACGCCATAGAGGATGAAGAAAACAGCGAACAACGTGAAGACGGTGACTTCCCGGAGGGTGGACCACCGGGGCAGACGACGGGGCCGGGGTGCGGCTGGATCCTGGGCGGATGGTTCCAGAGTGGATTCCACGTTGCGGGCTACTCCGAGCCGCACCTCCGGCGGATTCGCCGAGTCGGTGCGGGACTTGGCTGCGAAACAAGACTCCAGGCGCCCGGAAATCCGGATGCGGAGCCGGCCGCAGCACGCGACAGGCACAAGGCTAACAGATTGGAGCGACGGTGTTGATGACGGCGAAGCCAAAGAAATGCAACCGGTTTTATCGCCCCGCGTCCCTGTGGCCCTATGCGGGCGGATCGACGCCGCTTTCATTGCCCGGCATGGGCTGGGGGGAGATTTCTTCCAGGGCGCGGCGCAGACCGGCGAGAACCTGTGCAAGGGCGCGCGCCAGTGGTCCGTCGAGGGTAACGCCGGCGGCATTCTCGTGGCCTCCGCCGCCCATTGCCGCGGCCAGGCCGGCCACTTCCACACGTCCCTTGCTGCGGAGGCTTATGCGGATGCGGCCTTCGGGCAGCTCGCGGAGAAACGCCGCGGCTTCCACACCAGCCAGGGAGATGGCGTAGTTGACGATGCCCTCGCAGTCCTCTTCGGCGGCGCAGGTGCGGATCATGTCATGATTTGAGACCCAGAGCCAGGCCAGTCGGCCTTCGCGCTTCAGGTTGGTGAGAGCGGCGCCTAGCAGCAGAAGCTTGGACATGGCCGTGGAGAAGTAAATTTGCTGCGCAATGTGGACGGGGTCGGCGCCGGCGCGGCTCAGCTCTGCGGCCAGGGCGAAGGTGGAGGCGCGGGTGGCGCCGTAACAGAAGCCGCCGGTGTCAGTAAGGATGGTTGTATAGAGGCACTGCGCCATGGCGGGAGTGAGATGCACTCCGGCGCCCTTGATGAGCCGGTATACCAGCTCGCCCACGCTGGCGGCATCGCGATCGATCCAGTTGAGCTGGGCAAAGGGGCGGCCGGTGGCGTGATGATCGATGTTGACGAGGAAAAACGGCTCCAGGCCGCGCAGCCGGGTGCGATCTAGGCCGTCGCACTCCAGCAGAATCGCGGCGTCATAGGGGCCGTGAACGCGCATGACGCAGCGGATGGCCTCAGCGCCGGGCAGGGAGCGGTAGGCGGAGGGAATGCGATCGGCGGTGATCAGGTCGGCGCGCTTGCCCATGGCTTCCAACAACGCGCCCATGGCCAGCATGGAGCCCACGGCGTCGCCGTCGGGACGCGAGTGGGAGCAGACCAGGAAGCGCTCGCCGTGGCCGAGCAAGTCGAGAATGGCGGCGATGGGATTTTCGGGCACCCATCCAGGCGTAGCGGACGGAGTCTCCCGTTCAACATTCGGATCGCGGAGCGCGCCGGAATCTTCTGCGCCGTGATTGAGATCCATCGCGCCCATAAGAACTATTCCGCCGCCTTTCTCTGGCGCCTGCGGGAGCGCTCCATCAGCTCGTCGATACGCGCCTGAAAACGCCCGGAACGATCGGCGATGAAGGCAAGGTCGGGGACATGGCGCACGCCCATGCGCTCCTTGAGCTGGACCCGGATGTAACCCTTGGCGGCATCGAGCCCGGCGATGGTATTGGTTTCGGCCTCCGCAATGTCGGTTACGGTCTCATTGACGGCCACGTACACGCGAGCCGATTTTCCCCCGGGATTGAGCATAACCTCGCTGATGTAGCAGAACCCGATGCGGGGATCGGAGAGCTCGCCCTCGAGCATGGCGCCGATCTCCTCCTTGAGCGTCTCCGCTACGCGATCCTGATGATGTTTTCGCCCGCGATGTTCGGGCATGAGGCCCCTCCGCAATACGCGCCGCGCGGGCCGGAGCCCGTGAAACGCGCAGGTAAACCCATCAGGATAGCAGAGCGGCAAAGAGAGGGAAGTGCCTCATTCGGTGCGCAGGGCCCGGGCGGGATCGACGGCGGCGGCGCGGCGCGCGGGAAGGAAGCCGGCCAGCGCCGCCACCAGGCAGATGGCGAGGATGCCGGCCGCGTAAACCAGCGGATCGGCCACGGAGACGCCGAAGAGCTGGCTGCGCACGGCGCGCGCGCCCAGGAGCGCAATGGGTATGGTGGCCGCCACGGCGCAGCCGGCCAGCAGCAGAGTTTCGCGCAGGATGAGCCTGACCACGCTGCCGCGACGCGCGCCCAGCGCCATGCGGATGCCGATCTCGCGCGTGCGTTGCGCCGTGGAGTAGGCGAGTATGCCGTAGAGGCCTATGCCCGCCAGCAGCGCCGCCAGCGCGCCGAAGACCGCGGCCAGAAGGGCCAACACGCGCTGCGGAGTCAGGCTCTGATCAATCTGGTTGGTCATGGTGCCGAGGCCGTTCACGATCAGCTTGGGGTCAATGCGCGCGACGGCGGCGCGAATGCTGCCGGCTGCCGTATCGGGGGCCTGCCAGGTGCGCACGTAAAAGGCGAGTCCGGTCGGCTTGGGCGCCTGCTGGAAGAGCGTGTAACAGGTGGCCCTTGCAGGGTCGCGGACGGTGGTATGCTTCACGTCGCGCACCACGCCCACGATTATGGCGTCGGTACCTGGGCGGTCGGGGCGTCCGGTGTGCCGTCCCAGCGCTGCCAGCGGGCTCGAGAAAAAGTGCTGCGCGAAGCTTTGGTTGACAATGGCCACCCTCTGTGAGGTCGCGGTGTCATCGAGTTTGAACATGCGTCCGGCGACCAGCGGAACGCCCAGCGTCTCAAGGTACCCGTTGCTCACCCAGGGCAGCTCGACATCGAAATCTTCGTCCGATGGCGCTTTGTATCCGGTCACGTAGACGTCGCCGGTAATGTCGTCATCGACGAGGTCGGCATCGTTGGTGGCGCCGACGCTGCGAACGCCGGGCACAGCGGCAAGGGCATCGAGCACATTCTGTTCCAGGCGTGCGACGGTTGACGCGGGATAACCTGCCATCTCAGGGGCGAGATCGAATGCCAGCAGGTGATCGGTGGCAAAACCGGGATTGACAGTGCGCAGGTTCCGGATGGAACGCACAAACATGCCCGCGGCCACCATCAACAGCAAGCTGAAGCCGATTTGCAGCGCGACGCAGGTGCGGCGAAAGCGCAGCGAGCCGCCCACGCCGGTGCCCGCCTGCTGGCGCAGCGCATCGGCCAGGCGCGGATTCCAGAACTGCGCCGCCGGCGCCAGGCTGAAGATGAGGCTGCCAACGAGGGTGGCCGTCAGCGTGAGGGCAAAGACGCGCCAGTCCAGCGTGGGGGTAAACATGGAGGTGTCGCTGGTGGATTGTTGCGTCCAGCGGATGAGCAGGCGAAGCGACCCTGGAGCGATGGCCAATCCCAGGGCTGCTCCCGCGAAGCCTAAGAGAAATCCTTCGCACAGGAGTTGGCGCACAATCTGGGGTGCGGTTGCGCCCATGGCGAAGCGTACGCTGAACTCGCGCACACGGCCGGCGGCGCGCACCAGGAGCAGGCTGGCCACATTCACAATTGCCATGGCGATGACCAGCAGCACCATGCCGACCATGACCATCAAGGGTATGCGCATGTCACCGCGAAGAGGCGAGAAGCCGCGCGAACCCGCGTCGACGTTGAGATGCGCGGCATCCAGGAACGTTTGACGCACGGCGGGCGACTGGTCATGCAGCGCGGTGAACTCCTGCCGGCGCAGCGCGAGGAAGAGCGGATTCATCTGCGCGGCAGCCTGCTGGACGGTGACTCCGGGACGCAAGCGGCCTGCAAGATCGATCCAATACGATCGCCGGTCGTGCAGGTAATTCCAATCCGGCTCAATGGTGCGCTGCATGGTGATGGGGACATAGATGCCGGGAGCATTGCCCCAGATCATGCTGCGGAAACCGGGCGCGGAGACGCCCACAATGGTGAAGGGGCTTCCGTTGACGAGCAGCGTCCGGCCCACCACCGGCGCCTCCGCAAGCTCGGTTCTCCAGTAATCGAAGTTGAGAACGGCAACGGGATTGGCGCCGTCCGCGGTCTCGTCGCCGGCATCAAAGACGCGCCCTTCCGCCGGTTGTACGCCCAGCACCTGAAAGTAGTTGCCGCTGACCATCTCCGCGGAGGTAGCCTCGGCGTGGTTGTTCCAGGTGACGCCCACCGTGGCGTCAGCGGCGGCGATCAGGCCGCTGAGCGCCTGGTTGCGGTCGCGGAGGTCGCGGTACATGGGGTAGGAAAACTCGTGCTGATGGCCGGGCGTGTCTCCGCCGTCAGAGTGCGTGTGCCCTTCAGTCGATCCGGCAAAGTTCAGGGTCACAAGCTGCTGCGGATCGCGCACCGGCAAGGTGCGCAGCAACGCCTGGCTGAGCAGGCTGAAGACGGTGGAGTTGGCGCCGATGGCCAGGGCCAGGGTGAGGATGCACACTGCGGTCAGCCCGGGGTTCCGCAGCAAGCCGCGCAGGGCAAAGCGCAAGTCGCGCAGCAGCAGTTCCAGCGACCACGAGGGCCGCTGTTCACGGCACTGCTCCCGCGCGCGCTCGCGGCCGCCGAACGCCAGCGCCGCCTGTCGCCGCGCCTCACTCGGGTTCATGCCCGCGGCCAGATTGGCTTCCATCTGGCGATCGATGTGGAACTGGAGCTCGTCGTCCACTTCAGCGCGCCGCTTGCCCGCAAAAAAGAATCGCGCCCGCGAGAGCCATTCGCCCAGCATGCGTGCCTCCTTAGATTTCCTGGAGAACGAGATTGATGGCCCCGGCGAGCCGGTCCCAGTTGGCCAGTTCCGCCTGCAACTGCTTCCGCCCCGCGGCGGTCAGCGAGTAGTAGCGGGCCTTGCGGTTGTTTTCGCTCGCGCCCCACTCGGCGTGGATCCAGCCTTTGTACTCCAGCCGGTGCAGCGCCGGGTACAGCGAGCCCTGGCCCACCTGGAGCACGTTGTTCGAGACCTGCTGGATGCGTTGGGCAATGGCCCACCCATGCTGGGGTTCGTTGGCGATGGCCTTCAGGACCAGCATGTCGAGCGTGCCTTGAAGTAGGTCAGCGGATTGTGCCATGGGTCTCCCCTTGATGTTCGACAAGAGAATAAGCCAGCCTCTTGTCGAGTGTCAAGGGGAGGGAAAAATGCGCCGTCATCGGGGCGCGCGGCGTCTACCGGACGTCGAAGCTGTATACCACGCTGTAGGAAAACATGGGATAGATCCGGAACGAACTAAGCGACTGGCGCCAATCGGCCAATTGCGCCTGGAAGTCATGGTTGTATTTGGTGGCAAACGGAGTGGCGGAGGAAATGTCGGTGCAACTCCCCGCCTCTTTGTTCTGGCAGACCCATCCAGCGGTGGCCAGGTTGAGTGTGGGCGCGCCCATGAAGAGAATGCCAAACTCGGTGGGAAAAGACCAGTGCCGCTCCGAGTGGGGAACGAACCTGCCGAATCCTCCGGTGACGAAGAACTCAGGTTCGCGCGCGTGCAGAACCAGGGTGCCGGATCCGTTCAGGGGGGTGGCTCCGCTGGCCGCGTTCGGCTGGGCGGAATAGTATGTGTGGTTGTTCAAGCTAAAGCTCTGTCCGGGCTCAGCTTCTCCGGTTGCGGAAAAGTTGTTGCCATTGTGCAACATCACGCCGCCGCTCATCCGCCAGATGCTGTTGTGCGGGTAAACATCCAGGGCTGCGCCCATGGAGAAGAAGTGCACAGATCCGTTTCCCTGAAATCCTTCAAGATCAAAGTCGTTCAGATTGTAGTTAAAGTAGTTGGCCAGCATGCGGGCATCGAGGTAGCGGGTGAGGACAGTGGCGGCCTTGACGCCGATGCCCAGCGGAGACACGTCGGCTCCGATGCCGAAGCGAGAGAGAGGCCCGTATTGCCGGTTTCCTTCCCAGGGCTCTCCACCGCCATGGTTCTGGGTTATGCCTTCCCCAGAAGCGGAGGAATAAAAGCCGGGTGCGTCGGGAAGATCCGATGCGGAGACGGATGGCGAGTCCGAACTCAGCGTATGAAAGTCAGAGGAAGGAGCAAGCGACTCTTCGCCAGAGGCGAACTTCACTTGACCAAGGAGAATGGACGACATACCGAAGGCAAACAGCGCCACCGCAAAGGGTTGGCGGAAGTGGCAGAAAGGATTTCTCACGGCTTTCTCCTGAATGTGCGTGGCCCGATTGATATCGGTAACATTATTTACGCTCCAAGGTAATGACACAATAGTACTAAAGTGACAGGTCGGCATGCGTCATTTTTCAGTCACCCCTTGACAAGAAAATACCTAAGCAGCGTCTTGCCCAATTGCGGGCCAGTTTGGTTAGCAGCCTCTAATCCAAGACGGACTACTTTCGCGTGAAGCGGCCGGCGTCGAGTGTCAAGGGGAGGTAAAACGCGCCATCATCGGGGCGTGCGGCGCCTAGGGGACATCGAAGCTGTAAACCACGCTGTAAGAAAACATGGGATAGACCCTGAATGAGCTGAGCGACTGGCGCCATTTGGTCAGCTGCGCCTGGAGCGCATTGTTGAACTGGGTGGCGACCGGAGTGGCGGAGGAAACATCGCTGCAACTCCCCGGCTCGGTGTTTTTGCAGACCCATCCGGACGTGGTCAGGTCGACCGTGGGAGAGCCCATGAAGATGACACCGAGCTCCGACGGAAAGGACCAGTGCCGCTCCGAGTGGGGAACAAATCTGCCAAATCCCCCGCTCAGGAAGAATTCCGGTTGGCGCGTATTCAGGCCCAGCACGCCGGATCCGTTCACCGGAGTGACTCCGGTGACCGCGTTGGCGTTGGCGGAATAGAATTTCTCGCCGTCCACGGTGAAGCTCTGCCCGGGCGCCGCTTCTCCGCTGGCGGAAAAGTGATTGCCATTGTGCATCATGAGGCCGGTGCTCAGCCGCCAGATGCTGTTGCGCGGATAACAATCCAGGGCAGCGCCCGCGGTAAAGAGGTGCAGAGTGGCATCTGTGCGGATTCCACTGACTTCGAATTCGCCCGAAGTGTAGTTGAGGAAGTTGATGAGCAGGCGGGCATCTAAGTAGCGCGTCAGGATTGTGGCGGACTTGATACCGACGCCCAGGGGAGACACGTCGGCCCCAAAGCCGACGCGAGAGAGAGGTCCGTATTGTTTCTCTCCTTCCCAGGGTTCTCCGCCGCGCTGGACCGGCGCCGCGTAATCCGCCGGGGCTGACGAAGAGAAGCCCGGCGCATCGGGAAGATTCGACGCGGACCTGGAGGAGGAATTGGAGTTCGGTGCGTAAGAATCCGCAAATGGAGCAGGCGACTCTACGCCGGGAACGGCCGCAACTTGAGAAGAAAGGACCGAAGTCGCACAAAAAAACAGCAGCGCCGCCGCAAGGGACAGCCGGAAGAGGGGGAAGGAAATTCTCACAGCTTTCTCCTGTATGTAAGAGGCCCTAGTGGCTTTCTGTCACACTTATGAGCGCCGACAATCCAGCTCTTCCTATTACAAAAGTTGGGAGGAGCCGGCGAGTGGCAACCACTATCGCAAGCCTTTCCGTTGGTGGGCGATTGGGCGCAATCAGCGTACAACACGCCTGTAAACGCATGGATGCGCAGAATGGATTGCCTGTTATCCTGAAAACGTGATTCACCCCCCGAAAATCAGGCCTATTGCCTGGCTGTTTGTGCTGTTGGCTGTGTCTATCTCCGCCTGCCATAAGGAAGAACAAGCGGTTGTGGGCGTGGCCAAGGACGCCGCCCGCGCCGAGCAGCAGGCCCAGGCCAACGCCACCGAGAGCGACGCCCAACGCGCGGAGCTGGCCAAGATTCCCCTGCCCACCAAGAGCCTCTACATCGACATCCACGATCCCAGCCGGTGGCAGAACCCATTTATCAGCGCGAGCGCCAGCTACCTTGACCTGCACGTGATCATGGAGGATGCCAATCCAAGCACGGTGACCCAGGGAACTATGTTGCGCCCGGAAGCGGCGCGCCGGCAGGAGCTGCAAATCCGCATTGGCGACCTGGCCAGGGCAATCACCGCGCTGCCGGCACGTGCGTGGCCCTATGGCCGCGTGGTTGCCGTGGCGGAGTCGCCCGAGGCCGACCGTAAGAATCGCGCCGCCGTTCGCCGCAATGTGGAAGCGGCAATTCAAAAGCTCAACGATCTGGGCGTGGTGGTGGAGGAGTGGCCGGGGCGGTAAGAGCGGTCTGGCGGGCGATTCTCCGCCCAATGAAGGTACTGCTTCCAGCGGATTGGCCGGTGCATCCGGGCCGCTATTCCGGCGACCCGCTCCACCGGATCAACGCTCCCAAAGCCAAGCCGATCATTCCCCAGATCGCAAACGACCCGCCAAAAAGAATTACACCTTCGGCAACCAGCGTCCCAACGGTCGGCGGCGAGGGATCGAAGAACAAGACCAAGGTCGGCAACAGGATTCGTAGAATCGGCAGCGGCGCGTGAACAACATAGGCTGCCATTAAGGCAATGGCCATCTCAGCAGTGCCAATCCCCACAAACCACAACCATGGCGGAATCTTGCGCAGCCTTTTCACAATTCTGGAAGCGGAACCCATAGCCGGCCTTTTTTCGAAGCGCGTTACGGCGAGTGTAGCGCAACGCTGCGGCAGTGCCCGATTGCCAGCTCCATGAACGTAATGCGCCCGGCCGCGCTACCATGTCACCCGTGAGCTCATTTCAGATCCTCAGAGATCCTGCGCCGCTCGAACACGAGCGTTTCGCGGCGCACCTCGAACTGGAAGCCGGCCTCAAGGCCGTGATCCGCGGCGAAGTCCGCTTCGACAGGGGCTCGCGCGCTCTCTACGCCACCGATTCCTCCAACTATCGCCAGCTCCCCATTGGCGTTGTGCTTCCGCGCGACGCCGCCGACGTGGAGGCTGCGCTCGCGGCCTGCCGCGCCTTCGGCGCCGCCGTGCTGCCCCGCGGCGGAGGCACCAGCCTGGCCGGCCAGTGCACCAATGTCGCCGTCGTTTTCGATTACTCGAAGTACATGAACCGGCTCAGCGCGCTCGACCCCGAACGCAAGCTCGCTACCGTCGATCCCGGCATCGTCCTTGATCGCCTGCGCGAAGCCGCAGAAGAGCATCACCTGACCTACGCTCCCGATCCCGCAACGCACTCGCGCTGCACCCTCGGCGGCATGATCGGCAACAACTCCTGCGGCGTACACGGGCTGCTGGGCGGCAAGGTCGTCGACAACGTGGAAACGCTCGATATTGTGCTCTACGACGGCACGCGCATGACCGTGGGGCGCACCAGCGACGATGAGCTCGAAGCCATCATCAGCGCGGGCGGCCGCAGGGGTCAGATCTACGCCGGCCTCAAGCGCATTCGCGACAAATACGCCGCGCTGGTCCGCGAACGGTTCCCGCGCATTCCGCGGCGCGTCTCCGGTTACAACCTTGACGAGCTGCTTCCGGAGAGCGGCTTCCACGTGGCGCGGGCGCTGGTGGGTTCGGAAGGCACCTGCGTCAACGTGCTCTCCGCAAATCTCAACCTGACTGCGAGCCCGCCGCATCGCGTGCTCACGGTGCTGGGATTCTCCGATGCGTTCAAGGCTGCCGACGCCGTTCCCCAGGCGCTGGAGCACAAGCCCATCGGCCTTGAAGGCTTCGACCATCTTCTGGTCGAGTTCATGCGCCGCAAGGGCCTGGCGCTGAAGCAGCTGGACAAGCTTCCGCCCGGAGTTGGCTTTTTGCTGGTCGAGATGGGCGCATGGTCCGCGGAAGAGGCGCGCGCCAAGGCGGAAGTAATCGCGCGCGCGTCGCAGTCGTGGCCCGATGCGCCCGCGGCGCACATCTGCACGCCGGAGGAAGCGGCCAGCGTGTGGTACGTGCGCGAGTCGGCGCTGGGCGCGGTCGTGTTTGTGCCCGGCGAGCCCGACCGCTGGGAGGGTTGGGAGGATGCGGCCGTTCCCCCGGCGCAACTCGGCAACTATCTGCGCGCGATCACGGAGCTGATGAACGATTTCGGCTATCGCAGCCCGTTCTATGGCCACTACGGCCAGGGCTGCGTGCACATGCGCATCAACTTCGATTTCGCCTCGCGGGAGGGAATTGGCAAGTTCCGCGAATTCATTGACCGCGCCGCCGACGTGGTAATCCAATTCGGCGGATCGTTCAGTGGCGAGCACGGCGACGGACAATCGCGTGCGGTGCTGCTGCCCAAAATGTTCGGCCCGGAGCTGATGCAGGCCTTCCGCGAGTTCAAGGCGCTGTGGGATCCGGACAACCGCATGAATCCCGGCAAGCTGATCGACGCCGTGCGTGTCTACGATCCGGTGGAGAATTTGCGCCACACTTCGGCTGTCTATGCGCGGGAAAAGGCAGTGAGTGCCCCCGGTCTCGATTCTGAGACCGGGGATGGGAAGGCAGCTACCACCAAGACCCGCGAGACCCACTTTGTCTTCGCTCGCGACAACGGCTCCATGGAGCGCGCCACCGAGCGATGCGTAGGCGTGGGTGCCTGCCGCAAGGAGCACGGCGGTGTCATGTGCCCCAGCTATCGCGCCACCGGCGAAGAAATGCATTCCACGCGCGGCCGCGCTCATCTGCTATGGGAGATGCTGGTCGGAGAGCTGCGCAGCGAAGGCTTCGAGAGCGATGCCGTCGATGAAGCGCTCTCGCTTTGCCTCAGTTGCAAGGCCTGCAAAACGGAGTGCCCGGTGCAGGTGGACATGGCGCAGTACAAGGCGGAATTCCTGGCGCAGCGTTACAAGGGCCGGCTGCATCCGCTGCATCATTACATCTTTGGATTTGCCGACAAGCTGGCGCGCTGGGGCTCGCCCATGCCTGCGCTGACTAACGCCATCCTCACCGGGCCGCTCACCAGCCCGCTCATCAAGCGGATTGCCGGTGTAGCCAAAGAACGCCAGTTGCCGCGCCTCGCGCAGAAACCGTACACCAAGCAATCCTCAACCGCGGCTTTGAAAGGGCACGACTTCAGTCGTGCCGATAGCAACGTAAAAAATGTCGGGGCTTTAGCCCCTGAGGGACAGTCGGCGCAAAAAGTCCTGCTCTGGCCCGACACCTGGAACAACTATTACCACCCGCAATCTCTGGCCGCAGCGGAAGCGTTGCTCACCGAGACCGGTTTTGAGGTCCAGACCGCCGAGCGCCACATCTGCTGCGGCCGCCCGCTCTATGACTTCGGTTTGCTGGATCACGCCCGCGCGTATCTGGCTCGCGTGCTCGACACCATGGCGCCGCACATCGGCGCCGGCCTGCCGTTCATCTTCCTCGAGCCAAGCTGCGCCAGCGTCTTCAAAGACGAGCTGCCCGAACTTTTCCCAAACGACCCTCGGGCGCTGAAGCTGCGCGAACAAACCTGGCTCCTGGCTGATTTCCTCGCCGCCAAGGCGCCGCACATCGCCGCCGATGACCGGCTCAAGGGCACCCACATTCTCATCCACGGCCACTGCCATCACAAGGCGGTTTTCGGCGGGCCCGGCAATGAGATCGCTCTGCTGCGTCAGGCCGGCGCAGAGGTCGAACTCATCGAATCCGGCTGCTGCGGCATGGCCGGCCCGTTCGGATTCGAGGCGGAAAAGTTCGAGGTGTCAAAGAAAATCGCCGCAGCAGACCTGCTGCCCGCGGTGGCGAAAGCCGCGCCCGGCACGCTCATCGTCTCCGACGGCTTCAGTTGCCGCGAGCAGATCGACCAGCTCGGCCACAAACACGCGGTGCATTTTGCCGAAGCGCTGGCGCAAACCAGGAAATCCGGCAAATGAGTGCAGCCGCTTAGCGAATGACTTTCAGTTCCTTCGATGCGTAGCGGGCTATGTCCTTGTCGCTCGTGATCAAGGCCAGCTTCTCCGTCCTGGCCTGTGCGATCAGGATTCGATCGAACGAATCCTTGTGGTGAAGTGGAAGGGGAAGGACCCCGGCAATGTGCTCCGGACGCAGATGCAGGGGTGTTGCCGCAAGCAGCGTAAGCGCGTCCGGCCACCAGTTCCGCAAGTCTCCCACCTCCAGAGAGCCCTTCATGCACTTCAAGATCACTTCCCAATACGAAACGACGCTGAGCACGTTTGGACCCCTCAGAATGGCGGTGCGGGCCGCGGCAGAGAGTTTTTCCGGAAAAGTGAGTGCAAAGATCGCGGCATTGGTGTCGAGCAGATTGCCGCTCACAGATCACCCTCGAGGAATCGGTCGAGATCGATCGGCGCATCCCAGCCGGGCTTCAACTCGATGCGGCCTTTCATGGCTCCCAGTTGGACCTTTCGCGATTCAACCGGCGGCGGCGCTAGCTGCGCTACAGGCTTCCCGTGGCGCGTAATCACGATGCGCTCTCCGGCCTCCGTGGCGCGGATCAGTTCCGTAAAACGATTCCTGGCATCGCCGATGCTCACTTTCATAGCTCCATTATAGCCATAAATTATGGCCATACCAAGAAGCGTAACCTTTTTGCCGCCCTAGGCAAATCGATACGCTGCTGCGCTACCATGGACTCAGGCCCACCATGTTCATCGTCGTCTGGCAGTTCGAAGTTGCCGAAGGAAACATCGCCGCATTCGAGGCCGCCTACGGCCCTGATGGCTCCTGGGCGCAGCTCTTCCGCACGTCGCCCGCGTATCGCGGCACGGAGCTGCTGCGCGACGCCTACGTTCCCGGTTCCTACCTCACAATCGACCGCTGGGATTCCGAAGACGCCTTCCGCGCCTTCCGCAAGGACCACGACGCCGATTACGAAAAGCTGGACCGCGCCTGCGACGCCCTGACTGCGCGCGAAACCCGCATCGGCGCCTATACGGCCTGAGCCAGACCTCCGATTTGGGCCGCAAGTCCAGCCCCGGCGCACCAAACCCAAGGTCATTCAGGAATCATCGCGTCACATGCTGTTTGATCGTCTTCCCCCGGGATGACGGCTTCCTCGTCGAACGAGTCTGCCAATGGCCAAGCTGCAAAGCCACATTCATGCACGATCTGCGCACTTCGTCTGCGTGCGTCCGGTCGACAATAGTTCGTGCAACGATCATGCCTCCAATGCTCAGCGCCGCGATCGCCTGGGCCCGGGCGTTCTTTTCCTTCCCGTTGCCCGCCACGCTTCGCTCCAGCACGTTCACCATGGCGCGGAATACTTTCTCGAATGCCCGTCGAGCTGATTCACCGCTGCGCGCTACATCCGTTGGCAACGCCACCATGGGGCAAGAATTTTCCAAGTCTTCGTAGTGCTGCCGCGACAAGTAGGCTCTTACAACCTGAGCCCCCACATCCGTCGACGACAGATCCACCCGGACGCCTTCCCAGCAGTTCTTCCATTCCGGGTCGGTAAAGAAGCAGTTCATCACTTCGGCGTAGAGGTCGCTCTTGCTCTGGAAGTAGGAATAGAAGGCCCCATGCGTTAATCCCGCGGCACGCATGATTTCGGCAATCGAAACGCACTCGAAGCCGTTGCGGTTGAACAGTCGCCGCGCACTGTCGATTATTTTCCTTTTCACTTCTGCATGATGACTCTCGGGGTATGGCATCTTGATCTCCCGCACGCCGTCGATTCCCGCGTCTGGATCAGAATATTATCTTGATCATATTCTGGATTCATGGTGTCATCCGTTCAGCTTTGATTTATCGCAAGTTTCTTGCGGACACCGAAGTGGAGGAACCATGCACCTTGCACGCCCTCAATCCGCTCTCCAACTCAACCGCCGGCAATGGCTGTTCCAGTCCACCATCGCCGCTGCCGGCCTCGCACTCGCCTCACCTCGCGCCTTTGCTGACTCCGGCGACAGCATCTCCCGCGCGGCTGAAGCCATCCATCAAGAGGTCACGTTTAATGCGTCGCCCAAGCGTGTCTACGACGCACTCACCGACGCATCGCAATTCCAGAAAGTGGAATTGTTGAGCGCGGCGATGAAGAGTCTTGACCTCAGCTCTCATCCCGCCGTGATTCATCGCGAGCCCGGAGGAGCGTTTTCCCTTTTCGGCGATTACGTTTCCGGCCGCCAGATTGAGCTCATCTCCGACCAGCGAATTGTGCAGGCCTGGCGCTCGGCAAGCTGGGATCCGGGCATCTATTCCATCGCCCACTTCGAGCTCTCCGCGCAGGACGCGTCAACGAAGCTCGTCTTCGACCACGTTGGGTTTCCCATCGGTCAAGCCGAACATCTCGCCGCGGGCTGGCATGCGAATTATTGGGAGCCATTGCAGAAATACCTGGCTGGGTGAGGCCGCTTCCAGCCTGCTTCCTTGCTCTTTCGCACACATGCTGTCTATCCTCTCTTTGAGTGATCCCCAGCATTCGCGAAGGAGTTTCGTTGTACCCGTCCCCTCGTCATTTCCATAACCAAGGCTGTTCGCGATACCTCGGCCTGATCTTCGCATTCCTCCTCGCAACAAGTCTTGCTGCCCAACAACCTGCCGCGGCCAAACAACAATCCACGCGCCCGCAGCCGCAGCAGCCCGCCTCTGGCATGAGCGGCAACGCCATGGCCGGCACGTTCGCTCCCGTCTACGACGCGCAGCACCGCCCCATCACCGCAGGCGGCTTCGTCGACTCCGGCCCCGTTGTTTTTCAGGACGTGAGCAAGTCTTCGGGCTTGGCTAGCTGGCAGCACGTGATGGGCACCAGCGCCAAGAAGTACATTCTCGAAACCGACGGCTCCGGCGTGGGACTTATCGACTACGACAACGACGGCTGGCTCGACATCTACCTCGTCAACGGCTCGACCTACGACGCGCTCACCGGCAAGACCACCCCGCCGCACGCCGCGCTCTTCCGCAACAACCACGACGGCACGTTTACCAATGTTGCTGCGAAGGCCGGCGTGACCAACGACCGCTGGGGCTTCGGCGTGGCCATCGGCGACTTTGACAACGACGGCTGGCCCGACATCTTTGTCGCTAACTTCGGCAAGAACCGCCTCTACCGCAACAATCACGATGGCACCTTCACCGACGTGGCGGAGAAAGCCGGCGTGACCCTGGGCAACTGGAGCGACGGCGCCACCTGGGGCGATACCGACGGCGATGGGCGGCTCGATTTGTTCGTCTCCGGCTATCTGCATTACGACGTGGCCCACCAGCACTCTGCCAACGACGGCACTATCGCCTTCGCCTTTTGCCAGCTTCACAGCATGCCAGTGATGTGCGGGCCGCGCGGGCTGAAGGGAGAGCCCGACCACCTCTTCCACAACAACGGCGACGGCACGTTTACCGACGTCAGCGTGAAGGCGGGCGTCAGCGATCCCGACGCTTACTACGGTTTCACCACCGTCTTTGTCGACGTGAACAACGACGGCCGCCCCGACCTGCTGGTCGCCAACGATTCCGGCCCCAATTACCTCTACATCAACAAGGGCGACGGCACGTTTGACGACCAGAGCTACGTCTCCGGCTTTGCGCTGAACAAAGATGGCCGCGAGATCGCGTCGATGGGCCTGGCGGTCGGCGACTATAGGAATAACGGGCTGCTGGACCTGCTGGTCACCGATTTCTCCGACGATTTCAAGGCGCTCTACCACAACGATGGAGTGGAAGACGGCGCGCCCAGCTTCAGCGATGTGGGCGACGAGGCGGGCATCACGCAGATGGCGGTCCCGTTCCTCAGCTGGGGCGCGGGTTTTCCTGACTACGACAACGATGGCTGGAAGGATATTTTGATGGTGAACGGCCACGTTTATCCGGAAGTGGAGCAGCACGACTGGGGCACGACATTCAAGCAGCGCGTGCTCCTCTTCCACAACGAGCACAACGGAAAATTCAGCTACGTTCCACCGGTCAAAGGCTCGGGGCTGGCCACCCTGACATCCGGACGCGGCGCGGCCTTCGGCGATTTGTTCAACAACGGCAAGATCGACGTGGTCATCAGCCCCATCGACGGGCTGCCGGTTCTGCTCAGGAACGTGAACCCCGACGCCCACCACTGGGTGGAGCTGAAGCTGATTGGCGGAGAAGACGCGAAGACCGGCCGCAAAAGCCCGCGCGACGCCATCGGCGCCACCGTTTACCTGACTGCCAACGGACTCCGTCAGCGCGAGGACGTCATGAGCGGCGGCAGCTTCATCTCGTCGAACGATCAGCGCCCGCACTTCGGCCTGGGCGACTCCACCGACGCGGGTACAGCGGAGATTCACTGGCCGTCAGGCCGAAAGGAGATTGTCCGGCTGCCTGCAGTGGACCGGATTTACACCATCCGGGAGGGCACGGGAATTGTCAGCGGGCTCTGCAATGGGCGAAGCTGCGGCGAAACTCACATGTCGCAGGCAGGATCGGAGCCGCGCTCCGCCACGGCGCGCGTCCGCTGATTCATATCAACATATCCTGATATGACGGTAGAATGTATATGCAGAAAAGTATGCAATTATCAACACATCATGATATGTTGATGTGTTTCTTGCGCAAAAACCGAAGGGGCGGACGGCTTTTGGCCGCCCGCCCCTTGTCCCATCAGGGAGAGAATTCTCCGCCTAAAAAACGCCTGCCAGGAACGTTTCCGCCGGCGAAACCTTTTCGCCCGTAACGCCGGATGCCGCCAGCACCGCCGGCGACAGGGTAATCACTGGGCAGTGCGAGTGCGCCAGCACCTTGTACACCACCCCGTGCCTGGTTATGGCCGCAAAAGCCGACGCCCCATGGGCGCCCAGCACAATAAGGTCCGCTTGCTGTGCCCGCTCTTGATAAAGAAGCTCTTCGGTTGGGTCGCCGGGCACCACGATGGCCTGCAATTCAATCTTCGTCTGCAAATCGTGTGGAATCAGCTCCAGCAGATCGCCTTCGATCTGGTCGATGCTCCGGCCGGCCAGAACCTGCCGCCGCTCCTGCGGCCGGATCACGTGCTGCAGGATCAGCCGTGCGTGGTGCTGCGCCGCCAGGTCCGCTGCAAACCGCGCCGCCACCACACTGGAGTCATGCAGGCTGGCCGCGCACAGGATGGTCCGCGTGGCAAAATTCCGCGCGCTTCCATCCGCCACGTCCGGTCCCACGATGAACACCGGCACTGTGGCCGTCCGCAGGACCGCTTCCGCCACCGATCCCACCAGCAGCTTGCCGATCGGACCCGGCGAATGCGTCCCCATCACAATCCGGTCGATCAACCGCTCCCGCGTATAGGCCAGAATCTGGTCCGCGGCCAGTCCGGGGCGCACCACCACATCGCATCGGACTCCGGCTTCGCGCGCCCGTTCGGCCAGTGGCTCCAGGTGCTGCACCTCGCTGCGCGCGGCCGCGGCGTAATCGTAGTAACGCACGCCAGAAGTCTCTGAAGCGGAGATCACCAGGGTGTCGTAAGCGTGGAAGAGGATCAGGTCAGCCGCAAACTCCCGCGCCTGGGCTAAGGCGAAGGCGAACGCCTTCTCATTGGCAGGGATTTCCGACGCAAACAGGATGGTGGAAGGTTTGCTCCACTCCGGTTTCAACGGGGTTGTCATAGGCGCCTCCCCGAGTCTGTAGATAAAAAGAGTGACAGTTTTTTTCTTGCGCTTACAGTGCGATACCGCACACGTTAAGGTGAGCTATATCACAAGGTGTCTCAAGATCGCGTAAATCCACGCGGGTGAGACGCGATTTGAGGGAAAAGCGTTGCCTGGCGCGCAAAGAATTCATCTCCCGTTCTCTTTTGGGAACAACGGACGCCGCGAAGGCTGCGACCGCTCTCAAGGATGACCGCTCACCTCGTAGACGTCGCCCGGCTGCTCTCGTGATCCAAATCACAGATTCCCGCCCCCATCCCCTGCTTTCCTATAGACGCACTGACAGGAATCGCCGCTTCTCTATTTTCGGCAAAGCCCGTCGATTCCCGTTTAAGGAGGCCTAAATGCAGCCGATGATGCACAACATTCCCGCCCGCGCCGGGCTCGATTACGACGAGACTCCCTTCGTCGCCATTTGGGAGGTCACCCAGTCCTGTGACCTAGCCTGCAAGCACTGCCGCGCCGCCGCCCAACCGATCGCGCATCCTGACCAGCTCACCCACGAAGAAGGCAAAGCGCTTATCGACCAGATTGCCGAGATGCGCGTGCCCGTCTTCATCTTTACCGGGGGCGATCCGCTGAAGCGCCCCGACCTTTACGAGCTGATCCGTTACTGCGATCAGAAGGGCGTCAAGGTTGCCGTTACCCCTTCGGCCACCCCGCTGCTGACCCGGGACGCCATCTTCAAGATGAAGAAAGCCGGCGTGGTTCGCCTGGGCATCTCGCTGGATGGCTCAACCCCTGAGATTCACGACAAATTCCGCGGCCTTGACGGCGCCTGGGCGCGCACCATTCAGGCCATTGAGTGGGCGGGCGAGGCCGGCATGCCCATCCAGGTGCACTCCACCATCAACCGACACAACGCCGCCGACCTGGATGGCCTGTGCAATTTGTTCGAACACCTCAACATCGTGATGTGGAACGTGTTTTTCCTGGTTCCGGTGGGCCGCGGGCAGCTCGGCGATCTGCTGTCAGGAGAGGAGTTTGAGCAGGTTTTCGCCAAGATCTACGAGCTCAGCCACCGCGTCAATTTCCAGATCAAGACCACTGAGGCCATGCACTACCGCCGCTACCTGCTCCAGCACAACCTGGAGGAGCGCAGAATCGGCAATGGCCACGGGCATCCCGGCAACGTCCCCCGGCCCGCGGAGTACGAGCCAGGTGCGCCGCAGGCCGACGCCCAGACCCGCACCCACGGCTGGGCCACTCGCCGCGTCAACGACGGCAAAGGCTTCCTGTTCGTCTCCCACACAGGGAATGTCTATCCCTCCGGTTTTCTTCCCATCCACGCCGGCAACATCCGCGAGACCCCGCTTGCCGAGATTTACCGCTACGCGCCGATTTTCAAGGCATTGCGCGACACGGGAAGGCTCGAGGGCAAGTGCGGCGCCTGCGAGTACAAGGAAATCTGCGGCGGCAGCCGCGCGCGCGCTTATGCCGTGACCGGCGATCCGCTGGCCCAGGAGCCCTGCTGCATCTTCCAGCCGCGCAACTGGCACCCTGAGTCCACGACGGTCGATGTAAAGGAGCAATCGGAGTTCGCCAATCCGCTGCCGGTGCTGTAACGATGGCCAGTAAGCAAGTCAGCGGGAATGGTTTGAGATCACAAAATGTGATCTCAAACTCGCTCGTTCCTTCCGAGCGCATTGAGCGGAGAATCTTGCTGATTCGAAGCCAAAAAGTGATACTCGACGCTGACCTCTCCGAGCTTTACGAAGTTGAAGTAGGTCAAATGAATCGAGCGGTTCGCCGGAACCTGGAGCGCTTTCCCAAGGACTTCATGTTCCAGCTCTCTCCCGGGGAGCACGAAGACTTGAAATGCCAAATTGGCATTTCAAGTTCGTGGGGCGGGCGCCGCCATGCGCCCTATGCTTTCACCGAGCAGGGCGTGGCCATGCTCTCCAGCGTGCTGCGCAGCCCCCGCGCCGTGCAGGTCAACATCGCCATCATGCGCGCGCCTTCGTCAAGCTCAGGGAGATACTCTCTTCCCATCGCGATCTGGCCCGCCGCCTTGACGCGATGGAGAGCAAATACGACAAGCAATTCAAAGCCGTATTCGACGCCATCCGCGAACTGATGCGACCGCCGGAAAAGCCACGAGCCAGGATCGGATTTCGTCCGCCAAACCCCGGCTGAGCCCAACTTGAGGTGCCACGTTGGCACCTCAACTGCTGGGGGAAGCACTCCCGCAGCCGTTGTGGTTGGGGCTCCAGTTGATGACGGTGTAGACGGCGGGCGTTGTGCCCACGTTGCGGAAACCGTGCAGGCTGTTGGAGGCGTTGAAGACGACGGCGCCGGGCCCGACTTCAATCCATTTGCCATTGGAGAGTGTCTCGCAGTGGCCCTCGCGCAGGACGATCAGTTCCTCGTTCACGTGGCGATGCGGCGGATGAGACTCTTTGCCGGGATCGAGGGTGGTGATGTGCATCTCGAGCTGGGCCAGCGTGGCCGTGGGCTGCTTGCAGAGTGAGCGCACCTCGCCTGTGGTGGTCTTCACCGGCTTCATCTGATCCCACTCAAAGACGGTGGGGCCCAAGATAGGCTGGTCCGGCTCCGCGGCGGCGAAGGTTTCAAGCGCGGCAGGCATGGCGATGAGACTGGAAATGAGATGGCGGCGGTTCATGAGCGATTTCTCCGGAGGTTATCGTATCCCACCCTAACCGCAAAAGGCGCGGCTAGGATGGGGCACCCCGAAGTTGCCATGATTGAAGGGCGGAGCGGCGATTGCCACGCTTGATTGCGCGCAAGGTGCGCTGCGGGCGGGGCGGTATCATCCGGAGCAGGAACCACGAATCAAGCTCCACGGGACTCGATGGAGGGGACGGCGCGGATGAGCACGGTGCGGTCGGCGGCAGTGGACCTGGGCGCGAGTAGCTGCCGTGTGATTGCGGGCACGCTGGCCGATGGCCGGATTGCGATCGAAGAGGTCGGCCGCTTCCGCACCCCGACTTGCGTGGATGAGGCCGGCAAGTACCAGTGCTGGGACCTGGATGCCATCGTCGGCCGCACGCGCGAGATTCTGGAGCAGGCCGCCGCAGCGGGGCCGCTCGAAAGCGTGGGCGTGGATGGCTGGGGCGTGGATTACGTTCTGCTGGACGCGGAACGCCGGCGCGTGGGCCAGGCGGTCTGCTACCGCGACAAGCGGACAAATGGAGTGATGGAGCGACTGTGTGCGCGGCTTGGGCGGGACCAGATTTACACTCGCACCGGCATTCAGTTTCTGCCCTTCAACACGCTTTATCAGTTGGCCGCGTGCGCGGAGCATGAGCCGGGCTGGCTTACGCAGGCGCGGCATCTGCTCATGGTCCCGGATTACGTGCACTACTGCTTCTGCGGCACGATGGCCAACGAGTACACCAATGCCACGACGACGCAAATGCTGGGAATCGATGGCGCGTGGGCCCCGGTGCTTCTGGATGCTGCGGGAGTAGCGCGCAGCCTGCTGCAACCGCCGGCGGATGCGGGGACGGCGCTGGGAACCATGGTGCTGGCTGGGCAGTCGGTGCGGGTGATTGCGCCGGCTACGCACGATACGGCTTCGGCGGTGGCGGGAACGCCGCTTGCGGGCGATGATGAGGCATACATCAGCTCGGGAACCTGGTCGCTGATGGGCGTGGAGAGCCGATCGCCGATTGCCACCGCGGAAGCGCTCGCCATGAACTTCACCAACGAGGGCGGACTGGAGCGGCGCTTCCGCGTGCTCAAGAACATCACCGGGATGTGGCCGGTGCAGCGGGTGTGCGAGGAGCACGGCGTGGAGGGGTTCCACGCGATGGCGGCGGAGGTGGAAGCGGCCGAGGCGTGGCGCAGTATCGTCGATCCGAACGACCCAGCATTCCTCAATCCCGCGAGCATGACGGAGGCCATTCGGCAAGCATGCACGCGGACACACCAGCCAGAGCCGGAGACGGTTCCGCAACTGATGCGGACCATCGTGGACAGCCTGGCGCTGAGCTATAAAAAAGTTAAGTTGGAGTTGCAATCGCTCACCGGCCGGCGGCTCAAGCGCATACGGATTCTCGGCGGGGGATGCAGGAACCGACTGCTGAACCAGCTTTGCGCGGATGCCTGCGGGCTGCCGGTGAGCGCGGGGCCGGTGGAGGCGTCGGCGCTGGGCAACCTGTGCGCGCAGTGGATAGCGCTGGGGGCGATCGAGGACCTGGATGCTGCGCGGGGGTTGATTCGGGCGTCATTTCCGGGTGAGGAGTACAAGCCGAAGGATGCGATTCCGGCGGCGGCGCGGGAGCGGTTCGTGGAACTCGTATACGGGGGCGATAAAGAGGAATAGCCCTGTGGCGGCGGGGCTTCCACGCGTTCTTCTGTCCCATAAGGCGGAATGGAATGTGCCTTTTGTGCTGTCTGAGGCCTGCCGGGTGACACCTGTCACAGCCGCTCTTCAAGACATGGTAGGACCATACTTTCGGTCTTCATAGAGGTACGCCGCCTCGCCATGTGGGACGGTATTTTGCCGTGCCCGTGCCAAGGTGGAGGGAAGGAAGCCGCAATGAGTGCGGAAAAGAAGGATCGAGGAGTGCTCCGCGTGGACGAAGCGGAGTGCAAGGGTTGCGGGTTGTGCATTGAGGCGTGCCCGCCCAAGGTGATCCGCATGAGCGAGAGCCTGAACCACTACGGCTATCGCACGGCGCAGTACGCAGGCGCGGGATGCACGGGATGTGGCATCTGCTTCACGGCCTGCCCCGAGCCGGGTGCGATTACCGTATACCGCGCGACGGCGCAGGCGAAGGCGGCAGCCCCGATCGCAGAAGGAGCGCGAGCATGAGCAGGCAACTGATGAAGGGCAACGATGCGCTGATGAAGAGTGCCATTCTGGCCGGATGCCGCGCGTTTTATGGCTATCCCATCACCCCAGCCAGCGAGATTGCCGAAACGGCGGCGCTCTACATGCCGCAGGCCGGAGGCGTGTTTTTGCAGGCCGAGAGCGAAGTGGCGGCCATCAACATGCTTTACGGCGCTTCCGCCGCCGGAGTGCGATGCATGACCTCCTCCAGCGGGCCCGGGATCAGCCTGATGCAGGAAGGCATCAGTTACATGGCGGGCGCGGAGCTGCCCTGCGTCATCGCCGACATCACGCGCGGCGGGCCGGGGCTGGGCAACATCGCCGCCGAGCAAAGCGACTATCACCAGGTGGTGAAGGGCGGCGGCAACGGAGGTTATCACACCATTGTGCTGGCGCCGTACTCAGCGCAGGAGATGGCGGACCTGACCGCGCTGGCCTTCGACCTCGCCGACCGCTATCGCACGCCGGTGATGGTGATGGCCGACGGCTTTGTGGGCCAGATGATGGAACCGGTGGAGTTTCCCTCGCGAGCCGTGGTCGCGGAGACGCCGGCCTGGGCGGTCACAGGCAATCGAGAGACCCGCGGCAATCTCATCAGCTCCATTTACATGGGTACCGACGAGCTGGAGGCGCACAATCGCGAGCTGGGGACCAAGTACGCCCAAGCTGAACAGCTGGAACCGCGCGCCGAGGAGTGGCGCCTGGAGGATGCGGAGATTGTGCTGGTGGGCTACGGCATCGTGGGGCGCATTCTGAAGGCCGTGGCCGCCGAGGCTCGCGCCGAGGGCATCCCCGTGGGGCTGCTACGTCCCATCACGCTGTATCCGTTCCCGGTATCGCAGTTCCGCAACGCCGCGGCGCATGCGCAAGTGTTTGCGGTGGTGGAGATGAGCCTGGGGCAGCTTGTGGACGATGTGCGCCTGGCGGTGAACGGGCGGCGGCCAGTGGAGTTCCTGGGCCGCTGCGGCGGCAATGTGCCATCCCACGGCGAGGTGATGGCGTTTGTACACTCGCTGGCGCGGCAAAACCTGCGCGAACTGGTGCGGGAGAAGGAGGAGATGGCCAATGCCTGAGGAACTGATTTCCGGCTACGAGATCGCGCAGGGAAGGGCCAGCGCGTTCTACCCGCGTTTCGAGCGCAAGGGCGAGCTGCAGCACCAGACGCACTATTGCCCGGGCTGCGGCCACGGCACCATCTCCAAAATGCTGGCCCGCGCCATTGACGAGCTCGGGATCCAGGACCGGACCATTCTGGTTAGTCCGGTGGGCTGCTCGGTGTTCGGCTATTACTACTTCGACGTTGGCAACATCCAGGCCGCGCACGGGCGCGCGCCCGCGGTGGCTACGGCGGCCAAACGGACGCGGCCGCATAGCATCGTGGTCAGCTACCAGGGTGATGGCGACCTTTCGGCCATCGGTTCGGCGGAGATTCTCCACGCTGCCAATCGCGGCGAAAATATCACCGTCATCTTTGTGAACAACGCCATCTACAGCATGACCGGCGGCCAGGCCGCGCCAACCACGCTGCTGGGACAGAAGAGCACCACCACGCCCAACGGCCGCAGCGCCGCCAATGAAGGCTATCCGTTGCGGGTGAGCGAACTGCTGGCCACGCTCGAAGCTCCGGTCTATATTGAGCGCGTCGGCCTGGGCGACAACAAGCAGATTGCGCAGGCCAACCGCGCCATCCATCGCGCCATGGAGAACCAGGTGCGCGGGCTCGGTTTCTCGCTCGTCGAAGTGCTTTCGCCCTGCCCCACCATCTGGAAGTTGACGCCGGTGGAGGCGCAGCACTGGGTGCGCGATGTGATGGAAAAGACCTATCCGCTGGGCGTGCTGAAAGATCGTACGCGCGAGGCCCTGCCGCACGCCGCGCCCGCGCCACCACCCTCGCTTGAGGATATTCCGCGCATCCTCGGCATTTCCGGCAACTCAGAGCCTGGCCCGGATGGCAATGCAATCGCCGCGGCAAAGCCAATCGACCTGCACGTCCGCGTAGCCGGATTCGGCGGCCAGGGCGTATTGCTGCTGGGCGAGGTGCTGGCGGAAGCCGGCCTCGACGCCGGCCTCGAAGTCTCCTGGCTGCCCTCCTACGGCCCGGAGATGCGCTCCGGCACCTCCAACTGCCATGTGCGTCTTTCGCGCGAGCCCATCGACTCGCCGCTGGTCACGTCGCCGAATTTTCTTGTCGCCATGAACGAACCGTCGCTGCGCAAGTTTGCCGCAAGTGTGCCCGCCGGCGGATGGATTCTCTATAACGGCGAGGCCGTGCCCGAGGATTGCCTTCCGAGTGGCGTGCACGCTCTTGCCGTTCCCTTTACGCACGTCGCCGACGAAATGGGCGATCCGCGCATCATGAACATGGTGATGCTGGGCGCGTTGCTTGAGATTGCGGAAACGGTGCCGCAGGCAAGCGTGGACTCGGCGCTGAAGAAACTGGTGAAGAGCCAGCGCTGGTTCGAGCTGGATGAGCGTGCGCTGGCGCGCGGGCGGGAACTGGCCCATTAACGGCAGCTTGCCGCCATGTAAAGATGGTGTCGCGGGCCGTGCCGCTTCTGAACGCCGGCCCGCGCCATCTCATTTTGTGCGGGTTTGCTGATGCGCTTTCTTTGCTCCGTTTTCACTGCCGCTCTGCTCGCCGCCGCAGCGGCCGCCCTTCCCGCCGCGCCATCGAAGCAGATCGTCGCCTACGTCTTCCCCAACAATTCGGCGATTCAGCCGGGCGAGATCGATCCCCACAGCATCACGCGCATCAACTACGCCTTCGCCCTCATCAAGGATGGCCTCATCGTGCCCGGCTACGCGAACGACGCCCAGTACCTGGCCCTTGTGACTGCGCTACGCAAGGAGAATCCCTCGCTGACCGTTCTTATCTCCGTGGGCGGCTGGCTCGGTTCCGGCGGATTCACTGACATGGCTCTCACTCCTGAGAGCCGCGCCCGCTTCATCGACTCCGTCATGGACTTTCTTGTGCAGCACGATCTCGACGGCCTCGATGTGGATTGGGAATATCCCGGCCAGCCCGGCGCGGGCAACAAATATCGCGCCGAGGACAAACGAAATTACACGCTTCTGCTGGGCGACCTTCGCGGGCGCTTCGATGCCGCGCAGAAAAAGACCGGCAGACGGCTTTATCTCACTATCGCCGCCGGCGCGTCGGATGACTTCCTGGAGCGCACCGAAATGCGGCAGGTGGCCGAGATCGTGGACAACGTAAACCTGATGGCCTACGACTACTACGAGCCCGGTTCCGATCCAATCACCGGCCATCATGCCGCGCTGTTCACCAATCCAGCAGACCCCGACAAAGCCTCCGCGGACGCCTCGGTCAAGGCCTTCGAAGCCGCCGGAGTGCCCGCCTCAAAGCTGGTGCTAGGCATTCCCTTCTACGGTCACGCATGGAGCGATGTCCCCGATCGCGCGCACGGCCTCTACCAGCCAGGCAAGGCCGGCGCCAACGGCTGGACGAACTTTGACTGGGTCGAGTCAAACCTTCTCGGCCATGGCTACACCCGCTACTGGGACAACGTGTCGCAGGTGCCCTGGCTGTACAACGCAGACACGAAAACCTTCGTCTCCTACGAAGACGAGCAATCCCTGGTCGGCAAGTGCCGCTACGTGCTCGCGCACAAGCTGGCCGGCGTCATGTTCTGGGATCTCGAAGCCGATTCCAGCGGCAAGCTGCTCGGCGTCATCGATAAAAACCTGCGCTAAAACAAGCGCGGCCCGCGAGTGCAACAATACGGTCGGGGAGTTGCTGCTATGACCGCCTCAGATTCCACCGTCGCTTCCGCCTTCCTCGCCTTCTCGCGCGATAAGCTCTTCAACCAATACTGGCCGCGCATGCGCTCGTGCGTGGAATCGCTGACCGACGAACAGGTTTGGTGGCGTCCCAACCCCTCCAGCAACAGCATCGGCAACCTGGTCCTGCACCTGAACGGCAACGTCGGGCAATGGCTCGTTGCCTCCTTTGAGCGCCTTGAGGATCGCCGCGAAAGGCCCGCGGAATTCGCGGCGAAAGACGGCATCTCGCACGAAGAGCTTCTGCAGCGGCTGGGGCGCACCTTGGATCGCGCCGGAGGCGTGCTCAATCGCCTTACGGAAAGCGACCTGCTCGCCGTATATGACATTCAGGGCTATCACGTGACGGGTTTGAGCGCCATTTACCAGGTGGTGGAGCACTTTGGGCTGCACTTTGGCCAGATCGCTTACATCACCAAGATGCTGCGCGATCAGGACCTCGGCTTCTATCGCGAACTCAACTCGACCGGCCGCGCCATCGATTCCAAGACGCCCTGATGCGGGGACGGCGCCCCGGCAGGCTGCGTCATTGTGAAGTGACGGCAGTGCGTTGGAAGGCGCTTGTCATGGTTAAGTTCCTTCCGTTTTGCTTTTTGCTGGTTCTGTGCTGGCTGCTGGCGCGGTGGCCGGCTTTGAATCCGCGGGTTTCGCTTCAGCGGCTTTGGACTCGCCGGCGGGAGCGGCCTCAGCCGAGATCTTGTCGGCGTTGCCGGTGGTTGCGGGCTTGGCCGCATAGTCATTGACGTACCAGCCGGCGCCTTTGAACTGCAGCCCGGGCGCTGTCAGGGGGCGCTCCAGCGCACCGCCGCACTTGGGGCAGACGGTCTCCGGCTCTTCGCTGAACTTCTGAATCTTGTCGAAGCGGTGGCCGCACTGGGTGCAGCGGTATCCGTACAGCGGCAACGTTGGTTCACCCCGCGAGAGAATCGTTCTCCAACCAGTTTAGCGGACCGGCGATGGAGCGAGTTAGCGAGCCGGCAAGTCGGCGCTGTCGCTTCCCATCCTCGCGCCGGAAAAGGCGCGAGGATGGGAAGCGGAGGAATGCTGTTTACTTAGCTTCAATGGAAACAGAAGCGCTGTGATCTTCCCAAGCCAGGGTGAGGGTGCCGCGCGTGTTGCTGGTGCTGGTCAGCGTGTACTTGAGGTGCTCGACCATCTCAGAGGGCTTGGACATGTGCATGGGCGTCTTGCCCAGGTCCTGTGAGGCGTCGTATGCGAGGCCCCACTCGCCGGTTTTTTTGTTGACGATGAGCTGCCAATGGTCGGGATCGGCAATGTTGACGAAGAGGGTATACTTGCCGGCGGGAACATCGATGTCGCCGATCTTCAAGTCGGCATCGGTGGTGAGGGTGGTGGCGCTGTTGGCGCCGGCGCGCCACACGGGATATTCCTTGTGGGTTTTCTGAATGAGGCCGCCGGGGCCGAAGATCTGACCCTCGCGGCCTTTTACGGCGGGCGAGTTGTAGTCGATGGTGATGGCGTGGCCGGCGAGGGTGACGGTAGACTGTTCCGGCGGGCTGGCCGGGGGCGGTTTTTGCGCAACGACGAAGGTTGCCGCGGCCAGCAATGCGGTGGAAACGAAGAGACGCTTCATGCCTGTTCCTCCTTCAGATGTGGGAAAAAGTGTTTGCGCTCCAACCCGATGATTGTCGCACCGGGGGCCGGGGCGGGGGAATACGGCGGCCGGCGTGGCGGCGGGTTGATATGCTGGAGCAGCAGAGACCATGAGTTCGCAATCATCCGAATCGCTACGGCCTGGCGCGCGTTTTCGCGCGGCGCTGGGGGAAGAGAAGCCGCTGCAGGTGGCGGGCGCCATCAATGCCTACACGGCGCGAATGGCCGAGGCTACGGGGTTTCTGGCGCTGTATGTTTCGGGCGGCGGAGTGGCGGCCAACTCGCTGGGCGTGCCGGATCTGGGGATCAGCACCATGGAAGATGTGCTGACGGATGTTCGGCGGATCACGGATGCGACGGCGCTGCCATTGCTGGTGGATATCGACACAGGATGGGGCTCGGCGTTCAACATTGCGCGCACGATCCGGTCGATGATCAACGCGGGCGCGGCGGCGGTGCACCTTGAAGACCAGGTGGGGGCCAAGCGCTGCGGGCACCGGCCGGGCAAGGAAGTGGTCTCGACGGAAGAGATGGTGGACCGCGTGAAGGCCGCGGTGGATGCGCGGACCGATCCAGCGTTTGTGATCATGGCGCGCACGGATGCACTGGCCAATGAAGGGCTGGAGCGGGCGGTGGAACGTGCGCAGGCGTACGTGGCTGCGGGCGCGGATATGATTTTTGCCGAAGCGGTGACGGAGTTGGGGCAGTACACGCGGTTCCGCGAGTCCGTGGGCGTGCCGGTTCTGGCCAACATTACGGAATTCGGGCAGACGCCGCTGTGGACGCGCGACGAGCTGGCTGCGGCGGGCGTGGATATTGTCCTCTACTGCTGCGCCGCTTATCGCGCCATGAACGCGGCGGCGCTGCGGGTGTACGAGACGATCCGCGCTGAGGGGACGCAGAAGAGCGTGGTGGGGATGATGCAATCGCGGGCGGACCTGTACAGATATCTCGATTACCACGCGTATGAGCGCAAGCTGGACGAACTGTTTGCGAAAAAGCGCGAATAGCGCCCCACCGAGGCGTCCGCACTTGCCACTTCGGCGCTGCATCGGTTAGTTTGAAGCTCGCTGGAGCGTCTCGATGACTCAGACCGATGCTTCCCCAGGATTCAAGCCGAAAAAGTCTGTAGCCCTCTCCGGAACGCCTGCCGGCAACACGGAGCTGTGCACCGTGGGGCACACCGGCAACGATTTGCACTACCGCGGCTACGACATCCATGACCTGGCTGCGAACTGCGAGTACGAAGAAGTGGCTTACCTGCTGATCCACGGCAAGCTGCCCAACACCGTGGAACTGACCGCGTACAAGGCACAGCTGGTGCATCTGCGCAGTATTCCCGCGGCCGTAAAGCAGGCGCTGGAGCTGCTGCCGCCTTCCACCCACCCCATGGATGTGCTGCGGACAGCGGTGTCGGTACTCGGCTGCACTTGTCCCGAGGCCGCAGACCACAACGAGGCGGCCGCGCGCCAGATCGCCGATTCGCTGCTGGCGTCTCTCGGCTCCATGCTGCTTTACTGGCACCATTTTGCGCGCAACGGCCGGCGCATCGAAGTGGAGGAAGGCGGCGACTCGATTGCCGCGCATTTGCTGTACCTGCTGCACGGGCAGGAACCCTCACCGGAGTGGGTTGCCGCGATGCAGGCTTCGCTGATCCTCTACGCCGAGCATGAATTCAATGCTTCGACGTTTACCGCGCGCGTGATCGCGGGAACCGGCTCCGATATGTACTCATGCGAGTGTGGCGCCATCGGCGCGCTGAAAGGACCCAAACACGGTGGCGCAAATGAGGTGGCGCTGGAGATCCAGATGCGCTACAGCACGCCCGACGAAGCGGAGCAGGATATCCGCCGCCGCGTGGCCGAACGCGAGGTGATCATCGGCTTCGGTCATCCGGTGTACACCATCAGCGATCCGCGCAGCGAGATCATCAAGGAGATGGCGCGCGGGCTCGCTCGATCCTCCGGCGGCCGAGAATCTTTTCGCCATCGCCGAGCGCATCGAGAGCGTGATGCACGAGCCAAGCGCATGTTTCCGAATCTGGACTGGTTCAGCGCCGTGGCATATCACCGATGGGCATGCCCACGGATCTGTTTACGCCGCTATTTGTGATCGCGCGAACGGCGGGCTGGTGCGCGCACGTGATGGAGCAGCGGCAGGATGGGAAGATCATCCGGCCATCGGCGAATTACACCGGGCCGGAGAACGCGGGAGTTTGTGCCGATTGAAGAGCGAGTGCAAGTTCGCGGTTCACAGTTGCATAGTTGCGATTCAAGCAATTTGCTTACCATCGGTATTGAGCGTGCCCCGTAGCTAGTGAACTACGAGCCGTGAACTTGACTCAAGGAGTCTTGCTTGTCATCGCACATCAGCAATGAGCGTCCAGCGCCGGACAAGGTCATCACCGACATCGCCGACTATGCGCTGAGCTATGAGATCGCGAGCGAGCTGGCGTATCCACGGCGCGCTACTGCCTGATGGATACGCTGGGCTGCGGGCTGGAGGCGCTCGAGTATCCGGCGTGCACCAAGCTGCTGGGGCCGATCGTGCCGGGAACGGTTGTTCCGAACGGCGCGCGCGTGCCGGGCACCGGCTACCAGCTCGACCCGGTGCAGGCGGCGTTCAACATCGGCGCCATGATTCGCTGGCTGGACTTCAACGACACCTGGCTGGCCGCGGAGTGGGGACATCCATCGGACAACCTGGGCGGCATTCTGGCCACGGCGGACTGGCTTTCGCGCACGCGCCGTGGCCGAGGGCAAGCCGCCGCTGCCCATGCGCGACGTGTTGACCGCGATGATCAAGGCGCACGAGATTCAGGGCTGCATCGCGCTGGAAAACTCGTTCAACAAGGTTGGGCTGGATCACGTGGTGCTGGTGAAGGTGGCGTCGACGGCCGTGGTGTCGTCAGTTGCTCGGGCCTTACGCGCGAGCAGACCATCAATGCGCTTTCGCTGGCGTGGGTGGATGGGCAGAGCCTGCGCACTTACCGGCACGCGCCCAATACCGGCTCGCGCAAGAGCTGGGCGGCGGGCGACGCCACCAGCCGCGCGGTGCGGCTGGCGCTGATGGCCCGCGCGGGCGAGATGGGCTATCCCTCGGCGCTGACCGCGAAGACGTGGGGCTTTTACGACGTTTCGTTCCGCGGCCAGGAGTTCAAATTCCAGCGGCCCTACGGCTCGTACGTGATGGAGAACGTGCTGTTCAAGATCAGCTACCCGGCCGAGTTTCACGCGCAGACGGCGGTGGAAGCGGCGATGAAGCTGCACGGCGAACTGCGAAGCGCGGGTTAATCGCGGCGGCCATCGAGCACATCACGGTTCGCACGCACGAGGCCTGCCTGCGCATCATCGACAAGAAAGGGCCGCTGGCGAACCCCGCCGACCGCGACCACTGCGTGCAGTACATGATTGCGATTCCGCTGCATCTTTGGGCGGCTGACGGCCGCGGACTACGAGGACGATGTGGCCACGGATCCGTTTGGGGCCAGCGCATCGACGAGTTGCGTGCGAGGATTGAATGCGTGGAAGAGCCGCAGTTTACGCGCGATTATCACGATCCGGAGAAGCGGTCGATTGCCAATTCGCTTGCGCATGGAGCTGAGCGATGGCACGGTGCTTGAGGAAACGGTGGAGTACCCGATCGGGCATCGGCGGCGGCGCGAGGAAGGGATGCCGCTGCTGGTTGAGAAGTTCAGGACCAACCTGCGGCGGCGTTTTGATGAGGACCGGCAGCAGCGAATTCTGGAAGCGTCGCTCGATCCGGCACGGCTGGACGCCATGCCGGTGAACGAGTATGTTGATCTGTACGCTGAGTGATCGCCCTTAGTTGCGGCTGCGCAGCTTGGTCAGCAGTCGAAGGACTTCCAGGTAGAGCCACACCAGCGTGACCATGATGCCGAAGGCTCCGTACCACTCCATGTATTTTGGGGCGCCGTAGTTTACACCGCGCTCGATGAAATCGAAGTCGAGCACCAGGTTCAGTGCGGCGATGGCCGCCACGAACAGGCTGAAGCCGATGCCGATGGCGCCGTTGCCGTTGGTGGAGGCTAGCAGCGGAATGTGGAAGAAGCCCAGCAGCATTTGCACTAGATAAAAGAGCATGATGCCGCCGGTGGCCGCGAAAATTCCCAGCGCAAACTTCCGCGTCACCTTGATGATGCGCGCGCTGTAGGCCAGGAGCAAAGCAAAAAGCACGCCGAAGGTGATGCCCACTGCCTCCATTGCGATGCCGGGATAGCGCACGTTGACGAAGGCGGAGATGCCACCCAATGCCAGTCCCTCCAGCAACGCGTAGAGCGGCGCGGTCACGGGCGACCATTCTTTCTTGAACACCGTCACCATGGCGCAGATAAAGCCCCCGATGAGGCCGAGCGTCATCAGCCCGCCCACCGCGGAGGGATCGCCTGTATCCATGAAGCGGTACCAGGTCCACGCCGCCGAGGCAAACGCGCACACCAGCAGGATGCCGGTTTTGTGCACGGTCCCGTTCAGCGTCATGCGCGCCGTGGCGTCAATGGCGCCGCCATAACCGCCGCCGACATTGCGGAACGTGTTCTCGCCGAGAGCAGGATTCGAGGTCTTCATCAGAGGCATGCCAACTTCTCCAGTTTGCAGAGCACTGCGGGCCGGTGCAGTTGTAGACCCGCTCTTTTCATTTTAATCTCGTGCTGCCGCGCGCCTGAATGCCCGAACTATGCCGGCTGGGCGACCAGCCTTTCCATTTGATGTTGCTGGTCTTCGATGGATGCAACCAACCGGAACTGGGTACGGCACCGGTCAAGGTTATGGCCTTCCCGGTGGACCTTGAAGTAGGTGTCGCCGTTCAGATAATCGGTCAGAAAGCGGGTTCCGATCTCGAATGTGATCAGCTTGCCGGAAGCCGCCAGCAGTTCGCGTTCCCGCGCCGTGAGGAATGCTCCCGCCGAGCTCAGGTAGCCCTCGACGAGGGCCTGGTAATAATCGATGCGCAGGAACACTTTCTCAAGATCGCGCTCGTCTTCCGCCGCGGGGCTGGTCGCAGTTCGCACCATGTCACCGAAGTCATAGAGCGCCAGGCCCGGCATGGTTGTGTCCAGGTCGATGACGCAAAGCGCCTCGCCGGTTTGCTCGTCCAGCAGCACGTTGTTGATCTTGGTGTCGTTGTGGGTCACGCGTTCCGGCAGGCCCGCGTCCAGAAGCGCGCGGGTCATGGATTTGCGCGCCAGGGCGAACTCGATCTCCGCTTTGGCAGTGCTCGCACGCCCGGCAGCATCGGCGGCAATGGCCCGCTCCAGCGCAGCGAAACGAGTGGGCGTGTGATGAAAATCAGGAATGGTGTCGTGCAGGCGCGGACCGGGCAGGGTTGTCAGGTGGTGCTGGAAGGCTCCAAAGGCCTGCGCCGCCCGGAAACACTGTTCCGCCGACTCCACGCGATCCACTGACCGCGCCCCTTCGATGAATCCGAACATGCGCCAGCACTGGCCCTGCGGGTCGCGAATCCAGGTGCTCCCGTTCCTGGCGGCGATTAACCGCGAAACGCGCCGTGCACTATCTGTCTCTTGCGCCGCGCGCTCCTCCATGTGGTCAGTAACGCGCGCCACGTTTTCCATCAGCTCGGGCACGCGCGGGAACACCCTGGTGTTGATTCTCTGCAGTACGCGATGTTCAGGCACGCCGCCTGCGTCAAACTCCACGCGGAATGTGTCATGGATGTGCCCGTTGCCCCAGGGGATCGCATCCACAAACTTGCCGCTCACCGCGAATTGTTCCGCCGCCGCGCTGACCCCGTTGTCCTGCTTCATGGCCATAAAGCGCCCGGATACGTCCCCTCATCGACGAGCCGCCGAATGCTTTCCATCACCCGCGGACGGTCCTCGCGATAGGTGACGCCAAACCACGGATCGCGCGAGCGCAGCACTTTCACCCGTGCTTCGCCCTTCGCTATCAGTTCATTCACCGCCATGGGAACGTAGCACTCCGCCTTCAGGTCGGTCGCGTTACGGTCCAGGAACTGGAGAAACAGACCGCGAAGCTGGGCGAAGATGCGCGACGTAAAGCCCCAGTAATTCATCGATACCGGCTCGTCACCGCTCAGCCTGCGCACGGTCCCATCCGGCGCAGTATTCTTCGCAGCGCTGCCGTCGCGCTCGATATTCGTCAACTCCTCCAAGCCTTCAAGAAATCCTTCCGCGTTCACCCGGCACACGCCTCGCGCCACCGAGCCGAAGTCGGAAAGCGTATTGCGCAGGATGAAACCCACCATGGCGTAATCTTTGCTTCCGGACTGGAGATGCTCCGCAAGCACGCGAAAGCTCTCCGCACCATAGAAATCGTCCGCGTTGATCACCGCGAAGGGCTCATTGATGACATCGGCGGCGGCAAGCACCGCCTGTGTGGTGCCCCATGGCTTGGTGCGTCCCTCCGGGACGGAGAACGGCGCGGGGATCTTGTCCAGCTCCTGAAAGACGTACTCCACAGGAATACGCCGCTCGAATCGCGCGCCGACCGTTTCCCGGAAAGGCAGCTCGATGTCCTTGCGGATGACAAACACCAGCTTGCCGAAGCCCGCGCGCATGGCATCGTAAATCGAGTAATCGATGATTGTCTCTCCGTTGGGGCCTACCGGATCGATCTGCTTCAGGCCGCCATAACGGCTGCCCATCCCCGCCGCCATCACCAGTAATGTGGGTTGCATCGCACCTTCCTGATTCATCTAGTGTGAGGTCTTATCAACTGCGTCTGCCGGCGTCGTCTCCAGCGTAAGCACCTCGAACGGCGCCAGCGCGAAGACGTGCTCCTGGCGCGCATCCAATTCAATCACGAGCCTTCCGGCATCGCTCTTCCACGGGCTACTGGCACGGTACAGCTGCGCCGCTTTTTCCGGCAATTCGAACACGTCGGCCAGCTTTAGCCGCACCGTCTGCGGCTTGTCGCTGGGGTTGCGTAGCGTTAAGATGCCCTCTTTCGGCGTCCATGCCGCCCAGCCATACACCTCAAGCCACTTTGGATCGCCGCCCACCCAGTGCGTGTCCTTCAAGACGGACGCGTTTGCGCGCGACCATTTTGCGGCTTCGGCCAGATCGTCCCAGTTCTGCTGGCTCAATAGCGACGGCGTGATGTACATCTCCTGCAACTGGGTGCCGGTGCCAAAATACGAACGGATCTCGTTGCGGAAATCGTTCTCCGGGTCCTTGCTCAGCTCATCGTGCTGCTGGGCAAAGATCATGCCGTGCAGCATGAGGGAATTTAGAGGATAGAGCGGGCCATTCTGCACAATGTGCTCGTAGGTTGCGGCGTCGCGGTAGGTAATCCAGCGCTCGCGGTACGGGCCCACGCCTGCGGTCGAGTCGTCGTCACCGCCGCGCCAGATCGAATCCGCGTACATTGTCCAGAACGGCGACGGCCAGGTGCCGGTGGTCAGGTTGATGAAGATATCGGGCCGCGCCGCGCGCAGATCACCGATAAGGGCGATGGCTGCGGCGAAATCCGAATCGAACCGGCTGCCCGGCACCACCGAATCCACGTTGCCGGTGCCGTCGAACTTGAACTGGTTCACGCCGTACTGGCGGATCATGTTCAGGGCGACGTCGCGGAATGCCTCAAAGTATTTCGGCCCTGAAAGCGCGTAGCCGCCGCCTACAATTTCATACCCGGCAGCACGGCCGAATGCGATCCGCGCTTCCTTGGCATGCCAATAGCCACCCCAGGGCGACATCCAAATGCCCGGCTCGGCGCCGAATTTTTCGGCCTCGGCCTTGATTGGCACAAAGCCGTCCGGAAAACCAGAATTGAACTTCCACAGCGAGTCGTGGTTGTCCCAGCCGTCGTCAAAGAGGAACGAGTCCAGCTTGACTCCGCGTTTTTCCACCAGCTCGTGGCCGAAGGCATCGATGCGATTGAGCGCGCCGGCAGCATCGTAGTCATTGCCGAATCCGAGATCGTACCAGGAGTTGTAGTGCAGGAAAGTGCGGTAAGGATGCGCCCGCTCGCGCTCGATATAGGCAAGGAAATCCCGGCGCATTTGTCCCGTTCGCGCCACGCCGATTACTGCTGAATAGGTGACGGATTGGCCGGCCCGGAGCGGCAGAGTGCGATCGATCCATGCGGTCGCGCGCCCGTTTGTGACTTTGCTGCGCGACATGGGATGCTCGAAGCCAAGAAACCAATGGCCGGCAACTATCGGCGAGCCTCGGACCGAGCCCACGACATGCGCGTCGGGCAAGTTTGCATCGATCAACTGCACGCGCTCGATGGGGACATCGTGATTGCCGGCGGTGATGGTGAGAATCTCCCGCACGTAGTCGGAGCCGTCGCGCAGTTCGAGCCGCCAATCCGCCTTGATGAGCCCGTCCCGCGAGGCCAACGGGACCTCGACCTGTTCCCCTGCGATCCTTTCTGCCATGCGCGAGGCGTCCGGGTTGGGTTTCAGCTCGTTGATCGACACGCCAGTGGGATCAACTGCAAAATCTGAGGCCAGGTATACGCCGCGGTCTTTGACGAGAATTGCGAAGGGCTCGGCTGCCGTGAGGGCGGTTTTATGTACCCGGTCCTCAATGGTTACCGCTTTAAATTCGCGGTTATGCAGGGAAACGAGCACGGTCGAGCAAATCCCGGCTACGCACAGCCGGTTCCCTCCACCGTTTATCGGGCCGCCGCCGTCCGCCATTTGCACACGATCGCTTTGTCCCGCGAGCGTCGACGGCAAGGCCATTCCCAGCGCCGCCAGGAGCGCACCGAGCCTCATCCATCCACTGCGAAAGGCCATGATCCTACCCGAATCCGTGAACTCGATCATCGTAAACCATTGCAGCCGGCGAATCCGCAGCGAGGCAGCAGGCGACGGCCAGCATGGGAAAGAATTCATCAATTCGGGCAGCAGAAGTGAGACGAATCCGGTAACTTTCAACCTGCTGGAACATCATTGTCCATTAGCATCAAGAATGCGCAGGAGGCGATCGGAGATCGAGAAAACTTCCACGGGACGCAGAAACGAACCCATGAACAACCTGAATTTGAATCTCTATCGCTGGCTGGAACAGGATGGGGGCGCCTTCGGCTCTCCAGGGATGGAACCGCGCTGGACGTCCAGCGTAAAAGACGCGGTGGGCACGGCTTATTCGGCGTCAAGCCGGCTATGGTTCACCACCTCGCACGGAATTGTGAACGAACTCTACCACCCCACCATCGACCATCCGCAAGTGCGCGACATGGAGTTCCTCATCACCGATGGGGAGAGCTTTATGCACGAGGAAAAGCGCGATCTGGATTCGACTTTTGAGAGCCTGGACGCGGAGACGCTGGGCGTCCGGTATATCAACCAGGACCGCGACGGCCGATACGCGCTGACCAAGGAGATCATCTGCGATCCGCATCACTCCGTGCTGCTGATTCATGGTTTGCTGGAGGCGGACGAAGGCCTGCTGAGGAAGCTGAAGGTGTACGCGCTTCTGGCGCCGCATCTGGACTGCGGCGGCGCCCAGAACAACGGGCGCGCGGTGGACGTAGCTGGATACAAGATGCTGGCGGCATGGCGCAATGATTGGTCGCTGGCCATGGGGGCGTCGTGCGGTTTCTCGCGCGTGAGCTGCGGCTACGTGGGCGCGAGCGACGGCTGGCGGGACTTGAAAGACAACTTCAGGATGAACTGGGAGTTCGGCTCGGCGCTGAACGGGAATATTGCGCTGATGGGCGAGCTGGACCTGGGGTGCGCGCGCAACAGCGGCGGCGAGGGTGCGCGGCGGTTCACGGTGGCGATCGGCATTGGCGACACGTTGCACACCTCAATGCAGAAGACGGTGGGCTCACTGGCGTATCCGTTTGCGCAGCACCGGCAGCGGTTCATTGAGCAGTGGCACCGGGCGGCCAACCCGGAGTGGCTGGCGGAGAAGGCCGAGGATGGCGGCCGGCTGATGAGGGCAAGCCACAACATCCTGCTGGCGCACGAGGACAAGACGTACTCGGGAGCATTTGTGGCGTCGGCATCGATTCCGTGGGGCAACGCCAAAGGCGATGACGACCTGGGCGGATACCACCTGGTGTGGACCCGCGACATGGTGCAGACGGCAACAGCGCTGCTTGCTTGTGGACGAGCGGAGACAGCGCGGCGCGCGCTGGTGTACCTGGCCTGCACGCAGCAGCCCGACGGCGGATTTGCGCAGAATTTCTGGGTGGACGGCGAGCCCTACTGGAGCGGGGTGCAACTGGATGAGGTGGCATTTCCGCTGGTTCTGGCGTGGCGACTGTGGAAGGCCGACGGGCTGGGCGACATGGACATTCTGGCGTTCGTGGAGCGGGCGGCCGGGTTCTTGGCGCATATAGCGCCCATCACTCACCAGGAGCGGTGGGAGGAGAACGCCGGCTACTCGCCATCGACCCTGGCGCAGGGAATCACAGCGCTGATTTGCGCGGCAGAGATCGTGCGGGCGCGCGGATCGGATGAACTGGCAGTGTTTCTGGAGGACTTTGCCGACTGGATTGAGGGACACCTGGAAGACTGGACGGTGACCAACGACGGCGTGCTGCTGCCAGAGGTCAAGCGGCACTATATGCGCATCCGGCCGCCGGAGAAGGGCGAGGCGTATTGGTGCGAGAGCTGCGGGACAGAGACCATCCATATCAACAACCGGCCCCCGGGGACGCGGGATACATTTGAGGCGCGGGAAATCATCGACGGCGGGTTCCTGGAGCTGGTGCGGTATGGTGTTCGACGTGCGGACGATCCGCTGATGGTGGATTCGCTGAAGGTGGTGGACGCGGTGCTGAAGCGCAATCTGCCACAGGGATCAGGATGGCTGCGCTACAACTGGGACGGATACGGGGACACGCCGGACGGCGGGCCGTTCAAAGGATGGGGCCAGGGGCATGTTTGGCCGCTGCTGACGGGCGAGCGCGCGCACTACGAGCTGGCCGCGGGACACGACATTGCGCCGCTGATTGCCACCTACGAGCGGTTTGCCACCGCCGGACACATGCTGCCGGAGCAGGTGTGGGATGCGCCGGACCTTCCCCAGCGCAGCCTGCGTCAGGGCGGCCCTGCGGGCTCCGCGTCGCCGCTGGTTTGGGCGCACGCCGAGTACCTGAAGCTACTGCGCTCGGCGAAGGATGGGAAGGTCTTTGACCGGGTGGGACCAGTCTACGAGCGCTATTGCACGCCGGAGGGGCGAAAGAAGGTGCGCCGCGGGCTGGAAATCTACAGTTTGCGGCGGCCTGTGCAGAGAGTGCAACCAGGGGATACGCTGCGCATCCTAGACGGGAAGCGCTTTGAAGTGGTGTGGAGCGACGACGGCTGGATGACGACGCGAACGCTGTCCAGCCGCGGTCTGGGAAGCGCCGGATGGGCAGCAGACATTCATGCAGCAGCAACGTCTGGCCAGCTATCATTTACCTTGCACTGGGCAGATCCGAACCGCTGGCTTGGATACAATGTGACGGTGGAGATCGTATCCAAGTAAATGGATTTACTCAAAGGGAACGATCAAGGAAAGGAATGCGCATGACGACCACGCCTGCCAGTCTCTCGATTGACCAGCTTTCCATCGACACCCTGCGGATGCTGGCATTGGACCAGGTGGAGAAGGCCAACAGCGGCCATCCAGGCGCGCCGCTGGGTTGCGCGCCGATTGCCTACCTGCTGTTTCATAAGCTGATGAAGCACAATCCGGCGCACTCCAAGTGGGCGGACCGCGACCGCTTTGTGCTGTCGAACGGGCACGCTTCCGCGCTGCTCTACGGGACGCTGCACCTTTCGGGCTACAACCTGACCATGGACGACCTGAAGGGGTTCCGGCAGTGGCACTCGAAGACGCCCGGACACCCGGAGCGGGGCGAGGCCGACGGCGTTGAGGTAACCACGGGGCCGCTTGGCCAGGGCTTTGCGATGGGCGTTGGCCTGGCCATTGCCGAGAAGCATCTAGCCGCGGTGTACAACAAGCCCGGGCATGAAGTTGTGGATCACCACACCTATGTGTTGTGCGGCGACGGCGACCTGATGGAAGGCGTGTCGCACGAGGCAGCGTCGCTGGCCGGAACGCTCTCACTGGGCAAGCTGATCCTGCTCTACGATGACAACTTGATCTCCCTCGACGGCCCCACGGAGTGGAGTTTCACCGAGGACGTGCTCGAGCGTTTCGACGCGTATCACTGGCACACGCAGAGGGTGGCGGACGGCAACGACCTGAACGCGCTCGAGGCGGCAATCGAGGCGGCGAAGGCCGTCACTGACAAGCCTTCGTTCATCGCGGTGCGGACGGTGATCGGGTACGGCAGCCCGAAGGCCGGGACCAACAAGGTGCATGGTGAGGCAATGAGCGCCGCGGACACGGCGGCGACGAAGCGATTTTTTGGATTTCCCGAGGACCGGACTTTCTACGTTCCCGACGATGCGCTAAAGAACTGGCGAACGGCGGTGGACCGCGGCAAGCAGGCCGAGGCGGAGTGGAAACAGCGCTTCGACGCGTATGCGAAGGAGTATCCCGAGTTGGCAGAACAGTTCCAGCGGGCCGATGCAGACAAGCGCCAGACAGGCTGGGAAAAGGCACTGCCATCGTTCGGCACGGAGAAGAAGATCGCCACGCGCAATGCCGGCTACACCGTCATGAATGCCATCGCCAATGTGGTGCCGGAACTTTTCGGAGGCGCGGCCGATCTGACTGCCTCCACCAAGACTATCTTCAAGGACAGCGCGCACTTTGCCGCCGACCCCGCGGGGCGCAACGTGTTCTTCGGCGTGCGCGAGTTTGCCATGTGCGCGGCGGTGAATGGCATGGCGGCGCACGGGGGACTGGCGCCGTTCGGGTCGACGTTCTTTACATTCTCTGACTACGCCAAGCCGGCCATGCGGCTGGCGGCCTTGATGCGGGCGCACTCGATTTTTGTGTTCACGCACGATTCGATTGGTCTGGGTGAAGACGGTCCGACGCATCAGCCCATCGAGCACCTGATGATGCTGCGCGCGGTGCCGGATTTGACCGACTACCGCCCGGCCGACGCGAATGAGACCGCAGCCTGTTGGCGCCTGGCGCTGACCCGCGACGGTGCGTGTTTCTTCGCGTTGTCACGGCAGGATCTCCCGGTCATCGACGCGGCGAAGGTGGATGTGTGGGGCGGCGCGAGCAAGGGCGCGTATGTGCTAGACGATGCGGAGAATCCCCAGGTGATCCTTATTGGCACCGGTTCCGAGGTGTGGACATGCATGGATGCCAAAAAACTGCTGCAGGCTGAAGGCATCGGCGCGCGCGTGGTGAGCATGCCGAGCTGGGAGATCTTTGACGAGCAGAGTGCAGAGTACAAGGCCAATGTGATGCTGGCTGGCGTGCCCAAGCTGGCAGTGGAGGCGGGTTCGCCGCTGGGCTGGTGGAAATATGTCGGCACGGACGGCGATATCATCGGGCTGGACCGTTTCGGCGCCTCCGCTCCGGGACCAACGGTGTTGGAGAAGTTGGGATTCAGTGCCGCGAATGTAGCGGAGAGGGCGAAGAAGCTGGTGAAGAGGAAGTGAAGAAGCGAACGAATGAAGAAGCAGTGAAAGAGTGAAGAAGTGAATGAGACTCCATCGCTGAATTAACACTTCACTCTTTCACTTCTTCACTTCTTCACTCGTTCACTCAGAGAGGTCTGCTTGTGAAACTTGTCATCAGCGCCGACCACGCGGGATTTGCCCTGAAGGAGGAGGTGCGCGCGAACCTCACCCAGAAGGGGCACGAGATTGTGGATTTGGGCGCGTACAGCGGCAACAACCCGGATGACTATCCCGATTTCGCGGAGAAGCTAGGCGAAGCGATCAACGCAGGCGAGGCGAAGCGCGGCATTCTTATCTGCGGGTCGGGCGTGGGCGTGTGCGTGGCGGCGAACAAGATCCCCGGCATTCGCGCCGGCATGTGTCACGATACCTACTCGGCGCACCAGGGCGTGGAGCACGACGATATGAACGTGATCGTGCTGGGCGCGCGCGTTATCGGCTCGGCGCTCGCATACGAAGTGGTGGATGCATTTATTCGGGCAGAGTTCATCACCACCGAACCGCGATTCAAGCGGCGGTTTAACAAGGTGATGGCGATCGAAGCGAAGTACAGCAAATAACAGTTTTTCAGTTGTCAGTTGTCAGTGAATGCTGTGAGGAGTCCGTTCTCAGTTGAACCTTCCCCGTTTCCGAGAAAGTTTTGTGCAACGCGGTATTACGAGGCCGGCAGTCCATGTTTCCCTTCGATGTAATCCTGTTCGATGTTGGTGGTGTGTTGCTGACCAACGGCTGGGACCGTTGTGAGCGATTCACGGTTCTGGATCATTTCCATCTGGACCATGCGGAGTTTGAGGCACGCCACATGAAGCCGTACGATGCCTGGGAGCGCGACGGGATTTCCGCGATGGAGTATCTGGACGCGACCGTGTTTTACGAGCCGCGCAGCTTTACCCACGAAGATTTTCTTGATGCGATCTTTTCCGTATCCATGCCCTTGCCGAATGGTGCCTTCAGCATCCTTCAGCAACTGGCTGCATCTGGTAAATGCATGCTGGGGACGTTGAACAATGAAGCGCGGGAGCCCAATGAGTACCGGCTCAGGCGCTTCGAAATCCGCAAGTATGTGGATGTGACGTTGAGTTCTTGTTACGTGGGTTTGCGCAAACCGGAGCAGGCCATTTACAGGCGGGCCCTGGATATTCTTGGCCGGCCTGCGGAGCGGGTTCTGCTCATCGACGACCGCCAGGAGAACGTCGCCGGAGCAGAGGCCGCCGGCATGAAGGGCCTTTGTTTTAGCGGCGCCGACAGTCTGCGGCGCGATCTCGAGTTAGTGAACGTTCTTTGACTGACGAAGGGAGTTGAGAGATGCAGCTGGGATTGATTGGTCTGGGCAAAATGGGCGGCAACATGGCGGAGCGGCTTCGGCTGGGCGGCCACCAGGTGGTCGGATTCGACTTCAATGCCGATGCAGTGGCGAAGCTGACGGCTTCAGGCAATGTCGGCGTGTCCTCACTGGAAGAGATGGCGAAGAAGTTCACCGGCCGCAAGGCGATCTGGATCATGGTTCCGCAGGGCAAGCCGGTGGATGAGACCATCGCCAAGCTGGAGCCGCTCTTGAACAAGGGCGACATCCTTATCGACGGCGGCAACTCGAATTACAAGGATTCGCAGCGCCATTACAAGGAAGTGACGGCGAAGGGATTTCAGTTTGTAGATGTGGGCACCAGCGGCGGCGTGTGGGGACTGAAGGAGGGGTACAGCATGATGGTCGGCGGCGACAAGGAAGCCGTGGAGTATCTGCGACCGATCCTGGAGACGCTGGCGCCGGCGAAGGACAAGGGCTGGGGACATGTGGGACCGGCGGGCGCAGGCCACTTCGTCAAGATGGTGCACAACGGCATTGAGTACGGCATGATGCAGGCTTATGCCGAGGGTTTCACCATCATGGAGAAGAAGGAAGAGATGAACCTGGATCTGGCTCAGATTTCGCAGATCTGGCGCTTCGGCAGCGTGGTGCGGAGCTGGCTGCTCGATTTGACCGCCGATGCGCTGGGCAAGAATCCCACGCTCGAAGGATTGGAGCCTTACGTGGCCGACTCCGGCGAGGGCCGCTGGACGGTGTTTGAGGCAATCGATCTGAATGTGTCCGCGCCGGTGATTACCGAGTCGCTGATCCGCCGCATCCGCTCCCGCGAAGAGAACAATTTCACCGATCGCATGCTGGCCATCATGAGGAATGCATTTGGCGGCCACGCGGTCAAGAAGGACTAGTTCTTAGTTCACAGTTCGTAGTTCACAGTTCGCAGTTTTTCAGTGTATTTGGTTCGGAACGCCAGACTTTGTTTGGGAGACCGCTGCGAACTGTGAACTAAGAACTGTGAACTCGACAGGAGATTGCCATGGCAACGACAGTGCAGATGAGAGTTCACCCCGAGGATCTGAATCAGGTTCCCGCGACCAACGAGCGCATCCCCAACCCTGGGATCATGGTGATCTTTGGTGCGTCGGGAGATCTGACCAAGCGCAAGCTGCTGCCGTCGCTGTTTCACCTGGAGCAACAGGGACTGCTGCCGAAACAGTTTGCCATCGTGGGCGTGGCGCGGCGTCCGCTGGGCGATGAGTTTACCCAGGACATGAAGGAAGGTGTGGTCGAATTCGGCGGCATCGACGCCGACGACGCCAAGCTCAACGAGTTTCTCAAGCACATCAGCTATTACCCGCTGAGCTTCGACGATGCGGCGGGGTACGCAGGACTGAAAACCGAGTTGGACCGAATCGCGAAGGAAAAGGGCATCGGCAACGATCGGCTGTTCTATCTCGCCACGGCGCCGGAATACTTTGCGAACATCATTGAGAATCTGGGCGCGCAGGGCATGAACCAGACCGAAGACGGCGCGCGCATCGGCGTGGTCATCGAAAAGCCTTTCGGGCACGATCTCGAATCCGCGCACGCGCTTAATGCACAGGTGAACGCCGTCTTTCATGAGAACCAGGTCTTCCGCATCGACCACTACCTGGGCAAAGAGACGGTGCAGAACATTTTGGTGTTCCGCTTTGCCAACGGCATCTTCGAGCCGGTGTGGAACCGCAACTACATTGACCATGTGCAGATAACGGCGGGGGAAACGATCGGGATTGAGGGCCGGGGGCCGTTTTACGAGAAAGCCGGCGCGCTGCGCGACGTGGTGCAGAACCACATGATGGAGTTGCTGAGCTTCATCGGCATGGAGCCGCCCTCGAGCTTCGATGCGGAGGCGGTGCGCCGCGAAAAAGTGAAGGTGTGGCAGGCCATCCCCAGCATTCCCGTGTTGAATGCGGTGCGCGGACAATACGGACCGGGCGTGGTCGAGGGGCAGAAGGTCATCGGCTACCGCGATGAAGAGCGGGTGAATCCGGAGTCGGGCACCGAGACATTCGCGGCGGTGCGGCTGGAGATCGAAAACTGGCGCTGGGCCGGCGTGCCGTTCTACATGCGCGCAGGCAAGCGGCTGAAGAAGCGGGCTACGGAGATTACGATTCAGTTCAAACAGCCGCCGCTGCTCATCTTCAACCGCATGGCCGGTGCGGGACCGTGCGCGGAAATCCAGCCCAACATCATTTCCATCCGCATCCAGCCTGACGACGGCATCGCGCTGCGCTTCGGAGCCAAGGTGCCGAACACTCCGGGAATGTCCGTTTGCCCCGTGAATATGGACTTCGATTACGCCCAGGCGTTCGGAAAATCCCTCGCCACCGGATATGAGCGGCTCCTGCTCGACGCCATGCTCGGCGACCAGACCCTGTTCTCACACCGCGATGGCGTGGAGATTAACTGGTCGCTCTATACGCCCATCCTGCAGGCGTGGGCGGCGAAGAACCCTGAAGTTTTTCCCAATTATTTTGCGGGAACCTGGGGACCGGACTGCTCGGAACGGCTGCTGGAGCGCGACGGGCGGCAATGGAAGAACAAGCTGGGCAAGCCGGAGTAGGCTGCGCAGCAAAGTAAATCCTTGAAGAAGTGAAGGAGTGAACTAACGGATGCTCTGATTCACTCGTTCACTTTTTCACTTCTTTCACTATTCCTTCACTCCCTCACGATCTTCACGAAGATCCCATCTGGCAGCTCGCCTTCCAGCGGATGCACCACGCCGCCTTTGACGTAACCCTCCAGCACTTGCCGCGGCTCCTTCGACTCCTTCGCCGGGGACTGGCCAGGCCGCGCCGGTCGCTTCTCATAGGCGTTAGCTCTAACTCCGCTAACCCCGCCAGCTCCGCCGCCCGGCTTCTTCCCCATTCCCTTGTCCATAGCCTCATTGGCCAGGCGGTCGGCTTCCCGGTTGCCACCGCGCAATGTGTGGGCAATTTCGAACTTATCAAGCTGCCGCGCCAGGCTCCGCGCCTCTTCCCATAACGGGCGAAGCAAGGGCGAAGCCACCTTGTACCGGCCCTTTATCTGTTGCACCATCAGTTCGGAATCGGAGACGACCCTCAGCCGGCGGTGCCCATGGTGAAGCGCCCATTTCAGCGCGGCCAGCAGCCCCGAATACTCCGCAAAGTTGTTCGTGTGGATGCCCAGAAACTCGCTAAGGCGCGCCAGCACCTGCCCATCCGGCCCAGTGACCACGGCGCCGAACCCCGCCGGACCCGGGTTGCCCCGCGAACCGCCGTCGCAATGCGCCGTAATCCAGCCGTCCGGCCCGTCTCCAGCTCCGCTCGGCTGCTCGTCAAAAAGATTGCCCACCATGACCTTAGTGTAGCTGCGGAGGCGGTTCGCAGCCGCCGGCTACCGGCTCACAAATCCCCCTAAAAACCGTCCATTCCAGTGCGGCACTCACTATCCCGGCAGTAACTGGAGCGGCGACTCGAATGGCGACAAATGCAGCAACCTGCGCAGGCCCCACTCCCGCCCTCAACCTTGCCCCGGCAATTGCGCTGCCGTGGGAACGTGCCCGCGGGGTAAAATCCCCCTCAGGGATGAGCGTAACGCGAGCCATCAACGGAGCCGATCGCAGCCAGAGCCGCGCGGAGGCGCGCGCCCCGGAGATGGAACTGATCCGCGAGGCGCAGGCAGGCAACCGCGCCGCGTTCGACGCCCTGGTACGCCAGTATGAGCAGCAGGTGCTGCGCCTGGCCCTGCACCTGACCGGAAGCGAGCAAGATGCCGAAGACATTTACCAGGAAGCCTTCCTGAAGGCCTACCGGTATCTGGGTAACTTCCGCTTTGAGTGCTCCTTCTACACCTGGATTTACCGCATCGTGACCAACTTGTGCCTCGACCAGCTTCGGCGCAAGAAGACGCGCCGTGAGGACCAGGCGGTGATTTTGGATTACTCCGGCGACGAGATCGACATCCTGGCATCGGTTTCCGACCAGCGGTCGTTTTCAAACCCGGCGCGAGAGCTGGATCGCAAGGTGCTGGGTGCGCGCATTCAGGAGGCGCTGGGAAAGCTGACGCCGCGCGAGCGCATGGTTTTTGAGCTGAAACACTACCAGGGTCTCCGCCTGAGAACCATCGGAGAAATGCTGAGCACTACGGAAGAAACCGCCAAGAATACGCTTTTCAGAGCGACCAAGAAGTTACGGGCACAACTGGCGGGCCTGCGGTAACCATGCAGGATGGAAGTATTTTTGAGGCTGTGAGGACGTTGACATGAACTGCGAATTGGCACACGAGAGCATCGTGATGGGAGCGTATGGCGAACTGCCCGACGATGCCGCTCACGAACTCGAGAGACACCTGGCCGCCTGCCAGGAATGCGCGCATGAGCGCGACCAGGTCCAGGCGCTGAAGCTGCTGGCAGGCACCTTCCCGGTGCAGGATCCCGATGCGAACCTGGTGGCGCGCTCACGTATCCGCCTGGAAGAAGCCTTGGATGCGCTGCCGCCGAAGCGCTGGCTGGAACGGATGGTGGAGAGACTGCGCAACAACGCCGCCAGCCTGCAGGCCGCACCGGTTGCCGCCTGCCTCCTGCTTCTGGTGGGCGTCGGAGCTGGGTCGCTCGGCGGATATCACGTTGCGCAGGCGCGCGCTGTCAGGGCGCCCCAGGTCCGGACAGCGGACGCGCAACCGCACAACGTGGTTTTCCCGGATACAGCGGCTGGGGCGCAAATCGCCAATGTTTCCTCCATCGTGCGCCAGCCCAATTCGGAATTTGTTGAAGTGCACTATAACCAACTGGTGCCGCAGGCGGTACGCGGCTCGCTGGATGACCCCGCGATCCGCCAGTTGCTCATGGTGGCCATTGAGAGCGCGGGCAGCGCCGGGGTCCGGGACGACTCCGTGGGCCTGCTGGCGGCCGAGTGCCGCGCCGGACATGGATGCCAGGGCGCGGGCATCCGCGACGCGCTCATGGTGGCCTTGCGCTACGACCGCGATGCCGGCGTGCGCCAGAAGGCGCTCGAAGGCCTGCAGCCCTACGTTGCGCAGGATTTGCAGGTTCGCGACGCCGTTCTGGAAGCCCTGCTGAACGATTCGGATCCGCGCATCCGGACCGAGGCCATCAACATCCTGGAGCCGGTGGAGGCTGACACCAGCGTGCGCCAGGTTTTGCGATCGGTCGCCAGCAGCGACCGCAACCCCAGGATCCGCCTCGTCTCCCGGCAGGTCCTCAACCAGGTGGGGGAGATTCAGTAGCAAAAGGGGAAATGGCAGCCCGGAATGCACGAGTTGAATTGGGTGCTGCCGCCCCGCAAAAAATTCGGATACGCCACAGAAAACCGTGGCACAATCCGTTTGGAGCCAAACCGGCCAACCTGCCGCAGAGCGGGTGCCGGCTTAAAGAAGTTCGGAGAGGAACAAAATGAAGTCCCTTTTGAGGCCAACTCTCGTAGCAGCGCTGCTGACCGCAGCCGCTTTTATTGCCAGTCCGCCCGGTACGCCTGCGCAAAGCGGCATCACCCATATCCTGAGAGAACTGAATCCGCTGCTATCCCATGCCCAGGGATACCTCGGCGTTGGAGTTTCCGACATCGATAGCGACTCGATGCAGAAACTCCGCCTGAGGGACCGCAACGGGGTTCTGGTCACGCTTATCGATCATGACGCGCCGGCAGGCCCGGTGCTGCACATCAACGATGTAATCCTTCAGGTAAATGGGCAAAAGATCGAGGGATCGGAACAGTTCGGCCGCATTCTCAAGCAGTTTCCCGCCGGGCGCAAGGTCGCGCTGGTGATCCTTCGCGATGGGACGCAACAGACTTTCAACCTGCAACTGGTGGACCGCAAGACGATGGACGAGGAAGTCTGGCGGAAGATTGACAGCGACGACCTTGTTCCTCCGCCGCCCTCTGGAATGGGGATCTTATCGGGTGGAGGCGACGCGCCTCCTTCATGGCATCTGCCGTTTTTCTCCTCCAGCCTGAATGTTGGCGCGCTGGTTGAGCCGTTGACCTCGCAGATGGCCGATTACATCGGCATCGCCTCCGGCATTATGGTCAAGGAGGTCTCGCGCAGGAGTGCCGCATCGGCCGCGGGGCTCAAGCCCTTCGACATTATTCTCAAGGTGAACACCGATCCGATTGCCACCACTGCCGACTGGGACCGCGCGCTCCGTGCCAACCAGGGCAGGGCTGTGCCGGTAATCATCCTGCGCGAGCGCAAGCAGCAGACCGTTACGTTGCAGGTGGATTCCAAGCGCCACAGCAAAGTGACCCCGACCGACCGCCTCCCCACTGAGAAAGGCTCTCCGGTTTAGACCGGCCGCAAATCACGCGCTCGTCTCGCTATTGCACGTTCCCTCTCCTTTGCCCTGTCCGGCCGCCTGGTAGCATCTAACTCCCAGGCGGCCTGACTCTGTCCCCTCGCGCTCAAGCACTGGGAGATCTACGGAAGCCCGCGCTATGCTGCTGCATTACCGCAAGGAGATTGATAGGGCGGCCGCCGCGCTCCCCGCAGCGGGCTGCTGCTACGCGTGGAACCGCGGTAGCGCGGCAACTCGTGATGGCGCTTTGAAGCGACCAAACAGGCGAGCACTCCAGTATCGAGGAGTGGTGCGGTATATGCCCCAAAATACTAGCGGTTGCAGGAGTGGTTCGTCGGTGTTGGCCGGATCACTTGCGTGTGGCGAGCGTCACAGCAGGAGGTCTGTTGCGGAGGCGTAAAGTCTCCTTCGGACTGGAGCTTTTCATTGATAGGCCCCAGGATCCGGAACCGAGGAGCTTATGTTGAAACGCCTTTATATCATGGCCCTGGCCGCGAGTTTCGTATTCGCCATGGCCTATGCCTCCCCCAACAACGGAAGAATCGTGATCCCGGTCAATCGTACCAATCCGACCGACGGGAAAACGATGTACCAGAGCTACTGCGCGCCCTGCCACGGCGCGGACGGACGCGGCAACGGGCCCGCCGCCATCGCCATGAAGACACAGCCGGTAGATCTGACCCAGCTTGCCCGGATGAATCACGGCAAATACCCCGAGTCGCACATCGCGTCCGTGCTTCAGTTTGGTACTTCCGTGGCGGCGCACGGTTCAGCGGCCATGCCAATCTGGGGGCATCTCTTTGATAGGATTGAACCCGCCCAGTCACAGGATACGGCGCTCAGGGTGGGCAACCTGACTCGCTACGTGGAGACCATGCAGGTCAAATGACAATTCCGGCGGTATGATCTGCTCTGGCGGGCTTGCTCGCGGAGGAGCAGATGAACAGGCCGAGTGAACCACAACGAAAAAACCGGAAGGCGCCGAAGGCCGCCAAGGCTGCGGCGCCAACCTCAGCGAGCGGGAACGATATTCAAGCCGCCCCGCCGGGCGCAACGCTAACTGAGAATACTGCCGGCGCGCGCATCAGCCGCCGCGCCGCGGATCGGCTCCGCAACGGCCACGTATGGGTGTACGCCTCTGACGTGGAGTCGATGCCCCACGCGGACGGCGACTCGCCCGCACTGGTGCCGGTAGCCGACTATCGCGGGTTGCTGCTCGGCACCGCGCTTTCGAGCCCCGGCTCGCAGATCGCGCTGCGTCTGGTTGCCCGCGAGGCAATCGGCCCCGCCGAGTGGCTCAACCTCCTGGATTGCCGCCTGCGAGCCGCCATCGCCCGGCGGAGGCCAATGCTAAACGAGGATACCGATGCATGCCGGCTTTGCTTCAGCGAGGCCGACGAGCTGCCCGGCCTGGTAATCGACAAGTACGGCGACCTCGTCATCCTCCAGCTCCTGGTGCGCGGGCTCGACTCCGCCGAGGTGCGGCAGGCATGTGTGCGCGTGCTGCGCGAGGAGCTTGCACCTGAATCCATTCTGGAACGGCCCGATCCGCGCATGCGTGAGCTGGAAGGGCTTTCCGCACCCGATCTGGCGCCACTTTGGGCTGACCCACGCAAGGCGCCGATTACCCGCACTGTATTTCGGCTGAATGGACTCGACTTTCAGTACGACGCCAACTCCGGCCAGAAAACCGGCGCGTTTCTTGATCAGCGCATGAACTACGTGGCGGCGGCGGAGTGGGCGCGGAGGCTGAATGCTACCAGCCGTGCCCTCGACGTGTGCACCTACCAGGGCGGATTCGCGCTGCACCTGGCCAGGATCTGCCGGCGGGTAACGGGAATCGACGCCTCGCGCGCGTCGCTGGAGGTGGCGGAAGCGAATCTTGCTGCGAATCGTGAGCGCCTGCGTGCTGAGGTGGATTGGATTGAGGCCGATGCGTTCGCCCTGCTGCGCGACTGGTCCGATGCGCACGAAAAGTTCGACGCCATCGTGCTCGATCCTCCGGCCTTCGCCAAATCGAAGCGCGCAGTGGAGGGCGCGCTGCGCGGCTACAAAGAGCTGAACCTGCGCGCGCTGAAGATGCTGCGCCCCGGCGGACTGCTGGTCACCTGTTCCTGCTCGCACCACGTGGCGCTGGCCGACCTTGAGGGCGTGGTGGCCGCGGCTGCAGCCGACGCGCACCGCCGCGTGCGCCTGCTGGAGCGGCGCGGCGCCGCTCCCGACCACCCGGTGATTCTCAACATTCCGGAGACCGAGTACCTGAAGTGCCTGGTGCTGGAAGCGGAGTGACAAAGTCAGGGTTGCTGAGGCGCAGCTGATACCGCAATATGGTATTTTTGCCACGGTCTGTCCCCGCTGGAAAGACGGCGTCGTCGCGCCGCCCTTGTATCCCGTTTCAGCCAAGATTGTCGTGCTTCGTTTCTACTGCGGGTGTCCAGGTTTCCCAGCCACGTGTGAGGCAGGGCACAGACCGCGTTGCTGTCGGGGAGGAATAGTCTCCCTCGGCCCGAAGAAGCATTTGCGGGAGCAGCAGATTCTTTTGAGCCCCCAGTCCGGCTTCCCGGCCCACCTACGCAAGCCATCGATATGCGGCGTAGCGAAAGGAATTCTGAATGCTGCATCTTGACACAGGAAATACGGGGTTCATGTTGTTGTGCACCAGCCTGGTGATGCTGATGACCCCCGGTCTGGCTTTCTTCTATGGCGGCCTTGTCGGCCGCAAGAATGTGCTGGCCATCATGATCCAGAGCTTTGTTTCCATGGGCTGGACCACGGTGATCTGGTACGCATACGGTTACTCGCTCTGCTTCAGCGGCGACTGGCACGGCGTGATTGGCGATCTGCATTACGCGTTCCTGCGCAACATCACGCTCAGCACCCCGTCGCCGTCGAACGACACCATTCCGTTGTTTGTGTTTGTCGCTTACCAGATGATGTTCGCCATCATCACCCCGGCGCTGATCTCCGGAGCGTTCACCAACCGGGTGACCTTCAAAGCCTACATGTTGTTCCTCACCGGATGGCTCACCTTTGTCTATTTCCCGTTCGTGCATATGCTCTGGGGCGGGGGCTTCCTGCAAAGGTGGGGGGTGCTGGATTTCGCCGGCGGAATCGTGGTGCACAACATTGCCGGCATGGCGGCTCTGGCCAGCGTGCTCTACGTAGGCCGGCGGCGGGTGTTGGATCGCGGACCGCACAGTATTCCCCTGGTTGCGCTGGGCACAGGGTTGCTCTGGTTTGGCTGGTACGGTTTCAACTCCGGCAGCGAGTTTCGTGTGGATGCGGTAACCGCAACGGCTTTTCTGAACACCGATGTGGCCGCTTCCTTTGCCGCCGTTACCTGGCTGATCGTGGCCTGGTTCAGCGAAAAGAAGCCCACCTTCCTGGGCTTGCTGACGGGCGCGGTGGCGGGTCTGGCTACCATTACCCCGGCGGCCGGATACGTATCGCCTACCACGGCGGTGATCATCGGTATCGTCTCGGGAGTGGTTTGCTATTACGCAGTGGCCATGAAGAACAAACTGCATTGGGACGACGCGCTGGACGTTTGGGGTGTGCACGGGGTGGGCGGATTTCTCGGCATCGTCTTGCTGGGAGTCTTCGCCGACAAGGGCTTCAATCCCGCCGGGACCAATGGTCTGCTGTTCGGGCAATCACGTTTTCTTCTTCAAGCAATTGGCGGCCACAGTCTTCTCCTCGGTGTGGGCGTTTGGCTTTACCTTCGGCATGTTGAAGGTCATTGACCTGTTCACAGCCGGTAAAGGTGACGCAGTCGGAGGAGCAGTCCGGGCTGGATAGCTTTGAGTTCGGCGAGCGAGCCTATGAGGACGCTTTGGCTGAAGATGTGACCGAGCCGGCAAACTCCGAGGTCTGAGCAACAAATGCTTCTATGTCGGGGCGGCGCTTGCGCCGCCCCGACCACTCTCACGGGCGGTACGAATCTCAGGGATGAATTATGCTCCGTTCGAGACCTAGGCCAGCGGAAGCTGCTGCCGGTTCCGGAGACGGGGCAGGAAGCGGAGAAGCCAAAAGCGATGCCGGGCAGGAGGCTGCTTCTCGGCCGCGCGCATCCGCGCCAAGGCTTCCTTGACCTGGGCGCGCAGGTTCTCCATCTCAAACGCGCACGAGCGCAGATAGGCGGAGATGGTAAGGTCGGCCTCGGCCGCGCGGATTCTCATCCGGTCATTTTCTTCTGCGGTCAGGCGTACGGTGACGCTTGCACACTTGCGGAACGAGGGGGCCGGTTCAGCGGGCGCGAGAGTGCGGGGGAGGGCCTGCGGCTCTTCGCGCGGAATCGACCGCGTTGACTTGGCGACGTTGGTTGCGGGATCTGGTTGCGGAACAGATTCAGGCTCGCGGCTGTATCGCGCGTGGGTCTTCAGAGCATGTTCGTAACTCAACGCCACAACGTCGTCGTCCAGGCCGTCGAGATCGCGCGCCGGCGGGAACTTCTGCTGGGGCACGGCATACTCCTCAAGAAGTCCCGCGAAGGAACTCGAGGCTCGATGCGGCGCTGCTGGGGCTGCCGATCCCATGCTGTAGAGCATACTGAGACGAAAGCGGGAGCTTGAGGGAGTTCCGATGAATCACGGAGCCTTGGTCCCGTTTTGGAACGTCTTCCCATTTTGGCAACGGCGCAGAGCCTGCCGGGTTCAGCTGAGCGCGCTGAGAGTGCGCCGCAACTCGTCCGGTGCGCCTGCGGGAATCTGCCGCTCCACCTCGGCGTGGGCCGTTTGCCACACGGGAACTGCGCGAGCCAGCAGTCTGCGGCCTTCGCGGGTGAGCTTGAGGATGCGGCTGCGGCCGTCGGAGGGATCGGGCGAGATCTCCACCAGCCCGCGGCGCTGGAGCGGCTTCAAAGCCGCCGTCAGGGTCGTGCGATCCATGGCCAGCAGGTTGGCAACCGGCCCCATCGGCGGCGGATCAGGACGATTGAGCGACATCAATAGCGAGAATTGGCCGTTGGTGAGGCCGAAGGGGCGCAGCGCCTCGTCAAAGCGGCGCGCCAGGGCGCGGGCTGCGCGCTGCACGTGCAGGCACAAACAGGAGTCCCGAACGAGGAGCGTGGTTTCGTAAGGGCACAATTCGGGACTTGACACGAGGCCAGATTAGTTGATATCAACGTATCTGTCAAGCTAGTGCGCCTGCCTGGGCAGAGGATCGGCGAGCCGGCGCGATTTCTTTTAAAAAATTTGCCGGATTGTCGATTTGGCTTGGTGCCAAACGACCAATTGTTGTGGCAAGCTGGGAATTCAGGCAGCAGGCCGCACAATCCCAAGTTCCCCGCGGAGGTTGAGATGCTTTTCCTTCATGATTTGAAGATTGCCGTTCGCTCACTCGCCCGCGTTCCCACGCTCTGGTTCACTGTGGCGCTCACGTTGGCGCTGGGCATTGGCGCCAACGCAGCCATCTTCAGCGTGGTGCGCGCGGTGCTGCTGCGGCCGCTGAACAACCGCGACGAGAGCCGCCTGCTTTACCTGCGCCAGAGCGCGCCGGGCATCGGGCAGGAGAACGCCACGTTTTCCATTCCGGAGATTGCCGATATCGGCGCGAATCTGAAGACCATCGCCAAGCTGGGCACCTTCTCAGAGATCGACTTCACGATTGTCGGCCTGGGAACGCCGCGCTCGATTCCCGGCGGCGTAGTAGACGGGAATTACTTCGAAGTGATGGGGCTGCATCCGGTGTTGGGCCGGCTGCTGGGACCGAAGGACGACGGGCCCAACGCTTCCGGCGCCATCATGCTTACCTACGGGTTCTGGCGGAACCAGCTTCACTCCGATCCGAGCGTAATTGGGAAGCAGGTGCGCCTGGAAACCTACAGCGGGGCGCGCGGCGCCACCGTGATTGGCGTGCTGGAGCCCACGGTGCCCTATCCGGTCGCCACTGAGATCATTGCCAACGTCGTCACCAGCCCGCATCATTTGTCGGCCACCATGGTGCAGGGCCGCGAGCACCGCATGACGGAGGTGTTTGCGCGACTGGCGCCGGGCGCGACGCTTGAAGCCGCGCGCTCCGAGCTGAACACCGTTTACGGCGCCATGAAAGCTGCGCATCCGGAGGTGTACAAGCCCGAGGACCACTTCCAGATTGCCGTAACCCGCATGCACGACCAGATCAACTCCAGCGCCAAAACCGTCCTTTGGCTGCTCTTTGCCGCCTCGGGGCTGCTGTTTGTCATTGCCAGCTCCAACGTGGCCAACCTGGTGCTGGCGCGCACGGTGCGGCGCGAGTCCGAACTGGCAACGCGCTCGGCGCTGGGCGCGAGCACGCGGGCGCTGCGGCGCTCGCTGCTGGCGGAAAGCCTGGTGCTCTGCGCAAGCGGCGCTCTGGCCGCGATCCTGCTCGCCATTCCCATGGTTGCGGTGCTGGGCCGCTACGCGGCGCGCTTCTCCGTTCGCGCACAGGGCCTGCAGCTCGACTTCAGCCTGGTGTGGTTCGGCGTGGCGCTGGCGCTGGTTGCCGCCGTCTTCCTCGCTTATATTCCGCGGCTGCCATCGCCCACCGCAACGCAAGGCGGGCTCAACGGCCGCGGCACGCGCGTGGCCGGCTCGGGCACCCGCCGCCTGCGCATGTTTGCCGTTGCCCAGATCACCGCGTCGTTCCTGTTGCTGACCGGCGCCTGCGTGCTGATGAAGACGCTGTTCACGCTGGAGCAGAAACGGCCCCCGTTCGACTCCGGACGTGTGCTCGCCATCAACCTCCCGCTTATGTCTTATGGCAAGACTCCGCAGCAAATCACCGAGTTCTACCATGACGTCCAGCGCCGCGTGGCCGCGCTGCCGGGAGTGGAGCAGGTGTCACAGGGGTTCAGCGTTCCCTGGCGCGACACTCGCGAGAGGAGCATCAGCTTCAGCTTTGCCGCCGAGGGCGCGCACCGGCCTGACGGGCAGGATTTTCGGGCGCAGTTCCGCTCCGTTGGGCCGGGTTTCTTCAGCACCATGGGCATGCCCATCCTGGAGGGCCGCGACTTCAACGACGGCGACAAGGATGGCAGCGAGCGGGTGGTGATCATCAGCAAGAGCATGGCCAATCAGCTCTATCCAGGCCGGGACGCGGTAAACCGCAAGATGTGGTGGACGGATGGCGTGATCAAGTTCATCGGCATCAGTCCCGCGCCGCGCCGCATCATCGCCGTGGTTCCGGATATCGATGACGAGAACATCATCCCCGAGCCGGCTCTGACCATCTACCAGCCCATCGACCAGGAATGGGCCGGCGGGCGCATGTTCGTGCGGGCAAAGCAGGATGCTTATGCGCTGGTGCCCGAGATTACCCAGACCATTCACCAGATGTCGAGCGACCAGCCGGTGGAAGAAGCGGCCACGCTGGGCGATGTGCGCGCGGAGGTTCTCTCGCCCGACCGCCTCAATGCCATTGTCTTTGGCGGATTCGCCGCGGTCGCACTGCTCATCTCGATTGTCGGCGTTGCCGGCGTGCTTGCATTTTCGGTCAGCAGCCGCACGCGCGAGTTCGGCATCCGCATGGCGCTGGGCGCGCTGCCGCGCAACATTCTCGCCGGCGTTCTGTATGAGGGCATGGTTATGGCGTGCATCGGAGTCACTGCGGGGCTGGCCATAGGCTTCGCAGTAACCCGCGCCATCAGTCACTCCATCGCCGCAATCGATCAGCCAGGGGCGCTTGCCTTTGCCGGTGCGGCATTGGTCATTTTGGGTGCTGCGATGGCGGCATCCGCGGTGCCGGCCGCGCGCGCGGCGCGCGTCAATGCAGCCGAGGCGCTGCGGTCGGAATAGGCAGCCTTCCGCTTCGATTGCCATATTGGAGCCGTCGGTTAAGGGCCGAGGGCGTCATTGAGAGCGCTCTGAATGGACACGCGCGGCTAGGCCACGGCAGCGACGGGCATGCATTCCGGATCGGGCAGCACGCGCCCCGGCAGCCGCAACAGCTTGCTGACGTCCGACGCCGGCAGCGGCTTGGCAAAAAGAAAGCCTTGCCCGTACCGGCAGCCCATCTGGCGAAGCAGCCGGTACTGCTCGCGCGTTTCGATTCCTTCCGCCACCACGTCCATCCCCAGCACCCGCGCCAGCTCCACAATCGTGCGCACAATCTGATGCGCCTGGTCGTTCTCGGTCATGCGGCCGATAAAGGATCGATCGATCTTGAGCACATCGAAGGGAAACGAATGCAGGTGGCTGAGCGAGCTGTAGCCGGTCCCGAAGTCGTCCATGGACAGCGAAATACCCAGCGTGTGCAGGCCGCCCAGCACTTCCAGCGCGGTGTTGACATTGGGGATGAGGCTCGATTCCGTCATCTCCAGGCCGAGTTGGCGGCTGGATGTTCCCGATTGCTCGAGCAGCGACTCCACGTGATCGGCCAGGCCTTCGCGTAGAAACTGCCGCGCCGACAAGTTGACGCAAACCCTTAGCGAGGCGTGACGCGGATCCTCCTTCTTCCAGAGCTGGATCTGCCGGCATGCTTCGGCAAGGCCCCAGTCTCCGATGGGCAGAATCATGCCGGATTCTTCGGCTACGGGGATGAAGTCCATGGGGGGCACCAGGCCGCGGTCGGGATGGCGCCAGCGGATCAGCGCTTCGAGCCCCGCAATCCTGCGCGTGGCCAGATCCACTTCGGGCTGGTAGTAGAGAATGAATTCTTGCCGTTCCAGCGCGCGATGCAGATCGGTGCTGCGCGGCCATTCGCCGTTGCGAGCCTTCGGGGCCTCGCTGCGCTTGCGCCGCGCCTGCTGCCTTGTGATGGTTTTCCGCAAGCGCCGCAGCTCAACCAGGTTGCTCACCATGTCCGCCATAGACTCCAGAGTCTTCACTTGCTCCGCGGTAAGCGGCGGCCGCGGATGCACGTTGAAAATCGTCAGCGAGCCCACGATGCGCCCGTCGGCGATGCGCACCGGCGCCGCTGCTCCGAAGCTGAACTCGCGAGTCTTGCCCGGAACGCAGGTGCCTTCGAACTCTTCGCACGCAACCAGGTCAGGAATCTCCACCAGCTTGCCGCTCTTGAGCATGATGTCGAAAATGGAACAGCGCCGCGGGCGCTCGCGGATGGAACTGCCCCAGTGCGATTTCACCCAGTAACGGGTCTCGTCGGCAAATCCGATCGCCACCGTGTCCGCTCCAAAATGTTCGGCCGCCAGGCGCGTGACGGCGTCATAGGCCGGCTCCGGCTCCGTGTCCAAAATCCCTGCCGCGTTGAGTGCGCACAACCGGGCCAATTCCCCGCTGAAAGCCTCCTCGCTCGCCTGCATCGCCGAGTTCAGTGTCGCCACGGAACCTCTCTTCCGCCCGCCGGTCTCGTACGGCCCCACGACAGACGCCAGTCCTTTTAGGATTCTCTCCTGCATTGTGGTTATCGGTTCTGCGTGCTGTTGCATGAGGTTACGCAGGAACAGCGCCTCCTGGTAACGGAGGCATCCAGATTCCTCTTAATCAATCCTCTGTTCTGTCCCGTTTCGCATCACTGCCGATCACTCCGGTCGCCAGACTTGCACGATGCGTCCCTGACCAGGCGTGATTCCGCCAGGGAAGAACCCTGAAACCGCCACGCCGCAATATCTTCCCCGCCGCTCGCTACGGTCTCGTGCTGTGCGCATGGTTCACAGGTCCCGTCTCCGTCCACAGGAACGTGAGCTGATCCGCGTCGTCCTCCACCTGCTGTTCCACGCTGACGCCTTCCGAGTGGCCGTTTTTCAGCCCATAGTGCAGCAGGATCGGCCGCCCGCTGATTGACGCCGCCTGCATCGCCGCCGTCATCTTGCGCGCGTGCAGCGGATCTACCCGCGTGTCGCTGTCCCCGGTAAAGAACAGGATCGCCGGATACTTCGTGCCCGGCTTCACGTTCTGGTAAGGCGAGTACTTCAGCAGATAAAAAAACTGCTTCTCGTTGTCCGCCGAGCCGTACTCGGTGGTCCACTGCGGCCCCTGCTCAAACTTCTGATAGCGCAGCATATCCAGCAGCGGGAACCCGCACACGATGGCTGAAAACAGCTCCGGATGCTGGATCATCGACGCGCCCATCAGCAGGCCGCCATTCGACCGCCCGGTGAGGGCAAAGTGCTCCGGCGAGGTGTACTTGTTCTCGATCAGGAAGCGCGCCGCCGCAAACCAGTCGTCGAATACGTTCTGCTTTTTTTCGAACATTCCCGCTTCATGCCACTTCTCGCCGTATTCGCCGCCGCCGCGCATATTGGGCTCGGCAAACCAGCCGCCCTGCGCCATCCACCACGCCCACGCGGGATTCCAGTGCGGGGTCATGCTCAGGTTGAAACCGCCATAGCCGGTCATCAGCAGTCGCTCGGTTCCGTCCTGCTTCAATCCTTTCTTGCCGGCAATGAACATGGGCACGCGGGTCCCGTCTTTTGACTTGAAGAACACCTGCTTCAGTTGGAATTCGCTGGTGTCGAACAGCACCTTGGGCTGGGCGAAAACCTCGCGCTTGTTCGTCTGCGTGTCGATGCGATAGAGAGTAGGCGGCTGGATGAACGACTCGAAGCTCAGGAATCCGTAGCGATCGCCCGGCTTTCCTACCACGCCGGATGCCGAGCCCATCACGTCGAAGTCGATTGTGCCCGCGGGCTTCCCGGCCAGCGTGTAGGCAGTGATTTCGGACTTCACGTCCTTGAGGCGCTGCACGTAAAGACGGCTGCCGACGATGGAAAAGTTCTCGATCACGTCGGGGCCCTCGGGCACGATCTTGTCCCACACGTCGGGCATGATGCCGCCAGGATCGGCGCGCAGGATGCAGCCGTTGGGCGCGTGGTAGTCCGTCATTACGTACCATTGCCCAGCCGCGTAGATGGCCGAGAAGCGCGCGTCGATGTCCCAGGTAAGAATGCTGAACGGTCCCGGGTGCTCCAGGTCGCGATATACGATGTCTACACGCTTGGCCGGCACGCCCCGGTTGATGGCGATGACCAGGTAACGCCAGTCCGCCGTGATGCTGGCTTGGAACAGGTCAATGGGCCCCAGTTCCTCGCCGCGAAATTCGCGGCCGAAGATCAGCTGGTCCTGGTCGACGCGCTTGCCGAAGGGGTGCAGGTACATCAGCGTGCCCTTGCGCGTTTGCCGGCAGTAATAGATGCCGGTCCCGTCGGGAGTAAATTTGACGCTGCGGTAAAGTCCCGCCGGCAGCTCATCTTCGAGCGATTTGCCGGTCTTCACCTTGAAAACGCGGATGGCCGTCTCGTCGGCGCCGCCGGAACGCACCCCGTACGCGATCATTGAGCCATCGCGCGACACATCGGCCAGCGTGATCGACATATTCGGGTCGCGGCTCAGCTGCGCCGGATCGATAAGCCGTTCGTCCTTGCCGGTCCAGCCGTGGCGCACATAGATAGACATCTGCCCCTCGCCGGCAATGCGCTTGCGAAAGAAATAACTCCCGTTGCGCTCGACAGGCAGCGACCACTGCGAAACGTTTTCGAGAGCGTCCAGGTCATCCTGGATCTGCGGCCGGATCTTTGCCTGCTGCAGATATTGATTGGTGTAGGCGTTCTCCTGCTCGATGAACTCGCGCGTCTCGGGGCTGTTCGCGTCTTCCAGCCAGCGGTAGTTATCCGTCAACTTGGTGCCGAAATAGTCGTCCGTCACCGGAATCTTGTTGACGGCCGGCGGCGCGGGCAGCGTGATCCCGTCTCGCCCGCGAATGGCCTGTCCCAACGCACCCGCACTCGCCGCCAAAACCGCCAGCGCAACCCATCGCCTCATCTTGAAACCCCCGCGCACCAGAATACGCGAGCCTACTGACCACGAGCCACGGATCACGACTCACGGCCTGTGGTCCGTGAATCGCGTTTCGCAAACTGTGAACTGCGAACTGTGAACTAGAATCTCCAATGAGTGGCCACCCCATCCCCAGCCTCGCGCCTGTCCCGCCTGTTCCGCGCCCTGCGGCCCACTCACGCGCACTCTGCCTTCTCCGCCACCGTCATCCTCATGATCTCCACGGCTTTGTCCAGCATCTTCGGCATGCTGCGCAATATGTACATCGCGTGGGTCTTCGGGCGCGGCATGCAGGCGGATGCGTTTCTCGCCGCGTTCCAGCTCCCCGACATGGTCGCCTATTTCCTGGTGGGCGGCGCGGCTTCCATCACCTTTGTCACCATTCTTACCCGCTACCAGAGTGAAGGCCGCGAAGCCGACGGACAGCGCTCGCTATCGGTCATCCTCAACACCATGTTTCTCGTCCTCGGCGCGGCCATCCTTATCGCCGAGGCCGTCGCCCCGTGGTTCGTGCACTGGTGGTTCAACGGCTTTGATGCTCCCAAAGCCGCTCTCTGCGTGCATCTGACGCGCATCCTGCTTCCCGCGCAACTCTTCTTTTTCGGCGGCGGCGTCTATGGCGCCGTGCTCCTGGTGCGTAAGCAGTTCACCATCCAGGCCGTCACCCCGCTCATTTACAGCCTCGGCACCATCTTCGGCGGCATCTTTCTTGTGCACCGCCTCGGAGTCTCTTCGCTGGCCTGGGGCACGCTGGCTGGAACCATCGTCGGACCCTTCCTGCTCAACGCTCTCTTTGCCCACCGCGCCGGTGCGCGCTACCGGCCCATCCTCGACTGGCACGACCCCGGGTTGCGCGAGTGGGTCAAACTCTCATTGCCGCTCATGATCGGCGTTTCCCTGGTCACCGCCGACACCTGGATCATCAACCACTTCGCCTCCTCGACCAGCGGCGCCATCGCGCTGATGACCTACGCCAAGCGCCTTTTCACCGCGCCCATGGCCGTTCTGGCGCAGGCAGCGGGCGTGGCCACCATGCCCTTTTTTGCCAGCCTCTGGGCCAAGGGCCAGAAATACGAATTCGCCACCGGTGTCGCTGACTCCGTCTCCCGCGTCGTCTCGCTTGGCCTGCTGGCCGCATCCGGCCTCATCGCCCTCGCCGTCCCGCTGGTTACGCTCATCTACCGCGGCGGTCACTTCTCCGCCGGCGACGCGCGCACCTGCGCCACGTACTTCGTCGTCTTCTGCCTCTCCATGTTTCTCTGGTCCGCCCAGGCGATTTACTCGCGAGCGTTCTACGCCGCCGGCAACACGCTTCTGCCCATGATTGCGGGCACCATCGTCACCATCGTGTCCTGGCCCGTTTACGGAGCGCTTTACCACTCCCACGGCGCCATGGGCCTTGCTTTCGCCTCCGACCTCGGCATCGCCATGCAGACCATCGTGCTCGCCGCGCTCCTGCACCAGAGACGCATGGTTTCGCTGGCCAGTCTCGACTTTCGAGAGATCGGCCGCTGCCTCCTCGCCGGCGTCTCGGCCGGCGCTGCGGTCTGGTTTGTCTTCACTTTCCTGGTCGATCTGGCCACGCGAGTCCTGCATCTCAACCTCGCTACAAGCCGCGCCCGCGATCTCGTCATCCTGCTTCTCGGATCGCTTCTCTGGCTGCTGACGGCCAAGCTCGTTTTGGAGCGCACGGGCTCCGCGCTGCCCCGCGTCGCAATGCGCCGGCTCAGGCAGGGATGACGCGAAAATGGTGCAGAAATCGCATCAACATATCATGATAAGACGGGAGAGTGCATATACATTTTTTTATGCAATTATCAAGACATCATGATATGTTGATGCGTTTGCAGGTCACTGATTTGGCGATGAAAAAGCGAAAATCGAAAGGCCTGGCAGAGTGGCAACTCTTGCCGAAAAACGCACAGACCCCGCCCGAAGGCGAGGCCTGCTGCATTCTATCGACGTAAAACTCTTCTTACGCGTGAACCGGCTTTGGCGTCTCTGCGGCGGCGCTTGCCGCGGGCGTTCCCGCCCCCTGCTTCGATTCCGGCTTGCGGATATCGATGCTGCCCTTGAAGAACGCGCCATCCTCAATGCTGATGCGCGCCGCCGCCACGTCGCCGGTAAGTGCGCCCTCGGCGCGGATATCCACGCGATCCGTGGCCGTCACATTGCCGCGCACCTTGCCCAGAACCACCACCTCGCGCGCGGTGATGCTGGCCGCCACGTGGCCGTTGCGGCCCACCGTCACGCGGTTGCCGTTGAGCAGGATACTGCCTTCCACTTTGCCGTCGATGTACAGCGATTCCGATCCGGAAATTTCGCCCTTGATGAACAGGCCCTTGCTGATGGAGGCTTGATCGCCTGCTGCGCTTGCGCCGGCCCGGCTGGCCGAATCCAACGCCGAGGACGGCGGCGCCGGACGCGCCGGCTCGGGTGGGGTGGGGTTAGATACGGAGGTCTCGGGTTGGTTCGGTTTCCACATAGGCTTCAGTCATTTCCTTTCCACAGGGGGAGTTTCTCGTGCTCGGAAGGGCGAATGTCGATCGTCCGCGGCCGTCGCCATTTTATTTAAACAAGCTGGGCGCGCGCCTGCGGCGGTTGATGCGACCGGCCCACATTTCAAGGCCACAATAGCAAGACTGCATTGTCTCAATTCTCGCACAGCTGGGTCGAGTCGTCCGCTGTGCCGCCCCGTTACAAAAGTGTCAGCAGACGCTAAACCGGCTGCGCCGGCAGCACGGGCTGCACCTCCTCAATTGGCATCGAGGCCGGAATGGTCTTCGGATCCTCGCGCCGGATATCGATGCCGCCACGGAAGTACGCCCCGTCTTCGATGCTCACTCGCACCGTGGTGATATTGCCGGTCAGCGACCCGGCTGCCCGGACGTCCACCCGCTCGCCCGCGGCAATGTCGCCTGTAACCGTGCCCAGGATTACGATCTCCCGCGCAGTGATGCAGGCCGCGTTCCCAACCGTCTTGCCCACCACCGTCCCGTTCTTGCCCACTGTAACCCGTTCGCCCGGGATGTTAATGATGCCCTCCACCCTCCCGTCGACAAAGAGCGGGTCAGAGCCCGTCACATCGCCCTTCACCACCACACCCTTGCCGATCGTGCCCTGATCCGGAACCGCCCTTGGCCGCATCGATTCGGCTGCCATCACGGCCGCTGCCGGACGCACCGGCTCAGAAGATAAAGACGCATCCGCTTCGCTCACCGCATTCGCTCTCTTGTTCCACATGAGTTGTCCCTTTCCGAGGCCAGGTCCAATGAAACAGTCGTGGGAACCGCGCCGCGCGCGCCCGAGCAAACGCCTTCCGCGGTTTCCGCTTGCACGCCCGCAAAACAAAAACCCGGGCGGCAACCCAAATGAATCGTTGCCTTGGATTCTCGCACAGCCGTCGCGTGCGTGCCAGCGCCGCGCGTAACATCCCATCGTGCCCGCACTCGAGGCCCCTGTCCTACAGCCAGGCAGAAGCGCGCGCCGTTCCGGCTATTCCAGGTCCTTTTTTCTCGGTCCCTTCGTCGCTGCGTTTATGACCCGTGACCCGTGTTCCCTGTACCCTGAAGTTCCATGGACGATCGCTCTCTTCTCGCCGCCATCGCCCGCTCCGCCGGTTCCAAAGCCGGTTACAAGCAGCTGGTGCGCGAACTGGGCCTGGGCGGCGGCCGCGAGCGCCGCCTGCTCCTTGAGCAGCTTGCCCGCATCACCGCGCGCGGCGATCTTGTGCAACTCGAGCGCGGCGTCTGGACCATTCCCAATCGGAGCTCAGGCAGCGGAAACTCCCGCGACAATCTCATCGCCGGCCGCCTCGACCTCCATCGCGACGGCTACGGTTTTGTCCGCCCCAACCCCCGCCAAGCCAGCAAAGACGCGGCTCCTGCGCGCGGGTTGGAAGACGATGTCTTCATCCCCCCAGGCGAGATCAACGGCGCCATGCAGGGCGACCAGGTCCTGGTCGAGCTTGCGCCTCCCGCGTTCGCCTCGGCGAACCGGCGCCTCGGCCGCGTTGCCCGCATCCTGACCCGCCGCAACCCCACCGTGGTCGGCACCTTTCATTACTCTCGCGGCGATCGCCAACCGCACCACACCGTCGTCCCCTTTGACGAGCGCATGACCCAGCCCATCCTCATCCGCGCCGGCGATGAAATCCCGCCCGCGCCGGAACAGGCCTCGCCGCACCGCGTCCTCGGCGAAGAAGCCCGCGCCCATGCACTCGGCCACGACGACCTGGAAGGCCTCATCGTCGACGTCGAAATCACCTCCTGGCCCACCCCCACGCGCCCTCCCATGGGCCGCGTCATTGAGATCCTCGGCCACCCCGACGATTTCGGCGTCGATGTGGAGATGATGATCCGCAAGCACCAGCTCCCGCGCATCTTTCCGCCGGGTGTCCTCGAGGAGGCCCGTCGCGGTCGCCCATCTCGATCCCGCCGAAGCCGCCCGCAGGGCCGATTTCCGCGGCCTGCCCATCGTCACCATCGACGGCGAAACCGCGCGCGACTTCGACGACGCCGTCCTCGTCGAGCAGCACCCCGACGGCTCCTTCGAGCTCCAGGTCCACATCGCCGACGTGGCCGAATACGTTCGTCCCGGCACCGATCTCGATTTGGAAGCCCGCCTCCGCGGCACCAGCGTCTACTTCCCCGACCGCGCCATTCCCATGCTGCCGCAGGAGCTCTCGACCGGCATCTGTTCGCTGCGGCCCGGCGAAGACCGCCTCGTCCTGAGCTGCATCATGCAAGCTCGACTAGCGAAGCCAATCTCCAGTCCTTTGAGATTGTCGAGGGCGTCATCTCCTCGGCCGCGCGCATGACCTATACCAAGGTCCATCTCATCCTGGAAGGCGACGAGGAGACACGCGCGCAGTATCCAGAACTCACCGCCGACTTCGAACTTATGCAGAAGCTCGCCATGCTCATGAACCAGCGCCGCGAGGAGCGCGGCAGCATCGACTTCGACCTGCCCGAGCCGGTGATCGAGTTCGACGAGAACGGCCAGATGCGCGGCATCACCCGCGCCGAGCGCACCTGGGCCAACCGCCTCATTGAGGAGTTCATGCTCGCCGCCAACGAGTGCGTCGCCACCTGGCTTGAAGACCTCGGCGTCCCTTCGCTTTACCGCATCCACGAGAAGCCGGAACCGCGCCGCGTGGTCCAATTTGAAGAGCTCGCCGCCAGCTTCGGCTATTCGCTCGGACTCGGGGCGCTTCCGGTAAAGCGCATCCAAACCCGCGGCGACCGCCGCGAAGCCCAGCGCAGCGGCCGCCGCGCGCGTGAAGTCGAGGTGCCCGAAGACATCGCCGTTACCCCGCGCATGTACCAGCGGCTGGCCAAGAAAATCGAAGGCAAGCCCGAAGAGCGCATCCTCAGCTACTTAATGCTGCGCTGCTTGCAGCAGGCGCGCTACTCCGAGATCAACGAAGGCCACTTCGCCCTCGCCGCGCCCACCTACACCCATTTCACCTCGCCCATCCGCCGCTATCCCGATCTCATCGTTCACCGCATCACAAAGGCGATTTTGCGCGCCGGCGTCTCCGGCCGCGGACAGCAATCGCAAAGGGCAGACTCGATTCGCCCTGGACACATCCCCACGAAGCGCTTTCCGGAATCCAAATCTCCAAGCGGGCTGCCCCGGTCTCGATTTTGAGACCTGGGAAGGGAAGCCCGTCCCTCATCGAACCTCCCATCCCCGAATCCGAACTCGCCCAGATCGGAGAGGAAACCAGCCTCACCGAGCGCCGCGCCGCCGAGGCCGAACGCGAGCTGGTGGAGTGGAAGAAGGTCCGCTTCATGCAGGACCGCGTGGGCGAGGAATTTGCCGCCCTCGTCCTCAACCCCACCAAATACGGCCTCTTCGTCGAGTTGACCGACCTCTTCGTTGAAGGCCTCGTCCCCATCGACACGTTGCGCGACGATCGCTACACCTTCCGCGAGAACACGCATGAGATCGCGGGCGAACGACATGGCCGCCGCTTCCGCGCCGGCGACCGCGTCCAGGTCATCCTCGACCGCATTCTGCACCAGGAGCGCAGGCTTCAGTTTTCGCTGGTTGAGGAAGGCATTCGTCTCACCGGCAAGCGCCCGCCCAAGCCGCCCGCCAAGCCGAAAAAAAGCCGCCGCGAGCGGCAGCAGCGGTAGTGAGCTACCGGTAAACCTCGCGCCTGTGCCCGATCGATACCGCCAGAATCACCAGTTCCTCGTCGCGAATCTCGCAGATGACGCGGTAATCGCCCACCCGATAGCGACCCTCGCATATTACAAGTATGCACAAACCGTCACTAGCCCCATCGCGACGTTGGTCTCGAGCAATGACGCCAACGAACCTGGGACTACGACAATTGTCCAATTCCCATTTTTGTACGCAGGCCTTTTCAGGCGATCTACTCTAGATTTGTGTCCGTTCGCTCCCGAATCCTCACCGTCGTCGTGCTCGCCGCTGCCGCCGCGGCAATGATCGCCAGTAACAGCCATTTCACCATTCTGGACGATGAGAGCACCATCGTAACCTTAGCGGGTCATCCGGTTTTGCCGACGTTGAAATTGTTTCTGCTGGGAGGCGACCAGCATGAGCATCCACCGCTCTCTGATATCGCACTGCATGTGTGGCTGATCGCAACCAACTACTCGTTCTCCATGCTCCGCGTCTTCGCCAACCTCTTTTATCTGGCCGGAGCTGTCGTTCTTGCGTTGGCCACCCGCAAGGCGGCAGGAATGAGCGCCTATTGGGCGTGTTTGCTCCTGGCCCTGCTATGGCCGTTCTCGTTTCAGTACGGCCGCATCACGGGCTGGTATGCGGTTTCCTGGTTTCTCATTGCGCTCCTCACCTGGATCTATTTGAAGATTCTGGATAGAGGCGGAAGCGGGGCATGGACTGCCTTCGGAATCGTCAGCGTTCTTTTCGTCTGGACCAATTACTTCAGCGCCGCCGTTCTTCTTCTTTTGCTTGCCGATCTTCTTCTCTTTCACCGCGAGCTGGCTTCGCAACGTATCCGCTCTCTGACCGTAATCATCGGAGTGGTTGCGCTGAGCTTTCTCCCGCTGCTCAGGATGGCGGCACTCGAGGTGACCGCGAACGTGACGTCAATGGCCTCCCACCCGACTTTGAAGAGCGGGATTGCGACAGTCGGCTATCCACTCTTTTCCGCTTTTGCCTCAACGGCCGTCGCGCCCTGGTACCTGCCGCTGAGCATTCCCGCTTTTCTGGCTGTTGCGGTGCTGCTCGTTTCCGTCTGGGGCGGCGCGGGCCGCCGATGGCTCGTGTATTGGGCGCTGGCTATGCTCCTGCTCGCATTGAGCGGGCATCTGGATGTGAAGCGTGTCCTCTTCCTGCTTCCGTGGCTGTTTCTGGCAACGGCCCTGGCCATCGCCGGCGGTGGCGAGCGCTGGGCCAAACCTGCACTCGCTTCCTGCGTGGTATTGGTTCTGGTGGGCTGGGCCGGGATTATTTCGGGGCGTCATTACTCCACAACCAACCTGTACGAGCCATGGCAAAGGGTTGCAAACTCCGTCGCCGCGGATGCGCGCAGCGGCGCCATCATCCTCAGCGATAACTCCCCGTTCTTCTTCTACCTCAATTATCGGCTGGGCTTGGAGAAGGACAGCCAGGCCGCCACGGATGCATACCTTGGGCAGCATGTGTATCGGTCGCACGGCTACAACGTGTTCTTTACGCAAGACCTGTCCCAGTGGCCAAAGCCGCACGGCAAGGTTGTCCTGGTAATCGGTTCCGCACCCATTGAGCTCGTGCACAATATCGAGGCGGCCGATGAGCAATTGCGCTCAGGCTGTGCTGTTCTCGGCGAGTATCGCGCCGCTCCGGATCCATCCCTTGCGCTCAAGGAAAGGTACGCGGGCAGCGTCCCGGCGCTGGCGTTCCGCACCGATGTGATCTGGTTCAACTGTCCGTAATGCCGGTAAGGGGCTGGGGCCGCAGGAAAGCGGAAGCCATGCAGGCGCGACAGGAATCAGGACGGTATGCCCCGGAAAAGAAAGACCAGCTCAATCAGCAGGATTAGCACCACCACGACTTCCAGAAAGAAACCGCGCGCCTGATTGAATTGCTCCACCATGTACTGGTGCAGCTCTTCGGCGGTCTTCAGTTTCTGCTCCACCAGGTCTCGATAGTCGGGAACGCCCACCTTGGCAGCCGCCAGCCGGTACAGGCGCGCCGCAAACATGTCGCTCACAAACTTTACTGCGTTGTCGGCGCGCTCCGTCAGCTCCGCCACGTCGAGCAGCACTGTGTGCAGGCTGCGGGCGGCGCGCGCCATGCGCCACTGCCCCAGCACGGTCCGCTGCTCCTCAAGCCGGTCGTAGACTCCATCCAGAATCCCGGTCAGTAACTCGTCGTAGTGGCGAAACTCAAGCAGCTGCGAATTGGCGTACTCGAGGAGCTGAATCGCGGTCTCCGCTCCCGCGTTGCTGTCGTAGAGGAGCGCCGCGTTCCAACCGATGACGGTCAGATCGTTTTCGTAATACGAAATGCGCGACTGCATCACTTCGGTGCGCTCGCCCTCGGAAAGGCGCATGCGGTCGCCTCGCACAACCTGGGCAATCTCGAGTTCGCGCTGCCGCGTCAGCTCGGCGGCGGAAGGACCGCCTTCTTCCGCGCGGATGTGAAAGATGAAGTAGTCCTCGCTTAGCCAGCGCGGGTAGGGCTTGACCAGCGCCGCCCCAACCTTCTCCAGCTTCTGCCGCACAATCGGCTCCACGCGGGCCGCAAAATCCACCTCCCACACCCAGCGGCTGGCTAGATCGATCAAGCTGTCCCAATTCCCGGAAAAGTTGAGCTGGTAGACTACGCTGGCCACGCCGTAGTCGTAATACTTTACCTCGCCCTCGAGCCGCTCGCCGCCTTCCAGCACCAACGGCTCCAACGGTCCCACCACCGGCGGACGCTGATAGCGCACGTAAGCCGGCACCGAGTGCTTGATCTTCGGCTGCTGCACGGTGCGCGCGTTCACAGCCTGCTGCAACTGGTCAAGGCGCATCTCTTCGCACACGTCGAATTGGATGAGCACAAGAACCGAGCCGCTGAGCGGCGCGGAATCCGATGTAAAGGTCGCGTTTGCCAATGGACCTCTCCTTGCGTGAGGCCTACTTCTTCGCTCGCTTGTAGAACGGGATCGGCACCTGCCTGGCGCGCACCGGATTTGCCCGGCACTGGACCATTACATCCGCTCCGCTGGCCGCGACTTCCGCGGGCACCAGGGCCATGGCGATATTGGTCTTGAGGAATGGCGCGGGTGAGCCTGAGGTGATCACGCCGATCTCGCGGCATTCCAGATCCATGACCGAATATCCATCCCTTGCAATCCCGCGATCGACCATCTCCAGGCCGATGATGCGGCGCTTGGGGCCGCCCGACTCCTTCACTGCCAACAGCGCATCGCGGCCGATAAACTCGCCCTTGTCGAGCTTGAGCCAATGATCGAGCCCCGCTTCCAGCACGTTGATCTCATCCGAGATTTCGTGCCCGTAGAGGCTCATGCCCGCCTCCAGCCGCAGGGTGTTGCGCGCGCCCAGCCCGCATGGCCGGATGCCGAATTCGGCGCCGGCTTCCATCAGCGCGTCCCACATCTTTACGCTAGTGGCTTCGTCCGCGGGGATGTACACCTCGAATCCATCTTCTCCGGAGTAGCCCGTGCGCGCAATGAGCACGTTGGGCACGCCCGCCACCGTTCCCCACGTGAACCAGTAATTCTTGATCGCGGCCAAGTCCACCTTGGTCAGTTTCTGGAGCGTCTCCAGCGCCCTGGGACCCTGGATAGCGAGCTGCGAATAATACTGCGAGTAGTCGCTGATGTGAATGCCGGCCCTGGCGCCCACTTGCTGACGTATCCAGGCGTAGTCCTTGTCCTTGGTGCCCGCGTTCACCACCAGGAGATAGTCGTTCTCGCCCAGCCGATGCACCAGGATGTCATCCACAAACGTGCCCGCGGGCGTGAGTAGCGCTGAGTAGTGCGCCTGGCCATCTTTCAGCTTCGACGCGTCGTTCATAGTGATGTGCTGCACCGCTGCCAGCGCGCCAGGCCCGCGAAACTGGATCTCGCCCATGTGGCTCACATCAAACAGCCCGACTGCAGTGCGCACCGCCATGTGCTCGGCGATCAGGCCCCCGCCATTGCCCGGATATTCGACAGGCATATCCCATCCACCGAAATCCACCATCTTCGCTTTCAGCGCGCGGTGGGTGGCGTTGAGTGCGGTCTTCTTCAAGGGTGTCGCGGCCGGTGCTTCCTGTGTGCTCATGGCATTCCTCTAGTCGTCGTACGCAATCCTGTCCTTCCTCACGATAGGCAGTCGTATATCCCTCGGTCAAACGCCGCGCCAGCCGCTTACCATTACATAAAAGGGGCAGAGGAAGAGCGCATGGGTTCATTTCGCGGGATCGTGCTGCTGGCGGCAGGCATCGCTGCGATCTTTCGCGGCTGGACCACGCACACGCGCCAGGATCCGTGGACACTCTACGGCCTGGGCCTGATTGCCATCGCGCTGGGAGCGTGGCATCTGGCGCGATCGGGCCGCAAGCGGGCCTGACCCCACTCAAATTTTTATCTCCGACTCGCCAAAACCTTTCGGGCTCGCCCGTGTTCTTACCAGTGCGGCGTTCCCCGCGCACACGGAGGTGCCCATGATTCCGCGCGAACTCAGCTCGCTCGCCATACTCCGTTGGCACCACGGTTACAATGCCGCCGGTGGCGGATTCACTGGATTCCTTATTGGCGCCGTCGCTGCCGGCCTGCTCCTACTCGGCTTCCGTGGTTCCGATTGCTCCAGCGTTTCATGCATTTCGCAGGACTGACGCTTCCTGAAGTCGCGCCTGGAGTAAAGCCTACCGCCGGTTGGCCCGCCAAAATGAACTAAGCCCGAGATAAAGAAAGAGCAGCCCCATCCCCGCTGAAACCAGGAATTTCGCGTGATCCGGCCCCTGCACGTAATCGCTGCGCATTCGCCATGCGGCCAGGCCAAACACCACAACAAAGAGTAGAAAGATTCCGCCCACAACTTCCAGAAACAGGATTCCGCCCACGCGCCGGAAGGGCTTGATGAATCCGCCCAGCCCCCGTGCAACTCCTCCGCCTACGCGCGCCGTGGATGCCCCTGCCTGCCGGCCGCGAGCACGCGAGTCTGCCTTTGCCCCAGCAACGCCTGCACTTGCCGGCGCTTGGCCGCTTTCCGGGCTGGAGAGGCGCTGGCCCGCCATGCGCCCCGCCACGCGGAGCCCCACGCCCAATACCCGGCCAACGGTCTGCGGTTTCATCCCGTCTATCATGGTAGCAGTGGGGCGTTTCAAGCCGCGATTCGCATCTGTTCCTTGCCGGGTTGCCCTTCGTCCGTTGCCGCAGTAAGGTAGAAGGAATTCAATCCGCACTTCCGCGTCCGAAGGCGCCTGCCGCCGCCCAGGAGGTAATCCGTTGAAAACCCGTCTCAAGGAACTGATCCAGCAGCTGGGCGAGGCTATCCATGAATCGGTTATTGAAAGCGAACAGATCGCCGGCGTGGTCCAGGACATCCGCCGTCACGGCTTCGACGTGCTCCTGATGCTTGAAGCCACCATCGGCCTGAACGAGATTGCCGCCAAGGAAGGCGAAGCCGCCGCTGGCGGAGAAACCGAAGACGGAGTTCCATTTAGCCAGAACGATTGCGAATGGCTGCGTTCCTTGCGCATCTCGGTTGAAGGCGATCGCGACGAAGAAGAATCGGAAAAAGAGTAGCAGACGCCCATGAAAGCCTGGCTCGTTCGCATTATCGCGTTGATCGTCTTCGCCGGCAGCTTCGCGCTGCCTGCCATCCGCCCGCCCGCGTCCGGTTCAGCGGTGCAGCCCATTCCCGGATGGACCTGCGCTCTGTTCGCCAGCGTCACAGGGCCCAAAGCGCTGGTGCAGAGCCTGGGTCAGAATATTCCAACTGACGACGTTCTGGTGGTCGTTGCCGGCCTGGCCAATTACCTCTTTCTCGCAGTTCTGATGCTGGCCATCTGGCCGCGCCTGGTGCGCACGCGGCTCATCGCCGGCGTGCTCATGCTTCCCTGTTTTATCGCCAGCTGGATGTTTTTCTCGTCGCAGAAAATCACGCCGCTCGCCGGTCATTGTCTTTGGATCGCCGGAGCCATCCTCATTCTTGTTCCCGACCTGGCGCGCCTCTTCTGGAAGCAGGACTCGCCGGCGGCCGCTGCCACCCCGGCATCCGACCGCATTGGAGCCGCCCGCTAGTTTTTCGTCATCACCTTAAGGTGCAGCTCGCGCAGCTGCTGCTCTGTCACCGTCGTCGGCGCATCCGCCATCAGGTCGATCGCCTTCGCCGTCTTGGGGAACGCAATCACCTCGCGTAGATTCGCCGCCCCGGCCAGCAGCATCACGATCCGGTCGACCCCCAGCGCGATTCCCCCGTGCGGAGGCGTGCCGTACTCCAGCGCATCCAGGAAAAACCCGAAACGCTTGCGCGCATCCTCATCGCTGATCCCCAACGACTGAAAGATCACCTGCTGCACGTCCTTGCGATGAATTCGAATTGAGCCTGATCCCAGTTCCAATCCGTTCATGGCCAGGTCGTAGCAGTTGGCGCGCACGCTCGCCGGATCGCTGGTCAGATTCTCCATGTCCGCTTCGTGCGGCGCGGTAAACGGATGGTGCGCCGGCACCCACTTCGCCGTCGCCAAGTCGTACTCGAACATCGGAAAATCGACGATCCACATGGGATGAAACGCCGCAGCGCCATCCACCATCTTGCCGCTCTGCGTTTCGGCAGCCGCCACGCACTGCTCCGTGACTTCGAATGCGCCATGCCGCTCGGCATATTTCTTAGCCAGCTCCGTCCTGAAGTTGCCCGCGGCCGCGTACACGTTGATTTCGCGCTCGCTCAGCCGGCCCGCAAACTTGGTGTCGCTGGCCTTTACCGGGTGCGCCGGATCGCCCGCGACAATGATGACAAAATCTTCTTCCGCCGCGCCCGCCATCTCCCGCACATTCGCCGCTGCCTCGGGAAAACCCTTTTGCAGACGCTTGAAGTCGTCAATGAATTTCGCGCCCTTCTGCTTGTCGAAGAGCGGATGATTCTCCTCGCGCTCCTTGCGGCTCAGTTCACCCACCCTGGGAATGCGCAGCGCCACCACCGGCAGCGCCGGATCAATTTGCAGAGGTCGCCAGCGCATCATCGGTAAACGCCGCGCGCACGTCGGTCAGCCCCGGCAAGCGCAGGTCCGGCTTGTCCGTGCCAAACCGCCGCATCGCCTCGTCATACGAGATTTTGGGGAACGGCACCGGCAATGTCACTCCCGCCGCCGCGAACGCCGCTTCCATAAAGTTCTCCACCACGGCAAAGACATGCTCCTGCCGCGGAAAGCTCATTTCGAGATCCACCTGTGTGAACTCAAGCTGCCGGTCGGCCCTCAGATCTTCGTCGCGGAAACACCGCGCGATCTGAAAATAGCGATCGAACCCGGAGATCATCAGAATCTGTTTGAAGATCTGCGGCGACTGCGGCAGCGCGTAGAATTCGCCCGCATGCACGCGGCTCGGCACCAGGAAATCGCGCGCTCCTTCGGGCGTTGACTTGGCACAAAATCGGCGTCTCTATCTTCAAGAAATCCCTGCGCGCTCAGGCTCTCGCGAATCGCCCGCGTGATCTCGTGCCGCAGCCGGAAATTGCGTTGCATCTCGGCGCGCCGCAGGTCCACGTAGCGATACTTCAGCCGCACCTCTTCGTTCTGGATCGCCTCATCGGCCGGCGAAAATGGCGCCAGCCGCGTGTCGTTCAGCACCCGCAGTTCGGTGGCCTCAATCTCCACTTCGCCGGTGGGCATTTTCGGATTGATCGCATCCGGCGCGCGCAGCCGCACCTTGCCCACCGCGGCCACCACGTACTCCGGCCGCACCTGCTCTCCCTTGGCGTGGCCCTCCGGCACCAGCTCCTTGTCCAGCACCACCTGGCAAATTCCGCTGCGGTCGCGCAGATCCAGGAAGATCAGGTTGCCGTGGTCGCGCCGCCGGTTCACCCAGCCCATCACCACCACCGGTTGGCCTGCATCCGCGGCGCTCAGCGTGCCGCACATATGCGTTCGTTCCAGGCTTCCTAAAAAATCAAGCACGATAAATTTCCTTACACAGAATCTACCGTGCCGGCATCGTGACGACACGAGCCCGGATGCTGGAGCCGGCAACGGTGACTGACAACTGAAAACTGACGACTGAAAACTATGAACTGAGAACTACGAACTAAGAACTCGTTGAGCTCCGTCCGCGGCACCTTCGCCTGCTCCCCGCTTGCAAAGGTCTTCACCGTCAGGATACCGGACTTCAGCTCGTCTTCGCCCAGGATCACGATCCGCCGGGCCGTCTTATCCGCCGCCTCAAAGCTCTTCTTCAGGCGGAAACTTCCATCGCCGAGTTCGATTTTCAACCCCGCGCGCCGCAGATCGCGCGCCAGCTTCAGCGCCGGCGCATTCATCGCCTCGCCCAGCGGCGCAATGTACGCGTCGGCCTTCTCGGTCTTGGCTTCTTCCTGCGCCTGCAGCGTCAGCACCAGCCGGTCCTCGCCCATGGCGAACCCGATCCCCGGCGCCTTCGGCCCTCCAATCGCCTCGCTCAGCCCGTCGTAGCGCCCGCCGCCCAGCAGCGCGTTCTGCGCGCCCAAGGCCGCCATGCGTAAACTCGAACGTCGTCCGCGTGTAGTAATCCAGGCCCCGCACCAGCCGGTGATTGCGCGTATACGGCACGCCCGCCGCATCCAGCGCCGCCATAACCGCGTCAAAGTGCGCCTTCGAGTCCTCGTCCAGCGAATCCGCCATCTTCGGCAGCGCGTCAATATACGGCTGATCCTCCGGCACTTTGCAGTCCAGCACCCGCAGCGGATTGGTCACCGCCCGCCGCTGGCAATCGCCGCACATCTTCGAGACAACCGAGAGTAAAGCGGCACGAAGTACCTCGTTAAAGCGCGCACGGTCCGCCGCCGAACCCACGGAATTGATATGCAGCGTCCAGCCGCCAATGCCAAGCTCATCGAGCAGCGTGGCCAGCATCTCCAGCACTTCGGCGTCGCGCAGCGGGCTTTCGCTGCCCGCGCTCGCCGGCCCAATCACTTCCGCCCCAATCTGCGAGAACTGCCGGTAGCGTCCCTTCTGCGGCCGCTCCCGCCGGAACTGCGGCCCAATGTAGTAGAGCTTCTGCAACTGCCCCGTCTCGCCCAGCTTGTGCTCGATGTACGCGCGCACCACGCCGGCCGTGTTCTCCGGCCGCAGCGTCAGCGACTGCGACTTCTCGCTCGCAGCCCGCGCCCGGTCCTCCCACGTGTACATCTCCTTCGAGACAATGTCCGTCTCCTCGCCCACGCTGCGCGCAAACAGCGACGTGTCTTCGAACACGGGCGTGCGAATCTCGCCGAAGTTGTACCGCGCAAACACGCGCCGCGCCGTCTCCTCAATCCGGTTCCACAGCGCCGTCTCGGAGGGCAGCAAATCCCGCGTCCCGCGCACCGCTTTCAATGTGCTCATCTAGTCCAGTTTAAATGGGCACGCGCGCGACTCTGGCGTTTATCCCCGCAGACAGCCTCCCTGGACCGTCGGTGCGGCACCACAGAGCGCGGACAGCCTTCAACCGTACACTGATTGTTGGCCATGCACTCACCTATCCCAATCTTGCGCCGTCCCGGACGGCCCGCGTGAGCACCGTCCCCGGGCCAGTGTCGACTGCGCCAGTCTCGACCACGCCAGTCGCTCCCGCTCAATGGACGCCCGCAGCCAGTCCCTGGGCCATCGCCGCCGCCGTCATGACCGCCACTTTCATGGTGGTCCTGGACTCCTCGGTCGCCAACGTCGCCCTGCCCCACATCGCCGGCAGCCTCTCCGCCTCCACCGACGAATCTACCTGGGTCCTCACCAGTTACCTGGTGTCGAATGCCATCATGCTTCCGGCCACCAGCTGGATAGCCCGCCGCATGGGCCGCAAGCGCCTGCTCATGGTGTCCATCCTGGTGTTCACCGGCGCCTCCATGCTCTGCGGCGCCGCCTTGAGCATGCCCATGCTCATCCTCTCCCGCATCCTCCAGGGCCTGGGGGGCGGCGGGATGCAGCCCCTGGCGCAATCCATTCTGCTGGAAAGCTTTCCCCCCTCCCAGCACGGCAAGGCCATGGCGGTTTATGGAACCGGAATCGTGGTCGCGCCGGTCATCGGACCCACCCTCGGAGGCTGGATCACCGACAGCTACTCCTGGCGCTGGATCTTCTACATCAACCTGCCCGTCGGCATCCTCGCCTTAATGCTTACCGCCATGTTTATTGAGGACCCGCCGTACCTCAGGACCAAGTTCAGCGGCGCCATTGACGGGCTCGGCTTTGGCTGCATGGCCCTGTGGCTCGGCACCCTCCAACTCGTGCTTGACAAGGGCCAGGAGGCCGACTGGTTCTCCGCCTCCTGGATCCGCTGGACCGCCGGCGTCTCGGTCGTCGCTTTTGCCTGCTTCATCTTCCGCGAGCTCTCCGCCGCCGAGCCCATCGTCCAGCTCCACATCCTGCTCAATCGCAATTTCTCCGTCGGCACCTTTGTCACCGGTGTCTATGGTTTCGTACTCTACGGGGCGACCGCACTGCTGCCGCTGTTTCTGCAAACCCTGCTCGGGTACTCCGCTTTCGACAGCGGCATGGCGGTGAGCCCGCGCGGTCTCGGCTCCATGGCTTCCATGGTGGTGGCCGGGGCAATTGCCGACCGCGTGGACGGCCGCTGGATGCTCATGTTCGGCTTCGCCCTCTTCGGAGGGTCCATGCTCTGGCTGGCGCGGCTCAATTTCACCATCGGCATGGGCAACATCGTCATTCCCAACATCCTCAACGGCTTCGCAGGCGGCTTCGTCTTCGTCCCGCTCACCACTTTGGCGATGGGGCGGCTGGCGCGTCAGGAGATCGGCAACGCAGCCGGTATCTACAATCTTGTCCGCAACATAGGCGGTAGCGTGGGTATTGCCACCGCGACCACATTGCTGGAGCGGCGCAGCCAGGTCCACCAGAGCTACCTTGGCGCATCGCTCAGCCCAACCGACCCCATGCTGAACGGCGCTGTCGCCAGCCTTCAGGGTCATTTGCAAGCGGCCGGCGCCGACCCCGCGAACGCTTACACAATGGCGCTTGGCGCCGTCTACCGTAACCTCATCCAGCAGGCCTCGCTCATGGCCTACGTGGATGCCTTCAAGCTTATGGGCTATCTTTCCCTCGTCTGCGTACCCATCATCCTTTTGTTCCAGCGCGTCCGCCGCGAGCGCGGTGCGCGCGTAACTATAGAAGAGTGAAAGTGTTGCCGTGATCTTCTGATTCCTTTTTCTAGCCCGCTCCGGAGCGGGGTAAAATTGTACAATTTGTACAAAATAGACAAATTGTACAATTTAATCCTATAATTTTTGCTATGGCCGTCGTCTCCGCAACCCACGCCAAGCAGAACTTCGCCGCCGTCATTGACCAGGCCCAGCGCGAACCCGTCCGCATCCGCCGCCACGACCGCGACGTGGCTGTCCTCATCTCGCCAGAGGAGTTTGAAACCCTTCGAAAGCTACGCATAAAGGAGCTCATTGCACTCTCTGAAGAATCTGGCCGGTACGCAGAGTCGCAGGGAATGACCGACGAGTTACTCGAGGAACTGCTGGCCGATGAATCATGAGTGTGCGAGTGGTCGTTGACACCAACATCTATGTCAGTCGCTATCTTCGTCCGCATTCAGTGCCGGGAAAAGTGGTTGAGAAAGTCTTCAGCGACATGACTCCGCTCACGTCGATTGAGACCTGGCGTGAACTCCGCGAAGTTCTGCACCGCCCCAAATTTGGGCGGTTCATTCAGCCTGATTCGCTCGAAATGTTCCTGAGAAGAGTATTCGAAATCTCTGAGAAAGTCCCCATTCTCACTCCCATCCGTGCCTGCCGCGATCCCCGCGACGACAAGTTCCTCGAGCTCGCCGTCCACGGACGCGCCGATCTGCTTCTCACCGGCGACGCCGACCTGCTCGCCCTCAATCCCTTCCAAGGCGTCACCGTCCTTACGCCTGCCGCCTTTCTCGCAGGCTGATCCTCATCACCATCGACGCCTCGCCCCAGCCGCTATCCTGAATCCAGCATGCCTGCCCCGCCCAAGCTCCGCCGTGTCGCCGTTTACTGCGGCTCGGCCGACGGCAACAATCCTGAGTTCCGGGCGGAAGCTGTCGCCCTGGGCGCGGCCATTGCCGCCGCGGGCCTGGGCCTGGTTTATGGCGGGGCGAATGTCGGTTTGATGGGCGCTTTGGCTGACGCTGCCCTGGCCGGCGGCGCAGAAGTGATCGGCGTTCTGCCCCGCGTCCTGGCCGGCCGCGAAATCGCCCATACCGGCCTCACGCGCCTGGAAACCGTACCTTCCATGCACCGGCGCAAGGCCCGCATGGTCGCGCTCGCCGACGCCTTCCTCATCCTGCCCGGCGGATACGGCACGCTCGACGAGATGCTGGAGATCGTTACCTGGTCCCAGCTTCGCATCCACACCAAGCCCTGCATACTCATCAACACGCTGGGCTACTGGAACCCCCTGCTCGATTTTCTCGACACAACTGTGACAGCCGGGTTCCTGAAGGCGGAGAACCGGGCCCTGCTGCTGGTTGCGAGATACGCCGCTGAAGCGATTGAGATGGCTGTTGCCAATGCGGGCTAGAGCGGCGTCGGGATGGCGTGCACGTCCCGTTGAAACCATCCCGCAGGGCCTAAACAGGCTTCGTGAGAACCGATCTGGAGGGGAGAAAGTGTCAGGTGGAGGGCCCGCGGCTAAAGCCGTCTAGGACTTAATGCGTCTGTTCAGCGGCCTGAAGGCCGCTGCTCCTTCCGTTCGCCCGTCCACCAGGCCTTGGTGAACTTCCAGTGGATGTAGACGGAGTGGTTCAGGTGCAGCAGGAGGCCTTCGCGGCCGTCAAGAAAGCCTAACCGGAAGAAATAGTTGTAGATGAAGGTGGCGCAGGGGTTCAGAACGCAGTTCCAGAGGAACGCGGGCAGCGAGCGGCTGATTTTGCCTTTGGCCACCAGCAGTTGGGCGATCTCGCCGCTGTAGCGGTTCATGTGTTCGAGATAAACGACAAGATCGGGGTAGGCGTAGTGGAGCATGTCGCCCTTGAGCTTGCCCTTGGGACCATGGTGCTGCGGCGTGGAGTGGGGGCCGACGCCCTCACTTAGCCGTGCGGCCCCGCGCTTGAACAGCCTCAGCTTGCGGTCGGGATAGAAGCCGCCGTGGCGCATCCATCGGCCGAGGATGAGGTTGAGGCGCGGAATCCAGTAGGCAGTGTATTTAGGCTCTCCGGCCAGCAGGGTCTGGATCTCCTTCTGCAGCTCCGGCGTGAGCGGCTCGTCGGCGTCGAGGAGCAGGATCCAATCCTTGATGCACAGGTCGAGAGCTACATTCTTCTGCTCGCCGTGGCCGCCGAAGGCGTGATAGCTGGTCTTGACGCCGTAGGATTGCGCGATTTCGAGGGTGCGATCCCGAGAGCCCGAGTCGACCACAATGATCTCGTCCGCCCACTTGACGGTTTCGAGGGTACGGGCGAGGTTGGCCTCCTCGTTCATGGCGATCATGGCGACGGAGAGGGTGTTGGGCATTTGGAGGAAGGATAAACCGTGACCTCAGACGCGAGCGAATGCGGGGGACGGGCGGGGGGCCGGAGGCCCCGGCTACAGCCGACCGGGAGGTCGGCGCTACAGAAATTCGACGGTCGAGGGGCCTACGAAAAGCAGATTCCCCGCCGCGGCGGGGAATGACAGAAAGAAAAGCAAGAGCAAAGCCAAGCGGGGGCCGGCAGGCCCCCGCTACCGCCGGTTTGGAATCCGGCGGTACAGATACGGACTACGAGCTCACCGGGACGTGGATCAAAGTGACCAGGTCCTCGGGCCGGGTGTTTTGCGGCGAGTTCATGTACTGCTCGAACGCGGGTGTGTCGCGAAGCTGGTAGCCGCTCTTCGGCAGCCAGCCGCCGTAGATCTGCTGGTATGTCCGGCTGAAGTTCTGGTACGGCCCATTGTGGGTGAATACCGCGTAGGCGCCGCCGGGAATCTCCATAGCGCCGATATCGCCCTCAGGCTCCACAGGCCGGGTCACCACCAGGGCAGCGTCGTAGCGGATCTTGTCTTCCGGGGTGACGCCGGGATCGTCGTGCACAATGCCGATGGCAGTCATTTGGCCGTGCAGTCCGCGCCGGCCCGCCCATTCCATCAGCCTGCCCCACGTCGGGCCCACCTCATCGTAGGGGCCGACGTGGCGCAGAAAGATCAGCTTCATGGGGGCGAGCTCTTTTATTTCAGGTGTTAGAATTTCTCCGCAATCGGGCTGATGATAGCCCGAGACATCGTTGAAGTGCGTCCCCGAAAGGGACTCGGGCGCAGGCTGGTGCGCCGTACGATAGGCGAAAGGCGAGACTCCGAACATGGCTGTAAATGCCCTCGTAAACGATTCGTGCGTTTCGAATCCGGCTGAGAATGCGATCTGGGTGATCGGCTCTTCGTGCAGTTTGAGGGTGCGCGCCGCACGCTCCAGGCGCAGCCTCCGCACATACTCCGCGAGCGATTCCCCGACAAAGGCCGTAAAGATGCGATGGAAGTGGAAGGGCGAGAATGCGGCGGCCGCGGCCACCCGGTCGAGCTCGAGCGCGCCGTCGAGATGCTCCTGGATATAAACGAGCGTCCGAAGGATGCGTTCGCGGTAGTCCCGCTCCGTTGAGGTCTTCATGCCGTTGCCGTTCCTTTCGCGACCAAGGCAGGCAGAGGTGCGGCGACCGGGAAAAGAGGGCGGATCAGGAGGATGGGTTCGACCACGAGCGGCTGCATTTTGCGCTCCCGGAAATCACTCTAGGCTGGAGTCCTTATCGGTGCTTGATCGTTCTTGCCAATTTACGCCGGTTGGGGCTGGCCGGGGCGCTGCGGCTTGCGGCAGAGCCGTGATAGATTGAAAGACCACAGGGGTCACAACTTCCCATGGCAACGGATATTCAGGTCCCGGACCCGAACGGAACCATCGACTTGCAGCAGCAGGTGGCGCGATTGCAGGCGCTGCTGGAGGCTTCTCGGCACGTCCATTCGACCATTCGTGAGGACGAGGTGCTGGAGAGCGTGCTGCGCATCGTGGTGCGGGAACTGGAGATGGCCGGAGCGGCGTTTCCGGGGACGGGGCTGGCCTACGGCGAAGGGATTCCTGAGAACGGAAACGGCGCCGCGGCGCTGCCCGGATTCCCGCTGAACGACCGCGACGGGCGCGCCATGGCGGAGCTGAAGGTGGCGCCGCCGGACGGGCGGGAACTGACGCTCTACGAGGCGGATTTTCTGGAAGGGCTGGCGCTGCAGGCCGCCGTGGCCCTGGAGAATGCCCGGAACCATAAGCGGAATGTGGAGTTTGCGCGGGTGCAGCAGGACCTGGACTCGGCCCGTGAGATTCAGCGGTCGCTGCTGCCGCAGGAGTTGCCGAATGTTTCCGGCTACTCCGTGGGCTTCAAGTCGACCACGTGCTATGAGGTGGGCGGCGACTACCTGGACATAGTGGAGATGGCGGACGGCAGCCTGCTGATGGCGGTGGCGGATGTGGCCGGCAAAGGGTTGGCTTCGGCCATGATGTCGATGATTTTCCGCTCGGCGTTCCGCGCGATTGCGATGACCGGGTTGGCGCTGGACGAGCTTGCCGGCCGGATGAATCAGCACCACTGGCAGGAGGGCGAAGAGGCGCGGCGGCGGTACGTGACGGCGATTTTTCTGCGGCTTTATCCGGACAGAGGCGAGATGGAAGTCGTCAATTGCGGGCACAATCCGGGGTTCGTTGTGCACCCGGACGGCAGCCAGTGCCAGTTCGAGTCGAGCGGAACGCCGCTGGGGTTGTTGCCGGGGATGAAGTACGAGGTGGAGCGCTGCCCGTTCCCCGCGGGATCGCGGCTGCTGTTCTATACCGACGGTCTGACGGAGTCGTTCCGGGGAGATGAAGAGTTTGGTCCGGAACGGCTTATGGACAATTTTTCCCGGTGCGAGTCGCGGCAAGCCGATGGTATTCTCGATGCATTGTGGACAGCCATTGAAGCGTTTATGGAAGGCGGCCCGCAAGGAGACGACATGACAGCACTGGTCCTGTGCCGCGAAGCGGGGCAGGCGGCATGAGCGCACGCAAGTCCACCAGCGTGGAGGTGCGCTTACCCTCGCGCCTTGGCTACGAAAAGGTGGCGATGAGCACGGCCGCTTCCGTGGCCAAGCTGATGGGCTTCCGCGAGGACCGCATCGAGGACCTGAAGACAGCGGTGGCGGAGGCGTGCATCAACGCCATTGAGCACGGCAACCGGCTGAATGAAGGCTTGCAGGTGGGCGTTTTGCTCTCGGCCGGCGAAGACTCACTTGAAGTGAAGGTGCTGGACGATGGCAAAGGCTTGAAATCGATGCCCTCCAAGCCCGACATCGACAAGAAGATCCACGGCGAGGAGGGCCCGCGCGGAATGGGAATGTTCCTGATCCAGGCGCTGGTGGACGAAGCCGAGTGGGTGGCGGGCAGCAACGGGAAGAGCAGTTACGTGCGGCTGGTGATCCGGCTGGATTCGCCGGCTGAATAACAGAATCCTGAAAACGGAGAGAAAAGACAAGTGCAGACGGAAACCAAAACTCGTGTCGACCAGCTCACTTCCCCCGCCGGCCATCCGGTGACCGTTCTCCGCTACGAGGGCGATATTGCCAGCACCTCGAAGGACGCGGTGCTGGGCACATACCAGGGGCTGCCCAAGGCCACCAACAAGATCATTCTGCTGGACTTTACCAAGGTGGATTACATCAACTCCAGCGGCATTGCGCTGGTAATCCAACTGCTGATCGAGGCATCGAACTCGGATCAGAAGGTGTACGCTTACGGGCTGTCGGCGCATTTCATCAAGGTGTTCACCATGGTGGGGATTACCAAGTACGCGGGGCTGTTTCCTGATCAGAACGCGGCGCTGGCGGCGCTGTAACCAAGCCCAAATTCAGGGGATGAAACCGGGCGGTTGCCACGCAGCCGCTTGGAGTGTGTTTTAGGTCTATACTGCTCTCCAACAGCGGTCAGCCTTGACTCGCACGCAGAGGAGGGCGAACCATGCAAGCCATCACCTACCATCATTACGGCACGCCGGACGTGCTGACTCTTGAAAACATAGCCATGCGGGCTCCCGCCGATGAGGAAGTGCGGATCGCGGTGCATGCCGCGGCGGTGAACCCCTATGACTGGCACTTTCTGCGCGGTACGCCGGGGTTTGCCCGCCTCTTCATGGGAGTGGGCGGGCCCAAGTTCCCTGGGCTGGGGGCGGATGTGGCCGGCGTGGTGGAGTCTGTCGGCGCCAAAGTCACGCGCTTCCGGCCCGGCGATGCCGTCTTCGGCACGGCCAAGGGAGCGTTTGCGGAATACGCCTGCGCCAGGGAGTCGCAACTGGCGATCAAGCCGGAGGGCGTGAGTTTTGCGCAGGCGGCCACGCTGCCGATTGCGGGCGTTACGGCGCTGCAGGGGTTGCGCGACCGTGCACGCGTCCTACCGGAACAAGCGGTGCTTATCAACGGAGCTGCGGGGGGAGTAGGGACATTCGCGGTGCAGATTGCAAAGATCCTGGGCGCGGAGGTGACCGGGGTGTGCAGCACGCAAAACGTCGAGCTGGTCGGCTCCATCGGCGCCGACTACACCATCGACTACACGCGGGAGGACTTCACCCGGTCGCTGGAACATTACGACGTGATCTTCGACCTGGTGGGAAACCGCAAGCTGAAGGATCTGCGGCAGGTGCTGCGGGCGCGGGGAGTGTATGTGGGCTGCGGCGGGGGTGGTCCGGACCGGTCGTCGTGGGAGTTGCTGTGGGGCATGCTCACGCCGATGTTGGCGAGGCCGTTTGTGAGCCAGAGGCTTACCAGCGTGCTGGCGAAGGTGAACGGAGACGATCTGGCCAAGCTGGGCGCATGGGCGGCCGAGGGGAAGCTGAGACCGGTGCTGGATCGCAGCTACGCGCTGGCGCAGACGGCGGAGGCGATCCGCTACGTGGAGACGTGCCACGCGCGGGGGAAGGTGACGATCGCGGTAGCCTAAGCCGCGGGCAGAGGCGCGGGCTGAGCGCTGCCGGTTATCATGTCGGCATGAATGTGGATGCGATGCAGGCGGCGCTGCGCGAAGCCGGCGCCGACGGATGGCTGTTTTACGATCACCACCACCGCGACCCGATCGGCGAGCGGATTCTGGGAATTGACCCGAAGGCGCACATTACGCGGCGCTATTACTACTACTTGCCGGCCGAGGGCGAGCCGCGCAAGCTGGTGCACCGCATCGAGCAGGCGCGGCTGGATAAGCTGCCGGGGTCGAAGGGAATGTACTCGAGCTGGCAGGAGCTGGCCGAAGGGCTGGAGGCGATGCTCAAGGGCGCGCGGCGCATCGCCATGCAGTACTCCCCCAACAACGCCATCATGTACGTCTCCATGACCGATGCGGGCACGGTGGAGTTTCTGCGCTCGGTGGGCAAGCAGATCGTGTCGTCGGCCGACCTGGTGAGCCAGTTTGAGGCGGTGTTGAGCGAGGAACAGAAGGCCAGCCACACAGTGGCGCAAAAGGCGATTGACGAGATCCTGGAAGAGGCGTGGCGGAAGATTGCGCGGGCGCTGCGGCCGGCATCGGGCAAGCGAACACCGGTGACGGAGTGGGACATGGTGGAGTGGTTCTCGACCGCCATGCGCAACGCGGGGCTGGTGTGGGAGAACGGGCCCAACGTGAGCGTGAACGAGCATTGCAGCGACCAGCACTACGAGCCGACGCGGGAGCAGCATGTCCAGATCCGGCAGGGCGATTTTGTGCTGATTGACATCTGGGGCAAGCTGGATAAGCCGGACAGCGTGTATTACGACATCACGTGGACTGGCGTGGTGGGCCGCCAGGCGAGCGAGCGCGAGCAGAAGGTCTTCGAGACCGTGCGGGATGCGCGGGATGCGGCGATTGCGGTGGTGGAGAAGGCGTTTGCGGCGGGAAGGCCGATCCGCGGCTTCGAAGCCGACGATGCGGCACGTGGGGTGATCCAGGCGGCGGGGTTCGGCGAGTACTTCACGCACCGGACCGGGCACAACATTGCGGTGGAGATTCACGGGCCGGGCGCGCACCTTGACAACCTGGAGACGCACGACGAGCGCCTGATCCTGGCCAACACGTGCTTCTCGGTCGAGCCGGGGATTTATTTGCCTGAGTTCGGCGTGCGCAGCGAGATTGACATGATGACGGCGCCGGGCAAGGCGTGGGTTACTGGCAAAATTCAGCGCGAGCTGGTGAGAATTTAGGATGGCGGCATGAGCGTGACGGCGGCCGAGGCGAAGCAGTTCCTGGTGGACCGGATTGCCGCGGAGGCGGAGCGCGAGGGCGCGTCTCTGGATGCGGTGGAGAAGGAGATGCTCGGTCTTGGCGAGGCCGAAGCCAGCGCCAAGGCGACAGAACGGCCTCGCGAGGGCGGATACGACGCCGAGGAATACGAGAGCCGGATTGCGCGGCTTGCCGAGGCCGTCTACGACCGCGACGTGGAGGCCGGACACAAAGCGCAATGGGACGAGGCGCTGGACGAGCTGGCCGCCGAAGACCTGTACCTGTTTGTGATGCTGGAGCGCGCTGGCCTCGTGAAGACGACCTCACACCTGGCGATGCCGGACTGGCGGATGATGATGGGGTTCATCGCGCCGCTGATCTCGGTGGCGCTGGCGATTGTGGTGGTGACGCCGTTGGGTGCGAAGGTGATTCCGAACCTCATTCTCCGGCTTGGGATCGCGGTGGTTCTTCTGCTGGCGCCGTTGGCTCTGGACAAACTGCACGGGCGCCGCACCGGCTGAGAGCGTTCCTGGTTAGCACACGAGGAGAAAATATGCCTGACCCTGCATTCCCCTACGAGACTCGACTCAACTTGCTGTACCAGCCGCTGGAGGTGATGGACGTTAACGCGGTGCCCGATGCGGACAAGTTCAAATGGTTCAACCAGACACTTTGCCGGGTCAACGATTCGGTGGTGCGCATGGGTGCGCTGGAGGGCGAGTACCACTGGCATAAGCACGATGAAGAGGACGAGTTCTTCTACGTGGTTTCGGGCAAGTTGCTGATCGATCTCGAAAATCGTGTGGTGGAGCTGACGCCGGGGCAGGGATTTGTGGTGCCGCGCACTGTGGTGCACCGCACCCGCGCGTCGCGGCGAACGATTGTGCTGATGGTCGAGAATGCCGGGATTGTTCCGACGGGAAATTGAAAGCAGGGAACGAGGGAATCCGCCGCGGCGGAGATCGAGGGAACAAGAAGGCGGGGACCGAAGAACTTTTCGTGATTGGCTCACGAGCTTGCCGAGGTCGATCTGCCGGAGCTCGCAGGTCCGGTGCGATATAGTCAAAAAGGAATGGCCACACCTCCAAACAGAGTTGCCGCCGATGAGCGCGGCGCGGCGAAGGACCAGGGTTTTGTCTATCTTCCGCTGATTGCGGGATGGCTGGTGCCTGGCGCCGGACATTTTCTGCTGCGCAAATGGGGTCGGGGCGCGCTGCTGGCCGCGGCCATCCTCATCATGTTCATCCTGGGGCTGGCCATGAACGGCAAGCTCTATACCAGCGCCGGCGACATCCTGGACCTGTTGGGGCTGGTAGGCGACCTGGGCAACGGGCTGCTCTACTTTGTGAGCCGCGCACTGGGCCTGGGAGCGGATCAGGTGAAGGTGACGACCGCCGATTACGGGCGTGCCTTCATCGTGGTGGCGGGGCTGCTGAACGTGATGTCGGCCATCGACGCCCACAATCTGCGCACGGGGAGGAAGCGGGGCTGATGGCCTTCTCTCATTTCACCGCCGTGCTCATCTTCGCGCTGTGCGCGTCCACGGTCTTCGGCATCACCATGCGCGAGACGCCGCGCCGCATGCTGCGTTATGGCATCTACTGCTTCGCCCTGTTCGTGGGCTCGGCGATCGTGCTGAGCTGGGTGATGTTTTTCATCGCACGCTGAAGAGACAGTGATCAGTGAACAGGGAACAGAAACAGAAAAGCCGTACCCGGCCTCGCCTTTTCAAAACCGAAGCGTGACGCAATTCGGCTCCCGAGCTATTTCTCGTCGCCATTGTGGATGAAGCACTCGTGGATGGCGTCCTCCGGCGCGTTGGGCCACTTCGCATTCACCAGGTCCTGTTCTGTGAGTTCGTGGAGCGTGAAGTCGATCGCGCCGTCGGAGTGGACCGTTGCCTGGACATAGCCATAAATCATGGTTTTCGCGCCCTTCTTCGCGTCCTTGGGGAGCGCGTAGCGGTGCGCGCCCGCGGTGCCGATGATCATGCCGGGCACCACGCTCTTTGAGTGCTGCTTCCAGTACGCGGTGTCGTACACGTCAGGCGAATAGTAGTGCGAATGGCTGGCAATAAGGTAGACGTGCTTGCCTGCCGCCTGCGCGTCGTACATCCAGGTGTAGACCAGTTCGCCGGTCTGCTCGCCGCGGTCCCAGTCGTCCATGGCGTGCTCGCTGCCGGTGGAGTGGGGCAGCGCCTCGTGCATACCGGCGATGATGGTGGTGATTCCCGAGCCGGGCTTCAGGTCGTGGTCGAGCACCTGGCGCAGCCAGTGCAACTGCTCGTCGGAGAATTCCTGCTTATCGGAGTTATCCATGGTGATGAAGTCCACCCCGTGCTCGGTCCAGTGGTACCAGGGTTCGACGGGGGCGGCGTATTCGCCGTCGGCATTACGCTGGGCCACGATCTCCGGCCGGTTGAGGAACGAGGCGAACTTTTCGATGTAGCCCTCGCGAGTCATGGGGGGAACGGTTTCGTGGTTGCCGCGTCCGAGGAAAACGGGCATGGAGCCGAACGAGGTCATCTGGTGCTTCAGGAAATCGTCCCACGCGATTTTGCGGTATTCCTCCACGCTCAGTTTCGTCCCCGGATTCATCGCCAGCAGGTCCTGGTCCACGTGCGAGATCCAGCGGAAATCGCCCTGGTGCCAGTAGAAGGCATCGTGCTCGGCTTTCACCTTGGCGGCGATGGCGGGCATGACGAAGTCGCCGCAGTTGCGGCTGTCGCCCGAGACGGCGAAGGTCCATGTTCCGGGCTCCTGCGCGCAAATGGCCGCGGAATGGATGAGAGCCGCCGCGAGAACGAGGGCGGAACAGAGGAGGGGAAGCTTCATCGTCTGCATGCAGCCAGCATAAATGGCCGTCCGCGCCCGCAATTGTGAAGCGAGTATGTTGCTCGCCGGAGCTACCGGTTTTCGTTGCCGGAGAGGCGGAAGGTGATGGTGCCCCAAAACAGGCGAGCGCGCATCTGCACCGGCAGGTGGTGTTCGTCGTCGGTGTACCAGATCCAGATGTTGCCCCGGTTTTTCACCACGCCGGCCGCGGCGGTGGGCTGTACGCGAATGGTCTTGAAAGTGCCCAGAGGTGTCTTGATCACTTCCCGGCCTTCCACCTTCATGGTTACGGGCACGGTGTGCAGCGCGTCGGCGAGGGGGATGACGAAGCTTTGCCCCACCACCAGGTTCAGGGAGGCGGCGTAGTAGATGCCGCTGAGAAGATCCGTAACGCATCCCTGGACCGGATCCTCGATGTGCCGGGTCTTGCCGGTGACCAGGTTCTTTTCGTCCCAGTACGACTTGGAGGCGGCATAGTCGAGGCGCAAGGTTGAGTTCACCTGGCGCCGGCCCTCTACGGTTTGCTTGTCAAACTCGTAAGTGCAGCCGCGGGTGCGGTCGATGGTGGACTGGAAGTGATCGCCGACGTGGAACAGGAGATTGATGGCGCCGCTGGTTTCAGCGGTGGCGGTGATTTTTTCACGGTCGCCGTCGGCTTCAAAGTGCAGGACGGCGGTTCCGGCGGGGAAGACGCGCCAGTCTACGGAGTAGGTCAGGGTCTGCTTTTGAGGGAAGCTGAAGCCCGGCCGCGGCGCGGCGAGGGTGGTCGGAGGCTGCTGTGGCAGCGCCGAAGCCACGGCGAAGAGGGCACAGGCTATCAGGGCTGCAGGGGTGCGCTTCTTCACCGGCTGAAGGAACTCCTTTTGAGGTTTGACGCAATCATCGTGAATCGTGCTCACGGGCGCCCGCGAACAATCAGGGAAAGAGCCGGCCGCAGAAAAAACAGGCTGAGATATAGCAGGAATGCCCCTAGTAAGGCATTGTACTCGCGGTGCTTGAGGTACAACCGGAGGAAAAAGCGGCCCCGTTCGTCTTCAGCGGACATGCGCGCCGGAGTAAGCCTGGGGACCAGGCGGGGAACCTGCCGGCAGTATTCGCTGAAGCCGGAAAACGCGGAGCGGAGGAAGCGTTCTTCGGAAGCGATGACGGGGACATAGATGGCCACAAACAGGATGGCCAGGGCGGCGGCGAATGCCCAGCTACCGAGCGCCACGGCAAAACCCGCGGCCATGAGAATGGAGCCAAGGTAGAGAGGGTTTCGGACGTGGGCATAAGGTCCGGTGACGGTCAGCTCCTGATTTTTCTTCACGTAACCGGAGGCGTAGGCGCGCAGCCAGAGACCGGGAAGCACGAGGACAAGGCTCCATGCGATGGCGGCGGCTCTGGGCTGGCGGCGCCATAGCTCGAAGAGGAAGAGCGCGGCCGTGGCAAAACCGAGGGGAACGCGGATGCGGCGGGCCACGCGCTGCCAGCGGCTGATCAGGTCCGTCATCGTGGGGCGGCCTCCTGCGGATTTGCATCGCCGGATTCCAGGAGCTCGTTGACGGCATTCAGCACGGCTTCCGGAGTGATGGTAAGCAGGCCCGACTCCGGCTGGCTGCGGCGGGAATGATCGCGCTGGCTGAAGGGGCTGCGCAGGACGCGAAAGCGCGTTCCATAGGGGCCGTTGCGGGCGGGGTCGGTGGGCCCATAAATGCCAACCACCGGCCGGCCCAGTGCGCAGGCCAGATGAAGCGGTCCGGTGTCGCCACCGATGGCCAGGGCGATGCGCCGATTGAGCGCGATCAGCTGAGCCAGCGAGCACTGAACCGGCACGGCAGCGCCTTCGGATCCATTGGCAATCGAGTCTGCAAGAGGTTCCTCGCCGGGACCCGCATTCACCATGACTTGGAAGCCGCGGCGCTTGAGAGCGGATGCGACCGTGGCGTAGCGATCGAGGGGCCAGCGTTTGGCTCCCCATCCGGCGCCGGGTTTAAGCAGGACCACGGGCCGGCCGCCGAACGGCGCAGTCAGCCGGTCGCACCATGCCTCGGCGCCGGGATCCAGCGGCAGCAGCGGCGGGAGGAAAGAAAGGTTGTCGCCGCTCACGGCGGCGGCGAGCTCGATGTCCTGCTCGATGACGTGGCGGCCGCGCGTGGCCACGCGCTCTGAAAAAAACCACCTGGCCGGCGTCTCGCGAGGGTGTTCTTCGCCGACGATGCGGGAAGAACCGGCGGCGCGGGCAATGAGCGCGGATCGGACGGCGCCCTGAAAGTCGAGCACGGCGTTGTAACCGGCAGCCATAAGGGCCCGGCGCAATGCGCCGATTTCATGGAAAGTGGAGAAACCAAGCGGCCGGCGGGCCCAGGCCTTGGCGGGCGCAAGATGCACCCGGTTGACCAGCGGCTGGGCAGCGCTGAGGGGTTCAGCGGGAGCGCCGTTGACCGCGGTCAGCAGCGGTTGCCAGCCCGGCTCGACGACCCAGTCGATGGTCCACGAGGGATGCAACTGGCGCAACGCGGTAACCGCCGGCAGGGCATGAAGGATGTCGCCCATGGCCCCCAGTCGGACCACGAGCAGGCGGAAGCTGGATTGCGCTTGCAAGACTCAATTTTCGCATAGAGGTTCACGGTTTGGACGGGGGAGGCGCGCCGCAAACCGGATCGGTTGCCGGTCACAGAACAGCGGCTCTCCGTCAGGACTGCGCCCGAGGCAGCCATCCCAGGGTTCGGTGCATGCATCGTATTTTCCACCCGGGATTCCCGGAGCATCTCCCTCAGTCATAGTTGCTAACCACTATGCTTTCAATCAAATCTGGTTTTATTGTTGCGGTCGAATTGTGCCTGCTGTTCGTAGGCGCCGGCTGTAGCTCTTTTCACATTAACGGGAGCAGCACGCCGTCCGTGAGCATCACTGCCAGCCCCACATCGATCAGTCCCGGCGGCAGCGCCATGCTTACCGTCTCCGCCAGTGACGCGAGCCAGGTGAAAGTAGCCGGCAGCGACGGCAGCTCCTACACCTTCGGCGCCAGCGGCGGCAAACAAAAAGTGAGCCCTTCATCGACCACGATCTACACCGCTACCGCCGCGGGCACGTATGAAAAGGCCTCTGCCAAAACGGCCATCACCGTTGACAGCATCCCTGCAGCCGCTCCGACCGTGGCGATTGCGGTAAACCCCGCCACCATTTCCGCGGGCAGCTCGTCCACACTCACCGTCACTGCGACCAACGCTACCGAAGTCACGGTGACTGGAACCGATGGCAGCTCCTACACGCTCTCTCCCTCCGGCGGCACGCACAAAGTCAGCCCGTCCCAGACCACCACCTACGCGGCCACAGTCACCGGCGCCGGCGGATCTGCCAAGAATTCCGTCACTCTCACGGTGACGCCGGTGCCAGCGCCAGCGCCGGGGGTAGCCATTTCGGCGAATCCGGCCAGCATCGTCGCGGGCAGCTCGTCCACATTGACCGTTGCCGCAACCAACGCGACCCAGGTCACGGTCACTGGAACCGATGGCAGCTCCTACACGCTCTCTCCCTCCGGCGGCACGCAAAAGGTCAGCCCGTCCCAGACCACTACCTACTCGGCCAAAGTCACCGGCGCCGGCGGATCTGCCAAAAGCTCCGTCACTCTCACGGTGACGCCGGTGCCAGCGCCGGCGGTAGCCATTTCGGCGAACCCGTCCACTATCGATTCCGGCAGCTCGTCCACACTGACCGTTACCGCGACCAACTCTGCCGCAGTCACGGTGACCGGAACCGACGGCAGCTCCTACACGCTCTCTCCCTCCGGCGGCACGCAAAAAGTCAGCCCGTCCCAGACCATCACCTATACGGCCAAAGTGACCGGCGCCGGAGGCAGCGCCCAGGCGACAGCAGCGGTAACGGTTGTCACGCCGGCCACCCTCACCATCGCCGTCGAACCAGCCACGACTGTTACGGGCTCCACATCCACCCTGACGGTTACGGCAGCCAATGCCACCGCAGTCACGGTGACCGGAACCGACGGCACTTTCTTTAGGATGTCGCCCAGCGGCGGTGCGCAGACTGTGACCCCTTCGCAAGACACGACCTATACTGCCACGGCCTCCGGCGCCACCGGCGACGTGACCAGTTCGGCGTTGGTCCAGGTGATTCCCCGCGGCGGCGTATACGCCATCCAGCACATCATCTTTACCGAGCAGGAGAATCACAGCTTCGATCAGTACTTCGGCGCGCTGCGCGACTACTGGGCCAGGAATAGCTACCCGGATGAATCCCTTGATGGGCTGCCGCAGTTCAATCCGGTGAGCGGCGCCGCACCGTTATACGGACCTCCGCCAACCAATCCCAGCTGCGATCCCAACTACCCGCCTGCAGACGGATGCCATTTAGACCCGGACAATCCGGTCGCCTCGTTCCACCTGCAAACCGATTGCGTGGGTAACCCAGTTCCCGGATGGACCGAATACCACATTTACTGGGACCCACAGGACGCGGCGGGCAAAGAACCGGCAAAAATGGATGGGTTTGCGTTCATGGCTGGGGAATCCTCGCGCGCCGGGGAGGCTGAACAGGGCACGGGGGCCGTAGGAGACGTGTTCGGTTACCGCGCCATGGGCTATTACGATTCCGACGACCTGAACTACTACTACTTCATGGCTTCGAACTTTGCCACATCGGACCGGCGGTTTCAACCCGTGATGTCGAGAACGGCTCCCAACCACTATTACCTGATGGCAGCAACCTCGCAGGGATATGCCTACCCCACGGGGACCGACACGGCCGACCACAAACTGCTCACTGCGCCCACTATCTTTCAGGAACTCCAGAATGCGGGCATCTCCTGGAGAATTTACGTGAATACAGAGGACAGCGGATGCTCCGGTCCGCCGTACGATCCCGCGTGCCTGGTCTCGTTGAGCTACATAAAGTCTTTTGCCTAGGCGAAGACGCTCGCGGCGGAATACCCGCAAAACATTGCGCCGTTAACGCAATACTTTTCCGACGCGGAGAATGGGACGCTGCCGCAAGTGGCCGAGATTGAGCCGTCGTTCCATCTGCCCGATGACGAGCATCCCAGTGCCAAAAAAGACATACAGCATGGCGCATGGTATGCCGCCACGTTAATGAATGCGCTAATGCAGAGTCCCTCCTGGAAAGACTCTGTGTTTATTTTCAGCTATGACGAGGATGGTGGTTTCTACGATCACGTTTCCCCGCAGCCCGCCGTCAGCCCCGACGGTATCAAACCCCTGGACCTATCACCCACCGATGTGTGCTCTACGTACACCGGCCCAACCTGCGACTTTGTCTGGACGGGCTTCCGCATCCCGCTCATCGTGGTCTCGCCATTCACGAAGAAGCACTATGTCTCGCACACCGCGGCCGACACCACGGCAATCCTGAAGCTGATTGAATCCCGGTTCAACCTGCCGCCCTTGACCAAACGCGATGCGGCGCAGATGGACATGACGGAGTTTTTCGATTTCGATAATCCGCCCTGGTTGGCGCCTCCCACGCCGCCGGCACAGCACACGGACGGGATATGCGACGCTGCCCTCGTGCCATGAGAGACCTCGATGATTTCGGATCAGAGACGTCGGCAATTGGCTCCCGGCTGCCGGCGAAGGACCAGGAAACCAGAAGGAAGACCGCGTTCACGCGGGTGGGGCAGCAGCATCCAACCGGACCATGAGCGAGCCGATTGCTTCCGGCTCATCTTCGATTTCTATACGCAGCCCGGCCGTAAGAACCGGCAGCGGCGAATGCAAACGTTCGATCCGGATCGCATCCTTTTCCGTTGTGAAGAGCGCCGCAGATCCTGCCGCTTGCGCCTGCGCGGCCAGGCGATCGAGATCGGCCTGGGTGTAGCGGTGATGGTCAGGGAAGGCGCGGCGGGCTGCGAGGCCAACGCCGGCTGATTCCAGCCCGGCAAAGAACTGGGCCGGGCGTGCGATGCCGCAGAAGGCAAGCACCGGGCCGGCGAGTGGGGGGATCATCATGCGGCGGCGCACGCGCCAAACCGGCTGTTCCAAGCCGTGCTCGCGCAGATCAGACTCGAGAGCCGGGTCATCCACTGGAATGGCGATGACATGCGCGCGCTGGGCTGCCTGCAATGGCTCGCGCAGGTTGCCGGCGGGAAGCAGGCGATCCTGCAAATCGGTTCGGCTCACCAGCAGAATGTCCGCATCCCGGTGCAGCTGGCGGTGCTGGAAGCCATCGTCGAGGATGTGGACGCGAACGCCCTGCGCGCCCATCTCCGATTCCGCCAGAAGCCCCGCATCGTAGCGCTCGGGAGCGACCCAGACAGGCACGCCCGCCGAGCGCGCAATCAGCAGTGGTTCGTCGCCGTACTCTTCGGCCAATCCGCCCGGATCCACGCCCGCAGCAGCCAGGCCGCGACGCCCATAGCCGCGCGAAAGAACGTCGACGGCCACTCCCCGCGCGGTGAGCGCCTGCGCCAGCGCGATGGCCAGCGGCGTCTTTCCTGATCCGCCAGTGGAAAGATTGCCGATGGAAATCACGGGCAGCCGCACGCGGCGGATGGGCTCACGGCCGGAGCGCAGGCGGCGTTCGCGCTGGGCGAGGGCAAGCCGGTAGAGCGGTATGAGCGGCGCCAGCAGCGCGCGGGCGCTCATGCCTGCCGCTCCCCGGCAGCGCCGGCCACCACTCTCTTGCCCACCAATCCAGCGATCGCATCCACGCACCGCGCCGTTGCCCCGGACTGCTCCTCGAACGCCTGCCGCGCGCGCTGCCCCATTGCCCTGGCCTGCGTCCGGTCATAGAGCAGATCGAAGAGCGCGTCGCGCAGCTCGTCCGGCGCGGCGATGCGGAGCGCCTCGCGGGCACGCAAATCGTCTGTAACCGCGCGGAAATTGGCGTAATGCGGCCCCATCACGATGGGGACCCCGAACTGCGCCGGCTCCAGCGGATTGTGGCCGCCGGCCGGAACCAGGCTGCCGCCGACAAACGCCACGGCGGCAAGCGAGTAGATGGACGCGAGCTCGCCGATCGAGTCGAGCAGCACCACCTGGCCGCCGCTGAGCGGCTGCAATGACTCCGCCGCCATTCCTTTCCACGCCGAACGGCGAACCAGCGGCAAACCGGCCGCCATCACCAGAGACGCGACTGCGGGAAAGCGTTCGGGATGGCGCGGGGCGAGAATGAGGACCAGCGACAGCTCAGAAACCCTGAGGTCCTGAAACGCCGTCAGCAACGCCGATTCTTCGCCCTCCAGCGTGCTGCCGGCCACCAGGAAGCGTGCTCCCGCGGCGCAGCTCTTCAGCAGTCGGGTGGCTTCAGCATCCTGCGCGGCGCGGACGTCGAACTTGAGATTGCCAGCAACTAGCACACGCTCCGGCCGGCAGCCAATCGCGCGCAACCGCTCTGCATCGGTCTCGGTCTGCGCCAGCAAAAGAGCAAGCTCCGACAGGAACGGCGACCACAGGGCGCGCAGGCGCCGATAGCGGGGCCAGGAGCGATCGGAGATGCGCGCATTCACCACCGCTACCGGGATTCCTCGCCGCCGGCAACCGGCAAGCAAGTTGGGCCAGAATTCGGTTTCCGCCAGGATCAGCAGCGCCGGCTCAAGCGCGTTGAGATACGCAGCGAACCGCCCAGGGAAGATCGAGTGGGCAATAGAAAACGCGATCGGCGCCAAAGCGCTCGCGGGACAGCGCCTGCCCGGTGCGGGTGGTGGTCGAAATCAACAGACGATGCCCGGGCAACGCTCGATCGAGTTCCGCCACCAGGCGCGAGACGGCCAGCACCTCGCCCACTGAAACGGCGTGCAGCCAGATGGTGGGGCGCGAATCCGTGGTTCGGCGCAGGCGCTGCGGGACAAAGCCTAGCCGGGCCCAAACGCCTTCGCGATATTTTCGCGTGAACAAAACGCGAAAAACCCACCACGGCAGACCAGCTACGAGCACAACAAGCAGCGCCAGGTTGTAAACAAACAGGATCATGCGCGACGGATCGAGGCTTTCACCGGTCTAATCCTCAAATGATACAGTCGATGGCGATGAAGGTTCCCGCATTCCTGCTGCTGACCGCCCTCTCTGCAATGCCTGCATGGGCCAGCGATCATGCCACCCCGCCGGTGCAGCCGGCTACCACCTATCCCGACGTGGAATTGCATGCAAAGGAGAAGGTGGCCATCGCCGCAGAACCCTACGAGACCAGGGACAAAGAGAAAATCTTCCGCGTCGACTACCTTGCTCATGGAGTGATGCCCATCTGGCTGGTAGTAACCAACAACGGCGACCGCCCCATTTCCCTGCGCGACGCGCGCATCCTTTTCGAGACCGCCGACGGCGACCGCATTCAGGCCTCCGAGCCCGAGGACGTGGAACGGCTGATGACGCGCAAGGAGCGCGAGGGCGGCAAAATTCCCCTGCCCGGCCCTCTGCCCCCCATTCACACCAAGCCCAAGGCCAGCAACAAGGATGTTGAAGCGGATTTCGATGAATTCGAGTACGGCGCCCTTGTGGTTGAGCCGCACACCACCCGCGCCGGCTTCCTGTTCTACGACATCTCCGATCTCGATCATCCGCTCCAGGGAGCCAAGCTGTATCTGCGCGAACTGCGCGATGCCGACGGCAACCAGTTGTTCTACTTCGAGGTCCCTTTCAACAAGTACCTGCAATCGAAATCGAGCCAGATGAAGTAATTCCGGCTGGCGGCAGACGACAACTTCGATATTGCATGTGATATGATCTTTCGTGCGGCCAGTGCTCGATACCTGCGTGCTTGTGTCAGCGTTCCGAAACAGGGACGGGGCTTCCGCCAGGTTGCTGGAGCTAGTTCTGGAGGGCCGGCTCAAGCCACTGATTTCTGTGCCGCTTGTACTGGAATATGAATCGGTGTTGACTCGCCGGGAACAGCTACAGCGTTCAAGCCTCAGCGAAGCTGAAGCCGTACGAATCGTGAAGGCTTTCTGCCTGGTAGGCGAGCAGGTGAATCTGAGATTTCGCATTCGGCCGCAGGTGCTGGACCCCGGGGATGAGTTCGTTCTTGAGACCGCATTCCACGGCAACGCCGATGCGATTGTTACGTTCAATCGAAGGCATTTCCGTGTCGCTGCGCCCAGGTTTGGTTTCGAAGTGATCTCGCCGCGAGAAGCATTGGGGAGGATCGATCGCCTATGAGAACTAGCAATTTTGCGTTGCGTCTGCAGACTTCGCTCATGGAGGAGGCAAAAACAACAGCGAGGGCAGAGGGCGTGGCGCTCAACCAACTTATTAACGTTGCGCTGGCTGAAAAGCTCGCCGCTGCACGGACTGCGGAGTTCTTTGAACGGTACACGCGCGGAGCGAACGTCGGAGAAGCCCTCGCGCTTCTTCGCCGCCCCCGCAAAGGTGAGCCTCCGCGCGAAGGCGATGAACTGCCTGAGGGATGGGTCCGCGCGGACGCGAAACCTGTACCGCGCGCGCCGCGCCGCACTACTCGTAGTAAGTCGCGGAAGTAGTGTCGGTCTCCCAGATGGTGCAGTCCTTCACGCGAACGCGCCCTTCGGTCATCGCCGCAAGCTGCTCATTGGTCTGCTCAAAAAAATAGCGGGCAATGTTTTCGGCCGAGGGGTTGATGGTGGTGAATGGCTCCAGTTCGTTCAGCATCTGGTGATCGATGCGATCGACGACGGGGCGCATTACCTGCTTCAGCAGTTTGAAATCCAGCAGCAGCCCGGCCGGGTCGAGCGTCTTGCCCACCAGCGTCACGCACACCTTGTAGTTGTGCCCGTGAGGATTCTCGCAGCGCCCGCGGTAGTTGCGCAGGTAGTGCCCTGAGGAAAATTCGGCCTCTACGTTCACTTCATACATACTGCGGCGCTCGCCTTTTGGGGGACGTGTCCCCAGGCCTCATTTTACGGCTTTTGCCTTCTTCTCCGTCTGGCTTCCAGCCGCGCCTGCTCGCTGCGCCGGTCTACTTGCTCAAACAGGTTGGTCATCACGCCGATGAAGGCGAAGGCCAGCGCGGCCAGCGCCAGAAACAAGGCGATGGTCCGCCACATGGACGCGTTGGCCGGCAACCCCGGCTGGAAGTTGGACGGCACCAGCGACATGCCGCCCGAGAGCAAGGCGAAAAAGCCCAGCGTAGCGGCGAGAATGTAGAAGTTGCGCGACATGGGCGACAGTGGAGCCTGTTTCCATTTTAGAGGTCAGCCGGACAACTCTGCCGAGTTCAGCAGCACGATTCCCGCCGCGGCGAACTGCTCCTCCATCGCCGCCGCCGACCCGTTCAGGTCGATCGCCCGGCACCCATCGCGGATGACCACGGCCTCAAAGCCCAGCCGCCTCGCGTCCAGCGCGGAGTAGCCCACGCAAAAGTCATAGGCCAGCCCGCACAAAAAGATACGGCTGAGCCCGCGCTCGCGCAGATAACCTGCCAGGCCGGTTGCAGTGGCGCGGTCATTCTCAAAAAATGCCGAGTAGGAATCGACCTGCGGCCTAAAACCCTTGCGCAGGATGAGTTCCGCCTGCGGCAGATTGAGACCCGGGTAAAACTCCGCGCCCCGCGTCCCCTTCACGCAATGGTCGGGCCATAGCGTCTGCTCTCCGTAACGCGCCTCGATGGTTTCAAACGGATTCCTGCCCGGATGCGCGCTCGCAAACGACAAATGATGCGGGGAGTGCCAGTCTTGCGTGAGCACAACATGCTCGAACAGCGGCGCGATGCGATGGATCACCGGAATCACTTCATCGCCGCCGGGCACCGCCAGCGCCCCGCCCGGGCAGAAGTCGTTCTGCACATCGGTGACCAAAAGAACCGAGTCTCGACCGGGTTTCATCCGCGTGAAAACGCTCCTGCCAATAGCCTAACGTCTGCCCTTCCATATTCCTGCTATTAGGACGGATCACTTTTTGCTTGACATCGGGATCGCCATGCCTACAATGTAGGTATGGCCGAGGTTCTTGGTGCTTTCGAACAGGCAGTCCTGCTCGCCATCCTGCAGCTGGGTCCGGATGCCTACGGCCGGACCATCCTCCATCGCGTGCAGAGCTCCCTGGAGCGAAACGTCTACGCGGGAGCGGTTTACACCACGCTGGACCGTCTCGAAAAGCGAGGGCTCCTGGGCTCCCGCATCGCAGAGGGCACTTCCGTTCGCGGCGGCCGACCGCGCCGCTATTACTCCGTCTCCGGAGAAGGTGCAAGCGCGCTCAACGATGCCCATGAAACCCTCAGCAAAATGTGGAAGAGCATTCAGTGGCCGGCAAGGACAGCACGATGAGAGATCCGAACAGCCCGCCGCGCTGGGCGGAAGACATGCTGGAAATGCTGCTGGCGCGCGAGGATCGCCTCACTCTCACCGGCGATTTGCGCGAGGAGTATGCCGAAACTGTTCTGCCCCAATTGGGCCGCTGGAAGGCTGACTTGTGGTATCTCTCGCAGGCGGCGAGTCTCGCCCCGCGATTCGTTGTGCAGGAGGAAGGTATGCGCAAGGTACTTTTGCTGGCATCGGCATTTTCGCTTGCATGCGGCTTCTGGCTGGTAACCATGGAAATGCTGCTGCGCCATCCCGGTTACGTGGGGCGGGCAGGGATGGACGCGTCCATCTCTGCGGTGCCGCTGGCGACCATCCTGATCGTTCTCCTGCATGCGGGCGTCCGCGTCGAGCGCTGGTTCCGGCTATTGGGGGCTCCATTGATCGCCATCGCGCTGTGGGCGCTGATGGGCGATGCGCGCTCGCAGCATTTTGAGGGATTCGTGCTCATCGTATCGCTGGCGCTCATCCTTCAGGGGCTCCTCATGTTCGCGTCGCTCGGTCGCGCCAACGGGCGCCCGTCATCCACGGAGCAAGCGCGATGACCCAGACCATCGACTTCCGCTTCGAGTTGCTCTTCCTGTTCCTGGTCGCTGTTACCGTCGTCGCGCTCATCTTCGCTCTGGCATCGGCGATTTCCCGGCGCGGCTCTGCCCCTTTGCGGCTACTGAAGGCGCTAGGCGCGGTGTGGGCCTGCTATCTCGCCATCGTGCTCGTGGTTGCGGCAGTCACCCCGCAACTGGTCATCCCGCCGAATCATGACCTTTGCTTTGACGAGATGTGTTTCGCCGTCGTGAACTTGCAGACCGCCCGGCAGCTTGGACCGGCAAACCAGCCGGTGCGCGCCGATGGAACGTTCTACATTGTCACGGTGCGGGCCAGCAGCCACGCGCGTGGCCGGGCGCAGAAGGAGAATGGGCTCTACGCAACGCTCTGGTCTCCGGGTCAAACGTATCCGGTTTCCGCGAAAGGGCAGGCTGCGTGGGACGCTGCGCATCCTGAGAATGCTGCACTGACGGTGCGCCTTCGCCCGGGCGAGGCTGCCCTAAGCGACCAGGTCTTCGATGTGCCGGCGCCCCCAGGTGACCTGGGCTTGACTCTCAGCAATGGGTTTGGGCCAGGGTATTTCATCATCGGCGAGCGCCCCCTCCTGCACAAGCCCACCATCCTGAAGCTTCCTACTGCGGCGCAATGAGCTGCTCGTACCAGTCACCGCCAGGCCCAGGCCAGGCTGCAACTCGCCTGTCCGAAATCGCACACCGTTTCTCGCCTTCGCACGCGCTTCCTTCCCAGCGGCGCGCACACGCATTGAAAATAAAGAACGTTACGCCCAGCCGGAACGCAGCCAGGATGGAAGCCGTATTGCATCCAAAGTGCAGTACCCCGAGTTCCATCCCCTGGAGGATCCGATGGCAATGTGGTTCGCTCAACTCCGGCAGGTGTCACGTCGGCTGGGCCGTGCGCCCATGTTCACGGCCATCACGCTGCTCACCCTGGCCATCGGCATCGGCGCCAACACCGTCATCTTCACTGTGGTTGAGAACGTCCTCCTCAAGCCGCTGCCCTATCCTGACGCCAATCGGCTCATCGGCGTCTGGTACACCGCGCCCGGAATCAACATCAAAGATCTGAACTTTGCCCCCTCCCACTACTTCATCGAGCGCGAGCAGAGCAAGACCCTTGAAGACATCGGCGTCTACTCCGGCGATGCCTTCAATGTCTCCGGCTCCGGAGAGCCCGAGCACGTGAACGGCCTCGACGTAACCGACGGCACCCTCCCCCTGCTCGGCGTCAAGCCCGCGCTTGGCCGCCTCTTCACCCGCCAGGACGACACCGCCGCTGCCGCCAAAACTGTCGTGCTTTCCTACGGCTATTGGCAAAAGAAATTCGGCGGCGCAACCTCGGTCATCGGCAAGTCCCTCATCATGGACGGTGATACCCGCCAGATCATCGGCGTGCTTCCTCGCGGCTTCCAGTTCCTTGACTACAACGACGTCGACCTCGTCATCCCCATGCAGTGGGACCGCAGCAAGACACATCTGGGCAATTACAGTTACGAGGCGCTGGCGCGGCTCAAGCCCGGCGTGACCATGGAACAGGCCAGCGCCGACCTCGCCCGCCTTATTCCCATCACCTGGCACAGCTTCCCGCCGCCCGACGGCTTCTCTGAGGCGTTGTTTGAGCAGGTGCACCTGGCGCCCAACCTGCGCCCGCTCAAGAAAGACGTCATCGGCGACATCGGCAATGTGCTCTGGGTGCTGATGGGCGCCATCGGCCTCGTTCTGCTGGTCGCTTGCGCCAATGTGGCCAACCTGCTGCTGGTCCGCGTGGAAGGCCGCCGCCAGGAACTCGCCGTCCGTTCCGCTCTCGGCGCAAGCTGGGGCCGCACCGCCGCCGAGCTCGTCGCCGAAAGCCTCTTCCTCGCCGCTCTCGGCAGCCTCATCGGCCTCGGTCTCGCCTCTGCCGCATTGCGCGCCCTCATCTGGGCTGCGCCGGAGGGTCTGCCCCGCCTGCACGAGATCCACATCGACCTCTACGCCCTGCTCTTCACCGCCGGCCTGGCCATCCTCACCAGCGTGTTCATCGCCATCCTGCCCATCGTCAAATACGCCGGGCTCCGCGCCACAACCGGCCTGCGCGAGGGCGGCCGCGCTCTCAGCCAAAGCCGCGAGCGGCAGCGCGCCCGCAAAACCCTGGTCGTCGTCCAGGTGGCCATGGCCCTCGTGCTGCTCATCTGCTCCGGGCTTATGATCCGCACCTTTCTCGCCATCACCCATGTCGATCCCGGCTTCAATGCCCACCAGGGCCTGGAGACTTTCCGCTTCTACACTCCGGAAACGCAGATCCCCGACGCCCAGGCCGAGCGCATCATCCGTCAGGACCAGGAGATCGCCAATCGCATCGCAGCCCTCCCCGGCGTCACTTCCGCCAGCTTCGCCTCCTCCGTGCCCCTGTCCGGCAATCAGTCCAACGACGTTGTCTATTCCGAGGACAACCGGATGGGCGGCGGCAAGGTTCCGCCCCTTTGCCGCTTCAATAACGTCGTTCCCGGCTACTTCTCCACTATCGGCACGCAGATTCTCGCCGGCCGCGAGATTACCTGGGACGATACTTACAACAAGATTCCGGTTGTCATGGTCTCTGACAACCTGGCCCGCAAGTACTGGGGCTCGGCGCAGGCCGCGCTGGGCAAAAAACTTCGCGTGGCCGCCACCGACAACTGGCGAGAGATCATCGGCGTGGCCGAAGATGCGCACGTCGATGGCCTGGAAAAGCCCGCCCCCATCACCGTCTACTGGCCGGTCTTGATGGCCAACCAGGAAGGCCAGAAGCTCGCCGTCAGCCGCGGCGTCACCTTCGGTGTCCGCTCCTCCCGCGCCGGCTCGCAGGCCTTCTTCCGCGAAATCCAGCAGGCAGTCTGGCAAGTCAACGCCAACAACCCCCTCGCCAATCCCATGACCATGGACGAGATGTACCGCAAATCCATGGCGCGCACGTCCTTCACCCTGGTTCTGCTCTCCGCTGCCGGCGCCATGGCCCTCCTGCTCGGCATCATCGGCATCTACGGCGTCATCTCCTACACCGTCGCTCAGCGCTCCCGCGAGATTGGCATCCGCATGGCCCTTGGGGCGCAGCGCAATGAGCTAACCGGCCTGTTCGTGCGCCAGGGACTGACGCTTTGCGTCCTCGGCGCAGGCGTCGGCCTCGTTGTCGCCTTCGCCGCCATGCGCCTTCTGTCCTCAATCCTGTTCCAGGTCAGCCCGTTTGATCCGCTTACCTACACCGTCCTCACCGCGGCGCTGCTGGTCACGGCCGCCATCGCCTGCTACTTGCCATCGCGCCGCGCCGCCAGCGTCAATCCCGTGGACGCCCTGCGCGCGGAGTAATTCGCCTCCTCCCCCAAGCGAATGCCCGGGTGCCCCATCCTAAGCGCGTCTTTCGCGCTTAGGGTGGGAAACAAGGATGTCCGGGTGCCCGGCGTTCAGCGCGCGCTGCGGGTCGCGCCTCGCGCTGCAGCGGTGGAGATATTGAGGTCGTCGGCTGCGCCTTCCAGATTCACTCGGCTGGCAATCTCGGTCAGCACCGCGTCGGCGTTCTCTTCTTCCGCTTCAACCGATTCCAGCAGCGCCGCGTCTTCGTCCAGCCCCAGAAGTTCCGCCCAGCGCCGCAGCGTCCCGTACACGGCGATCTCGTGGTGCTCCACTTCCTGCGCGGCGCCAATCAGCGCGATGTCGCGAATGCCCGGCTCGGTGGCGTCCTTGATGGTGTCCGACGCCTCTGTCGCCAGCGACTTGATCACCTTGCAGGTCGTGGCCTCCGCCTGCCCGGTGCGGTCGCGCAGAATCCGTTCTACGGTCGAGACGTGGCCACGTGTCTCTTCCAGGTGCATCCTGAATGCGTCCTTCAACTCCTTGTCTTGCGAGTTTTCCATCAGGTCGGGCAATGACTTCACAATGGTTCGCTCCATGTCCAGTGCTTTCTTCAGGTTGTCAAGGTAAAGGCTCTTGAGATCTTCGATGTGCGCTGAGAACAGTTTCATGGGTTTCCTCCGATACGGGTTCTGTTGAAGAATGGTTAGTGGTTTCTTTGGCCAGTAGCTAGGAGCGAGGAACCCGGAAAGGGGTTGTCCGGAGATCAGAAGGGTCCCCTGATCCCTGATCGCTGATCGCTGATCTCTGATCCCCGACCCCTGTTCTCGATACACTGATTCCATGGAACAGTTCACCCGCCTCCAGCGCCTGCCGCCCTACGTCTTCAACATCACCGGCGAGATGAAAACGGCCGCGCGCCGCCGCGGGGAAGACATCATCGACTTCGGCATGGGCAATCCTGACGGCGCCACGCCGCGCCACATCGTGGACAAGCTGGTGGAAGCCGCCCTCAAGCCCGCCACCCATCGTTATTCCGTCTCTCGCGGCCTGCCGCGCCTCCGCCGCGCCATTTCAAACTGGTATGCCTCGCGCTATAACGTCGCCATCGACCCCGACACCGAGGCCATCGTCACCATCGGCTCCAAGGAGGGCATCGCCCACCTCTGCCTCGCCATCCTCGACTCGCGCGACACCGTTCTCGTCCCCAATCCCAGCTACCCCATCCACATCTACGGCCCCGTCATCGCCGGCGCGCACGTGGTCAGCGTCCCCATCGTCCATCCCGACCGCTTCCTCGCCGAGCTTGAAGACATCATCCCCCGCATGACGCCGAGGCCGAAGGCCTTGATCGTCAACTTCCCGTCGAACCCCACCACCCAGTGCGTTGATCTGCCCTTCCTCGCCCGCCTCGTCGAACTCGCCCGCCAGTACGGCTTCCACCTCATCCACGACCTCGCCTACGCCGACATCGCTTTCGACGGCTACCGCCCGCCCAGCGTCCTTCAGGTTCCCGGCGCAAAAGAAGTTGCCGTCGAGTTCTTCACCCTGTCCAAGTCCTACAACATGCCCGGCTGGCGCGTCGGATTCATGGTTGGCAACCCCGTCCTGGTCGCCGCCCTCGCCAAGCTCAAAAGCTGGTTCGACTACGGCACCTTCACCCCCATCCAGGTCGCCTCCATCCTCGCTTTGGAAGGCCCCCAGGACTGCGTCCACGAAATCTGCGAGAACTACCGCCTCCGCCGCAACGTGTTAGTGGAAGGCCTGAACAAGTTAGGCTGGCAAGTCCCGCTACCCAAGGCGACAATGTTCGTCTGGGCCCAGATCCCCGACCAGTTCAAGCACCTGGGCTCCCTCGAATTCTCCAAGCGCTTACTAACCGAAGCCAAAGTAGCCGTAAGTCCCGGCATAGGTTTCGGCGACTACGGCGACACCCACGTTAGGTTTTCGCTGATCGAAAACGAGGAACGCACCAGGCAGGCGCTAAGAGGCATCAAGCAGATGTTCGCAAAATCGCAGAAAGAAGCTGCGGTTGAAGCCGTTTGATCGCGCCGCATAACTGGTCTCGATAACTCCAAAACCGCCTCTTACTGTCCGTTCCCCTTCGCCGCGCTCCGGCAGGCCGCTTCAAACTCCTCGTAACTCGCCCACCGCAGCGTCACCGTCGCGTGATCGATGAATAGTCCGGACTGGAACGGAATCCCCTGCTCGTTGGCCCGGTCCATCACCAGGTCGCCTCCCGCAAACTCTCCTGCCAAGTCGAAGTACCCGCGACGCTGGTAGCTGAAGCTGATCGCGAACGGTTTTCTCCACTCCAAGAGCCTGAAGTCGATCAGCGCTCCGCCAGTGCTCGCGTATCCGCCGTAGATCGTACCACTCACTTTCATTCGCTCCACTTGTCCGGGAGCAACGCACAGCCAGCCATTGCCCGAGAGATGTCCGTTCACGATCTTCCCCTCTCTCCGGCCGCCTCCATGGATGCCCTGCGGTCTTCCCGGCGTGAACGACAGGTACAGCGGGTAGGTCTTCCCGTCTTTGGACAACACCGTGCCCGAACCGTGCCAGTAAAGCAGTGGCGTTGAGCGTCCCCCAATGTGCAGCGCCCAGGGGTTGAGCGCCACCGTCACGCCCCAAACAAACGTCACCGCAGCCACGGCCATCAGCACCAGCTTCGTTAGGCAACCACCCGGACCTCGCATGCGCCCGAGTATATCCTTGTGCGTGAGGCAGGCGGCAAAATCTTGCTGACGAATAGACGCAGATTGTGCGCCCAGCCTAGAGCCGACGCTTGGCTTCGAGCACCCTTTCCAGCGCCTCTTCCGCCGTCCGGCCCACGCTGGACAAATGCCCCATCTTGCGTCCCGCGCGCGGCGTCAGCTTTTCGTAGAGATGCACCCGCACTCCCTCCACCGTCATGGCGGCGGCAAAGTCCGGCTCCTTGCTCAGCCATAGGTCGCCCAGCAGGTTTACGATAGCGCACGGCGTAATCAGCTCCGTCGAGCCCAGAGGGAGATTGAGCGCCGCCCGCACCGCCTGCTCAAACTGGCTGGTCACGCATCCGCGCTCGCTCTGGTGGTAGCTGTTGTGCGGCCGCGGCGCCAGCTCGTTGACCAAAAGCTCGCCCTGGCGGGTGACAAACATCTCCACGCACAGCATCCCCTCGATGCCAAGCCCGGCGGAGATTTCCCGCGCCAGCCGCTCTGCGCGCTCCTCAAGCTCCGGCGGAATGCCCGCCGGCAGCACGCTCCATGCCAGGATCTGGTTCTCGTGGTGGTTGCGCGCGGCGGGAAAGCTGCGCACCTCGCCCGCCGGGTTGCGCGCCGCCATCACGCTGATCTCGCACTCGAGTTCCAGCGCCTGCTCCGCCACGCAAGCGCGAGCCCCGAGCGAGGCCCATGCCGCAGCCACGTTCGCCTCCGTCATCTCCGGAGTAATCCGTGCCTGGCCTCGCCCGTCGTACCCGCCGCGCCCGATCTTGAGAAAAACATCTCTGCCCAGCGCCTTCACCGCGCCGTCGAGCTCCTGCTCGCTGCGCACCACGCGGAACGGACCGACGGGGAAGCCGTGTTCGGCCAGCCACGGCTTCTGCAGCGTCTTGTCCTGGATAATCCGCACCGGCTCCACGCCCGGCCGCAGCGGCGCTATCCGGGCCACGCGCTCCAGCGCGTCCACGCCGATCTGCTCAATCTCCAGCGTTACCGCATCCGCGCCCGTGGCCAGGCGGGTGGCCGCAGCGGGATCGTCCCAGCGGCCAACGACGGTCTCGTCCACCACGTAGCTCGCCGGGCATTTCGCTTCGGGGTCCATGACCCGCACGTGATAACCCATGGTGCGCGCGGCCATGGCCATCATGCGACCCAGTTGTCCGCCGCCAAGGATGGCCAGCGTGCCCCCAGGCTGAATGGGCCGCGTGCCGCTTTTCTCTGGAGAAGGGTGATTCGTCATTGAGAAAGGGGAAATCCTTGTCGAAGTGCGCTGCGGATCGATGGCCCAGCCTCCATGTTTGAAGGTGGAGCGTGCTGTTGTCCAGTCGCGGCTACTTGTGGGTTTGTCGCCAAAGGTCTTCCAATGCGTCGGCGGCGGAGCCGGTACCATCTTCGTGCGCCAGAATGCGCGCCACACTCTGCGCGTGCTCTGCGAACCGGGGCTCCTCCAGCAAGGAATGCAGGTTGAGGGCGACGCGGTATGGCGTGTAATTGGCGCGCTGAATCACGCGGGCAACCTTGAGGCGGCGCATGCGGCGGGCGTTGTCGGGCTGATCGTGGGAGTAGGGCATGATGAGCATGGGTCTGCCGGCCATGAGCGCCTGGGCGGTGGTACCCACTCCGCCCTGGTGGACAATGGCGGCGGCGCGGGGAAAAAGCTTTGAATACGGTGCGTACTCGGCCACGCATATGGAGGACGGCAGGTCTATTTTGGGGCGATTGCGGGCATCGTTGCCGATTAGAAGGACACCGCGAACCTTCAGTTGAAGAGCGGCGCGGGCGGATTGCTCGTAAAAACGGCCGGCGGCAAGCACAGCGGCGGAGCCCAGAGTGAACACGACCGGCGGTGGTCCGGAGTCGAGGAACGCGCCAAGATGGGGGGGCAGGGCGGCGTTGCCGTTCTCCGCGTCGTAGTAGCAGAAGCCGGTGATGCGGACGTGCGGGGGCCAGTCTTTCTGCTCCACGCCGAGCACGCGGGAGAAGAGCGCGAGGACCAGATAGGGCGAGTGCTTGGCATCGAAGATCGGGTTGAGTTCGCGCGGCAGGCCCAGCTCGCGGCGAAGGTCGTAAATGGGTTCGGGCCAATTGCGCGTGGTGAAGCGCGCCAGCCGCTTCATCACCCGGCCCATGCCGGGAGTGCGATCGGCGCGGGCCAGCCGCGGATACGGCGGAAGCACGGGCGGATCGAAGGCGGAAAAGAAGGAGAGCGGGGCGAGAACATAGCTGGCCCAGGGGATGCCGGTGATTTCGGCGACGATGGGGCCGGCGTAATTCAGCTCGCCGAGCAGAAGAAGGTCGGCCTGTTCGGGCGTTGTGGCGGCCGCGAGCAGGTCATCGTAGGTCTGGCGGAGGACGGGGAAAAGAAAATCGCGCAGGCCGCGCTCGGTGCCGTGTTTTACGTCATAGATCATCTCGACGAGGGCGGTATTGGTGGCGTCGATGTCGGGGCGGATGGGGCGGAATTCGAGACCGAGGGGCTCAATCTTTGCGCGATAGAGGTTGGGCAGAGCCATCACCGGCGTATGCCCGCGCCGGCGCAGTTCCAGGGCGATGGCAATCAGCGGATGGACGTCGCCGTAGGTGCCGATATTGGAGAGGACGATGCGCACCGCTATGAGATTAATGCATGGGGCATGAGGACAGATGAGGGAAAGGTGAAGAAGTGAACGAGTGAAGGAGTGAAGAAGTGAAAGAGTGAAGAAGTGAAGGAGTGAAGAAGTCAATAGGCGCACAGGAGCCGAAACAGTCAGCGCGCACGAAAGCGCTTCGGCGGCGGCGGTGGGTTGCTGTAGAGTGGCAGCCATGCCGACGACACAGCAAGACGACCATTATTGCGCTCGCGGTGCTGGCCTCCGTCATCGGCTAGCTGCTGCACGAGGGGCTGGGGCATGGGGTAACGGCGTGGCTGCGCGGCGACCTGGTTACGGAATGGACCAGCAATCACCTGGATTCGATGCGTCCGGATCGGCTGGTGGACGCGGGCGGGACGCTGGTGAATCTCATTGCCGGCTTCGCATTCTACTTTGCCGCGCGGGCTGCGGGATCGCGAGCGAATCTGCGTTACTTTCTTTGGCTGCTGGCAGCGCTGAACCTGCTGCACGCCGCAGGCTATTTCCTGTTTTCCGGCGCGCTGGGGCTGGGCGACTGGGCGCAGGTGATTGCGGGGCTGCCGCACCAGGGCGCGCTACGGGTTGCGATGGCGGTGACGGGCGCGCTGCTCTACGTGGTATTCCTGCGCTGGATTGTGATTGGGCTGCGGCCTTTCAGTCCCAGCCGCGCGGAATACAACGCCACTGGACGCCTGCCTTATTACGCTTCCTGCATCTACATGTGCATGGCAGGCGCGCTGGATCCGTTGGGATTCAAGCTGATGCTTCTCTCAACTTTGCCGGCGTACTTCGGCGGGTTGAGCGGCTTTCTTTGGGGCGACGTCTTTCTCCGCGGGCAGCGCGAGCCGGATGAAGTGCTCACTGTGCGGCGCAGCGTGGCTACGGAAATTTGCGTGGCGCTGATTGCCCTTGTGTTTTTGCTCACGGTGGCGCGGGGGATTGAGTTCAGGCGTTAGCTGTTGGCAGGGAAAAGGGACGAGGGAAAAGGGACAAGGGATAAGGGATAAGGGAAAAAGGGGACTGTGGACTGTGAACTGTGAACTTCAAACGAAGGGGTTAGCGATGCGTTATTCGGGCGGAAAGTGCGGGATGTGCTGGCCATTGGCGGCAGCGTGCACGGCGATGTTGGCCATGATTGTGCCCACGATGGGAGCGCAGCAGGCGTATGAGGTGATCGATCAGTGGAAGATCGGCGGATCGGGGTCCTGGGATTACCTGACCGTGGATTCGGTGGCGCACCGGCTCTACATTACGCACGGGGTGAAGGTGGACGTAGTGGACACCGAAAGCGGCAAGGTGGTGGGTCAGATCGCGGGGCTCAACGCGATCCACGGCGTGGCGCTGGACGATACGGGGAAGTTCGGGTACATCTCCGATGGGGGAGCGAACGCGGTGGTGGTGTTTGACCGGCTATCGCTGGAGAAGGTGGCGCGAATCCCGGCCGGGCGGAATCCGGACGGGATTGTGTATGAGCCGGTGACAAAGACGGTGTGGGCGTTTAACGGCCGCAGCGCCAGCGCCACGGTGATCGACACGGCGACAAACGCCGTGGTAGCGACGATTCCGCTGCCGGGCAAGCCCGAGTTTCCGGCGGTGGACGGCGAAGGCAACGTCTACGACAACATCGAGAGCAAGAACGAGATTGTGCGGCTGGACGCGCACTCCTACAAAGTGACGGCGGAGTGGCCGGTGGGGTGCAAGTCGCCTTCGGGGTTGGCGATGGACCAGGCGGGACACCGGCTGTTCAGCGTGTGCGACGGGCGGAAGATGAGCGTGATGGATTCGAGCACGGGCAAGAGCCTGGCGCTGGCGCCGATTGGTGACGGGCCGGACGCGGCGGCATACTCGCCGGCCAGGAACCTGGTTTTTGCTTCCTGCGGCGAGGGCGAACTGACGGTGATTGACGCGGGCACGCCGGCGTATGCGGCCATTGAGAACCTGAACACGCAGCAGGGAGCACGGACCATGGCCTACGATCCGGCGACGGACCGCGCGTACCTGGTGACGGCGGAGTTTGGGCCGGCGCCGGCGGCGACGAGGGCGCATCCGCACCCGCGGCCGACGATTGTGCCGGGGACGTTTACGGTGATGGTGGTGGGGAGGAAGTGAAAAAAGCAGGGACCGAGGGAACAAGGGACCGAGGGACCAAGACTGCATTGAAGATGCGAACGTTTCAGGCCTCGGCTTATTTCTCGGCTTTGGAGAAGGTTAGGCTGGCGGAGTTGATGCAGTAGCGCAGGCCGGTGGGGCGGGGGCCGTCGGGGAAGACGTGGCCGAGGTGGCCGCCGCAGCGGGCGCACGTTACCTCAATACGGCGCATGCCGTGGCTGCTGTCCTCGTGCTCCACAATGGCGGTGGAGTTGGCGGGGATCATGAAGCTGGGCCAGCCGCAGCCGGAGTCGAACTTGGCGCCGGAGTTGAACAGCAGCGCGCCGCAGCCGGCGCAGTGGTAGTCGCCGGTCTCGTAATTGAATTCAAGCACGCCGGTGAATGCGCGCTCGGTGCCTTTCTCGCGCAGGATGTGGTATTGCTCGTGGGTGAGCTGGGCGCGCCACTCGCCGTCGGATTTTGTGATCTTGTCGGATGAATCTGACATGGGAAAACTCCTGTGAGCGATCAGGACCTTTCTTATTCTGGCATCCTCTCCCAGGTCCCTGCGCCGCGGACCCTTCGACGGGCTCAGGGCAGGCTCCGGGGCTCCCGCTCCCGGTTCTCAGTTCCGAGCTAGGCTTCGGCGATAAGGTCGATTTCGACCAGCGCGCCCTTGGGAAGCCGCGAGACCTCCACGGTGGTGCGTGCGGGCGCGGCCATGCCGCTGGGCGCCAGGTAGGTGGCGTAGACCGCGTTCATGGCGGCGAAATCGTCGAAGTCCTTCAGGTAAACGGTGGCCTTGACGACGCGGGCCATGGAGGAGCCGGCCGCCTCGAGGATGGCCTTGAGGTTCTCCATCACGCGCGTGGTCTGCTCGGTGATGCCGCCGGGGACCATCTGCTGCGTGGCCGGATCGAGCGCAACCTGTCCGGCGGTGAAGATGAGCCCGGGCGGAGGAAGCTCAATGGAGCCGAGGCGGATGCCCTGCGAGTAGGGACCGATGGCAGCGGGTGCGTGGGCCGTGGCGATGGCTTGTTTGCTCATGAAATCGATTGTAGCGGGGGGCAGTTCACAGTTCATAGTTCACAGTTCAGAGTTGCGCGAGCGTTGAGTGCCCGCTATCGCAATGAACTACGAACTACGAACTGCGAACTACGAACTACGAACTGCGAACTGCTTCTCAGTGCCACACGCCGAGCAATGCGCCGATGACGAGAAGACCAAAGAGCCAATAGCCGCCGTTAATCATGAAGTACTTGGCGCCGCGGCCTTCATAGATGGAGCTGGGGTAAAGGATCGCGGCGACGAAGCCGACCCACACCAGCAGGCCGATGTGGATGCCGTCGAGCCCGGAGTCCGCGTGGGACCAGAGAATGACGTGGGCCAGCACGAAGGCGAGCAGGAAGTCGCCGATGAATGACGCGATCATGCCCCAGATAACGCCTTTGGGTTTTTCGCCCTGCGGTCGGCCGATAATGTTGGCCCAGTGCTTGCCAAACAGCGGGGGCGAGTACCACAGTGCGCCGATGATCCAGAGGATAATCGCGCAAATGAGGATGGCCCGGTAATTGACGAGGTGATGAAGATGTTCCATGTGCCCTCCAAGGCTGATCTTGACTGCTTAGGATTGCAACTGAAGGAAGTGTGTTCCTGACTTTGGAGCAACAGGGGTGGGCATGTCAATGGCAAAGATTGCAAAGAGGTTACCAGGGTATCCAGGGCTGCAACGGGCCGGGCGCCGACCCATGGGGCGCGGCGCGTAGCGGGCGATTATTCATTTGCGTTTCAGGGCTTCCAGCTCGTCCAGGGTGCGCGGCCAGTCTGCGCCCAGCAGGCGCGAAAGGCTGCGGTCGGCCAGGACCTTTCCGCCGGTCTGGCAGGTGGGGCAATAATCGGTTTCGTTATCGGCATAGCGGATGCGCTGGATGGGGCTGCCGCAGCGCGGGCAGCTCTGGCCGAAACGGCCGTGGACAGCGAACTCGGGGCGGAACGCGGTGACACCCTCCGGAAAGCTGTGCGCGGCCTCTGCGACGAGGCGGTCCATCCAGGTGGCGAGGACCTGCCGCGTGGCCTCCCACAGGCGCTGCCACTCGGCCGGCGTCAGCTTGCTGGTGAGCGTGATGGGCGAGAGTTGCGCCGCATGGAGGATTTCATCGGAGTAGGCGTTGCCCACGCCGGAGATGAGGCGCGGGTCGGTGAGAGCGCGCTTGAGAGTGCGGTTTTCACGCGTCAGCGCCGCGCGGAAGGCGTCGAGATCTGTAGCGGGCGCGAAAATCTCGATGCCGCCGGGGTTGATGTCGGCGAGCGCCTGCTCGCCCTTGAGGACGTGGAGCGAGGCGCGGCGTTTGGAGCCGGCTTCAGTGAGTATGAGCGAGCCGGAAGGGAAGTCGAGAGCGAGCAGCCCGTTGCGGCCGGCGAGTTTTGCCTGCGACGGTTTCCAGTGCAGGCGGCCTGCGATCATGAGATGAATCACAAGCCAGAGATCTCCCTCAACGCCGATGGCGATGCGCTTGCCGATGCGCCGTATCGCCGTAACCGTGCGCCCTTCCGCGGCGGAAACAGGCGGATCCACCGTGCGCAGCACAAATACCGACCCCAGGCGCACGTGCTCCAGCTTCTGGCCCAGGATGCGCGGCTCGAGCGCGGCGATGTAAGCGGAGATGTCAGGCAGTTCGGGCACTTGCATTCATCTTGCTGCGGGTGAGGAGAATTCGCAACAGGTACCCAGTGCGCGGATCGCAGTAGCCGACCGCTAGAGGATCGTGTTGTCGATCAGCCGCGTGGTGCCCACCCGAGCAGCTATCGCGAACAGCGCGCCGGGAACGGCGGCATCCACGGGCTCCAATTTATCCCAGTCGACCAGCGCAACGTAGTCGATGCGGACGAGCGGCTGCTCGCTGAGTATGCCGCGCGCTGCATCGATCAGGATGGCTGCGCTTCGCTGGCCCTTTGCGAACATGGCCTCAACCCAGCGAATGGCGCGGTTGAGCGCCAGCGCCTGGCGGCGCTCGTCGGAGTTCAGGTAGACGTTGCGCGAGCTTAGAGCCAGTCCGTCGGAGTCGCGGACAATGGGGCAGACGATGATTTCCGTTGCCAGGCGCAAGTCCGTGGTCATGCGCCGCAACACGGCAACCTGGGCCGCGTCCTTCTGCCCGAAAAAGGCCAGATCCGGTTCAGCGGCAACAAAAAGCTTGGCGACAACCGTGGCCACGCCGCGAAAGTGGCCGGGGCGCGATGCGCCGTCCAGGCGACTGCTTAAGCCATCCACTTCGACAAAGCTGGCTGCGCCGGCTGGGTACATTTCCTCCACGCTGGGCGCAAACACTGCGTCCGCGCCAAGCGATTCCACCAGCGCGCAATCCGCCTCAAACGCGCGCGGATAGCGAGCGTAGTCCTCATTGGGGCCGAACTGCGTGGGGTTGACGAAGACGCTTACGGCTACTGCACCGCAGCGGCTGCGCGCGGCGCGGATGAGCGAAGCGTGCCCCTCGTGCAGCGCTCCCATGGTGGGGACAAGGCCGACGGTCTTGCCCGCGGCGCGGGCCGCGCGCGACCAGGCACGCAGTTGGTTAACAGTGCGGAAAATCTGCATGACGATAGGATGCGCCCAGGCGGTTCAGGCTGCGCCAAACTCGCCCAGGTCCTGGCGCGCGTCGCTGTTCACCACCGCATCGGCGTCGTCCGGCATCTCGATGACGGCTTGGCGCGGCGCCGCGGGCAGGTGGTAGCTCTCTTTGTCTGACGGGAACGCGCGATGCTCCACGTCTTCGCGATAACTTTCGATGGCGCTGCGGAACAACCCGGCGGCATCGGCGTAGCGGCGGACAAACTTGGCTGGCGGGGCAAAAGTGAGGTTGACCAGGTCGTGAAAGACCAGGATCTGGCCATCGCAATCGGGACCGGCGCCGATGCCGATGGTGGGAATGGAAAGCTCGGCGGTGATGCGCGCGGCCACTTCGCGCGGCACGCCTTCCAGCACCAGCACGCCGGCGCCGGCCTCAGCCAGCCCGTGCGCATCGGCGCGCAGCCGGGCGGCGGCTTCAGTGGTGCGCGCCTGCACGCGGTAGCCGCCCATGCGATGCACGCTCTGCGGCGTCAGGCCCAGGTGCGCCACCACGGGAATCTCCGAGTCCACCAGCTCGCGCACCAGCTCCACGCGCGGGCCTTCAATCTTCACCGCCTCGGCGCCGGCTTCCTTGATGAAGCGAACCGCGTTGCGAACGCTCTCGGCGACACTGCCGTGATAGCTGCCGAAGGGCATGTCGGCAACGACGAGGGCACGGCGCACCGCACGGCGCACGGCGCGGGTGTGGTGCAGCATCTCGTCCACCGTCACGGACATCGTGTTCTCATGGCCCAACACCACCTGTGCCAGTGAGTCGCCGACGAGGATGAAGTCGATGCCGGCCTCGTCGACCAGCCGCGCGGTGGAGTAGTCGTAGGCCGTGAGCGCGGAAATGGGCTTGCCCTGGCGCTTCATCTCCTGGAGCGCGGGCATGGTCACTTTGGGCAAGGGGATTCCGGCGGAGTTGCCGGCGGACGAAGAGCTCCCGGGGAAGTTCGTGAGGCTCATGGGTGTCTCCAGTGCCGCTCCGCGCGCTCAGGATGCGGCCCGTACGCCTAAAGTATACGCCCGGTTGCTTGCGCTTTGTTCGGGCCGGGACGCAGACTTGTATCAGCCATGCTTCTGGAACCGGAACAGGTGATTGCCGAGGCCCTCGGCGGGCTTACCGCGCTCGGACTCGCCGCCGGCGCGTGCGCGTTTGCAGCCATGTGGCCGGGCTCGCAGATCTTTGGCCGCACGCTCATTGCCCCGGCGCGGCCCGGCGAGATCGCGTTGACCTTCGACGACGGCCCCAATCCCGCGTGGACGCCGCACCTGCTCGAGCTCCTGGCCCGGCACGACATCAAAGCCACGTTCTTCCTGGTGGGCAAGTTCGCCAGCGAGCAATCCGTGCTGGTTCGCGACATCGCCAACGGCGGCCACGCCGTCGGAAATCATTCTTGGTCGCATCCCAACCTGGCGCGGAGTTCGGCGGCGCGCATCCGCGAGGAACTCAGGAACACCAAAGACGCGCTGGAACAGATCACGGGAAAGCCGGTGAAGCTTTTCCGGCCTCCCTTCGGGGCGCGCCGGCCGTATGTGTTGCGCACCGCACGCGAGCTGGGCATGACTCCGGTGATGTGGAACGCCATGACCAACGACTGGGAGGAGCCTTCGGCGGATCGGATCGCCGAGCGGCTGATGGCGAAGGTCAAGGCTGCCGGACGGCGCGGGAGCGCGGCGAATATCGTTCTCCATGACGGCGGGCACCGCGCGCTCGGCGCCGATCGAGGTCCATCCATCCGCGCCGCCGAGATTCTTATCGAGCGCTTCCGGTCCACGCACCGGTTTGTGACGGTTGCCGAGTGGAATAGCGGAGCGGTCCAGGGCTAAATGAGGGGAGTTTCCGCGCTGTCATCACGATCGGTTTTCGAATCACGCCTTGATTCGCCAAAGAAAGCCAGGCCAAATCTCGCCTGGGAGTCGCCGATGAAATCGCGGGTCACGCCGGCGATCGGGATTCATCCCGTCGCTTCCACGCCCACCGGCAGGCTGGGAATGCTGCCCCGTTCCCGCGCCTCGTCCACCACCGCGTCCAGGTGCGCCAGCACCTCCGCCACCGTCATTGTGTACAAATCCCGCTGCGCGTCGTAACCCTCTTCCACCAGCTGCTTAAGGTAACGCCCCGCAATCTGCACCGCTATCTGGTCGGTGATCACCTTCCCCGCCCGCTTCTTCTGCTCCACCCATGCCATGCACGGCAACGCCAGCGCCACGCTGTGCCCATTCACGCTGAAAACTATGTCCACCGCGTCGGCATGCCGGGTGGCAATGGCCACAATGTTGGCCTTCCATACGCACTGCAGCTCTTCCCCGGTCCAGCGGTCGGTCACGCGGAAATCTTCGTACATGTTTCTAGCGTACCAGCGCAGCCGGCGCGGCGCACGGTCGCCGTCGCAACACCTTCCGCCGCCAGAACGCCGCCTGGCCAGGGGATGCGGTGCCCCGTTCATCGCGGCGTCTTATCGCGATGAGCGGGCGTGCCTTATCAAGAACCAGGCGCCCTGCTCACCTACCGGCTCTTGCCCGATTCTTCTGCCACCAATACGCAATCTACCGCCTCGCTCGCGAGGTCCACCGGTTCAGCACGAACTCCCGGAACAGGTTGTCCAGAATGTCCCCGCCAAGATCGCCAAAGCCGTTGATCAACACCAGGCTGCCTCCCCGCTCCTGCGCCGGGTAGTAGGCGTTAGAAAGCGCCGCCGATCCAAAGTCGCCCAGTATCTCCGGGAAATTGATTCTCCGGCCGCCATTATCGCCGCGCGTAACAAACGTAGAACCGACCGCATGCGCCAAGCGCGCCTTCGTGCTTCCTTCCCCCATCACAAAGTAGCGCGGGTCGCTGCGAAACACCGCCGGCAGAATGGCGCGTGTCAGAAACTCTCCGGATGCGTGGTTCAGGTACGCGGTCCCGTATCGTTTCGCATACCGTTCCATACCGCCGCCAAAACTGGGAAAAATGTTCCTGTTCTGCTCCGCGCCCGCCACCGCGCCGGTGGTGAGAAAGGTAACGGGATCGATCAGCGTTCGTGTTGCCAGGTGAAATTTCTGCTTCGCCTGCATCGGCGGAGCGTTCCAGTCAAAGCTTGAATAGAAATTCGGAAACACCTTCAACACTCGCTGTTGCTCGGCGATCTCGACCTGCTGAATCGATGCCGCCTCCTTGTCCAGCACCGTCACAGTGGTGGTTGTCGCCGCAACACTCAGCTCCACATTCGGCACAATTACCGGTTCGTCTGCGTGCAGCGCAATTGGCGCGGACACAAACTTCGTCATCCCGTTCCCCGATACCGTCACCACGTACGTGCCTGGCTCGAGATCGTCAAACTCGAACTGCCCCGTGGCCCCCGATCGGATCTCATGCGGCGTTCCCGGCACACTCTCTTCCGACAATTCCACGCGCGCGCCCTGAATCACGTCTCCATTCCCGTCCAGCACCGTTCCCGATATCGTGGAAGCGGCAGCGGAGGATGAGCTCCCGCCCTGCGCCGGCGCGGCCATCTGTGGATTGGTTTGCGGTTGCGGCGGTTGGGGCAGTCTATCTCCCGCCTGTGCCGCTAAATTAGCTATTGCGAATCCTGCTATGCACCCAAACTCCAACATCGAGCGAACCGAACGATAAATAAGCGACAAACCTTCCGACCTCCCGAGCCCGCAAAGGGCCTGTACTATTGGGACGCTCCCTTCCAGGCTCTAGTAAGCCGGATGAATAATTTGTCATCAGCCCGACATCTCAAAGCAACCTTCCGCAAAGCCCACACTCGTTCCCGCGTCCCTTAGTCCCTTAGTCCCTTAGTCCCTTTGTCCCTTTGTCCCTTCGTCCCTTCGTTCCCCGCTTCCTGTTAAACTAGTAGGGTTGCAGTCGTAGTGCCTCCCGCCAACGGAACCTGCCTGCAAGTCTTTCAGAGGAAGAAGAGAACCCACCGTGAAGACTGAAACCCGTCACGCGCTCAAACAGGACAAATTTGCTCTCGCCGCCAAAGGGAGCGTCAGTTGGGTCTCTGACAACAGAAGCACCGTCATTCGCTGGCTCATCTGGGGCGGCTCGGCTCTGGTGCTCATCGTCGGGCTCGTGGTGTTCTGGGGCGTGGAGACTTCGGCGGCCAATGACGCCATCGGCGCTGGTTTAGACACATACTCCGCCCCGCTTTCCGCCCCCGGCGCTCCCGCTCAACCCGGAACCTACGCCAACGTCACGGACCGCCTGAAGGCCGCCAATCAGCAGTTCGAGTCCGCAGTCCAGAAGTACGGCTGGCTCCCTGAGGGCGCTCGCGCGCACTACTTTGCCGGCGTCACGGATACGACTTTGGGCAAGACCGGCTCCGCGGAAACGGAGTTGAAGGCCGCCGCCGCCTCGTGGAATCGCAACACCGCCAACCTGGCCAAACTGGCGCTGGCCCAGCTCTATCACCAGACCGGCCGCGATCCCCAGGCCATCAGCCTCTACAACGAACTCATCGCCCATCCATCCGTCACCGTCTCAGCACCGGTGGCCCAGCTCGATCTGGCGGACCTCTACGTGGCCGAAGGCAAGCAAGACCAGGCCCGCCTGCTCTGGGCAAAGGTCAAGGACGCGGACAAGGACGGCATGGCCGCAACCATCGCCTCCCAGAAACTCTCCGGCAAGCAGTAAGCTTCTGTACCGCCGGTTTCCAAACCGGCTGTAGCGCGGGTCACCGGACCCGCGCATCCGTCACAATCGCAACCCCTCCTCGCGCCAATTCCCGTTGCGCACGTCCGCCACGTGTGAAACCATCGTTTTCACTTCTTTTCCCCGGGGTCGCCGTGCGCCAGAAAATTCCGCGGGCTCTCTTCCTGCTGTTCGCTCCCGCCTTCGTCCTTCTGGCGGCCGCTCCTGTTCCAGCGCAATCGGCAACCGTTGACGCCACCCGGATGCCTCCCGGAACGGTGAGCCTTGCCGATGGCTGGCGCGTGCACAGGGGCGACGAACCCGCATTCGCATCGCCGAACTTCAACGACCGCCTCACCTTCCTGTCCGACGGCGTAGTAGAAGCGCAATCCGCATCCGGGGATCTCTTCGGCTTCGACCACACCCGTTCCATCAGCACCCAATCCGCCGAAGCCATCGCCGCCGCCGCCCATGCCCACGGCCAGCAGGACGACATCACCGTCCTTACCCTCCAGTTCGCCCCCGCCGAGGTGCTCCATGCGTAAGCTGGCGCTCGTCCTCATCCTCGCCCTGCCCGGCACCATCGCCGCGCAAACCTTCAGCCTGATCTCAGGCCGCGAACCGGTCACGTCGCTCGACGGCCTCTGGCGCTTCCACACCGGCGACAACCCCGCCTGGGCCAGCCCCAGCTTCGACGACTCGCAGTGGCCGCTGCTGCGCTCGGACAAGAGCTGGACGAAGCAGGAGTATCCGGCCTTCAACGGCTACGCCTGGTATCGCTTCAAAATCGAAGCGCCCGGCGACGGAAAGCCAATCGATCTGCTGCTCATGACAATTGCCAACGGGTATCAGCTCTTCGCAGATGGCAAGCTGATTGGCAGCGCGGGATCGGCCACTCCCACTCGCGATCCGGTTTTCGCGGCCATGCCTGCGGTCTTTCGCCTGCCCACAATCCATTCAGCCCCGCATGCCATCCAGATTGCCCTGCGCGTCTGGACCTATCGGCCCATCGCATCCTGGTTTGGCGCCGGCTCTCTGACTGCCGGCAGTGAGGCAGGCAATCCGGACCTGCTCTCCAGCAGGCTTGACCTTATACAGCTCGCTTTCGCCTTGGACTTTGTGAACGAGTATGGATACGGCCTCTTTGCCGCCCTGGCCGGTCTCGCCATCCTCGGCCTTTTTCTGCTTCGCCCCGTCGACAAAGAATACCTCTGGTTCTCCGTTCTGCTGCTGGCGCAAGCGACAGGTATCGCGCTCCACATGATGATGAATCTGGGCTCACTGCCCTTTCCGCTCTGGCGCCTGCTGGATTTGATTACCGTCGCCTTGTCCCTCATCGCGGCGCTGCTGTTTTTTTCCATCATTCTGCACGCGCGGCGGTCAATGCTGTGGTGGATCGTCTGCATCGCCGCTGCGCTAAGCCCCCTCACCGTGGCCCTGATTTATTCTCAGTGGACGGGCGTGGGAATCTCCTTTGCCCTCGACGCGTTGTGCGAAGCATCAGCCAACATCTGGATTATCGCCAGCCTGTTGGTTGCCGCCGTCAAGAAAGATGTGCCCGCGCGCCTGCTGCTGGCGCCGGTGACGCTCAGCTACGGTATTGGTCTTTACAATTACATCCAGCGCATCGCCTGGCAAATCACCGGGTCGCGAAGACTGCCATCAGTCGATGTTCTCCTTTTCAACCGCCCATTTCCGCTGTCTCTGGGCGATGTCATCGGATACATCTTCATCCTCGCCCTGCTCATCTTCCTCATGCGCCGATTCTCGCTCGCGCGCAAGGAGGAAGATCGCCTTGCCGCGGAATTCGAGGCAGCCCGCAGCGTGCAATCGCTTCTCATTCATGCCGTGCCGCCCGACACCCTTGGCTTTGCAGTCGAGCGCGTCTACTTGCCGGCCAGCGAGGTCGGCGGCGACTTCTTCCAGGTCCTGCCCGCCCACGACGGCTCGCTGTTGATCGTCATCGGCGACGTCAGCGGCAAGGGGCTCCAGGCAGCCATGACCGTCAGCGCCATCGTCGGCGCCCTGCGCGGCTGCACTCTGCGAGCGCCCGCCGAGGTGCTCGCCTACCTCAACCGCGTGCTGCACGGCCAGGTCGCCGGACTGGTCACGTGTTGCGCAGCCTCCATCTCCGCCGGCGGCGCCATGTCCATCGCCAACGCCGGGCATCTCTCCCCCTATCGCAACGGTGATGAATTGGCTTGTGCGGGGGGGCTGCCCCTGGGAATTTCCGCCGACGCCCGTTTCCAGGAATCAATTTTCACGCTGGCCTTCAACGACCGCCTCACCTTCCTCTCCGACGGCGTCGTCGAAGCCCAATCCCCCACCGGCGAGCTCTTCGGCTTCGACCGCACCCAGGCCATCAGCACCCAATCCGCTGAGGCCATCGCCCAGGCAGCGCAGGCCCACGGCCAGCAGGACGACATCACCGTCCTCACCCTCACCTTCGCCCCGTCTGAGGTCCTCCATGCGTAAGCTCGTCGTCCTCCCGGCGCTGGTCCTCACACTCGCTGCGGCTGCGGCATTCTCCCAGTCGGCAGACTTTCAGGCATGGCCCAACGGCTTTCTCAGTCTCAGCGGCGGATGGCGCACGCAAGCAGGCGATAATCCTTCCTGGGCGCAGCCCGGCTTTGACGACGCTCGGTGGCCGGCCATCACGCTCGGGAATCAAGACGCCAACTCCGCGGGTTGGCGATGGTATCGCCTCAGCGTGGAACTTCCCCTGCAGCCTGATCCCCTCGCCCTGCTGATCACCGGTGGCGACGGCACTTTTGAGGTCTATGTCAACGGCCGCCGGCTGCCCGGACCCGCCCTGCGCTCCAGCCTGTTCATCACTTACCCCAAAGCACGGATTGTGCCCATCGGCGCCACCGGCCGCACGGAGATTGCACTACGCACCTTCGTACCCTCCCCAACGATGTTCCTCGCCGATCGCGGCGCATTCCGCGTCTTGCTGGGAACACCCTCCGCCATCGAAAACGCGAAGCGGGCCGAGCAGAGTGACCGCCTCGGCCGAGTCGTAACCGGCATCGGCGTCCATCTGCTTCTCTTTCTCGCCGCTGCCGCCTTTTTTCTCCTTTTCTGGTACCAGCGGGACCGGCGCGAGTACCTGTATCTCGGCTTGAATCTCCTCCTGGTCGCGGTCGGGACAATCGCCTTCGAGCTGGCCACTGCCGGCGCCGAGCCATTTTCCCTCAACTGGTTCATCGCCGTGCCCACCGTCTACTTTTCCACCATCGCGCAGATCGAATTCACCTTCAGCTTCATCGACAGGCGTGTCGCGCGTCCGTGGCGCATCTACGAAATGGTCCTGCTGGTTCCCCCGGCCTTCCTGGTGCTCCCGGCATGGTTCGGCCTCATCAGCCGCGGGCTCTTCAACGTCGACGAAATCCTCATGATCGTCCCCGCGGCCATTCTCCTCCCCCTCATGTTGCTCGCATGGTATCGTCGCGGCAATCGCGAAGCCGGATGGCTCATCCTGCCCAGCCTGTTGCCCATGCTTACCATCGCCCTCAGCGATGTGGGTATCATCGGCGCCTATCTGGGCTGGCCACGCATCGCTGCGCTGGGAGATCCCATTCCCGTCGGAATTCTGTCCATCGAGTCCTCCGATATAGGCGACCTGCTCTTTCTGCTGGCCATCGGCATCGTCATGTTCTTCCGCTTCACCCGCGTCAGCCGTCAGCAGGCCCGCGCCGCCGCGGAACTGGAGGCTGCGCAGCGGGTCCAGTCATTGTTGCTGCATCCGGCCCAGAACGTCGCATCTTCGTTCCGCATCCACGCCGTTTATCGGCCCGCCGAGGAGGTCGGCGGCGATTTCTTCCATACCGCGCAGATCGCCGGCGTCGCCCGCGTGGTCGTCGGCGATGTGAGCGGAAAGGGATTGGGCGCCGCCATGCTCGTTTCGGCAGTCATCGGCGCACTGGACACCATGCACGATGCCGATCCTGCAGCTGTCTTGCGCGCCCTCAATCAGCTGCTGCTGGTTCGGCAGCAGGGTGGGTTCGCCACCTGCCTCTGCGCCTCCGTCTCGCCCGGCGGCCTCATCGCCTTCGCCAACGCCGGCCACCTCGCGCCCTACTGCAACGGCGAGGAGGTCGCCCTCGATTCTGGCCTGCCCCTCGGCATTACCGGCCAAGCGGAATACTCCCAGACCACGTGGCATCTGGCTGCCGGCAACACCCTCACCTTCCTCTCTGACGGCGTCGTCGAAGCCCAAACACCCACCGGCGAACTCTTCGGCTTCGACCGCACCCGCCAGATCAGCATGCAATCCGCCGAGCAGATCGCCGCCGCCGCCCAGGCCCACGGTCAGCAGGACGACATCACCGTCCTAACCCTCACCTTCGCCCCCGCCGAGGTCCTCCATGCGTAGACTCGCACCAGCTTGTCTTGTACTTCTGCTCCTGCTGCTGCCCTCCGGCCGGTGCCTGGCTGCCCAAAGTGTTCATCCGGGCTGGCCTAATGGATCCCTCGATCTCTATAGTGGCTGGCGCTCCCAGCCCGGTGACAATCCAGCCTGGGCCCAGCCAGGATTTGACGCAAGCGCGTGGCCGGCCATCCCACTCACTTCAACCAATGACGACGCCGGATGGCGCTGGTATCGACTCCAAACACAAATCCCCGCCTCCGATACGCCACTCGCTCTGCTCGTCACCGGTGGCGACGGCACCTACGAGGTTTACGTCAACGGCCAGCGAATGCCCGGACCCGCACTCAAATCCCCGCTCCGAGTCACCCTGCCTCAGGATGTGCTAATTGCCCTTCCCAACTTCTCCGGCGAAGTGGAGATCGCGCTCCGGACCCATATCCCGCCCACTTCTATGTTTGTTGCCGACCGTGGCGCCTGGCGGGTGCGAATCGGCACTCTTCCCGCCATCGAGGAGGCACAGCGCGCAGCCGTCGGCAAGCGCCTGAATGCGACTTGGCCAGGTATCGCCATCGACGTCCTGCTGTTTCTCTTCGCCATCCCCCTCCTCTTTCTCTTTTCGCGGCAGCGGGACCACCGCGAATACCTGTGGCTGGGAATCTATCTCTTTGCCGTGTCCACTGGAGACGGCGCCTTCGAGCTGGCGCTGGCCGGCTCTGTCCCGTTTTCGGCAAATTGGTTCTGGGGCGACCCCACCGGCTACCTGTCCGTGGTTGCCCTCGTCGAATTCACCTTCAGCTTCGTCGGCAAGCGCTTGACCCGGGCGTGGCGCTTCTATGAGGCCCTGTTGCTCGCCCCCATCCTCTGCCTCAATTTACCCGCGTGGCAGGGCTTCATCAGCCGCGGCTTTATCAATTTGGAGGAGTCGGTGTTGATGGTCCCCGGCTCCGTTGCCTTGTTCGTCCTTCTCCTCATCTGGTACCGGCGCGGCCATCGCGAGACCGCTTGGCTGATTCTGCCCATCTTTCTGGCCACGCTCTCCCTCGCGGTAATCGACCTGGGCATCGCCGCCTCTTACCTGGGATGGAGCCGCTTGGCCTGGCTCGGCGACCCCGTGAACATCGGACCCTTCTCCGTGCTGACGTTGGATCCCATCAATCTTCTCTTCCTGCTGGCCATCGGGATCGTCATGTTCTTCCGCTTCACCCACGTCAGCGATCAACAAGCCCGCGCTGCCGCCGAACTCGATGCTGCCCGCGAGATCCAGCAGTACCTTATCCCCTCCAACCTGCCTGAGACTCCAGGCCTGGCCATCCACAGCGTCTACCAACCCTCCCGCGAAGTCGGCGGCGATTTTTTTCAGGTTATTCCCCATCCCTCCGGCTTCACCCTCATCGTCGTCGGCGACGTGGCTGGCAAGGGCCTGCAGGCCGGCATGCTCGCCGCCCTCATAATCGGCGCCATCCGCATGGCGGCAAAATTCACCACCGAGCCCACTGAGATTCTTGCCCTGCTCAATGAGCGGTTGCAGGGCCGCGGCCTCGTCACCTGCCTCGCCCTGCGCATCGCGCCCGACGGCGCCGCGTCGGTGGCCAACGCCGGACACCTGCCTCCCTATCTCAACGGCAGCGATCTCCCCGTCGAAGGCTCGGTGCCCCTCGGCGCGGTTTCCGGCATCGATTTTCCCGTAATGCGATTCAATCTCGCGGTGGGCGACAACCTGACCATTGTGTCCGACGGCGTCGCCGAAGCCCAGAGCCAGCAAGGCGAGCTCTTCGGCTTCGACCGCACCCGCCAGATCAGCACCCAATCCGCCGAAGCCATCGCCCAAGCCGCCCAGGCCTTCGGCCAGGAAGACGACATCACCGTCCTCACCGTCACCTTCGCCCCCGCAGAGGTCCTCCATGCGTAAAGAACCGCGGAACCTGGCTGAGGGCTGACGGCTGAGGGCTGATAATAATAACTGGAGCGCCCGGCCACCGCGCCTGAGCATTTTGCCCCGGGTGTGCGTCTTTTCGATGTATGAGCGCCACCCTCACCCTACCCTGGATGGAGATCGCCCACAGCGCCGTGCACGACGAACCCCGCCAGCACGCCTCCGATGAAGCGCTTGCGGCTCTGGTGGAGCAGTATGCCTCCACGCTTTACCGGGTAGCCTTTTCCGTCCTGCGCAACGCCGCCGACGCTGAGGACGCCGTCCAGGAGACCTTCCTGCGCGTGCTGCGCCATCGGGCCACGCTGGGCGAAGTGCGCGACCACCGCGTTTGGCTCATCCGCATCGTGTGGAACATCGTGCTGGACCGCAAGCGCCGCGCCAAAACCCGCCCTGAAACCGAAGACATGAATGACCTGGCCCGGGTGCTGCCGGCCGCCGGCCTCAGCGCCGAGGATCGCGCCGCGGCCTCCCAACATCACACTCAGATGCTGCGCCTGGTCGACAGCCTCCCCGCCAAGGAGCGCGAGGTGCTGGTGTTGTCGGCTTTCGAAGAGCTGTCCAGCGTGGAGATCGCCCAGGTCCTCGGGGTCACGGAGTCCAGCATCCGCTCGCGCCTCTTCCGCGCGCGCAACATCATGGCGGACCTGCTGGAGCGGCCAAGGAGTTTGCGATGAAATCGCCTGAAGAGAACGGATTGAGGGTCCCGATTACTGAAGCGGAAAAGACACTGCGCCTGGTTGCATCCCTGCCTGCGCCCCAGGGCCTGGTGGACCGCGTCCAGGAAGAACTCCGCACGGCCCCGCGCGGCCGCCTGTTGCAATGGCCCACGGCACTGCTGCCCGGCTCATGGAGCTTGAGCCCGGCGCTGCGCGGCGCGGCAGCGGCGGCCATCGTTTGCATTGTGGCCTGCGGCGGCTGGCGCATTTACTCCCACGTCCAGGTGCCCGCAGCTCCCACCGCCAACGTGGTGGTGATGCCCGCGCGTGTGGGCACGCAGGGCGCGTTCTCCAACGCCGGCGCCATGCGCACCCCGGACACGCTAGCCAAACCCGTGCTGACCCACGCGGTTACGCCCGCCGCTGTCCCGCCGGTGCCCAATCCGCCGGCCAAGCTCCACAAGCTTCGCCACCACCCCGCCGCGCCGCCGCAACAAGCACCGCAGCGCTAGGTTCTACGCGTCCCGCGCCATCGCTTTGAACAGCATGCCCAGCAGAGCCAGTACCACCGCGCCCCAGAACGCAGGCACCATGCCGTTAACGTGGAACCCGCGCACGATGCTCGATGCCGCCAGGATCATCAGGCCGTTGATGACCAGCAGAAAAATCCCGAACGTGAGAATGCTGATGGGGAAGGTGATGATCTTCAGCACCAGCCCGATGGTTGCGTTCAGCAGCCCGATCACCAGCGCCGCCACCAGCGCGGCGGTGAGGTCGCGCACGTGGAATCCGGGGACTAGCCGCGAGGTGACGATCAGAGCCAGGGCGCTCAAGAGCCATTGCAGCAGAAGCCTCATGGAAACTTTCTCCTTACGATTGCGATGGGCACTTCTTCCTGAATGAGATGCAGCCGGCGCCGAATGCTGCCGAACGGGGTCCATTCTACCCCGCGTGGCGAGCATTGGTGGGGGCTACACTCGATGCATGTTCTCGCGCAGGCTGAAGGTGGAGCGGGTGGATGGGGCAGGCGCGCGGCACGCCTGCCCCATCCGCTGGATCGACAACTTTGCCATGCGCAACTTTACCAACGACGCCATCTTCGACGACACGCTGCCGGCCGGCGATGGGCTGCTGGAGGCCGGCTATCGCGTGCCGCTCGACCGGCTCCAGCCCGCCATGGAGGACTGGTTCCAGCGCAAGGGCTACCTGACGGCCGCGGACAGGCTGGAGGTGACGGAGCTCGGCGGAGGCCCCTGAGGCAGCCGCGGCGCCCGGGGTATTTTCACGGCCGGGACTACTTTTGCCGCCGGAGCCAGGTGGGGCGAGCTCTTTGGCAGCGGGCTGGTGGCCGGATCGGAGTTGAGGAAGAGGCGCATCTCGGCTTCGCGGCGGGCCTTCAGGCCGGAGTTTTCCTTGGCGCCGCAGTGATCCCACTTGAGGAACTCGAGGGCGGCGGCGCCGAGGTTGCCGCTGTTGAGCTGGTGCAGCAGGGTGGAGCTGGCCAGGCGGGCTGCGCCGAGGTTGTAGACGAAGCTGACGAGGGCGTCGAACTGGCCCTGGGTTAGGGGAACGTGGACGAAGCGGGCGATTGCCTGGCCGGCGGCGGCGGCATCGCGGGTCAGCAGTTCCTGGGCTTCGGTTTCGCTGACGCCCTTGGGACGGAACTCGCCGGGCATGAGCTTGTGGCCGTATCCGATGGTGGGGATGCCGGCGGGGTCAAGGTAAGTGGTGGGGCGGAAACCTTCGTGCTGCATGATGAGTTCGAGGCCGTACGGGCTGACGCGCATGGGTGAGTTCTCCGTGGTTCGTGAGTCGTGGTTCGTGGTTCGTGAGTCGGATTGGCGCAAAATAAAAAACGGCGATCCTTTGTGGGATCAGCCGTTTACGTCAACAAAGTGCACAGAAACACGGGACCGGGAGAACAGCGACCAAGGAACCTAGGGACCAACGACCTGGAACTGCGCGGGCCGTTGGAGCCGGTTCGATGGGCGAAAATGTACAAAAAAAACGAAGATGTGGAATGGATTGAGCAGGTTAAGGCCAAAAACTGCACACATTGTCCGTTTTCGGACAGTGATGAGCGAACCAATGGGCAGAAGGGCAGCATGAATACTTTCCGGTGAGGCGCGGCGCTGTGCTGCAGCTGGAATTCACGATGTCCTCCGCTGAAATTCAGGCCAAAAATGAAACGCCCGCCGGATTGGGCGGGCGTTCTTCAGGCGCTTTTCTGACCTGTTAAGACAAGTCTAGCATTTCCGGAACTTAAGACTGCACACTTTGCAGAACAAAGTGAATGGGAAGCAGGTTGCGCAAGTCTTTTGGCAGCATTCGATTGCGGACCGTAGTGGGACGATGTACCGTGATGTGGTTCGATACCCCCTTGACATGGGTTTTTTGGGCTGTTTTTGCGAAATTATTTTATAAACCATTGATGTATAAATAGTTACGTTGGATTATTTTTGGCGTTGCGGGGAGGAGGGTCGTCCCGAGGCGCCAATCGCGACGTTACCTTTGTTCCCGGCTAAGGGAGATTAGCGCGGACGCCCACGGATTCGGCGACTTTGCCAAGTTTCCCATCAAGGGTCCATATGTGGGTGCCCGGAGTTGCCAGGCAGGACGCAATCAAATGTGCGTCCGTCAGGCCGATCCCCTTCGAGGCAAGCCCCCTAGCTTCGATCATGTGCCGGACATCCTGCGACCGCACCGGGCGGATGGAAATCAGTTGGTCGAGATACGCCAGCGTTTTTCCCTGTTCCGGCAACGCGCCGAGCGCCAGCTCCGCAATCAAGAAGGGGTGAATGCAGAGCTGGTCATTGGCAATCAATGTGTCCAACTCCGCCTTGTAAGCGCCAGTACGAAACATGGCGATCCAGATGGAAGTGTCGGCCAGAATCACTGCTCGTCAACCCGCAATCTCCGGACGTCTTCAATTTGTGGGGCGGTTCCAGCCAGGGCCAGGAGCCTGCGGCCGGCTTCCCGCGCAATCAGCGACTTTAACGCGGCACGGATCAATGCCGATCTTTCCGTCAGTCCGCTGTACTCTTCCGCCGTTCGTAAAAGCTCGTCGTCGAGCGATACGGTAGCTCTCATATTCCTCTCCGTGCACCAATTATAGCACCGGTTAGTGCATTAAAGTGGTGAGCAGTGTGCAGGATTGGTTGGGCGCCTTCGCGATGGATGGGACACGGCTCGAACCGGAGATTCTCTGCGGGGGATGGCAGAAGGAAAGACAGGAGCAAAAGCAGATTCTCTGAGGGAATGACAGAAAGAAAGGCAAGGGCAAAGGCAAAAGCAAAGGCAAAAGCAAAGGCAAAAGCAAGAGCAAAAGCAAGAGCAAAAGCAGATTCCCTGAGGGAATGACAGAAAGAAAGGCAAGGGCAAAGGCAAAAGCAAAGGCAAAAGCAAGAGCAAAAGCAAGAGCAAAAGCAGATTCCCTGAGGGAATGACAGAAAGAAAAGCAAGGGCAAGAGCAAAGGCAAGGGCAACGGCAAGGGCAAAGGCAAAAGCAGATTCCCTGAGGGAATGACAGAAAGAAAGGCAACGGCAAGGGCAAGAGCAAAAGCAAGGGCAAAAGCAAAGGCAAGGGCAAAAGCCCGTCTGCGCCCACGGGGCTTGTATAGTATTGCCACCGGGCCACTTTCCCTTTTCCAGAGGTCAAAGCCATGACACGAACCATCCTCCGTGTCCTCCCGTGTTTGTTTCTGCTGGCTGCCGCTATCCTCACCGCGCAAACTCAAGCGCGGCCGGACCGCATTGCGCACGTCACCCTGGGCCAGTCCGCCGTGCCGCTCTACGGGCCGTGGAAGTTCACCATCGGCGACTCGCCCATCGACCCAAAAACCGGCCAGCCGCTGTGGGCGGAGGCGGACTTTGACGACTCCAAATGGGAGACGGTGGACCTGACGCCGAAGAACGGGTCCTTTGATCCGGTCAGTGGGCAGTCAGGCTACGCTCCTGGCTGGACGGCCAAGGGACACCCCGGCTACTTTGGCTACGCCTGGTACCGCATCCGGGTGCAGGTGCAGGCGCAGCCCGGACAGAAATTGGCGCTGGCGGGGCCGGCTGACGTCGATGACGCCTACCAGGTCTTCTCCAACGGGCAGCCGGCCGGCCACTTCGGCGACTTCGCCGGCGGCAAGCCTGCGGTCTACTACACCCAACCCAAAATGTTTCCGCTGCCGCAGCCAGCCGGCCGCGATGACGCGATTGGCCCGAATGCCCCCACGCAAGTTCTGGTCTTCCGGCTGTGGATGGAGCCCTACTCCTTGGCCGACGCCCCCGACGCAGGAGGCATGCACTCGGCGCCGGTGCTGGGCGAGGCGGGAGCCGTGGCAGCGGGCTACCAGATGCGCTGGCTGGAGCTGATCCGCGCCTACGCATCTGATGCCGCCCTGGCTCTGCTGTTCAGCCTGCTGGCCGTGGTCGCCTTCAGCCTCATCCTGTTTGACCGCTCCGACCGCGTCTACCTGTGGATGGGGGCGCTCTTCCTGCTCCTTGCTGTCAGTGCCGCCCTCTTTGTCATCGGTTCCTGGACGGAACTTCAGAGCATCCCCATCAATGACCTGCTGGCCGACGGTCTTGCGGTCCCGCTGGCATACGCCGCCTGGGTCATGGTGTTCTGGGTATGGTTCGGGCTCGAGCGCCCGCAGTGGCTGCCCCGGCTCACCGCCGGGCTCACGCTGCTGTTGATGGGCTCAAACATTCTGGGTGAAGAAATGTTCTTCGGGCTTGTCCCGCATAATGTTGCCGTACATTTCGTGACCGTCTCCGTGGTCTTGCGGCTGCTCTTCTTCGCTCTGCTGTTGTGGGTCGTCATCGAAGGCATTCGCCGGCAGGGAGTAGAGGGCTGGCTGGTTTTGCCTGTCGCCGTCTTACGCGGAATCAGTGCCTTCACGGATCAACTCAACCTTCTTCATATCCGGATGTACTGGTTCCCATTCGGCGTCCAGGTCACCCTTGGCACATTCGCGAACCTGCTGGTGGCGGTGGTCATCGCCCTGCTGCTGCTGCGGCGGCTGCTGCAGTCCGTGAAACGGCAGCGGCTGATGGCGCTGGATGTGAAGCAGGCGCAAGAGGTGCAGCAGGTCATCCTGCCCGAGGCGCGGCTGGCCTTGCCCGGGCTCACCATCGAGAGCGAGTACCGGCCGGCGCGCGAGGTGGGTGGCGACTTCTTCCAGATCATTCCCCACAAAACCGACGGCAGCCTGCTGATTGTGGCCGGAGACGTGACCGGCAAAGGCCTCAAGGCCGGAATGCTGGTGGCGCTGCTGGTGGGAGCGATACGCATGGCGGCGGAAATCAGCTTCGATCCTCTGTTTCTAATGGAGGCCCTGAACCGGCGCCTGCTGGGCCGCAGCGATGCCCAGGCCACCTGCCTGGCTCTGCGCATCGATGCCGCCGGCGCGGTAACGCTGGCCAACGCCGGCCACATGCCGCCCTACCTGAACGGAGAACCGCTGCCGATGGAAGGCGCAGTGCCGCTGGGCATGATTGAAGCCGTCGAGCCCTCCGTGCTGCGCTTCCAACTGATGCAGGGCGACCGGCTGACGCTGCTGTCGGACGGCGTAGCAGAGGCTCAGGATGCGAATGGGAAGCTGTTCGGCTTCGAGCGCGTGGCTGAGCTGCTGCGGAAGGCAACGACCGCATCCGAAGTGGCCGGGGCGGCGCAGGCCTTCGGCCAGGAAGACGATATCAGCGTGATCGCCGTGACGCGGGAGACGGTGGCCGAGCCGGCGTTGGCTTGAGCGGATTCGCTGCGCGGAGGGTTTGTGACGGAAAGAGCGCAGGTGCGTGGGCGCGGGCTGCCGTTGCGCCCACCCTAACCGCATACTGCGCGGTTAGGATGGGGCACCCGCTTCTGGGTTGTGCGGACTTCTTAAATGCAGGTCCCCTTCGGCAGGCTCAGGGCAGGCTTTCGGCTTCGGTCGCTGCGGCGACCTCCGCTCAGGATGACGGCAGCATTTTTGTTACGGACTTCAGAGACATGACGCCCCGTCTATTTTGGTGCGGCGATGCGGACGAGGAGGATGTCGTGCCCTTTGACTTCTATAGGCATGTTCTGGGTGAGGGTGATGTCTTTGCCGGACCAGAGGTCTTTGCCTTGTTGCGGGCCGTGTAGACCGAGCTTGGCGAGGTCGAGATGGAAGGGATGGGTGGAAACGCGGTCGCTGCCACCGTTGAGGACAGCGATGGCGGTGGCGCCGCCGGAGAGATGCTTGAGCCAGAGGTCGACTTCGCCCTCAGAGTAGACGCGGCGGGCCTGATGGCCGAGCGGGTCCTGGTCGATGGCGATGACGTCGGAGTTGGTGAGGATGGAGCGGATTTCGGGCTTCATGTGGGGCAGGTCGTTGCCGGCGAGCAAGGGCGCCGAGAGCATGGCCCACATGGAGAAGTGGGCGCGGTTTTCGCCCAGGGATAATCTGCCGTTGCCGACTTCGAGCATGTCGGGATCGTTCCAGTGGCTGGGGCCGGCGTATTGGGCGAGACCCGCCTGCTCATTGAGGAGCGTATAGATGGAGTTCCAGTTGGGCTGGATGTCGTCAGTGGTGCGCCAGAGATTGCCGCCCATGGCGGGAGCCCACTCCCAGACCGAGTCCCAGCCGTACTGGCAGAAGGAGAAGACGATGGGGCGGCCGGTGGCCTCAAGCGCCTTCGCCATTTTTGTGTAGGCGGCGTGCATGAGCTGCATTTGCTTCGCCGGATCGTTGGGCGCCTGTTTCATCATGACGTCGGGGATGAAGCTGCAGAGGTCGTATTTGAGGTAATCAATGCCCCAGGAGGCGTAGGTTTTGGCGTCCTGCTCCTCGTGGCCGAGGGAGCCTGCGTAGCCGGCGCAGGTTTTGGGGCCGGGCCCGGAGTAGATGCCGATCTTGAGGCCCTTGGAGTGGACGTAATCGGCGAGGGCCTTCATGTCAGGGAATTTGGAGTTGGCCTGGATGTTGCCGTTGGCGTCGCGCTGGCCCTGCCAGGTGTCGTCGATGTTGACGTAGATGTAGCCGGCGTCTTTCATGCCGGTAGCGATGATCTGGTCGGCGGAGTCGCGGATGTCCTTATCGGTGACCTTGCCGAAGAAGTAGTTCCAGCTGTTCCATCCCATGGGCGGGGTTTTGGCCACCTGGCTGGAGTAGGGGGTTTGCGCGGAGGCGAAGAGCGAAGCCAGGGCGAGGACGGCGAGCGAACACGGAACGGCGATGCGCATAGTGGAGTCTCCCCAAAAAGAAAACGCTTTCCGCGGGGAATAGTACTGCGCGGGTGCGGGGTTGCGCAATGAGATTTGGCGAACCATGCTGACGGCCGATTGGGAACAAAGTGGATGGAAGCGAGCCGACATGTGCTATTCTCGGCGCGTGTCAACCGCCCTCGAGGTGAAAAAAGAGAGGAAGATCCGGCACACTGCGCTGGTGCGCGTGACGCACTGGCTGACGCTGGTGTCGTTTCTTGCGCTACTGGTGAGCGGGCTGGAGATTGTGATTTCGCACCCGCGGTTCTACCTGGGCGAGACGGGGAACGTGAACATGAAGCCGCTGTTCACGATCCCGATTCCGGCGTCGCGGGACACGGTTCCGACGGGATACAAGATGGTGATGCCGGACGAGAACGGCTGGAGCCGGTATCTGCATTTTGAGGCGGCGTGGGTGCTGGTTTTGACGGCGCTGGTGTACGGGCTTGCGAGCCTGCTGAACGGGCATTTCCGCAGGGACATTGTGCCGGAGCGGAAGGACTGGAACTGGCGCGCGTACGGGGCGCGGATGGGGCGGTATCTGCGGCGCGAGCGGCCGGATGCGGCGGAGGCGGGCTCCTATAACGTGCTGCAACGGACGGCGTACGTGGTGGTGATTTTTGTGCTGTTTCCGCTGATCATCTGGACGGGCCTGGCGATGTCGCCGGCGTGGGAAGGGGCGTTTCCGGCGACCGATATCCTGCTGGGAGGGCATCAGACGGCGCGCACGCTGCACTTTTTTCTTACCTGGGCGCTGGTTTTGTTTCTGGTGGTGCACGTGGCGATGGTTGCGGTTTCGGGATTCTGGCGGCGCACGCGGGGGATGATTACGGGACGGCCCGAAGGCGATGAGGAGCGCTCATGAACGCGATTTCACGGCGCAGGTTGATCACGACAGGGATGGTTGCGGCCGGCGGTCTTACGGGGCTGGCGGCGGCGGGGCGAATTGCGAAGCGCTATGGGCTGATTCCGCCGGATCATGGAGGATGCTACGGGGCGGGCGAGACGCTGACTTATGCGACGCAGCGGGTGCTTACGTTAAATCGGGCCGTGCGCGAGTTTCCGCGCAACATGATTTCGAAAGCGCCGTTCGCGAACGAGGTGGACCCGCCTACGGCTGAGTTCAAGAGGCTGGAGGCGGGCGGGTTCCGCGACTGGCGACTGGTGGTTGACGGGATGGTCGATCATCCCTTGACGCTTTCCCTCGCGGATCTTCGCAGCATGCCGCAGCGCAGCCAGATCACCGAAATCGGGTGCGAGGAAGGCTGGACCTACATCGCCGAGTGGATCGGGACGCCTCTCCACGAAGTGCTGAAGGAGGCCGGCCTGCATCCCAATGTGCGATACATTTTTTACCGATCGATGGACAAGATGGGGTGGTGGGGGAGCATCGATATCGTCGAGGCGATGCACCCGCAAACCTTTCTGGCAATGGGGATGAACGATGGAGAGCTGCCGATTGGATTCGGCGGCCCGCTCCGTATGCGGTTGCCGCGCCAACTTGGCTATAAGAGCCTGAAATACGTCGTCCATCTCACGGCCACCGATTCCATGAAGAATTTTGGCAAGGGGCTGGGATCTGCCGATCCGGAGGGCGGGTACTCGTGGTTCGCGGGGATCTAGGCTTCCGCATAACCTGAGTGAGAACAGCCTTGAGGTCAGGCAGTCGCAGATGAAAGGCCCGCGGCTGAAGCCGCCGCGATCTGTTGGGTCTTTTTCAGCAGCCTGAAGGCTGCTGCTGCTTCCGGGCGAGTCATTCCACCCTTCTCAGATTCGCAGAGGTTCGGCAGCCTGAAGGCTGCTGCCGCTTCCGGGCGAGTGATTCAGCCACTCTCAGATTCGCGCGCTCTGGTATAACGGTCTGCACAGAAGAGACTGTTGCCGGGCGGCGTTGGCGAGCGATGGAGTGCGAGCGCGCTTGAAGCCGCGAGCCGGCGGGGAGAGCCCGCAATGCGATCAAAATTCTGCTGGATGAGTTGGGTGGTTGTGTGCGCGCTTTGCGCGACGGGCGCAAAGGCCCAGAAGAAAGTGGCGGCGCCGGGAATGACTGGGGCAGTGCTGAGCATGACGCCGGTGAAGCCGGAGAGCGTGGGTTTCAGCAGCGAGCGGCTGGAGCGGCTGCACGCGCTGATCCAGGATGAAATCGACCAGAAACACCTGGCCGGCGCGGTGACGATCCTGGCGCGGCACGGCAAAGTGGTGGACTACCGCACCTACGGCGTGCGCGACCTGGCCACCGGCGCGCCGATGACGAAGGACACCATCTTCCGCGACTACTCGATGACGCAAGCCGGTGACCGGCGTGGCCATGATGATCCTGTTCGAGCAGGGCAAATGGCTGCCCAACGATCCGATCGCGAAATACATACCGGAGTTCGCGCACCTGAAGGTGTTTGACGGCGTGGATGCGAGCGGGCAAGATGACGCTGGTCGATCCGGATCATCCGCCGACGATGCATGAGCTGATGTCGCATTCGGCGGGGTTCTCCTACGGGTCGGGCTTTCCGCCGGTGGACGCGCTCTACCGCGCGAAGCAGCCGATGGCGTCAAAGAACCTGCAGGAGATGATCGACAAGCTGGCGACCATTCCGCTGAACTACCAGCCCAGCAAGGGATGGACGTACTCGATGTCGATGGACGTGGAAGGCTACATCGTGGAGAAGCTGTCGGGCCAGTCGCTGCCGGATTTCATGCACGAGCACATTTTTGCGCCGCTGGGGATGAAGGATGCGGGGTTTTATGTTCCGGCGGACAAGCGGAGCCGGTTTGCGACGAACTACCGCGACGATCACGGCACGCTGGTGATGACGCCGGCGGGAAGCCCGCCAAAGGATTACACCGAGCAGCCAACGTTGGCGTCGGGCGGCGGAGGCCTGGTTTCGACGGCCGAGGATTACTACCGGTTTGCGACCATGCTGAAGGACGGCGGGGAGCTGGACGGGAAGCGGATTCTGTCGCCGGCGACGGTGAAGCTGATGACGACGAATCATCTGCCCGCCGAATTTGCTGACGGGACAATTCGGTATCGGCGAGCACATTATGCGGCCGGGATTTGGATACGGCTACAACTGCGCGGTGGTATTCGATCCAGGCGAAGCGAATCTGCCCGACGGCAAAGGGACATTCTTCTGGGATGGTGCTGCGGGGACTTGGTTCTGGGTGGATCCGACCAACGACGTTGTGTTTGTGGGGATGATCCAACGCATGGGCGGCGGCGACAATCATCCGCTGCTGTATCGCAGCCACGAGGTGGTGTACGGGGCGCTGGTGGATCCGGGGAAGTGAGCGTGAGGGCGGCATTGCAAAGGGAGTCAGAGATGAGAATTCATTTTTTGCGCGGGCAAAGGGCGGTTGCTTTGGCGGCGCTGGTCGCGATGTTCACGCTTGCGACTGTAAACGGCCAGCAGGCAAAGCCAACGACGCACGCGGCGCAGCGAACGGCCGACATGGCGACGGTTAAGCCGGAGACCGTGGGCTTCAGCAGCGAGCGGCTGGATCGGCTGCACGCGCTGATGCAGGAGGCGGTGGACAAGAAAGAAGTGGCGGGCGTGGTGACGCTGCTGGCGCGGCACGGGAAGATTGTGGATTACCGCACGTACGGTATGCGCGATCTGGCCAGCGAGCGCGCCGATGACCAGGGACACCATCTTCCGCGACTACTCGATGACCAAGCCAGTGACCGGCGTGGCCATGATGATTCTGTACGAGGAAGGCAAGTGGCAGCCAAGCGATCCGATTGCAAAGTACATTCCGGAGTTTGCGCACCTGAAGGTTTTCAACGGCACGGACGCGAGCGGGAACATGGTGCTGGCCGACCCTGAGCATCCGCCGACCATGGCGGAGCTGATGTCACACACGGCTGGATTCACGTACGGATTTTTCGGCAACACGCCGGTGGACAAGATGGTGCGCGATGCGAATGTGTTTGACGCGCCGAATCTGCAGGGGATGATCGACCGGCTGGCGAAGCTGCCGCTGCTGTATCAGCCGGGCACACAGTGGAATTATTCGCTTTCGATGGATATCGAGGGTTACATCGTTGAGAAGCTCGGCGGCCAGTCGCTGCCGGACTTCATGCGCGACCACATCTATAGGCCGCTGGGGATGAAGGACGCGGGCTTCTATGTTCCGGCTGACAAGCGTAGCCGTTTCGCTACGAATTACTGGTGGGATCCGGCGACGAACACGGTGACGGCGCAGTCGCACGGTTTTGTGAGCCCGCATGCATACGAAGCGCAGCCCGTGGAGCCTTCAGGCGGCGGCGGAATGGTTTCAACCACTGAGGACTACTACCGCTTTGCGCAGATGATGGCGAACGGCGGGGAGCTGGATGGGAAGCGCATCCTTTCGCCGGAAACGGTGAAGCTAATGACGTCGAATCACCTCGCGGCCGACCTGGACAGCGGGAAGTTCGGCATCGGCGCGCAACGCATGCGGCCGGGGTTCGGCTATGGATATAACTGCGCGGTGGAATACAACCCGCAGGAGGCGAATTTGCCGGACGGCAAGGGCACGTTCCTGTGGGATGGCGCGGCGGGGACGTGGTTCTGGGTCGATCCCAGCAACGACATTGTGTTTGTGGGGATGATCCAGCGGATGAATGGCGGGGAGCCGAATCTGCAGTATCTGAGCCGGTCGATTGTTTATGGAGCGCTGGTGGATCCGGGGAAATAGACGCGGGGAACGGAAGATGCTGAGCCGGAAGATGAATGGAGTTTGTCCTCGGGGTGCAGGCGGTTTTTGGTGAATTGGGTTTCGGTAGCCGCGCGAAAGACCCGGGGCTAAAGCCCCTGAAATTCTGGCCTCAATTCAGGGGCCTTCACAGGCTGCGGAAAAACTAGTGTTTCCTTGCTCGGTTGCGCCTGGGTGAAATTTTTGGTGACTTTTGTCTTGCGCTACTGCTGAGTTTCTGTTGTTGTCTTGCCCCTGCAAGCCGCTTTCATCGGCCTGCAGACGCACCTCGGCCCTAACCGGCCAGCGCCGCAGTCGGGATCAGTCGTCGCATTCGCACCAGGTTATAAGCCGTTATCGCCAGCCGATAGAACCAATCCACTCGCTTCAGCCCGCGCAACTTCACCTGGCGCAGTCCCGCGCTTAACTTGGCCCAGCCGAAAACTCGCTCGATCAGCTTGCGCTTCCGCTGACTGATCGCACTTCGCACATCGGATCGCTCCTCCGGGCGCAGGCGATTCTTCTGCAGATTCCCCTTCACATACTCGCTGACGTGCGGCGCCACTTTGCGCTTGCGCAGCGCTTCGACGAACCGCTCCTGCTGGTAACCCGTATCCGCGCCCAGCGTGATCGCCTGCTCCTCTGCCGCTCCGGCCGCCGCACCCAGCGCCCGGTCCAGCATCTGGATCCCCGCCTGAGCTTCGGCATCGGCTGCCGCCAGAGTGGCCTCGGCAGCCACCACCAACCCGTTGCGGTTCTCCGTCAACGCGTGGCCCTGATAAGACGGCACCGACTTGTCCGCCGTCGCCTTCTTGTATAAACGCGCATCCGGGTCGGTCTTCGATTCCACCTTGTCGCGCAGCAGCACTTCGCCACCCCAGCCCGAGCCTGCTCCCGGAGACGGCGGATCGGACTTATCCTCGAAGCTGCGCGCCGAGGCCCAGGCTTGAATCAGCGTCCCGTCCACGGTGAAATGCTCCTCGCTCAACAGATCGTGCGCCCGCGCCTCCACCAGCACCGACTCCAGTAGCTGCTGGCTCACCACGCCGCCAATCAGCCGCTCCCGGTTCTTGGTGAACACCGTCACGTCCCACACCGGGTCGTCCATCTCAAGACCAACAAACCAGCGGAACAGCAGGTTGTAGTTCAGCTGCTCCATCAATTGACGCTCCGAACGAATCGAGTACAAAACCATCAGCAACGACGATCGCAACAACCGCTCCGGCGCTATCGATGGGCGACCGGTAGTCGAATAAAGCTCGTCCAGCTGCGCATCCATCCGTGCCAAAGCCCGGTCCACCATCGCCCGTATCTGCCGCGCCGGATGACCAGCCGGAATCCGTTGTGCCATCGTCACGTAGCTATACATCGCCGACTGCTTCTCATCGTCTCCACGCATGTCTCTTTACTAACCCAAATTGCTGTGCAGAAAAAGTACCTACAAAGAGACTTTTTCCGCAGCCTGTTCAGGCCCCTGCTCCTTCCTGAAACTGATTGGCTCTAACTTGTCTCACGCTGGTGGACGAGACTCACTGCAGTTACTTCAACAGGTCGAGCGCCATGGCGGACATGGCGGTTACGCCGGTGCGGATGGCTGGCTCGTAGTCGGGCGCGAAGTGCGCCGTGTGCAGGCCGGGAAGAGCGACGCCGGTTTGCCGCGACTGCGCCAGCTTGGCCGGATCGGACGCGCCCAGCCAGTACATGAGCTCGGGGATTTTATTGCCGAGGGAGAAGACGCCCACGTCCTCCGATCCCATGGTGGATTGCGCGGTCTCGACGTGATCGGCGCCGAGCGCGGTTATGGCGACGGCGCGCAGACGCTCGGCCAGAGCGGGATCGTTCGCGTTCACCGGGGTGTACTCCGTTTTGCTCACGGTGACGATGGGCATGCGATCCTGGGGCACGCCGTAGCCGCTTGCGATGCCGTTGGCGAGGCGGCGAACAGCCTCGATGATCTGGTCGCGCACCTTGTCGGGATACGTGCGCAGCGTGAGACCCATCGTAACTTCATCGGGAATGATGTTGCGCTTGGAGCCGCCGTGAATGGTTCCTACGGTGAGCACCGCGGGCTGCTGCGGATCGACCTGGCGAGCGACGATGCTCTGCGCCATCACCACGAATTCCGCCGCCATGAAGACCGGGTCTTTGCTGCTCTGCGGCGCCGAGCCGTGCGCGCCGATGCCGCGCATGGTCACGTCGATGCTGGTGGAGCTGGCGTTGAGCGGACCTCCCTTGATGGCGATGTCGCCCGCCGCGTAAGCGGGATTGTCGTGCTCGGCGAGGACGAAATCCGGCTGGCCGAAGCGCTGGTAAAAGCCGTCGGCGAGCATGGCGCGCGCGCCATCGACTGTTTCCTCAGAGGGCTGCCCGACGAGCATAAGGGTGCCGTGCCATTGCGCCTTGTGCTGCGTCATCTCCTGCGCGATGCCCAGGAACACCGTCATGTGGACGTCGTGGCCGCATGCGTGCATCACGCCCACGTCCTGGCCCTGGTCGTTTTTGGCGCGCACCGTGGAGGCGAAATCCAGGCCGGTCTCTTCCACGATGGGAAGCGCGTCGAGTTCGGTGCGGATGAGGAGGCGCGGGCCGTGGCCGTTTTCGAGGATGGCCACGATGCCGAAAGCCTGGCTTCCATCCTGATACTTGCCGATGCGCTCAGTGACGGTGTAGCCGAGCGAGCGCAACTGCGCGGCCAGGTAGGCTGAGGTGTTTTCTTCGTGATGAGAAAGCTCCGGATTGCGGTGCAGGTGCTTGTAGGTCTCGGTCAACGAGGGCAATTCGGCGGCGACGGAACTCTTGAGGTCAGCGGAGCTTTGCGCGGCTATGGGCAGCGCGAAGGCTAGGGCGCAGGCGATGAGGCGAAGATGCATGGCTGGACTCTCCTCGATTCAACCGGGGATATAGGGCGAGGCTAACACGGCGCTCCGCCGGCGCGGCTTTACATTTCTTAAGGAATCCTCCTATTGCCAGACCATAGGAGAGAAGAGTAGGGTAGTGCTATTGGTTCACCATAGGAGAGCGCGATGGGCGGAAAGACGGACGTTTGGCAGGGAACGCTGGCGCTGATGATTCTGCGCACGCTGGAGACCATGGGCGCGTTGCACGGATACGGGCTGGCGCGGCGCATTGAGCAGACCAGCGGCGCGGCGCTGCAGTTGAATTACGGCACCATCTATCCGGCGCTGCTGAAGCTGGAGCAGGAAGGCTACATCCGTTCGCGCTGGGGCGCCAGCGAGAACAACCGCAAGGCAAAGTTTTACGAGCTGACGAAAGCCGGGCACAAGCAGGCGCGCAAGGCGGCCGCGGAGTGGGAGCAGGCCACGGAAATACTCGCCCGTTTTCTCAAACCTGCGTAGGCGCCGAGGAGTCCTTATGCGTAAAATGCGAGCCCTTTGGATCAGAATCATCGGTTTCTTTGCCCGCCGCGCGGATGGCGACCCGGGAGAGGAGCTCCAGGCGCACATCGATCTGGCGACGGCGGAGGGCGTCCGCTCCGGACTGTCTGAGGAAGAAGCGCGGCGCCGGGCGCTCATCGGCCTGGGAGGGAAAGAGCAAACCCGCCAGGCTCTGCGCGACCGCAATACGCTGCCTGCAGCGGAAATGCTCTGGAACGACCTCCGATTCAGCTTTCGCACGCTTGCACGGCACAGAATTGTCACGCTGATTGCAATGGTGTCCATCGGTTTGGGCATTGGGGCGAATGCGACCGTCTTTTCCCTGGTGAGCCGTTTTCTTTTGCAGCCCGCTCCGGTTGGCGATCCAGCGACGTTGCTGGAGATATACGGCACGCACATCGGCGACAGGTGCTGCAATGAGCTTCCCTGGCCGGTTTTCAACGATCTTCGCTCCGAAGCGAAATCATTCAGCGGCGTGGCAGCCTACTACGAATTCCTTCCCGCCTCGTTAGGCGGCCCGGGCGAACCGGAGCGCGTGTGGGGCCAGGCGGTCACTACAAACTTTTTTGACGTTACGCAGATAGGGCTCGTGGCGGGCCGCGGATTTTTGGCCAGCGAAGACACGCAGCCGATGATTGTCCTGAGCGAGCGGCTGTGGAGGCGCGACTTCCACAGCGACAATGCGATCCTAGGCAAATCCATAGATCTTTCCGGACGCAGGTTCACCGTTGTAGGAATTGCCCCGGCGGCATTCCATAGCATCGAACAAATTCTCGACGCCCAATTCTGGATACCGCTGGGGATCGCGCCGCAGATGGTGCCCAATCTTCCGCAACAGTCAGCACGCGACTACCACTGGCTCGCTGTTGTGGGCAGGTTGCGTCCCGGCGTTACGCGGGAGATGGCGAATGCGGAACTGGGCACGCTGGCCTCGCGGTACGCCGTAAGCTACCCGGCGAGCGATAAGGATAACGGCTTCCATACCGAGCAGGCAGGCAGCCTGCCTCCCAACATGAAGAGTGTGGTTGCGATCTTTCTCGCCGCGCTCTTCGTCATCGTCTTGCTGCTGCTGGCGATTGCGGCATCCAACGTGACAAACCTGCTGCTGGCGCAGGCCGCCACGCGCCAGCGGGAAATGGCGGTGCGGCTCGCCTTGGGCGCAACGCGTGCGCGGCTTCGGCGGCAGATGCTCTTTGAGAGTGCGGGGCTCGCACTGGGTGGAGGCGTTTGCGGCGCCCTTTTTTCGTACTGCGCGATGCAGCTTCTCTCGACGGTCCGTTTCCCAGCCCCGGTGCCGCTCAACCTGTCGGTGCCGGCGAATTGGCATGTTCTGGGTTTCGCGCTGGGCTTGAGCCTTGCCAGCGGAGTGCTCCTCGGCATCGCGCCCGCCTGGGCGGCTTCGCACCCCATGATGAGCAACGCTCTCAAAGGCGAGGACGCCCTGGCGCGCCCGGGACGCCGGTGGTCCCTGCGCAATTTCCTTGGGGTGGGGCAAATCGCGATGTCGGTGGTTCTGCTTACAGCGACGATCCTGTTCCTGCGCAACCTTGAGAGCGCGGCTCAGATCGACTTCGGCTTTAAGGCGCGCAACATCCTGCTGCTCTCGGTGGACCCGCGCGTGCATGGCTATTCGGCGCAGCGGACGGCAGTGTTTCTTACCGAGCTTCGCGATCGTGTGGCGGCGCTGCCGGGTGTGGAATCCGCGGTGTGCACCGATCAAGCGCCCCTCTCGGGTGGCGGGCGCAGTGATGGATTCACGCACACTGGCGCACCCGGCAAGAATTCCCCCACGGTTCTCGCGGACCTTTACATGGCCACGCCAGGGTACTTGAGCACGTTGGGGATTCCCCTGCTCGCCGGGGCCGATTTTGCGCATGAAACGGCGGACAGCCCGCGCGTTGCCATCGTAAACAAAGCATTCGCCAAGCGGATGTTCGGCGATGAAAACCCGATCGGCCGCCACGTCCACGGCGGGAACTGGGATTACGAGATCGTTGGAATTGCCGGAAACATGAAGTCTCGAACGCTGGGAGAGGACACCCGTGCCGTCCTGTACCGCTCTCTCGTCCAGAGCATCGCCGAAGATCCCTCGTTAACCGGCTACACGCTCGTGGTCCGCACTTCGGGAGCTCCGGGGGCTCTGGCGGAAGCGGTGCGGCGCCAGGTCTACGCAATGGATGCTTCCATGGCGGTCTACAACGAGGAGACCATGCAGGAGCATGTGCGTACTGCGTATTTGCTGCCGCGACTTGCTGCCGAGCTCTTCGGCGTCTTCGGCGGCATGGGACTGATCCTGGCAGTTGTGGGCCTGTACGGACTGATGTCGTACTCCGTCTCGCGCCGGACCCGCGAAATCGGCATTCGCATGGCCTTGGGCGCGAGACCCGGAATGGTGGAACGGATGGTGTTGCGCCAGGGCATGACGCTGACTCTGATTGCCATCTTGCTGGGCTGGCCCGCTGCGTGGATGCTGACCAAGCTGACAGCAAGTTTCCTCTACGGAATCAACCCACATGACGCGTTCACCTTCGCAGTTGTGCCGCTTCTGCTCGGGGCGATAGCCCTGGCCGCATGTTGGATTCCCGCCCGGCGCGCAGCCATGGTGGACCCCATGAAGGCGTTGCGAACGGAATAAGAGAGGAATATGAGAGAACTTAGAGCGCTTTGTTTTCGGCTGTTGGGATTGCTCGGACTTCGACGTAAGGATCAGGAGATTTCCGAGGAACTTCAGTTCCATATCGACCTCGATGTTGCCGACGGCATGCGCGCCGGCCTGAGCCGCGAGGAAGCGCGGCGCAAGGCGCTGGTACGCCTGGGCGGCGCGGAACAGGTGCGGCAGGCGTACCGGGAGCAGGCCGCGGTTCCGACGGTGGCCGGCATCCTGTGGGACCTGCGATTTGCCTTGCGGCAGATGCGCAAGGCGCCGGGGTTCACGCTTACCGCGGTGCTGACGCTGGCGCTGGGGATCGGCGCCAACGCGGTTATTTTTGCGCTGGTGGATTCCATTCTGCTGCGGCCGTTGCCCTACGCCCACCAGGAACAGCTTGTGCGCATTACAGGGGGACATGCGCAGGAGTTTCCCAAGGGCTGGGTTCGCGCTCTCGGCGAGCGCTCACAGTCCACGAGCTCGGTTGCCGGTTATGGACCGGACGCGGAATCGAATCTGTCGGACTCCGACCGGCCTGAGCGCGTTTTCGGCGCGACGGTCACGGTGAATGCGCTGGACACACTGGGCATCCGGCCGGCGGCGGGCTCGTTCTTCCGTCCCGAAGATGCGATTGCCGGACGGGACCATGAAGTGGTTCTGAATTACGGGTACTGGCGTCAGCACTTCGGCGGCGACCCGGAAGCGATCGGGCGCGAAATCCGCATCGATGGCGTTTCGCGGCGTATTCTCGGCGTGATGCCCGCGGGCGTGCGCTTTCCCTATGCCGATACGCAGTTTGTGATTCCGGTTTCGTTCCGCGCGGAGGATGTGAACGACCCATGGACAACTTTCAACCTGGATATATTTGGCCGTTTGAAGGATGGCGTGCCTCCGCTGCGGGCACAGGCTGAGATCCGGCAGCTTCGCCCGCTGCTGGGCTCGCTGTTTCCCTGGCGCATGCCGGACGTATGGGCGGACGACATGACGGTGATCCCGCTGCTGGAAGCACAAACCGGCTCCATGCGCCCGCGATTGATGCTGCTGTTTGGCGCGGTGGGGCTGATCCTTCTGATCGCCTGCGCCAACGTGGCCAACCTGATGCTGGCGCGCTCCAATGCGCGGGAGCGTGAGATTGCCATTCGCGGCGCGCTGGGCGCCTCGGGAACGCGGCTGATGCAGCAGCTCCTGGTAGAGAGCGTGGTGCTGGGCGTAACTGCAGGTGCGGTGGGTATGGCGGCGGCGCTGGGGAGCCTGCGCGTGTTTGTGCATCTGCTTCCGGCGGACACGCCGCGCATTCAGGATGTGTCGCTGCACTGGACGGCTCTGTTGTTTACGCTCGGCGCGTCGGTGCTGGCGGGGTTGATGTTCGGCGCCATCCCGTCCTTCAAGCTGGCCACGATGAACCTGCTGAGCACGTTGCGCATGGGCACGCGCTCGATGACCGGCGGCTCGCGCTTCGGTGCATCCACCATCCTGGTGATAGCGCAGATCGGGCTCTCCGTGCTGGTGATTACGGCGGCGGGGCTGGTGCTGCACAGTCTTTACCAGCTGTCGCAGGTGGATCCCGGCTTCCGCACCAATCACATTGTGACCGCCGAGGTGGCGCTCGACTCCGGCGCGTGCCGCAACAAGGGCCGCTGCGAGGCATTCTGGGACACGCTGCTGGCGCGGTCCGGTGAAATTGGCGGCATGGAAAAAACGGCGCTGGCCGACGCGCTTCCCCTGAGTGGCCAAGACGACAATTACGCATACGACGCCGAGGATCATCCCCGCGATGCACGGGAAGGCGCGCCCATGGCTACATCGCGTATCGTCACTTCGGATTATTTCGATGTGCTGGGCCTGCATCTGGTTCGCGGACGATTGCTTACCAGCGAAGACGCTTCAGGCTCCACGCATGCAGTCGTGATCAACGAGAGCATGGCGCAGAGGATGTGGCCCAATCAGAATCCGATTGGCAAGCACGTGATCAACGTGGTGGATGAGGCGCAGCCCACGGTTTGGAATGCCGCCAAAGCCAGTGTCATCGTCGGCGTAGTGCGCAACGCGCACGATACCAGCCTGGACACGGGCTATACGGATGAGATCTATCTTCCGTTGACTCCGGATCGGGAGATGCCGGCGATGTACACGCTGCTGCGCACGCACAGCACGCCGGAGGAGGCCGCGGAAAGCCTGCGCCAGGTGGTGTCGCAGATCGACTCGCTGGTTCCGGTGACGCGGGTGCGGTCGCTCGACGAGGTGGTTTCGAGCTCAGTGGCCGCTCCGCGCGCGATTGCGGTGCTGCTGCTCGCGTTCGGCGGGCTGGCGGTGTTCATCGGCGCCGTCGGAATTTACAGCCTGATTGCCTACATGGTGAGCTGGCGCGTGCGGGAAATCGGATTGCGCCTGGCAATGGGAGCGCAGCGCTGGCAAATCGTGATGAGCATCGTGCGGCAGAGCCTGTATCTTGCCATCGGCGGGTGCGTGGTGGGCATCGGCGGGGCGCTGGCATTGAGCAAGTGGCTGCACAGCTTCCTGTTCGATGTGAGCCCGCTGGACCCAGTGACGCTTTTGGCGGTGACGCTGCTGATGACCACGGTAGCTCTGGCGGCGGCGTGGATTCCGGCGCGGCGGGCTGCGTCTGTCGACCCCGTGATTGCGCTGCGCGGCGATTAGGATTTAGATCGGAGGCCGGCATGCGAACCATGCGAAGGCTGTGGCTTCGGCTCCTCGCGACGCTCGATACGCGCCGCGAAGAAGGTGAATTCGATGCAGAGCTCGCGCACCATATCGCGATGCATACGGAAGACGGCGTGCGCGCGGGCCTGAGCCGCGAGGAGGCGCGCCGTCAGGCCCTGGTGCGCCTGGGTGGAGCAGAGCAGACGCGGCGAGCGCATCGCGAGCGCAGGACCCTGCCCTGGCTCGAGACCACCCTTCAGGATGTCCGCTACGCGCTGCGCGGCTTCCGCCTTAATCCCGTTTTTGCTGTCACGGCAGTGCTGACGCTCGCGCTTGGTATTGGAGCTGCAACCGCCGTTTTCAGCGCCGTCGATCGCATTCTCTTCCGTCCGCTTCCATATGCTGACGCTAACCGGCTTGTCTCCGTTGGCCTGGTGCAATCGCTGGAACGGCAGGAGTTCACCCTCGGCGGATTTTTTTACGAATGGCGCGCCAACCAGAAGCCTTTCGAAAAGCTGACTTTCGAACGCGGGACCGATGAGTGCAATTTGACGGAGAATAATCCCGTTCCGCTTTGCTGCGGATGGGTCTCGCAGGACTTTCTGCCGACGCTGGGCGTTTCGCTCGCCCTGGGCCGCAACTTTGTTTCCGCGGAGGATGTCCCCAACGGCCCGCGATCCGCGCTGATCTCCTACGGCCTCTGGTCCAGCCGCTATAACCGCAATCCCGATGTGCTGAACAAGACCATCGAACTTGATGAGAAGCCCTATCGCATAATTGGCGTGCTGCCGCGCAACTTCGAGATGCCGCGCCTGCAGGCTATCGATGTCATGCTCGCAGCGCAGATGGACATCGCTGCCCAGCACACGGTGAACAGCGGCATCGGCGCACCCATGTGGGCCTTTGCGCGCCTCAGGCCCGGCGTGAGCCTTGCCCAGGCAAAAGAAGAGATGGAGCCGCTCTTTCTGCACACGCAATTATGGATCCCTGCGCAGATCCGCAACGACTTTCACCTGGAAGTCCGGTCCATCCGCGATCGCCAGATGCAGAGCGCGTATTCCGCCGCGCATGTGCTGCTGGGAGCTGTGCTGGTCGTCCTGCTCATCGTATGCGCGAATGTAGCCGGCCTGTTCGCGGCACGGAGCGCGGCACGTCAGCGCGAACTCGCGGTGCGCTTTGCTTTGGGAGCAAGCCGGCTGCGGCTGGTTCGCCAAACGCTCATCGAAGCGCTGCTGCTGGCGGGCGCGGGAGCCGGCGCAGGTTGTCTGCTTGCAAAGGGGCTGCTCCGTATCTTCATCGCCATCGCACCCACCGGAGTGCCATTCCTATCGGGCGCGCGAATCGACTTGCGCGTGATCGCGGTCTCGGTGTTGGCTGCATTGGCCTGCGCCGCGTTATTCGGGGTGGCGCCGGCATTTGAGCGGCCGCGCTCGGGCGCCCTCGGTTCGCGGCAAAGCACGGCCTCGTCCCGCCATGCCCGCATGCGGCGCCTGCTGGTCACGCTGCAGATTGCGGCCAGCGTGGTTCTGCTGGCGGGCGCCGGCCTGCTTTTGCGCAGCTTCCGGCAGCTTGAGAGCCAGAACCTGGGGCTAGAGACCCATAATGTGCTCACCGTGAGCATTCCCGTGACCTGGGGGCGCTATCCAACGGCGCAGGCTTACATGGATTTCTGGTTGCGTGTTGAGACGGCCATGCGCAGCATTCCGGGGGTTGCTGCCGTCGGCGTCAGCGATTCCCTTCCTCCCGATGCCGACGCCTGGCACGATGAGTTCCGTTATGCCGATATTTTTATCGATGGGAAGCAGGCCTCTGCGCCCGGGACAGGCGGCAAAGTGGTCTTCCGCAAAGTCACGCCGGATTATTTCCGGGTTCTGCGTATTCCCATTCTGCAAGGACACGCATTCACGGAGGAGCAGCGCAACGATGCGATTCCTCCCATCATCCTGAGCGCTCTGCTTGCATCCCGCCTGTTTCCGGGCGGCAATGCCGTGGGCCAGCATATCCAATTCGCCCAGTTCGATCCTTATTTCACGCTCAAGCCGCCGGTTTATACGGTGATCGGAGTTGCGGGCAACGTGAAGAACGCCGGCCTCGCCGGTCAGGAAAATCCCGAGTATTACGAGCTGCGCGCGAACCACCCCGACTTGTGGAACCGGCACACCGTGATGGAGATTGAAACGGCGCTGCCTGCATCCACCATGATGCAATGGGTGCGCTCGCGGGTCGCACAAATCGATCCCACCGCTCCGGCTCAAATCGAACCAATGACGGAGACGGTCACACGGCTCGCGGATCGTCCGCGCTTTGAGACTGCACTGGTGGCGTTCTTTGCGTTTACCGGGCTGGTGCTGGCGGTCATCGGCCTTTACGGACTGCTCAGCTATGTCACTGCACAGCGGACCCAGGAGATCGGCGTGCGCATGGCGCTCGGCGCCAGCCGTGGTTCCATACTGCGCCTGGTGATTGCCGGGGGAATGCGCCTGGTTCTTCTCGGCGGAGCCATCGGCGTGGCCGCGGCGCTGGCCGCGACTCGCGTCCTCAATGGTCTCCTCTTCCATGTTGGCCCGCGCGATCCGTTCAGTTTCGTCGCCGTCTCCGTACTTCTGTTGCTGGTCGCGCTGCTGGCCACGCTGCTGCCAGCGCGCCGGGCGGCTTCAGTCGACCCCAGCCAGGCGCTGCGCGCCGAGTAGCCTGCGCCAGCTGGCGCAGCGCCGGAACCCGCACTCCTACTGCTTCGTACTTTAGACTCATCGTGGACGTTATCGGCCAGGAGGAGATTCTTACCATGCGGGCAAGCGCGCTTGAGTTTCGTCTGCGCATGCTGATCAACAGTGCGATCATCATCCTCGGATTGTGGGCGCCATGGCAGGAGACGGCCAGCCGCCGGCTGCTGCTGGAGTGGCTTCCGCTGGAGCTGAGCCGCATGGGATGGATGAGCTTTTCGTCTGCGGTTCCTGCGGTCATCGCCCTGGCTTCAGGGATTGCCGCGCTGGGCGCCTGGCTGCGCGTTTGGGGCTCGGCGTATCTCGGCCCCGCGACCGTGCAAAGCTTCACAATGAAGGCGGGCGGGGTGGTCGCCGATGGGCCCTATCGCTACGTGCGCAATTCGCTGTATCTCGGATTGTGGTGCATGGTCGCAGCGCTGGCGTTCCTGATGCCGCCATCGGGCGCGCTGTTCTCCATCGTGCTGATCACGATCTTCGTTGTCCGGCTCACTCTCGGCGAAGAAGCATTTCTTGCCGCGCGCCTGGGCGAGCCCTACCAGGCCTACCTGCGCGCAATTCCGCGCTTTTTGCCGCTCCTGCGCAGCGGCATCGCTTCCAGCAGCGCACGTCCACGCTGGCTCCGCGCCCTGCTGACCGAGCTCACGCCCATCGGCATATTTGTCGCCTTCGCATTTTCCTCGTGGTCCTACAACGCGGGCCTGATGTTTCGCGTCATCCTGATCAGCTTCGGGCTGTCGCTGATTGTTCGGGCGCTGATGCCGTCCATCACCTCGCGGCCGGCCTCTACGCCGACCCCGTAGTCCGCCGCTTGCCGATTCTGCCCAGATGAGTCCACGCGAAACCTGACCGGTACTTCAAGCCGTACCCCAGCAGCCGGTCCACCGAAATGTGATTGGCCCAGATCAGCGCTACCGGAATGAATTGGTGCGCTCCCAGCAGCAGCGCGCACACCACCAGAGCGGCCGGCGTGGCGTAGGCGTGGACGCTGTTGTAAATTCGCGCTCCCAGGTCCGGCCCGGCGAGATAACCCAATATGGAGAGATCCGGCGCCAGCCACAGCGCCGAAAACAGCCACCAGCTTGCCCCTGTCTGCGCATACAAAACCAGGGTGAGCACGGCGATCGCCAACGCTTCCGAGCGCAACAAATAGAGAACGTAACCGGGCAGGCTGCTCTGTGCCGGCACTTCGCCCGAGATCGCAGCCGAGGTCGTCATACCGCAATGGATGATGCTCGGGGCTCGGTGTTGCAGAAATTATTCGCCAAAACGAAAGAAGGAGAGGCGCTGGGCCTCTCCCGCTTTTTGTTCTTTTGAGGGAACGCGCCGCTACTTCTTCGGAGGAGCGATGACGTCCTTGGCGGCCTTGGCCACGCGGAACTTGACGACGGTCTTGGCCTTGATCTTGATGGCCTCGCCGGTTTGGGGATTGCGGCCGATGCGCGCCTTGCGCTCTGCCTTTACCAGGCGGCCGATTCCGGGGATTACAAACAGGCCGTTTTTCTTGGTTTCCTTGATGGCGGTTTCCGCAAGCAGATCAAGGAACGCGGCGGACTGCTTGTTGGTGAGCTCGAGCTTCTCGGCCATGTGCCGCGCCAGAGCCGTTTTCGTCATTCCAGTTGCCATTTTGTTCTCCTTCTCGCGCTCCCCGTCGGGGCAGCCGATGTGTTGCCTGGGTCTCCGCCGTCCGGGTGAATCGTTGGTGGGCGGCGCCGCATGGGGTCTTCGATTTCAGGCAACGACTCGACGAGAACCCTGTATTCATGCGGGTTCCGGAGAACCCTGTCGTTGTTCACAATGCGGCCTGGGGGCTGGGAAAGTCAACCGAAAAACAACCTATTTCCACAGGATTTGCCGGTTTTTGTGGGAATATGTGCCAAAAACGCCTGTTTTGGCCTGAAAACAGCCGAAATTAGGTTGTAAAAGGCGTGGGCCGACCGCTCGGCGATTCCTTTTTCCCTTGTTCCCTCGTTCCCTTGTTCCCTGTTTCTTAAAACCCGAACAGCACCTTCTTCTTCGGTTGCAGCGATGCCGCAATGGGCGTATTCAGCGTATCCACCATTGGCGCGGCCAGCTTGAAGTAGCGGACGACCGTAGCCGCGAACTTTGGATCGAGCGCCGTCTTGGGCGGCAGCGTGGCTGCAAGTCCCCATTGCCGGCAGCGGATCAAATCCATCCCCGGGTGCTCGGAGGGAAACCCCTTGGGCGGGCGCGTCAGCGCATTGCCTTCAAACTCACTGAATGCGCGCTTGACGGCCGGGCGGTCCAGCAGCTTGCGAAACTCCGCGTGATGATGGAGCAGCCAGTGACGGATGGCCGCCAGTTGTTCCTTTTCCGGCATGTACGAGCCCGCGGCCACGATCACTTCCTTGGGGCTGACATGAAAGTAGTACCCGGCGCCGGAGGTTTTATCCAGTCCCGTATGCGTCCACCACGCCGCCACGTGCGTCTTGTAGGGCCGCTTGTCGTTTGAAAAGCGCGTGTCGCGATAGATGCGGAAGAGCGACTTCTCCGCGGGGCGCACGTGGTTGGGCGCAAAGTCCAGCATCGCGTCGGTAATTTTGCGCACGATGGCCAGCATGGGCTCGCGCAGCAGTTCTTCAAACTGCGCCTTGCGCGGCTGGAACCACTCGCGGTCGTTGTGTTTTGCGAGGTTGCGCAGAAACTTGAGCGCGTCAGGGCTCATGTAAGGAACAGCAGCGGTGGAAGCGGGCTTCGCAGTGCTCGGCATACGCAATTGAGTCTACCGGATCCAGCGCCCCGCTCCGTCAGCTCGCTAGCGCTTCTTCTACCGCATCTGGCCTGCGAGCAATCACGGTGAGGTAGGCCCGCGCGGCGCGGTCCGGACGGCGGCGGCCCTGCTCCCAGTCCTGCAGAGCGCGCACGTCGAGTGCGTAGCGCCGGCAAAATTCGGCTCGGCTCAACCCAGTGGCGAGGCGGATCTTGCGGACCTCCAGGGCCAGGGATGGCTTGAACGTGGTGACGCGAGCAGGCTTGACCTTGCCTTGAACGATGTCCAGTGCCTCTTGCATCGCTGCGATCAGTTCGGGGCCAATGTTCTTGCGCTTCATCGTGTTCCTTTCCTGGCCTTTGCTTCTGCTTTCATCGCTGCCGCAAGCGAAGTCGCCAGCTTCTTTTCCGCGGGAGTCAGATTTGTTTGCTCATTTTTGCCACAGAGAAATAGCGCGAGAAGCGGGCTCGCTTCGTCATAGAAGTAATAGATCACCCGCACTCCGCCTGATTTTCCGCGTCGACCCACTGCATATCTGAGCTTGCGTACCCCACCCGTGCCCGAAATCTCATCACCTTCTGCGTAGTACATCGAAAGATAAAGCAGCAGGTCGTCGTACTCTTCGCTCGTGAGCAACTTCTCCGCCTTACGCGCAAAAGCACTGGTCTCCACCACGGTCAGGAGAAAAGAGGGCACAAGTGCATTGTGCGGCAATGCCGCACTCTATGTCAAGGGAGCATGCTACCGAATCACCTTCAGCGCGCCGCGGAAGAGGCCATCGAAGTCGGCGGCTAGCGACTTGTCCTTCGCCACGGCCTGCTCGATGGCTTTTTCCGCCGCCACTCGCTGATAACCCAGATTCGTGAGCGCCGAGAGCACATCGTCCACCGCCGCGCCCTGCACCGTTGCCTGCATGGGAGCCACGGCAAAGTCGTCCAGCTTGTCCTTGAGTTCGACCACCAGGCGCTCGGCCAGCTTTTTGCCCACCCCGGGGATGCGCGTGAGCTGCGCGTGGTCCTGGCCGCGGATGGCCTGCACGGTGCGCTCCGGCGAAAGCCCGCTCAGCATCTTGATGGCCAGCTTCGGTCCCACGCCGCTCACCGTGATGAGCCGCTCAAACAGCCGCTTCTCCTGGCGCTCCAGGAAGCCGAACAGGGCGATGGCGTCATCGCTCACCTGGGTGTGAATGTAGAGCGCGGCCTCGCCGCCCACGGAGGGCAGCGATGTGAACGTGGGCACGGAGATGGTGACGTCGTAGCCCACGCCGGCGCACTCGACGATGGCCTGGCCGGGTTCTTTGTGGATCAACTTTCCCCTGAGATGCGCGATCATTAATTCTCTTTCTTGACCACCGGCCAGCGACAACTAACAACTGAAAACTATGAACTGTGAACTGCGAACTAAAGGATTCCCATCCGCTTGGCCACGCGCACCAGCGTCTCCAGCGCCTGGGCCAGTTGCTCCTTTGTGTGCTCGCTGGTCAAGATGAGCCGGATGCGCGCCTTGCCTTCGGGCACGGTGGGGAACGCGATGCCCGTTCCCATCACGCCCTCCTCAAACAGCGCCCGCGAGTATTCCATGGCCACGCGCCCTTCGCCCAGGATTATTGGCGTGATCGGCGTTTCGGTGGCCGGCGTGTTCACTCCGCCCACGTTGAAGCCGGCGCGCCGCAGCTCGCCCTGGAAATAGCGGGTGTTGTCCCAGAGACGATCAATGCGCTCGGGCTCCTGCTCCAGGATGTCGAACGCCGCAATGCAGGTGGCCGCCACGCTGGGCGGATGCGACGTGGAGAATAGAAACGGACGCGCACGGTGATAGAGAAAGTCGATCAGGTCGCGCGAACCGCACACGTAGCCGCCCAGCGCGCCGATTGCCTTCGATAGCGTGCCCACCTGGACGTCCACGCGCCCGTGCATGTTGAAGTGATCGATGCTGCCGCGCCCGTTGCGCCCCAGCACCCCGGATGCGTGCGCGTCGTCGACCATCATGATGGCGCCGTATTTCTCCGCCAGCGGGGCGAGCTTGTCCACCGGGCCGATGTCGCCATCCATGGAGAAGACGCCATCGGTGATCACCAGCTTGTGGCCCGGCTCGTTGGCAATTTCCTTGAGCAGCTCCTCGCAGTGAGCCGCGTCCTTGTGGCGGAATACCTTGATTTTGGCCCGCGAGAGGCGCGCGCCGTCGATGATGGAGGCGTGGTTCAGCTCGTCGGAGAGGATGAAGTCGTCCTTGCCCAGGATGGCGCTGACGGTGCCGGCGTTGGCCGCGAATCCGCTCTGGAAGACGACGCAGGCTTCCACATTCTTGAAGCGCGCAATCTTCTCCTCGAGCTCCATGTGGATCTTCATGGTGCCGGCGATGGTGCGCACCGCGCCTGAGCCCACGCCCAGCTCGCGCGTGGCCTTCAGCGCCGCCTCGATCAGCTTGGGGTGGTTCGCCAGCCCCAGGTAGTTGTTGCTGGCCAGGTTGATGACCTGCTTGCCGTCGTAGTGGCAGACGGGAGCCTGCTGGTCGTCGAGGACGCGCAGGTGGAAGTAAGTTCCCTTGGATTTGAGTTCGTCCAGGGTTGCGGTCAGGTGGGCAAGCTGGGGGCGGGTAGCGGTGGATGACATAAGAGAACCTCAACCGGATAAGGATAGCGCCGGGGAGTTGAGGGCCGGAGCCTGGGGCACGAAAAACACATCAACATATCATGATATGACGGTAGAGTGTATATGCAGAAAAGTATGCAGTTATCAACATATCATGATATGTTGATGCGTTTTTCAGCCTCGTCCGTTACACTTGCTCCATGTCCTCGATCGCGGAGTTCATCCGCCGGCTGCCCAAGGCCGAGCTTCACCTGCATCTCGAAGGTACGATCACTCCGGCCACTCTGGTGGAGCTGAGCCGGCGGCACGATGCGCAGCCGATTCCGCTGGCGGACGCCGAGGCGCTTTACCGGTTCACCGATTTCACCGGCTTCATCAACGCCTTCCGCGCGGTCACGCGCCTGCTGACCGCCCCCGAGGACTACGAGCTGGCCGCGTGGCGGATGATGGAGCACCTGGCCGAGCAGGGAGTGGTTCACGCGGAAGTCTTTATCTCCGTAGGCGTGATTTACATGTGGCGCAACCACGATCCGGAGTGCTTTGAGCCCATCTTTGAAGGGCTGGAACGGGCGCGGGAGCGGGCGGCGCGGGAGCTGGGGCTCAGCATTTTCTGGATCTTCGACGCGGTGCGCCATTTCACGGTGGAGGAGGCGGCGCGCGTCTTCCGCAAGGCGGCGGAGATGCGGCGCAGTTTTCCATCGATCGTGGCCATCGGACTCGGCGGCGACGAGCGGAAGGCGGGTTCGGAGCCTTTCCGCATGCTTTTTCAGGAGGCCCGCGAGGCCGGACTGCGCCTGACCAACCACGCCGGCGAGACCACGGGGCCGGAGGCAATCCGGGAGGCGCTCGCCATCGGTTCGGAGCGCATAGGGCACGCGCTTTCCGCCGTCGAAGACCGGGCATTGATGGAGGAGCTCAAGGAGCGCGCGATTGCGCTCGAACTGAACCCTACATCGAATGTGCGCACCGGCGTGTGTCCCTCGTTTGCGGCCCACCCGCTGCGGCGCTACTTCGAGAGCGGACTGCTGGTGACGCTGAACTCCGACGACCCGGCGTTTTTCGGCTCCGACGTGGCCAATGAGTACCTGCTGACCCACACCGAACATGGGTTTACCCGCGACGAGCTGCGCCGGCTTGCATCTAACTCCATTCGGGCCAGCTTTCTTCCCGAAGCGGAAAAGGCGCTGCATCTGTCCCAAATCGGCACAATCGACTAACGCTTTATCAACAATCTCCGTCTAAAGTTGTAATTCAGCGTGAGATCATCTGCGCTATTATCATGAACGGAGGCAGTTCGCCCATGTCGACCGAACCGGAGAACATCACGCAATCCGAGCCGGCAAGCGATAAGAAGGCCCTGCGTGTGATCGGCTGGTTCTCCATGGGAATTGCCGTCGCCACCATCGGCATCTATGTCGGCTACGAGCTTCGTACCATGTACAAATGGCGCAAGCGCTCGCCCTACGATTTTTACGCTCGCTCTGAGGCCCAATCGGCCAACGAGTTCGGCGTGGGAATCTAGAGGCAGGGAACAGGGATCAGAAGGAAACGCCCGCCGTTGCGCGGGCGTTTTGCTGTTTCTGGGGGCGAACTCGCCTTTGGCGGAGGGGAATCGAGCGAGGCCGAAGAGCCCGGGCCTAAAGGCCTCTGCCATTGCTTGCGTTTATTCAGGGACCTGAAGGTCCCTGCTCCTTCCATTCAGGGGCGTGATTGCCCATGCTCCTTCCGTGCAGGGGCGTGATGGCCCTTGCTCCCTTGGCGTTCCCGATTCCCTGGACCCTGTTCCTGCCCACTAATCCACCGGCGGCTGCATTACCCTTGACAGTCATGGGCCGCATTCGCATCCTTTCGGACCAGGTGGCGAACCAGATTGCCGCCGGCGAGGTGGTGGACCGTCCTGCGTCGGTGGTGAAGGAGTTGCTGGAAAACGCCCTGGACGCCGGAGCCACGCGCATCCGCGTGGACGTGGAAGCGGGCGGGCGGCGCCTGATCCGGGTGGCCGACAACGGTTGCGGCATGAACCGCGACGACGCACTGCTGGCGTTTGAGCGCCACGCCACCTCAAAGCTGCGCACGGCCAATGACTTGCTTGCCATTTCTACGCTGGGCTTCCGCGGCGAGGCGCTGCCCTCGATCGCTTCCGTGGCGCGGGTGACGCTCGAAACCGCGACGGCGCCCGGCTCCGGGCCGGAGACCGCCGGAACCCGAATGGAGATTGCCGGAGGCAGAATTCTGCATGTGGAGGACGCTGCCCTGCCGGCCGGAACCACCATCCAGGCAGCCGACCTGTTCTTCAACACGCCGGCACGGCGGAAATTTCTCCGCGCCGAGGCGACTGAACTGGCCCACGTGACCGCGCTGGTGACGCATTATGCCCTGGCTCACCCGGAGAAGCACTTCGAGCTGGTTTCCTCAAGCCACACGCTGGTTTCAGCGCCTCCAGTGAGCCGAACGGCGGAGCGCATTTATCAGATTTTCGGCAAGGAGACGCTGGCGGCGCTTTTGCCCGTAGCTGCCGAAGCGCCGCTGGAGCGCGCGGGGCTGCCCGAGCCGCCGCCTTGGAAGCGCGACCCGGACGAGGAGCCGTGCGCACCGGGACAGATCCGGCTGTCGGGGTTTTATTCCAAGCCGGAACTGCAGAAGCTCAACCGCAACTCGATTTACATCTTCATCAACAAGAGGATTATCCGCGACCGGTTGCTGTTGCACGCCATTACCGAGGCCTACCGGAACGTGATTCCTCCGACGAGCTTTCCGGTGGTGCTGCTGTTCCTGGAGATGCCGCCGGAGGAAGTAGATGTGAATGTGCACCCGGCCAAGACCGAGGTGCGGTTCCGGCAGCAGAGCCTGATCCACGATTTTGTGCGGGACAGCCTGCGCAACGCCTTGGTGAAGGCGCGTCCGGCGGCGGGATTTCTGGCCGCTCTCGATTCGGCGCCGCTGGCGAGCCCATCGCTGATGCCGCCGGGGACTTCGCCCATTCCCGGGGCGCCGGGCGCCGATGCCGCCGTCCCGCACGAGCCCGACTCCGATCCGATCCCGGATGGGGATGCGGAGGCGTTCCGGCTGTCTGCCCACGAGCCGACGCCGCAGCCCGTCCGGCTGCCGTTTGAGCCGGCAGCATTCCGGCCGGGCTCGTTTGCCGGGAGCAATCCGCTGACCAGCGTCGCGGCGGCGCTGCTGCAGGGAGAGATGCTGCAGCCGGCTGCCGGGTGCTCGCCAAACCACTCTGGCTCAGCAAGTTCCGTCGCCAGCGCGGTGCTGGAGGCGGCTGCGGTCGAGGCCGAGCAGGCATCCCAGACGCTGAACCAGCTCGGGTCGCTGAAGCCGCTCGGGCAGCTTCGCGAGTCGTTCATCCTGGCGGTGGGCGAGGATGGCTTGTGGATTATCGACCAGCATGTGGCACACGAGCGGGTGCTGTTTGAAAAGATTCTGCGCGAGCGGACCGTAGAAAATGTGCAGCGGCAGCGGCTGCTGATGCCGCTGCTGGTGGAGCTAAAGCCATGGCAGATGGTGGTTTTCGCCCAGATTGCCGAGGAGCTGGAACGCAATGGTTTTGAAGCGGAGCCTTTTGGGCCGCAGACGATTGCGGTGAAGGCGGCGCCGGTGGGTCTGGAAGGCGCGGAGCTGGAGCGGATGCTGGTCGAGATTATCGAGCAATCCACACAGCCATCCGACGAAAGCTCATCGAATCAGTATCTTAGATCTCTCCGCCGGCGCATTGCCGCTTCCATCGCCTGCCATTCCGCTATCAAAGTAAACACCCCACTTGACCCGAAGCGTATGGAGTGGCTATTGTTGGAACTTGCGAAAACAGAGCATCCGACAAGCTGCCCCCATGGACGTCCAATCGCTTTGCTGTATTCTTGGAGAGAGATACAGCGGGCCTTCCACCGAATTTGAACCGTAGTTGGGAAGGCGCTCCACCCCTCAGGGGGAACCGGAGCCAACGGCGCAGGAAAAACCCAGGGAGAGGAAAAACTCTCCCGGAGCCGAAATACTCAGCCGCAGCATCCAAAACAAGGCCCCAGCGGGGTTTAGCCGGGCGGGTTTGGGATGAAGCGGCCTTTGGTCAGGCCAATAAGACGCGTCATTCTTCTGGTTTGCCATTGAGCCAGCCTGGAAGCGAGGTTCTTCTTTGACATCGGAGCAATTGGAAACAGCACGCGCGGAGCGGATGCGTCAGAACGGCCATGGGGCCCTAACCCTGGAGGATGCACGCACCTGGATTGAGGAGACCGGCCTTTGCCTGTTTCTTCCCAAGCGGCAATTCTCATCGGCGCTGGCGCCCAGCTTTGTTGAAGCCATTGCGGGACAGCGCAATACGACGCCGGATGCGAAGCAGACTGCGCTGGCAGAGGATTTGCTGGTGCGGCTGGAGACGGACGGGATCGCGGTCCGGTTGAATCTGCTGGGGCAACCCGGCGAACAGCCTGACTACGTGGTTGCCGCCTGGGTACTGCCATATGTGTATGCACTGAGGGGTGACCGCGATTGGCGGCGGGTTCCCCAGTTGACCGGCTCGCGCCAGGTTTCGCCGCTGGCGGTGCAGGCTTTCAAGCGGCTTGAGATTGGCGAAGCGACCATCCCTGAACTGAAGCAATCGCTGGGACACGGCGTGTCGGAGACGGCGGTTCTACGCGCCATCACGGAGTTGTGGCAGCAGTTGCGGATCATTCCGGTGGTATCGGCTCCGGGCAAGCCGGCGCGCTGGCAGCTGCTGAAGACGCGGTTCCAGAAGGCGATCGCCGAGGGGGCTTCGACGTCGCAGGTGACGGCGATCTCAGTGCTGGCGTCGATCTTTCTGCAGGCCGTGATTGCGGCCGGCATGGAGGAAGTGGAAATTTTCCTTTCGCCGCTGACGGCGCGGAGCAAGATCCGCGAGGTGTTGCGCGGGCTGGTAGCCACGCGGCAGGTGCACACGCTGGCGATGGGGCACGCTACGCAGTACTACGTGGCGGGAACGCTGCCGGAGTTCACGCCTCCGCAGACCATTTACGCCAGCAGCATCGGGTCTTCGTATCTTTCAAGACTCTATGGCCACGAGGACATGGTGCCGGAACCGCCGCCTGCTCCGGTGCAGGTGCCGGTTGCGGGGGCATCGAACGGCAATGGCGCGCATCATCCAGCGCCCAAGCCGGCTCGCGCGCATCATGGCCGCTCCAGTGCAAACACCCATGACCAAAAGCCTTCGCGTTTGGCGAGCCGGGGCGCGGCCAGCGGTCCACGGTGGCAGAGCGGCAGCGCGAAGAGCGTGAACGGCGCGCACAACGGGAACGGCAACGGGAATGGCGCTTCGCGCAACGGAAATGGGAGCCACGGCGCTGCGCGTAACGGGAACGGGAACGGCGCTGCGCGCAACGGGGCAGCGCACGGGACCGGGACGACGGCCAATCGCAATTCCGCGGCGTGGAAGAAGCGGAAGAGCGCGCACTCGCCGGCGGGGCCGAAATCCAGCTCGCGGCCGGCAAGCCGGGTGGGAACGGTGACGGCGCGGCGCGACGCACGCAGCGGAGGCAAGCTCCACGGCGCACGCAAGACCGCGATGGCCGCAAGCAGGAGAAAGAGCTACGGCATTGCAGCGCGGCGGGAGACTAAGAAGCGCGGATGACCCTGTTGGCGAATTCTTCCTCCCTTCCGGAGTCCGGACGCAGGATCATCGTCGCCATTGATGGACCCGCCGGCGCAGGCAAGAGCACGATTGCGCGCCACCTGGCGCGGCACTTCGGCCTGCTGAACCTGGAGACGGGCGCGATGTATCGCGCGTTTGCGCTGAAGGCGCTGCGGTCCGGCGTTGCTCTCGAAGACACCGATTCGCTGGCGGCGCTGACGGGGGAGACGAGCATCGGGCTGGAACCGGGAGAGGAAGAAAACCGGGTTCTGCTGGATGACGAAGATGTAACCGGCCAGTTACGCAATCCAACGGTGACTGACGCGGCCAGCCGGGTGAGCGCCATCCCCGCGATCCGGGCATGGATGGTGCGCCTGCAACAGGCATTGGGCGCGCAAGGCGGCATCGTGATGGAAGGCCGCGACATCGGCACGGTGGTGTTTCCCGGCGCCGAGGTGAAGATTTTCCTGGACGCGGCTCCTGAGGTGCGCGGTCTGCGCCGGTTTGACCAGCTTGGCTCCGCGCCCGCGCAACAGCCCGAAGAGGTGATCCGCGATTTACGCGAGCGCGACCAGCGCGACCGCAACCGGAAGGAATCCCCGCTAAAGCCGGCGGAGGATTCGGTGCTTCTCGATTCCACCTACATGACCCTGGAGGAAGCGGTAAAGGCAGCGGAAGCGATTGTGGCGGAAAAGCTGGGGAGCGCGGCCGCGATCTCCTGAACCAACAGCCTGGTTTGCCCGCCATGTTTGCGAGCGCAGCCTGAAGTGCGTTTCCGGCACAGCAGCCGGCCCCGGCGTATTCCGGCTGCGCATACCGGGGGAATGCTATAGGCTCATTGGTAGATGGAAACCACCTGCACCCGTTGCCACCAGGCCATCCTGGCCGAGAGTTGCTATTGCCCGGCGTGTGGCCTTCCCCAGCTTGTCTACTCGAGCGAGGACGGCGGGTCACCCTATACGGCGGAGCGCGGGCCGGCGGTGCAGCTGGACCCAGGCTCAGTGGAATGGCGTTCGGCGCTGCGCACGGCTGCGGTTCTCGCCGTACCGGCGGGGCTGCTCTCCTGCGGGTTTTCGCCAGTGGGGCTGTTCGGCCTGTTTTGGATTGCCGCGGCAGCAGCATGGGCGGTGAGCCTTTACGTGCGGCGGCAACGCGCGGCTGGGATTACGACAGGGGCTGGGGCGCGGATCGGGCTGGTGACAGGGCTGATGGCCGGCTGGACGTCTTTTGGCGCCACCGGCGTGGCATTCTTCGGCATGCGTTTCTGGTTCCACCAGGGCCCGGCGTTTGACCAGATGTGGCAATCCATGGTGAACCAGAGCCTGGAGCAGCAGGTGCAGACGATGAGCGCGGACCTGCAGGCGCTGAATGCGTTCCGCAACCTGTTGCTGTCACCGGAGGGACGCGCCGGGTTGATGCTGACGGGCATGCTGGTGCTGGAGATTACGCTGCTTGGATTTGCGGCGGCAGGCGGCGCGCTGGGAGCACGGTTGACGGCGCGGTCGCGGAGTTCGCAGACGTAAAAACAGTGATCAGTGAACAGTGATCAGTGGTCAGCGACTGAGATTCCGCAGGCGCTCACTTGCAGCGGCCCGGTCCACCCTCGTATCATCCGTCGAGAGACACGGCGGGAAAATACCGATGAGCGAAGCTGAAGGGAAACACCCCCTGCGCACCAAGGGCAGGCTCATGTCTGCCTCGGAAATCGAGCGCACCCTGGTGCGGCTGGCGCACGAGATCGTGGAGAAGAGCAACGGCTGCGAAGGCATGGTGCTGGTCGGCATCAAGCGCCGCGGAGTACCCCTGGCGGAGCGGCTGGCGCGCCTCATCTCCAACATCGAGAAGTGCCCGGTAGGGACCGGAATGCTCGACATCCAGTTTTATCGCGACGACCTCACCACCGCCGATGTCCGCCCCATCGTCACGCCTGGCGCCATTGGTTGCGACATCGTGGGTAAAGACGTGGTGCTCTGCGACGACGTGCTGTATACGGGTCGCACCATCCGCGCCGCTCTCGATGCCCTGTTCGATCACGGCCGGCCGCGCCGCGTGCAGCTTGCCGTGCTGATTGACCGCGGCCATCGCGAACTGCCCATCGAGGCCACGTACGTTGGCAAGCACGTGCCCACCAGCAGCCGCGAGATTATTGAAGTGAAGTTTCAGGAAGTGGACAAGGACGAGCAGGTGTTGCTCGTGGAGAAGGTCGATTGAAGATAAGCTATTAGCCTTTAGCTCTTAGCTATTAGCTGATTCGGTCGAGACCGGAGCTGAATGGGCGTGAGGACTGAAAACGGAATCCGACGAGGCTCGATCGGAGTCGGGGACCCAGCGTCATGGGGTGTCAGCCGTCCCAAAGCTAAGAGCTAAAGGCTAAGAGCTAAAAGCTGGTTCACATGACTCCCGCGACTGCACGACGCACGCTTACTCCTCCACCCGCTCCCGCGCCGCTTTTTCCTCGCCATCCCGGTTCGCTGCTCTCCATCAACGACCTCGATCGTGTCAGCCTCAATCGCGTCCTGCGCCGCGCTACCGAACTCGATCTCGAAGATCCGGTGATCCGCGATCGCATACTGGCCAAGCGCAAAATTTCGCTGCTCTTTTACGAGTCGTCCACCCGCACCCGCACCAGCTTCGAACTTGCCGCCAAGGCTCTGGGCGCGGACACCACGCTGGTGTCGAGCCTGTCGTCGAGCATCGAGAAGGGAGAGTCCCTGAAGGATACGGGCCTGACCCTGCGCGCGCTCGGCGTGGAGGCCATCATCCTGCGCCACAACTCCTCCGGCGCGCCCTGGCTGCTCGAGGAGGCCACCCGGCTGCCGGTCGTCAACGCCGGCGACGGCATGCACGAGCATCCCACGCAGGCGCTGCTCGATTTGCGCACCATCCTGATGAACCTGCGCCACGGAGTCACCGAGGTCGGACCGGAGACCCTTGCCGGCGTCACCGTCAGCATCACTGGAGACATCCTGCACAGCCGCGTGGCGCGCTCCAACATGCTGCTGCTGCCGCGGCTGGGGGCGCGGGTGCTGCTCTGCGGACCCAGGGAACTGTTGCCCGAACTGGCGATTGGCGCCGGTCCGGGCATTGAGATCGAGCGCGATTTTGAATCTGCGCTGCGTCAGTCGCAGGTCATCATGATGTTGCGCATCCAGGGCGAGCGCCTGGCCGGGCTGCAACTTGATCTGGACGAATACAAGGCCGCATACCAGCTCACGGGCGACCGCCTGCGCACGCTCGCGCCGCAAGCTATTGTGCTCCATCCCGGACCGATCATTCGCGGCCTCGAGATTACTGGCGGCGTGGCCGACGGCGCGCAATCGCGCATCCTCGAGCAGGTGACCAACGGAGTTGCCATCCGCATGGCGGTGGTGGAACGAGCGCTGACCGCAACCGCAGGAGGCCGCGCATGAACCCTCTCGCCATCCTCAACGGCCGCCTCATCGATCCCGCCGCGGGAGTCGATCTTGCTAAAGACATCCTGCTCAAGGACGGCAAGGTTGCCGAGATCGCCTCGCCCGGAAAGCTGAAGCTGGCCGAAGGCGCGCAGACGCTCGACGCTTCAGGCCTGGTGGCCGCGCCCGGACTCATCGATATTCACGTACATCTGCGCGAACCGGGCCAGGGCTACAAAGAGACCATCGCCACCGGAACCGCTGCCGCCGCGGCCGGTGGATTTACCGCCGTGGCCGCCATGCCCAACACCGCGCCGGTGAACGATACGCCCGAGATTACGCGCTGGATGCAGGCGCCGGAACGCGGCGCAGCGGTTCGCGTTTTTCCCATCGCAGCGGCCACGCGGGGGTCAAGAGGCGAAGCCATCAACGATTTTGCCGCGCTCAAAGCAGCCGGCGCGGTTGCCGTCACCGACGACGGACATCCTATTCTGAAAGATTCCATCATGCGCGAGACGCTGGCCTCCGCTGCGCGGGTGGGATTGAGCGTGATCCAGCACGCCGAGGACACGCGCATGACCAGCGGCGCGGCCATGAACGCGGGGCCGGTCGCGTTCCGCCTAGGGTTGCGCGGCATGCCGCCCGAAGCAGAAACCGGCATGGTGGAGCGCGACATTCGTCTGGTGGCCGAGCTGCGTGACCTGCATCCGCACCTGCACGTGGCGCATACCTCGACAGCCGGCGCAATTGCCGCGGTGCGGCAGGCGCGGCGCAACGGTCTCCGCGTCACCTGCGAGGTTGCGCCGCATCATTTCCTGCTGACCGACGAGCACGTTGGGATGTACGACACTCATGCCAAGATGAACCCGCCGTTGCGCTCCGCCGCCGACCGGGACGCCATGATCGAGGCCATCCTTGACGGCGTGGTCGATGCCATCGCCACCGACCACGCTCCCCACGCCACGCACGAAAAGGAAGTGGAGTTCGAGCGCGCGCCCAACGGCATTATCGGGCTTGAGACCGCGCTGGGCCTGTGCATGTTCTGGCTGCACCACGAGTGGAAGATGCCGCTGGGCCGGGTGCTGAGCCTGCTCAGCGCGCAACCCGCCGCCGCGCTCGGCCTCAAAGGCCGGGGAACGCTGACCGTGGGCAGCGCTGCCGATGTAGTGGTCTTCGATCCCAGGGCCGCATGGACCTATCGCGTCACGGAAGGCAAATCGAAGGCCAAGAACACGCCCTTCGACGGGTGGCCAATGCTGGGCAAGGTGCGGTGGACGATCAGCGAAGGGCGGATCGCGTACGCGTCCTGCTGATATTTGGGCGGAGCCTCTTTTGAACTATCCCTTGCGCCGGTAGAGGATCTGGAACTCGTAGCCTGGGTTGGCCGGGAACATTGATGCCACGGCGCGCAGCCGTTCGGCCAGGGCCGGCGCGGCCAGCAGCGGATATTCGCGCTCGCGCAGGTCGTGATAGTCAAAATCCACCGCCAGCGACAGCATGTAAATGGCGAGCGCATCGCTGAAGGCCGACTCGATGTAGAGGTTCCGCGCCCGCTCATCCACGGTGCGCTGCCCGTTGCGGGTTTCCTGCGCGCGCCGCCGCGTCTCCCAGGCATCCTGGCTGGTTTCGCCGCGCACCTGTGCCTGGGCATGCGACCACGCAAGAGAACCGAAGCTCTCAGGCACGCCCGCCGCCTCCACAAAATTGTGGGCCACGTTGATGAAGAACTCGAACGCCAGCCCGAAGCGGTCCTCGACCAGGCGGGTGGAGAGGAACACGGCCTCGGTGGTCCCGAAGGTCGTGTTGCGGTGGCAGACCGCGCGGTCGCCCAGGTCCACCGTGTAGTTGGGCGCCACCAGCGTATCGCCGGTTTCGGCAATGGCCAGGGGCACAAAGTAGTAGGCGCGCCGCGCCAGCGCCGGAGCCAAAGACAAAGGCACCGCCCCCGCCAGGCGCTCCAGGTCCACTTCGGAGACGCGCGTATCGCCCCACTGTGCAAAGTGGATTCCATTGGCGCCCGCCACCACTTCCACCTGGGTAGCCACCTTCTCGGCGGACCAAAGCTCGACCTGTGCGCTGGATGCCATCGAGTCTGTATTCTAGACGAGCAGGGGTCATTCTCTCATGGCGCATTCTCTTGAAAACGCCCGGATGGGCGGCGGCACCGTCTTCGGTTTCCCTCTCCGCGGCTTCGGACTGTTCTCTTCGCTGCTGCTGTCGTTCGCATCCGCCCTCTTCACTTTTTGCGTCACCACCATGGTGGCGATCTTTGTCCTGCTGGGATGGCGATTCGCCGGCCATAATCCCAACTTCGCCGACACCTATCTTTACGTCGGCCTGCCTTCCGCGCTGGTGGTGCTGGTTATCGCGCTGCCCTTGTTCCTCGCTCTGTGGATTCGGGCCAAGTTCTTCCTCAAGTGACGCTCGCCATGCCCGTTCACGCTATCTCGCCTGAAGCTCTGCAGTCTGCTGTAACTGACCAGCCGGAGGCGATCCGCGGCTGGTGCGCCGCGCTCGAAGCCGGCGGAATCCTCTACTTCCCCCGCACGACGCGTTCATGATGCGGCTGCACAACGCCATGAAGGAGGACTCGGTCTTCCAGGGCGTGACCACGCGCGAGTACTTCCAGTTCGCCCCCGGCTCCAGCTGGATGGTTTACACGGAGACCGTTCCTCACGCCGTGCTCGCCGGGCAGTACGCGCTGGAACAAACCTTCCTCATCGATCCCGCTGCAATGGTCACGCCGGATTCCGCGCCGATCCGCGTGCTGGAAAAAATGGCCGGGGCCGCGCTGGCGTAAGAAGCAGCTTTCAGTCGTCTGCTTTCAGCCTTCAGTTATGGTGTCTGCGATGCAGGCGAGCTGACGGCTGATGGCGTGCTGTGCGCTGTCACATCGCCTGATTGTGCCGGCACGGCTTTACAATATTCGCTCACCTGATCCGTCTTCAGCATTGGACGTGGATGCCGTTCGGCCATGATTGCAAGTGCGCAGCAAGATCGGCAGCTTTCTGAGATCGTCGCGGCCCAGCGCCCGCGCCTGCTCAACTTTGTGCGGCGGCGGGTGGCGAACGAAGCGGACGTTGAGGAGCTGGTGCAGGATGTGTTCGCCGAGCTGGTGGAGGCGAACCGGCTGCTGATGCCGATTTCGTACGTGACCGGCTGGCTGTTCCAGGTGGCGCGCAACCGGATTATTGACCTGTTCCGCAGGAAGCGCCCGGTGAACTTCAGCGATGCTGCGGTTGCCGGCGATGAGGGCGAGCGGATCGAACTGGAGGATCTGCTGCCCTCTCCGGATGCGGGGCCTGACGCGCTTTACCTGCGCGGCGTGCTCGAGCAGGAACTGGAAGAGGCGCTGGAAGAGCTGCCGCAAGCGCAACGCGACGTGTTTGTGGCGCACGAGCTGGAAGGGCGCAGCTTTCGCGAGCTTGCGGCGGAGACCGGTGTGCCGCTGAACACGCTGCTGGCGCGCAAGCGGTATGCGGTGCTCCACCTGCGGCGGCGGCTGAAGGGCATCCACGACCAATTACTGGGAGGTGTGCGATGAAAATGAAAAAGCGTTGGATTGCTGTGATTGCTCCGTTCGCTCTCGCGCTGTTCATCTGGATCGGCGGCGAGATTGTGATGCACCTGTGGAACTGGCTGCTGCCGCCGCTGTTCGGGTGGAAGCTGATCGGGTTCTGGCAGGCGTTTGGGCTGCTGGTGCTGTGCCGGGTGCTATTTGGCGGCTGGGGCGGTGGCGGAGGTCCGCGGGGAAAGCGGCGCCGGCACTTCGATGAGCGCTGGGAGCGGATGACGCCGGAGGAACGGGAGAAATTGCGGCAGAGCTGGCGCGGCCCGTGCGGGAGCCTGGGCGAGGAGCCTGCCACCAGCGGGCCCGGGGCGGCTGTGTAGAAGCAGCCATCGGCTTTCAGCCGTCAGCCAGGATGTCCGACCTCCGTTGGGCGTTTGAGCTGATGGCCGAGGGCTGAATATTGTCTTTCCATCCCTCTGTTCCGTTTCTCTCCTTCCCTGCTCCCGTCACTTCATTGCGACCCCTTCTCACCTCCCAGGAAGCGCCTGATCCATCGCGCAAACCCTATCGCGCGATGGGTGGAATATCAGCTTTATTGCTTGATGGCTTTTGCGCGCGGCGGCAGCATGTTGATGAGCCTTCAAACTAAGTTAGCCTCACCCACATCACTTTCCGCAGCGACGCGGTGGTGCAAAGGCAGACTCGATTGTGATGACTCATCGATGGTGCATCCAGCCGCTTTCGCCAATGGTTCTGAATTCTGTCATCGTGGGTCACGGGCTGCTTGCTTGCGTCCTGTGATCCCGGAGCGGCCCATTGGCTGCGCTATCTCAAGAGTTCCCCTTCCGGCATCATGGATGCGGATTCGCCGCCGATTCTGCGCCGCTGCCTCTGCTTGAGAGCTAAACTGTGCCTGCTTTTTCTTTTCGCGATTTCGGGGTCTGCTTGCGAAGTCCGCCCCGAGCCGGTATGTGCCATTGGCCCCCATCGGCTCTCGCGTTCTCACCTCCTCTGGAACCGCGATGAGGAGGTGAAATATGAAGCGCCTGTACAGTCTGCTGATTGTCGCAGTCCTCGGCGCTGCCGTCGTTCTGATCGTGGCCGTCGGCCTGGCCCGGCACGACCGCGACCTGCTCGCCCCGCTCGATCTGTTTCTCATGCTGATCGCTTTGGCCGTCTACCTGCTGCCCGCCGGCCTCGCTTTCCACAGGGACTGCAAGGAGAGCTTCTGGATCGCCGCGCTCGATATACTCCTCGGCTGGACTATCTTCGGCTGGTTCATCGCCATGGGATGGGCCGCCGCCGGTAAAACGCGCCCGAAACTCGGTCTCGTCACTCCGCCCCACCACCCAGCCACCAACCATTAACCCGTCGCCTGGGGCCGCTCCGAAAAACGACAATGGCCGCGTCACGAGACGCGGCCATCGCTACTCCCTACTCCCTTTTCCCTACTCCCTGCCTTTACATCCCCGCCGGCTTGGGGTCCTTCGGATCGTACTGCGCCACCTGCACCTTCTTGGCCAGGCCCAGGACCTTCAGGATCCAAATCCCATAGAAATTGGGGTCGATCTCCCACCACTTCAGCCCGTGCCGCGCGCTGACCGGGTGCGCATGGTGGTTATTGTGCCATCCCTCGCCGCCGGTCAGCAGCGCCACCCAAAAGCTGTTGCGCGACCCGTCCTTGGTCTGGAACCGCCGGCTCCCCCACATGTGCGTCGCCGAGTTCACCAGCCACGTCGCGTGCAGGCCTATGGTGACGCGCAGCAGCACGCCCCAAAGCACCATGGCGATACCGTTGACGAAGCCGCCGAAGATCCAGCCGCCGGCCAATAACACCACGCCGCTCAGCGTAATGGGCAGCCAGTGCCACTTGCTCAGCCAGCAATGGAACTTGTCCTTGCGCAGGTCCGGCGAATAGCGCGCCAGCGCTTCGATTTGCGCGTGCATTGACTTGCCGAAGAGCAGCCAGCCTGCGTGCGCCCACCAGCCGCCTTCTTTGGGCGTGTGCGGGTCGCCCTCATGGTCGCTCAACTGGTGGTGGACCCGGTGCGTGGAAACCCAGAAAATGGGCCCGCCCTCCAGCGAGAGCGTCGCGCAGACCGTCATCGCGTATTCCAGCCACTTGGGCACGCGATAGCCGCGATGCGTCAGCAGCCGGTGGTAGCACATCCCGATGCCCACGTTGATGGCCAGCACGTAGAGCACCACTGCCACCGCGAACCGCTGCCAGGAAAAGAAGAACAAGGCCGCCAGCGCCCCCGCGTGAAACACGATAAGCGCCACCATGGTGATCCAGTTCACTCCCTCCGGCACCGTGGCCGCGCGGCCCATATTCACCTGCGCGCGAGCCGGTACCACGTGAACCCGCACACTTGCGGCTGAGGTTGGCGCGCCGGCGATCGGCTTGGCGGGGACAACGGTTTCGGTTTCAACGGGCGGCGCAATGGTGACCACAGATGCCATTCAGAGAGATCCCTTGTAAAGGAGACATAAATTGTCCACTTTTCATCAATTGTATCGCAAAGAACATTCTGAGTTTGCCGAGGTGCTCTCAAATTTGGAGAAAAAGGCAGCTTTTGCTGCAACTATTGTGATATTTGTTCTTGGTTCATTCGTCCGCGCAGGCAGGCAATCACTTGCTCGCCTGTGACCCGATCGGCCCGTCCGCGGTCGCGAACAATTGGGTAGCTTCGCCCCGCAGCACGCGATACAGCGCAAACTGCCGCTGCGTCTGGCCGCGCAGCTCGAACAACAATTCGCCCCGGTTGTCGGCCATCGCGTCCACCGCATCCACCAGCCGCATGCGCGGAGTCTCGTCCAGATGCGAACCGTCGGTTACGTTTTTGAACAGCACGCGGATGTTGCCGTAGAGATCCGGCTGCGCAATCAGAGTGACGAACTTCTCCTGCGCCAGCGCGCCGCCGGTGTCCGCCGAAAGCACCATGGTGGCGCTGGTGCCGTAGGCCAGCTCAAAGACACGGAATTGCTCCTCCTGGAGCGGCGCCGGTGCGGCGGGAGTGGCCGGCGCGGCTTTCTTTTTAGCCGTTGTGTGGTGCGACGTTGTTTTGCTCGCGGCGGGAGCCGGTGGCGGCGTCAAACCCAGGGCCTGCCGCGCAATGTCCTCCATCTGCGCCTGCATCTTTTGCTGATCGGCGGGATCGGCCCAACTGAAGTTCCAGGGGTGGTCGGGGGTGGTCTTGGCATCGGAGACGGCCACCGCCTGCTCCATATCGGGGGGAAGTCCCATCAGCGTCGGAGTGACCTTTGGCCCCATGTCCACCGGCTTGCCGGGGATCAGCCGCGGTCGGTCGGGATCGGTAATGTTGGGTAGGGAATCCACGTGAGCCTCGTCGCTATCCGACTGGGGCTTCTGCTGCTTCTTGGGATCCGGCTCCTTCAGCACCGGGCGGTCGGGGTCGACGGGCGCCGTGCCGGCGGAAGCCTGCTGCTGGTCGTCGCCGGAGCCGGAACTGTCCCCGGAGGGCCGGTGCAGAGTGGGCCGGTCGGGGTCCTGGGCCGGCGCATTGCCGCCCGATCCGCTTCCCGACGTGCTGCCGCCCTTTGACTTACTGTCCGCGCCGGCCCTGCGGTGCAGTACGGGCTTGTCATCGGCGTTCCAGTCGTTATCCTCGTCGATCTTGGCCGGCTTCATGGCGGGTTTGGGCTTGGGGAGAGCCTTCCAGCTGCCGAAGCCCACCCAGGATCCCTCTTCCTGGCCGGCGTTCTTGATGTCGAAGAGCCCAATGGTCTTGCCGTCCTTCTTGAGCTGGTATTCCACCTCGGGATCGAGCGCCAGCGGTTGCGGCCGCGACATGTAGACGCTGGCATCCTGGAGCTGGCTGCCGTCGAAGATGCTGATGGGGACCAGGCGGCTGGTTTTGGGCTTGCCGAGCTCGCCGGTCCACTCGAGGACGGCCACAGCGCGCAGCTCGGGAGTCTTCTTGGTTTGTTCCGTCACCTGGCCGGGATACTGGGCGAGGAGAGGCGCGACGGCCAGACAGAACGCCGCACAGGCACACGCGGCGAGGAAAACGAATTGGAATCGAGCGGTCCTGGGCAACGGCACTGATGCTGCGCGATGGGATGCGGCGCGGCCTGACGATGACACCGGGCGCCCGGACGGGGAATAATGCGGAAAGGCGGTCACTACATCCATCCTAACCAGATTCACACTAACGAGGGGGTTACCCCATGGAACTGCACAAAAAGGTTGCCGATTTCAGCCTGCAAACCGATGAGGATAAGACGGTAAGTCTTTCCGATTACAAAGGCAAGCCAGTGGTTTTGTTCTTCTATCCCCGCGCCGACACCCCGGGGTGCACCATTGAGGCCTGCGGCTTTCGCGACGCGTTCACCAAGCTCCAGAAGGCCGGGGCGGTGGTGCTCGGCATCAGCCGCGACACGCCCAAGGCGCAGGCGAAGTTCAAGGCCAAATACAACCTGCCGTATACGCTCCTCTGTGATGTAGACGAGAAAGTGTGCAATCAGTTTGGCGTATTGAAAGAAAAGAACATGTACGGGAAGAAGGTGTGGGGGATTGAGCGGACCACGTTTGTGATCGGGCCGGACCAGACCCTGCTGCACGTCTTCCCCAAGGTGACGCCGGAGGGCCACGCCGAGCAGGTGCTGGCGCTGCTCCAGGAGTGGAAGAAGGCAAAGAAATGAGCCGCCTGCCGGCGCTCGGGCAGCTCGGGCCCGCAGCGCCTGGGCAGGAGCTTGGTCAGTTGCCGTCCGGACTGAAAGCCAGCAAAACGTTGCCCGGGGTTTCGCCGAAGGTGTCGTAGCCGGAGAGGACGTAGACGGTTCCGTTGACGATGACCGGGCCGGCAGCGCTGATGGAACCGCCATGAGCGGGTACGCCGTTGACCGTGGTGAAATCGCGTTCGGTGTTGAAGTCCCACAGCACTTTGCCGTCGCCGGCGGCGAAGGCGCGAATGTGTCCGCTGAGCGATGCAGAGAAGACGAGGCCGGGAATTGCGGTTACCGCCGCGGTCTGCGCCGGGCTGCAGTTCTTGGGGGTCGCGCAGGGAGCTGGCGGGGCGTTCCACCGAATGGCTCCGGTCTTCAGGGACAATGCGAAGAGGCCCCCGCCTTTGTCAGGGTCAAGCCCGCCAGTACTCAGGAAAGACTCATCGGACAGGGCAACGTAGAGGCGTTCGCGGTCGGCGGCCGGACCCCATTCGACGCCGCCCAGTGAGCCGCCCTTGCCCACCTGCGCCTGCCAGAGAAGCTTGCCGCCATTGTCGGGATCGAGCGCGTACACTGCGCCCGACTTCTGGGCGAGGATGAGGGCGCGCTTGCCGCCCGGCCGCGAAAGAAGGAGGCGGAAGCGCCGAAGTCATAATCGGGGCCCTCGGCGTCAGGGCAGTTTTTGGCGCCGGCGCTGTCGCACGAAATGTTGTAGGTGTCGCCGGCGTGGAACTGGCGCCGCCACTCCACCTTCCCGGTTGCCAGATCCATGGCAAAAATCGCATCGCTGGTGTCGGTGGCGGGGTCTGAGTAGTTGTCTCCGGTGACCGCGTAGAGAACGTGGGCCTTTGTATCGATGGTCGGCGCTGCCCAGATCGCCGCTCCAGATGGTCCTTTGGTGGAGGTGCCGAGTTTGTTGACGTGCTCCTGGGTTGCGGGGCTGTCAATGGTGTAGGTCTGCCAGAGGATCTTGCCGGTCGCGGCATCGAGAGCGACCATGCTGCCCCGAAACGTGCAACAGACGTAACCGGGCTTGACCGCGGCCAGTTCCTCAAAGGAAGAGACGGGCACATACAAGCGGCCCTCATGGTAAACGGGGGTCCCGGTGACCATGGCGACCGGATGCGGGTCCATCTGCACCTGCCAGACGGGCGCGCCGGTCACGGCGTCGACCGCGTACACGTTGGCGGCGGAGTCGCCGAAAAAGGCGAGAGGCTTTTCCGCCGGAGCGCCCATGACGATGCCGCTGCGGATGGCGGAAGGCAGCTCCGTGGCCCAGTGAGTGCAGCCGCTGGCAGCGTCGAGCGAGTAAAGGACGGTTCCGCCGCCAAAAAGAAGGTTGCCGGCAAAGACTACGGGCTGGGAACGGAGTGAAGTGACGTCGGGCACGCCGAAGGCCCATTTCAGCTTGAGATTCGCGGCTTGTGCGGCGGTGAGGCCGGCGGCTGCGGCCGGCTGGAATCGCTGATTCTCGAGGCCCCCGCCCCAACTGGTCCACGAAGGCGCGCCGGAGGCGGCAGCCGATGAGGAGGTTGCGTGGCACGGGTTTGCGAGGGCGGTCTTGTCGAGACCGAGCGCGGTCTTCCTGCCCAGCCAACCTGCGACCTGGGCCCGCTCCGCATCGGAGAGCGAGGCAGCTTCGGCCTTCATAACGCCAGCGTTGAGGGTTTTAAGGATGAAGGTGGCGCTGCGCTGCTGCAGCACCGAGCGGGAGGGCATGCGAACGGCGGTTTTGTCATGGCAGACCGCGCATCTTTTGGCGTAGACAGCCGCTCCGGGGTTTTCCTGAGCCATCGCGGAGATGGTTGCAGCCAGAGTGAACAGCAGGATTGGATAGACGACGCGGCAGCCGAAGCACCTTGCCATTTGCCCTCCACAGGCGATGCGAGAGATGGAGCTGTTGAGTTGAGGAAGCAGCATCGCGCGAAACGATGCCTGATCGAAGAGAAGACCGGGCCCGAATGACCTCAAAAAAACAGTGATGGGGTGGACCCAATGATTGCACGCGGAAGGCGCCGCCAACAATTGAAAAGCGAAGGCGAAAAGCGATAGGCAGCATGTCGGACGCGGGTTGGGGAACCCGTCGGAATGGCAGAATGGAGGGGTTGAAACGGAAATCATCCCAATCCGCGAGCGGGGCACGCATTGCGCTGCCGGGCCATCTGCTGCGCCGGGAATTCTTCGCGCACGCCCCCGAGCTGGTGGCGCCGCGATTGCTGGGCAAGCTGCTGGTCCATAACGGGCCGGACGGCGCGATGGCCGGGAGGATTGTGGAGGTGGAGGCCTACCTCGGTCCACACAACGATCCCAAGGACCCGGCCGCGCACGCCCACCGCGGCCCCACGCCGCGCAACCAGGTTTTGTTCGGGCTGGCAGGGCACGCTTATGTCTATTCGATTTACGGCATGTACTTCTGCCTGAACGTTTCCTGCGAGACGGAAGGCCTGGCCGGCAGCGTGCTGTTGCGGGCGCTGGAGCCGGTGGCAGGCATGGAGGCGATGGCGGCAAACCGTGGATTGCCGGTGGGGGTTCCGCTGAGCGAGAGGATGATACTGCAGCTTGCCTCCGGGCCGGGACGCCTATGCATGGCGCTGGGAATCGAGCGGCTGAGCCACAATGGCCTGGACGTGACCAAATCCTCGTCTCCGTTGCAGATACGGGATGATGGAGTGCGAGTGGCGGAGGCGCTGGTCACGCCGCGAATCGGCATCCGCCATGCCGCGGACTGGCCGCTGCGGTTCGCCATTCCGGGAAACCTGTCCGTCTCAGGACCTAAGCAATTGGGTGGAGGACGCGTCCCAATTCCGTGACGTATCGTCTCATGGAAGGAGCATCTTCCCAAACTTCCCAAAGGACATCTCTCCGCCTTGAAGATCAAATTGCTGATTCCTTCTGCCGCCGCAGCCGCTGTTTTGGCTGGGGCTATTGTGGCCGTTACGGTGGCCGCCCAGGCTCCACCGCCTCAGCAACCGGCCGGAGGGCCGCCGCCCCAGTGGGCGCGCAACTGGCCCAAGCCCACCAACCTGCAGGTGCTGCCCAAAGACCTTACCGGCCAGCAGGTGCGCGACGTCATGGAGGGATGGGCCGGCAGCCTCGGAGTGCACTGCGACACCTGCCACGCGGCCGACCCAAACGGAAAGCCGGGTCCGAACGGACGGCCGCGGCTGAACTTCGCCGACGATTCCAAGCCGGAAAAGAAGACAGCGCGCCTGATGTTCAAGATGACCAACGACATCAACGACAACTACGTGAGCATGGTGGACGAGGGCACAGCGAAGGTGACCTGCGGAACCTGCCATCGTGGGCATCTGAAGCCGGAGACGTTTGTTCCTCCCCCGGAGCACCACGGTCCGCCGCCGCCCGGAGGGCAACCGGCTCCGCCGAAATGAATCCGCGTTAATGTAGAAGGAGCAGGAGGTCCCCGCTTGTTCTACCTGGAACACAAGCCGCGGCCGCCGCTCGATGCGGCCGTGCGGTCGCTGTGGTACGCGCGGGATTGCGACGCGCCCGGAGGCCGCCAGCTGGTGCTGCCCACCGGGCGCGCTCAGTTTGTAATCAGCCTGGCGCGGGATTTTCTGATGGACTGCAGCGGGGATGGGCCGGCGCACGCGGGCGCGGCGGCGCAGGTGGTGGGTGCGCGGTCGGTTTACGAGCTGATTGACGCCTCGGATCTGAAAGACCTGATCGGGGTAGTGTTCCATCCCGGCGGATTTCCGCTGATGACGCGCGAAGCGGCGGACCAGTTCACCAATCGGGGTGAGGATATGGAGGCGCTTTGGGGCGCGGGCGCGAGGCGGCTGCGGGAGCAGTTACGCGAAGCGTCAAGCCCTCGGGCCCGGCTGCATTGCCTGGAGCGCTTTCTGCGGGAACGGATGACCGCGGGCCGGGCGCGCGGCGCGGCGGAACGGCGTGCGATGGTCGCCTACGGTCTGCAGCGGTTTCGCGCGGGCGCGGCAGTTAGTGATGTGGCGCGGGGAACGGGCTGGAGCGAGCGGCGGTTCTCGCAGGTGTTTCGCGAAGAGACGGGGCTGACGCCGGCGGTTTGGCGAAGGGTGCAGCGGTTCCAGCGGGCAATCGCGCAATTGCACGCCGGCGCGGCGGTGCGATGGGAGGAGCTGGCGCTCGATTGCGGCTTCTACGACCAGGCGCACTTTGCCAATGAGTTTCGCGCGTTCAGCGGGATGGACGCGACGACGTACGTGGCGGCGGCGCGGCCATGGGCGAATCACGTGCGGGCGGAATAGGCGCACATTTCCGATTTTTCCAAGACGGGCGCCGCGGGCCAGTGGCATTCTCAGTTCAAAGAGGAGGTTCGTCATGGAGAGTCACGAGAAATCCACCATTATGCCCGCGCTGCGCTATCGCGATGCGAATGCCGCCATCGAGTGGCTGTGCAACGTGCTGGGATTTGAGAAGCACGCTGTGTATCCGGGGCCGAACGGGACCGTGGGTCACGCGGAGCTGACGTTGGGCGGCGGCATGATCATGCTGGGCTCGCACAAGGACGACGAGTACGGGAAGGGATTCAAGTCGCCGAGCGAGCTGGGGTTTGAAACGCGCAGCGCATACGTGGTGGTGAAGGACGCGGACGCCGTTTATGCGCGGGCGCAAGCGGCCGGCGCGCCAGTGCTGCGGCCACTCCAAAACACGGATTACGGCAGCCGCGAGTTCACCATCAAGGATCCCGAGGGGCACACGTGGAGCGTGGGGACGTACGATCCGTGGGCCGCGCACGGAGCGTGAACGGCAGGTTTTAGCCTCTAGTCGCTAGCCTCAAGCTACTGGCTACTGGTTAAAAGCTTGTGCCTGGCGGCTTGTAGCTTTACATTCACATTCATGCGTTTCCCAGCTCGGAATGGCCGGCGGCGAATGCGGTTCGTCGCGCTGATCGCGGCCACGTTCTTCATGGTCTCGGGCGGCCCATACGCCATTGAAGACATCCTGGGCGGCGCGGGGTTTGCGCGGGCCATCGCAATTCTGTTACTGCTGCCGGTTTTGTGGAGCCTTCCCACGGCGCTGATGATCGGCGAACTGACCAGCGCCATACCGGCAGACGGCGGCTTCTACGTGTGGGTGCGGCGGGCCATGGGGCCGTTCTGGGGCTACCAGGAGGGTTGGCTATCGCTCTCGGCCAGCATCTTCGACATGGCGATTTATCCCGCCTTTGCCGTGAGCTACCTGGCCAAATTCGATCCGGCGCTGACCGCGGACTGGCGCGGCTATGGATGGTCGCTGGTGATCGTGGTGCTGTGTTGCGTGTGGAACCTGAGGGGCGCGCCGGCGGTGGGCGAAGGCTCGATCTGGATGTCCCTGGTCCTGATTACGCCGTTCTTCGTCATGGTGGGGATTGGCGTATGGCACGGGATGACCGCGCATCCGGCGATGCAGTGGGGTGGCCCCACATCGAGCACGGCCATGTCCACGGCGATCCTGGTGGCCATGTGGAATTACATGGGCTGGGATAACGCCTCGACGGTGGCCGAGGAAGTGGAGGATCCGCAGCGGACCTATCCGCGAGCGATGCTGGCCTCGGCGGGTGTGGTCACAACCATCTATGTTCTGCCCGTGGTTGCCATCGCGCTGGCCGGCATCGGAGTAGGGAGTTTTTCCACCGGCGCGTGGACCACTGCGGCGGCGGCGATGGGTGGGCGCTGGCTGGGGTGGGCTGTGGCAGTCGGCGGCGTCATTTCAGGCCTGGGCATGTTCAACTCGCTGGTGATGAGCTACTCGCGGTTGCCCATGGCAATGGCCGAGGACGGCATGCTGCCGCGACTTATGGCGGCGCGCAACAGCCGCGGCGTGCCTTGGGTCAGTGTGCTTTTGTGCGGCCTGGCTTGGGCGCTGGCGCTCAAGTTGCCCTTCGAACGGCTCATCACCATCGACCTGGTGCTCTACGGGACCAGCCTGCTGCTGGAGTTCGCGGCGCTGGTGGTGCTGCGGGTGCGGGAACCAGGGCTGGAACGGCCGTTCCGGGCGGGGAATTTTTGGATGGCGTGCGCGCTGGGTGTGGGACCCGCGGCGCTGATCGGCTACGCGCTGGTGTGCTCGCGAACGGAGCAGGTGAAACTTGGCGACCAGGGCGTTTCAGCGCTGGCGTTTGCGGCAGTCGTTGGCCTGCTGGGCCCGGTGCTTTATGGGCTAACGCGGATAGTGGGACGGGAACGGATGGCAGAGGAGACCGGGAGCGGGGAGCAGGCGTGACGGTTCAAAGTCTTCGCCATTGGCTGCGAATGAGAAGAGGATTCAAACGTCGAGCGGCCCTCGGCAGGAAGCTCTGAATTGTATTCTCAAGATTAGATCTGGTTGCGTTTGTTTGGAGAGAACAATTTTGGCGAAGTACCTGGTTACAGGGGCGGCAGGATTTATCGGGCGGTCGATTGCAGCGGCGCTGCTGGAGCGCGGCGAAACTGTCCGCGGCATTGACAACTTCATCAGCGGCAAGCGCGGGAACCTGGCCGGGCTCGAGGCAATGGAATTTGTGGAGGGCGACCTGCGCGATGAGGCGGTATGCGCAAAGGCCTGCCAGGGTGTGGAGATTGTGTTTCACGAGGCAGCGCTGGCATCGGTCCCGCGCTCCGTGGCCGATCCGGTTTCCACGCATCAACACTGCGCCACCGCCACGCTCAACCTGCTCCTTGCCGCGCGCGATTCTGGGGCGCGCCGGGTGGTCTATGCCGGTTCGTCCTCGGTTTATGGCAACTCGCCCACGCTGCCCAAGCGCGAGGACATGCTGCCCAATCCCATCTCGCCCTACGCCGTGGCCAAGCTGGCCGGCGAACAATACCTGCGAAGCTTCACCAGCGTTTATGGGCTTGAGACCGTTACATTGCGCTACTTCAACGTCTTCGGCCCGTACCAGGATCCCACCTCGCACTACTCCGGCGTGCTGGCCATTTTCTGTAGAAAAATGCTGGCGGGGGAGCAGCCGACTATCAACGGAGATGGCCAGCAGAGCCGCGACTTCACCTTCATCGAAAACGTGGTGCACGCCAACCTGCTGGCTGCCGCCGCGCCGGCGGAGAAAGTGTCAGGCCGGGTGATGAACGCCGCCACGGGCGTGCGCATCACGCTCAACCAGACCTTCAAGCTGCTCTCTGAACTCACCGGCTACCAGGGCGAACCCGCCTACGGCTCCGATCGCAGGGGCGACGTACGCGATTCGCTCGCCGATATCAGCCTGGCCAGGGAATTGATTGGCTATGTGCCCAGCGTCGACTTCCGGGAAGGGCTGCGGCGCACGGTGGAGTGGTACCGCGAGAACCCGTCGGCATGAGCGCCGGCCGGACGCGCAAGGTTTCGGCGAAAAGAGGAGCGAGAATCGGCGACTGAAATTCCGGGCGCAGCGATGTTGAACGCGTTCTAGCAGCCGGTGCCGGCCAGCACCACGCCGATGGTTCTCAGGATGATCTTCAAATCCAGCCAGATGCTCCAGTTCTCGATATAGGCCAGATCGAGTGAGATGTAGTTGTCGAAGGAGGCATCCCGCCGTGCCTGCACCTGCCAGAGGCCGGTGATTCCCGGGGTCGCATTCAGGCGGCGCAGGTGATGCAGCTTGTATTGGCGCACTTCGCTGCCCAGCGGCGGGCGCGGCCCCACAATGCTCATCTCGCCCTTCAGAACATTGACGAACTGCGGCAACTCGTCCAGCGAGTACTTGCGCAGTAACTTCCCCACCGGTGTCACCCGGGGATCATTCTTGATTTTGAACAGGATTCCATCCCGCTCATTCAGCTGCACCAATTCAGTGCGTTGTCTGTCGGCGTCGCAGCACATGGACCGGAACTTGATGCACTTGAAGATGCGTCCCTTTTTGCCCAGCCGCTCGGAAAGATAAAAAACCGGCCCCGGCGAATCGAACTTGACGAGAAGGGCGATGACGAGCATCAGCGGCGATAGCGCCGCCAGGATCAGGATGGAAAGCACGATGTCCAGACTGCGCTTGAGGGTTTGCTCCACCTCGCGCAGATTGCTGCGGTGCAGCGGAATGGTGGGAAAGTTGCCGACGTATTCGATGGTGCTGTTGGTGGTCAGGCCGCCAAACTGTTCCGGGATCAGGCGCAGGTCGATACCGATTTCGTGGGCGCGGAACAGCATCTCCCGCATCTGGTCGGAATCCACCGGCGTGGAGATGAATACCTCGTCAATGAAATGCCGGCGGGCATAATCGAACATGCCGTCCAGGTCGGAAACCACCTCACCACCGGAAGCGGCGCTGCGGCCCTCAAGCCCCGGCTCGATAAAGCCCATAAACGTGAATCCACAATGCCGGTAACCGTCCAGGCTCCGGCGCAGATCCTGGGCTTCCGGACCGGTTCCCACAATCAGCAGATTGCGTGTGCCCACGCCGCGCTCAAACCCGCGATACAAAACCAACCGGTAGATGACGCGCCGCAGGCTAAGTCCGACGGTCACCATCCCCAGGGTCAGAAAAACGATTTCCCTTGGCAACTGGATTGCATGAAACACGTACAACGAACCAGTCAACAAGAGACCGGAGACGACGCAGGCCTGGAAGGTGTCGAATTGTTCGCTGATGAGGCTGCCAACCGTGCGCCGGCTGTACAGTTTGAAGTGCCGGCAGGTAAGCAGCAGCACAAGGATGAATCCCACAAGGATGGCAAGAAGCTGCGTCTCGCCGGGAATAAACCTGTGGTTCCAGACATGACTTACGACAGCCTGCAGGTTCGCATGAAACTGGATCGTCGTGGAAAGAAAAGTCGCCGCCACCACAATCAGCGCGTCCCACACCATCCAGAGCTTGATCTCATCCCGTGACCCGAACATGGGCCGGGGAGCTCTGAAGCCGATTCGCTCGGCGGTTGCTCGCGTCGCTGTCCACAGATCCGAAGACGCCATCTGTCTATTCCTCGACCATTCTTCTCACGTCATCGGATCGTCTGGCGAACGGAACGACGACGCATCAGCGGCGCTTCCGATTATTTAAAAGTGAGCCCGGAAGCCATCTTGAGTAATCAAGCCTACCCCGAAAGTGAACCAAACTGCGCTGGAAAGCTGAAGCGGCCTGAGGTAACTCTCACCCGAGACTGCAGCCCAACCGGTGCAGGAACTGAAGAGAAATCGATCATTGCTCAATGAGTTTGGCCCCGGTTTGAATCCACGCGAGGCGGTTGGCAATTAAGCATCCGTAAGGAACAAAAGCGGAAGCTGTTGAAAGTGCAAGAGTTCTAAGATTCCAAGAACCATCCTGCATTCAAACACAATACTTCGTAATAACCAGCTCAGACCTCTGGGCATAACCCCACAAGCCAATGGAATTGAATGACTCAATCCACTCATTCAAAAACAGTTTTTTCCTGCAAGTCGAACCTAGCATACGGAAATAGGCGCAACAAGTGAAAAATCGAAGAGATTGAATAACGGGAGTGTCGGAAAGAGTTACCAGTGTGAATAGACGCCGCCCTTGCAAATCAGGATGACAGCCCATCGTCGAAAGGCATCGGCCCGACGTGGGAAAGAGCGGATTCCGGCTGCTCGGGGCAGCATTTTCGGTCCCTCAGCCGAAAAGTGCACTCAAATGAAATAGCGGCGCAGCGCGCCTGGGGACCACTTTGCGGTACCCAGGATTCGAATATGGGACGGTATGCCGTCAGCCAGGCAGGCTTCAGCGCGCCATCTTCACCTGGGCTTCAATCTGCCTCGCGGATGCTTTGTGGGCCTTGCTCTCCTCAAACATCTTGGTCGCCTGGATCACGTGATCGCGGGCATAGGCGGCGTCGTGCCAGCCCCTCATCTCCACCCGCTTGCCCTCCAGGTCCTTGTAAATGGAGAAGAAGTGGGTGATCTCCTTGAGCATGTGGGGGTAGATATCGGTGTAGTTCCACACATTGGTGTAGCGGGGATTGTTTTTGCCCACGGCCAGGACTTTTTCATCGAGGATGCCCTGGTCCAGCATTTCCAGCAGGCCGATGGGCCGCACCTCCTGCACGCATCCGGGGAACGAGGGAGAGGGCACCAGCACCAGCACATCGAGCGGGTCGCCGTCATCGCTGAGGGTTGAGGGGATGAAGCCGTAATCGCCGGGATAATGGACGGGCGAGTGAAGATTGCGGTCCAGCTTGAAGACGTGAAGCTGCTTGTCGTACTCGTACTTTTGCGTGCCTTCCTTGGGGATCTCCACCACGGCACGAAACACCTCGGGACTGCGATCGCCGATGGGCAGCTCCAGATAGTTCACCATTTTGACTTGCTCCTTTAAAAAGCGGTTGGGCGCGAATGCCTGAATGTTGGATGCGGCTGCGCGGCGAGCAACCCTCGCCGGCCAAGGCCCGGGGGACAGGATTAGTGCGGATGACCTCACTCGAGGGCGGACGCCATGGGAGCGGAACGCGATGCGGCCCGGCGACAGGGAGCCCTCCCCACTATAATCACGGATGATGAAGGCGCATGTCTATGTCACGCTGAAGGCATCGGTCCTCGATCCGCAGGGCCAGACCATCCATAACGCGTTGCGCAAGATCGGGTTCGCACAGGTGGAGAGCGTCCGCCAGGGCAAATACTTTGTGCTGACCCTGGCCGAAGGACTGGGCGCAGACGAAGCTCGCGCCCAGGTAGAGCGCATCGCCCGCGAGGTGCTAACCAACCCCGTGATTGAGGAATACAGCTACAGGATCGAGTAGGGTCAGGTTCCAGGAATTCCCTGTTCCCTATTCCCTGTTCCCTGTTCCCTGCCAGATAGAATGAACTCATGTGCGGCATTGTGGGATATGTGGGCAGGAAGGACGTGGTTTCTGTCATCATCGAAGGACTGCGCCGGCTGGAATACCGTGGCTACGATTCGGCCGGGATCGCCGTGGGCGGGCCGAAGACGGCGCTGCTGGAGGTCTGCCGGGCGCCGGGGAAACTGAAGAATCTGGAAGACGTGCTCAGCGCGAAGCCCTTGCACGGTACCTTCGGCATCGGGCACACGCGCTGGGCCACGCATGGGCGTCCCACTGAAGAGAATGCGCATCCGCACCGTGACTGCACCGGCCGCATTGTGGTGGTGCACAACGGCATCGTCGAAAACTACCTGGAGCTGAAGCGCGAGCTTACCGCCCAGGGGCACAAGTTCGTCACTGAAACCGACACCGAGATCATTGCCCACCTGATTGAGCAGGTGCAGAAGGACGCGCAAGCCGCAGGCGCGCCGCTGAAGCTGGAGGATGCGGTGCGCGCGGCGGTCAAGCGCCTCACCGGTGCGTTTGCGCTGGGCATTCTCTCCGCGGCGGAGCCGGACAAGATTGTGGCCGCGCGCTCCGGCCCTCCGGTGGTGATCGGCGTGGGCGAGGGCGAGTCCTTTGTCGCTTCCGACGTGCCCGGCATCCTGCACCACACCCGCAATATCTACTTTCTGGCCGATGGCGACATGGCCGTGTTGACGCCGGAAGGCGTCACCCTGACCGCCTTCGACGGCAAGCCCATTCAGCGCGAGCTGACGCGCATTCAGTGGGATCCCATCCAGGCGGAAAAGGGCGGCTACAAGCACTTCATGCTCAAGGAAATCTGGGAGCAGCCGCGCGCCATCCGCGACACCACCATGGGCCGCGTGAGCCTGGATTCAGGCAAAGTCTTCCTCGGCGAGATGGACATTCCCGACGAAGAACTGGCCTCAGCCTCGAGCATCAACATCGCGGCCTGCGGCACCAGTTGGCATGCGGCCATGGCCGGCAAGTACATGATCGAGCGGCTGGCGCGGCTGCCGGTGGACGTGGACTACGCCAGCGAATACCGTTATCGCAACCCCATCCCCGATCGCAACGCGCTGGGGCTGCTCATAACGCAATCCGGCGAGACTGCGGACACCCTGGCGGCGCAGCGCGAAATGAAAGCCATGGGATCGAAGACCGTGGCCATCTGCAACGTGGTGAGCGCGATGGTGGCGCGCGAGGCCCACGGCGCCATCTACACCCACGCCGGACCGGAGATCGGAGTCGCGTCCACCAAGGCCTTCACGGCGCAGCTCACCGCGCTGTTTCTGCTGGCCATGAAGATGGGACAACTGCGCGGGCGCCTGGACAAAGAGCACTCCGTGGCGCTGATGGAAGAGCTCGGCCGCATGCCCGCAAAGATTGAGGAAGTGCTGAAGACGTGCTCTCCGCAGTGCGAGACGCTGGCCAGGGAGTTCGCCAATGCGCGCGATTTCCTGTATCTGGGCCGCGGAATTCATTTCCCCATTGCTCTCGAAGGCGCGCTGAAGCTGAAGGAAATCTCCTACATTCACGCCGAGGGCTACCCGGCGGGCGAGATGAAGCATGGGCCCAACGCGCTCATCGACGAAACTCTGCCGGTGGTGGTGCTGGTCACGCGCGACGAGCACGATCCGTCGTCGAAACTGCGTTACGAGAAGACGCTCTCCAACATCCAGGAAGTTACGGCGCGCTCGGGCCGCGTGATCGCCGTGGCCACTGAGGGCGACGAGACCATCGGCGGCCTGGTGGAGCATGTCATCGCCATTCCCCCGGCGCCCGAACTGCTCTCGCCGCTGATTGAGATTGTGCCGCTGCAATTGCTGGCCTATGAAATCGCGGTGCGCCGCGGCTGCGACGTGGACCAGCCCAGAAACCTGGCCAAGAGCGTCACCGTGGAGTAAGGGGCGACCCTACGCCTCCTCTGTGTTGGAGTCGGATCCCATCGCTGTTCCCAGGTTTCATGAGCGAGCAAACGCCAGCAGGGGATGGAGGTCGTTCTTGTCGGCGGCTTGGAGCGCGTCGATGTAGCCGCGCCGGAAGTCGCCGGCTCGCACGATGTCCGCACTGCCCCATGTAAACGCCGGCCTCCCCAGCCTCTGCACAACAACATCGGCCATCAGCCGGGCATGACGGCCGTTGCCGTTCGCAAATGGATGAATCAACACCAGCCGATGGTGAAATCGGACAGCCAGCTCATCGGGCGGGAAGGTCTGATGTTCGACCCAGTAGCGCGCATCGCCTAACAGGGCTGGCAGTGCCTCTCGGATCTGGTAGTGAGGAATACCTATGTTCTTTTCTGTTGTCCGGTAGGCGCCCGCCCACCGCCACGTCTGGTCGAACATGCGCCGATGGAGTTCCCTTAAATAGGCTTCCGAGAACGGGTCCAGCCGATTCAGATTGCGCGGATCAACGGCCCATTCAGCAGCTTCGACGATGTTCTGACGTTCCCATTCATTCAATTCTTCCTTCGTCGTGAGGTCAGGGATCAGATCATCCTGCTCTTCGGGAGAGAGCGGTGTGTTACCGTCTCCGGTTGTGAAGAACGTCATCGCTCTGTGCGCTTTCTCACCGTGCGGCGCGTCTCGGCCTCGATAGCCTCGTTGATTCTCCCGGCCGCTTGATCCTCAATCGCCATCGAATGCTCGACTCCGTGCACGCGAGCTGTTGCCTCGGCACGCGCGCGGTTTTCGATCGACTCCTGCAAACTGCTGCCGCGCGGCAAGAGGGCATAAACCAAATCACAATCGAGCGCGTTGGCCGCAGCGCGCAGACTCTTCAAAGTGATACGATCTTCCGCCTCCCCCTTTTCCAGTTGTAGCGGAAGCTGACGGCTCGTCCCCAACTTCCGTGCGAGTTCGCCGGAAGAGACTCCGAGCGCTTGTCGGATGGAGCGTATCCACCCCTTCGGCGGACGCGGAACTTCCCGCGCTGCGCGGAATGACTCCAATGCCCGGTCCAGTTGTTTCAGACGGAGGGTTCTGAATTCGCTTCGCATGACAATATAAATATAGTCAATCTTATTAAAAAAGACAATCTATATATTGTCATTTAAGCAATCCGTGGCCAGTTATACCTTGTCGCGAAGCCCGCGCCAGCAGCCCTGCGTCACACCATGGCAGACTCAGTTTTGCGAAGCGCGCGAGACTGCGCGCGCGGGGCTCGTGGAACGTGGATACTCACACCGGCACTTCGGCCCCCGCCCTACTCGGCTGCTGCTGCTGAAGGAATCAGCGATTAGCGGCGCGAATCAGCGAATGTGCGCACGGATTGCGCCGACTCTTATCTGGTCCAAGCCAAAATTAGATAGTTCCGGCAGTCAAAAGTAACGTTGACCCCACCCCCCGATTGTGGATAGATTTGCTCTACAATCATTCGGTTTTTGTCGTACCTTAGCCTCTGGCTTGCTGTGCTTTTCATGCCTCGGTTCTGCATGAGGAGCAACTATGCAAGCACGTCTCCCCCTCCCTGGACGCGCTCTCGCGCTGGCGCTGTCCTTGATTGCCGCCTGCCTTGCAACCGGATGTAGCTCCACCAATCTCAACGGAAAAGGCGCTGGCGACATCCTCGCCTCCGGCACCACTGTCCGCGTCACTCAGCACCTTCAAATCACTCCCAAGCAGCTTTTCACCGGCGATCACCTCACCTATTCCGTCAATGGCGTCGTAGGCGGCAACGCCGAATTCGGCACCATCACCAGCGCCGGCCTCTATACCGCGCCCGCGGTTGTTCCCACACCCTATACGGTCACCATCACGGCCACTTCGGCCGCATTCCCCACCGCCGCTCCGGGATCGGTGGCAATCCAGGTTTGGAACCCCGTTCCCGTGCTGGGCGCGGTCACTCCATCCACATTCACTGAGGGTGTGACCACCATTGACGTGAAAGGATCGCAGTTTGTGTACGGCGCGCAGGTCAACTGGAACGGCGCACTGCTCGATACCACTTACGTCTCCGGCACCGAGCTCATCGCCCAGGTCCCCGCGCCCAATCCCGGAACGTTTCCCTTGACGGTGACCAATCCCAATCCCGGCTCTGCCAGCGCCAATCCGGTTTCCATCAAGGTCGGCCCAGGCCAGGTGGTATTGCTCCTCGACACCAGCGGTGGCGTGGATGTCCGTGTCTCCAATACGCTCACCTTCGGGCTCACCGTCAACGGAACCGATCACACCGGCGTCACCCTCCAGGTAAACGGTGTTGCCGGAGGCAATGCCCAGGTGGGAACCGCGGTGGCCAACAACGGGCTCATCCTTTACACCGCGCCGGCCGTCGTTCCCACTCCCACCAACATCGTCCAGCTCACCATCACCAGCACTGACAATCCAGCAATATCCATTGCGCAAAACGTCGCGGTGATGAATCCCATTCCGATTCTTACGTCCGCCACGCCCATGTCATTTAGTCCGGGAGCAGCCACTATCGTGCTCACCGGCCAGAAGTTCATCACCGGCGCGCAGGTGCTGGCAAACGGATCTCCGGTCACCACCAACTTCAACAGCGGCACGCAGTTGACCGCCACCGTGGACCTGACCGAGCCCGGCAAACTCGACTTGCAGGTGTTGAATCCCGCGCCCGGCCCGGCAACCTCAGCCGATCTCATCGCCAGCGTCACCGGCACGCCACCCACTCCGATTGAGAGCCCGCAGGATGCCGCCCGCTTCCTGGAGCAGGCAACCTTCGGCGCAACCGATGCCGACATTCACACCGTCTCGATGGGCGGCTACCAGGCCTGGCTCAATCAGCAGTTCAATATCGCCGAGACCCCCGAGGAGCCCGCCGTGGAGCAGGCTGTGATTGTCGCCAATCCGGCCTGTGCCTCCAGCGATGTCAAGTGCAACGCAGCTCTGTTTGTGCAGAACAGCGCCAATGACAACCTGGTCCAGGGACAATTCTGGCAGGCGGCTTTGTCCGGCAACGACGAGCTGCGCGAAAGAGTGAAATACACCCTGAGCCAGATGTTCGTCATCTCCAGCAACAACTCCACGCCCATCCAGAGCATGCCCCGCGGCGAAGCCAGTTACTACGACATGCTGGGCAACGACGCCTTCGGCAATTTCCGCCAGCTCCTTCAGGACGTGACCCTGAGCCCGATGATGGGCCAGTTCCTCAACATGCTCGGCAACGACAAAGGCAACGCCACCACCGATCCGGACGAGAATTACGCCCGCGAAGTCATGCAGTTGTTCACCATCGGCCTGTGGCAGCTCAATGACGACGGCTCGCAGAAGCTGGATGGCAGCGGCAATCCAATCCCCACTTATTCCAACACTGATGTGATGGGGCTGGCCGCGGTCTTCACCGGCTTCAGTTGGAACATTCCCGGCGATGATACGGATAACGCGTGGTCCAACTGCTGCGTCTATGTCGGTCCCGGACATGGCGAAGAGCTGCTGCCCATGCAGAGTTTCGCCGACCACCATTCCACCGTCGAAAAGCAGTTCCTCGGCGTCACCATTCCCGCCTCCGGCACTCCGGACCCCGACGGCGATCTCAAGATCGCGCTCGACACCATCTTCAACCATCCCAACTTGCCCGCGTTCTTTTCGAAACAGATGATCCAGCACCTGGTCACCAGCAACCCGAGCCCGGCTTACATCAACCGGGTTGCGCAGGTGTTCAAGAACGACGGAACCGGCGTGCGCGGCAATCTGCAGGCGGTCATCTCGGCCATTCTGCTCGATCCGGAAGCGCGCGACACCGCTACCGCCACCGCCAACGCGCAATACGGCAAGGTGCGCGAGCCGCTGTTGCGCTATACCGAGTGGGCGCGCGCCTTCACCGCGCAGTCGCGCAATGCGTCGTATAACACCGGCTCCACTGAGGATCCCATCTACGGGCTGGGCGAAATGTGGCTCCGCTCGCCCACCGTTTTCAACTGGTTCAGCCCCGGCTACACGCCTCCCAGCACCCCCCTCGCAACCGATGGCCTGCTCGCGCCGGAGATGCAGATCACCAACGTCTCCACGGTGGTCGGCTTCATCAATTTCATGCAATCGGCCATCGGCGCTTCCAACACCCAGGGGCCGGACGTCTTCTCGTCCTACGCCGAAGAGATGAGGCTGGCAGCCACTCCCGATCAGCTCATGGACCGCATCAATCTGCTGCTGATGGCCGGCCAGATGAGCAACTCGCTTTACACCCAGATTGAGAGCGCGGTCACTTCCATCCCCATCCCCTCCGGCGATCAGGCGGCCATCGACGCCGCACTTCTCAGCCGGGTCGAAACCGCAATTTATCTCACCGTCGCGTCGCCGGATTTCGCGGCGCAGCAATAGGAGCCAAGCCATGTGCAAGTTTCATCAGTCTCGCAGGCAATTCCTGAGAACCGCCTCCATGGCGTCCATGGCCGGCTTCTACGTCAGCCCGTTTTTCCTCGAGCTCAACTCGCTCGCAGCCATGGCCCAGGGAACCGGCGGATCGGACTATCGCGCGCTCGTCTGCATCTATCTGCAGGGCGGCAACGACGGCCACGGCACCGTCATCGCCACCGACACCGATTCCTACGATGCCTTTGTCCAGGCGCGGTCGGGCGCACCCGGTCTCGCCTACCCCATGGGCAGCCTGTTGCCCATCACCCTTGAGACACCGCAAAGTGGCCGCACCTTCGCGCTCAATCCATCCCTCGGCGGCGTGCAGAATCTCTTCAAAGCCGGCCGCGCCGCCATCGTCGCCAACACCGGCACGCTGGTGGTGCCCGCCACCAAGGCCCAGGTCAACGCCAACTCCGTCACATTGCCGGATTCGCTGTTCTCTCACTTCGATCAGACCGCCGCGTGGCAGGCCATCGCCTCCAACCTCGGCAGCGGCGAGCACGCCGGCTGGGGTGGCGCCGTCGCCGACGCCATCGAAGCCATGAACATGAATTCGAATTCCATCTTTACCTGCATCTCCACCTGCGGCAACGCATTGTTCCTCGCCGGCAACTCGTCGGTGCAATTGAACGTCACCCCCGCGGGCCCGATCCCGATTGCCGGCCTCACCCAGCCGCCCTTCGGCGGCCCGGCCGCGGGCAATCCTCTCAGTTCTATCCTCAGCGCCGACGAAACCAACCTCTTCGCGCAGGAGTACGAAGTCGTAATCCAGCGCTCCATCCAGGCCCAGGCCACGCTGTCAACAGCTATGGCGAAGGCGGGCACAGGTGGAGTTGCCAACCCGCCGCAGTACCTCGACCCTGTCTCCATGAAGCTGATGGACAACCCGCTGGCCGCCTCTCTGCAGACCGTTGCCCGCATCATCGCCGGCCGCGGCAGCCTGGGTGTATCCAGGCAGATTTTCTACGTGCAGCTCGGCAGCTTCGACACCCACAATAACCAGGCCCAGGTCCACGCCCAGCTCCTCACCCAGTTGGGTTCGGCGCTCGAATACTTTGACAGTCAAATGGTCCAGATGGGCGTCAGCGACCAGGTCACCGCCTTCACCATCTCCGACTTCGGCCGCACCCTTACCTGCAACAGCAACGGCACCGACCACGGCTGGGGAAGCCACCATTTCGTGCTCGGCGGCGCGGTAAAGGGCCAGAACATGTACGGCCAATACCCCGTGGTCGGCGTCAATCAGGCCAACGACGTGGGCGCAGGCAGGCTCATTCCCACCACCTCGGTGGAGCAATACGCCGGCACCCTGGCCAGTTGGTTCGGGCTTTCCGACGGCCAGATCCGCGAGGTGTTCCCCAACTTCGCCAACTTCGGCACCAACCCCTACCTGGGCTTCATGGGCTAGCCGGCGCAGTACCGCCGGTTTCCAAACCGGCTGTAGCGGGTGTCTCCAGACACCCGCATCGGCCCATTGCTGCACTTGATCTTCCCGTCAGGATTTGTCCGCGTCAGGCTGAACCCGCTCACGCGCCCCTTCGCGCGGAAACCCCCGCCGGCTCATGCTTGTGCGCCATCAGCTCCGCCGCCTTCATCGCGATATGCTCGGCGCTCACTTCCAGCTCTTTCACCAGCTCCCACGGCGCACCGGATTCGCCAAAGCGATCCTTCACCCCGATGGCCGCGGTGATCGACGCATGCCCATAAAGGCGCGGGCTCTCCGTCATCACCGAGCTCACCCGCCCGGCCAGCGCGCCAATCTGATGCTCTTCCGCGGTGACAATCGCGCCCGTCTCCAGCGCCGCGCGCACAATCGCTTCCGTGTCGATCGGCTTCAGCGTGTGCATGTTCAGAATGCGCGCCGTGTAGCCGTATTCGTTCCTCAAAATCCACGCGGCCCGCATCGCCTCCGGAACCTCGGGGCCGCAGGCGATGATGCTCAGATCTTCGCCTTCGTCGCGGCAATCCTCATCCAGACGCGTCTCGAATGCTTCCGCAAAGTTGGCCGCCTGGTGGCGCAGCCGGATGCGGTTTGCCTTGCCGAAAACAAACGGCGTAGCCTCGCTGCTTACAATCGGCGTTGCCTCGCGCGCAAAGCGGATGTACTTCGGGCCCTGGTGCTGCAACAGCAAATAGCCGGTGGCCTTGCGCGCCTCCACCACGTCACACGGCACCACCACCGACATGTTGGGCAGTCCCATCATGGCGAACAAGTCTTCGAGCGCCTGGTGCGTCGCGCCGTCCGGCCCCACCGAAACTCCCGCATGCGCGCCCACCATCAGCACATTCAAGTTGGCGTAGCACACCGACACCCGAATCTGGTCCAGGTTGCGCGCCGCGGAAAACGTCGCGTACGATCCCACCACCGGCAGCTTGCCTTCCCGCGCCAGCCCCGCCGCCGCCGCCGTCGCCGATTGTTCCGCAATCCCCATGCTGAGCCATCGCGCGGCGCGCTCCGGCTTGCCCGCATAAAAATCGCTGATGGTGATCGAGCCGGAAATGTCCAGCCCCAGGCACACCACGCGTTCGTCTCCGCCGCTCGCCGCCAGCGCCTGCCCCAGCCCCTTGCGCGTCGGCTCCATCGCCACTTTCATTGGTGCGCCGCTGTTCCACCAATAATCGCGGCTGAACTGCGGCATCGCCGCTTCCAGCTTGCGCTCGGCCTCCGCCTGGAAGTTCTTCGCTCGCTCCAGCAACCGCTCCACCGGTATCTTCCCCGCCAGCCCCAGCTCGCGCAGCGCCGCCTCCAGTTCCTCGCCGTTCGGCGTCTTGCCGTGCCACCCCGCCTGGTTCTCCATAAAGCTCACGCCCTTGCCCTTCACCGTGTCAGCCAGGATCACCACCGGCTTGCCTTCTGTAGCCCGCGCCTCCTCAAACGCCCCCACCAGCGCCTGCATGTCGTGCCCATCCACGCGCATCACCGTCCACCCAAAGCTCGCGTACTTCTCGGCCAGCGGCTCAACCTGCATTACATCCTTCACCCATCCATCAATCTGCAGCCGATTGCAATCGATAACCGCAACAATGTTGTCCAGCTTGTAGTGGCCGGCCTCCATCGCCGCTTCCCACACCTGGCCTTCCTGTTGTTCCCCATCGCCCATCAGGCAGAAAATCTTGTGCGTCTTGCCATCGAGCCGCGCCGCCAGCGCCATGCCCACCGCAATGCTCAAGCCCTGCCCGAGCGACCCCGTCGAAACCTCCACGCCCGGCAGTTTCAGCCAGTGCGGATGCCCCTGAAACGGCGACCCCAGCTTGCGCAGAGTCACCACATCGTCCACCGCGCAGAACCCCGCAAACGCCAGCCCCAGATAAAGGCTCGGCGCCTTGTGCCCCGCCGACCACACGATGCGGTCGCGCTCACCCCACGCCGGGTTGGCCGGATCGTGCCGCGCCACGTGCAGATAAAGCGCGGCCGTGATGTCCATAATGGACAGCGTGCCACCGGCATGTCCCGACCCCGCCGCGCACAGCGCCACCAGGTCATAGCCGCGCATCAGGTTCGCGGCCTCCCGCAGTTGCTCAATCGAGTATTCCCTGGTCACGTTTCCCGTAGCCGAATCCATAAGTGCCATCGCATACTCCTTAGTGCACGTTCTTCTCAACCCACGCGCCAATCCGTCCCAGCGCCAGTTCCAGTTGTTCCATCGAATTGGCCACGCTGAACCGCAGAAATCCTTCGCCATAGCAGCCAAACGCCGTGCCGGAGAGCGCGGCAACGCCGGCGTCGTCCAGCAGCGCGTCCGCCAGCAGCTTCGATTTCCAGCCGGTCTGCTCGATGTTGGGAAACACGTAAAAGGCCCCTTTGGGCATGCGGCAGCGGAATCCGGGTATGCGATTCAGGCCATCGGCAAAGAAGCGGCTGCGGCGCTCAAACTCAAGCCGCATCCTTTCCACCGGGCTTTGATCGCCGGTGATGGCGGCAATCCCCGCGCGCTGGGTAAAGCTCGCGGTGCAAGAATTGGAATTGGTCATCAGCCGCGTAAACTGCGCAGCCAGATCCGCCCGCATCACGCCGTAGCCCATGCGCCAGCCGGTCATGGCGTAGGTCTTTGAGAATCCATCCAGAAGGATGGTGCGGTCCCGCATCCACGGCAGCGACAGGATGGAGAACGGCTCGCCTTCAAACTGCAGCCTGCTGTAAATCTCGTCGGACAGGACCACGATGTTGCGGTCGCCGATAGCATCCGCGATCTTCTCAATGTCACGGCGGAGCAGAATTCCGCCGGTGGGATTCTGCGGCGAGTTGAGGATGATGAGCCGGGTGTGATCGGTGATCAGCGATTCAAGTTCGGCAGGATCGACGGCAAAATCGCGCTCTTCGCGCAGGGGAATCGGTACCGCCGTTCCACCCACATAGTTGATCATCGATTCGTAGATGGGAAATCCCGGATTGGGATAGATAACTTCATCGCCATGGTCGATCAGCGACAACATGGCATAGAAGATGATCGGCTTGCCCCCGGGCACCACCACCACCTCATCCGCAGTCACCTCCACGTTGCGGCTGCGGCTCACGTACTCGGCAATGGTCTGCCGCAATTCCGGCAGCCCGGCCGACGGTCCGTAATGAGTCCAGCCACCGTGCAGCGCCTCGGCGGCGGCATCCACAATGTTGGCGGGCGTGTCGAAGTCGGGCTCGCCAATCTCCAGATGGACGATGTTCTTGCCTTGCCGTTCCAGCGCCTTTGCCTTGCTCAAAACTTCAAACGCGGTCTCCGTGCCCAGCCGCGCCATGCGCGGGGCCAGGTGGAGTTGATGCGAAACTGTCTGCGTAATCATGGTTGCTGCTCCTTAGGCTCGTCGTCCGGGATCCATAGGGGGGATCGCGGACTCACCAAGCCCAAACGGAGATGGATCATAGGTCCGGCGAAAGACCGTGGTATGTGATGCGCAACACCTCGAAAACGCGAAGACTGAGCCGCCCTTTCACCCGCCGCCGCGCGCTCCAGCGCCACAAGCCCCGAAACGCGTCCGATCCCTCTCCTGCTTTGGAGTTATTGTTCGGTGTCGCATCGAGACGGTCGCCAGCCAGCCTGATCTTCAAAAGACTCTGGGACTGTAATTCGCGCGATGAAAGTCACCCACTTGATTGAGTTCGGAGAGCCCCCGGTCTCGAGCTGAAATTGGCTCAGAGCGACCGAACCAAATATCCCCTTTTTGAGCAGACCAATAAAGTCGCCCGCAGCTGAGGGTGCGGATGAATGCAGAGCGTCATCTGCCAATTTCGAATAGCGCCCAAAATCCGACGCGTTGAGGACAAATCTGAGGCTTTTTGTGCCGCTGAGCCGCTCCCTGGCTGTGGCTCCCCATCCCGAACCAAGGGCTTGCGCTTCTCCATCAAGAGGAAGGTTTACGGGGTAACTCCAGTCGGCATCCGATCCGGCTGGCGAAACCCGTAGTGACCAGCCTCCATGATCTTTGTAGGGGTCCAGGACAAGTTCCAGTCCCCCTCCAATGCCATTTTTGAAACTCTCGCCGCCGTTGACTTTCACGTTGAAGCTCTTCTGCTTGCAGGCGAAACTTTGACCGAAGGCATTAGTCATGAGAATCGCCGCAAGCAAAACACCGTAAGTTCTTAACAGGTTCATCCTCATTCTCGTGGAAAGCAATTGTAGCTCCAGGCAAACGCGGCCGATCATGGATTGGTTGTTTTCGAATTGACCGATGCGGAGACTTCAACTGGAAGTCGAAATATTTCCCCATGCTATTCTGGTCAGAATTTCCATGTCCACGCTTCAGGAACAATTCGGCCAAATCGACATTTATCTGTTCGATCAGCTTCTCAAAAATCGCATCTCCCGCGGGATGACAATTCTGGACGCCGGATGCGGTTCCGGCCGGAATCTTGTCTACCTGCTTCGGGAGGGGTACGAAGTTTTTGCCGCGGACACCGACGCCCGGGAGGTGGAATGCGTGCGCAACTTGGCCCGCACGCTGGCCCCATCACCTCTCCCGGCGTCGAATTTCCGAATTGAGGCGGTCGAAAATATGTCTTTCGACGATGCCTGCGCGGATGTCGTTGTCTGCAACACCGTTCTCCACTTTGCTCGGGACGATGCGCACTTCGAGTCCATGTTGCACGGTTTGTGGCAGAAGCGAAAGTTTGGCATAGGGAAGCATCGGCAGTCACTCGCCCAGTTTGCATAGAAGCGCACGAAACTGAAAGGTAGAAACCTATCTGCGAAGTCGGTAATTTACGGGCACCGCTCGGGGGTTATTCTCGGCGGTTTCAGTGGGCGGGCAACCTCGTCGGCCCACTCTAGGGATGCGCACCCGTTGCGCTTATAGTTTGTGCCGTCAAATTGGAACCTGTGCAACTCTGTGGCCGTTGCAGAATCATGCCTGCCAAGTACGAGATCGAAGTGGTCGGACGTTAGAGACTTCTGAAATGCGAAAGTCTGGATTCCAATTGTGTGCATGATCGCTCTAGGAACTTGTTGAAATAGGAACCATTCGGCGACGAGGCTGCGAGGTCGCTCGTCTAATAGACATGCGAGGAGACGAGCGAGTTCAGGACGGGATGTTCAGCTATGTTTCGTTGGAGCAACGTGTGGCGCAGGATCATCCGCTGCGAGCGGTCCGCAAGCTGACGGACACGGTGTTGCGAACGTTGAACCCGGAGTTGGATGCGCTATATGCGGAATCTGGTCGGCCGTCGATAGCGCCGGAGTACATTCTGCGGGCGCTGTTGTTGCAGGTTTTCTACTCGGTGCGCTCGGAGCGGCTGCTGGTCGAGCAGATCGACTACAACCTCCTGTTCCGGTGGTTCGTGGGCCTGGGCATGGACGACGCGGTATGGAACCACGCAGTGTTCTCGAAGAACCGTGACCGGCTGTTGACTTCCGATGTGGCGCAGCGGTTCTTTGCCGAAGTGAACAAGCAGGCCAAGCGCTTCATGAGCGACGAGCACTTCACGGTGGATGGCACGCTGATTCAGGCCTGGGCTTCGCAAAAGAGCTTTCGCAGCAAGGACGGTTCCGATGATGGTGATGGCACCGACTTTCGTGGCCAGAGCCGCACCAACATGACGCATGAATCGACCAGCGACGCCGATGCGCGGCTGTACAAGAAGAGCTACGGCAAGGAGTCGAAGTTGAGCTACCTGGGCCACGCTTTGGTGGAGAACCGCAACGGCCTGATTGCCGCCGCGATGGTAACGCACGCCGATGGATACGCGGAACGAGATGCAGCTCTGTTGATGCTCAAAGAGAAGCAGAACGGCCACACCCGACGCATCACGGTGGGCGCGGACAAGGCTTACGACAGCGAGGACTTTGTGTGCACGGTGCGGGAGTTGAACGTGACGCCGCATGTAACGAAGAACGATAAGAACCGTAGCAGCAACCTGGACCGCAGAACCACGCGACAGCCGGGCTACGCGATCAGTCTGAGCCGCCGCTGGCTGATCGAGAAGGGCTTTGGGTGGCTGAAGCAAATCGGTCCGCTGCGCCAGGTCAAGCTGCGCGGGCTGGAAAAGGTGGACTGGCTGTTCGTATTCAGTTGTGCAGCGCACAACCTGATCCGGCTTCCCAAACTCATGGCCCAACCACCGCGAAGGCCCATGGAGCAGTGTGCCTAAGCAACGGTTGCGGGCCTCCGGGATGCTTTCCTGAGGCGCGCAAACCCCTATAAACACTGGTCAGACCCGCAGTTCAATCACATTGCAACCAGGCAGAGACGCAAATCACCAGGAAATTCGTCACAATGCCCCGAATTTCAACAAGTTCCTAGGATGCGGTTGTCCGCCGATGACCCAAAATGGGCAGTTGCCGACAGCGCCACACATGCACGACCCAAAGCCTTGCACCACTAGACCTGCGTCTCCCTGCGGTGTCAACGGGACACGTCGCACTCTGATGCGGCGGAATGTCCCTGCGGCCGTGTGGGCATCACCTGGCCCTGGGTCGGCGATGCATTCGGCGATGATTTTGTGAGTGAGATTCCTGAGCAAAGCCGTTTCGTCTGTTGACAACTGCGCAGAGCCTCGCCCAATGGCGTCAGCCTCCGTTAGCTCCTGCAAGTTGGGAAGAACCCATTTGCTCTGAGCTAAGCATTCAGCAATGCAGCACTGCAGAACAATAATGCCCCACAAACTCTTGCGCATGACCGAGAGCATAGCAGTGAAAGCTTCGTTGTGCAGCTCGTTCCTGAGGTAGCGGGCGAGTCGTGGCCGATGCGGAAGTTTCGCGTGAACCGGATCACCAGCCGCAGGCGGGTGAAACAGGATAAGGCGAAAGTGTGGCATAGGCAAGCATCGCGGCCCTCCGCCCAACGCGCAAGAACCTCCGGGAAAGGCCACCACCCGCAATCAGGAATCCTCTCGCCCTCCAGCCGCATCCACCACTTGTGACCTCGCCGTAACCCCTTTCCGGTCAACTCACCCCTTTACAATTCACAATGGAGGAGATTCCCCAAATGGCATACGAAGTTCCACCGCTTCCTTACGACTACGCGGCCCTCGAGCCCACCATTGATGCCGAGACCATGCACCTCCACCACGACAAGCACCACCAGGCGTACGTCAACAACGCCAACGGTGCTCTGGAGAAGCATCCCGAGCTCGCCCAAAAAACCGCCGACGACCTGCTCCGCGACCTGAACGCAATCCCCGAAGACGTTCGCGGCGTGCTGCGCAACAACGCCGGCGGCCATTCCAACCACTCCATGTTCTGGGCCATCATGGCACCGCAGGGCAACGGCGGAGGCGGAACACCAGAGGGTCCGCTCGCCGACCAGATCAAGGCCGACTTCGGCGATTTCGAAGCATTCAAAAAGCATTTCAACGAGACCACGGCCAAGCAGTTCGGCTCCGGCTGGGGCTGGCTGGTGTGGCAGGGCGGCAAGCTCAAGGTCATCACCACGCCAAACCAGGATTCGCCCCTCTCGCAGGGCCTTTATCCCATCCTCGGCAACGACGTGTGGGAGCACGCCTACTACCTCAAGTACCAGAACAAGCGCCCCGACTATCTCGCCGCATGGTGGAACGTAGTCAACTGGTCCGCAGTAGCCAAGCGCTTCGAACACGCCAAGAAGTAGCCGCAGAAGCGAGTGAAACAGTGAAGAAAGTGAAAAAGTGAGTGAAAGAGTGAAGAAAGTGAAGAAGTGAGTGAAAGAGTGAAAGAGTGAAGAAGTGAAAAAAGCGAGTTCACTCCTTCACTTTTTCACTTTTTCACTCCTTCACTTCTTCACTCCTTCACCCGTTCACTGACCACTGACCACTGACCACTGACCACTGTCATGCGCCTCTTCATCGCCATTCCCATGGCCGAGGCGGTTAGCCACGAACTTGCCTCGGTCCGCGCGCAACTGGAACGGCCCTCGGACGGCCTGCGCTGGTCTGCGCCGGAATCCTGGCACATCACCCTCCAGTTCCTCGGCAACACGCGCGCAGACCAATTGGCTTGCCTGGTCGCGGGCCTGCGCGCCATCGTCTCGCCGCTGGTTCCGGTCAAGCTCGAAGGGCTCGGCTTCTTCGATCGCGCCGGCATCTTTTTCGCGCCGGTCCTGCTCTCGCCGGAGCTCCTCGCGCTTGAGCGCCAGGTGGTGGCCGCAACCAGCCCCTGCGGCTTTCTGCCGGAGACGCGCCCTTACCATCCCCACCTGACCCTCGCGCGCAATCGCGGCCAGAGCGCCGCCATCCGGCAGCTCAAAGCCGCCGTCCTTCCTCAGCCGAGTTTCCCGCCTTCGCCGCCCGCGAGTTTCTTCTCTACGAAAGCTTTCTCGGCCCCGCTGGCTCGCGCTATGAAGTGCGCGAGCGGTTCGCCTTCACGAGCAAGTAAGAATGTTCCACGTGGAACATTATTTATAACGTATTTAAATACAATCAATTGTAAAAATATCAACAGCAAAATCGTCGAGACGTGCGTGATTTAAATCATGACTTGCGCCTCCTGCTCCTGTCCCGAAGCCGGACCAAACAGCGCTTTTCCGATTTCCCCGAGACTGCACTACACTGGCCTTCACCGAATCGAGCGTGGTCAGGATAAAGACTTCATGGGAACGAAGAAGCCAAATCGCCGCCAGTTTCTGGTTGCGGGCTCCAGCGCCGCATTCATCGCTGCTGTGCCCCCAATTCCATCCGGCGCGGAAAGCCGTTCGCAGGCAGACGCTCTGATCGAGTCGGCGGATCGCGAGTCGAGGTCCTACTCGGCCGCCGAACTCATTGAGTACGGGCCGCAGCGCACTTTCAGCGGCGACAAAGCAACCCAGGTAGCCATGCCGATCGGCGGCATCGGGACAGGTTGCATATGCGTCAACGGCTCGGGTGGGATTCAGGACTTCTCTATTCGGACGCGGCCTGAAACAACCGCCTTGCCTTCTGGATTCACGTCCAACTCGCCGGAAGCCGCCTTCGCCATCCTGCACATCAAGGGTCCGGCTCCTGCTCACCAAACTCGTAGAGGGGCCGTTTCCGCCGTTCAAAATCTTCGACCAGGGACTGCAGGGGCAGGGCTTGCGCCGCGGCGGTTTCGAGGGATTTCCGCGATTTGAGAAATCGAATTTCCGAGGAGAGTTTCCATTTGCCGAGGTGCGCTTCGCCGATCATGCCGTTCCCCTGGAGGTCACCCTCGTAGCGCTGGAATCCCTTCATTCCCCTCGACGACAAGAACTCCGGCATACCCTGCGCCATCCTGGAGTACACCCTGCACAATACTTCGCCACTAGCGGTGGACTACGAATTCTCCTATCACCTGTCGCATCTTGCGCCGGGATGCAATCCTGACCAGGCCGCCAGCGCCAATGCCGTGATCGCGGACAGGGGAGTCATTCCTGTTCAATCACGAGGCGCCCAACGCGGAGTCCTACGGTAGCGCAACGCTCACCATGATCGGCGCGAAGCCGCGAATCAAGGCCATGTGGCTGCGCAGCCCCGGGTGGGAGTTCGATTCTCTTTCGGCCTTGTGGCGCGAAGTTTCCACCGGAAGCTTTACCACCAACGAAGGTTCCAACACGGTGGATACAAGCCGGCCGCAATGGAGCTTCGATCCTTGTGGAAGGGCATCTCAAGCCCGGCGACTCCCGCACCTGGCCCGTCCTCATCGCCTGGCACTTTCCCAACTGCTATCTTCGCGAAGGCGGACTGCCGCCGGCGCAGAACGCCCCAGCCATCCAGGGCGAAACCGGTTGCCGCACCGTTCCAGCGGACGAACCCGCGCCGTGGCGCCCGTTCTACTCCACCCAGTGGAAAGACGCCCGGGACGTCGCAAATCACGTGGACCAGAATTACCGGACGTTGCGCGCGCGCACAGTGGCGTTCCAGCAGACCCTGTTCAACTCCACGTTCCCTTCTTACGTGCTTGACGCCATCTCCGCCAACCTCGCCATCCTCAAGTCGCCCACCATACTGCGCGAGGCAAACGGCAACATCTGGGGATGGGAGGGCTGCTTCCCGGATGCGGGCTGCTGCCACGGTTCCTGCACCCACGTCTGGAACTATGCCCAGGCGCTGCCGCATCTCTATCCGCAACTGGAACGCACTCTGCGCGACCTGGAACTGGTCCGGTCCATGGACGACCGCGGGCATGTGACTTCCGCGGCGCCATCCCCGACGGACCTGTCGACCATCACTTGGCACGCCGCTGCCGACGGGCAGTTGGGCGGCATCATGAAGGTGTATCGCGACTGGCAGATCTCCGGCGACGCCGACTGGCTGGCACAGATGTATCCGCTGGCCAAGCGCAGCCTGGACTACTGCATCGGCACCTGGGACCCCGATCATCGCGGCGCGCTCTTTGAGCCCCACCACAACACCTACGACATCGAATTCTGGGGCCCGGACGGAATGTGCACCAGCATCTACCTCGGCGCGCTGTCTGCCATGGCCGCGGATGGCGGAAGCGCTGGGGAAATGCCGCGGATGCGAAGTTCTACGCGGGATCTTGCCAGAACGCTGCGCGCATTCATGGACGAGCAGCTCTTCAACGGCGAGTATTACCAGCAGAAGGTGCAGTATCAACGGCCTCCGCGACCAGTCCTTCGTCCAGTCCATGGCCGGCGTCGACCAATCCAGCAGCGAGATGCAGCAACTGCTGAAGCGGGAAGGCCCGAAATACCAATACGGAAGCGGATGCTTCTCCGACGGCGTGATCGGCGCATGGATGGCGCGGATCTACGGCATCGCCAACGCCCCTGGCGCAGAAGAACATGCACTCCACTCTGCAGGCCATCTTCACGAACAACTTCAAGTCCGACCTGAGCCAGCATGCCAACCCTCAGCGGCCGGGTTATGCCATGGGCCACGAACCCGGGCTGCTGTTGTGCACCTGGCCGCGCGGCGCAAAAGCCCACCCTTGCCCTTCGTTTACTCCGACGAGGTGTGGACCGGAATTGAATACCAGGTGGCCTCGCATCTCATTCACGAAGGACTCGTCGAGGAGGGCCTGACCATCGTGAAGGCCCTGCGCAGCCGCTACGATGGGCGACGTCCGCAATCCCTGGGACGAATACGAATGCGGCAACTGGTACGCGCGCGCCATGTCGAGCTATGCGCTGGTCGGCGCACTCTCCGGCTTCCGCTATTCGGCTGTGGATCGCGTGCTGCACTTCGCGCCCAGGCTGAGCGCACGCCCCTTCACAAGCTTCTTCTCAACAGCTTCCGGCTACGGCGCCATCACGGTTGAAGACCACAGTATCTCGGTCCGCATCGTCGAAGGCGAACTGAAGATTGACGCACTCCAGTTCACCGATACCAGGGGCGCTCGCTCCATCGAGTGGAAGACCGTAGCACGTCCAGACGCGCCCGCAACAAGGGCGCTATAGCGAATCGAAATTGGAGCGGCGCGGTTCTTCGCTCTACATGCCAGACGTCTGGAGCTTCCGCTGGCCCATTCTGAAAGGACAGCCGGGCATCGCAATTTAAGATGCATTTGAGGAAACCCGACGCAAATGGTGGGCGTCAGACGATCCTCCCTCTCCATGGGCGCATCGTTTGAAGTGCAACACGAGCAGAGGGTAAGGGCCATGGCGGTCTGTTTGAGGAGGACAACGGTTTGATCAAGCCAGCGAACGGACGCTCACGAGTGGTCATTGAGCAAGTTGAGCCGCGCGTGAATGGCGGCCGCCATCCGGCACGGCGCGTGATTGGCGACGAGGTCGCCGTGCGCGCGGCCATCTTCGCCGACGGTCATGACCTGATCCGCGCGCAACTGCTCTCGAAGCATGCCGGCGAAAGGCGCTGGCGCGTCGCGCCGATGATCGCGGGCGTCAACGACGCCTGGAGCGGCAGCTTCACCGTGGACCGCCTGGGCATGTGGAACTATTCCATCGTGAGCTGGGTCGATCACTTTGCCACCTGGCTCAGCGACTTTAAGAAGCGGCTGGCTGCGCAGCCCGCTGCGGCGGGGCAGCCCGCCAGCCCTCAGCCTGATGCAGTGTCCGCGGCTGCGGCCGATGCAAGCGGGCCTCTGGCGCCGGGCGGACTGCAGGCAGGAGCCGAGACCACAAGCGGCGATGTGGCGCTGGCCCTCCGCACCGGCGCAATCCTGCTGGAGCAAGCCGCCGGCCGCGCCCGCGGCGGAGATGTGCGAAAGCTCTTTGAAGTCGCGCGCACGCTCCGCGCACTTGGCGATGAGAATCGCCCGTACTACGAGTTTCCGCTCACGCAGCAACAGATCGATCTGGCCGAGAAGTACCCGGATTTGCAGTTCGCCACGCGCTGGGAGCCCGATCTTTGCGTCTGGGCCGATCGCGAGCGCGCGCGTTTCTCCGCCTGGTACGAAATGTTTCCCCGCTCGGCAGCAAAGGAGCCCGGGCGTCACGGCACCTTCGCCGACGTCGAGGCGCAGTTGCCGGAGATCGCCGCGATGGGCTTCGACATTCTCTATCTGCCGCCCATTCATCCCATCGGCCGCGCCTTCCGCAAGGGCAAGAACAACTCCGTGACCGCCGCGCCCGGCGACGTAGGCAGTCCGTGGGCCATTGGCGATGCGGAAGCGACCAAAACGCCCTCGCATCCCGACGACCACGGCGGCCACAAGTCGATTCATCCGGAGCTGGGCACGTTCGAAGACTTCGACCGGCTGGTGAAGGCCACTCGGGCCGCGGGCATGGAGATCGCGCTCGACATCGCCTTCCAGTGCTCGCCCGACCATCCCTGGGTGAAGGAGCATCCGGAGTGGTTCAACCTCCGCCCTGACGGCTCCATCCAGTACGCGGAGAACCCGCCCAAGAAGTACCAGGACATTTACCCGCTCAACTTTGAGTCGACAGACTGGCGCGGGCTCTGGGATGAGCTTTGCTCGGTGTTCGAGTTCTGGATCAAGCGCGGGGTGCTGGTTTTTCGCGTCGACAACCCGCACACCAAGGCCATGGCGTTCTGGGAGTGGTGCCTGGGCTCGCTGCGCGCGAAATACCCTGAGGCGATCTTCCTGGCCGAGGCCTTCACCCGCCCGCATCCCATGTACTGGCTGGCCAAGGTGGGCTTTACGCAGTCCTACACCTACTTCACCTGGCGCAACACCAAGTACGAACTGGAGAGCTATCTGGAGGAGATCACGCGGCCGCCGGTGAGCGACTTTTTCCGGCCCAACTTCTGGCCCAACACCCCGGACATCCTGCACAAGACGCTGCAGGAAGGCGGACGGCCGGCGTTCATGATCCGGTGCATCCTGGCGGCAACGCTGACGGCCAACTGGGGCATGTACGGCCCGGCGTTCGAATTATGCGAGAACGCGCCGGCCAGGCCCGCGCCGGGCAAGACCGAGAGCGAAGAGTACCTGAACAGCGAGAAGTACGAGATCCGGCAGCGGGACCGCAACGCGCCAGGCTCGCTGGTACCGCTAATCACCGCCCTTAACCGGATTCGGCGGGAGAACTTGGCGCTCCAGCGAAATGAAACTTTGCGATTTCACGCTACCGATAACTCGATGTTCCTGTGCTACTCGAAGTTCGCGCCGGGGAACACGCTGCTGGTAATTGTGAATCTGGATCCGGTTTACGCGCAGGCGGGGTGGACCGATCTCGATCTGGACGCGCTGGGGCTGCACCCCGGCGAAACGTTCATTGTAGAGGACTTATTGACTGGCGCGCGCTACACCTGGCGCGACCGCCGCAATTACATTGCGCTCCGTCCCGGAGTGCAGGCAGCGCATATCCTGCGCATTGGGAAGCAGTGAATGGCTGCCGGTTTCCGGCTTTCTTTGTGTGATTTAAAACACAAAAACCGTGAGACGATCCGGGGGGAGTTGTTGCACCCGTCTGAGACGATCCGGGGGTAGATGTTGCACCCGTCTGAGACGATCCGGGGGTGGTTGCGCGGGTTTTTCAGCTCACCACCTTTGATTTGGGTCCGGGTTCCAGGGCCTTCACAGGCTGCGGAAAAACTAGTGTTTCCTTGCTCGGTTGCGCCTGGGTGAAATTTTTGGTGACTTTTGTCTTGCGCTACTGCTGAGTTTCTGTTGTTGTCTTGCCCCTGCAAGCCGCTTTCATCGGCCTGCAGACGCACCTCGGCCCTAACCGGCCAGCGCCGCAGTCGGGATCAGTCGTCGCATTCGCACCAGGTTATAAGCCGTTATCGCCAGCCGATAGAACCAATCCACTCGCTTCAGCCCGCGCAACTTCACCTGGCGCAGTCCCGCGCTTAACTTGGCCCAGCCGAAAACTCGCTCGATCAGCTTGCGCTTCCGCTGACTGATCGCACTTCGCACATCGGATCGCTCCTCCGGGCGCAGGCGATTCTTCTGCAGATTCCCCTTCACATACTCGCTGACGTGCGGCGCCACTTTGCGCTTGCGCAGCGCTTCGACGAACCGCTCCTGCTGGTAACCCGTATCCGCGCCCAGCGTGATCGCCTGCTCCTCTGCCGCTCCGGCCGCCGCACCCAGCGCCCGGTCCAGCATCTGGATCCCCGCCTGAGCTTCGGCATCGGCTGCCGCCAGAGTGGCCTCGGCAGCCACCACCAACCCGTTGCGGTTCTCCGTCAACGCGTGGCCCTGATAAGACGGCACCGACTTGTCCGCCGTCGCCTTCTTGTATAAACGCGCATCCGGGTCGGTCTTCGATTCCACCTTGTCGCGCAGCAGCACTTCGCCACCCCAGCCCGAGCCTGCTCCCGGAGACGGCGGATCGGACTTATCCTCGAAGCTGCGCGCCGAGGCCCAGGCTTGAATCAGCGTCCCGTCCACGGTGAAATGCTCCTCGCTCAACAGATCGTGCGCCCGCGCCTCCACCAGCACCGACTCCAGTAGCTGCTGGCTCACCACGCCGCCAATCAGCCGCTCCCGGTTCTTGGTGAACACCGTCACGTTCCACACCGGGTCGTCCATCTCAAGACCAACAAACCAGCGGAACAGCAGGTTGTAGTTCAGCTGCTCCATCAATTGACGCTCCGAACGAATCGAGTACAAAACCATCAGCAACGACGATCGCAACAACCGCTCCGGCGCTATCGATGGGCGACCGGTAGTCGAATAAAGCTCGTCCAGCTGCGCATCCATCCGTGCCAAAGCCCGGTCCACCATCGCCCGTATCTGCCGCGCCGGATGACCAGCCGGAATCCGTTGTGCCATCGTCACGTAGCTATACATCGCCGACTGCTTCTCATCGTCTCCACGCATGTCTCTTTACTAACCCAAATTGCTGTGCAGAAAAAGTACCTACAAAGAGACTTTTTCCGCAGCCTGTGAAGGCCCCTGCTCCCTCCAGCGGCACGCTACGGGGATCTTTTAGCTATGGGCCGAGCGAGTTATCGTGCGCGCAGCCACTTGCGCAGATCGGTCCAGTCCTTATCTGTCTGGTCGGCGTAGCGTATGCCGAAATCGGCCAAGGCCTCGGCCAGGCTCTCGCCGCCGCCGATGTAGCCGGCCAGCATGAGCGGGTCGCCGGCGCGGGCGTGACTGCGGGCCAGCAACTCGCCGCAAACCTCGGCGAAAGCCGCCAGCCCTTTGCCGGCCAGGTCGTCAATCTCAATGGAACCCTTGTGGTCGTTGAGCTGGCGAACGAGAAAGTCGCGGCCGCCGATGCGGGTCCAGCCGAGGAACGGATCGGATTGGATTTCGAGATCGCGCTGGCCCTCCACCACGCGCTGGCCGTTGTGGTGGGGCACGAGCGCCTCAGGGAGATAGGGCGCATAGGCCGACGCGGTCTCTTCCTTGAATTGAAGGAACAGGGGATCGCCGGCGCCATTGCCTTCAAAGTAGATGCAGTAGTCGCGCAGGCCCACGGAGCCGGTGCCAACCACTTTGAAGGCCACGTCCACGGGCCGGTAAAAGCCGAGGAGGTGCTGGCGCTGCGGCTCGAGGATTTGCCGGTACGGGGCCAGGCCGTGAAGGACCTCCGCCGCTTTGCGCCCGGTGATGCGGGTCAACATCGGCTTCTGTTCCCTGAACCCGCGGCCTTCGCCGTGACCGGCCGGCTCCGTCAGGCGCTCGAGCGAGTGCAGGGGCGTGGAGCGCTCGGCCTTGATCAGGGCGTCGTGGATGGGCTCGACCCCGCCAATGCGGTGCACCTGGAAACGGGCGGCATCGATGGCGGGCATTTTCGCCAGGGTGCGCATGAGCTCGGCGTAGTGGTGGACGCACAGCTCGGCGGCCTCGCGCGCTGAGGCGTCCTTGTGGCCGGCTTCGCGCCCGGCCAGCACCAGCGAGGCTGCCATGCGCTTCAGGTCCCACTCAAAGGGAGCGCGGATGGTCTCATCGAAGTCGTTGATGTCGAAGACGAGGCGGCCGTCGGGTGCGGCAAAGGCGCCCAGGTTGCGCACGTGGGCATCGCCGCAGATCTGGGTGAGGATGCCGGTATTGGGCAGGCCGCACAGGTCGGCGGCCATCACTGGAACGGCGCCACGGAAGTAGCCGAAGGGCGACTCGGCCATGAGCTGCCACTTGAGCTTGACCAGGGAGGGCACGCGGCCGTGGGCGGCGCGCAGGAGGAGTTCGAGCGCCGGTTTGGGTCGCTGCTTCGGCTTCAGGTCGCAGTGATCCTGGCGGCCCACCTGCTTGCGGCGGGCCTGGCCGAGCTTGCGGCGTTCTTCGGGAGTTGTCCAGTGCATGAAGAGCAACATACACCGCGGCGGGCGCGGGTGGAAAGCGGACCTAAGACTTGCTGGCGTGACCTGCAGCCCTTGCGACTAAGACAAATCGCGAGGACCGGCACCCAGAGGATTCATGGCTTTGCGGGATCGTGGCCTGGGTCCGCAGAGTTCATCGAAGGCGTGACCTGCCCATCCTTGTTGAGCCAGAAATCAACTTGGACGGTGATGAAAACGGGAACCGCTCGCCCGCTCACTTTGCGCGCCGGAAGGAAATGCGAGTTGCGCACCTGAGCCAGCGCAACTTTGTCATAGTTCTTGTGCAGCCCTCGAATCACCTGAGCGCTGCAAACATAGCCTTTGTCACTGATTTCTGCAGAGACCATTACCGAGCCGGCGTATGTTTGGGTCGTACTGGGCGGAGGGGTGCGCGGCTTTGCCCTGGCATTTGGTGCGAAGGAATACGGAACCGTGGGGCAGGAACCCTTGTCCTCCGCGACTGCGCCAATGGAGCTGAGCGCCAGGCAGGCAATAAGGATATGGAGCGGTCTCATGCGGATCATTGTACTGGCGGTTCCGATCCTCAGGTCATCCACTAGACTGAAAGTGACAGCATGAGCGCCGCCTCGGCCGACGCACGGCCGCTTCCCCTTTCCGTGACGCACGCCGCCTGGAAGCCCAAGCGGAATCCCTGGATTATTGCCCTCACCGTCACGCTGGCCACGTTCATGGAGGTGCTGGATACCTCGATTGCCAACGTGGCGCTGCCGCACATTGCCGGCAGCCTGGGCGCCAGCGAGGACGAAGCTACCTGGGTGCTGACCAGCTACCTTGTGGCCAATGCCGTGATCCTGCCGGCGTCGGCGTACCTGACGACATTCATTGGCCGCAAGCGTTTTTACATGATCTGCGTGGTGCTGTTCGGACTGAGCTCCGCGCTGTGCGGGCTGGCGCCGAGCCTGCCGCTGCTCATCTTCTTCCGCGTGCTGCAGGGCATGGGAGGCGGCGGACTGCAGCCGAGCGAGCAGTCTATCCTGGCCGATACGTTTGCGCCGGAGAAACGCGGGCAGGCGTTCGCGCTGTATGGTTTTGCGGTGGTGTGCGCGCCGGCCATCGGGCCCACGCTGGGCGGTTGGATCACGGACAACATGAGCTGGCGCTGGTGTTTTTACATCAATGTGCCGGTGGCCATACTTTCGCTGTTCCTGACCAACCGCATCATCGAAGATCCGCCGCACTTGAAGGAACAGGTGAAGCAAAATCGCAAGAAGGGACTGAACCTGGACTACTTCGGCTTCGGTTTGCTGGCGCTGGGCTTCGGGTCGTTGGAGTTTGTGATGGACAAGGGGCAGGAGAACGACTGGTTCGGCTCTCACCTGATCACCCTGTTTGCGGTGCTTGCGGCGGCGGCGCTGGTCACGCTGTTCTTCTGGGAGATGGCGCAGATCCGGCGCAATCACCGGCCGATCCTGGACCTGACCCTGTTCCGAAACCGGAATTTCGCGGTCTCGTTCACCCTGATGTTCACGCTGGGCGTGGTGCTGTTCGCGACCACTGTGATGATTCCGCAATTTGTGCAGACGCTGCTCGGCTACACCGCGGAACAGGCGGGGCTGGTGATATCGCCGGGCGGGTTGGCGGTGATGCTGATGATGCCGATCGTCGGGTTCCTGGTGTCGCGCGTGGATCCGCGCTGGATGATCATTTACGGCTTCGCGATGTGTTCGGCGGCGCTGTTCACCATGCTCACGCTCGATCTGGAGGTGAGCTACTCCTACATTGCGTGGCTGCGTGTGTTCCAGGCCGCTGGGTTGGCGTTCCTGTTCATCCCCATCAATACGCTGTCGTATAACGGCATTCCGATGACGAAGAACAACGACGTGAGCGGGCTTACCAACCTGGCGCGCAACATTGGCGGCAGCCTGGGCACGGCGTTTTTTGTCACCATGTTGGCGCGGCGGTCACAGTTCCACCAGAGCCGGCTGGGGTCCGCGATCAGCCCCGGCGACTCCAACCTGCAAAGCGCACTTGACCGCATGGGCCGGTACCTGATGCACGGCGGGCGGGCGGCCACGCTATCGCAGGGCAAGGCGATTGCGCAGGGGGATCTGTACGGGCAACTGGTGCGCCAAAGCGCCATGCTGGGCTACCTGGATGTGATCAAAATCCTGGCGGTAATCATGATCTGCCTTATCCCGCTGGTGTTTTTGATGAAGCGTCCGGCCAAGGGCGCAGGGATGCGGGGGCACTGAGAACTCGTCCGGCTCATTGAATTAGACTGGCCGCAGAACCCTTTACCTGCCGAATGCGCTCGCGCGGCGACTGTCAGGGTTCAATGGTGGAGGAAAGTTTGTGACGCGTGCCGCCGGCGCACTTCTGTCCGTTTTCATCCTGGCTTCTGCTTCCGCGCTTGCACAATCGAACGGCATCCCGCTCACGGTGGAGCGGATTTTCGCCCACGGGCCCATGACGGGCGCGCCGCCCGAGGGGCTGACCTGGTCTCCCGACGGCAGGCACCTCACGTATCTGGATGGCGGGGAGCTGATCGACCTTGATCCCGGCACCGGACGCCCGCACCTGCTGGTGAGCCGCGCCAAACTGGCCGCGCTGTCAGGTGTGTATGAGACGGAGCAGGACCGCGATCATCGCGAACGGTACAAGATGGCCAGCTACATCTGGGCGCCGGACTCGAAGCATCTTCTGTTCGACTCCGGCGGGCGGCTGTGGCTTTACAACCTGGGGAATGGAACCGGCGTCCAGATCGGGTTTACCGATACGCTGTCCGGCGACGATCCAAAATTCTCGCCCAACGGCGAGAACATCTCTTTTGTCCGCAACCACGGGCTCAGCGAGGTTCGCCCTGAGGAGATCGCGGGCGGCGCGCCGTTCCCATTAGTGCCGCCGCCCAACGAGGCCACGTCGAACGGAGAAGTGGACTGGGTGTACGAGGAAGAGCTGGACGTGCGCAGCAACTATTTCTGGTCGCCCGACTCGAAGAACGTCGCCTTTCTGCAGATGGATGAATCCAGTGTGCCGCAGTATCCCATCACCGACTTCATTCCCACGCACGCGACCGTGGAATTGCAGCGCTATCCTCAGCCAGGCGACACGAATCCCGCGGTCCGGGTCGGGGTGGTGAGCGCCGGCGCCGGCCGCACCTCGTGGATCCGGCTGCCCAACCACCCGGGCCAGGATTATGTGCCGCGCTTCGGCTGGGTTGATCGCCACACGATCTGGGTGGAGACGATCTCCCGCGATCACAAGCAGCGCGATCTCTATTTTGTGGATGCGAGCAACAGCCAGTCGCGCCTGGTGCTGGAGATTACCGACGACAAGTACGTGGATGAGAATTACGACGTTGACGTTGAAGCGGGCATAGTCGTCCTGACTGACTGGAAGGATGGCCACAATCACATCTATCTCTATCGCTACAACGAACGCAATCCACTGTCGGCTTCGGACTCCTCAAGCGAAGTGTCGCAGCTAACCCGCGGCGACTTCGACGTGGACGCGGTTTCGCTGGTGGATGCGGCGAAACACGTTGTCTATTACACGTCGAACGAAGGCAATCCGCTGGAGCAGCAGGTGTGGCAGGTCGCCTTCGACGGCAAGCGCAGGCAGTTGACCACCGGCGCCGGCTACCACGAAGCAAACTTCTCGCCGAATGGGCAAGTATTTGTGGATACCTGGTCAGCGCGGATGGAGCCGGACCGGCTGAGCTTGTGCCAGACCGGCGGCAAGTGCACGATGTTCTGGTCGAACCAGGGACTGGAGCCCTACAAGCTGCGCCCGCCGGAGCCCATGGAGGTGAAGGCAAAGGATGGCAGCACACTTTACGCCACGCTGCTGATGCCGGCCGACGCCGCGGGAAGGGCGAGCGTGCCGCTGATCCTGAACCCATACGGCGGGCCGGGCCCGCAGACAGTCCAGAACAAATGGGACGACCGGCTGCTTTTTGACGAACTGCTGGCCGAGCACGGGTTCGCCGTGCTCCACGCCGACAACCGCGGAACAGGGAACCGCGGGCGCGCCTTTGCTCAGGCCGCGTGGCACAACTTCGGCAGTGTCCAGCTTGAGGATCAGCTCACCGTGCTCGATGCCGCGCTGGGCGCGCATCCGGAGCTCGACCCCAACCGGCTGGGCTGGTGGGGCTGGAGCTGGGGCGGTAGCTTCACCCTCTACGCCATGACCCATTCCGACCGGTTCAAGGCCGGCGTAGCAGTTGCGCCCGTGACCGATTGGCGCGATTATGATTCCATCTACACGGAACGCTACCTGGGCCAGCCTTCCGACTTTCCCGAGGGCTACAAGGATTTCTCCGCAGTCAACTCAGCCGCCACGCTGAAGGGCCATCTGCTGCTGGCGCAAGGTACGGGCGACGACAACGTTCACATCGAAAACACCGTTCAGTTTATCCAGAAATTGATTGATGCCCGCATTCCCTATGATCTGCAGATTTATCCGCGCAAGACGCACTCCATCGCCGGGGCCGACGACCGCATTCTTCTTTTCAGCCGCATTCTCAGCCATTTTGAGGAGTATCTGAAGCCCCCGAGCGTACAGGAGAAATGACAAATCCGGATCGTTCTCAAAGAGGTTGGGACAAGACGGCATCGCACCTTCGGCGGCTGGAAGAGAGCCTGCTGAACCCCGCGGTGCGGCGAGATGGGGAACGGCTGCGAGCAGTGTTGACCGAGGATTTTCTCGAGTTCGGCTCGTCGGGCAAGGTGTGGACGCGCAACTCGATCATTGAGCTGCTGGCCACGGAGAAGAATTTCTTTCCGCCGGCCATCGAGGACTTCCTGTGCACGATGCTTACCGACAAGGTGGCCCTGGTCACCTACCGCACGGTGCGCAGCGATGGGAAATCCGGCGAAACCCTGGAGAGCCTGCGCAGCTCGATCTGGACGCGCCACGGCGGCGAATGGCGCATGCGCTTCCACCAGGGAACGCGGAGAAGCTAGGGACGCGCTATTGCCCGAGGCGCGGCCACTAGCGATTCGCGGCGCAGCCGGCGAAAAACCACGATGATGCCCCCAAGCCATGCCCAGGGCGCGACGGCGTTGAATTCTGCCGAAGCGCCTCCGTAGAGCAGAAACAAAAGCATCGCCCCCGAGCCGAACGCGGCGCACCACCATGCAATCGCGTGCCGGCTGCACAGGACCAGCACCAGCGCAGCCGCAGTTTCAAGGAACGCAAGCAGCCAGCCCGCAACCTCGAATCCCTGCAGAACCAGCGAAGGCGGTCTGCGCCCCTCCGCGCGGTCGCGAACGCCGCGCAGAATGGCGCGCACCGCAACATGATCGGCAAACTCAGTGAACACGTTCAGCGCGCGGCCCACGGGATCGCTCGGATAGCGCCACAGAATTCGGCTGATGAGCCGCGTGTGCTCGCCATCAACCGGAACCAGCGCCCAGATGAAGACGCCGGTGTGGGGATTGTCCCGGCTGCGCCACACCATCACTCGGTTCTGCGCAATGGTTCCGAACTCCAGGCTGGCCGCAACGCTCAGCGGCAGCGTGTCTCCAGTACGCGGATGCTGAAATTCGGGCAGGATCGCAGTGGCGCTGCGCAGGCCGCGCCCGCCGCCGGGATTCTCGATCAAATCGTAGCCGTAAAAGCCCGCGCGCCCGTAACCCATCTGCACCAGCCAGGGCCAGATTTTCTCCGGCGCCGCCGCAATGGTGATGGCGCGAGTGGCGTCGAATGCCGGATCGGCCACGATCCCATCTTCCGGCAGGGTCATTCGCAACTCGGCAGCGGTCGCGCCCCAGCGCAGTTGACGCGGCCGGACACCGAACCAGTACACCAGGGCAAGCACTGCGAAGACGGCGCACCCTTGCGCGAGGCGAACCGCCGCAGGCATCCATCCACGCCGACCGGCAGGTGCTTGCGGCGCTGTACCCATCGACACACCCCGACGCCTGGTACGGCGTAAAAGCTGTCCCTTCTGCTTTGGGGAGATGCTCAGAGAGGGTTCAAGACCTCGCAGCCAATCGGCGCAAATCGGATCCACGACCGAAACCGGTACCTAAACCTCGTGGTGAGTAAAGATATCGTCCTTGTCCCGCTCCGGGCAGCGCGCGCAACCCAAACAGCAAACCAGCAGGATGGCCACGCCGGCTGTTACCACCAGCGCCAGCAGGCTACCGCTTGTCATCAGCCATCGGATTAAGCTATGCATAATCGGTTCTCACTTCCCGCGGGCCCATTTTAGTAAGATGCTGGGACGCTGTTGCGGCGCTGTTTCCGCTGCCTTTCATCTACCGGCGGGGGATCCGATTGGAGAGAGTGTAGCAGATGTCCGCCCGCTCCAACTCGGAATCTTCTATCAGCGTAGACGTCCTGCGCAACAGTTTGGTCACGGTTCCGCAATGTGGAAATACCACTTCCGAACCACTCCTGAATTGGCTCTTTGTCGACCTGAATTCGTATTTTGCATCAGTAGAGCAGCAGGACCGTCCTGAGCTGCGCGGCAAGCCGGTTGGCGTGGTTCCCGCCATGGTGGATACAACCTGCTGCATTGCCGCGAGTTACGAAGCCAAGGCCTTCGGCGTGCGCACCGGGACCATCGTGGCTGACGCCAAACGCATGTGCCCCGGCATCATCCTGGTGGAAGGCCGCCACGAACTCTATGTCCAGTATCACCACAAAGTTGTAGAAGCTGTGGAAAGCTGCCTCCCGGTCAGCGCCATTTGCTCCATCGACGAAATGGCGTGCCGCCTGATGGGACGCGAGCGCCCCTTGCTGGCCGCGCTGGAGCTTTCCCGTAAAGTGAAGTCCCGCATTCGCGAGGCGGCCGGAGAAATGCTGCGCAGTTCTGTCGGCTTGGCGACAAACCGTTACCTGGCCAAAGTCGCCAGCGACATGGAAAAGCCCGACGGCCTGGTCGCGCTCACGCTCGACATTCTCCCCGAAGCCCTTTCGCGCCTCACCCTCCGCGACCTGCCCGGGGTGGGCGCGCGAACTGAAAAGCGCCTGAACGAGCGTGGAATCAAAACCATGCAGGACCTGCTCGCGCTTGGTTCCGAGCAATCCGGCCAGGTGTGGGGCTCGGTGTGGGGCGAGCGGTTGTTCCACTGGCTGCGCGGCGAGGATTTCGACATGTCGGAGACCGAACATCTGAAGTCCATCAGCCACCAGCACGTGCTGGCGCCGGAGCTGCGCACGCCGGAGAAGGCCTGGGCGGTGGCTCACAAGCTGCTGCACAAGGCCGCCATGCGCCTGCGGTCCAACAAGCTGTGGGCATCGTCAATCGGTCTCGCCGTCGGATTTTCCGCCGGGAGGGAAGGTTCCACGCCAGTGCCCGTCAGCCGCTTCGGCGTTCCGGCCAAGGGCTGGCATGGCGAGGTCCACCTGACCGAGTGCCAGGACAATCAGACGCTCATCACCGCGCTCAAGCACCTGTGGGAATCGCAGCCCAAGGGCGGCGAGTACCGTCATCCCTATTACGTCGGCGTGCAACTCGGCGGGCTGGTTCCCGACCGCCTCCACTCCCTGGGCCTCTTTGATGTCCTCGAATCGGAAAAGAGCCGCGCGCGCCTGCAGGCGGCCATGGACGACATCAACCGCAAATACGGAACCGGAACGCTGGCGCCGGCCACCATGCTGGCCGCGTACAAAGCTGCGCCCACGCGCATCGCGTTTCACAGCATACCCGAGCTGTTCTGAGCCCAAGCTGATCTGTGACGGATCGTAAGAATCGCCCCGTTGCCCGCGGCCGAGGCCTCCGCTGCCCGGCGCATACTGGACGATGAGGAGATCGTATGCCCATTCCATTGCCGGATCTGAAGCACGCCGCACTGCTCAGCATGGATTTTCACGCTTCGATTGTTTCCGCTTATGTTGCGGAGCCAGATGAATTCCTGGCACGCGTGGCGAGTGTACAGGCCGCGGCGCGCGAGCGCGGACTTCCGGTGATCCATGTGCAGGTTGGATTCCGGCCTGGAATGCCGGAGATCAGCGACCGCAATGCGCTGTTCGCCGCCATCAAATCGTCGCCGCAATGGCAGAAGATGTTTGCCGAAGGCGCGGGCGGACTCCATGCCAGGGTTGGACCGGTTGGCGACGAACTTGTGGTGACCAAGCACCGGGTGAGCGCGTTTGCGGGCACCGATCTAGAGATGATCCTGCGCGCCGGCGAGATTGACACCCTGGTGCTGCTGGGGATTGCCACCAGCGGCGTGGTGTTGTCGACCCTGCTCGACGCAGCCGATGCGGATTACCGGCTGGCGGTGGTGAAGGATTGCTGCGCCGACCGCGACCTTGAGCTGGACGCCTGCCTCAAGGAGCGCTTCTTCCCCTCGCGGGCTGCGGTGGTGGACGCAGCGGAGATTGTGGAAGCCATCCGGCGGGGGCCTCGTAGGGGAGTGTCGGCGGCAAGTCGAGAACCAACGGCGACCACTCAGCCATAATCCCGGACGCCCTAGCGAACCATCACGAAGCGGATCAATGCAACGGCAAATGCAAAGGCAAATCCGTATCCGAAGCTTTCTATCCTGACCGGAACGCGTCCGCGCCTTTGCACGCCACGTCCGATTGCTGCCATCGCAAGGCCAGCCAGTAGAGGGCTGATAAGCAGACTGATACCATGCAGCTTCGACGGATGCACTAGCGGGTGCGGGAATATAAGAGCGCTTAGAGAGCCGAGCGCGAGCCCAACAACCACCAGCAATACTGCAGCGGCAATCGGGTTTGCGCGGCGAGTCGTGATCCAAAAATGACGCGCAGAACGATACACGCCAGCGACAATCGCGCTTAGGATAATCTCGAACAGAGCCTCGAACAACAGCTCAAAAATGAAGCCCAGAAGGTCTTCCATATTTCAAAGAGCAGAGTAACCCCAACCAAGGGGTGCGGGCCAGAAGTTTCGGCGCCGCAGCAGGCGAACAGACGACATAGGGAAGAGTGGGCGACAGCTCGACCACAACCTAATCCCAGAATTCGCCCCACAAACGAAAACGCCAGAAGCCTTGCGGCCTCTGGCGCTTTCCGGGTGCCTTTCGCTCGTCGGACCAAACACCATCCGGCAAAGCTCAGCGATGAATCTTCAGTGAAACCGTCGTCCGTACTCCCGCCTAGCTGCGCCTGATCCTTCCGGTCTCCGGTTGGTTCGCGCCTGCGGCAAGCCGCCTGCGTTCCAGCCTTCACCGTACCTACCCTCGCATTTGCCACACCGGTGATGGATCTTGCTCTCTCCTTCGCCCGCTTTCGTCCTGCAGCCGAGGCCGCAAGCTTACGGTGTGCGCCTGAGAATGCTCCTTCCATCTCCTTCCGGGTTACCGGCCAGCTTTCCTGCTTTGGAGGACGTTTGCCTTGCGGCAGCCACCCTCCCGAGCCCGATTACCTTGCCTGCATCCCGGCCGAAAACGTCCCTTCCAGCTTCTTCCGGCAATCGTCGCCTCTTGCGAGGTTGAATTACCGGCGTCCCCCGGTTGTTACGCCTCCTGCCCGATCCTGGTCCGGATCCGCTCACTTCGCCGGGGTAGCTGCGCCTGCGGGCGAACCCGCTCTTGCAACCATCCCTCCATGAACGAATGTCCCAACATCAAGCCGGCAACGAACTTCTGCATTCCACGGAACTTTGCATCGCCCTGCTCAGCGGAGGATGAGTTTCCAATCTCTTCAAATCTCTTTCCCGCGGCTTTCGCCGCAGGCGATAATCCAATTCCTTTGGATCTTTCATCTTCCTGCAGGGCAGGAAATGCTTGCTTCCAATTCGTTACTGGGCTACCAACTGACGGGACTATGCGCCTCCTCAATCTGTGAATGCAAGTTGAAAACTCAGAGAAATCTGTGGATTTCACCGGGAGTGGTGCAATCGTGGTTAGTTTTTGCAAATGTCGCGATAAATTGGGCCAAAAGGGGTTGATTTGAGGCGTTTTGGCGCTATTCGTAGAGCAGCGGTTGGGCATCCCGCGCCCAGGAACTGCACCCCGGATCCCACGGGAAGCGCCCGTGCTCATCGCTCCAGAAGCACTGCATGAGCGGGAAGGGATCGGTTTCGTAAAACCACAGGGCGTAGCCCACGTGCCCGTGGTAGTGCTTTCGATCCACCTCGCGGAAGCAGCAGGCTTGAGGCCGAGTGAGGATGCGCTTGTAGACGGCCATGGGCTGGAAGCGCTTGCCGTCGCGAATGTCGAGAGCAATCTGGTTCACCGCCCGCATGCACATGTCGATTGGCAAGCCAAAAAGGATGATCTCGGGGTGGCCGAGCATATGGAACAGACCGATGGAATAGGCGAAGTCAGGTCCCTTGCCCTGTTCGCGGGCCAGAACTCCGGTGATTTGCCAGCCGTCGGTGTGGATCTCACGAAGGACCTTGGCATCCAGAGCGGAGAGTGCATTGGCGTCTTCGAGCGAACGCGTCATACAGGATGAGAGGTATCTCGAAGCGGTTTCGGTTGTACCGGCTGAACACCGATTGATTTTAAACACCTTGGGGGCGGCGAAAAGTGGTCAGGGGGTGGGCTGTTTGCGCGCTGAGGGGGTCAGCTTGCGAACCACGAACTCCTGGAAGATGTTGCCGATGGCGCCTTCGCCCATGCCGATGGCGGTGGTGTCGACGATCACGCCGAAGCCGTTTTGATCGCTGGACGGATAGTAGAGGTTCGAGATTCCGCCCGCAGCCAGGTCTCCCGCGACGGCCGAGTAATTGAATTGCCAGCGGCCGTTGTCGCCCTTGCACATGACGGCCATGGCGACTGCATACAGGGTACGCGAAGCGATGGAGCCTTTGCCCTTGTAGTAGTAGCGGGGGTCCTGATGGAGAAGGGATGGAAACAGCGCCCCGCCCAGCATGTCGCTGGAGAATCCGTCGGCGTAGTCGGCTCCGAAGCGCTTGGCATACCCTCGGGCGCCCTGGCCGTAGCCGACAAAGGTGTTCTGGGCTTGCTCAATGCCGGCAAAGAAACCGGCGCTGATAAAGGTGATGGGATCGATGGAGTCGTGCCAGGCGAGAGAGAACTTCTGGCGCGGCGAAAGCGGGGCGGGATGGGCGTCGTAGACGACGTAAAAGTTGGGGATGAAGCCCAGGACGCGCTGCTTTTCTTCCACCTTCACCTCTTCGGTGGCGATCTCCTGGCGGGAAGCAGTGACATCCACATCGGTGGTGGTCTCAGCCATGGAGAGCACGATGGCGGGGACCTCCAGGCTTTCTCCGGCGTGAAGCGTGCCGGCTACCTTGGCCGTGTTGAAGCCGGAAGCTGACGCCGAAATCGTGAACATCCCCGCCGGTACCCCGGAAAACACAAAGCGGCCGTTGGCGTCGGTAGTGGTTTGGCGGGGGGCGGGTTCAGCGGGAATAGACAACTCAACGTGGGCGCCCTCGTACACCTCCTGGTCGTGGTTCATCACTACGCCCTGGAGGACTCCGGATCGCCCGTCCGGCTGGGAACTGGCGGACTGATCCGGAACCTGGCGACCCCACGCCGGGACGATCGCAAGACAAATCAACACCGGCGTGCAGAAACAGATGCGGGTAAAACGGGCCGGAACCCTTGTTGAAGGCCGATTTGCCAGACTAAGACTCCACGAATTGGCCTGTGAATTCCTGCATTCCAGGAAAGAAGGCGTCACGTCGTTGCTGTTCAGTGTAGACGATGGGCGAGTGAGAATGTTGCAGCCCGGCATGAGGTTCGAGATCAATCGGCGTGACTTGGGTGCATGTTCCGGGCGCTCCCTTCCTGGCGCGAAACGCGGCGCAGTTTCCAGATACCCCAGGCCAGACCGAGCACAGTTAAAGAGACGAAGCTCCACAGGATCTCCGGCTCCCATTTTTGCAGCGTGGAGGACCAGAGGCGGATGATGTGGCGGCCGTAGACATAGGCCAGCCATGCTTCCAGCCCGTAGCGAAGGGCACGCCCGCATCCGAAAGCGGTTAGAAACCGCCGCCAGGTTGTGCCCAGAGCGCCTGCGGTCAGAAGAAACGGCCACAGCGGGATGGGCGGCGGCAGGATGGCCGGCAAAAACACAGTCAGCACGGGATTGCGCTGCGACCATCCGCAAACGCGCTTCTCGAGGCGTGGCGGAACATAACGCTCGATGGCTTTTTGGCCGCCTTTTTTGCCCAGCCGCCAGGTGGTCCAGGCGCCGATCAGGCTGCCTGCGAGCGCACACGGCCCTAGAAGCCAGGGGTCGCCGCCGTGGCTGATAAGCCACAGGAGCAGCAGATCGGTGGACCCGGGGATGGCAAGGGGAATGACACTGGCATCAAGGAATGAAACCGCAAACAGTCCCGGCGCGCCCAGGGTGACAACCCAGTGAAAAGCCTCCTTCTTTCTCTCCTGCAGCCCTTCCGCGACGATGCCCGCAAACACGCCCATCTTCAGATTAGAAACTAGTTTGCAGCCGGCAGGTGCTTTTCGCGCAAGAAACGCTGCGTGCGCCCGGGCAAAAAGGAGAGACCCGGCCAAACCGTTATCAGCTACTGCTCAGTAAGCTGGCTCAGCTGGTCCGTACGGCGATTCCATTCGGTCCCCATATTGTCGTCCGTAATGTGGCGCGCCCCATGCACCCACCTGAGCAGGCTGCTCCGTGTCTCCACAATGGAGTTTGGACCATCCACGTTCCGGGACCAGTTGATCAGCTGATCCAGCCTGGCCCTGTCCACGGCATTGCGCATATCCAGGACCGGGTGGCCGTCGATTTTGTAATTGAGAAGAGCAGCGCGCCAACGGTCGGGATCCAGGACGATTGGCTGGTCGCTGATTGCAATGAAGTTGGAAATGCGCAATGCGTAGGGCGCTGATTCCGCTCCGGTGGCCAATGCGTCGCGTGACCAGGTGGTGTTGTAATAGTCCACTCCGCCCGGGTTCAGATGCCGTCGTACGATTGCGAGAAAGTCCTGGGAAAGCAGCAGGGAGGCATTTGCGCGCCAGTTCCAGGTGGTGTTCATCAGGACTAAATCGAAGCGGCGGTCGGGATGGCTCACCAGCCAGCGGCGGCCGTCATCTATCACCAGGTGAATTTTGGGGTTAGTGAGAATGCTGCGCACGATCTCGTGCTTCTGAATGAGCGGTAGGTATCCGGGATTGATCTCGACGACGGTCATGTCATGGACATCGGGATCGTTTGCCAGCACTTGCACCCAGGATCCGGTGGACAGCCCAATTACGAGAACAGAAGCCGGCTTGCGGTTCATTCCAGCCACCGCGAAGACGCGGAAGAGCATATTTGTGTCGTTGACCAGGTCTGTGTTGAAGCGGCCGTCGTAGACTCCGCCGCCGTACACAATGTCATCGTTGGCGACGGCAATGACGCCGCTTCGATTCTCCACCAAGTCAGTGAAACGTGTACCCGGCGTGTAGGAGTCCCTCATCTTGAGCCGCTCGAACAGCCCTGAGAAGATTGGGCCGGAGATGAGCGCAAGCAGCGCGCAACCGGCCAGGCCGAAGAGGAAACCACGGCGGAGAGTTGCGCCGGCGAGCTGCGCAAGGGCCACTGCCACAGCGGCCTCGACCGCAAGCAACAACACGCAGGTGGCGCGCGTAGACCAGAAATTCTCGACCACAAAACCGACGAGAAAACTCCCCAACGTGGACCCAATGATATTGCTCAGATAAAGTAGGCTGACGCGAGTTCCGCTATCGCAATGTGGATCCACAAAGGCGTGCGAGATGAGCGGAAAGGCCGAACCGGTGAGGGCGGCGGCGATAAAGACAAAGACGAACGTCAGCTCGTAATGACGCACCAGCACTACGCCGCGAGCTGCAAGCGGCGCCACCAGGAATGCGGCAATGGAACCAATCAGGACCACAGTGGCTGCGGCCTTAAGAGTGGCCGCCAGATCATTCTCCAGTTTCTTTCGGCAGGCATCGCGAACCGCAACGGAGCCGTAGGCCACGCCCGCCAGGTAGAACGCGAGCAACTCGGCAAAACAAGGCGCGGTGCCGGCGCTGGCAAAGGAATAGATCCGGTACCAGACGATCTCATAGCCGAGAGCCACAAAACCCATGGCGCCAGCCAGCAGCACTCCAAAAACGAAACGCCCGGTCTGCCGGGGTTTTGCTTCCGCTGGCGCGGATCGAGCGGCTGGCGCGGCGGCACCGTGCCGCTGCAGGACGAGCGCCGTAGCGCCCACCAGGAGGTTGAGGCACGCCGAAAGGCGCACCGATCCGCTTTCGCCCAGCAGGTGCATCAGCAACAAGGCCGCGGCGAGGCAGGCTACGCTCGATCCCAGCGTGTTCGCCGAATAGAGGGTACCCACAGATTCTCCAACGTTCCCGTTGCGGCGCACAAAGTGTTCTACCAGGAGCGGCAGGGTGCTTCCCATCAACAGCGTGGGTACAAGCAGCACGGCAAAGGCGATCAGCCCGGTGATTGGCAGCGAGGCGCCGGCAGTGAGGTCGCCCACGTGATGGAAGATCGAGAGGCTTACAACGCCGAACGCTCCGATTACGACTTCGATGGCACCATACGCCAGCAGGAGCCTAACCCTCGGCTGCCGCGAAAGCCATCCGCCGACGAGGCTCCCAAGTCCGAGCCCCAGCATAAAGACGGTCACCACCATCGTGACCGATTCCACATTGACGCCGTAAAGGGTAAACAAGGCCCTCTGCCAAACGATCTGGTAAATGAGAGCGGGAAACCCCGACACAAAGAATAGTGAGTAATAGGGCTATAAACCTCTCTCTGAGCGCGTGTCGGTGCGGCCAGCGGTTGGGTTTCCGGTTAGGGCGGATGGGGTTGTGACAGACTGCTCCATTTCTCACATCCTCCATGGATTTGCTTGATGGCGCGTATCCCCCAAAAGTAGCGCAGTGTGGTTCGTCCTGCACCGCCTATTCCAGGCAGGCGAACCCATCCGGTACCCTGAAAGCGGATGCCTTCCCCTGAGCCAACGTCCCGGCGCGGCCTGGAGTCCTTCGCGTCGCGCGACTTCCGCCGCTACCAGCTCGCACGCGGGATGGTGATCCTGGGCGCGGAGGCCCAGGCAGTAGCCGTGGCGTGGCAGGTTTACGCCATGACCCACCGCGCGCTGGATCTTGGCTACACCGGCCTGGCGCTGTTTCTTCCGGGGCTGCTCTTTCTCTTGCCCGCCGGTCACGTGGCGGACCGCTTCGATCGCCGCCAGGTGATCCTGGTCTGCTACTCGCTCCAGGTGCTCTGCACCGGCGGCTTGCTGGCGCTCACCCTGGCGGGCTCGCGGCGCGTGTTCCCCATTTACTGCGTGCTTTTTCTCATCGGCACGGGGCGTTCGTTCTCCGGGCCGGCCAGCTCCGCGCTGATCCCGCACCTGGTTCCGGAAAAGCATTTCGTCAATGCGGTCACATGGGGCGGCGCCATCTTCCAGTTCGCCAACACCACCGGGCCGGCGCTCGGCGGCATCCTCTACACGCTGCCCCTGGTGGGGATGTTTCCTGGCCGCAACTCGTCACGTGAGCTGGCCGGCGCGGGCATTGTTTATTGCTTCACGCTGTTTGCCCTGCTCTGGTTCCTGGTCCTTATCGTCACGCTCCACGTGCGCCCGGGCCGCATGGAGCACCGCGCGGCTTCATTAAAAGTGGTGCTGGCCGGGTTCCAGTACGTCCGAAAAATGCCCATGCTGCTGGGCTCGTTCTCGCTCGACCTGTTTGTGGTGCTGCTGGGCGGCGCGGTGGCGCTCATGCCCATTTTTGCCAACGACATTCTGCACACCGGCCCCCGTGGCCTGGGCATGCTGCGCGCCGCGCCCGCCGTGGGAGCGCTTTGCACCTCGCTGGTGCTGGCGCGCTTCCCGCTCACACGCAAGGCCGGGCCGCGGCTGTTTATTTCCGTGTCAATTTTCGGCGCGGCCACCATCGTTTTTGGCTTCTCCCGCAACCTCGCTCTTTCGCTCGTCACCCTGGCCATCCAGGGCGCGGCAGACATGATCAGCGTCATCATCCGCGGCTCGCTGCTGCAACTGGCCACGCCTCCGGAGATGCGCGGCCGCGTCTCCGCGGTCAACTCGCTCTTCATCGGCGCATCCAATGAGCTGGGCGAGTTTGAAAGTGGCCTCACCGCGCAGTGGTGGGGCGCAGTCCGCGCCACCATTTATGGCGGCATAGGCTCGCTGGTCGTCTCCGGCCTTTGGGCCGCTCTGTTCCCCAGCCTTCGCCGCGCCGATGAGCTGACATCGGAAGCCCTGCGGCGGAACGCGCCCGTAACGCAGGAACCGGTAGAAGCCGACGCGACGCTGCTCTAAATCCTGGCGCGATTCCGCTTGCTATCCTGAGGCCGGTTTTAGTCCCTTATGAACAATTGGAAAAAGATCCTCATCCCTTTCGTTGTCACCTTCGCCATCGGCGGCATTTACCTGCTGAACGTGTGGCATCACCGCCAGGAGCCCGGTGTCCAGCGCAATCAGCCGCAGCAGCAGGTTTCCCCTGACGATGTCGCGGTCGTGCGCATGATTTTTCCGGCGCACTACGACGACCTGAAGCAGTTGGAAGGCACCAGCGTATGGATGAAGAACGGCAATTCCATGCCCTACTATCGCTACGCGGGCGGAAGCGTGGAGTGGTCAAAGCCGGTGGGGCTGATTCCGCCGGCGCAGAAGCTGGACGTGAAAAAGATCGTCAAGGCAGTTGCGCCGCGTTCCGTCCATGACAACATCGAGCACGGCGACCACCAGGCCATGGTGATCTTCTCGCTTGCAGGCAGCAACGCGCTCTATGCCACGCCGGTGGGCTTCATGGATGGCCCCATCGACGAGCATTACTTCGCTGACGTGCTTTTTTATTACGACGACCCGCACACCATTTACGACAACGGGCCCACGGACGTGTGGGCAGCCATCGACGCGCACCAGGTGAAGCCGGGCATGAGCGAGCTTGAGACCCGCATGGCCATCGGCATGAAGGCGACCTACGACAGCGAGACCGAGGACGACCGGACGGTGGACTACGACGTGAACGGGAAACACATCAAAGTGACTTATCAAAACAACAAGGCGACGTCGATCCAGCCCGCGTAGACCATTTCGCCCCGCGTTGCATGGCATGTGGGAGATGGCAGGGAATCACGGAGGGAGCAGGGGCCTTCAGCCCCTGAATTGGGCCCCCAAATTTCGTGGGCTTTAGCTAAAACCCGCCACCTTTTGCGCCGGTTTCGGCACGAGTAAACTCGTGCCCTGTTACAAAACCTGCTCGCCGAAAAGTTTTTCACCAGGCTGTAAAGTCGTGCCCTTTCAAAGCCTGTATTGGAAACACGGTTTCATCGGGCCTAACCTCTGAACTCCCCAATGCGTCTTTTCGTAGTAGCCGCTTAGAGGTCCTCAATGCGCCTTCGCGTCTCCGCAGTTGTCGCCGCTGTTGCCGTGCCCCTTGCCTGCATGGCGCAGCACCCCGCGCCGCTGGATGCGCCGCTGCCCGATCCGATGCAACTGCTGAACCGGGCTCTGGCCAACGAGAAGAAGATGGCCGCCGAGCAGGAGCGATACGAGTGCCGGGTGACGGCCTGGAGCGCGGAGCCGGACAAGAACGGCAAGATCAAGAAACAGGACACGACTGTCAGCGAGCAGTTTTTCGTCAATGGACAGGAGATTCAGCACACGCTTGAGAAGGACGGCAAGGACCTGAATCCCGAGCAGACTCGCAAGGAAGACCAGCGGGTGATGAAGGAGACGCTGAAGTACAGCGACAAGGCCAAGGCCGACAAAGAGACGGCAAAGAACGATCAGCAAGCGGTGGACATTATCAGCGCGATGATGCTGGCTGGCGGGCATCGCGAGCGGGTGGGCGGCCGCAACGTGCTTTTTTACGACATTGTGCCGAACCCGCACTTCAAGGCGAAGAACCTGGCTCAGCATTTTGCGACGGTGATGCAGGGCAAGGTGTCGATCGACGAGGAGACCGGGGAGATGATCGACGTCGACGTTCATTCAGTGGCAGACGTGAAGATTGGCGGCGGGGTGATCGCATCGTTGCACAAGGGATTCTGGATGCATTTTCACTCCACGCCGCAAGCGGACGGGGTGTGGCTGAACGACCTGGCGGAAGGCACGGGGGATGCGCGGGCGGCGCTGTTTTTTCATCCTTACTTCCGGTTCCGGCAGAAGACGGGAGACTGCCATCTTTACAACGCCACGGCGCAACAGGTGGGAGCGGCGACGGTGGTGAAGAAGTGAGTGGGGAGTTTTGCTAGTCTGATCGGTGCCTCGCGAATCCAAACGCCGATCGCTTCCGGGACTGACCAAAGCCACCGGGTATATTGCGCATCCTTTCGATCAGGCGCATGGTGTGCGCACCAGCGGACTGGTGGCGGGGCGGCATCTGCAGACAGAACACGCGCACCTGCGGCATGCGACGGCGTGCTACGCGGTGGCGCCGTCGGTGTTTCGCGAAATGGTGCGGCGATGGCGGCGGACGAGGCCGGCGGCGGCGATGGCGGATACGACGCTGATCGATGCCGGCGCGGGGATGGGACGCGCGGTGCTGCTGGGGTCGGAATTTGGGTTTGAGCGTGTTGTGGGGGTGGAGTTGCACCCGGCGCTGGCGCGGATTGCGGAGCGCAACCTGGCCCTGTGGCGGAGGCACGGACGGGCGGCGTGTCCGGCGCGCATTGTGCACGGGGACATTCTTGAGCTGAAGTGGCCCGCTGGTCCCGCAGTGCTGTTTCTCTTCAATCCATTTGGCCCAGTGGTGATGCGGCGGCTGCTGCGGGTGGTGGCGCGCGCATTTGCGGGCAGGCCGGGCGAGCTCGACATTTTGTATGTGAACAACGAGCAGGAGGCCGTGATTGAGGCACAGGCGGGCTTCACGCGGCTGTGGAATGGGCGCATTTTCCGATCGGGCGAGGATGCCGCGGCGGATCGACGGATCCTGCTGAGCCAGCCGGACGCGGAGTATGCGGCGCCGGCGCATGAGGATTGTTCGATATGGAGATGGATGGGAAAGGCAGGGAACAGGGAATAGGGAATAGGGAACAGGGAATAGGGAACAGGGAACAGAAAGACAGGGAAAAGTGGAGTAGGGAGTAGGCGGAAGGGTCAGTTTGGAGTCGGACGATGGATTGGGGGTGGCGGCTTCCGGTTTGTGCGACGGGCTTGTCGGGAGGGGCGGAATCGGCGGGGGGAGTTGGGGAGTTTGCCGGGGCCGATGTGGCGGATGGAGCGACCGGTGTCTGGATGGGGGCGACTGGAGTGGCGGCTTGCGCCAGGGAAGGCGACATGGGCGTCACCGGCAGGTTGATGGTCTGCACGGTGGAGGGGTCGTCGCGCAGCTTGAGGTAGAGGATGCCGGCGACGGGATGCGGGACGGTGAACTGGGCGCCGGTAAAGTCAGGAGGAATCTCCGTAGCGTTCGCGAAGTCCTCGGTGGACGAAATTGAGTCGACCAGGAAGAGGTTGGTCCCGGTGAGAATGCAGGATTTGAGGGTGGAGTGAGGGCAGCGGAGATCCTTCAATCCGGGGAGGCGAACCAGGGTGCCGAGGGGCATCCAGTCGCCGGCGACGCCGTTGGCGGAGATGGCGCGGGCGCGGAGGGGACCGAAGGCCGACGAACCGAAGCGAGCCAGCGGATCGACGGATCCGAGGGCGGTGCGGGCGTCCTCAAGCATGAGGCTGCCGTCAGTGAGCGACAACGTGGTTTGGAAGCTGCCATCGGCAGCCGCCACCTCGACGTCCTGGTTGCGGGGGAATTTCTGGGGGACGACGGACTTGAGGAAGAAAACCAGGCGGGAGGAAAGAGGGAGATCGTCAGGGCTGCCGAGATGGACGGGAGAAGGCGTGGAGGCGGCGTCATCCTGGGTGCCCTTGCTGAGCAGAGTGACCTCAGGGCGAGGCGGATTGATGGTGACGGGAACGGAGAGCTCGCGGCCGTCGCGGAGGGAAACGTGGGCGGTGACCCGGCCGCCGGGTTCAAGAGCAGAGGTGGAACTGCCGGTGCTCATGGTGAGCTGGTCGAAATCCTGCACGCGTTTCAGCCCGTTGGGTGACCAGGTGATGCCTTTGAAGGTCGCCCTGGCTACTTCGTCCAGGCGAGTGCCTTTGAGGCTGGCGGCGTGGTCGCCAACGCTGAAAGTGAACTGGTCGAGCGAGGCGGCTTCCGCGTAGGCGTTGAGGCTGAGCGTGTCAGGCTGACTGACGTCGTACTGATGAATGTGGAGGGTTACGGGCCCGGGCTGGGCGTCTTTGAGAGGCACGGAAACGACCAGCATGTCCGGCTTGGGAGATGCCCAGGTGAGGGTATTTCCGGACAGGTCGAGGGCGGATACGCAGAGGGTGCTGTCGCCCTGGATGTGCAGCTTGTCGTCGCGGCCGATGATGAGGGCGGACTGATCGTCAGGGGCGATATCCCATTTTTCATTTCCGGCGGAAAGCAGATGAAAGTGGGGACCCTCCCAATCGTCGAAGCCCCATTTGCCGTGGACCGTGGCGGTGAGTGTGCCGGAAGGCAGATTGGGCAAGGCGCCTTTCAGGGTAAGGCCGCCTTTGGACGGATCGGCGATGAGAGGCAGGTCAAAGTGGCCGGCGGAGGTATCGATGTGGAGCGCGAGATCGTGGGCAAGGCTGGATGCGAAGACCAGGGGTGCGCCCTCGGCGTCAAACACCAAGCCCGGCTTTTGCGCACATGCCGTTTCCGACGGATTGATGGGGTGCAGCGGGGGAAACGTGGATGGCCCAACCGGCGGCAGAGCGACCACAACTACAGACTTGGGATCGCGGAACGAGGGGGGAACGTTGAGGCGAAGATTCAGAGTGTCCTGGGTGGGCAGGGCGAGGGCAGGGATGTACTGGAAGTGGGCGGTGTGGAGGGAAGAGAGGATCTTGGCGGTATCGACGATGGCGCCGACATAGGGGCTGTACAAGCCGGCGCCGCCGAAATTGGAGTAGCTGAGCTGGTTCATCAGGTCGGCGGCGGATCCATTGGCCAGTTGGGCGACGAGGGACTGGGTATTGGTGTCGTCGAGGACCAGGCCTTCCGTGTGCTGAGTGAGGCAGGTGGCCTGCTGGTCAGAGGGCCTATCGAAACATTGCTGGTCGAACTTGATGCCGAGAGAGCGAGCGGAGAGCTTGGCCTTTTCCTCGAGGGTTTTGGAGTCGGTCTGGCTGGTGATGCGGACCTGGGCGAGGTAGGCTTCCAGTCGCATGCGGTCCCAGCTGGCAGCTTCAAGGTCCTGGGTGGCGCGGACGAAGGCTCCGGGGCGGTCGTGGACGGCCTTGCGCAGGGTGCTGAAGTCGCCGCCGGTCTCCGGGGCGAGGAAGATCAAGGCCTGCTGGGCCTCCGCGGGAACGTTGACGAAGACGCCCTCCTCACGCGCAGAGCGGGTCCAGGTTTCAACCCTGGTGAACCAGTCGAGGGGCGGGGGGTTGGTGGCGCCGCGCAGGAACGCTACCACGAGAACGAAATGAGTGGATTGGCTTTCCGGCAGGTCGGGATGGATCCACAGGCGATCGCCGGGGAGGAGATTGGCCACCTGTCCAATAGGAAGGGTTAAGTCGCCTCTTTTGACATGGACATCCACCTTGGGACCGGCCAGATCAAAGGCGGGACCGTCGGCGAGCAGGGGAACCGAAAGGCAAAGGAGCCCTAAGAGAAGCAGCGGCAAACTTCGACGCATGGGACCATTCTACGAGGAACGGAGACGGAGTCCAACTCCCGGGGGGTGGGTGAGGAATTTAAGGCACAACCGACGGAAGATCGTATACAATGCCGGGTTAGGATAGTTTCTTTCTGTTTCGGTAAAAAGGTAAATCGATTCCGTGGTTATGGTGGGGTCTTTCGGGCGCCGGACGGCTGGGCAGCTACGGGTAGAAAAAAACGTTTGGGCGCAAAGCCTTGGGGATGTTGCAGTCATCCAGTCCTTATGAGTGTTCTTCCCGCGAGGGCGCGGTGGGCCGTGCTTCGAGGATCGCCCCCCGGCGGTCATGAAGCCGCCGCTTCAGTTACAAGTTAAGTAGTTGTGTTCCAGGGGGATGGAAAGTATGAAGGCCGCAAGAACTGCATCAGCAGGCATAGATGTCAGCAATTTAACGATTCCGGATGCGGAAGAAATTATCGAAGAGGCATTGGCGGAACTTTCGTTTTCGCAGGATCCCGGGATGCTGCGGGCGTTGCGGTTTCTGGCGCCGCCGGGGTACCAGGCAATCGTGGAGCTATGCAGCGAAAACGGACGCAGCAAGCGGCGCAATGCGATGGTGGACTCGTGGTCGCCGGAAGAGGATGAAGTCCGGATTTATTTTGAGCGGATCGACGGGGAAGAGCCGGCGGGGGCGCGAGTATTGCGAGGCGCTCCCCGGGCAGTTGCCGATCCTGTGTACGATGACGATGTGGCGCCCGAATCGCCGCTGGTGGCGGATATGGAGGCGCGGGTGAAGGAACTGTGCAGCGCGCTGGCCGAGGCGGAACGGGGCGGTCACGCTTTCATTGCCCTGAAGTGGTTCCGGGATTCATTTCTGCCCAGGAAATCGTACCGTTGGAACCAACATCCGGAGACGCGGCAGGCGGTGCTGGCGGAGGCGATACAGCGGGGCGTGGTGCTGACCAGCAAGATTGCGAATCCGAAGACACCTGCCTATCCGACGACCACAATCCGGCTGAATCGCGCCGAGGCGGGGATTCCGGAAGAGGCGCAGCGTTTTCATCCCGTGGATGTGCAAGGAGAGACGCTGACAGCGGTGCTGGAAGAGGAACGGGGGGTACTGTGAGCTGCTACTTCCTGGAGGCAACGGCGTTCGCCAAGCTGTTTGTGCGGGAGGCGGGGACGGATGCGCTGATACGACTGCTGGAGAGTATTGAGGACAACCGGAAGCTGATTGCAGCTTCAACGCCGCTGGAAGTGTATGCGGCGATCCGGCGGCGGGAACGCAGCGGGGCGATCAGCAAGGAGGGCGCGACTGCGGCCCTCGAGATTCTGCGGCTGGAGGCGGCACGGACGGTGCAGGAGCCGCTGAACCCGGCGGTGCTGGAGTGCGCGCGGCAATTGCTGGACCGGACCACGCTGCGCTGGCCGGACGCGCTGCAACTGGGCGCGGCGCTGGTGGCACGGGACATGTTTCAGGGAACGGCGATCATCTTTGTTTCCGCATCGAAGACGCTGCTGGACGCGGCGCGGGTGGAGGGGCTGGAGACGATCAATCCCGAGGCCGAGGCGGCGAAGGAGCCGGTGGTGGAAGCGGAGACGGTTTGAAGCGGAGTCAGCGGAGCTAGCGGCGTTCGCGGGGTTAAATTAGGGCACGGCGGAAGCCGTGCCCTTTGTCATTCAGGGTGCTCTCTTGAAGCTGACCTCGGGAGCGCGGCCGGCGGCACTATTCGCGACGGAACTTGTTGGCCTGTTTGAATTCGTCGCGCAGAGCGGGTGTGCGCAGGTTTTCGCGGATAAGAGCGAGGCGCTGCTCGAGGGCGAGCAGGGCGCGCTCGATGGGCCCGGTGTTGGTGAGGGCGATGTCACGCCACATGGAAAAGGGGCTGGCGCCGAGGCGCGTCATTTCGCGAAGGGCGCGGCCGCCAACGTCCTTGAGCTCGGGGGCATCGCCGATTTCTTGCTGAAGAAGCGCGCTGAGAGCCGTGGCCGTGAACTGGGGCAGGTGACTGACCCATGCGACCATCTCGTCGTGACGCGCGGGGTCAATATCGATGGTGCGGGAACCCATGTCGGCGACGAGAGCGCGCCATTCGGAGACGAGCTCGGAGCCGCGCGGAGAGCGCCGCCAGGCGGGGTCGTCAGTGAAGAGCCAGACGGCGCCGCGAAAGAGATTGGCATCCGCGAGCTCGGCGCCGCCGCGCTCCTTGCCCGCCATTGGGTGGGCGGGGAGAAACGCGGGGCGGTTGGGCTTGTTGTAGTAGCGCGATGCGGCGGCGACGATCTGCGCTTTGGTGCTGCCGACGTCGGTGACGAGCCGATCGGACGTGAGGACGGGCGCGAGCTGCGTCATCAGGTCGAGGGTGGCGTAGATGGGGACACAGAGGAGGGTGAGGTCGCTCGAACGCGCGGCGGCGAGTGGGTCGGTGGCGATGAAGTCGATGGCGCCCATGGCCAGGGCTATTTGTGCGCCGTCCTTGCTGCGGTTCCAACCCATAATGGTGCCGCGATAGCCGGAAGCGCGCAGGGCGAGGCCAATCGATGTACCAAGCAGCCCGGTGCCGAGGATAACGATGCGTTCGATCATGCTTAGCTTCAGTTTATGCGGAGCGGTCGGATGGGCGGTGAGCAGCAATCGCAGATCCTTCGCTCCGCTCAGGATGACAAGCAGGACTTATCGCGCGTCTTCCTTATAGCGTTCGGCCGACGGCGCGAGCGATGAGGCGCAGCTCGCCCATGAGGGTGTCGAACTGATCGGGGTAGAGGGTCTGCGCGGCGTCGCTGGCGGCTTTGTCGGCGTTGGGATGGACTTCGACGAGGATGCCATCGGCTCCGGCGGCTACTGCTGCGCGGGCCAGCGGGGCAACCATGTCGCGGCGGCCGGTGCCGTGCGAAGGGTCGCCGACGATGGGCAGATGCGAGAGCTTCTTCACCATGGGGATGGCGGAGATGTCCATGGTGTTGCGCGTGGAGGTCTCGTAAGTTCGAATGCCGCGCTCGCAGAGGATGATGTTGTAGTTGCCGCCGGAGAGGATGTACTCGGCCGAGAGCAACAGCTCTTCGATGGTGGCGGCGATGCCGCGCTTAAGCAGGACAGGCTTGCGGATCTGGCCGAGCTCGCGCAGCAGGTTGAAGTTTTGCATGTTGCGCGCGCCCACCTGGAGGAGATCGACGTAGGGGAGCATGAGCTCGATCTGAGCGATCTCCATGACTTCGCTGACGACCAGCAGGCCATGGGCTTCAGCCGCATCGCGCATGACCTCGAGGCCGGAGATGCCGAGGCCCTGAAACGAGTACGGCGAGGAGCGAGGCTTGAAAGCGCCGCCGCGGAGGAACGTGCCGCCGGCGCCCTTGACGCGGCGAGCGGTTTCGAACATTTGGTCACGATTCTCAATTGAGCACGGGCCGCCCATGGCGACCACTTGCTTGCCGCCAACGGTGACGCCGTTGCGGAATTCGATGACGGTGCCTTCCGGACGGAAGCTGCGGCCGGCGAGTTTGTAAGGCGAGCTGATGCGGTGCACGTGCATGACTCCGGGCATGATTTCGAATTTGGCGAGTTCGAGGGATGAGGTTTGGCCCACGGCAGCGAGGATGGTCTGCATCTCGCCGGTGGTGCGATGGACTTCGACTCCGGCCTCAGTGAGCGCCTCGATGACGGCGTCAATCTGTTCTTCGGTGGCTCTTTCCTGCATGGCGACAATCATGGTTTCTTCTCAATCTCCTGGGCGTGGGAGCCCGATGCGGGGCCCGAATCGGCTGCCGGGGCGGCGGCGATTTCGCGGGCGTGTCTTTCAGAGGCCAGCTCGTTGCGCTGCAAGGCGCGCATGACGTCGATGATGCGCTCGTAGATGTGGGTGAGCTCGATGTCGGGCAGCGGGCCCTTGTTGGCGTCGCGCACGTTGGCGTAAATGATCTTCTCGCGATTCGGCTCGTAGACCGGAAGCGAGGTGGCGGCTTTGAGATGGCCGATCCTCTGCGCGGCGCGGGCCCGCTCGCTCAGCAGTTCCACGAGCTGGCGGTCCAGTTCATCGATGCGTACCCGCAATTCTTCGATCGTCATTTCGATCCTCGCGTGGCAACAGAATTGGCATGATCGCTGCCGGGGAACGGCGGCGGACTTGGCTTCATCGGCCCTGCGCAGCGTGGGGCTGGCGCAGACCCTGGATAAATCGAGCCACCGCGTCCGGCGAGCTTTCGGGAGTGGATCTTTCGATCAACTCCACGATGGCGCTGCCGATGACCGCGGCATCGGCGAACTCGCCAACCTGCGCCACGTGCCGCGCGTTGGAGATGCCGAATCCGACGGCCACCGGCAGCGTGCTCCATCGGCGAATGCGCGCGACCAGGGCGGCGGCATCGGCGGCGACGGACTGCTGCTTGCCGGTGATGCCGGTGCGCGAGATGGCGTAGATGAACCCTGCAGAATTCTCGGCGATGGCCTGGAGGCGCTCGCCGGGACTGGTGGGCGCGGCAAGAAAAACGGGAGCAAGGCCGGTGCGGCGCATCTCGGCGAGATAATCGGCCGCTTCCTCGACGATCAAGTCGATGACGAGGACGCCATCGGCGCCGGCGGCGCGGGCATCGTCGGCAAAGCGCGCGAGGCCGTTGCGGAGAATGGGATTGAAGTAAGTGAATAGGATGAGGCCGGCGGCGGGGCGGGCGTTGCGAATGTCGCGCGCGATGCCGAGAACGTCAGCCAGACGCGTGCCGCGGGCGAGAGCGCGCTCGCTGGCGCGCTGGATGACGGGGCCGTCGCCGAGCGGATCGCTGAATGGGACGCCGAGCTCGATGACATCCGCCCCCGCGTCAATGGCGGCGATGGCGATGCGGCGGGTGACGTCGAGTGAAGGATCACCAGCCGTCAAGTACACAATCAGGCCCGGCTTTTGATGGAAGACGATCGGCATCGCGGTTCAGGCCCCCTGGAGGTGCAGCTCACGGGCGAGAATGCCCATGTCCTTATCGCCGCGTCCGGAGAGGTTCACTACAAGTATGTCACGCGGGTTCATCGCAGGCGCGATGCGCAGGGCTTCGGCTACGGCGTGCGCGCTTTCAAGCGCGGGCAGGATGCCTTCGGTGCGAGCCAGGCGGACGACGGCGTCGAGCGCGGCTGCATCGTCCTGCACGGTGTACTCGGCGCGGCCGGAGTCGTGCAGCGCGGCGTGCTCGGGGCCGATGGAAGCGTAGTCGAGTCCAGCGGAGACGGAATGCGTCTGCGCGATCTGGCCGTTCTCGTCCTGGAGGACGTAGGAAAACGTGCCCTGAAGCACGCCGGGGACGCCGCCGGAGAATCGCGCGGCGTGCTCGCCTAGCGCCGTACCGCGGCCCCCGGCCTCCACGCCGATCAGCCGCACGTCGCGATCCGGAATGAACTCGTAAAATGCGCCGATGGCGTTGGAGCCGCCGCCGACGCAGGCGATTATTGCGGTCGGCAGGCGGCCCTCTCTTTCGAGAATCTGCTCTTTCATCTCGAGGCTGATGCAGCGGTGGAAGTCGCGGACCATGGTTGGGTACGGGTGGGCGCCGAGCGCGGAGCCCAGCAAATAATGCGTAGTCCGGACGTTGGTGACCCAGTCGCGCATGGCTTCGCTGATGGCGTCTTTCAGCGTCTTCGACCCGGAAGAGACGCCGCGGACCTCAGCACCGAGCAGGCGCATGCGCAGGACGTTAAGCTCCTGGCGTTCCATGTCCACGTCGCCCATGTACACCACGCACTCCATGCCGAGCAGCGCGCAAACGGTGGCCGTGGCCACGCCGTGTTGTCCGGCGCCGGTTTCCGCAATGATGCGCTGCTTGCCCATGCGCCGGGCAAGCAGCCCCTGGCCGAGGGCGTTGTTAATCTTGTGCGCGCCGGTGTGGAGCAGGTCTTCGCGCTTCAAGTAAATCTTCGCGCCGCCGAGCTGCTCCGTCAGTCGCTTGGCAAAGTAGAGCGGAGTGGGGCGGCCGGCGAAGTCATGCAGAAGCTGCGCGAGCTCTGCCTGGAAGGCGGCATCGGCCTTGGCCACTTCGTATTCACGCTCGAGCTCGAGCAGCGCGGCCATGAGGGTTTCCGGCACGTAGCGGCCGCCGTAGATGCCGAAGCGGCCGGGCCGCGACTCAGAGGGAGCCGAAGGAAGAATGACGGATGACATGAAGGGGACCTCCCGCACGCTTGCCAGATGCGATTAACCCTACAGTTTACAGGGAGGCTGGTGGAGAGGCGATTGCCCGCACTGCCTCTTTGATCGAGGCGGCGCGAGCCTCAATGGTTCCGGGCTCGATGAAGACGATCTCAAAACCGAGTTCCTCATAGGTTTGTTCGTGGATTTGTTCGAAACGAAGGGCGTCTTCGTGCGAGATTCGGCGGGCGGCGGTTGGCGCTACGAATCCGAGGCTGCGAATGAAGAAAACGCGCTTCTCGTAAACGGCGTCGCGTTGGATTCGCTCAAGTTCGCTGGCAAGCCCCGGGGTAACTGGCGCGCCAAGAAAAGCGGCCAATGCCGCGGTGCAGATGGCGGACCGGTCGTGAAACTGAATCGCGTCGGCCATGCCGGCCGCGCGAATCTGCCGTTGCTGCTGCAGGGCCGCCACCGCATCCAGGAACCATGGCTCCAGCCACGGCTGGTCCACGCCGCGCGCGTGCCACAGCGCAATCAAATCGGTGGCCGCCTCTTCGACGATGCCGAAGCCATCCAGCTCGAGCTGCCGCAGAATCGCGGTTTTGCCGGCGCCGGGTGTGCCGGTGAGGATGTAGCGTTTCATTTGAGTTGAGTGGCGCGCGCCGCGGCGACGAAGGCACGGACCTTGGCTGGATCTTTGCGGCCGGGCGCGGATTCGACGCCGGATGCAACGTCCACGCCCCAGGGATGCAGCGTGGCAATGGCTTCAGCGACGTTGCCGGGATCTAGCCCGCCGGCGGCAATGAGACGCGCGCTGCCGCTGGCGAAGACAGTCTGAGCTGCGGCGGCCCAATCGAACGGGATGCCGGTCCCTCCGACGGCAGTGGCGGTGCGGGAATCGACAAGTACCGCGTCAACGTCAGGATCGGCGGCGAATGCAGCAGCCTGAAGCGCGATGCCCTGGCTGAAATGTACGACGCGGAGAATGCGCAAGTCGCGGCCAAAATGCCGCCGCAGTTGCTCTGGCGCATCGGCCGGGTAGTTGGCGTGGATCTGTACGCCTGTGAGGCCACACTGGCGAACCGTCGAGATTACGACCTCGATGGACGAATCGACGAATACGCCGATTATCTCGGTCTGGGCCGGCAGGCCGGGAACGATTTCAGCAACCTGCTCTGGATTCACGCGGCGGGGGCTGGGCGCAAAGACGAAACCGACGGCGTCGGCGCCGGCTTCTGCGGCGAGCAGCGCATCGGCGAGCGAAGTGTTGGCGCAGATCTTGATCCAGAGGCTCATGAGCGTACCGGGACGCCGGTGATCAATTCCTTGAGGGCGGCGCCGGGATCGCGCTCGCGCATAAGTCTTTCGCCGACGAGGAACGCATCATACCCTGCTGCGCGCAGCTGGGCCATGTCGGCATGGCTTGAGATTCCGCTTTCCGCCACGTGGAGAATACCGGCCGGGATTGAGTGAGCGAGTTCCAGTGAACGTTCCAAGTTCACCTCGAACGTTCGCAAGTCGCGATTGTTGACGCCGAAGGCGCTGACGCCGTTCTCGCCGAGGGCGTCGAGGACTGTCTGAAGTTCTTCTCGACAATGCACCTCGACCAGGACATCGAGAGCGAGCGAGCGGGCGGCGGCAGCGAGCCGCTTGATTTCCTCCGGCTTGAGCGCGGCTGCGATGAGAAGTATGGCGTCGGCGCGATGCGCGCGGGCCTCGACAATCTGGTACTCGTCCAGGGTGAAATCCTTGCGCAGGCAAGGCAGGCGGACGGCGCGCGAAGCCAGCTCGAGGTTGCGCAGGCTGCCCTGGAAGAAGGGCTCATCGGTGAGGACAGAGAGCGCGGCAGCGCCGCCTGCTTCAAGGCGGCGGGCGATCCACTCCACGTCAAAATCGGCGCGGATGAGACCCCTGGACGGCGACGCCCTCTTGATCTCCGCAATGATGGCCGGGCCCTCCGCGGCGCGGCGGCGCAGTGCAGCGGCCCATCCGCGCGGCTGGTGAAGCGCGGCGCGGCGTTCCAACTCGGCCAACGGGACAGACGCCCGCGCTGCATCCAATGTGGATCGCGTTGCGGCCAGGATGGTGTCAAGGCGGGTGGGCATGGGCGTGTTCCATGGTGGGCCCGGAGGGATTTGAACCCCCAACCAAGGGATTATGAGTCCCCTGCTCTAACCGTTGAGCTACAGGCCCGATTGCTCTAAGCACCTGAGGCGGCATAACTTAGGATATGGCTACCGATCATTGGCCGGGGGCCTAATCCCTGGTGTCGGCTCTGGCGCCGCTTGCGGTTTCAGTCTTTCACAATTCAGCAGCACTGGTCACGCGGAGAGAAGGTGCGGCCAGAGCGGACCGGTGGATCGAGGCGGTTCAACCATCCGGCGCACCCGTATGGCTGCTTATAATCGGGGGACGGAAATTACGCAGGGACATATTGCGCTGAATTGCCGCGGAGGTATTTCTGTGTTGAAACGTCCTCGAAATGTTGCGCCGACGTTTGTTGCGGTGATGTGTTTCCTGGCTTCGGCAGCGCTGTTTGCGGCGCCGGATGGCACGGGGCAGGCCACACTCAACGCACAGTTGGATGCAATGTTCAACCGGCATGAATACGAGGAGAAGCGCGTACAGCTGGCGTGGCAGAAAGAGGGCGCAATCTACACCATCCTGGGGCCGGCTGCTGGCCCCGGCCAGGCTGCAAACGGCAAGGGCCGGGACATCGTTGCTTACGATACGGAGACAGGCGCGCGGACGGTGCTGATTCCAGCGGCGAAGTTGATTCCGCCGGGCGCAAGCGAGCCCCTGAGCATTCAGGGCTACTCGTGGTCAAGCGACCGCAAGAAGCTGCTGATTCTTACCAACGGCAAGAAGGTTTGGCGTCTGCCAACGCGCGGCGATTACTGGGTATACGACGAGGCCACCGGCAAGCTGACCAAGCTGGGCGGCAGGGCGCGGGAGTCGTCGCTGATGTTTGCCACTTTCTCGCCGGATTCAACCAAGGTGGCGTGGGTGGAGGAGCACAACCTGTACGTGGAGGACCTGAGCTCGGAGAAGATCACGCAATTGACGACGGATGGATCGGACGACATTATCAACGGCACCTCCGACTGGGTGAGCGAGGAGGAGCTCGAACTGCGCAACTGCTTCCGCTGGAGCCCTGATTCCGAGTCGATCGCGTACTGGCAATTCGATCAGTCGGGCGTGGGCACCTACACGCTGATCAACGACACCGAAGCCGAGTATCCAAAGCTATTCGAGTACAAGTACCCGCAGCCTGGGACGACCAACTCGGCGGTGCGAGTGGGCGTAGTGGCGGCGGCTGGCGGGCCGACGAAGTGGATGGCCCTCGAGGGCGATCCGCGGCAGCACTACGTTGCGCAGATGCAGTGGGCAGGCAACTCGCACGAGTTGATGATCGAGTATCTGGATCGATTGCAGCAGCACGATCAATTGCTGCTGGCCGATGCGGCGACGGGACAGGCGAAGCTGTTCTTCGAAGACGCGGATAAGGCATGGGTGGATGCGCAGCCCATTGAGTGGATCGGCAAGGAGGGGGCGAAGGAGCCGGATCTGCTGTGGGTGAGCGAGCGCGACGGCTGGCGGCATGCGTACCGGGTGGATCGCCGGACGGGGCAGGCGAAGCTGATCACCCATTTTGCGGCCGACATCATGGGCGTGGAGGCGATCGATGCCGACGGCGGTTGGCTTTACTTTCTGGCGTCGCCGGACGATCCGGTGCGGATGTATCTTTATCGCTCGCGGCTGGACGGGACGGGCGTGCCGGAGCGCGTGACGCCGGCAAACGAGCCCGGCTGGCACGGGTACAAGATTGCGCCGGATGCGAAGTACGCGGTCCACGCAGTATCAACGTTCACCACGCCGACTCGGATCGAGATGGTGAGCCTGCCGGACCACAAGGTGCTGCGCACGCTGGTTTCGAACGAGGAATTGGCGGCGAAGGCGAAGCCGCTGCTCAGCGCGCCGGAGTTCTTCAAAGTGCCAGTGGCGAACGGGGTGACGCTGGACGGATGGATGATAAAGCCGCCGGACTTTGATCCGGCGAAGAAGTATCCCGTGCTGACTTATGTGTACGGTGAGCCGGCAGGCGCGACGGTGCGCGACGAGTGGGAGGGAACGCGCGGGCTGTTTCATGCGGCCATTGCGGCGCAGGGGTACATTATCCTGAGCTTCGACAACCAGGGGACGCCGGCTCCAAAAGGGCGCGAGTGGCGCAAGATCGTGTATGGCGCGGTGGGCGTGCTCTCAAGCGCGCAGCAGTCAGAGGCGATTGAGGCGCTGGCGCGCGAGCATCCGTACATCGACACATCGCGCATGGCCATCTGGGGCTGGAGCGGCGGCGGTTCCAACACGCTGAACGTGATGCTTCGCTATCCCGGCGTGTACCAGACGGGCATTGCGGTGGCGCCGGTGGCAGATGAGAGCCACTACGACACGATTTACCAGGAACGCTACATGGGCCTGCCCGAGGAGAACAAGCAGGGCTATCACGACGGTTCGCCCATCAACTTTGCTTCGGGGCTCGCGGGCCATTTGCTGGTGGTGCACGGTTCAGGCGACGATAACGTGCACTACCAGGGGACGGAATTGCTGATCAACCGTTTTGTGGAACTGGGCAAGCCGTTCGACTTCATGGATTATCCCAATCGCACGCACTGCATCTGCGAGGGAGCAGGGTACGTCGTTTCATGTCTATTCGCTGATTGCGCGCTACCTGGAAGATCACGTGCCGGCCGGTGCCCACTAGGACTAGGCGGTTGAGCAGGACCGCGGAAAGAGAGGAAGCATGGCCGCATCGCGAAGGGAATTCATGGCGCTGAGCTCATTTGCCGCGCTGGCCGCGGCGCTGGAATCAAGTGCCGGCGCGCAGGTTCCGGAACAGCAGCAACAGACACCGGGCGCGCCTACGGCGTTCGGCACCTCGCCGGCGGTTGGGCCGGAAGTGACTGCAGACGACTTTGCGCACGCCGAAAAGCTGGTACAGGTGACGCTGACCGAGCCCGAGCGCGCGGAGGCCGCCGGCAACTGGCGCATGCAGATGGCGCCCAACTACGAGCTGCGCACCGGGCCGCGCAAGCTGGCGCTGGAGCCATCCCTGCAACCGGCCACGCTGTGGAATCCGGCGATTCCCCAGGTACAGCTTGACGAGGGCAGTGGGAATTTCATGCCGGCGTTGCCGCCTGCCGGAGAGTTGCCGCGCAAGAAAGAGGACATTGCCTACGCGCCAGTGGCGCAGTTGGCAAAGTGGATAGAGTCGGGGGCGCTGACATCGGAAGAGCTGACGAAGCTTTATCTCAACCGGCTGGAGCAGTATGGGCCACAACTGCGATGCGTGATCACACTGACACGCGCACATGCGCTCGAACAGGCGAAGGCGGCGGACCGCGAGATTTCGCAGGGCAGATATCGCGGCCCGCTGCACGGGATTCCGTGGGGCGCGAAGGATCTGCTGGATACCGCGGGTATTCCCACGACTTACGGCGCAGAGCCTTATCGCAGTCGCGTGCCGGACCAGGATAGCGCTGTGGTTAAGCGGCTGAACGATGCGGGCGCGGTGCTGGTGGCCAAGCTGAGCATGGGCGCGCTGGCGCTGAACGACGTTTGGTTCGGTGGGCAGACGCTGAATCCGTGGCTGCTTGAGGAAGGATCGTCGGGGTCGAGCGCGGGACCCGGCGCGGCGGTTGCAGCGGGACTGGTGGGGTTTGCCATAGGCAGCGAAACCGGCGGCAGCATCGTGAGCCCGTCGATGCGCTGCGGCGTAACGGGCTTGCGGCCGACATACGGCCGCGTAGCGCGCACCGGAGCGATGACACTGTGCTGGAGACTGGATAAGCTGGGGCCGATGACGCGCGGCGTGCAGGACACCATCCTGATTCTGAAGGCGATCAGCGGGCCCGATGCAGGCGACCTGGCAAGTGTGCCATCGAAGCTGACGTTTGACGCAGGCCAGGGCGTGCGCGGACTGCGCGTGGGCTACTTCCCAACGTGGATGAAAGAGGCGCCGGCAACAGATGTGGATCGCGCGGCGCTGGACACTGTGAGCAAGGTGGGGATGACGCCGGTGGAAGTGTCGATTCCCGATTGGCCCTACGACTCGCTCAACCTGATGCTGTTTGCCGAGGCTGCGGCTGCCTTTGATGAGCTGGTGCTGAGCCGGAAGATCGACGAGCTGAAGATGCAGGTGCCGGATGCGTGGCCTAACGTGTTCCGGCAGTCGCGATTCTTGTCGGCGGTGGACTTTGTGCAGACCGACCGCTTCCGGCGCAAGGTTGCTGAAGAAATGGCGCGCGTCATGTCGAAGGTGGACCTGCTGCTGGTGCCGAGCCTGCGCGACGAGATGCTGGTCATTACCAACAACACCGGCCATCCGTCGCTCACCTTGCGCGCGGGATTCGTAGAGGTGAGCGAGGCGCGCAGTGACTGGGCGCCCGATCCGGCGCATCCGCTGGGGAAGTTCTCGCCGCCGCGCCGGGTGCCGCACGGGGCGACGCTGATTGGGAGACTGTTTGAAGAGGGAAAGCTGTGCCAGGCCGGGATGGCGCTGGAGGCGGCGTTCAACGTGATGGGGGAGCGGCCGGCAGGATTCTAGAGCGGTTCCATAGTTCGTGTGCCCACTTTCTGCCGATGCACACGGGAACTTTTCCATGACGAAAAACGCCAAGGAACAACAGTGGCCGGAGTCGTCAGTCGTCCCAGTGGTAAGAACCGGCGCGGGCGATTTTCCCGGGGTTTTGAATCTGCTTTCACTGTCCCGGAATCCAAGCTGGCAGAGGAATCGAGGGGAAGATGTTCACGAACATTGCCGTGGCCTATGACGAGTCGCCCGAAGCACGCCGCGCTCTCACCGTGGCACTCGGTCTTACCAAATGCCTCGGCGCCCGCGTGCAAACCATCACGGTCATGGAAAGTCTTCCCGCCTACACGGCGTTCGGCACTGCCGCCGACGCATCCGTTCAGGTGGTGCTTGAAAACGATAGGTCCAGATTCTACGAACAACTGCAGGCCGACGCGCGCGCGGCTGCTGCAAAGGAAGGCATCGAGCTTGTCACGCATGCGATTGACGGGCAGGAAGTGGATTGCATCGTGAAGTTCGTGCGCGACCACAAAATCGATCTGCTCGTGATCGGTATTCATCGCCGCCAGAACCTTGTTACGCGCCTGTGGAGCACCGTCTACACCGTCGCGCAAAATGTCCCCTGCAGCGTCCTCGGCGTTCATTGAAAGCGCGGCCTCAAAACGGCTTCTGAGTTCGCGAAGACATTTCAGCGTACCGCGTACGCATCTCGAACTTGATAGCGCGCCGTGGTTGCCATCAACTGCTTCACGTCATCCACGCCGCGGATTCCTCCTCTCGCCCCCTGGCATGCGCAGTTGAGCGCGGCGGCGGCGCAAGCGAAATCGAGCTGGCGCTCCAGCGGCCAGCCCTGCAGCAAACCGTAGATGAAGCCGGCGTGGAAGATGTCGCCGGCGCCGGTGGTGTCCACTACGTTCACTCGGTAAGCGGCGCGATGCACAAGCTGCGCGCCATCCCACGCCAGCACACCATCCTGCCCCAACGTGGCCGCGGCCAGCCTGCAGCCGTATTTCTCGCGCATGGCCTTGAGTGCTTCGGGCAGGGCGCGCTCGGCGGTCAGCCGGACGGGAAAGTCACGGCTCACGATTAGGTAATCGACGTTGCGCACCAGTTCGCGTACGCCGTCGTAGATTTCGTCGAGATCGGCGATGACTGGCACGCCAGCCTCACGCGCCCACTGCGCCGCCTGCGTGGCCGCCGCGGTTTCGTAGCCGTCCACGTGCAGCGCGCGCGCATTCACAATCCATTCGCGATCCAGATCGTCGTTCTGCAGCAGCAATCGTTCATCGCGGCGGCAGAGCACAGTACGCTCGCCTCCGCCATCGATCAGGATGAGCGACTGCGGACTCGCTGCGTCCGTCACTTCAATAAGCCGCGCGTCCACGCCCACGCGCGCAAACTCGCGCCGGTGCAGGCGGCCTGCATCGTCATCGCCGATCTTGCCTACGTAGCGCACTGACAGTCCCCACGCGCAGCAGGCCACCATGGTGCTGGCTGCCTGGCCGCCGGGCATCACGGATGCGTGAGCGTATTCGGTCTTGGAGCCGCGCTCAGGAAAGCGGTCGAGCGGAATCAGCGTGTCGGTGGCGTTCAGGCCCACTCCCACCACATCCACCATCGGCACATTGGACATAGGCGTTATTGTAAGGGGCTCAGGAGAAGCGCGTGGTCTTCCAGAGTCCCCAAGCGCACACAGCCGCGCTGGCCACAAGCACCACGGCAAGCACGCCTGCCCATGCAAGATTCATATGTAACGCGGGCATACGAGCCTTCATTCCCAACAACACGAACACGCCCGCTGCACCGGCAAGGATCAACCAGTCCCACCACTCGCGCCTGCCGGCGTCGCGCGGTGCGTCGCCGTGAAAAACGCGCACCACTTCGGCATGCTCCAGGCCGTAGCGGTCGCACTCTCGCCGGATGGCCGCGGAGGTTGACGCGCTCTCGCGTTCCGTGGCGACCGCCGAGCTGACGGCGATGGCGCCCGCGATCATCGCCACTGATCCGGCGATAACGAGCAGCCGGTGCGCCTCGTCGGCGTGCGCGAGTTCGCCGAAGACCAGCGCGCCCCAGGCCAGGCCCCACAGCTGGTTGGTGTTCGAGAGCGGAATGCCGCGCCCGATGCCGAGATACTTGGTGGCAAACTGCTGGAAGATGTCGCCGACAACCCAGACGAATCCGCCAAGAAACAGCCAAAAGAGCATCGGCATAACTGCCGGTGAGTGAAACACCGCCGCATGGACGCCGCCATCGAACGCCAAGCACTAGCGCTAACATGGTGGCGAGCTCGCCCACGGTGAAGATGGTGACAAACGAGAGCGGATTCATGCCGCTCAAATAGGCTTTGCGGTAGGGAATGTACATCGATCCCCACAGCAGGCTTGCGCCGCATGCGGCCAGGATGCCGCCGGTGGCATGATTCGCGTGCGCGCCGCCCAGATTGATGGTGCTGAATCCGAGCATGACCGCGGCGGCCACAATCGCCGTCGCGCCCAGCACCACCTTCAGCACATTGCGCGCGCCAGCGCCCTTCAGCTCACCGAAGAGCAGCCGCCCCCAAAGGATGCCGACGAGCGAATTGGTGTTCCACAGCGGAAAAGCAATGGCCAGGCCCACATCGCGAATCGCGAATACGGTGAGCGTGTTGGCAACGGCCCACAGCATGCCGGCCAGCACTGCAAATGGAATCAGTTGCCGATTAGCGCCCAGATCGCGAAAAACCGCGCGCGTCCCTTTGAGCAGCGTGGGCACGCTCCAGCGCGCGACGAATACGCCCGCCACCATGCACAATGAGACCGCGTACGGCGACAGGCCGGCATTCACCAGCTTGGTTGGCGCTTCCGCCGCGCCCAGCCACACGCCCGCGCCGATGCCGCAGAGCACGCCCAGCCCGTGACGCGACGCAATCCGCAGGGCCGGCGCGGTCTCAGGCTGTGTGCTCATCGGCGTGTCCTTTCCTGTCGCGGGAAAGCGGGTGGGCTCAGTGCATGGCAACGAGCAGCGCCACGCCAAACAAAAACACTGCGAGCGGAATGAGGAAGTGACTGTCAGTGAGGATAGCGCGCGGCTTCATCTGTGCTCCGGTACTGGGAACTTGCGCAACCATAAAGACGCGACAAGCCGCGTGTCAATCGGATACGCCGAATCATGCTTAATCGTTGGTCCGCCGCGCCGATGCCACGCGCGGAATGCCCTGCAGATCGGGTGTGAATTCGACGCACTCAAAACCCTCAGCCAGCAGCAGTGCACCGACCGCGTCCCCCTGGTTGTAGCCAATCTCCAGGACGATGAATCCGCAAGAAACAAGCACATCGCGCGCTTGCCAAATCAGGCGGCGATGGATTGACAACCCATCCTCGCCGGCGAAGAGCGCAATCGGCGGCTCGTAGTCACGCACCTCCACGTCCAGGGTGTCGCGCTCCGATGTGGCCACATAAGGCGGATTGGAGACAATCAAGTCAAACTGCTCGCCGGCGACGGGCGCAAGCAGATCGCCGCGGGTAAAGCGGATGCGATCGGAAAGGCCGTTGCGGCGAGCATTCTCCCGCGCGATTTCGAGGGCCGGCTCTGAAACATCGATGGCCGTCACGCCGGCCTGCGGTAGCTGATGCGCCAGGGCCAGCGCAATCGCCCCCGAACCTGTTCCGACGTCCACAATTTGCGGGCGCGAGAACTCTCGGGCCAGCGCGACAGCCTTCTCTACGACATGCTCGGTCTCGGGCCGCGGAACCAACACGTCGCGCGAGACTCGCAAGGGCAGGCCGTAGAACTCCGCCTCGCCGGTGATATATTGAATGGGCTCGCCAGCCAGCCGCCGCTGCAGCAGTTCCTGAAGGTGCGCGGACTCTCTCCCGTCCAGGATTTCCTTCCACCGCACCAGCAGCGCCGCGCGTTCCAGCTTCAGAAGATGGCGCAACAATAGTTCGGCATCCCGCCGCGCGCGCTCGGGATGCGGTCCGGCGCGCAGCCGCGTCTCCCCATTGCGCAGCCACTCTTCCAGAGTCATCACGCCGCCTGCGTTTCCGCCTTCAGTTGCTCTGCCTGGAAGTGCGCGATCAGCGCATCCACAATCGGTTGCAGCCGGCCCTCCATCACCAGGTCAAGCTGGTGCAGCGTAAGCCCGATGCGATGGTCCGTGACCCGGTTCTGGGGGAAGTTATAGGTGCGGATCTTCTCGCTGCGATCGCCGGAGCCCACCTGCGACTTGCGCGCCGCCGCCAGTTCCGCGTTCTGCTTCTCCATCTCCATCTCATACAGCCGCGAACGCAGCACGCGCATACCCTTCTCGCGATTCTTGATCTGCGACTTCTCATCCTGGCAACTGACTACAGTATTGGTGGGCAGGTGCGTGATTCTCACCGCGGAGTAGGTCGTATTCACGCTTTGCCCGCCCGGGCCCGACGAGCAGAACGTGTCGATGCGGATGTCCTTGGCCTCGATCTTGATGTCCACTTCCTCTGCTTCGGGCAGCACGGCCACCGTGATCGCCGATGTGTGCACGCGGCCCTGCGTCTCCGTTTCCGGCACCCGCTGCACGCGGTGCACGCCGCTCTCATACTTGAGCTGCGAATACACGCGGGCGCCTTCGATGATGGCGATCACTTCCTTGGTGCCGCCCACGCCCGACTCCGACACCGACATCACCTCCACCTTCCATCGATGCTGCTCGGCAAAGCGCGTATACATGCGGAATATCTCGGCCGCGAACAACGAGGCCTCGTCGCCGCCCGTGCCCGCGCGGATTTCGAGAATGACGTTCTTCTCGTCGTTGGGGTCCCTGGGCAGCAGCAGGATCTTGAGCTCTTCTTCGAGCGCGGCGGCCTTCGGCTCCAGCGCGGCAATCTCTTCCTGCGCCATCGCGCGCAGGTCGGGATCTGTCTCAGTGAGCATGGTCTTCGCATCGGCTAAACCCTTCCGCATTTGCTTCAGCTCGCGGAACTTCTCCACCGGAGTCTCGATCTCGCGCAGCGCCTTTCCAATCTTCGAGTATTTCTCGTGGTCACTCAAAACTTCCGGCAGCGCGAATTGCGATTGCAGATCGTTGTAGCGCTGCTCCATCTGTTCCAGTCGATCCAGCATGTCAAAACCTCTTGCCGCCCACATTCGCGCGGGCATTCTTCGTCTCGTTTCAGAATTTCAGTTGGGAAAATGGGCGCAGAACAGTATGTGCGGCGGGCGCCGCTAGAGGAGAGCCGGGATGGGCTGGTGAAATGTCATAAGCCTGTTCTTATTCTAAACTATTGGACATTCTCGGAATCGGAAATTGCGTGCACCGATTGTTGTATAGGGAGAAACGCGATGAATCGGGACATGAATGATGGGACGAGATCGGCGCAGCAGCACTTGCGCAACGGCGACGAGCCTCCGGCTGCGACCGCCCGCTATGGCTGGCGCTACCACCATATCGGAATTCCCACCCAGACCCCGCGCCCTGATGAGATACACGTCACGCGCCTGGGCATTCACGTTGCCGCATTTGAAACCAGCCCATGCGGCGTTCAGTGGATGAGGTTCGACCCGGATGCGCCCTACCCGGAGGTGATCAAGACCGTCGCGCACGTCGCTTTCGAAGTGGACGACCTGGCAGCCGCGCTCGTGGGACAGGAAATCCTGATTCCGCCCAACAGCCCCAGCAAGGGCGTGATGGTGGCGATGATTCTGGACCATGGAGCTCCAGTGGAATTGCTGGAGTTCGCCTCACAGCGAAATCTCCATGCAAAATGACTGGTTAATGTATCGGCTCGACCTGCCTTAGAAGCACGCCACCGCGGCGCACTGGTCCATCAGCGGCACCTGCAAATTCGAATCATGCTGCGGGTCTGAGTAAATCGTGATCGTCGCCTCTTTATAGTCGCCGGGCTTCGCCAGCATGATGTTGGGCACAAACGTCTGCGGGTTGCGATCGTAGAGCGGGAACCACGTGCTCTGGATCTCCACCATGATGGTGTGCCCCGCCTTGAAGACGTGGTCCACGTCGTGGAGGCTGAACTTGTACTCGCGCGCCTGGTCCGCGCGGATGGCCCGCGGCCGGTCGTAGCCATCCAGATACCGCCCGCGGAAAATCTCCGCATTGGTCATCAGCTCGTAGCCGCGCATCGTCGGATCGGCATCGTTGTCCGGGTATTCGTCGATCAGCTTCACCACCATGTCGTTGTCCGTGCCCGTGGTCGAAGCAAAAATATCCGCCACCACGTCGCCGGTCACGATCAGGTCCTTCTTCAGCACCGGCAGCTTCCACACGGCCACGTCCTTGCGATCGGTAACAAAACGCTGGTCCTCGGCCAGCCAGTCGTACCATTGCGAGCCCGGCCCGTAGGTCGGTTGGATGGGCCGGTGGCGATATGGCACCGGGTTGGCCGGATCGCTCACGTACTCCGTCTTTGTGGCCGTCTTCACATCGTCCCAGGTCGCCTTGCCAACGCCCTCCAGGTGCAGCGGAGTGGGCTCCGCGGCCTCCGGCGGAAAATGCCCATAGCGCATCCACTTGTTTGAGCCCGTCTGGAAGCTCGCCGTATCCTCCAGATCCCATCCCGGCTCGTCCTTCAGATAGTGGCCGAAGAACTTGGCCTCAATCTGCGTCCGGAATTCCTTGCCGATCGGCTCGCCATATTGCAGGTTGCCCAGGTGCCGCGTGGTCGATCCCCAAGACCCATGCCGCCACGGCCCCAGCACCAAATAGTTCTCGTGCTTGGTATCATGCGGCTCCAGCTTGGCGTACTCCTCCTGTGGCCCCCACATGTCCTCCTGGTCGTAGTAGCCGCCCACGCTCAGCGTCGGCACCGTCACCGCGTTCAGCCAGTGCTCCACTCCGCGCGACGACCAGGTCGAGTCGTACGCAGGATGCTCCAGGAACAGCTTCCACGTCGGCAGCATCTTCGAGCCCGACTGCTTCACGTCCTGGTCGAAGCTTCCCCGCTCCATGAAGTAGTCGTATCCGTCGACGGGCTTGCCGTCCTTGTCCTTGCCGTAGCTGACCTCCGACGTCTCTTTGCTCGACTCCATCGCCATCACGTAGTCGTAGCCATAGGTTTGCCGGAAGGCGCCATTGTGGAAGAAGTCGTCGCCCACCCACACGTCGATCATTGGCGCCTGCGGCGAGATTGCCTTCACTGCCGGGTGCGGATCGATCCCCGCCGCCATGGTCAGGAACCCGGGGTAGCTCGTCCCCTCAAATCCCGCTCGCCCGTTGTTGCCCGGCACGTTTTTGAGCAGCCACGCCACCGTGTCGTAGGCGTCGGTGCTTTCGTCCACATTCTTGGGATTGCTGTGATCGGTCATCGGCCGCATCATCACAAACTCGCCTTCGCTCTTGAAGCGCCCGCGGATGTCCTCGGCCACGTAAATGTAGCCGTCGCGCGCCAGTTCCGGCCACCCTGCAGAGAACTGCGCCCGGCTGGCCCAGTCCACTCCGTACGGCGTCCGCTCAATCAGGAACGGCAGCGGCGTGGGGATATCGGCCGGTTTCAGGATCACCGCGTGCAGCTTGATCCCGTCGCGCATGGGAATCATCACCTCGGCGCGCTGGTAATCATGGAAGGTGTGGTGCACCGGCGGGCCCGTCCGCTGGTAAGTCGTCCCCGGGTCCGCGGAATCCACCATGCTCGCTTTCTCCGATGCGTCCACGCTGAACTTGAACGTGGCTTTGGAATCGGGAATCCCGAATTCCGTCGCTGCAATCGCCTTCAGCTCCGTGGGCACGCGCCGCTCCGACTCCCACACCAGCTTCCCATTCTGCGGGTAAAAGCTCCACGGCGTATCCGGCTCAGCGGGATTGGTGTACTCGCCGGCCAACGCCTGCAACTGAGCTGCGGTGACTTCCTGCCCCGCCGCCGGAACAGACGTGAAAACAACAGGCGCGCTCCAAAGCAACGCCAAGCAAAGCCATGCTGGGGCAATGCGATTACGGATCAAGGGGACCTCCGGGTCAATTCGGGACTCCAGAATACTTCCCTGCACTCCGGCTCTCAAAGCGTTCACAGGCTCGCATCCATTTCCATTCCTGCGAAAAAGCGCGCCGATTCACCTCCTTGTGGTTTGCCCGGAGGCCAAAATCTGCGAAGATTGAAGCATGACGACGACCGTTGCCGCTCCTCAGAAAGTCTTTGCCGACCGCATTGGCCGCATTGAAGTTTCCGCCACCATGGCGGTGGCCGCCGAGGCCGCCAAGCTGCGCGCCAAGGGCGCCAATCTTGTCGATTTCGGCGCTGGCGAGCCCCACTTCGCCACTCCTCGCCACATCAAGGACGCCGCCATTGCCGCCATCGAGGCCAATTTCACCCGCTACACCGTCGTCCCCGGTATCCCCGACGTGCGCAAGGCCATCGTCGAGCGCCATGCCTGCGATTTCGGCTCCGACTACTCCGTCGACGAGGCCATCTTCACCACCGGCGAAAAGCACGCCCTGTTCAACGCCGTGCAGGTCCTGGTCGATCACGGCGACGAGGTGATCCTGCCCGTCCCCTACTGGGTCAGCTTCAAAGACATAGTCCAGTACGCCGGCGGCAAGGTCATCTTCCTTGAGACCTCCGAGACGGAGAACTTTCGCATCACCGCCCAGGCCATTGAGCGCGCCATCACCCCGCGCACCAAGGCCATCATCCTCAACTCGCCCTCCAACCCCGCCGGCTCAATCGTCTCCGCGGAGGATCTGGAGCACATCGTCCGGGTTGCCCATGAGCGCGGCATCTACCTGCTCCTGGACGAGTGCTACGCCTATCTCACCTACGTGGGCAAGCCCGTCTCCGCCGGCTCGTTCACCTGGGCCAAGGAGCACATGGTCGTTCTCGGTTCGCTCTCCAAAACGTACTCCATGACCGGCTGGCGTGCGGGTTTCGCCATGGCGCCCAAGCCCATCGTGGCCAACCTGTCCAAGCTCCAGTCCCAGCAGACCTCGAACGCCACATCCATCGTGCAGAAAGCGGCCATTGCGGCGCTCTCCGGCTCGCAGGAGTGCGTGGCCGAGTTCCGGGCCGAGTTCGTAGAACTGCGCGACCACACGCTGGCGCGCCTGGGTGAAATTCCCGGCGTCACCTGCACCAGGCCTGAGGGCGCCTTCTACGTATACCCCAATATCTCCTCATTCCTGGGCAAGGGCGGCATCCACACCGCAACCGAGCTCGCCACCCGCCTGCTTCATGAAGCCCACGTCGTGACCGTCCCCGGCGAAGCCTTCGGCACCGGCGAGCACATCCGGCTGTCTTATCCGGTCACTCGCCAGAGCATCGACGAGGGCACGCGCCGCCTGGCGGAATTTCTGGGCAAGCTGGCCTGAAATCATTGAGATTCTTCCTCCTGCGGGAAGCCCCGGGGTTGAAGTGTCCTCAGGTGTAACCGCCATCACTGTTCAATCCACGGTTTTATCGGGTAGGATGTGTCTCTCATGACGAAGCGAGTCGATTTTCGTCCCGTGATTCTGGCCGGCGGCAGCGGTACCCGGTTCTGGCCGCGTTCCCGCCGCGCCCGCGCCAAGCAGGTCCTGGCCCTCGATGGCGAACGTTCCATGATTCAGCAGACCGTTGAGCGCCTTAAGCCTCTGGCCGGCCTCAACCACACCTGGGTCATTACAAACGAGTTCCTCGCCCACGAGATCGCCGACCAGCTCAAGGGCGTGCCTGAGAACCAGATTATCCAGGAGCCGGTGGCTCGCAACACCGCGCCCGCCTGTGGCCTGGCCGCGTTCCTCATCGAGCGCCAGAACCCTGAGGCCGTCTTAGGCGTGTTTCCTTCCGACCACGTCATCGCCGACGAGCCACGCTTCCTCAAAGCCCTTCAGAAGGGCATCCAGGTCGCCGCCGCTGGGGAAAATATGGTCGTGCTCGGCATCGAGCCCACCCGCCCTGAAACCGGCTACGGCTACATTGAAACCGGCGACTACACCCGCGACGACACCGCCCTCCACGTGCGCCGTTTCATTGAGAAACCCAACTTGAACCGCGCCCAGGAGTTTGTGGCCGCCGGCAATTACTACTGGAACTCCGGAATTTTCCTTTGGTCTGCCGGCACCCTGGCCAACGCCGTACGCGAGCACGTGCCGGAAACCGCGCCCCTGCTTGAGTCCATTGCCGAAGCCTGGGGCACGCCGCAGTTCGACGAGATCTTCCGCGAGCTGTATCCAAAATGCGAGAACATCTCCGTGGATTACGCCGTGCTCGAGCCGCGCTCGGCCAAGGGCGAGCACCTCTCCAATCTCTACTGCCTGCCGGCTGAGTTTGCCTGGAACGACCTCGGCTCCTGGGCCTCGCTCTACGAGTACCAGACGGAGACCCGGCTGCGCGGCGACGGCGACGGCAACGTGGCCGATACCGACGGGCACATCTCGATCGACGCCGCCAACAACTACATCTACAGCCCGCGCAAATACGTGGCCCTGGTCGGCGTGCAGAACCTGGTCATCGTGGACACCGAGGACGCCCTGCTCATCGTCGACCGCGAGCACTCCCAGGATGTGGGCAAGGTAGTCAAGGAACTTAGCCTCAGCGACCGCACGGACTTGATCTAGCGCCATGTCCATGTGATTTTGTAATTGCCCTCTTGGACTTGGGTGCACCGGAGCCTGCTCTGAGCTTGCCGAAGGGTCCTGCGTCCGCCGCGGCGGAGGGACCCGGGATGGCTGCTGGGAGATAATCGCGCCATGGTTTTCACCAAGCGTCTTCGCGAGGGCGTCCGCTCCGGCCGCATCACCGTCAGCGTGCGCATCTGGAAGAGCCCCCATGTCAAAGTCGGGCACCGGTACCGCATGGAGGAGGGTGAAATCGAGATCGACTCCATCACCTCTATCGGCTTTCCCGACATCACTCCGGAATTGGCCCGCGAATCCGGCTTTCTCGGCGTCATCGATCTGCTCAAGGTGGCCAAGCACGGCCCCGGCGAGAACATCTACCTGGTCCGCTTCCACTACATCCCTCCAATGAAGAACCGCGTGTCTCCGGGAAAAACGGCTGCATCCTGATCTTCTGTGCGCCCGCCCCGGGGCACTCCGCAGCATCTTCGCCTTCGCATTGATTACACTGTTCTATTCACAAGGAGCACGACCCTCCGCATGCCCCATCCGCAGATCAAGTTTGGCACCGACGGCTGGCGTGGCGTCATTGCCGACGACTTTACCTTCGCCAACGTCCGCACCGCCGCGGCGGCCATCGCCGCATATCTCCACGCCCACCGCGGTTCCGATCAGGAAGACCCGGCCCGTGGCATCTGCATCGGCTACGATACCCGCTTCGGTTCGAAAGCCTTCGCCCGCGCCTGCGCCGAAGTTGTTGCCGACACCGGCATCCCCGTGCGCCTGGCCCACGACATCACGCCCACCCCGGCCCTCAGCTACGGCGTGCGCCATCAGGGCGCGGCCGGCGGCATCATGATCACCTCCTCGCACAACCCGGCGCAGTGGAACGGCGTGAAATACAAGGGATGGTACGGCGGCTCGGGAAAGCCCTCCATGATCGCAGAAATTGAGACGTTCCTCGGCGCGCCAGTGACCAAAGCCGCCCAGCCTGCCGCCATCACCGAGTTCGACTTTCTCCCCGACTACCTCAATGCCATCGAGAGCTTCGCCGACCTCGACCTGATCGCGCGCTCCGGCATGAAGTTCGCCATCGACTCAATGTATGGAGCCGGCGGGACCATCCTCTCCGATATCTTTCAGCGCCTCGGCGTCGATCACGTCCAGATCCGCAGCAACCCTGATCCGCTCTTCCCCGGCATCAATCCCGAGCCTATTGAGCCGCACATCCGCGCCCTGGGCGAAGCTGTCGTCGCCAACCACTGCCACGCCGGCCTGTGTACCGATGGCGATGCCGACCGCATCGGCGCCACCGACGAGTATGGCAATTTCGTCGACCCGCACAAGATCTACTCGGTCTTGCTGGACTGGGTTCTGCGGCGCAAGGGCTGGCCCGGCGCGGTCACGCGCGCCTTTAACACCACAAAAATGCTGGATCGTATCTGCAAAAAGTACGGTCGCGAGCTGCTGGAGCACGGAATCGGCTTCAAATTCGTCTGCGATTACATGCTGGAGCGCGAGATCGTCATGGGCGGCGAGGAATCCGGCGGCATCGGTTTCCAGCGTCACCTGCCGGAGCGCGACGGTCTGCTCAACGCCCTGCTGCTGGCCAACGTGATGGCAGAGGAGGGCAAAACGCTGGGCCAGCTCGTGGCCGCCCTGCAGCAGGAGTACGGCGAGCATCATTATGGCCGCATCGATCTGCATATTCCGGACGAGCAAAAGAAGGCAGCCATTGCCCGCGCCCGCGCGCTCGAGGCCGGCCAGACCGGCTTCGACGGCATGAAGATCCTGCGCCAGGAGACGCTGGACGGGGTAAAGTTCTATCTCGACAACCCGGAGGCCGCGACCAAACCGAACGCGGCGGAGACGTGGATACTTCTGCGCGCCAGCGGCACCGAGCCTCTGATGCGCATTTACACCGAATCCACTTCACCGGAACGCGTGCAGAAACTCCTCGCCTCCGCCCGCACGTTCGCCCTCGGCGAGTAGCGCGACGCCTGCCTGCAGTCGCCTGCTATCCTGAATCCCCCACCGGAGGCCTCGTGAAACGTATCGCAAGTCTCTTCATCGTTTCCCTGCTGCTTGTACCCGCTCTTTCCACCGCGCAGCCGCCCAGCGCCACCCAGGACGTTGTCTGGGCCCGCGAAGTCACTTACTGGAAAACCGTTCAGGCCGCCGACCTCGTCGCTTACCGCGCACTCTGGCGCGACGACTTTCTCGGCTGGCCCTCCTGGAGCGCCGATCCCGCGCGCAAGGCCCACATCACTGACTGGATCACCACGCATGCGGGCAAAGGCGAGCGCCTCAGCAGCTACTCGCTCGAGCGCCTCACTGTGCAGGTCTCAGGCGACATGGCCACTACCACTTATCGTGTGCACGCCACATGGTCAAATCAGGGCGGCAAGGAGCTGAGCGAAGTCTCCCGCATCCTTCACACCTGGCATCGCGACAGCGACGGAACATGGCGTATCTTTTCCGGCATGAGCGCTCATGCGGCGGGCGATTATTAGCAGACTGCCTCCCACGACGATCACCGACGCAATCCTGCACCCACGAGGTCACCATCGTGTTCATTCACATCTTCGGTTTTCGCTGGAAGCCTGAGGCAACAGACGCGGATAAGGCCCGCGCCGCGCGCGAAATTGTTGCCTTCCGCAGCCACATTCCCGGCCTGATCGACGTGCACGCCGGCCCCAATGAGTCCCCGCGCGGTCAGGGCTACGAATTCGCAGGCTTGATGACCTTCACCGACCGCGCCGCCTGCGATGCCTACGCGACCCATCCGGCGCACCTGAAGCTGCTGGAGTGGCTTTTGCCGCTGATCGAGCCGGTGGAGCTGGATTTCGAGGCGTGAAAAAGTGGGGACCAAGGAACAGGTGGGCTTCGGCCTGTTTATGTTCGTCTCTCCAAAGCACCGCTTTCTTCAGGAGCCGGTGCCCGCCAGAACCACACCGACCGTCCGAGCCATTATTTTCAAATCAAGCCAGATGCTCCAGCTCTCGATATAGGCGAGGTCGAGCGAAATGTAACTGTCGAAGCTGGGATCCTGCCTCGCCTGCACCTGCCACAGTCCCGTGATTCCCGGGGTGACTTCAAGACGGCGCAGATGCTGCGCTTCGTACTGCCTCACTTCGCTCGCAACCGGCGGCCGCGGCCCCACAATGCTCATCTCGCCGCGCAGCACATCGAATAACTGCGGCAGCTCGTCCAGCGAGTACTTGCGGAGAAATCGGCCAAGGCGCGTAATGCGCGGATCGTTCGAGAGCTTGAACAGGATTCCATTCCGCTCATTCAAAGGCATCAACTCGGCCAGCTTCCGATCAGCGTCCGGGATCATGGTGCGGAACTTGGTGCATTTAAAGATCCGCCCCTTGCGGCCCACGCGGTCGGACCGGTAGAAGATCGGGCCTCTCGAGTCCAATTTGATCCAGATGGCGATCAGCAGCATGGGAACGGCGCAGATCGCCAGAAATATAACCGCAAGCACGAAATCCATCGTTTGCTTGAGGAACAGTGAGAACTCGGGGATTCTGGCGCGATGCAAGGAGAACGTGGGAAACTGGCCCACGTATTCCATGGACCGATTCCAGGTCAGTCCATCGTACAGGTTGGGTACGATGCGAAGGTCAATCTCATAGGCGCGAGCCCATCGCAGCATCTCTCTCGCGATTCCCGGCTGGTAGGGGTTGACCAGATAGATTTCGTCAACGAATTTGGCGCTCGCCATATCAAAAATGCGGCTGAATTCTTCTTCGCTGACCCGTTCCCCAGAGGCGGGAAGGGAGACGATTCCCTGCACCTGGATACCAAAGCTGCGCAGGGTTTCAAGGTGTTGCTTCACCGCCCCTGCTTCAGGAAGCGAACCGACCACGAGGATGTGCCGGTTGGCCAACCCGGCCAAATGGCGCCTGTGCAATACGAAGCGATGGATAAAGCGGCGCAGGCACAGGAGGAACGTGATAATAGCAAGCAGGATCAACAGAAGGCCGCGCGAAACCTCCAGAATGTGGGATAAATACATCGTCCCCAGAACAAGGAGCCCCGCGGTGAGACAGGCCTGCACGGTGAGCCTTTGTTCGTGAAGATGACCGTTGATGCGGTCGGGCGAATAAAGATGCAGATGCCGGCTGACCAGAATGAGGGAGACAACGAAGACGCCCAAAGGAACCATCAGCGTCCGGCCGGTATTCGCGAGGGTGCCATCGAGGCGCCACGCGAACACACCCGAGGAGCCATGTATGGATCGAAAGATGACCCACGAAAGCAGGGAGGCAACGAGCACGGTAACGATGTCGAGGGAAATCCAAAGCTTCGAAGTCTCCGGCTGCCCGGCTCGGGATCCTGCTCGATTCCGGGAAATGGCCGTGAAAGCTGTATTTCTATCGGTAGCTTGAGAATAATGAACGGTGGCCATGCTGGCACTACCTCCAAGGCCTAATCAACAAACAGTCAAAAGTGCTCAACCTTGCCGCAAGCATGGACTTTAATCTCATGGACTGCAGCGTTCGACAACCTCGTTGTTGCGGGGCCCAGGTGGTGCTCATAGAACGGCACCGCCGGTGCACGTTGGGTTCTGATGTAAGCCTCATGCCCGTCGATCGTTCGGACGCATTGACTGGATAAGGCCGTGGTGCTTCCTCTGTATCAGCCATAGGAGAAACTGCAAAGTGCTTATTTGCGTCCATATTAACGTTGCGGGAGAGAAATGAACACATAAAATCGTTGCCTTCCAAAAACTGCCGCGGAATCCTTGCAATCCTAGGTAATGTTCTTCGGGTTACTTGGGGAATCTGGTCTTGCGAACCGGCAGAATTCACCCGAGTACGAGTCGGTCTCGCAGGGCGCTCAATTCAAGTTGCGGCGATTGCCTTTGCAGCGAAGCAGGGGTTCCACTGACCTGAAGGAACTCGTTTTGCGATGATACGGTTTAGCTGCGCGCGGCGCTATGACACGTTCGTGGCAGGGATGGCGCGGCGGGGGATTCGCTGCGAACAAACTGGTGAATTGCCTCGATCGTGTGTCGCATCTGGTCCGGGCTCAATTCCGCGTACATGGGCAGCGACAGAATCTCGCCGGCCATTGTTTCCGCCACAGGAAGCGAGCCCGGGCCGGGCGCGCCAAGACGCTGATAGGCCTCGGTGAGGTGCAGGGGAGTGGGGTAATGAATACCGGTGGCAATACCCCGCTCGGCGAGAAACTTCTGCAACCGATCCCTGAGACTGCAGCGCACCACGAAAAGATGAAAGACATGCTGGCCTGGCGGGGGCAGCTCGGGCGGCAGGATCGGCGATCCTTCGAGCGCCTCCGCATACGTTTCCGCATGACGGCGCCGCGCCGAATTCCAATCCGGCAGATGGCGCAGCTTGACCGATAGCACCGCTGCCTGCAGCGTGTCCAGACGGGAGTTATAGCCGACGCGGGCGTGTTCGTATTTGCGCGGGCTGCCGTGTTCGCGGAGCTCGAGCAGCACGCGGCGCAATTCGGGATCATTGGTGGTGATGGCCCCGCCGTCTCCATAAGCCCCCAGGTTTTTGCCGGGATAAAAGCTATAGCAGGTAAGGCGGCCCGAAGATCCGATGGTTTCTTTGGCGAAAACCGCGCCGTGGGCCTGCGCGCAATCCTCCACGATGGTGAGATTGTGCACGGCGGCAAGTTCCACGAAAGGACGCATATCCAATGCGCGCCCGTAGAGATGAACGGGAAGAATGGCCCGCGTGCGGGGCGTAATGGCAGCTGCAGCGGAATCCGGATCCATCAAGAATGTCTCAGGATCCGCGTCCACAAAAACAGGAGCGGCTCCGATGTTCGAAACGGCCTCTGCGCTTGCAAAAAACGAGTTCGCCGGCACCAGCACTTCATCGCCCGGGCCGAGACCTGCCGCGCGCAGCGCCAGCGAGATAGCTTCGGTTCCGTTGGCTACGCCCAGGGCGAATGCTGCTCCGCAGTATGCCGCAAATTCGCTCTCAAAGCGCTCCACAACCGGCCCGCCGACAAAGTGAGCCGCCTCCAGGACTTCCTGGATTGCCGGGTCGATTTCGGTGCGAAGGGCTGCGTACTGGGCCTTCAGGTCAACAAAGGGAACTGAGGGAGTCATGGAGTTTCCTCCTTGCCGCGGAAGCGGTCGCAAACCACTTTCAAACCGGTTTCGCTCCGTTCGAACTCGGAGCCGCATGGGGGACAAACCCAGCGTTGCCCGCTGGCGGCATTTGGCTCAAGCGGGAGTTTTTGCGCGCACAGGCACATCCAGCCAATCTGCCGCGCCGAGTTGCCGACCACCAGCGCAAAATCGGGCACGTTGCGAGTGACCACCGCACCAGCACCAACAAAGGCGTAGCGTCCAATGTCATGCCCGCATACGATCACTGCGCCCGCACCAACGGTGGCGCCCCGGCGCACGCGCGTTCCCACCAGGGCCTCCGCGCCTTTCTTGATGTACGAACGCGGATTGGGATCGTTGGTGAAGATGCAATGGGGACCGAGAAATGCGTCGTCCTCAACCACCACGCCGGACCACACGGAAACGCCGTTTTTCACGGTCACGCCGTTGCCCACAATCGCCCCGGTTTCGATAAAGGCGTGCTCGCCCACGTTGCAACGCTCGCCAACCTCGGCGCCGCGCATCACGTGAGCAAAGGCCCAGATGCGGGTTCCAGCCCCGATGCGATCGCTTTCCGCGAGTCCCTGTGGATGTACGAAGAACGAATTGGTCTGCTCGGTCATCTTGCCGCGCCGCCTCATGAATCGGATCGCCGATTGGAGTGGCCGGGAAACACGTCGATTCTACGCGCAGGCACCCTTGCTGCCAATCTAACTATCGTGATGGGAATGGCCCAATCTAGCCATTGGCCTGCCGCTGTTGCCCGCGCTACTGCACCGCGCCCTGCGGCCGCAGGCGGCGAAGGTCCAGCGCGCAGGCCACCGCATTCTGGGCGGAGAGGCGCAGGTTGTCTGAAGCTGCCCACAGCCAGAATCGCGACGATTGCAGGGGATTGCGGACCTCCTGCACCGGACGCAGTCGCACCAGGACATCGCTTTGCCCGGTCGCCGCCAAATTCGAGGGAGAATCCGTGTCCTCCAGCACCAGATCGACGTGCTCGCCGCCCAGAGCCTCTTCCAACGTGGAAAGCTCCACGGCCCGCTCAAGCTCTACGGCAATCGAAAAAGTGTGGCCATGGAAAACGGGTGCGGCAATGGTCTGAAGCGCCAGCGCAGGCAGGCGTCCGCGGCCCAGCGCGGAATAATCTCGGCGTATTCGTGCTTCCATTTCGGGCAGGCTGATCTGCGCGCTTTCGCCCATCCCTGAAAGCAGGTTGAAGGCTGCCTGGGCGTCGTAAATGGCGCGGGGCAGCGACTGGAAGCTGAGCAGATTCACGGTCTGCTGGTGCAGCTCGTCCATGGCGCTTTGCCCGAACTCGCTGGCCGGCGCCAGCATGGTCACGGCCACGGTTCGCACCGGCGCAGCCTGTTGCAAACGCCCGAGCAGCAAGGCCAGCGCCAGCGCCGCCGGATGCGCCGGAACGGTGGCAGGCGTCAGCAGGTCTGCCGGTGGAGTGTCGGTCTCGAGCCACGGCGCCCGCACCAGGACCCCCGGCTCGGCTTCCAAAGCGCCCGATAAATCCAGCACTGTTGCACCGGCGCGCAACGCCGCCTTCCAGTGCAGCAAAGTCATCTCCCGCGAGCCGCAGAAAAAGGCGAAGTCGGTCTTCTCCCAGGCTTCGGAAAGGAGGGGCTGGATGAACGTGATCTCGTCACCCACCTGGTCCAGCTGTCCTTGCGCTGCTTCGTCGTCCAGCAGCGTGAATGTGGCCGCGGCCAAAGGCGAGTCGCCGATGGCATCTTTCAGCTCTTTGCCCAGCAGGGTCGATGCGCCAGCTATTGCAATCCGGTACACGGGGTTCCTTCAGTCGAGCAGGTTAAAGGGTTCGCGGATCGGCATCCCGCGAGTGAATCGCCGCCGGCGGACGGTTGCGCCGCCGCCATGACCAGGAGTACGCCGCCCGCGCCCAGATGCCCGAGAACATGTACACCAGCGCGAACGCGAAGAGCACAAACTGGGAGTAACGCACCACCAGGAACAGCATGACCGCCAGCAGTAGCAGGATCTGCGAGGGATGACTGCGGGAAAAGTTGATCTCCTTGCCCGACCAGAAGCGCCAGGTGCTGACCATGAGGAAACCGCACGCGCCCACCAGCACCAGCCAGATGATGGAGATCCACCACGATTCAACCGGGTAGGCCCCGCAGAAATGAACCGACGCGGCCACTATGCCGGCCGCGGCGGGAATGGGCATGCCGACAAAGTATTTGCGATCCGGACGGCCGGGGTTCCGCGGTTGGGCGTCGTGGCTGATGTTGAAGCGCGCCAGCCGCGCTGCGCCGCCGATCAGGAAGAGAAAGCAGAAGAATGCGCCCAGATGAAGCAGATGGTCGCGCAGCGACGGGCTGACCGAGTCGGGCAGGAACCGGAATCCCCAGACATAGGCGAGCAGGCTCGGCGCTACGCCAAAGGTGATCACATCGGCCAGCGAATCCAGCTCCTTGCCGAATTCGCTGGTGGTGTTGGTCATGCGCGCAATTCGGCCGTCGAGGGCGTCAAAGGGGATGGCGAAAAGGATGGCCAGCGATGCCCAGTTGAGATGCGTCTGCGCGTTGCTGCCGGCGCCGAGGGCGGCAAACGTCTGGGTCATGGCAAAGTATCCGGCAGCAATATTACCCACGGTAAACAGCGAGGGCAGAAGGAACATGCCCCGGCGCAACCGTTTCCTGGCTTGGGCTCGCGCGCGCGCATCCTGCCCGTTCACTGGAGCTCTCCTTCATCGGGCTCGGCATGGGCGCTGGCGGAGCGCAGCCGCTCCGGCTGTAAACCCGCTCCCGCGCCATCCATCATCACCGCCAGCACGCTGGAGCCTCCCTTGACCCGTTGGCCCACCTTGACCTGCAGCTCGGCTTCGGCCGGAATCACCACGTTAACCCGTGAGCCGAACTTGATCAAACCCACCCGTTGGCCGCGCTCCACCCGGTCGCCCTCGCGAAAACGAAACACGATCCGCCGCGCCAGCAGTCCTGCAATCTGCTGGAACGTCACCTCGATGCCTTCGCCGTGCACCGTCACGATATTCTGTTCGTTGCTCACGGCGCTCAAGGGATTCATGGCGTTCAGGTATTTGCCTTTCTGATAGCGCACACGGCTCAAGCCGCCGGCAATCGGCGAACGGTTTACGTGCACGTTAAATACGCTCAAAAAAATGCTGATGCGCTGGCGCGGGCCGTTGGGAGTGGATAGCGTGACGGTTTCCGTCACCAGCCCGTCCCCGGGAGAGACAATCAGCCCTGGATCGGTGGGAACGGCGCGTTTGGGATCGCGAAAGAACCACAGAAAGAAGGCAGCGAGCACCAGCGGGGGAATCGCCCACCATCCGCTGCCCGTCACCCACACAATCGCCCCGGCGATCGCCGCCAGACTGAGACCGTAAATGTACCCGTCACGCACCATCGCAGAAAAGAGCCCCCCCGCACCGGATTCTTCAATCCAATTTGAGCGCAGTTGGCTCTCTCGATTATACGTTTGTTCACGTTGGGTAAGGACAGGGATAAGACACACCGGGCGCGCCGTGCTGGTTTGCGCGCCTGTGGGGTCTCGACCCTGACCTTTTCCGCGTCCGTACGGAGCTGCCTCCGCGTCGAAGCGGGCCTACGCCAATACCGTCTGCCGGCGTTCGAGGGCGTAGATGAGGTCCTTGGCATGAAGCTTCAGTTTTTTCAGCCGAACTTCTTCGAGCTGTTCGTCTTCTGAAAGATACGGTTTGTGAACCAGTTCTTCCAACCGCTGAGCGTAGCGACGATGTTCGGCGTGCAGGCGATTTATTTCTTCGCTCAGCGGATCTTGAATTTCATCCATCTTGCCCTCCATATTTTTCCGAACATTAACAAATAGCTCCGGCGTGGGGGATTTGGCAAGAGAGAAAAAGAGCCCATTCCAGCCTGGATGAGAAATTCTGTCCGTGACGCTTCAAAAGTGATGCAAATCACCGTCTCTCGCCCCGTCAAGCCATCACAAACCGAGCTGGATGCGGAAAACCAGGGCATCCTCGGGCGGATCGGCATAATACCCCTTCCGGCGCCCCGATTCCGCGAAGCCCAATGCCCGGTAAAGCTCGAGAGCCGCTTCATTGGAGGAGCGAACCTCCAGAAAGACGGTCTGGACGTCGCGCTCGACGAGAAGCGCGGTAAGCGCCCCGAAGAGGCCCCGCGCCACGCCCTGGCGCTGGAATACGGTCGCTACGGCAATGGTTTCCAGTTCGGATTCGAAGCCGGTGATGGAGGCGATGGCGAAGCCGGCCGTCGCCCCGTCCGCTCCATCGGCAATCAAACCAATCCGCTCCGGCAGGTTGGCCGGATTCAGCGCGAACTCGTATGTGCTTTGCGGCCAATGCGGCGCGGTTGCCAGGGACTCAGCCAACGCGAGCACGGCGGGAATGTCCGCCGGCGACATGGCCCGGATGCGCAATTCGGCGTTCATGTCGCGGCACTCCCGGTTGATTTCCCCGGCCGGCCGGTTTCCCCGAAGATCTCGGCATCGGAGCGGCGAAGGTAATGGCCGTCGAGAAGGGCCACATCATCGAAGCTGCCCGTGGCGATGCGCGCTGCGGCGAGGCGGAGCGCGTCGGCCGCACCCGGTGCAGCCACCCTCACCAGTTCTGCCGCCGGGCATGCCGCGGCCAGCAGAGTCGCCGCTGCGTCATCGCACACCCCCACCCGGCCCGGAGGCGCAAGGGCGGTCAGGTCCTCGGCGCCGGCCAGAAACTCCCTTTCGCCCAGCAGCAGGTAAACCTCATGCCGGTGCGCGTCGAGTGCCGCGTTCGCCACTCCCGCCTTCTGCGCCAGCACCGCCAGCCGGCTCAATGCCATCATGCGCAGTCCCGCGCCTTCCGCCAGCCCCTTGGCCGCACTCAGACCCACGCGCACGCCGGTGAAGCTGCCTGGGCCATTCACCACGACAACGCAGCCAATCTCGCGCAGACCCACGCCATGCTCCTTCAGTAAATTCTCCACCGCCGCCACCAGCGTAGCCGAGTAGGTGCGGCCTTCGAGCGCGGATTCGCCCAGAATGCGAACGCCGGGATCTGCCAGCCGGGCCAGCGCAACAGACCCTGAAGGCCCGCAGGTATCGATGCCAAGCACAAGCAGGCCCTCTGCGGGTTGAGTCGGCGGAGTCATACCCATTCAGCATGACATGCCCCGACAAGCGAGCAGAGAATCCGTTACTCTGGAAGCAGCAAATCACCGTCAGAATTATCACGGCCTTTAACTAGCTCTGATCCCTTTTCACTGTCCACTGACCACTGAAGGAGCAGCCCTTGGCGGCCGCGGCGGCAACCCTTACCTTCCATGACACCTGGCGCCCGCGCGCCAACCCGTGGGCCATTGCGCTGACCGTCACCATGGCTACGTTCATGGAGGCGCTGGACAGTTCCATCGCCAACGTGGCCATGCAGCACATTGCGGGAACGCTCTCGGCCTCCCAGGATGAGGCCACCTGGGTGCTGACCAGTTACCTGGTGGCCAATGCCATGGTGCTGCCCATCTCCGGCTGGATCGCCAACCGCATTGGGCGCAAACGCTTTTACATGTCGTGCGTGTTTTTCTTCACCGTCTGCTCGCTGCTGTGTGGGCTGGCCCCGACGTTAGGGACGCTGGTCTTCTTCCGCGTGCTCCAGGGCGCGGCCGGAGGCGGCCTGCAGCCCAGCGAGCAGGCGATTCTCGCCGACACCTTTCGTCCGGAAAAGCGCTCCATGGCATTCGCGGTTTATGGCGTCGCGGTGGTGATGGCGCCGGCCATCGGGCCGACCGTCGGCGGATGGATCATCGACAACTACTCCTGGCGCTGGATCTTCTTCCTCAACATTCCGGTGGGCATCCTCTCGCTTTACCTGAGCAATCGCATGGTGGAAGACCCGCCTTACCTGGCGGAGGTGAGGAAAAAGCGCGAGGGCATCGACTCCTGGGGGCTGGGCCTGCTCGTCGTTGCCATCGGCTCCCTCCAGATCATGCTGGACAAGGGACAGGAGGATGACTGGTTCTCCTCGCGCTTCATCGTCAGCCTTGCCGTAATCGCCGTGGTGGCATTCAGTTGCTTTCTCTACCGCGAATTCCACGTCGAGCATCCGGTCCTCGACCTGCGCCTCTACATGCGGCGCAACGTCGGCATGACCCAGCTTGTGCTGTTCATGGTCGGCCTCTCGCTCTACACGTCCACGGTTTTCATCCCGCTCTTCCTGCAAGAGATCATGGGCTACACTGCGCGGCAGGCGGGGACGGCGGTGTCATCGGGCGCCATTGTGCTCATGTTCCTGTTTCCGCTGGCGGGGATGTTCGCGCCCAAGTTCGATCCGCGAAAGCTGGTCGCCATCGGGTTCATCATCACCACCATTGGGCTGATCCGCATGGCCACGAGCCTGAACCTCGAAGTCAGCTTCTGGCAGGCGGTGAGCTGGCGCGCCTTCATTGCGCTGGGTCTGCCCTTCCTGTTCATTCCCATCAACACCCTTTGCTATGCCGGGATTCCGCAGCACAAGAACAACGAGATCAGCGGCATGAGCGCGCTGAGCCGCAATCTGGGCGGCAGCGTGGGAATCAGTTTTATGACCACCATGCTGGCGCGGCTGACCCAGCGCCATCTGGCGTTTCTGGGAGCCAACGCCTCGCCGGGTAGCGGGCCGTTTGAAGCCATGCGCGGCGGCCTGGCTGGGGCGCTTCAGCAACGATCCGGCATCGCGCAGCCGGACGCGATTTACCGCGCCGGCGCCGAGATTTACGCCATGGCGCAGCGCCAGGCGCGGCTGCTGGCCTATGTGGACGTGATCTGGATCTTCGTGATTATCACCGTGGTCCTGGTGCCCATGCCGTTTTTGATGAAAAGGCCGAAGAAGGCTGGAGCGCCGGCGATGGGGCATTGAAGCGCGGCGGGTGTTTGGAGCGAGGCCGATGCGAATTCGCGAGAATGTTCCACGTGGAACATTGTGATTTATGTTTATAATAATCAACTTACAAAGTTATCCACAGAAATAAATTCAGCAATGACGAGTGATCCAGATCACATCGCTACCTGCTAGACAGCGGCCAGGGCCTGCTCAAGGTCCGCAATCAGGTCGTCCTTGTCCTCGATTCCGACCGAGAGCCTGACCAGGCCTTCGGTGATGCCGACCTGGGCGCGGTCTTCGTCGCTCAAGGCCGCATGCGTGGTGGTGGCGGAGTGCGACGCCAGCGACTCAACGCCGCCCAGCGATTCGGCATTGAGAAACAGCTTGAGCGCGCTCAGGAAGCGGGCGGCGGCGGCGCGGGAGCCCAGATCTAGGCTGAGCATGGAGCCGAATCCGCGCTGCTGCTTCCGGGCCAGCTCGTGCTGCGGATGCGATTTTAGGCCGGGATAGTTGAGCCGGCTGACTTTCGGCTGGGTCGAAAGGAACTCCGCTACCGCGCGGCCGTTCTCCTCGTGCTGGCGCATGCGCAAGGGCAGGGTCTTGATGCCGCGCAGGACCAGGAAACACTCGAACGGCGAGAGGATGCCGCCGGCGGCTTTCTGGACCAGCCAGAACCGCTCCTTGTGTTCCGGCCTGGTTCCGATCAATGCGCCGCCGAGGCCGTCAGAGTGGCCGTTGAGGAACTTGGTGGTCGAGTGCATGACGATGTCCGCGCCGAGGGCGATTGGGCTCTGCAGCGCAGGCGACATGAAGGTGTTGTCCACGCTGACCTCAACCCCGCGCTGGTGCGCGATGCGGCAGACGGCGGCAATGTCGGTGAGCACCATCAGCGGGTTGGTCGGCGTCTCGATATGGATGAGCTTGGTCGCGGGTCGAATGGCGGCGGCGACGGCGTCCAGGTTCGCAGTGTCGACGTACTCGATCTCGATGCCATAGTGGCGCACGATCTGGTTGAAGAGCCGCGCCGTGCCGCCGTAGACGTTGCGCGAGCAAATCACGTGATCGCCGCTGTGCAGCGTGGCCACCAGCGCGTAGATGGCAGCCATGCCGGACGCGAATGCGTGGCCACACACGCCGCCTTCGATGGCAGCCAGCGCTTGCTCCAGGCGATCGCGGGTGGGGTTGCCGGCGCGCGAGTAGTCGTAGCCTCTATCGGTTCCGATGCCGGTGAGCTCGAACGTGGAGGTGAGGTAAACGGGAACATTGACGGCGCCGGTGAGCGGATCGGGATGCTGGCCGACGTGGACGGCGAGAGTGTCGAATCTGTGCTGGGTCATGGGTTAGCTGCTAGCTTCTAGCCTTTAGCTTCTAGCTTACGCGGTAGCCCGAGTTCTCAACTGCGCCCGTGCAGCTTTGCGAACTCGATTGGATCGGACTTGCTCCGAATTGCCCACACCATGGCAACAAGCCATCCGATGATGGTCCATGAGAGGAAGAAGGTCAGCATCGCTAT